>CAWCLQ010000013.1:0-726170 GCA_963796445.1 uncultured Alphaproteobacteria bacterium | reverse complement strand
TCTGTGACTGATAGGCCGAAGGGGTACCGGGCTTCCGGCCAAAAGCAGTTATTCAATTTGAAAGTTGGGTGAATGGGTGGCCTCAGTCGGAGACTTCGCATTCGTATGCGACGTTGTTTCCATCTTTTCCAAACCAAGTTGCCTTGCCCGAACTATTTTCCAGAACGAACTTCCACCGATAGAGTATGTTGCTGCTTATTCGCTTACCGGCATGAGCACTGAAACGGACACTTCTATTTCCAGCAGAAGCGATAATTTTTTCCCGCCTCATGTTTTGAGGCAGTTTCCAGTCATTTGTCACATCAAACATTTCACCCATATCGTCGTCACTCCCCAACCCCCAACCCCCATGTGGTGCACAAGCTATATTTGAGATGGAGAGCCGCGTTGAGACAATGTGAGCGACACCGAATTGCGATGGCTTCCACAACTTGAGCACAATTGTAGTGCCGTCTACCCACCAACAGAAGCGCGGTACCTCCGACATCCGACCATTGTTGGTTGACCGCACTGGGCCGATGACGAAAATAAGCTACAGTACACGGCTCGTAACTTGAACATTTATATTTTTTGCCAAAAAGGCGGCATGCGTCTCAGCCCTACGAATCTCATTCCAGATTTGAATGCTGTGTTCTGATCCAAGTCATTTTATTAAGCGCTATTCTTGCACTCGACACGCTCGACGCCGTTCTGTCGGGTCAACCGCGATACGCACGCGTACTGTGGACATCAACCCAACAACAGATGGGAGCGCGTAAATGAAAAAGTTGCGGCACCATTTGTACACCGACGGGCGGAAATGTAAGACAAACACGTATTTCAATGAAGCCGTACAGGTGCCGCAAGCTGACTTCGACAGGCTGGCTCGAGCAAAAGGCAGCGCTAAAGTCGAAGAACTCGTTAAAGCGCGCTGAAGCGCTTGCCAAGCTAAAATACACGGCGACTTAACCAAGTATCAGAGGCAATAACATGACAGGTGAAGGGCAATGCAAAGGTGATATGGTGACGAAGCTTGCGGCACCACATGTATCCAGACGGTGGGGGCTATCTAAGGACACACCTTTCAATGAAGGCGTAGAGATGCCGCAAGCTGACTTTGATCGGCTGGCGGATAAGAAACCAGCGATGAAGTCGGAGAACTCCCTAGAGTGCTCTGAAGCACTTACCAAAGAGATACTACCCAGCGACTTGGCACATTACCAAAGACGGTAAGATGGCAGTAAAGAGGCAATAATATGACAGGTAGGCCGCTAAGGGTTATATGGTGGAGGCTACCCGTCTACGATCCGCAACACTTATGGCCTTCGAACCAACTTGTTACTTTGCCCGTGCACGTGGGGCTTACCCAGCTTGGCAGCGATTGCGGCGAAACCAAATCCAAGGTGACTGCAAGTGCAGAGATGTACACTCGTGTGCTCGTTGACCAAAATGAGCCGCTTATTATGCAATTTAAGATGAAACCCTTTTTGCGAAAGACGGTCGATCAAATCGTTCCAGCTCTTCGCAGTTTTGAAGTCTTCTGACAGATGACACCGAAGATAGACCGAAGTCTCGATGTCCATATGGCTTTCATCTGATTGGCACCCAGATGACGTCCAAACCAATTGAGTAGGCTGTTCGCGCTGCACTGGCATAATAACTCACCATTTATACAAATTATGATTATGATCGTCGCAAACAAATTGGACCTCCCTGAGAGCGAACCGTGCGGTATTCTGGGCTTTTTTGGGATAGAGGGCTTTGGACAAGCAGTTATATGGGGTCCATTCGCTTACTGACCTCCGCTCTGGATACTCCACGCACAGCTTCCCTAATTTGGCTTTGAGTTTTCTCGCGAACGTGCGACGCTTGCCGCATTGCAAAAATCAGGGGGCAAAGATGGCGTATTCAACTGTATCAAATTGGACAGCGACGGAATGGAATGACGAACTTGAAGCAATTGCACGGGATAAATTTGTGCCGCTTATCAAATCTGTAGGCGCTTCTCGTGTTCAGATGATCCGGACGGGCGAGTTAACCTTTAGCGTTGTTACTGAATACTCGGATGAAGCATCAGCAAATGCAGCTCAGGAGAAAATCGCTGAAATTCGGGAGCAAGCCGCTCAAGAACTACCGATGACCATGAGTAGCTCAAGTGCTGGAGCGGTCTTCGCACAGGGCTAAAATCTGCTTGTAATCAATTAGACTTAAACGACGCCCTACTATTCCCGGGCGTTGTTTTAGTCTGAAGTATCATGACGCCGCGATCATGGCAGGAATGGGCAGACCTGCTAACGCCTAAACTCCATCGCGAGACGCACTTGTCAAAGGTCTGTACATCCTTAGCTTTTTTGTGGGGTTCACCCAGCACGACGGCGCTGAGCTGGGTGTTCCGGTTACCCGTGACAGGTTCACCGCATGATCCGCATGTTCGATATTGTCGTGCGAGCGTCCCGCAACCGCGCCCCTGCATCGGTATCCACCAGAGGCGAGATCAGCGGGCGCATGACGATCTCCGAGGTGCACGCGATCAGCCGCGTCAGCGGCGGCGCGGCACGCGCGGAGACACTGCCCGCTTGCCGCAGGGCATCGGTAAGGATGCAGAGTAAAAAGGGACCAAGTCGCGGCGTAAAACTGGTCCACTGAGTTATCGTTTGTTGTGCGCTTTGGCGCGAGTGCTTGTCATGTAGCTAACGCGTGCCAAAGCGCATGTTGGCTGTTAGGCCAACATTGTCCTGTCTTTATTCAGCTTTGATTATCGTTGTTTGTTACGGCTGTGTTTGAGGCGGTAACTTTCGCCGTTCATCTCGAGGATATGGACGTGATGGGTCAAACGATCTAGCAGTGCGCCGGTCAGCCTCTCCGAGCCAAAGACTTCAGTCCATTCATCGAAGGGCAGGTTCGAGGTAATGATGATGGAGCCGCGTTCATAACATTGGGATATGACCTCGAAGAGCAATTCCGCGCCCGATTTACTGAGGGGCACGAAGCCCAGCTCGTCGATGATCAACAGGTTCTGGCTGGTCAGTTGTTTTTGAAGGCGCTGCAATCTCCGCTCATCTTGAGCCTCAATCAGGTCGTGCACCAATGCCGCTGCCGTTGTGAAGCGTGCCTTTAGCCCTCGTTGGCAAGCAGCCAGCCCAAGCCCCAAAGCGATATGCGTCTTACCTGTCCCTGACGGTCCCAAGGCGATGATGTTCTCCCTGCGATCAACGTAATCGCATCGTGCCAGATCCATCGTCAGCGGCTTGTTCAGGCTGGGCATGATCTTGAAGTCAAAGCTATCCAAGCTCTTGGTGCTGGGGAACTTCGCCGCTTTGATGCGCCGTTCAATCATCCGGCGTTCGCGGTCGATCAATTCCATCTCACACAGCCGCGCCAGATAGTGGATGTGGTCTTTGTTCTCGGCGGCACAGAGCTGCGCCTGTTTGGCATACTCGCCTTGGAACGTTGGCAGTCGCAGTTGTTTAAGATGATGCCGCAGTAGGATCTGAGGGGCTTCGGTCATGCTGCAGTCCTTCCGATCAGGCTCATGTAACTGGACGGACGCGTTGCTCCAACATTTGCCTTTGGGAGATACGGGTAGAAGTCCAGATCCAGCCGTGGTGGTCGTTTCTCGACCCGGCACAGCACAAGATGCTTTACAGCGTCATAGCCAATTGCACCCATATCAATTGCCTGCTGGATCGCGCCTTGCACAACATCCATGTCGAAGGTCTCCAAAAGGCGCAGGATCTGAACGTATTCTCGCTTGCCCGGCTTACCCATTCTGGCTTCGAGCAGTCGGTGCAGGGTGGCAAACACATCCGGCAAATCCCAGCCCTGCAAAGGCGCGGCCTGATCCAGTGCACCAACCTTTTGTTCAATCAAAGGCAAGAAGTGGAGCGGATCAAAGATCATATCCGCAGATGCATAGGATCGTTCGTGGCGCGCAATCACCTCATTGCCGCACCCAATAATGACCTCATGCACAAAGCCACGCACGTGGACGTCATGATGTGCATACGCCACCGGCACAGAGTAATCATTGCCGCGATAACGCACCATCGAGATCGATGTGGCCCGTGTGCTGACATGATCGCAAGCCTCATATTCGGCGACGGGCAACCCCATCAGTGCATCCAAGTCGGACATCAAACGCTGACCAATGGTCATGTCGTGGCCGCGTAACGTATCGCCCTGACGCTCTAAACACCGCTGTTCCAGATGGACATTCAGATCATCAAAGCTGTCATAACGCGGCGCAGGCACCATGAAGTTGCGGCGTGTGTAGCCGACCATCCCTTCAACGTTGCCTTTGTCATTGCCCCGTGCGGGTCTGCCAAACTTGTCATCAAACAGGTAATGCGATTGCAACTCCGTAAACCGACGTGTGCGGATGCGCGTCTTATCCCCGAGTATCCGAGCCACGGCGATCTTGGTATTGTCGTAGAGGATGGATTGCGGAATGCCGCCAAAAAACGCAAAGGCCGAGACGTGGCCATCACAAAACGCCTCGGTTGTCTCAGCTGGATACCCCTTCACAAATACCGCATCAGAATGCGGCAGGCTCATCACGAAGAAGTGGATCTTACATTCTACGCCGCCAATCACGCCCAGGGTCTCGCCAAAATCGACCTGCGCATGACCTGGGTGATGTGACAACGGAACAAACACCTCTTTGGTGCGTCGTTTCTGCTCGCGTACGTAATAGGTCACCGTCGTCAGGCTCCCTGCGTATCCATGCTCGTCGCGCAGGCGCTCAAAAATGCGCTTCGCTGTATGCCGCTGCTTTTTGATCAGCGCCTTATCTGTGCGCAGTATCTCGTCGATAACACCGACATAGTCATCAAGCGTGGGGCGACGGGGCGCTTCTGAACGGCGGTACCCAGGTGGCAGCGCATGACGCAGCATCTTCGCGATCGTCTTACGGTCCTTGTTAAAGTATCGAGCCGCTTCCCGGGCTGACATGCCGTCCTTCAAACAAGCGCGGCGCACACGATTATAAATATCCACAGAATACATCTCCCGCCCTCCGAATAAACGAAGGACACAAACTGGCGGATTTTTACTCCGCTACAACTGCGCTATGCCGCAGCCGTTTCTGCGGCCCATTATTGCTGTGCGTTTTACGACGGACCTCAAAAATGGCGTCATCGGAGATCAGGACCTGATGCGACCATTGCTGAAAAAACAAGAGCTGCCTTTTCTGGTCCAAACTAACAGTACCGCGCCTGCGGCAGACGAGACCTTGCGCCAGCTGGCTCAAGTTTCCGATAACGTCCGCCAGAATAGCGGCGACAGTCCAACGCATAGCCATTTGAGATCATGACCGCTCCAATGTCGTGACCTTCTTCTGTGAAGCAGACGCCAACCCATCGGTCATAGGTGCGCTCGCCATTCAGTTCGCAATTCAAGACTTTGCCACGCAAGTAGCGTTTCATTGCGGCGGTAGCTTCGTTACCAGCCTGAGTGCCGGTTTCAGGTGCGTCAACGCCATTAAGACGGATCGGTACGCCTTTGACGACTACGGTGTCAGCATCGCGGACCTTCGTTACTTTTCCCGTCACGGTCTGAGCCGCGCTGGCAAAAGACGCGAAGCAGACTAATGCGACCGTTGCGATAGTAAGAATACGTTTCATGAAACAAACCACCTTTTCTATTAGTGGCAGTGCAGTGGTTTGGACCCAGCATGACTGCGTTTGCCCTGAGGGCTTGATTATCTGCAACCGCCACCTTGTTGGATTTCATTTTGGCCTTGAAAATCAACGTCCATAGAACTCATTGCCAAAGCAGGTGTGCTCGCGAGAAGTGCAAGCGAGCAGAGCAGATTTTATTGTAGCTTTCTTCATTTAAAACTCCGAAGCCTTTTTGTGCCAGAGCGGTACTTCTGAGGCACCACGCTTCTAAGGCGCTGTGCTTCTGACACACTTCAGATAGCCGAAACCGATGCCGCCAAACTTTTGAATTAATGCCACAGTTTTTGGAGTTCGTGCCAATGCTTAACAGAAGGCCAATGTTTGTTGAGCGGCAACCAACTGGATTAGTGTGAGCAACCCCATTTGACCGTTAATCCAAAAAACTTGGCCGAAAATCACAAACCGTTCCGCAAACCTATCCACAAATAATGGACATCAACTGCATCGCGTAAGCGACTGGGTCTGTGGGTAAAGAGGAAAATATGGCAAATAGAGTGAGTAAAAAAATTATAGCTGTAGCCATCGGCGCAGAAATTATCATCATAGCTGCTGGGCTGTCTTTGGCCGCTACAATTGGATGGCAGTCCTTTACGGAGCATCAAAACGCGACGCTGGCTCTGTCCGCTGCTGCTTTTCCACTGATCCTAGCCTGTCTAGAGCTGTTTAAAATCCCCGCGGGATACGCCCTCTACAAAGCATCATGGATCATGAAGCCATTTGCTGCGATCTTGCTGATCGGTGGTGTCGTCGCAACCTTTGAAACCGTGACAATGGCCGGGTCAACTTGGTTTCGTTCGGTTCAATATGACGTGATGGAAGCGCAAACCAATCTGGTTGCCATGGAAGAGCGAAAGGCCGGTCTTGTTACTGATGCATCCTTCGCTCCACAGCACGCCGTTGTATCAGCGTTGCAAGATCAGCTTGATAGTCTCAAGGGCACGGGGGCAAACGCGGCTTTCAAAGAAGCCAGAGCGGAGCGTGCGGCCCTCCTGACCCGTTTTTCGGATATGCGTGACAAGTTTGGCGCGGAGTGGGATGCGCAGACCTCTGACAACGAACGCCGGGCAACGAGCACAAACGCAGCAATCGCTGCTGAGGCGGTTGCATCACAGCGGAGCTTGCCTTCGCGCTCTAACTACATTGCTGCGCAAATGGCGGAATGGGAAAGAAGCGAGGGGGCTTTGATTGCAGCAGAGATCGAGAGGATCAACTCCAGCATCGCCGTCGCTGAGAAGCAGCAAACGGTGTCAAACGAGAATGACGAGACAATCGCAGCGGTGCAGGATCAACTTGCCGAGGCAAACGCCGCTCTTTTGATGGCGCAACGCGCTGCAGCACAAGCGGCGACGGACAAGATCACATTGGGTGTCGATATCGAGAAAGCCCGTTTGGTTGTGGGCGAAATGGCGTCAGCCAGTATAATCTATGACATCGCGGCCAAAGTTTATGCTGTACCGGTCGTAGAAGTGACGGAAGCACAAGCCAACGAGATCACAAAGTGGATCGTCGGCGGCGTCGCGGCAGCAGCGGCCCTTTCCACAGGTATGGCGGCGTTCATTGCGGCTCATATTGCCTCGCCACCGCCTGCACTCTCACTGGGTCAGGCACTGCGCCGATATGTTGTCGGTCGTAGGTGGCGTCGTAAGCAGACTGTTGAGAAGATCGTTTATAAGGATCGGGTGATCACGCGGTATCTGCCGTCCACCGACACTGTTGAAAATGTTGGCGGCAACTCGGTCATCGCTGACCTGTTCGGTAAAAAGGAGAAAGCCAATGTCGGTTGAAACTATTAACGACTACAGCGCCGTTGAACAGGCGCTTAAGCAGAACGAAGCACCTGTACGGATGCGTGAACGCGTCGGCCGGGGTATTATGACTGGTGCAGTTATACTTGCTTTCGGCGTTGCTATACCACTAGCCGCACTCGGGATCGGAAAGGCCATTCATATGGCCAAGGAAGAGAAGATCGTCGAGGTTGAGAAAATCGTGGAAGTCGAAAGGATCGTTGAGGTTCCCGCGCCCGTGACAGTCCTACCGAACGCGCCGGTTCCCAAAGTAGGAACCAAAATTACGCGTAATTACGTTATCTTTCAGGATGTCTCTCAAATCATTGGGGGGAAGAAATGACAATTGTTACTGGTCACAATTATGCGTCCAGCGAACAGGGTACATATGATGATGCTTTCTGTTACACGCGTAAAGACGTCAACGGTTTGGATGTTCGGATTGACCTTTCAAACAAGTTGCCCGGCAACCTGCCGCAGGACGCGGAAGCTACCGGCTGGCAAAAAGCGGGCTTGTCATCGGCAAATCTGGCGGAACTGCGCAGCCTTTGTCCGTATTTATGATTGTTTTAAAGCTTCTGATAGACGCCATGAACGACATGCACGCCACCGACAGGCTTTGGGGCGCATGGTGCCGGACGCTTCTAGTATCCGCTTATCGCAAAGACCCGACAATAGTACTCAGATGACCGCAGTGAGCCCAAAGGCGACGGTAACGCAAATCCATCCTGTACATCAAAATGGTGATCCCAAGCCAAAAAGGACACAAACGTCGAAAACGATTGGACGCTCCGAGATCAACCGAGTTTCCAAACACCCTCTCCGCATAGCGGAAGTAGACCGATTTTCCGCTAGCGTCCGCTCTTGGTGAAAGCGGACTTTACTCCGTGAACAAAGGTAAATCTTCGATGGCTCACTATTGCCAAGCAAGTTTGTTACCGAAGAGGGAAGGCTGCTGCGTCTATAAACGAGGGAAGCAAATCTGCTACTTGTTTAACCAGCGTGAGGTATCAGTACGTGTATCTTTTCGATCAAATTTTAAATAAGTAAATTAAAATAGAGTAATTAGATAATTTAAACGGCGGACTGTCGTTCCGCCTTCCATCTAAGCATATGAAAATAATTGTTTATGGTGAATTTATCGCGTGTTTTCCGGTGGTTTGCAAGGTGCTCCCCCAGACAGAGACGGTTCCGGGAGGCGGATGAGGCGCGAATGTGGCTTGCGTCTCTATCGGGTGCAATTCGCGGTGCGCTTTTGGGGTGAGATTCCCCTGCTGGCAGGGAATTTGCAGAGAATTCTTGTTACCTGGTCGCTTGCAATCTCGTCATTTGGTGAACACGCAGACTTACACCCCAAACATTCGCTCCTCCATCATCCATTCAAGCGGGATGCGCTGGCGCAAAATATGGTCCGTTGTCATGTTCGGCGGCAGGGTGCCATCGCGAATGGCGATCTGGATTTTAGGCGAAAGGAAGGCGAGCTAATCCCGTTTGCGGATGAAGCCGCTAGTACAGTTTTGATCGGCGGCGATGGTCTTCAAAGGGGTGCCGTCTTTGAGCGCCTGCGCCCAATGAAATGATGCGCCTCTTTCAACGCCTGCGTCAGGAAGGTATCGGGTATGGGCCGTCTTCTCCAATCACCAGCTTGGCTTGGAGTCCTTGGTTGCAAACCAAATCAAGGGTCAAATCCTTCACACTGGCAGGTGGCAGGGTTCGCCGCGAGCGAGAAACTGAATCTGACCCTCAGATGCATTTAAATGGATCAGCCGATAACCTCTCTCATGACCCGCAACCAATTGCCGCCCCAAATTTTGGCGATGTCCTCTTCCTTGTAGCCGTGACCAAGCAGCGCATCGGTAAGATTGAAGTAGGTCTTGGGAGTCTCGATGCCCTGCGGATAGGCCAAGACGTCATAAGGATAGGCCTCTTTGGTCCAGACGCCGGAATCAATATACAATTGCCATCCTGCTCTCTGCTCCTCTTCGCTCATCGAGATTTGATAGGTATAGTCCGAAGCAATGCCGACGTGGTCGATTCCCACGAGTTGCACGAGATAATCGATGTTGCCAACGTAGTCATCCATGGTTGGAAAGGCCGTGGCGGCAACGAAGGGTGGGTACATGACCGCGCCGACCAGCCCGCCTGATTTGGCCACCGCCGTGATCAGCTCGTCCGGCGCATTGCGGGGCGACGGGCGATAGTTCCGGGAATTCGAGTGCGACAGGACGACGGGCGAGTTGGAGGCCGCGACCGTCTGGAGCCCGCTTTGGGTGCCGGTATGCGCGACGTCGATAATTATCTTCGCCTCGTTCAACCGCTCGATCAACTTCACGCCTAAAGTGCTCAATCCCCCGTCAACCGGTTCAGTGACCCCGTTGGCAAACTGATTTCGTTGGTTGTATGCCATCCCCATGATATTAATTCCGAGAGCCTTGTACATGTTGACAAGGTCAAGATTGTTCTCCACGACCGCTGCGTTTTGGAACTGCAAGAACAACGCAAGCTTGGCTGTTTCGATGTCCGATGCCGACCGCACCAACAACAGGTCATCTCTGGTCTGCAGAAGCCGATGGATGAAGCCCAGCCCATCCAACGTATCGTCCTTGTGCCTGACGTTCGACGCCGCAACCATGTTGGCTGCCGAGATCGTCATCACCATGCAAGTAGCACCATCTTCCTTATACCAATCGAGATAGTCGGCATTCTTGTCGAGCCCCGTAAAGTTGGTGGTGCCATCGATGATCAGCATGTCTTTGTGCACCTGCATATAGTGCGAGGTGACAGGTGTGTACGTGGAAGCCTCCTGCGCAAAGGCGCGACTTGCGCCGAATCCAGCGCCTAACGCGACCGCTCCCAAACCCGCGGTCTTGATAAACTCACGGCGCCCCACATTCGTTTCGTTGGTGGAGAACCGCTGGTCTTTCATCGCAGCTTCTTGCGTTTGTTTGTCGAGAAAATTGCGTCTGCTAAAATCTTTCATGTCCCTATTTCCTATTGTTGTCGATACGGGATCCGCCGCCGCCAATGCAATACGGCCGATTGTTTATTTCAACCGGCATTTCCGAAATGGGCTGGTCCCGAACCCGTCACCTGTTCACTCGCATCCTTGCGGCCATACATCGCCTTCGTTCACCACCGGTTCCCGGATGATGACGTCAGCAACAAAATCAGAGGAAAAGCGGCGCGATTGGTCCGTCCAAAGGGGTGTTGATCACAACAAAATCCGGATCACCCAAGCTGTCGAGACCAGAAATCGCGCTCAGTTCCTGGGTCAGGTGCCCAAACAACGGCGAAGGTCGTACAGGCGGCTCGATCGGGGCGCAAAACATCGACAACTTGCAAGAAAGGGCATTCTACTTGGGCAATGTCGGATGATATCGCACAGGAGTAGGAAAATATTGCAAACAAGCATCTTTGGAGCCGCCACCTTTGCGGCTGTGCTGTTGTCTGGCACGCTTCAACGCGCGATCGACGATGGCGGCAGCACTTTTAATAGCAAGCCGGTCGATGCGCAGCAACGCACGAATATGCTGGACATGATCGAGGACGGTCTGAAAAAGGGCGGTCTCGGCATCGGTTTCCCGCTTGGCTATTACCAGATCGCGGACTCCGACGACATCCTGAAAGCCGCGATGCTCGCAAAGACCTATAATTCGTTCATTTCATCGCATATCCGCTTTTTGTCAGTGACCGAGCCGAGTGGCTATCTTGGCGTGATCGAGATGCTGTCGGATGCAAATCTGGCCCTACGTGCCGTTTCTACTGCATCACGTCCAGGTTACGTCGCAAACCAAGACCCGGGCGGCGCTCGATACGCTCTGAGTGGCGCGGGAGCGGGGCATGAAAGTGGCGGCTGAGTTCTACCCTTACACCTTTGGCCAGTCCGTTGCCGGGGCCGATTATCTTGCGGCGGGATATGAGCCACGCATGGAAATTGACCCGCTGGATATCACTAATATCGCCACCCGCGAAAAGCAGACTAAGGACTTGTTCGAGAAACTGCGCGCCGGGGATCCTTCCGCCGCGATCCTGGTCGACCTGGTCAAGGAAGAAGACATGATGGCTGCCTTCAACGAACCGGGGGTCGTGGCCGACAGCATGCCCTGTCTTGCCACTGGCGAAGAACCACTGACTGGAATTTGCCCAATGGGTACGGCTCTGCGCACCCCTGGGCGGCGGGTTCACATGCCAAGGTCCTGCGGCTTCAGCGCGAAGGTGGTAACATCACACTGATGGAAGCCGTGGCGAAGCTTTCCTATTATCAGGCGGAATGGCTTGGCCCGATGGTGCCGGACCTGCAAGAGCGGGGCCGTATCCAGCAAGGCATGATCGCCGACGTAACCATCTATGACCCTGAAACCGTGACCGACAACTCATCCTGGGAATCCGGTAAGAGCTCGTTTTCCTCGACGGGGAATCCCTACGTCATCGTGAACGGAACGATCGTGGTGGACGATTCCGAGGTGCTTAAGGTTTTCCCGGGTCAAGCGATCCGCAACGACATCACAGAGTAAGCCGGTCAGTGCGTTGGAGTAGCGAAAAGAACTGTGCACTTTCTGCGGTTACCTGCTCCGACAATCTGAAAATCATCATGAAAAATGGTGTGATCTACAAGAATACGGATGACCAAGAGGGGAACATACCGATTAAAGTGTTGCATCGAACCGTTGAAACCGCCCCGCAAGTGAGACACACAAGACGTGCGCGGGGAATGGCCGGTTTGGATTTTGGCGATTTAATGCGCTGTGAACGTCAGGTCTGGGAAATGTGAGCAAAAATTGCGTGACTGCTGCTGTTGTGATGCTCTTGGTATAAGTTCAAACCTCAATTCACTCTTCACTGGACAAAAACGGGCTTAGTGCTCAGGAACGTACTGAGCCAGAAATCGTAAGGTGCCTAACAAAGATGAAAAATATGCAATTATTGGCCCGTCGTCTTGCACAGGCAGTGGGGCTGCTTTTGGTCACAAGTATGCTTGTTGGCTGTGCTGCTGATCGGAACGTGATTGGCATTGATAGCGCGCAAGTCCCTTCAGCGGATGTGGAAGGAGCAACCAGAGAAAAAATCTTTATTGCGTCGACCCGGAAGGCGACTGATAAAACGGGGGCTCTCTTCTCCGAAAGGCGCGCATCGACAGTTGGGCTTGCCTCAGTAGAAGTTTCGATTCCGCCGACACATGTTATTGGCAATCTTGAGCGCGCCGTTCAAATGCCACCTGATCCACGTACAGAATTCGCCGTGGTGGATCCAACGGTCTATGCAACCGACCAGGCATTCATATCTGCTGTGAATGCTGAACTCGCGAAACGACCAAAAGGTGAACGAAACCTTATGGTTTTTGTTCACGGGTATAACAACACAACCAGCGACTCCGTGCTCAGGTCAGCCCAGTTTGTTAATGACAGCGGCTATGAGGGAGTTGTTGTGCTTTTTGACTGGGCATCTGCAGGAAAGCTGTCGCGGTATGTCTATGATCTGAACAGTACACTTGTCGCAAGAGGCCTCCTTGCCGAAATACATTCGATTCTGCAGCGAACTCAGGCTGAAAATTATGACATTTTTGCACATTCCATGGGGGGGTTTCTGATTATGGAAGCCATTCGGGATGCTGTTAAAGACAACAAACTCAACACATCCGGAAAATTGCAGAATGTCGTGTTGGCATCACCGGATATCGACATGGATCTGTTCAGAACCCAAATGGCAGTTATTGGTGACAAGCTTGCGAATTTCTATATTTTGTTATCGGATGATGACAGGGCGCTTGCTTTTTCCCGAGTTATTGGCGGCGGTGTTCCTCGGGTAGGAGCCGCAAACGCGGTGGAATTGGCTGATCTTGGCGTGACTGTAATTGACCTGACCGAAATAGACGACTCAAGTTCTGGCAGCCATTCAAAATTCGCAGGGTCGCCGGAGGCTGTTCAATTGCTGGGCAATGGCTTGAACCGACACAGTCGGTTTGATCGTGAGAGTACGAGTGCCAGACTACAAGAGTTGATCGCCAGCACCGCAATCGTCGTGGTCGGAAATTGATGGTACTGCAATTCCCCGTATAATCTTGGTAGGTTGCCAGAAAGAAACGGTGGTCTTTTTGGAACCGATACTGGTCAAACCTGTTGAGCCGCAAGTGCGTTAGGTTGCAACAACCAACAGGTATAGAGTACCGCAGCGCAAAGCACTCCGACCGAGATTCCGTTCAGCCGTTGTCAGTCCGGCATCGGAACACCTTGGCGAATTGCGGTTGAGAATTCAGGTCCAAGTCCGACTTCTTTCGCGCGGGACGCGATCTGTCCGCGTTTGCGCAGCTCGGCAAGTGAAATTTCAGTGTTCAACGATTTCCGTTCATAGGCGAAATCCGGGAGATAACCGTTGAGCACCAGCCGCCAGTCGAATGGTACACCAAGACCCAGAGCCTTGGTCATCTTGAAGACTACTGTGGTGCAGTTTGTCGTAAGCGAATTGTACCAAGCCGGTTTTTCGGCTAAATTGTTGGCGTCTCGGACATACCCTGTAAGCAGTGCCCGCGCGGTTTCTTTACTGGGCCGCAACCGGAAAAGCTGTACATCCTCGCCGCGAACATTCGAACGGACGCCAACAACATCTTGTTCCACCGCCGCCAAGATTATGAGGCTGTCTCCCTTGAAGAAACCAGCCACCGGAGAATAGACGCCGCCAACCGTGCGTCGCACTTCGATCGACCATGCCAGATATTCATCCCCTTCAAAGCCAAAACTGACTATGAAATGAGCTATCTGCGGCCCTGCCCAATATGACATGAACATATCCACTGATTGCAGTTTGTTCAGGTCGTAGGTGCGCGTGGACCAGTGCTCCGTGAAATCGTCATTGGTGCGCCATTCGAATTCGCGAACGTTCTCCAGTGTCAGCAGATCACCGTCGATCTGTCCGGTGACCTGACGTGCCACATCTGGCGACCAGTTTGCATCGGCGGGTGGCTCGATTGTCATCCACCAGGTCAGCAATCCTGCAAAGGCAAGGGTAAAAAGTTTTAAAGCGAAGAAACGTCGGGCTCCGAATTGCAGAACAATCGCTGTGCAGCCCAAGACCGCAAAGGCGCAACTTGCGGCCGTCTGAACACCCTCTGGCGCGGGCAACTTGTAATAAATGGCGAGTGTTCCCCATAGTGTGGCGACGCTCACACAAAGAAGAATGATCGACGTCGTCAAATAGTGCAGTAGGCGGATCATCGGCTTCCTGTCGTTTGAGAAAACGAGTGACGGAAAACTGCTCTTAACCTGTTGGTTTGAGCCTGAGAGCATCTTCGGTACGGGTGCCGGATGAGGGCGTGTTTCATCAGCAGATCCCGAATGAGCAGCACGCCCGTTTCAAAATGCACGGGATATGCCGATTCCGTAAAAAAGTTGATTTCGCGAGCCACGATCATTCGACGATGGGACTGTCTGCGGCGTCACCCAGAAGCTTTGAGTAAAACACCCCGGCTCCGACTTGCCATTGTTGACTTATCGCTTGGATATATACGACGCTGGCGCGCAGGTCTCGTATCCCGGAACCAGCCTTGAATTCACTCAAGCCACTTGCAGCCGCTCCGGAGGGACTGACAGAGAAATAGGTGTTCATGTACTCCGACGATCCATATGTGCCTCCGAAGGAGAACCCAAGCGCGCCAAATCGTGTCATGGGTATCCATCTGCGCGCGGATGCCCAGGCGGTTAACCCCCCATGGACATCGGAAACATCCTGACCAAAGCCTGTTGAAAACCTCCAACGATCCCGCGGATCATCGAGTGAAACTGTCTCGTAAGCTACGAAGCCCCCCAGTTCGAGTGAGCCGTCGACTTCCGGCAAAAGACTAACGACCGGGTCGTCAATGTCACTCCTGCCAAACCTCCAGAAAACAGTGGGACCTGCGCGCCAGTTTGCGTCATTCAGAACGTTGGCAGTCGCGAACGTAGCCTGAAAATCAATGTAGCGCTCCCCCCATGAAAAGCGCCCAAAAGGCGCCGCGCCATACGCTTCATCGTCTGAGCCGAAATAGTCCGGGTAAGCACCTACACCGACACCGAAAAAATTCGGCAGATATGAGGGGGCGATGGATGGTGCATCGCCTTGCGCCTGCAGGGTCTGCGGGAGCAGTAAGCTTGCAAGAGCGACGGCGGCAATAAGGGGCTTGGTGAACATCGTATCCGGAAACCTTCCATGACTTTTAGGGTTCAGCTTTTGAGCGTCAAACCTCAAAGCAAGGTATAGCTCAGAGGTGGTACTCAAACACGTCCAAAAAACGCAGTGATGTCAAGCCGTAGTAATGGCCAAATCCAGGCCTCCCGCAGGTTCATCGCTTGTCGAGCGTTTCTGACGGGAATTCCCCGAAAAGGCTGCGATATTGTTTCGCAAAGCGCCCGCTGTGAGTGAAGCCAAGCGACAGTGCAACTTCTTTGATGGAAGCTGGAGCACTTTCCGCTAAAAGCATTGCAGAACGGGCTTGGGTAATTCTTTTTGCTTGCAGGTACGCAATTGGCGAAACGCCGTAAACCTCATTGAAACACACGTGCAATGACGTTGCGCCGACGCTGGCTGCATTGCAAAGGTCAGCTATGCTGGGTGGATTGGCCAAGCGCTCTTCAAACAGGCTTTCTGCGCTCCTGACAACGCGCAACGGGTCAAGATTGGGCTTTGAAAAGGCATTCTCTTCGATTGTCTTTGCCATAATAAGGCTGGCGACTTCAGCAAAAAGATCATTCTCGACGACTGCATCGAGTGCGAACTTACCGGGTCCCAGGGGCTCGTCCAGTGATACCGCTATCGTCTCCAGAATGCGGCGGTAAAACCTTGCTCCCAAGTCTGAACCAAGGCCAATCCGTTGATCGTCCAGGGCGATGTCCTCCACATGGAGGCCACTCAAACGGGCGCATGCTTCCCGCAGTCTGGATTTTCGCAGACCCAGCGCCAGGTTATGCCGCCTGTCGTTCGTGGTGGAATATCCGTCAGAACCGCCAGACACAAAAACGTCGAACGGTCTTGCCACTTGACCATTGAAAACATAGGCACCCCGCCAACTGACCGGTGCCATCAAAACCATCCAATCCGGGTCAGGCACCACGGTACTTATCATCTTTGGCGTGACCTTGCTACGAAAGAGTAGCAGGTCGCGTCCAGTGACTTGCACCATCTTGTAAATGGGATCTCCCGCCCCGACTTGCACCGATTCTGCATAAGACACGGGCAAGCCGCTCCAGAACCGTTGATGCGTCAGGTCAGTCTTTGCCGGAAAGCGTGACAGAGACTTCGGTATTTCATCTTTCAATGGACAATCCCTGCTTCCATGATCCGACCCTCGAATAGTCAAAAATTCGCGAGACCGTAGTATTTGACCCTCGATTATACGCATTGGTACTTAGTCCAATTCTTTAGGAAGAAAAGCGAATTACTATTTCACTAACCCGTGAGAAGATAATACTACCGATGCGATATTCAATTGCTGCTGGTGCAGCGACTTTACTTTTGACTGCGCCAGCTTTTGCGCAGAAATCGAGTGCTGGTGCCCTTGCTCAGAGCCGAGCCGACGGCGAAGAGGTGAACACCGGGACCAACCTAAAATTGCCATCGACCACCGTGGGCATTCAGTAAATGTAAAAAGATATCCGTGGGGAACTGTATTCGGGGCTTTGGGAAGCCTATGTCGGTATTCGCGCCGGTTCCCTGAAACAGTTTTAACTGCAATTGATTGTGCCCTGCGCCAATGGCGCGTTGAATGACGATTTCGATGTCGAAGACGTACGCTTGAAGTTCGCGCACGTACTGGAAGCGGCGCTTCAGGTCCGGAACCGTCGATTTGATCGGACACAGCCTCGGTGCACGAGGTGGCGAACAGACGACCGGATCTCTATCACATCTATGACTCCGCGGTCGGTGCGGACCTGAGTGAGCTTCTGAACGCGGGCCTCGGCACGCAGCGGCCTCGTGCAGAAAGGCGAAAACCTGTGGCATCTCCAGTTGGCCACGGGGGACTGACCTGTCGGGCACTGTCAGACAAAACCAGCTTGAGACAGGCAGGGCGGTTACACCATCAGAGCGCTCCTTGTGTCGAAAAGGCTACCGATACGCTGTTTGTTCATGTGACGTAGAAGGCGGCGCCGACTGCATCTACCAGTGTTGTCGGGCCCGAGACATTCACCGTGCGCCGGGTCTCAAAGCTTGCAACCTCGGGTAAATTGATCACGGAGTGCACCACGTTGTCAACTAGCCTCGAGACCTCCATGACGACCCGGGAAAGGAAATCGCCCGGGTTTACAGCATGGCTGGCCGCGTCCCAAATCCCCGGCGACCCTGTTCCGGACAAGGAGTGCTTCGATATCTTCGCCCCGCGCGGTGAAAGCCCTGGCGAGCGGCAACAAAATCAGCATTGCCCGTGTAAGTTTCGGGTCTGATTTCTTGCTCATCGGTACTGGTCCTGCGCCACTCCGTCGAACGTCCATGGACCCCTGACCTGCGGAGGATTTGACCCTCGATTTAGAACCCGGAATTCTCCTGTATGTGCTAGCGTACGCTTAAAAACCTCGACTGATTAAGCAAAAAAGGACATTAATTGGATCGCCTCATCAACGATATGCGGATCGCCCAGGCTCTCGAATTCCACAAATATTTCAACATGCCCGGGAACCGGGTGAAGATTCAGTTTCCCAACCCTGAATCGCGCTATGCCTGGCAACAGCTTTCGCCGTATTATCCGACGGCCCGTGTGGCGCGAGGCGGCGCCATTTCTGAGCTGGACGTGTCCATCGACGAGTCGATCAGCGAGATCAACGTCACGGGCAGGGACGGCGTGGAGCGCACAGTCAGCCAGCACGTCGAGGACATGCCGCTTGATGCAATGATTGTGCTGAAGGACGGCAAGATCGTGGCGACCAGCGTGGTTCAGATGGATGGCACCGTAGCAACCGATGCAAGCGGTCAAATCGCGTGATCGGGTTTTATAGCCCCCCAAGTCCAGAGACAGAGCATCGGCTTTCACCCCACGCAATTGGTGCGGGGCATCCCGACAACACTCGAATTGCAGTCCGGGCTGCTGCCAATCAGCTATTGGCACGACTCGACGGCCACCAAGAACCAGATCTTGAACTGCCATCCTGCAGCGGACCGGGGCCTGGACACCCACAGTTTCGACGCCGTGAGCAATTCTGGCGTCTCTTGGAACTGTGTGCTCTCGGAAGTCTCAGGTCTGACGACCGCAGCTATGAGCACGAAGTGGTTTTAGTGACTTAACCAACTGGAAAAAAATCCATCAACAGGAGAATTCAGATGGCCGATCTTATTGCGATTTCATTCAAAGACCCTGCCAAGGCGTTTGATATGCGCGCCCGTCTGGCAGAGTTGCAGAAAGAATACCTCATTACCATGGAGGATGTGGTTGTCGTTACCCGAGACGATGACGGCAAGGTCAAACTGCACCAGGCGACCAATCTCACGTCGGCCGGGGCTGTCGGCGGCGGCTTCTGGGGCATGTTGATAGGCATGCTGTTTTTCAACCCTTTGCTGGGCGTTGCCGTAGGTGCTGGAGCTGGAGCGCTGTCCGGCTACATGACGGACATCGGCATTGACGACAGTTTCATGAAAAAGGTCGGTGAGGATCTCGCACCGGGTTCAGCCGCGCTGTTCGTGCTGGTGCGCAAAGCCACGGGCGACAAGGTGATGGACAAGCTCAAGGACTTCGCCGGGACCGGTAAAATCATCCAGACGTCGCTTTCGAAAACGACCGAAGATGAGCTGCGGAAAGTTTTGGAAAAGAGCAGCTAACACCTGGTCAGGAACAAAGGCCTGTTCCCAACCAGGGGACGGGTCGAAACAATGAACTAAATTCAGACAGACAGAGGAAATTTGCCCCATAATGCGCAGCTTTATAGCCACGTCAATTCTCGCCCTCGCAGCCTCCGCCGCTCTTGCACAGGACGACCCTGCGCAAACCTTAATCACCGATGTCAACGTCTTCGACGGGGTGAATGCAGCTTTAAACAAGGAGGCGGGAACATGCGGTTTTTAACTTCTGTCTTTGTGGCGGCCCTTTTGGCCGCCAGTCAGGCAACGGCAGAACCGGAAGCCGTCGAGTTTTCCGACTTGGCGGATCCTTTCGCCGTTGCCTTTGAAGACCCCTATGTCGCCATGGGGGTCGACATGCTGAACGAACTGAAGCTGTTGGTCCAGTCGGACGAGAAGCTCGCCGGCACTGATCTTGATGAGGAGACACGGACGCGTCTGGAGGCCCGCCGCGCTGCTGCGCAGGACAAGCTCGAAGCAAATGGTCACGATGTAGATCTGTTGCTGGAGCAACGCTGGGACGTCGCCAAGAAGCGGCAGAATGCCCGCATGGCTCAAAATCCAATTTTCGATGGGGTCGAGGTCTCGATCTCCGGCTACATCATTCCCGGGCCGCAGGCCGCAGATGGCAGCGGGTTCGGTTATCTGGTCCCGCAGGTCGGAATGTGCAGTCACCTTCCGCCGCCGCCGCCGAACCAGCTTGTGAGGGTGAGGCTGCGGGCAGATCAGCAGGTCGAGTCCCTTTATTTGCCGGTTCGGGTGACGGGACTGCTGCGCGTTGAGCCGAGCGATGAGACCATATTCGTCCTCGACGGGGACTCGCGCATGCTGAGTGGCTGGACCCTGGATGCCGAAACCGTCGAATTAACGGAAGGGTGAGGTCGGAATGGCCGGACCTTTACCCCGTAGCTTGAAAATAGAAACCAAACGCTGAAAGGATTTAGCAATGAAGAAGCAAAAACATCTACTGGCCGGGACCCTCTTGATGGGTGTCATATGGGCTGTGCCGACCTTGGCGCAAGACTATGATCTGGTGATCAACAACGGCAGGGTCATTGACCCCGAAACCCTGTTTGACGACATTGCCAATGTCGGCATCAAGGACGGTCGCATTGTTGCGATCACCAAAGATGCACTCACGGGCACCGAGACGGTGGATGCGACCGGCCAAATCGTGGCACCGGGTTTCATCGACACGCACTTCCACTTTCAAATGCCGGTCGGCTATTCCCTCGGGTTGCGCGACGGGTTGACCAGCAGCATTGATTTCGAGATGGGCTGTGCGGGATCCTATATGGCGCAATGGTACGAAGCGCGTGCCGGCGTGACCGGGGCCAACTATGGCTGCGCGGTCAGCCACGAATCTGCCCGCGCGATGGTGATCGACGGGGCAGACGGCGATTACATGAAAGACGGCCCCATTTCCGCTTTGGAAACCCGGAAGAAAACGGGCTGGAGCCAAACGCGCCCGACCCTGGAACAGGGCAACGCGATTCTCGAAGAGCTTGACAAGGGCCTGCAGGCTGGCGCCCCCGGCATCGGCAGCACCGTGGGCTACATGAGAGAGGGCGTCTCTTCACGCGAGATGTACGAGGTGCAGAAAGTCGCGGCGCGCTATGACCGCCCGACGGGTGCACATACCCGCTATACGCTCGGCACCGACACGGCCGAGAATAACGGCGCGCAGGAACTCGTCGCCAACGCCCTGGCGCTTGGCGCCCCGGCGATCGTGCTGCACTACAACAACGACGGGTGGCAGCTTGCACACGAGATGATTACCAAGCTTCAGGAACAGGGCCACAACATCTGGGGTGAAATCTATCCCTACGCTGCGGGTTCCACCACGATCAATGCCGAGTTCCTGGAGCCTGAGGTCTGGATCGACGAATTTGGCAGACGCTATGAAGATACCATGCTGGATCCGGTCACGGGTGAGTACTATACTCTGGAGACCTACAAGGAGACCGTCGCATCCGAACCGTCCAGGCTAATCGTCATCTTCAAGCAGCCCGAAGAAAACCAGGCGAAGTGGCTGACGCTGAAGGGCGTGACCATGGCCAGCGATGCAACTGCTGGCACGCCGTATGACGCCCCGTGGGATTACCCTCTGGAAGAGTTGGGTGGCACCCATCCGCGCACGGCTGGTGCCCGAGGCGCCACGATCAGGCTCGGTCGCGAAAACAATATCCCGATGATGCAGCTGATGTCGATCCTCAGCTACAACGCTGCCAAGCATCTGGGCGATACCGGCTTGAAATCCATGCAGGAACGCGGCCGCATCCAGACGGGCATGGTTGCCGATATCGTGGTCTTTGACCCTGAACTCTTCACCGACAATTCAACCTATGAACAGGGCAGTATCCCGTCGACGGGCATGAAAGCCGTGATCGTCAACGGTCAGGTCACTGTGCGTGATGACGAGCTGCTTCCTGTCTTCGCGGGTCAGCCGATCCGGTTTGACCCCGAAGACAAGCCGCGCTTCGAGCCGATCTCGGAAGAGGCGTGGAATGCCGAATTCTCGACCGGTATGCCTTTGCCATCTGACTTCACGGGTGCCTTTCCGCAGAAAGTCGAGAACTGATGGTGAGAAACTAAAACAAGGCGGCGGGATCATGCGGTTTTTGATCTCCGCCGTCTTGGCTGCCTGTTGGCGCAGGTCTGGCCCGCGCGGCGCCGCCCGTCACGGTCTTTCAAAATCGAACGGGACAGTCCCAGACCGCATCTCACAGAAGGAGAAACAGTATATGAAATATCGTCATGTTATCGTAGCCCTCGCGGTTTCCGCGGCGGTTACCTTTGGCCCGGCATACGGCCAGACAACGCAAGGACAGTCCGTTGGTGCCGCGATCGAACAGATCGCGTCGGGGCTTGCCGGGCGCATAGGCTTCGCGGCGCAGGAAATCGGCGGCGACGAGGTCATCGCGTTCAATGGTGATGAGACCTTCGCCATGGCCAGCACCTACAAGGTGGCGATCGCCGCTGCCGTGCTGGATCGCGTGGACAGGGGGGAACTCAGTCTCGACCAACTGGTCGAAGTCCCGACCGACATGTTCGTCACCGGCGTAGTCGCGCTTGCCGAAACATTTCCCCATGCCGGGATCCAGCTCTCGGTGGCGAACCTGATCGAGGTGATGATCACGGAAAGCGACAACACGGCGACCGACGTCTCCATGGGGCTGGCAGGCGGACCAGCGGCGGTGACCGAGAACCTGCGCAGGCTCGGGATCACCGATTTCAGGGTTGACCGGACTAACCACTGAGATTCTCATGGATTTCTACGGCTTGCCGGGGCCGGCCACGCCGGAAACTGTCGCTGAGGCCGTCAGCAACAATCCGGCACTGTGGACGGAGCAGGCTGATCCCAATCCGGACTTCGAGGCGGATCCCCGCGACCACGCAACGCCCCTTGCGATGCTGCAACTGCTGCTTGCCATCGACGGTGGCACGGCGATGAGCCCGGAAAGCCGCGCGTTCCTGCTGGGAGTCATGTCGCGCACGCGCACCGGCGCTGGCCGCATCAAGGGATTGCTGCCGAAGGGAACGCCCGTCGCGCACAAGACCGGAACCGTAGGCGGAATTGCCAATGACGTCGGCTATGTCACGCTCCCTGACGGTCGGCGGTTTGCCATCGCCGTGTACACGAACAGCAGCGAGACATCCACGTCGGACAGGGAACGGGCAATTGCCGAGATCTCCCGCATGGTGTTCGACTATTTCTACCTGGCTCCGGTGGCGAAGCAATAAGTGGATAAACCTCTCGGGGGCGCAGGCTCTGCCGGTGCCCCTCACCAACATAAAATTACTGACCAATCGATGCCACGCAAGACGGACGAGCCCCGTAGAGGGGCGATCCTGCACGGCGACAATTCAATTCTTCAAGAAATGCCCACTGTAACGCCAATAGGAGAACCCGAATGCGGAAACTGAACCCAAAAAACTTGACCGCGGCGCTTGCCGTCGCCGTGAGCTTTGGCCTGCCTGCCGCTGCTCAGGACGCGTCCGGGCCGATCCTGTTCACGAACGTCAATGTCTTTGACGGCGTGAACGAAGCCCTGATCGAAAACGCCAATGTCGTGGTGACGGACAACCTGATCACCGCTGTGTCGACCGAACCGTTGGCCATCGCGGGCGGCACGGTCATCGACGGCGGCGGGCGTACGCTGATGCCTGGCCTGACAGACTGCCATTGGCACAGCATGGCGGCCAATTTTAGTGGCAACGCGTTCGCGGCTGGTGTGGGCAAGCTGAACCTTGTGGCGGCCCTTGGGGCGGAAAAGACGCTTATGCGGGGCTTCACCACGATCAGGGACATGGGCGGCAATGTCTTCGATCTGAAGTCGGTGATCGACGAGGGTATGTACGTTGGTCCCCGGATGTACGCTGCGGGGTCGATGATCTCCCAAACGTCGGGCCATGCCGATTTCCGTCAAACGATTGATATACCTCAGAGCTATTCAAGGGATCTTACCCCGCAGGAAAGGATGGGGTCGGTCGCCATCGCAGACGGCAAGGCGCAAGTCCTGCAGCGCGTGCGCGAGAACCTGATGCGGGGCGCGGCCTTCATCAAGCTGATGGGGGGCGGCGGGGTCGCCTCGCCCTCGGATCCGCTGGACGTCTCGCAATACACCGTCGAGGAAATCGCGGCGGCGGTCGAAGTGGCGGAGAACTGGGGCACCTACGTGACGGTTCACTCCTACACCGCGAAGGCGATCCAGAACGCGATCCGCGGCGGTGTCCGGAATGTCGAGCATGGCCAGATGATTGACGAGGAAACCGCCCAACTGATGAAGGAAACGAATACTTCGATCTGCCTGCAGCCCTTCTATGACGATGAGGATGCGATCCCGCTCCCTGCCGGCTCGTTTGCAGGAAGAAAAGTACCAGGCCATGATCTCTGGAACTGATACAGCCTTCGCGTTAGCGCAGAAATACGACCTGCTCTTCGGGTTCGGCACTGACAGTCAGGGTTCACCCGCGCTCGCCGCGCGTCAGGGGGCGCAGTTGGCGAAGCTCACCCGCTATTTCGAGCCCTGGGAAGTGCTGAAGATTGCGACCAGCCAGAATTACGAGATCTTCAAGCGTTCCGGGCCGCGCGATCCCTATCCTGGTGACAACGGTGTGGTTCGGGAGGGTGCCTATGCCGACCTGCTTCTGGTCGACGGCAATCCGCTCGAGAACATCGACTTGATCGCCGACCCGGAAAAGAACTTCGTCATTATTATGAAGGACGGCGTGATCTACAAGAATACCATCGAGTGACCTCTTGCTGCAGGCGTTTTAAAGAAGCGCCTGCAGCGATTTCTTGAACATACTGAGCGATGAAAAAGATACATGAAACGTCGTAGATTTCTTGAGATGACAGCGGTTGCGGCTCGGTCCGGGTTGGTTCCGGCTAGCTTTGCAAGCGTCGCGCGGGCGCAGGTGACCAGCAGTTACGTGCCCGTTACGCAGAATGGCATGGCAGTGCACCAGAACGCGATCGTTATCGATGGTGCGGCGCCGCTGCTGCCCAGTACATTTAATCGCAAGCACATCGACCGGTGGATCGAGGGAGGGGCGACGGCAATTTAGGTCACCGTCGGGGGACTAGCCTCGGACCTGACATGGCGGCGGAGGTTATTGCATGGATATCCGAACAGATTGAAACCCGCCCGGAACTTATGGTTTGCCGCACCGATGACGATGTGCGCACCGCCAAGCGCGAAGGCAAGCTTGGTATTTTTTACCGCTTGCAGGGGCCTTCGCCTATTGGCCTCGACCTTGATCTGGTCTGGTTCTACAAGCAGGCCGGTGTTGATCTGATGCAAATCGCATACAATACCCGCAATCCCTTTGCGAACGGTGCCACCGAGCGGATTGACGGCGGGCTCAGAACACTTGGCGTCGGATTGGTCAAAGCGTGCAACAGCGCGCTGGTGATCGTTGACGTCTCCCACACTGGCGAAAGAAGCCAGCTTGACGCGATCGAGGCGTCTTCCGAACCTGTGATCATTTCGCACGGCAATGCCTTTGAAAGATCGACAACGCGCGCAACGTCTCTGACACGGTTCTCAAGGCTATTGCGGCCAGTGGGGGCTCGTCCGGGGCTGTTGGCTATCCGGCCTTTGTTTCCAAGAACAAGCAGCCCTCGATGGACGACATGGTTGGCATGATTGATTACATGGTCGAAGTGATAGGTATCGACCACGTGACGTGCGGCATCGACCATGACGCCACGACAAACGGTGTGATGCCCGCCGAAGAAGTCCAGGCACGATACGATATGCTGGTCGCCAACGGCTCGTGGGATCCATCGGCCTATCCAGCACCCCCTTACTACTATCCCGAAGGGATCGAGCTTCCGAACACGTTCTTCAACCTGACCGATGCTCTGCTTGGTCGCGGATATAACGAAGAGGACATCGGCAAGATCTGGGGCGGCAACTGGCTTCGGGTCACGGACACCGTTTGGGGCGATCCGGATACGCAGATTTTCGACGACGATGAAGATACCCCTGACGGAGTTCCGCATCTTCACAAGCATTGACGGGCCAGTTGCCTGTCCCCATGTCCGCGCAAAAAGTTGTGCGGGAGCCATTACAAAACTAAATTAAAACAACGCTCTGAAAGGAAAATACGAAATGTCCAAAATTCGCTCTCTGTCACTTTCCATCGGCTTATTGGCTCTGGCAGGCGCTGTTTCTGCACAAGACGCGTCGTATCCGGACCACAACAAGATCGACAACGAAGACCAGATTGACCGCCCGGATGAGCTGGCTCAGGCATCGACAACACCGAATGAAAAATCAGCAGCCGACCTGTCCAAGGAACTGACAAGCCCAAACACCCCATTGGCGACGCTAAACTTCGAACAAACCTATACAAGGTTTGACGGAGATTTGCCGGGTGCGGGTGATCAATCCAGCCTGACGACATTGTTTCAACCGGTTTTTCCGTTTCCGCTTGATGACAGCGGCACGACAAACCTGTTTGTTCGGCCTGCATTTACATATGTCACGCGACAGCCCGTTTTTAATCCTGATACCGGGAGCTTTGAAAACAAGAGTGGCTGGGCCGATGTCGGGTTTGATGTGGCTTTCGGGCGGACTTATGACAGCGGTCTGCAGTTGATTGCAGGTATCCAAGGCACAATCCCAACGAATACGGATGTGTCAGGCGGACAGTGGAGGCTTGGACCTGAAGCCGCCGCCTTCAAGATATTTGAAAACAATAGCTTCCTTGCCGTCTTTCCACAGCACCAATGGGATGTCGGTGGTGACGACTACGACTATTCGACGACCGGGCTGGAATTGTTTGGCGGCTTCATTCTGGATGACGGATGGACGGTGTTCACCGATTCAAAATGGTTTTATGATTGGGAGGCTGACCAGGCGACGCTGCCAATCAACCTTACGGTCAGCAAGGTCGTAAAGTTTGGCAACTTGCCGTTCAAAATAGATGCTGGGGTCGACTATTTCGCAAAGTCAAACGATGCTTTTGGACAGGACTGGGCAATTTCCTTCAAAATTGCTCCCGTTGTTCCCAACTTTATCAATAACTGGTTTTCACGGTGACGCGTCAGACCATGCGGAACGGATGGAAAACTGTAAAAATTCAGAACACGTGGCGTTGGTTCGATCGTTGTTTTCCGGGACCATTCCAATGTGATGGCTTCCAAACTTCTGTTCGTTGACAACCAGGCACGCCACTAACGCCTGGGTTCACGGGCATCAAACCGCAGCACTGACGAATAATTATCGAACAACTCTGAAAGGATCTTCGAATGAGACTGTTTATTGCCGTACTTGCCATGATTGGATGGTGTTCCGCCGCCATTGCGCAGGATGATCCCGCGCGCACCCTGTTCACCAACGTGCACGTGTTTGACGGCGTAAGCGGAGAGCGCATCGAAAACGCCAACGTCCTGATCGAGGGCAACCTTATCAAAAGCGTCTCCACCGACCCGATTGATGCGGCGAATGCAACCGTGATCGACGGCGGCGGTCGCACCCTGATGCCGGGGCTGATCGACGCCCATGTTCATATTTCGTGGGTGATTTCGAGCCCATATGCCATGTTTGATGCGCCCCCTGACTATAAGGCCGCTCTGATGCTCGCCGAAGCAGAAGCCACGCTGATGCGTGGGTTTACCAGCGTGCGCGACACCACGGGACAGGTTTTGGGTGCCAAGCGTGCGATTGACGAGGGGCTGTTTCCCGGACCGCGCATCTGGGCCAGCGGGGCAGGGATCAGCATGACAGCGGGACATGGGGATTTCAGATATCTCAGCACCCCTCCACGCCAGATGGGTGGGCTGGCAGAGTCCGAAGCAGAACGCATCGGGCTGATCGCTTTTGCCGACGGTGTCCCCGAGGTCTTGACCGCGTCGCGCGATCAGATGCGCAAGGGCGCGCATTTCCTGAAGATGTTCACCAGTGGAGCGGTCAGCGGATTGCGCGACCCGCTGGATATTGCTGAATATCTCCTTCGATGAAATCAAGGCGGCTGCGGATGAGGCCAAGCGGTGGAACACATACCTCGCTGTTCACTCCTACAACGACAAAGGCACACGTCTGGCCCTGGAAGCCGGGGCCATGGCAATCGAGCACGGCAACCTAATGACCGACGAGACGATGAAGCTGGCAGCGGAAAAAGGGGCTTTTCTCAGCACTCAGACCGGGGTTTTCCTGAGCGCCCCACCTGCCGATTGGAACGCGGATCAGATTGCCAAGCAACAAGCCACCAAAGAAGGCCTTGATACGATGTTTGCCGCGGCAAAAAAATACAATGTGAAGATCGCACTTGGAACAGATCTGGTAGGCCCGCCGTTGGTCAAGGCGGAACAATCCAAGGAACTGTCAAATCGTCTGCCCTGGTTCACGCCAGCCGAAATTCTGACCCAGGCGACGGCCAACAATGGCGAACTGCTTGCCATGAGCGGTCCGCGCAATCCTTATCCTGGCAAGCTGGGCGTGATCGAGGAAGGCGCGCTTGCCGATATTCTTCTGGTCAATGGCAATCCCATGGAAGATCTGACCTTGTTCCACAACCCGGAAGAGAACCTCTCGCTGATCATGAAGGACGGTAAGGTTTACAAGAACACCCTGAACTGAGTTGTTGCACAATGATGGTCCGCCAAAGGAAAAAATGACATCCAGAGTTGCACTTGATCGACGCGGCTTTCTGTCCGGCACTGCCGCAGTTGGTGCAGGCCTTTTCGCGCCTGCCGTCTTCACGCGCCCGGCGTGGGCGCAAGACAGCGCGGATGTCATCTTTTCCGGCGGCACCATCATCACCATGAATGCCGCGGCCCCTCGGGCCGCGGCGCTTGCGATGCGGGGGGAGCGTATCATGGCGGTGGGCGCCATGGATGCGCTCGAGGGCCTGCGCGGATCGAACACACGTCTTGTCGATCTGGACGGACGCACCATGACGCCGGGCCTGTTCGACCCGCACATGCACACGGCAACGGTGCAGCTTGCCGCCTTTGTTGATGCCGGCATCTTTGCAAATGTCACCTATGACGATGTGATGGCCAAGCTGCGCGATTCCGTTGCTAACAAGGCCCCCGGAGAATGGGTCTATGGCGCAAATTATGACCCTGTCCTGATCAAGGGTGCCAAGGTTCCGACACTGGCAGAACTGAACGCGCTTGCACCCGAGAACCCGTTTTTTCTGCTCGAAAGCAATGGCCACGTTGCCTATACCAACAGCCTCGGATTTCTGGCCCTCGGCATCACCCGCGACACGCCGGATCCGGCCACGGCGCGCTATGTCCGCGACGCCAATGGCGATCTGACCGGGCGGTTGGAAGAGCCCCCCGCCTATATGCCCTTCATCGCCGCTTTGGCGCGGCTTTCGGTTAAGGAGAACGCGACCCAGATACGGGCCATTTTCGACAAGGCTTCGGCGCTTGGGGTGACGGCGATGCAGGATATGAGCATCGGTGCCCTCACTGGTGGAAGTGACGATATCGACATCCTCAACATCGTCATGGCAAACGCGCCGCCCGTTCGGTTTCGCGGCGCGTTGCAATCGACCCAGATGGGTATCTGGAACGACTTGGAAATGTCTCCGAACCAGGGCGACGACATGCTGCGGTTCAACAAGATGAAGGCCTGGTCCGACGGCTCAAACCAGGGGTTTTCCGGCTTTCAACGCGAAAATTACCTTGGCAAGGACACGCGCGGCGCCCTGAATTATACCCAGGAGGAACTGGCAGCGGTCGTGCGCGATGCCCATGGCGCGGGTTGGGATGTTGCGATTTACGCCAATGGCGACGCGGCCATCGACATGACGCTGGACGTCTATGAAGGCGTCCTGAAAGAGGCACCGCGTAGCGATCATCGCCACACGATCCAGCACGCCAGCGTCTTGCGGCCCGAGCATATTGAACGGATGGTTGTACTTGGCGTGTCGCCCTCGTTCCTGATCGGGCATGTTCGCTGGTGGGGGCAAGGCGTTCCGCGACAAGATCCTCGGACCCGAGCGTGCGCAGTTTTACGATCCGGTCGCGTCGGCCATGGCAGCCGGTCTGCCGGTGTCCTTCCATTCCGACTACAATGTGACGCCACTTGGCCCGCTGCGGATGGTGCAGGATGCGGTCACCCGGGTCATGGCAGACGGTGGGGACGTGTTCTTCGCAGATGAGCGCGTTTTACCGGACCTGGCCCTGCGCGGGGTCACCATCGACGCCGCATACCAATGCCGGATGGAGGACATCTGTGGCAGTCTGGAGGTCGGCAAATATGCTGATCTGACCATCCTCGAAGACGATCCGACCAAAGTGAACCCCAACAAGATTGAGGATATCGTTGTTAGCGAAACCTGGCTTGCCGGCGAGCAGAAAGTTGGCGCCTGATACTGATATGAAGAGGAATTGCGCGTTGAAAGGAGCGTTACCACTATGCTTCTCACCCGCAGGTAGTTATCGCTGCGGCATGCATGTAGTTGCATTTTGGTCCGGTGGACAAAACGGGATGTGTGAAAATAACGGGGAGGGTTGCATCACATGACGACCTTGAAAGTCCAAAACCTGATATTCAGCTGGCCAGGGTCGGAAAATGCGACCCTGCGCATACCGGACCTGTCGCTTGATCAGGGTGAGCGGATGTTCTTGTTTGGCCCCAGCGGCTGCGGAAAATCGACGCTGCTCTCGGCCATCGCAGGCGTAGTGGATGTTGCACCTGGGGCGATCCGCGATCGCGGATCAGGATCTGGGCGCCCTGCGCGGTGGCGCGCGGGACCGGTTTCGGGTCGATCACATCGGCATGATTTTCCAGGTTTTCAATCTCATTCCGTGGCTGACGCCTGTTGAGAATGTCCTGCTGCCTTGCACATTTTCAACGCGTCGTCGCGAGCGCGCAGGCGAGAATCCGGAAAGAACAGCGCAAAGACTGCTGGACGAGCTGGGCCTTTCCGATCCCTCTCTGGGATTGAAAAAGGCCATTGAGCTGAGCGTTGGTCAACAACAAAGAGTAGCTGCAGCCCGGGCCCTGATAGGTGCTCCTGACCTGATACTGGCAGATGAGCCGACTTCAGCGCTGGATGAGGATGCCAAAGCGAGTTTTGTGGATCTTCTGGGGCAGGAGTGTGCAGCGTCCGGAACAGCACTGCTGTTCGTAAGCCACGACCGAAGCCTTGAGCGTCATTTTGACCGAAGCGTCAACTTTAACGACCTGAACCGGGGGGCCACTTGATGCTGCGGCTGAGCTTGAAGAGTCTGTGGAACCGCCGCTTCATTGCCGTGCTGACTATTCTGTCCATCGGCCTCAGTGTGGCGCTGATCCTCGGCGTGGAAAGACTGCGCGAAGGGGCACGGGACGGGTTTACCAACTCGGCATCCGGGATTGATCTGATCGTGGCACCGCGCGGCAATTCGGTACAAATCCTGATGGCGACTGTGTTCGGCGTCGGGTCGACCGGTACGGGGCTCGCATGGGAAACGTTCGAGCAGGTCGAGGATATGCCACAGGTGGCATGGGCCGTCCCCATTCAGATGGGGGACAATCATCGGGGCTATCCGGTGATCGGAACAACCGCCGGGTATTTTGAACATTTTCGGCATTCCGGGGGCCAGTCTCTGACGTTCGCGGCTGGACTTGCCTTCGACAACGTTTCGCCGGACGCGGCCGTGGTTGGCGCAGAAGTTGCGGAGCGTTTCGGATACGCCCCGGGAGCGGTTATTGTAAATGCACACGGGGCGGGTGCGGTCTCCTTCGACATGCATGATGATGCGCCTTTCACAATCACTGGGATCCTTGCCCCGACCGGAACCGCCGTGGACCGGATGGTGTTTGTCACACTTCAGGGGTTCGATGAAATACACGCGAGCCGGACACCGCCTCCGGAAGACCCATTTGACATTGGGGCAGCCGGACGAGAGCCTGTTGGTGCAGAACATAGCGACACGGCAGGCGATGTTAATGACCCTCATGAAGGTGAACATGGGCATTCTGAGGAACTTGACGACCATCATCATGAACCGGAGACAATCAACGCAGTCTTTGTGGGACTGTCTGACCGGACAGCAATACTGGGCATTCAGCGAACTCTTTCCGAACTGCGAACTGACCCGGTCTCGGCTGTGATGCCAGCAGTTGCGCTCGCCGAACTGTGGGGAATTACAGGCACTGCGGAGAACGTTATGCGCGCAATGGCATGGGCAGTTGCATTGGCCGGACTGATCGGAATGTTGGTCATGCTTTCGGCCACCCTCGACACGCGTCGTCGTGAATTTGCGATCCTGCGGTCCGTTGGCGCGACGCCTCCCCGTATTTTCGGGTTGATCATAACCGAAGCCGCTGTCCTTGTGGGGGCAGGCTTGCTCTTTGGCCTCGTCCTGCTCACTCTGGCTACTTTCGTGGCAAACCCGATCCTTTTGACACATTTCGGAGTGACGCTTGGTCTGGGTGGTTTCGGGTTGTGGGAACTGACAGTTATTGGGATGATTTTCTGCGCCGGACTTGTCACCGCGTTTATACCGGCCTTCCGGGTTTATCGAATTACGCTAGCCGACGGACTATCGGTCAGGATATGAAAGTTTCAGAGGAACCTAATATGAATGTCGTTGCCCGGTTGGCCTTGTTGTTCTCGCTTGCCTTTGTGCCAGTGTTTGCGCAGGCATCTGACCCGCAAGATGTTTCGTGGGATGCGCTGGCGCCTCCGCCGGTTGCGGTTGAAAACCCGTTTGAGGATCTGACTTCGGATCAGATGGACGCTTTGCGGATAATTTTGCGCTTCGAAAGTCGTGCGGATCAGAGCACCAGCATTGAAGCGCGGGCCGAAGTGGATGCGCTGCGAGAAAAACTCAGCGAAGAAGGGCTTGATGTTGACGGATTGTTTGCAGCACGCCTTGAGATAATGACACAACGCGAAGCCGCAGCTACGGCAGTAAATGAAGCTCTTGTGGGCGAAAATGTTCGCCTGCCGGGCTATGTTCTGCCTCTACAGGTCAAAGGTAAAAAAGCTGTCGAGTTCCTGTTGGTACCAACGGTCGGCGCTTGTATCCACACCCCTCCACCGCCAGCAAATCAGGTTGTCCATGTTGTTTATCCGGAAGGCATTGAGATTTCTGGCCTGTTTACGCCGGTTTGGATATCGGGAGAAATGACCGCGGAAGCTTCGGTGCAAGACATAGGCTACGTCGATGGTCAGGCAGCTGTTTCTGTAAGTTACAAGATGCGTCCCGATATCGTGCAGAAATATAGCAATTGATATTCCGCGCTGCTCGGTCTGAAATTATGCCCGTTGAATTGTTCGAGGTGCGTTCTTGATCGGTGCTGAGATTTGAAGGTGATAATTCGCCGCAACCATCAAGGCTGCTGATCGGTTTCTGCGGTCGGAAGGCATGCATGCTTCAGCAAGCGTTTTCAAGTCGTGGGCTTACTACCGGCTTCGTCTTTCGCCGCTTCGGTTTCTGGGGGTTCTGGGGGTTCTGGGGGGACAAGGGGTTCGGGCGCGATCGAAAGCGTTTCTTCAGACTTGGTCACTTCGACCTCGTCGCTTTTGTAGTCGGGTGAACCCTTCGGAGGATAGTCCAGCCTGTCATCAATTTTTTCCCGCGCTGCTGCGGAGAAGCCTGGAAACGGCAGTTCGCGCTGTCGACGCCACTTGGCGACTGTTCTGATTGCTTCTGCAGATTTGTCCGTGTCCAGTCCGTCATCCTGAGACATGTAAAGCGTTTGAGATGGAAACGCGAAAGACGACCCGGAGGCTTCAACAATTTGCTTGATGCGGAACATGACATCCTCGCGAATTGCGTAAAAGTCATTCCATTCGCGCGTTTTCGCGTAAACTCTGACTTGAATGTTCAACGAAGAATCGCCAAATCCGTCAAACCTGACCCGGACGGTGTCGTTGTCAATACGCGGGTGCGCGTGCATCGTCCTCCTGATTTCAGCGAGCACAAAGCGAAACTGGTCACTATCCGTCTCATATCTGATTCCGATGGTGGCGTATATCATCATCTGATCGCACATCGCCCAGTTCACCAGTTCCATATCCGCGAACTGAGAATTGGGGATTGTAATCAGGGTTCTGTCCAAAGCACGCACTTGCGTTGATCTGACACCAATCCTTTCCACTACACCCTCGAATGCCCCAAAAGTGCAGTAATCTCCGACCCTGATCGGCTTATCCAGAAACAGAACAAATCCCCCGATCAGGTTTTCCAGCGTCGGTCGTATGGCAAGTGCGGCCGCAATGCCGCCGACACCAAGTCCGGCGAGCAAGCTCAATGTCGGAATGCCCAGCCGTTGAAGGCCAAAAGCCATCAACCAGATCGCGCCAGTGGCGCCGATGATACGGGCGACCAATCGCATCATGTTCCGATCGACGCTTCTCTCTTCCTTGCTGTAGTGAGCGGCAAGTGCCTCGAAGAGCAGAATGAGTGTGAGCCACAGCGACCAGGACAGAACGCTGTAAAAGAGCAAGGTCATGACCACCCTGACACCGTCGGACAGGGCACCGGCCACAAAAATTTGCTCGTGTAGTAGGTTGCTGGAAAACAAAAGCAGGCCGATAAGCAGTAGGGCGTGAACAAGCCGTACAAAAAGTAGTGTTATATGCCCTGCTTTCTCAAGGCGCAGAAGGTGACGCTTGTTCATGACAATAAAGTAAAAAATCACGGACAGGACGAGCAGGACAGCCGCCGACTTCCATGCCGGAGACCCGAGCACCTGCTGATTTAGTCTATCCGGTAGCGTGGCTGTAAACGATTTTGGAATCCACGGGCCAGTAAGTCGGGTCACATCTCTGCTCCAACTCGTAAACGGCGTTGTTGTTCTGAGAGGCAGATGTTCTTTGCCCATCAGAAACCTTGGTGCCACAACGATTGTCTGGGAGGTAAACAGATACTCTCCGTAGTGACGGCCGTCGTCCATGCGCTGCAAACGCAGCGGGGTGCCGGGAATGGTGTATGTGGTTTTGTTCTCTAAAGACAAATCGCTTGTGTCTGGAGCAAGACCGAGATCCGGGATTGGGATCCGACCAAAGATATCAAGGAGCGCCAGTACCGTCCGCGTCGAAATTTGGTTTTTTTTGCCTTCTGGAACATCAGATGTATCTACCATATCCCTTAACTCGTTAATAATAGTCAGAACGCGCTCGAAGTCTGTTTTCTGCCGGGTTTCGACATAGTCGGAAACGGCTTCCTCCATCGCGTCTCTGAGAGCAAGAAAGCTCTCGATCGTTTCGCGCGGACTTTCCGTCGTCGCCACCGGCGTGGCGTTTGTTCTTTCGTTTGACCTGGCTTGGTTTGCGCTGGGTTCTGTTGACGTTTGCGCCTGCACTGAGGAGAAAAAAAACAAACTGAAGCAGAGTGAGGAAGACAAAGCTATCAGAATAAAATTGATCCGGCGCATGCCCACTCGCTTCATTTTTTCGCCCTCTATCCTGACCCTTCAGCGACAGCTAAAATCAGATTGCCATACCGGTTTTTCCGGCGGCATTGCGGTTGCTGGCCATCTTAGCGGCAAAACCAAAGCTTTCCAGTCAAGAAACTCTATGATTGCGATATAACCAAAGAGTATTGCAGGCAAAAACTACGGTGGCGCCTTCTTTAACCGGCGTCAGAATTTTTGCCTTAAGGATAGGTATAAATAGTGCTCATCGTCATCGTTGAGTGCATAGTCGACAGCATAGTCGAGCTCAAACTTTTTGAATAAGTGAATGCGCAATCCAACGCCCGCTGCAACTGATATGTTTGAGAGAACCTGGCCGACATCGTCATTGGTTCCACCACCTACAATGATGGCAACGTAGCCAAAACGATCGTTAAATCGACGCCTGTATTCGCCCTGAACGGGCGCTGAATAATTTCCCAGTCAGGCTGAAGGGCTGGCGGCAGGAGAGACAAAAAATCACTGTCAATCCGGCTGCTGGTATCCAGATAAGACAGCTGCACACGGAAACTGAGTTTTCACTAACGGCACCGCGAACGGTAAACGATGCGAGTTCACCATCCTGATTAATCGGCAGGTCAACTTCGCCAAAGACAGGAAGATCATAAAACACATCCGCTTGTGCGGCTAATGCAAATACGTTCCACTTTCGTTGGCCGAAATTGATGCTTGCGCCGCCACCAAAACCGGTGCTGCCATTGGAAGACGCTAAGTTGGCCACTCCAAAACCAGAGGGTTTGGAGCCCGGAAGATTGAATAAACATCCTGCGCCAAGCGTTAAACCGCTGCCAATGAGCGGACTGGAAAAAGGGATGGGCGCTACGATGACCGAGCCAAACCTGAACCTTGCTTCCCACTCGACGATGGTTTTGGGATTTGCAAATCCCGTCCCGTTTTTGATAACTTGCTGCGCTTGGCCCGGCATGGGGCACAGCAAGTAAATATAATCAATCGCGATCCGGTAAGGTAGCTTGTGGCATGATCGGTAAAGGACATGGCAACTTGGGAAAAGCTGTTTCATTTCGGGTGCCAAAGCTCTATTATATTCAAAGGCTTGGGGCGTCCTTAATGTGTTAAAAACTCTCTCATATTTGGTCTCGCCGGCGCAAAAGCCACACGGGATATGCTTTGGCTCTGCCGCTGAACCTATGATATTCTCGTGAAGAATTTGGAGGGTAGGGCAATGGGATTGCGGTTTTGTCCCTATGCATGTGTTGCACTCTTGCAAGCGCAGGAGACATTCCAGGCCCAGCGGTTGTGGGAGACTGGAAAATACTGGTCAACGAAACCACCGGCTACAGTTGTTTTGCTCATAGGGATTTTGATGACGGTATGCGGGTTCAAATCGGCTTTGATATCCTTCGGAATAGCGGTTTCTTTGCAGCCTAGAATGTGAACTGGACGCACATCCAAGCGGGCCACATCGGCACGATTAAGTTTGAGTTCGCGGACGCCCGGTTTGCCAGTGACGCCATCGGGCGGGTGAATGACGATCTTCCGGGCGGGTATGCATTCTTTGACAATCCCAACTTCGTCGATGCATTTGCCAAACGCAATTCCGTAAAATTTTCCGGCGAAAGTGGCGTTTGGTTTGAAATCAGCTTGTCCGGGGCCCAACAGGCGATAGCAGCTGTGCGAAACTGCCAGAAAGAACAACCATCTGTTCTGTCTGAATGAGGTTTACAGTCATTCCAATTGACGTGCATCCGGTCTGCAAGGCTCTCGATCGGGTTTCATCTTTCCCGCCATGTCATCAGTCTGTTGTATCTTCACATTTGGTCTGATTTTAAACTCTGGCTTGGAGAGGCTTCCGGAAACACCAAAAGGCCAAGCCGTGCGGGCCCATGGTCTTCCCACTGGGCGCGGTTCCGCAATCAGCCCTATCGTGCGCTTTCGGAAGTCCACATTTCCTGCTGCAACTACCTGAACTTTGCGGGTCTCTGCCACAAGCGGGTTCATGGTGACTTTGCCATTCTCAACACGGAGCGGTGCGGACACGCAAACGATATCCGTGTATCCACTTGCCAGCTCCTTAGAAAAAAGCCATGGGAAAATGCCCAAACCCGATAGCTCAAGCAAACTCGTTGCAATCCTTCCGTCCTTCACTTTGATCAATGCAGTCCCAAACATCGAATTTACAAAGGCTTTTGAGGAGTGCCGGTTGCCGGTCACGTCGAAGTTTGCGTTGAGTATTCCATTTGCTTTGATATCCAGCCCGACAGACGCCAGAATTTTCCCAAAATCCCAGCCTCGTGTCGCGCCGGAAACGGATAGCAGGTCAGGCGTGCTCAAAAGATCCATCCTTGTGTCCAGCTGAATGAAACCGCCGCCGTATTTGACCTCTAACGGACCAAGACGTGCTTTCCCTTTGTCTATGATGAGCTCGCTTGTAATGCGAGAGATACCCTGCTGCCCGGTTAGTTTCTTGATGTCGATGCCGACGTCGAGATCAGTTTCAAGAAGCAGCTTCCTCAGCGTTATAAAATCAGCCAACTCTTTGTTTTCTGGCGGCAGAACCAAAGCCTCGTCGTCTTTCTCAAGTACCAGCGGTTGATAGGTTTCTTCCACGACCAGCGGCTGGTATGCGTCGGGGCTGTCTTTTGCCGCTTGTTCGTCCTCTTGAGATCTGAAGAGATCTTGAATTTCGGTGGCGGCCATGACGGCTTTACTGAGGTCTGTCAGCTCCAGTTCTTCACTGAAAACCCGGCCGCGGGCATATGCAATGCCATCTGTGTCAGCCACCTTAAGGTTCGCTTCCAATCGCGAACTTCCTGCGCCGAGGCCAATGTCAATTTGCGAGTCACTACCATTGTGTCTTACGGCACCGCTAAAGTGAAAAGGCCCCGTGTCGATCTTGCGCAAATTCAAGGCCTGCAAGAAACGGGCGCCACTTTCGATATCAAGGGCAACTTCCGCCGCTGCGCCTTGCAAAGTGCTGATGTCAGCTATTGTGGCGCTCGCGTTCAGCTTCCAAAGCGACGTGTTCACCGATCGGGCTGCCATCTGACGCAGGGTGATCGGGCCCTTGAAATCGTCAATCGTGAAGCCAACTTCCAGACTACCGAAAGACTGTGCATCTTGCGGACGAAGCCTTTTCAGCACAAAAGGCGCGGGAAGAGTGATTTGCCCTTCAAATCCATAGTCCTTGAGCTGCAAAACATTGCCGATACGACCTTGGGCATCAAGAAATGCATCGTCCATCTGACCGGCCTGAATGGATACGTCCTGAAACGCGAGATACCCGTCTGGGGTTCGCTTGATGCCCCCGATGGCAACGGGGCCAAGTTCGTTCAGGCCTACGTCAAAGGCATTTGTCCGCAGACGTACCTCTTCAAACTCCAGATCGGATATGTCGCCAACAATTTTGGCGGAGAGACCAGTCAGAACCACGTCCTTGAGTTCATTTGCAATTTCCGGAAGCTCAGTCAGTGGATGAAACCGGGAGGTAACACTCAGGTTAATCCCTTCTGCCTTAAAAAAGTCGGTTATAGAGCCTTCGACCTTGGCCTGCTTGCCATCAGCAGTGTTAACAGTCGCGTCGAGTTTTTCAACGTGCAGTACATCGGACTGAAACGAGATGTCCGCACTCAATTCACCGCTCCCTGCAATAACAGGCTTCAGGCGCATTACTTCTAGTAAATCTTTGATTTCGCCAGTTTTGAGGTCGAATTTACCCGTAAACTCACCTGCCTTTGCTTGGGGCTGGATATCGCCGTTAATGGCCACCGCCACTGCACCAAAGTTGAACTCCGTGAAGAAGGGCCCAGCATCAGGTATGTCAGCCGCGATGTCGAACGGCTGTTCGTTCACCGTTCCGCGGCCAGCGATGCCCAGCCCGCCGCTGATATCTTGCACGAAATCTAGATGGTTAAGATCGAACACGAAGGAAAAGCCAGAGACTTGGTTGTCAATGACAAGCCCAACTGACCCGAAAGAGGCATTTCTCTCTAGAAAATATCGAAGGACACGGATGCCGGCGCTAGAGGCATTGGGTTTTTCACCGACATCGCCAGTAGGGGCTAATACAGCCTTTTCGGTATCTTGATTATCAGCCCTGACGGACCAGTTGGTTTTCCCGTCAGCTTGCGTCAGCAGCTTGACCTGCAATCCGTCCAACACAATTTCATCAGGCTGAAACTGGCCCCTCATCAGGGTCAGAAAGTTCAGATCAAATTTTAGACTGCCAAGCGTTGCCAGGGCGTCATCCGCGTCTTCGGATCCGGTGAGTTCCACACCCTTGATCACCACCTCAGTGGTAGGCCCAAGCGTTATCCTTGCGTCCTCTTTGACCACAAGAGGATAGCCGGCCGCATCAGACAGCAGATTTGAGGCAATCTGGATTCGCACCTGAGCGAAGAGAGGCACAGAGAAGAATAGCCAACCCAAGACCAGCGAGAGGACTGCAAGCGCAATGAGCCCAAGCGCAAGCCTGCAAACTATCCTTTGCATTTTGGCGCGCCCCTTCTGGCGATTTCAGTGTACCGGTGCAGGCCACGTAGATTATTAAACGCAGGAGCCATCATTTCTGCCACTTGAACCTCCGTCGTCAGTCGCAGCATACTTGCTGCTCCGACCTCGCATTTGTTAAGTCCATTTTTCACGGCAACTCATTTAGTTGAGATTGGGACGGACCCACTGTATCTGCTGATGTAAAGGCTGTGTCCGTTGTTAGGTTTTGGGCCAGTTGGCTGCCTGATTTAACAGAGGTCCTGGCTCATCCGGTTGATGTGATTATGCGACGATTTGGCGGTGAAGCAAGCGTTGAATTTTGATCCTTTCTCGTTGTTGAAGAATGGCTTGCCCGCTTCCGAAGTAGACTTCGACCGCTGTGAAGTTCTACCGGATCTCGTTATAACGCCCATGGAAGAATGGACAGAAAGGGCATGACAATCAAACACTTGCATTCTGCTTGTGAACAAATCGTGTGCACTATTTGTCCCGGACTTGAGATCGTCGTTGTAATGTTCAGTAGAAGTTATCGGGGCAAAATTTTATATTCTTCAATACGTTGCTTAGATCTGTCATTGTCAGACAAAACCGGGTTGAGGCGGGCAGGGCGGGTTTGTAACCTCGCCGGATGACCAATCTTGATCCGTTTCGCTACTTCAAAACCAGCACGCGAGATCATCCGACTGGCGGTTATGATGTGCGTCCGTTTCCCTCTGTCCCTTAGGAACGTGGAAGATTTGCTCCACGAACGCGGCATCGATGTCAGCCATGCGGCTGTGAGATACTGGTGGCACAGGTTTGGCCCGATGTTTGCGTCCGAGATCCGAAAGCGACGGATTGAGGGCATGAAATCCAGCCGGTGGCGCTGGCATCTGGACGAGATGTTCGTGAAGATCAACGGTGAGCGGCATTATCTCTGGCGGGCGGTCGATCATGAGGGCGAGGTGCTCGAAAGCTACGTCACAAAGACGCGCGACAAGACAGCTGCTTCGAAATTCTTAAAGAAAGCAATGCGTAAGCGTGGTTGGCCCGAGATGTTCGTCACGGATCTGCTGCGCTCATATGGTGCCGCGCTGAAGGAGATCGGCGCCGCAGACAGGCAGGAAACAGGTCGCTGGCTGAACAACAAAGCGGAGAATTCACATCTGCTGTTCCGACGACGAGAGAGGGCGATGTTGCGTTTCAGGCGTATGTCCAGTTTGCAGAAATTCGCCGCCGTTCACGCTTCCGTCTGCAATCACTTTATTCAGAAACGCAGCCTCTCAAGTCGACCCAATTTCAAACTCAACCGCGCCGCTGCTCTTCTGTGGTTGCCGCCCGTAATTGCAAGAAGTTTCCGACTTTGCTGGCGCGGTGATCGAGTGCAGTCTTCTGTCAGGCCTTGAGATGCGGTACTTTCAAGAGCCGCAGGCCGGTATGGTGATCTGCGGATCTGGTCCAAATCTTGGCGTGCTTATGCACTGAGAGCAGCTATGGTTTTCCCACTCCGGATCTGTTCGATGCGTTTTGCCCATTCAGGTCGTCGTCTTCTCACCCCCTTGGCACCGTCGCTAGCGGTTAGACATGCATATCTGCCGCAACCCGCGCCGGATCCCTGTAATTCTCGTTCTTCGTCAACATCGCCCAGATCTGTCGGGCCATCTTGTTGGCCAACGCTATAGCGACCAGCATCTTGGGCTTGCGCGCCAACATCCGCGATCAGCCAACTGCCTTCCGGAATCGTGCGTCGTCCAAGCCAGGTCAATCGCGACATTGCCCCAATTATCAGAAGGCGTCGGATATCCGCCTAGCCTGCCTTGGTCATCCGCCCTAAATGCTCCTTGCCTCGACAGGAATGCTGCTTGGGGACGAGCCCTAGCCAAGCCGCAAAGTCGCGACCGGTCTTGAACTACGCCACGTCGGGCCCGAACGCTTCCACCGCGACGGCCGTGAGCGGTCTAACATCAGGCATGGTCTGAAGCCGGCGCGCTTTGTCTGACTGCGCGGTTATCGTTTTCAGTTTTGCGGTACGCTCGGTGATACGCGCTGTTTTCTCTGCATTCTGCGCCTGTAGGTCCTTGCACTCCTCTCGAATGAGCATTGGCAGGCCAGAGGTCTCTTCCTCAATAAGCGCTGTCATGCGATTGAGGTGACGTATCCCAGCAGGAAACACATTGCCATGCTTATACAAAAGTTCACGCAGCGCGTTCACATCAGCGGTCCGCTGATGCACCAGACGTTCCCGGCCGCGGAACATTGCTGCGCGGGAGTGCTGCACGATGGTCTTGGGGTCAACAAAACGCATCTCGGGCTGGCGGGCCGCGATCACGATCGCCTCGGCATCGGCCGCATCATTTTTCTGGCGCTTCACGAAGGGGCGCAGATATTGCGGTGCGATCAGCCTCACCTCGTGGTCAAGCGCTTCCATGTCACGCGCCCAATAGTGAGCGCTCACACAGGCTTCAAAGATGACCAAGCTTGGCTCTTGCTGCGCCATAAACGCACTGAATTGCTTTCGGCTTAGTTTCTTACGGTACTGCACCTCTCCTGCCCGCGAAGCTACGTGGACCTGGAGCACATTCTTTGCCAGATCGACCCCAATCATCATATTCTGCATCTTGCCGTCCTCCTCTTTGTGCGGCGTTCAACACCACAATCTTGGCACAGTGCGATGCTGTCTGGGGAGGGCGGCAACCATCCCATCTCGCTGAATGGCGTGGTCCCTAGGCGAATTAATGAACAGTGCCACTGTCCTTGTAGAGACGGGTTCGAATTGGTCTGACAGCACCCATCTGCGCCATCGCTTATTTCCAAATTGACGGTGAATGGTGCTTTGTGCGGGGAAAGGCAGTTCCTCCTGCACTGCCGTTGTCCGTTTTTCGTAAGTGCTGCGCGGAGCACGAACGGCAGGTTCGATGGGTCGCACCGCAACATAGAACCCAGTCAATCGAGTGACCGCAACGGGCCGAGAGCAGGTCGTTAAGTAGGAACTTCGAACCGCGGCAAAGTCCGCAACTCGGCCGCTGGCTATTTTTTGTCGAATGTCCGGTGCTGGTGAAAGCGGTCACTCAGAACCAGAACTTTGAATTTTCGGTCGTGAATGGCTGCTTAACTCGAAACAGCCGACACTCACCAAAATTCGGCGAAGGACAGCTCTAAGCCCAGAGCCGCCTCTCATTTTGGAGACTGAACAGTGAAGACAGACTTCGCTGCACTGGCCTCACCCGTTAGAACCTCAGCTCAAATCCTTCATCCTTGGTACAAATCGGCTATGTCCGTTCAAAAGCATTCGGGACAGCGGTCGATGAGGCGGCCTCCCAACTTGTCCACTGCGATCTACAAGTGCAGTAGCGGCACATCTTGTACCCGTCTCGTCAACTGCGCGGCAAACAGTTCGATTTCAAGACCGGCAGCACTCAATGTGGTAAATCGGCGCGGCATGGCATCAGCTGAGGTGATGAAAATCATGTTTTCGCAGCAGGAAAAAACACTATCGAAAATGAAAAGTACCCGCCAACCAGTCACCAGCGGATACCTCAGTCTTTTAGTTCGAGCCCGGATTGCTGCGCAGAGTTTCCAGCACAGCATTCAGGTTAAAGCTGCCCGGTTCCTGACGCGGGGGGAACTCCTGATAAGTCGCCAGATGCTGCGCCACGTAATTCACCGCAGGCAGGATCAGGAACGCCCGGTCAAAGCGCCACATGGCGTAGTTCTCTGACTCTTCATCCGCCTTCTCAAACGGGTCGCCGCGCATGTCCATTAGCTTGGGCAGGCGCAACGTGATGAGTGGCTCTTCCCAAACAGAGAAACCTTCCGCCCGCTGCTCCATGAAGACCATCTTCCAGCGGTCATAGCGCAGGTTTGCGAGCTCACCGTCGTCGGTCCAGTAGAAGAACTCCTTACGGGGCGCTTCATCCGTTTCACCGCTGAAGTACGGCAACAAATTGTAGCCGTCGATATGCACCTTATAGTCGCGACCTATAGCCGAATGCCCTTGCAGAAGCTTTTCCTTGACGTCAGGTTCACCCGCCGCAGCCAGCAGGGTTGGCAACATGTCTTCATGGCTGAACACATCGTTATATACCGTACCCGGTTCGATCACACCGGGCCATTTGATCATGGTGGGTACGCGGTAACCCCCCTCCCAGTTCGAGTTTTTCTCGTTGCGGAACGGCGTGCTGCCACCATCCGGCCAGGTGAACATTTCGGCCCCGTTGTCCGAGGAATACATAATGATCGTATTGTCAGCGATCTCTAACTCATCGAGCTTGTCAAGAATCTGCCCGACATGGCCGTCATGCTCGACCATTCCATCCGCGTAGATGCCAAGGCCGGTCACGCCTTGGATTCGGGCTTCAGGTGCGTGTTCACGTGCATCCGTGTCGCGGCAACCCACAAAAAGAACGGACGATCAGAGGCTACGGCACGGTCCATAAAATCGAGAGCGCCAGCGACGATCTCCTCGTCGACCGTTTCCATACGCTTTTTCGTCAGCGGGCCGGTATCTTCAATCTCACCGTCTGCCGAAGACTTGATAACGCCGCGCGGGCCGAAGTTATCGCGGAACTCAGGGTCCTGCGGGTAGTCCGGATGCTCGGGCTCTTCTTCGGCGTTGAGGTGGTAGAGGTTTCCAAAGAATTCGTCGAAGCCATGATTTGTCGGCAACATTGAATCAAGATCGCCCAAGTGGTTCTTGCCATATTGCGCGGTCATGTAATCGTGGTTCTTCAGCAGACCCGCGATCGTCGGGTCCAGCTCTGACATGCCCTCTGGCGCGCCCGGCAAACCAACCTTCAGAAGACCTGTGCGGAACGGGCTTTGCCCGGTGATGAAGGCTGCGCGTCCGGCGGTGCAGCTTTGCTGGCCATACCAGTCCGTAAACAGCGCACCTTCGCTGGCGATTCGGTCGATGTTCGGCGTTTCGTACCCCATCATTCCGCGGTTGTACGCGCTGGTGTTGTTCCAGCCCACGTCGTCCCCCCAAATTACAAGAATGTTTGGCTTGGCGTCCTGAGCCGCTGCGGCACCCGACAACGCCACGAGCGCCGTCATAGCCACGGCCTTCAGCCGCAATAGTTTTCTTATGGACAAATCATTGTCTCCTTGTTGGTTAAGATGATGGTGTTTAAATATCCAATGTGTACGGTACGCACGTTTTCTGCCCTAAGCCAGAATATAGTTCAAATATGCCGGGTCTTTCAGGCATTTTATTTCATCAGCTCCGGACCGTTTGGTGTATTCGGCAGACGCGGCTGACATCTCGTCTGAATGTACCGGATGACCGCTTCAATTCGTTCGTCAGGCCAAGGCAACAACAGTCAGGAGAGCGCAAATTGCACGCAACCTCAGATGAATTGAAGGCTTGGAAAGTGTTATCCAGCGAAGTCCGAGTCGCAGGCACGGACGGCTGCAATGTCCGCAACTCGTTCCTTCGCCAGTTTTTGACGAACGTTCGGTGCTGGCGAAAGCGACCATTCAGAACCAGCAATTCGAATTTTCAGTCGTGGACGACTGCTTAACGCGGCATAGCCGTCATCTGACCATCGTGCTCGGAGGTCGGAAGTCGGCGCCGAGCCCAATACAGATACAAGTTAGAAATCATGTTTGTAGATGCAGCGATGCAATCTGCCCAAAATGTCGTTGCGACGGGGTTAGAACAGCGGCTATTCCTTGTTACCGCAGCGAAATATGGGTGACCTATGCCCGAGTTACGCACAATGCGGGAATTCGTTGCATCCATGCGGACTTCCGCTGACGGTAGGGGATGAACTCCTTGATGAATAAATTCACAGAGGCGTTATAAGAAGTAAGCAATCACGGGAGCGCCCAGTGCCATCCACCCCCTTAAGTCGCGCAGCGGCGTTCTGCGAAGCATATGATCTTAGAGTTCCGATCCTGTTGGCTCCGATGGCCGGGGCTTGTCCAGTGTCGCTTTCGATTGCTGTCGCGAATGCAGGCGGGATGGGGGCATGTGGCTGCCTATTGATGCAGCCAGAAGACATAGCCAAGTGGGCACACGAGATACGGGCCGGTTCAAACGGCGCATTTCAGCTCAACGTCTGGATACCCGATCCTGATCCGCTGCGCGATGCGGACCACGAAGCAAAGGTGCGAGCGTTTTTAGGGCAATGGGGGCCAGACGTTTCTCTCGAAGATGCCGAAGCACAACTCGTAGATTTCGACGCGCAATGCGATGCGATGTTGGCGGCTGGCCCGCATGTGATCTCATCCATTATGGGCGTTTATCCCGCCCCGTTCGTCGAACAAATGAAAAAGCGCGGTGTAAAGTGGTTTGCAACAGTCACATCCGTCACGGAAGCCAAAGCGGCAGAGGCCGCAGGCGCCGATGTCATTGTCGCACAGGGTATGGAAGCAGGCGGGCATCGCGGTTCCTTCAGCGCTGCAGATGCATCACGTTCAATGGTCGGGCTTTTTTCCCTGCTCCCTGCGGTTGTCGATGCCGTAAATGTGCCGGTGGTGGCGACGGGCGGCATTGCTGATGCCCGTGGGGTCGCCGCGGCGTTGCTTCTCGGAGCTTCAGCGGTGCAAATTGGGACAGGGCTATTGCGCACGCCGGAAGCCGGGATTGCGTCTCCGTGGGCCGATGCCATTGAGACTACGTTGCCTGAAGATACAGTGCCAACGCGGGCATTCTCCGGGCGGTTAGGAAGATCCATTCGTACAGCTTACACAGATGCTGCTGAGCAAGGACCAAGACCCGCACCATATCCAATCCAGCGCAACATCACAAAAGCGATGCGGACCAGTGCAACCGACATCGACAGGATGCAGGCGTGGGCTGGACAATCAGCTGGATTGGCGCAATCCCAACCAGCAACCGAACTGATAACCGATCTGTGGAATGGTGCTAAAGAACTTTTGCAATCGTGACCCAACGCAACGACCAGTTGTGCAACGTTGGTCTGCGTCAGGGCGGCCATAGGTTCAGCGCGCTGCATCAGTCAATTTGGGCTTGAAAGGGTTGCTTCGCTGTCCAGGGCAAGAAAGACCGGAATGCGGACCAACCCGACAGTTCCGAACCTGCGCCACTGACCCCAGCGTGCGATTGCCGCACCACGGGAATTCAGCGTCATTGTCAGATATCGAACGATTTTGTGACAAAAAGAGGTTGCTATTTAGGCGTGCGTTCATACGCTTTATTATATCAACTAACACCCTCTTGAACCGTATCTTTCCGAAAAGGGGCCGAGAACATGTTCAATTCTTTGCTGAAACCAAACAACGCGGCTGCTGTCGTTTTGATCTCTATGAGCACATCGGCGTTTGCCGCCAGCGACACGTATGAGTTGTCGCCCGAGGCCGCTGTTGAGGTCTTGCCTGCGGGCGAAAACTACTCGCCTTGGGTCGGTCGCGACTTCCCGCAGCGGCCACTTTTCGGTGATACACATCTGCACACCTCGCTGTCGTTCGATGCTATTTCGTTCGGTACGACGGTAACCCCGGAGATGGCCTATCGTTTTACCAAGGGTGAGGAGGTGAGATCTTCCACGGGCGTTCCAGCAAAGCTGGGCCGGCCTTTGGATTTCGTGGTGATCGCGGATCATTCGGAACTCATCGGCACGATGGGTGCGGTCAAGGCCGGCATTCCCGAACTCATGTCCGACCCGACGGTCCGTGGCTGGCATGAAAACCTGATGGCCGGCGGTGAAGAGGCCTTGAAGCCCTACTTGGACATCGTCGAACTGACGAACAAAGGCGAGGACATACCGGCTGTTCTCTCGACAGAAAAGTTCTTTCGTTCGACATGGGAGGATGTCATCAATGCCGCCGATGACTACAATGAACCCGGCGTATTCACGGCGTTTATTGGCTATGAATGGTCTTCAAATGATGCTGGCAACAATCTTCACCGGGTGGTGATCCATCGCGGCGATGCAGATGACGCAAAACAGTATCTGCCTGTCTCCTCCGAGGAAAGCCCAAACCCCGAAGACCTTTGGGAGAGACTGGACGCGTATCAGGAAAGGACCGGCGATCAGGTTCTGGCCATTGCGCATAACGGGAATTTGAGCAACGGCAAGATGTTCGAGATGGTCGAATATGACGGTAGCCCGATTTCGGCGGCTTGGGCCGAACGCCGTGCCCGGCTGGAACCGCTCTATGAGGCGACGCAGATCAAGGGTGATGGGGAAACCCATCCTTTTCTCAGCCCGACAGATGAGTTCGCTGATTTTGAGACGTGGGACATCGGCAACCTTGACCTGAGCGTTCCAAAGACACCTGAGATGTTGCCGCATGAATATGCGCGCTCGGCGCTGAAACTGGGTCTCAGCATTGAAAAGTCAGTGGGCATCAACCCTTACAAGTTCGGACTGATCGGCTCGACGGATTCGCATACCGGACTTCCGGCCATTGCAGAGGATAATTTCTTCGGCAAGCTCCCAAGCGTTGAACCATCTGCGCAAAGGATGGAGCGGGATATGCTCGCGTTTGGCGATCTCAGCTACAAGGCTACCGACACGGCGGCGTCCGGATACGCGGCTGTGTGGGCCTTGGAGAACACGCGTGAATCGATCTTCGACGCCATGCAGCGCCGCGAGACCTACGCCACGACGGGGCCGCGCATGATGGTTCGCCTGTTTGGTGGATGGGAGTTTACAGAAGAAGACGCCGCCAATCGCAGGCCCGCCAACGTCGGCTACCGCAAGGGCGTTCCGATGGGCGGCAATCTTTTCCCGAACGCAGAAGCTGAGGCTCCGACCTTCCTGGTTGGCGCGTTGAAAGACCCGATCGGCGCAAACCTCGACCGGTACCAGATCATCAAAGGGTGGCTGGACGCGGACGGCGAGCTTCATGAACAGGTCTATGACGTGGCATGGTCGGGCGATCGTGTTCCCGGAGAAGACGGCAAGCTGCCACTTGTGGGTAATACCGTCGACGTGCAATCGGCCAATTTCCTGAACACGATTGGTGCGACGGAACTGGTCGGTGTTTGGGAGGACCCTGATTTCAACCCGGAGGAACCGGCGTTCTATTATGGACGGGTGCTTGAAATCCCAACACCACGCTGGCCGGCTTACGATGCAAAATACTTCAACGTAGATGTGCCTGAAGGTACTCAGATGGTGCTCCAAGAACGGGCCTATACCTCGCCGATCTGGTATACGCCTGAATAACGGATTTTGTCGAATGCCTCCTAAGGGCTCAAGGCAGTCTTTCGCTGCACCTTGCAGGAACGCCTGCTGCGCGGACCTTCCGGACGTCGGTTTGCGTGAACTGAGCCGTTAATTGCAATCCATTGCAGTACTTTTTCTGTGCGCAGAGTCTGAAGACATCTTGGCGATCACGGTATCTCACACAATCTGGAATTACGGGCTGTCTTCGCGGCCTACCTATTGTCGAAATTCATCCTATCACACCATGGCGGGGCGCAGTTTTGCATTCCTATGTTCATGTGCTCGCGTCATTTTTTGAAGAGCACACGGGTCCAGTATCGTACAAGCTGTCAATGCCCATTGCTCCTGCCAAAATGTTGCGCGATCGTCGCGGAAAATATCGCAGCTGTATCTTGCCACTGTGGAAGAGTGGCCGCCCGGTCGACTGCCAAGCGAGCAAGACGAGCAGCTTCCAAAGGCTCCTCGATTACCCGCCGCAACGCCCCTGCCAAACTGACGGGGTCATCCGGGGGCACAAGGACTGCGGCGTTGCCGACCGTGGCAGCGACAGCACCTACGCGGCATGTTATAACCGGCAGTCCAAACATCATCGCCTCGTTCAAAACGAGGCCATAGCCTTCGTACCGCGTGGCAAGCGCAAAGACCGAGGCCGCATTGAAACGCGCCGTCAGCGCCTCTTGGTCAAGCTCGCCTGCAAAGCAAATGCGTGAGGCGATATCAAGGGTTCGCGCTTGCGCATTCAAGGCTGCAGCATATTCCGGATCATGTGTCTTGCCCACGATTTCAGCTTGCCACGGCAAGTCCTTGATACGTGAAAGCGCGTCCAGCAAAATGTCATGACCTTTGCGTGGGGCCAGCAATCCAACGGACAATATAAGCGGCGGATTGGCAGGTTGGCGGTCGACGACAGGTCGGTCAAAGCCGGGCGGCGCCACCGTGATCCGACTTGGATCCGCTCCGAGGTCTTGACACAACACGCGTGCGGTCTCGGAACTGGGCACGATGACATGATCGACTTGGCGCAGGGCGGCGGTTTCGTTCTGTAGAAAGAACGCAGCACGCGACTTGGGCAACCCGGTTTCGAATCCTAACGGGTGATGGACCATCGCAATGACCGGCGCACGCACGCGCGCCAATCCGTCGGGATCAATTGCGCCAAACACCAAACCATCGAGGATGATCGGTTGATTTTCTGGGACCGCATACAGCATCTGTAGGGCGGTGTGCATATCCGCCTCAGATGGATCAGGAAAGCTGTCCGGTAATTGTAGGTGCGCCGTTGTGCAGCCTATCTCGTTTAGTTCTCGCAGGACGCGCGCCTCGTAGATGAAGCCCCCGGTGCGGCGATCTTTATCTCCAGGAATGGCAAAAACAGCTTGGTTCACGGTACTTGCTCGCTGGCGTAGACGCGCAGAACCGAACGTTCAAGTGCGGCGACGGCCGCATAAAACGCAACGGCCACGATGGCGAGGATCGCAACGCACGACCAAAGCATGTTGTAGTCCGAGGTGCTGGCGGTCATGGCCATCAGAACGCCGATCCCTTTGCCGGTGGCCAGCCATTCAACCGTGGTGACGGCCAGCAATGCGGCGGGTACAGCCATACGTGCGGACGCAAAGAACGCAGGCAGCATCGCCGGGATTTGCGCCGCGCGCAGCAATCGAGCGCGCCCGGCGTCATACACCTTGAATAAATCGACAATCTGCCCCGGCGTTTGGCGCAGCCCCTGCTGACAGGCCACGAAAGTGGGGAAAAAAATCATGACGGCAACGACAACCATTGTGCCCACCAGACCGCGCCCGAAGGCCAGCACCAAAAGTGGTGCCGTTGTGATGATCGGCACGGCACGCAGCGCCACGGCAACAGGCATCGCAGCCCGGCTAAGCCCCGGTGACAGCACCAATAGCACCGCAAGACCCGCACCCAAACCAAGCCCGGCCAGATATCCCGGCGCGGCAAAGGACAAGGTTTCGCCAAGTGCTGACAAAAGTATGGTGCGGTTTTCCGCCTCGCTCAGGAACAGCACGACATCCCATGGACGTTTTGCAAAGAAACGGTTGAGTTCGAAGGCATCCATGGACACTTGCCACAGGATCAAAACGAGGGCAGAGATCAAGGCCACCTCCCACAGGCGATACCACAAGTTGCGGTTTGTCCGTGTAGCCGGTGCTGACATCAAAATAACCGGCGCATAGCCGACCGTCCGTTGGCCCAGCCACCCGATCACACCGTAGCCCGCCATCGCGATCAGGGCCGCAAGGCACGCAAGCGTCCAAGTTGCATCCGTCTCAAGACCCCGCATCGCCCGTAGCGTCAACACGCCCAACCCCCGTTCGGCGCCTGTAAACTCGCCAATCATAGCACCGAGAAAGGCCGCAGGCGCGCTGATCTGTAATCCCACGAATAGGTAAGGCAGGCTGGCACGAGCCCGGACGCGGATCAGAGTCGACATGCGCCCACGCCCGTAAATTGCCATAAGGTCCGTCCAATTCTGAGACACCGCACGTAACCCTACAAGCAGTGCAAGAAGTGTGGTGTAATAGACGGCCAGTGCCGCCAGCATGATCTGAGGCCCCGCACCCGGTCCGAAGAGAATGCGCAGGATCGGTCCACTTGCGATCAGTGGAATGCAAAATACCAATAGGGCGAGCGCAGACAGCGTACGATCGCTTTGCGGAAAGACCATGATAAACGCGGCCAACACAACTGCGGCGCCGTTGCCGTAAACAAAACCCCATGTGGCGTTGATAAGGGTTTCCACACTCGCGCGGCCAAGGAGTGCGGCGTTGTTCTGTAAATATGCCGCAACTGCCGTGGGGCTGGCGATCAGAACATTATTGGGCACGGCACGCGCCAAAAACTCCCACAACACAAGTGCAAGACAGGTCCAAAAGAGGCCACGTACATAGCTCAAGCGTCCTCCTCCAGTGCAGCAAAAACCGCGCGCGACAAGGCTATGAAATTATCCGTTGCAACAAGGCTGTTGTCACGAGCACTGGGCAAATCAACAGATATATCAGCGATCAGTCGGGCAGGGCGCGGGGACAGGACCAGCACTCGATCCGACAAAAGAATGGCCTCTTGTACAGAATGGGTGACCAGCACTACGGTCGTGCCGCGTGACCGCCACAAGGGCGGCAGATCAACGTTCAACCGGCGGCGCGTCATGGCATCGACAGCGCCGAACGGCTCATCCAGCAGCAGCACCTGCGGTGCCGAAATGAGACTGCGTGCGATTGCCGCGCGTTGGCGCATGCCGCCCGACAACTCGGCCGGACGATGATCTGCGAAACCTTTCAAGCCTACAAGATCGATCAGCGCATCGACATCTGCCCCAAGTTTACGCGCGAGTTCGGCCCCGAGGGCAATGTTCGCGCGCACGCTTCGCCAAGGCAGCAATGACGGGTCCTGAAAAGCCATCGCTAACCCGCCGCGCCGGGCTACATCTTTGGGCGTATCAGACCCTAATGTGATGTTCCCGCTGTCAGGCGCTTCAAGACCCGCGATCATGCGCAGAATTGTGGACTTTCCGCAGCCCGAGGGGCCCACGAGAGCTGTGGTCTGACCTGCGACAAGCGAGACGGAAAAGGGCGCGACAGCCTCGGTCGTGCCAAACCTTTTTGCGATCTCTGAACACCGGACATCGACGCCTACCATAGCGAGGACCCCTTGGGCCTTGTTCAACCATGCACCTCTTCAAGCAGCGAGCGGTCCCAAAGGTCTGCCGATACGTTACGCTCCAGCAGAGCAAGCGTTTCGATGTTCGCTGCCACTGTGTCTTCGGTGAACCAGCCAAACCCGTTTTCGGCTGTTAGATCCGAGAACATAAGCGGCACCTGCCGGGCGGCCTGCAGCTTTTGCACCTGTAGATCGAGCCCCGCGTCGGGGAACATCTCGACAGCGAGGGCGGCGGCGGCGTCCGTGTCGGCAAGGTAGTCGTTCCAGCCCATCACCTCGCCCTTTAACAGCGCGACCAGATCGGCGCGGCGGTTGGCAATGGCATCTTCAGTTGCGATATAGGTTTGCGAGTGCACAGCATAGCCGTGGTCGGCCATCAGCATCGTCGTGTTATCAACCCCTTGCACAGTCATCGCCACAGGAAGATCGGTCTCCCAGCACAGCAGACAGTCAACCTGGCCGCTAACAAGAGGGGCAGGGTCGTATTGCGTCGGCACGATTTCGATGTCGTTGATGTCTACACCGTTCAGCGTGCACAGCGCCTGCAAGACCGGCGTGTTGGCCACGGCCATGCCGATGCGCTTTCCCGCCAGATCTCCAGGGGTGTTTACCGGGTTGCCGGCAAGCGAGGCGATCGCAAATGGGTTTTTCTGCATCGCCACGGCTATGATCTTGAACGGCGCGCCTTGTGCCACGGCGGCTGCGGTGTAGTCAGCCGCGGAAATACCGACCAGGGCGGTACCGGAGACCACCGGCGGCTCTACGGGCGCGTTGGGACCGCCCTGACTGAGCGATACATCAAGACCCTGTTCTGCCCAATACCCCTTGCGCGTGGCAATATAGCTACCGCCAAACTGAACGGAATGCAGCCAGGACAGCTGGAAATTAACTGATGTGGTGGCAAAGGCAGGTACGCCGGCCGCAGCAGTGGCCAGCCCTGCGCCACTTGTTTGCAGAAAGAAACGACGGGTGAGATGTGCAGGTTGTGTCATGGTATGTCTGGTTTCCCTTCGGATGAATGGTTTTCAGAAAAGCTCTGAACAAGCAAAATAGCCCCTGCGGGCAACGCGGCAACGAAGACGACGACGCCATAGGTAATTCCGGTGGCAATGCCGCTGCTGGAAGATGCACCGATGATTGGAAAAAGCGCTGATGCTGCCCCTTCCCGCCAGCCCCATCCGCCGACTGAAAGGGGGATCAGCATCGCGCACAGAACCAGCGGGATCAGCGTTGCCCAAGCCTCAAACGGGAGGGCAACGCCGATCGCACGGGCACAGGCGTAGAATCCGAAAATCAGGCATACGGTCGAGACTACGCCATGCAAGACCAAAGCAGGTCGTCGCAGCAAGCTAAGGACCTGTGCCGCAAAACGGCCCGTCGCATTGTCGCGCCTCGCGAGGATCAATCCCGCCACACCACAGCCTGTGAGTGTCAAAATAACCACCCATCCGAAGTTGGCCCAATCCGCTCCGCCTGGTACCAAAAGGGCCAGGGCAAAGCCCGCGAACATTAAAGAAAGCACCGCAATCTGACCCAATATGCGTTCTGCTATGACCGACTGAGCAGCCCGTGTAAGATCTGCCTCGCCTCGTGTGCGGACGGCGCGTGTTACATCGCCAGCTACACCGCCGGGCAGAACGGTATTTATCAGTTGCGCAAGATAGTATTCACGTAAGGCGCGTGGATAACTCAGACGGATATCGAAAGCCGCCGCTGTGATTTTCCACCGGCTGGCCATCGAAAACGTGGCGACCGTGACCGCGAGTACCGCCAATGCTATCCAAGTTGCATCGGCACCTCGCAAGCGCGCCAGCACCTCGGCGGCATCGCTCCACCACAAGAGGGCAGCAAGGCAACCCGCAGAAACGATGAGCTTGACCCACGGCCTCATTCGGTCACCCTCTGCGAAACCTGCAGGGTTGTGAATGCGTCAAGAAAGTGGTTCCGGAAGCTATCCATCCTCCGCACTGGGCTCTCGGGTGCGGGGATCAGCCCGTCGGTCCAATTCCAATGCTCAACGCGCTGTAAAAGCTCTGGAGGGCCGATCATGTGTACCGCCACATCCTTGTTTTCGCTGCCCGCCACAAAGCCCGCCGCTTGATGGTCGCCTGCAACAATCACGAGGGGTGCTGCGTCCCCAAGACGCGCTACATGCGAAAACGTAGCCTGCAACGCGTAATCGACCGAACGGCGATAGGCGTCGCGTACCGCGTCGCGATCGCGCCACAATTCCTTGGGGGTCGGGCCACGGGCTGCCATTTCGTTGAAGATTGTGCCGTCTCCCACGTCTTCCCAAGGCACCATATCGGCAATGGGTGTCCAAGGCGCATGTGAAGAGATCAATGCGATCTGCACAAAGTTCGGTCGCGGGTCTGGCGACAGCAATGATGGGTATGTGGCCAGGGTGAATTGGTCAGGCATCGTTACCCACCGAAACCGATCGCCGTTATAGGGAATATCCGCTGCTGGGATGACCAGATCAAAGCCCATGGCAAGGCTTTCCGGCCAGCCCATCGTAATTGCTGGCATAATGGCGGCTGTCCGGTATCCCGCATCCTGAGCAAAATGAAACAGCCATTTGTGCCCGCTTGCCAGCATCGCATTGTAGCGTCCGTTGTCCGACGTCCATAGTCCACTGGAAAGCGCACCATGCGCCAGCCAACTCTGACCGCCCGAGGTGGGTGACGTCAGCCAGCCGCTTTTCATAGCCAACCCTGTCTGCGCGATCTCGTTCTGAGCTGCGCGGAGTGTTGCCAAATGGGTCGGGGCATAAAGCGGATTGTCGAAGCTGGCCCGCCCATAGCTTTCTATCCAGATCAGGATCACGTCCCGCCCGCCAAGTGCATCCAGCAGGCCGGTGGCATCGGCGTAGACGTCACTTTGGGCGTCCTGAACAAACCGGGCAAATTCAGTTGCGGTTTGCTGCACTTCGATCACGCGTTTGACAGTCAGACGCGTGGTCCAGGCCGTGCCAGGTGGGCTTTTGTCAAAACGCCAGTATTCAAGATGGTGCCCGACATCGGCCGCAGCCCAGCCCGCACCCAGCAGCGCCAAAGCCGCCGCCGTCACACGCAGTGAACGACGAGGCAATATATTGGCCCAAACGCGCAGGCTGCGCTCCAGCGCAAGGAAAATCAGAACGAGCAGACCTGTCGCGCCGATGACACCCAGCACAGCCAATACGCCGCCTATACTGTCGCGCAACAGCGAAAAACCTGCGCCGATCAGAAACGTATCAAGGATCGGATTGAATGTCCGGTTGAAGGCGCTGAACATCGCATAATCGGCCAGTTTGATCACAAGCGCCGTCAGCAACAAAAGCGCGACAGCATATGTGATGCCCAGCCGCCGTCCGACCGCTACCATCCCCAACAACAGCACGGGCAATTCCAGCGGCCAGCGGTTCAACGCGCTCCACCTCATTGTGCCGGGGTGGTTTGGTAGCACAAGAACGGCAAAAATCACTGTCGCTGCAAGGGCCAGCATCGCAATACGTTTCATGCAGCGCGCCTTGTAAGCCAGAGGATGTCGATCAGGAAAGACCAACTGAGTGCGATAACCGCAAGGGTCGCAACGGGCAGAGCGGCCGCCTGCGGCGTGAGCGGAAACATCAACAGGATTAAAGCCGCGATCTGAACAACGCAGATCGCCTTGCGCCGAAATGCCTGGGGCAGGGGCGCTCGCAATTCAGGCCAGATGTAGGATGCGGCGACAAAGGCATAGCGCATGAACCCGAGGAGCAGGATTTCGGGCCCTGCGATACCGCTTGTCAAAAGCCACAAGGAAATTACGGCGCCCAGGCCGGCATCCACTTCCATATCAAAGCGCGCCCCAAAGCCCGAGACAAGGCCGGCACGCCGCGCCAGCCACCCATCGACGCCATCCAGCGCAAAGGCAAGCAAGGCCACGCCAAACACCGCCCAAACCGACAGACCGGGCACCACCACACCGCCTGCCAGAAAGGCGACCATCGCTGCGCGCGACAAGGTCACGATGTTGCACAGGCCCAGCCGATTATGTCCATAGCTGTGAGCGACCCCGTATCCCGTCATAATAATCGTAGCAGCAAAGACCATAAGAGGCACCGTCACCATGCCGAATGCGTAGAACGACGCCAGCGCCAGCGCTGCGGCCAAACCAACGGCAACACCCAACAGCGTAGTGAACGGTGTGCGGGTCTCGATTGATTGAGCGACGAGATGTGGGGTGGTGCGAAACATATAAATTTCCATTGCTTCGTTCTTATTTAGGTCTGCGGACGGGATCGGACAGCCTGCATAACCGCGACGGCATCGGATTGTTCAGCCATGTCACGGAATTGTGACAATGCCCTCAAGTGGTAGATGGTCCGACGCAATAGCTACCTCGGTACTGTTCACAGTGCGCAACTGCCACACCTGTCCCGGCGCGTCGGTCAGGATGCGATCCAAAGGCAGCATCGGTCGGGTGCTTGGAAAAGTGCGGCGTACCGGCCCGCGCAGCGCTGTACCAACCAGTTTGGGGTGGAACATGAATCCACCCCATGGACGCCATTCGTTCAGATCGCCCAGCAGGATGGTCTGCATAGACGGTCGGCGGCGCAGGTATTGGCCGATGATGCGCATCTGCACGATGCGTAAAGGCTGGAACAGCGACAGATGCGTGCTCATGATCCGGACCGGCCGCGTATCAAACATCGCTTCGACGGACACCGCCCCGCGATGGCAATGGCCCGGCAGGTCGATCACGTCTGTCTTCACAGCGCGCAGCGCAGGAGACAAAAACAGGATAGTGCCAAGAAACCCGTCGCTGTCGGGTCCCCACCGCAAGCCGTCATCGTGGATATAGGAGAGCCCTGTTTGCGTCGCGATACGCTCTACATCGAAAATACGTGCATGCGGGCGACATTCTCCGTCGGCCTCCTGTAGGGCCAGAACTTGCGGATCGCGCGGCACGAGCGCCTGTTCAATTCCAGCCATAACGCGCCCGGGGTCGACATGGCCGTCAACGCCTTTTGCGCGGTGCACGTTCCATGTCACACATCGAAGCTGCCGCGTCTTCATTCAATACCACCTGCCTTTTTGATCTGCCGCCCTATGTCCAGTAGTATCAAACTTATACTGCGTGGTCTTCATTGTGATAGAACACGCGCTACATCAGAACAGGACATATGACATGATGCGCACCATTATTGCCACAACTGCCCTTTTCACGAGCATCGCCACAACCGCCCAAGCGGAGATGGCGCGCTACGAGCTCGATACCGAACACACCGCCGTATACTTTACGATAGACCACATCGGCTATGCCAAGACGCTGGGTATCTTCACGGACCTCGGCGGTGGCTTCATGTATGATATGGACACACAGAACCTGAGCGATGTCGCCGTGACGATCAAGGCAGAATCGGTCAATACGTTCAACGCGGCGCGCGATGGACATGTCCGCAACGGTGATTTCCTGAATGTTTCGGACCATCCCGAAATCACCTTTGTTGCCAATGCCGGCACGCCCAGTGGAGATACAAGCGGTACTGTCACCGGCGATCTGACAATCCTTGGCGTCACGCAGCCGGTGACACTGGACGTCACCTTGAACAAGGTTGCGGCCTATCCGTTCGGTCACAAGCGCGAGGTGCTGGGCCTATCCATGAGTACGACGATCAAACGCAGTGATTTTGGCATGACATACGGCGTGGACAACGGGTTGGTCGGGGATGAAGTCACAATCAATATCGAAACCGAAGCGATGAAGATGGAGTGATCCTGCCTGCCACCGATCAGGTTGGTGAGCGGCGGCGTAAGCTTGGTTTACTCCTTCGTTTATTCCCGAAGAAACATTTCGGCCGATAAACTTGGGCGGGCTTGCCTTCAGGCGGTTGGAGAGCGGTCGAGGATTTCCGCGACGACGGTATCAGTTGAAGTCCTGAAAATGCTTTCACTTTTAGCGCCTGTCCTGCTTGGCTAGTAATTTCTCGACCGTCTCTTTTCCGTGTTGGTGTTTTGTGGTCTGCATTTGGGCATGGGCTTTCCTCCGATTGATGAGGCGGAAAAGATCATTGTTCCCGATGCAATCCAGAACTGTTGTTTTAACGAAGCCACAGAATTCATGAAATATTACAGTGGGTTTATGAGAGGTTTACCCTCTGACTGTCATACTTCTTTTTCTCGCAGCAGTCTTGTTGATAATGGCAATTTCATACTTCAGTGTTGTAGCACGTTGGTCGGCGTCATCGTGTAGTCGACAATAATGCCAGCTGCCGTTATCAGAACCGCTGCTGCAATCACAAATACGATGAATATTGACGCGGTTTCCAAGCGAAAGAGTGACGAGTTTTCTGGATTTGGGTTGATGCTCATAGTGTTTTGCCTGCTTGATTATTTTTATTTTGTGCTGACTCTGTAGGTGCATTTTGCGCACGTACCAATAAGCAGGTTATTGCTCGCGGAAAACCGTTGCACGAAGGACTCACATTCAGACGAGGACATCATAAGCTTCCACCCGCAGAAACTGGGCAGCATACAGATGTGCTGGGATATTGAATTTTTTGGGCTCCGGAATGTCTTATCTTACTGGCAATCGTGATCTGGTTGATCCGTTGCAATGCACCAAGCGTTGTTTCAACAGGGAAGGGTTCATATGAAAAATGGTTAGACAAGCAAAAAGACAATGATGAATGACGGAAAGTCTATTTGAAGACATCGCGGAACAAATCCGCGAACGCCGGCGAATGACAAAACTGGATCAGTTTTAGTATGCCGAAAAAGCAGGGCCGAAACGATCCCAGCTTTCGAACTGTCCGTTGTCAGGGTTTTGTAACCAAGAGCTATTTGGGCTAAGAGAGTGTTCGGCTCATCTGCTTGGTATGATCGCGCGGCGCGCTGTAGGTAAAGCAAGCTTCGCGCTTCAATGGTCTTTCGTTTGATCCTTTCTGGCTGCTTTAGAATGGCTTTGTCACGTCCGAAATAGTCGTCGTCAGGTGTGACGTTATTCAGGCTCTCGTGGTATTGCCGGTGGTTATAGTGGTCGACAAAGGCTTCGATCTGGGCTTCAAAATATCAGGGCAGGAAGTAGTTTTCCAGCAAGATTTAGTTCTTCTGGGTTTGATGCCATCGCTCGATTTTGTTCTGCTTTTGCCGCTGATACGGCGCACCGCAAGAATGCTTCAGCCTTTTTCCTGCAACCACTCGGCGAGGTCACCAGAGACAAAACTGGAGCTGTTGTCGCTAAGAAATCGTGGTTTGTGGACGACGTGCACCTGAACGCAGCGTGACGCCCGTAACGTCAGTTCCAGAGTGCCGGTTACGTCCTCAGCTCGCATGTTCGTGCAGAGTTTCTATGAGATGTTACAACGGCTGTAGACGTAAACGCGGTTAAGCGGATGCGGGATAAAGAGGGCACCAACAGCCCATATCCAGAGCTGTTTCAGCAAGTTCACGTATTTTCTATCGTTTGAGCCGAAAGACCTGCGTTGTTGCGATGATTGCTGACGGAGGGAAGGTATACGTTTTGAAAATGTTTGGCCACTTCTGGGGTCACGTCCTCCAAGCAAGCAGTGCCTGCGTCGTCCGACAGAAAGGCGCGTAGGTGCTTGATCGCAGTGTCGAGGTTCATCAACGTGGATCGTTTCAAAGGATCGTAGCCAAACGGATTTCCGACCCTCCGAGCCCCTACATACTGAGAGTGGGAGACGCCGAGTGGGAAACCTTTTCCTGTGGCGACGCGGGCGAAGGGCTGCAGTTGCTCGAGAGAGAGAGGCCACAGGCGTGAGCTTGCTCCAGCTTGTCGGTCATAACCATCTCGATACCGACGTGTTGAGGGTTCAGCTTTGTCGCTGGCTTCAGCAATCGCCTCGCGCCATTCTACGGCTGAAGCAAGAGAGAAGGCAGCGCCGTCACTTAAGCTGTCCTCAAGTCTTCTGATATCGCCCGGTTCTATGTCTCTCAGTCTGCGAGCCTCAGAAGGGTGTCGTGTTCCAAGCCCCTTCTTGATCTTTCTTCCGAGTGGTTTGCCGTCCTAAGGATTTGGCACTCTAAAAAGCTCAGCAGGGGTTACAATCCGAAAAACCCAGCTTTTGCCGGGGCCGCGTGGCCGAACAAGGTATCGCATGTCGCTGTCGTCAGCCTTTTTGTGGTCCATAGTGGACAACAGTTTTCTAGATATCGCGGAAATATCCCTGCAAAAACATAGCACTTGGGGTGGGTGGCGGAGACGAAGGGATTCGAACCCTCGAGACGATTCCTCGCCTACTCCCTTAGCAGGGGAGCGCCTTCGACCACTCGGCCACGTCTCCGCCGGACGGTCTAACGGTCGGTCTCTGGGAAAACAAGACCAAATCTCGGCATTCTTGGTGGGATTATCATGTTGCAGAAGTGGGATAGCTCAGCAGCAGCCGATCATGAACTTGTTCGCCTTCAAGATTTTGGCCTGCCATTTGGAAGCGGCGCAGCATCGACCGTCCAAGGTTGACCATAATCTCTTGCTCAAACAATCCGTCGGGCACGTCCAGAGGACAGTGATGGCGGCCCGATTTTTTTGTTCCATCAAGGCTTAGCGCGACATAGACATTGCGCGCTTTGCAGGCTGCGATCTGTGAAAACAGCTCATCGATTTTGAAGCCTTGCGCGCCATAAAGAATAGATTGGCTGTCGCCATAAGGGGGGTCGCAATAGACCAGATCGCCCGGCTTGGCGCGGGCCATGATAGGTTTGAAATCCGACTGCTCAAAATGGGTACCGGACAAGCGTGCGGCCCAAAGATCGACACGTCGGGCAAAGGCCGCTGGTTTCATTGGCAAATGCGCGCCGCAGGGTGTTGACATATAGCCGTCTTTTTTTCGAAACCGCACAACGCCACCGTAACAGGAGCGGGTGAGAAATAGAAAATCCGCGCCGTTCGGCCTTGCATTGTAGTCAGCTTTGATCGCTTCGTATTGCTGCACGCGGTCGCCGCGCATGTAGCGGTCATACCGCTCTGAGTACCAACTTTTCAGTTGCTCTGGATTGTCCGAAAGCGCGTGCCAGATATCTACGAGAGGAGGAAAGGCATCGGATGCCACAGCCTGTTTTGGTGCAAGCGTCCCCAGCACCGCGCCAGAACCCAGAAAAGGCTCAAAGTAGGTACCGAATTTCTGCGGGAAATGCGCTATTATTTCGTGTGCAAATTTTTGTTTGTTGCCGACCCATTTGAGCAACTGGGTTTTGAAAGGGGCGACGGCTACAACTTGTTCTGTTGTCAGGGCAGTGCCTGGCTGGGTCGAGAGATTTTTTGTCATTGTAACCTTCTCTTGTCTCACGCGACACCATTCAGATTTTCAGGTGCGTCGCACAGCGCTCATGATCCAGCAACATTGGCTACCATAAGTTCAGACGCAAAAAAGGTAAAACATCTCTTTTTCGGTGCTGATTGCGCGCGCGCTTGAAGCAAGGTATCGCGCTGGACACCTCATCAAACGGCATCTAACGTTTGCGCAATCATGTCCAGCAGAAGGTTTAAAGATATGTCAAAAGTTCTGACACTGTCAGTCGTATCTCTTGTGGTATTGGCGACGCCGGTTCTTGCCGAAGGCCACTGTGCCGCGGGCAAGACGCTGACGGACGGCAAGCTGACGATAGCGACTGGAAACCCGGCCTATTTTCCGTGGGTCGTTGATGATGCACCAGAGAGCGGACAGGGGTTTGAAGCTGCCGTTGCCTACGCGGTGGCTGGCGAAATGGGATTCGCCGCTGAGGATGTGATGTGGGTCAGATCGTCGTTTGATGAAGCCATCCAACCCGGTGCCAAGAATTTCGATCTCAATATCCAGCAGTATTCAATCACGCCGGAACGCGATCAGGTCGTCGACTTTTCCGCCCCATATTACACCGCACCCATGGCCGTTCTGGTGGGGGCAAATGCCGTTGACACATTGCCGTCGCTGGAGGCGTTGCGCGCGCTGAAATGGGGCGCTGTCGGCTCTACCACGGCGGTGCCCAAATTGGCCGCGGTGATCAAGCCCGATGATGATCCGCTGTTGTATGGTGACAATGCGGATGTAAATGCAGCAATGACCGCCAATCAGATCGATGCGGCGTTGTTTGATCTTCCAACCGCGCTGTTTCTGAGTGCCGTCATGATCGAAGGGTCAAAAGTGATCGGCCAGTTTGCACCCGACAAAAGTGATAATCCAGACCAGTTCGGGATGATCCTGGAGGAAGGCAACCCACTTAAAACCTGTGTGGATGGCGCATTGGAAGCGATGGCCGAAAATGGCAGCCTGGCCGAAATCGAGGCTAAATGGCTTCAGGACACGACGGGTGTCCCTTTGATCGAATAATATGATGCAGCACAAAGGCCGGGCGCTGACGCGTCGCGAACGCTACGAGGCCCAGCAACGGCGCCGGTCGCTGGGGATTGCTGCGGCAAGCACGCTAGCAGTCGGTCTGGCCATCGTGATCTTGGTGCCTTTGACGCCGGGCTGGGAAAAAGTACAAAAGAGCTTTTTCAACGCCGAAGTGTTGGCGCAGTCGTTTCCGAAATTGCTGGAAGCGTTCAAGATCAACGTCATGATCTTTGCATGGTCTGCACCGGCTATTGCCGTTCTGGGGCTTTTGATCGCGCTGGCGCGAGACGTGAAGTCGCCGGCCTTGTTTCCGCTGCGCATTTTTGGCGCAGCCTTTACCGACATCTTTCGCGGTGTGCCGGTGATCCTGACCGTCTACCTGATCGGGTTTGGCATTCCGGGCCTCGGTCTGCCGCGCCCTTGGAATTCGCCCTATATCTGGGGCTCTCTGGCGCTGATCCTCACATACGCGGCCTACGTTGCCGAGATATTCCGATCCGGCATTGATAGCGTTCACCACAGTCAGAGAGCGGCGGCCCTGTCGCTGGGCCTGTCAGAACGGCAGGTGATGCGTGACGTGGTCTTGCCGCAGGCCGTTCGCAATGTCGTACCGTCGCAGATGAACATGCTGATTGCCTTGCAAAAGGATGTGTCACTGCTCAGCTTTATCGGTCCGGTTGAAATTTTTCGGCAGGCGGGAGTGTTCAAGTCCCTGCTTGCCAATTTTACACCCTACGTCGGGGCGGCGATCATTTTTCTGGTCGTGACGATACCAGCGACTCGCTATGCAGATTATTTGATGGCGCGCCAAAGACGAGACCGTAATTGATGGCAAAGCTGGAGCTGCGAAATGTAGAAAAACGCTTTGGAGGCAATCTGGTATGCGCCGGGGTTAACCTTGATGTCGCAGCAGGTCAGATGGTTTGCCTGATCGGGGCATCGGGCGCGGGCAAGTCGACGTTGCTAAGGTGCATTAATCTGCTCGAGCCCATTGAAGACGGCGAAATCTATTTGGACGGCATGGATATTTCGGTGCCGGGTCTTAACCCGCAAGGCGTCCGGTCGCGGATCGGGATGGTGTTTCAAAATTATAACCTGTTTCCACATATGACAGCGCTGGAAAACGCGATGCTGGCGCCGCGACGGGTGCATGGGCGGTCGCGCGCTGAAGTGGAACCGGAAGTTGTCGACTTGTTTACAAAGTTTGGCTTGGCAGAGCAGATGGGCAGCTACCCAGATCAATTGTCGGGTGGTCAACAGCAGCGCGTCGCAATCGTGCGTGCGTTGGCGATGCGCCCTGAAGTGATGCTATTTGATGAAATCACCTCTGCACTTGATCCACAGCTGGTTGGTGAGGTGCTCGACGTTTTGCTGCTTTTGAAACAGCAGGGCATGACGATGGTGCTTGCAACGCATGAAATGGCTTTCGCCAGACAAGCTGCAGACAAGGTGTGCTTTCTGCATAACGGGCGGATCGTGGAGGAGGGTCCACCTGAACAGATATTTGGGCACCCACAATGCAAAGAGACGCAGGCATTTTTGGCGCGCGCATTGAAATAAGCCCGTGTCCTTCGCGTGGAGGCTCTTATGGGGCGGGTGGTCAGCCGGGGCACTGTCAGCGGTTTCATTCCGCCGTACGCACAATTCTCTTTTTGTCTCGCGCGACTACGATTTTAATTCCGGGGGGGTTAATTGCGATCTGGCGGTCCCACTTCCTAACTTGCCAAAAATTTGTGCCTCGTTAAGTCCAATCGCTTTTGTTTATTGGATAAGACCCCTGCAAGACGCGCCAGTGGCTCGTACGTCCTATCTGAATTGAGCGGCATTTCCCCTGCAAGCATCTGATAAAGCGCTTACATTCCGGACGTAGCATGATTGCGTGCGACTGGGGGTAAAGTTATTGATTATTGCGCAATACAGCCATTGTATCTGTGTAAAAATATGTCATCTTTAATTTACACTTGCTTATGTAAGAAAATACTGACAGATTTTAGCTACTGTGCGCCTTATATGTTTACCGGACGAGGCACGTCGTTTGGAAACGCTCATGTACGTCAATTAGCGGAGGACCGGATATGGCGGACGACGAAGGCAAGGTCTGGCCAACAGGGCTGACTTTAGAAGAGGCCGAAGAGGTGCATAGTTACCTCATCGACGGGACGCGCGTTTTTGGCGCGATCGCGTTGTTGGCCCATGTATTGGTCGCAGCAGCGACCCCATGGCTAGGATAGAGGGGGCACTTCATGAATAATGCAAAGATGTGGCTCGTCGTGAAGCCGACTGTAGGGGTGCCGCTGTTTTTAAGCGCAGTGGCCATCGGATCATTTGCGGTGCACATTGCTGTGCTCAGCAAAACCAATTGGTATTCCGACTATTTGATAGGTGAAGAGCTAGGATCAGGAGATCAATCAGCATCGGCTACGATGTTGAGCAATCCTGATGCGGCCAAAGCGTCTTATGTGGCAGGTTCGTCAGATGGAACGCGCGAAATCACCATCATTATGCCAGACGGAACGCCCATGAAGGCGATCCTTCAGCCGTCAGAAGTCCACGCGACTTCAGCGTCGGAAGAGACCTTTTCGGTCATCACACAATAGAGTTTCGGGCCTACTGACATCTTACAGCGGGCCCGACTTACAAAGCTATTCAAACGCATCTTGCGCCGAAAAGGCCGATGCGGGGATGTGGTCGTCATATGTATGATTATCGCGCATTTGCCATGCGAAAGCTTTCTTCGGTTGGTTTAAAGTACATGCCCTTCGCGGACGTAGCTACCGACAAGGTGCCGCTGTCGCGATTGCTGCGGTTGTCGCTGTTCCAGATCACGGTCGGCATGGCGCTGGTCCTGATGGTCGGGACGCTGAACCGGGTTATGATCGTTGAATTGTCGGTTCCGGCCAGTCTGGTCGCTGGCATGCTTGCGTTGCCACTGCTTTTCGCGCCTTTTCGAACACTGATCGGATTTAAGTCTGACGTGCATGTCTCGGCGTTAGGGCTGCGCCGTGTGCCTTACATCTGGAAGGGAACACTCTATCAGTTCGGTGGATTTGCCATCATGCCTTTCGCGCTTTTGGTCCTGTCGGGGTTTGGGGAATCTTATGATGCGCCGCTGTGGCTTGGCCATGGGTCAGCCGCATTGTCGTTTCTTCTGGTTGGTGCAGGCGTGCATATGGTTCAGACAGTTGGTCTGGCGCTTGCCACGGATCTGGTCGAAGAGGAATCGCAGCCCAAAGTTGTCGGGCTGATGTATGTGATGCTGTTGTTCGGCATGGTGTTCAGCGCGCTGATTTTTGGCGCTTTGCTGGAAAACTACACGCCGGGTCGACTGGTTCAGGTCATTCAAGGGGCCGCGGTTGTTACCGTTCTCCTGAACCTCGTCGCGATGTGGCAGCAGGAACCGCGTGACCGGGCACGTGCCCGCGCCATGAAAGAAATGCAGCCCATGCAGTTCAACGAGGCGTTGCAGATGCTGATCCGGCGGCCGGGTATGCTGCGTCTGCTGATCGTTATTGGTCTGGGCACATTCGGGTTTGGCATGGCGGATGTGCTACTTGAACCTTATGGCGGGCAGGTGCTTGGCCTTTCGGTCGCCAGTACGACGAAACTAACGGCGCTCTTTGCACTGGGCACTTTGGTAGGGTTCGGTTTTGCCTCCAAGGTTTTGGGGCAGGGCGGGTCGCCTGTGCGCTATGCAATCGTGGGTGCTGCCATCGGTGTGCCAGGCTTTTTGGCGATTATTTTCGCTTCTGTTTCCGTCGCGGTAGGGCTGTTCTTGATCGGGACGTTCCTCATCGGGCTTGGCACCGGCCTCTTTGGGCATGCGACGCTGACCGCGACCATAAGGGCCGCACCCAGTAACCAGATCGGGCTTTCACTTGGCGCTTGGGGCGCAGTGCAGGCGACGGCTGCCGGCATTGGTATCGCCCTGGCGGGGATCGTCCGCGATCTGGTGGTTGGCTTGCAGCATGTCGCTGGAAATGCACCCGAGACGCCCTACAATTTCGTATTCACGATAGAGATTATTTTCCTGTTGCTGGCACTGTTGGTCACACTGCCATTCTTGAAAGACCAAAAGAAAAAAAATGTTACATCTGATACTGACGATTTTCGAACGCCCGCATCAGAGCAACATCCCAAATCGATGGAGCTATCATGACACAAGTTATTTCGCGATACTTTGAAAGCGCTTCCAATGGCTTGGACGTCAAACGAACGCTCCAGTTCGAAGGATTTCCCACAAAAGACATGCTGATCTTTACCGACCCTAAGGGTTTGGTAGATGCGCTGGTCGAGGCGCATGTCGATCCTGAGACCGCAGCTGCCTATGAAAAACGTCTGCAGTCGGGCGGTGCCGTCTTTGTAGCGAAAGCCACATATAGACCGCTGGGAGCCGCCAAACTGACCCGCAAGGCACTGGCCGAAATGGGACCGGTGAACATGGGCGGACTGACCGAAGAGGTCTATGTTAAAGATAGACCGGGGCGGACAGCATCTATCCTGAACGAGCATCCGTTGATGTTGAGCCGGTCGAGAGACCGCTCGCCAACTGGGTACTACATGGCGGATTGGCCGATCCCTCTTATCAGCCGCCGCAAGCCATCCGACAACTTTTTGTTTCCGCGTCATGCGCGTATGGCAAGCTTTCCTTTTCCGCTTATCAGCCGTCGTAGACCCTCTGATGCTTTTGCATTCCCGCGTCACGCGCGTATGGCCAACTACCCGATCCCGCTGCTTAGCAAACGCAAGCCGGCGGATAATTTTGCGTTCCCGCGGCACGCGCGTATGGCGAATTTTCCGATCCCGCTTATCAGTCGCCGCAAACCCTATACAGGGACAGTCATCGGGCGGCATACGCGTATGGCAAACTGGCCGTTCCCGCTCCTTATCAATGGTAAAACCGGTACAAATGCTTTGATCCCGGGTGGGCCACGTATGGCGAACTTCCCGATCCCTCTGTTGAGCGATCGCAAGCCCGTCGATAAATTTGCGTTCCCACGGCACGCACGGATGGCGAACTTCCCGATAGGTCTGACAAGCAAGCGCAAACCGATGGATAAATTTGCCTTTCCGCGTCACGCCCGTATGGCAGATGCTATTTTGCCATTGGTCATCAAACACGGTGAATCCGAGGTGAGTGCAGGCGCAAGAGCGTTCTCGTTCTCCAAGTTGCTGGGGCTTTCAACGCTGAAACGCCGTTAGGCTTAGCGCAAGCCGGTCAGGCTGCGTAAACACCACTTAATCAACGATAAGGCCGCGTCATGTATGCCATGACGCGGCCTTGGTTTTGTCGTGGATTGGCGCTTGGCGTCGCAAACGCAGCGGTTCTTGACCCGGGGCTTTTGTACGCTTCGCCTATGCTGAAGTGAAGAAAGGGCCGTACCGTGTTGGAAGAAGCGATCACCAGAACCCGGCAGTTGCAGTCCCGAATGCAGGACATGGGTATCACACATGCCGTCTTCACGTCGGAAAGCTCGATTGCTTATCTCGCTGGTTTTTGGGGCTATCTGGGCATTGAATTTGGCCGCCCGACGATGTTGGTTGTGCCTGTGGACGCTGCACCCGTTGTCATCACACCGCTGATGGAAAGCGAGATGGTCCGCGAAATGACATGGGTCGACGATATCCGTACGTGGGAAGATTCCGGCCCGCATAGCTGGAGCCGCGCCCTGGAAGGGGCGTTGCCCGCCCAACCCGAGGTGCTGTGGGTCGAAGGCAACGATCTACCTGCAATCATCCGGAATTTTATGGACGCACACTATCCCGGTGTGCCGCTTGCTGACATTGGGCCCGTATTGGGGGCGCAGCGGATGATTAAGTCACCGCTCGAGATCACGGTTATGAAGCAGGCCGGTGTGATTGCCGGTGCAATGATGAAAGCTGCGCATGGCTCCTTGAAACAGGGGGCGCGGGAATACGAAAGCGCCTTGGCGGTCATTGATGCGGGCACGCGCGCTGCTGCGGGTTTTCTGACGGCCAAAGGCTGGGAACGATTTGTGTCGCCCATGATCCACAATTTACAGGTCCTACAAAGCGGAACGGATGTTTCAATGGTGCACAGGCGTGCCTCGGTTAAGGCGTACGCACGGTTTGATCCGGTTTACTTTTGTTTTTGCAACATGGCTCAGTTCCAGCAATACAAGCTCGGGTTCGACCGGATGTTCCACGTCGGTGCAGTGACCGATGAGGCGGCGCAGGTCCAGCAGGCGGCGATTGATGCGCAACAAGCCGCGATCGCGGTGATCCGGCCGGGCATCCAAGCACAGGACGTCGCAGCGGCGGCCAACGCGGTATATGCTGATCGGGGGTATGAGACCGGTTACCGCACGGGCCGATCTATTGGTATGGCCTATCTCGAAGCACCTGAGTTGAAAACAGGTGACACCACGATATTGCGCGAAGGTATGACCTTTGCGGTAGATGGTGGCATCTCTGTGGATGGTGTCACGGCGGGCAGGATCGGCGACAGCATCGTCGTCACCAAAACTGGATGTGAGTATCTGACCCAATACCCAAGGCAACTGCTGATTGCGGACGCGTGAACTGATGGCGTCTTTGCGGTTATCAGTGGCTCAAATACCAGCGGAACTGGACACAACCGAGGCGCGTTTAGACTGGTTGCGTGTAAACCTGCCGAGTATTGCGTCTGAAGGGGCGGATCTGTTGCTTTTGCCTGAGCTCTTCGCTTGCGGCTACAACATTGGCGACGCTGTGACCGCGCGGGCGGAGGAACTGGACGGACCCACCCAAGCCACGATTTCAAGTTTGGCACGGCAGTATGCTATTGCCATTTGCTACGGCTTTGCAGAACGGTCAGGAAATGCTCTGTTCAACGCGGCCGTCACGCTCTCAGACAGCGGTGAACTGCTGGCGCATCAACGCAAGCTTGCCATCCCCCCGGGGTTTGAACGGGATCACTTTACAGCCGGTCAAGGTTGCGCCCTATTTGAATACCGTCACTTCAGGATTGCTACGCTGATTTGCTATGATGCCGAGTTTCCCGAAACGGTGCGTCATGTGGCAGGCATGGGGGCCAATCTTGTTCTGGTGCCAACAGCACTGTCTGCAGGCTGGTCGTGGGTCGCGTACAAAATGATACCGACGCGCGCCTACGAAAACGGGATCTATCTGGCCTATGCCAATTCTGCCGGTGTCGAGAACGGCATGGAGTACCTTGGCGCAAGTGTAATCGCAGCTCCTGACGGCGCAGAGCTTGCCCGCGCGGGAGACACGCCCCAGATCATCTTTGGCGACCTTGAAAATGCGCGCGTCACTGCGGCGCAAGCAAGGCTTCCCTATCTGAACGACAGGCATAAGCTGAACTTGTAACTGTAAGTCCGGTAGCGGGTCTACGACACCCGCCTGTTGTTTGCTAATTTGGGATATTCAAAATAGCCTTTTCGTTCAAAAAGGAGATTTAAATGTCATTTAGCCAAAGCGAATTAGACGATCTTGCGCAGCGCTACACAGATGCATGGAATTCCAAGGTGCCAGAACAAGTGGCTGCGTTTCATGGGCCAAACAGCAGCATCGTCATAAACCGTGGTGAGCCCTCAAAGGGGCTGCTGGTGTCACAGCAATGGCTGCAGGGTTTCACGCTGACGTGCCGGACTTGCATCTAACCTGTAACGGCATTCGTGGCGCGGGTTCGCATGCGGTATATCTGTGGGCCTTCACAGGACACCACACTGAAACGGGTAACCCGCTGCATGTGACGAGATGGGAAGAATGGGAACTGGGTGACGATATGCAGGTCACCTCATCATTGGGCTAGTTTGACGGCGCAGAATACGACCGACAAGTCGCGGGATGACCAACGGTCCCTACGCCGGTACGCGTCAGATCGTATATGGTGTTGTCGCGATGGGCGCGCTTGCTACCCGTCTTTTAGTTGAAAAAGGTGCGGTAGTCGTCGGGGCCATCGGGGCCATCGAGCGCAGCCGATCCAAAGTCGGCCGTGACCTTGTCGATGTTGCGGGTCTTGGTTGAGACTTGGGCCTTGTTGTTGAAAGTGATGCGCAGGTCGCGCTGTCGCGGGGGCGCCGATATTGCGGTGGTTTGTGTCATCAGTGACCTCGCGTCCATGCACACACTTTTCCGGCGTGCCTTGAACAGGGTATCAACGTCGTAACCATCGAAGAAGATACGGTCTTTCCTTGGACAACAGCGCCCGAGCTCGCGCAATTATTGGATGCGTTGGCCAGACAAAACAATGTCACGCTTGCGGCCTATGGGGGGCACAGGATGTTTTCTGGCTTAACCTTGTGGCGGGTCTTTTGGGGGCGTCTCACCTGATCGAAGAAGTCATCGGTCATTGCAGGTGGAATGTGGACGACTATGGACCCGAGGTTGCCAACCACCTGTTTATCGGCAAATCCAAAGAAGCTTTTGACCTATTTGTTGACGCGTCCGCATGGCCGGAATTTGTCGCGCGTCAGACGCTAGAGACGCTGGTGTGCCTGCCTTGAACTGACGGTTCAGTCCATTTCGTCGGATGTGACAGCGAGCCCAACAGAAAAGCCTTCGACGTTTTCACCCTTCGTGTAGCGGAACATGATGCGTGACGTGGTTACCCAAGGTATTTTGTTTCTGATACGTCCATTTCGTCGCCAAACCCGATTTGCGCAAGCCAAGGCGTGTTAAATATCTCGCCTTGGTCACCGGCGTAATACCCTAGCGAGAATTCACTGACTGCTCTGACGGGGCGACTGAATGCTCTGTACCCGGTGGGCACGCGAAGCCGGGACCAAAAAAGGCCCGTGGGAATTGCTTCTGCGCTTGCTACAACGTTCTTGTCCCCTGCGATCGGCCGCAGGTACATGCGTGTATGTCGAATCGTAACATCTGCTTCCCAATCATTATCCCACCGCTGATTACAGGCCAGAGAAAGCGCACCGCCCAATCCCCCGCCGTGAGGCTGCCGTCTTTGAGGAAGTCAACTTCTTTGCCAAGCTTGTTGCCCAGAAACAAACCACCCAGAGTGAGGTCGCTTGCGACCACGCCCAAAGCCACCATGTCGAGCGGCCTCAGGACAAGATTTTCTCTGAGCTTGAAATCCCAGCCGACAGCACCTGATGCGGCAAAACTATTCCACTTCGCTTCTGTCTTGCGCTGTGTGGTGCCGTCCGAGAAAATGAAAACGGGGTCGTAGCGGTTCCAACCGAGGTATCCTTCCAGATAAAGTGGGAATTCTTCGCTCCAGGTGAAACCACCCCCAAATTGTCCAGCTTTAAAGTCTGTTCCCGTTGCGCCTTCCTGACCGGTATCCAAAAAGAGGGTGCTCGCGGTCTCACTTGGCACGGCAGCTAATCCCAAAAGCGCTAGTGCACCCGAGGCGCGGGCTTCAATATTTTTTACCCAAGATATCCTCAATGGGCTGCGCAGGCGCAGTGGAGGCGGCAAACAGGCAAACCAAAATTGCGGAAATGGCCAAGCGGATAGCAGTCAATATCATTGCAAAGCGTGCTTTTCCAAACCCATCCCTATTTGTTTGATACCATGGTGCGGCTCAATTCAAGCGGCCCGTGTTTGATGGTTGCCGTGTGCACGGCGGCAGCTTAATATTGGATGGAAGCTTTTCAAATACTTACATGTTTGTTTGCAAACGTTCTGTTAAGTCGCGGTGGTAGAGAACGCGCTGCAACTCATGTCAACAGTTTCGGCAGGCTGCTCTTTCCATGCCATGCGGCGCATAGTCTGCAGTTTGCTTTCCAGATATGCTAAGCCCCTCCAACGGAAAATGACATTTGAGACTGTGCTGGTTTCATTCGATCATCCGCAGGGCTGGCGATGGGCAAGGGGCGCTCTAAGTTGCCGAGTGAGGCACGGGAAAGGCTGGAAATGACAAGACGAACACGAATTGCGATCATCGGGGCAGGTATAACAGGCATGCAGCTTGCTGCGCGTCTCTCGATGCGCGCGGACGTCAAAGTATTTGAAAAATCGCGCGGAATCGGTGGCCGTATGTCAACCCGACGTGCTGATGCATTTCAATTCGATCATGGAGCACAGTATTTTACGGCGCATGGACAGGCTTTTCAGGACATGTTGGAGCCTCACATTCTGCAAGGGACCGTGGCACGCTGGACGCCACGGCTGACGGCTTTGGGTGCCGACGCGCAACCAATGACCTGGACTGCGCCGCGGTATGTTGCGGTGCCGGGTATGAATGCATTGTGCAAGGCGATGGCAGAGGGGCTCGAAGTGGCACGTCAGACACGTATTGCCGCAATCACCAAAGCGCCCAACGACGCCTGGCAGCTGAGCAGCGAAACAGGCGAGGACTGCGGCACGTTTGATTGGGTGCTGTCCACAGCACCCGCAGAGCAAGCGGCAAAACTTATGCCAGCGTCTTTTAGTCAATCCGAAGCGCTATCAAAGGCGCGGATGTTGGGCTGTTACAGTTTGATGCTGGGGGGCGTTGATGTTTCTGCTTTGACGTGGGATGCGGCAATCGTTGAAGGCAGCGCATTGGCGTGGATTGCTGTCAACCACAGCAAACCCGGTCGCTCTAGCGCGTCCAGCCTCATGTGCCAATCTTCAAACGTATGGGCAGAACAACACCTTGAAGACGAGACCGATACTGTTCAGGCGGCACTTATGGGTGCAGCAAATACAGCCACAGGCTTAAACGTTGAAGATGCTCAGTACATCAGCCTGCACAAGTGGCGGTTTGCAAAAGTAGACACCCCAGCCGCACAACCCTACTTGATTGATCTTGAGCAGAGATTGGGCGCTGCGGGGGACTGGTGTGGCGCAGGACGTGTGGAGGCTGGTTTTGACAGCGGTGACGCGCTGGCATCTGCAGTTTTGGATCAATTATAACATATAAAATATAATCTTAAGATACATATATAATGTATCGCATTAAGAATATACAGGTGCTTATTACATGACATCATTGCTGGACGTCTCACATCTCTCAAAGGAATACGGAGGGCCTTCAGCAGCCGTGTCTGTTTTGCGGGATGTCAGTTTCAACCTGTCGGAAGCAGGCACGCTTGCGTTGGAGGGTGAATCCGGTAGTGGCAAAAGCACTGTGCTGCACTTGATCGCCGGACTAGACGCGCCAAGCGGCGGTAGCATTCTTATTGGTGGCAAGCAGGTTGTCGGGATGTCAGACGCAGAAAGCGCAGAACTCCGCCGTCGGCATATCGGCATTATTTTCCAGCAATTCAATCTGGTGCCCAGTCTGTCTGTGCGCGCCAACATCGCATTTCATGCAAGACTGGGTGACCAGTTTGACCCGGCATGGGCTGACCATTTGGCGGACCGGATCGGATTGGCGGATCACTTGGAGAAGTATCCCGAAGCGCTTTCCGGTGGCCAGCAACAGAGGGTGGCAATTGCGCGGACACTCGCTGCACGTCCCAAGCTTATCCTCGCAGATGAGCCAACAGGGAATTTGGACGAAGAAACAGCAGATAACGTGCTGAAGCTCATGTTAGATAGTGCTGCGTCGGCAGGAGCTGCCATTTTGATGGTAACACACTCAGCCCGACAGGCCGCGCGTATGTCGCGCAGGCTGCTTTTGTCGCATGGTGTTGTGCAAGAGCGACCTGCGCAAACGGCAGCGCAATGACACGGATCAGCCTTGATGCGCTGTGGTCTCACTGGCGGCGAAATCCCTGGCAACTCTTGACACTTCTCGCGGGCCTCGCTTTGTCGACAGCGCTGTGGTCGGGCGTGCAGGCCATTAACGCAGAAGCGCGCGCAAGCTATGCATCCGCCGCAGATGTTCTGGATGCAGGCGATGTGGCGCGCATTCTCAAGGCAGATGGAGGCGCAATTAGCGTCGCGGAATACGTCCAGCTAAGGCGTTTGGGCTGGCTTGTCAGCCCCGTTCTGGAAGGGGAAACGGAGATCGGAGAGGTTCGTTTCCGCATCGTTGGGATTGAACCCTTGACCTTCCCTGCCTCCCTGCCGGACGGGTTGCAGGAAGGGCAGGGTCCGATCGCGATGGTCGGCGAACAACCCATCGTCCTTGCGCACCCCGACGATGTATCGTCGCTCAATGGTCAGGATATGCAGGTGCGCGCAGATACCACACGCCCACGTGGTAATTTGCTGATGGATATTAGCCATGCAGATCGTTTGCTGGGAGAGGCAGGAGGTATTCAGCGATTGCTTTTGAATCCTGAAAGTCCTCTTAATCAGAACCCCTTACCGGACATTTTTCGTGTAGCTCAAGTGGATGTTCAGGCGGATGTTGCAAACCTGACTGAAAGCTTTCACCTAAATCTTACTGCATTTGGTCTTTTATCCTTTGCTGTTGGAATTTTCATCGTGTACGGGGCCGTTGGGTTAGCTTTTGAACAGCGGCGCGGTATGTTTCGAACGCTCCGTGCCTTGGGTATATCGCTGCGTCATTTGATGCTTCTGCTGGCTGTCGAGTTAAGCGTTTTCGCTCTGCTGGCAGGGATTGCAGGGGTTGCAATTGGGTATGTCATTGCAGCGGCACTTTTGCCTGATGTGGCGGCGACACTTCGGGGCCTCTATGGTGCGGATGTGTCGGGGCAGCTACAACTGCGCGCCTCATGGTGGTTGTCAGGGCTTGGAATGGCTTTTGGTGGCGCTGCTGTAGCCGCGTGTGCTGCACTCTACAAACTGGCGAAAATGCCAGTGCTGTCTTTCAATCACCCCAGATCAATGAGCCTCGGCGCAGAGCATGTTTCCCGTCGCTTGGCACTGTTGGCAGTTGTGCTCTTTGTTGCTGGCGGTGCCATTACATTTGTCGGAGACGGGCTGCTTGCTGGATTTACGATGCTCGCATGCTTATTGATCGGGTCTGCCATTTCATTGCCGTGGCTGCTGGACCGTGCGCTGAAGTTTGCGGAACAGCACAGCAAAGCTCCGTTAGTGCAGTGGTTTTGGGCGGACAGCCGACAGCAACTGCCTGGTTTGTCGATGGCATTAATGGCGCTCATGCTCGCGATGGCTGCAAATATTGGTGTCAGTACAATGGTTTCCAGCTTCAGGCTTACCTTTGTCGATTATCTGGATCAGCGCCTGTCTTCCGAGCTTTACATATCAGCCCGAACCGAAGAGGAAGCCGCAGACATCATCCAATTTCTTAACGGTAAAGCCGACGCCTTGTTGCCGATCATGTCTGTGGATGCCCGTGTCGGTGGTCGGCCCGCAGAAATATATGGCATCGTCGACCATTCTACATATCGTGAAAACTGGCCACTATTGAGCGCGGTGCCTGATGTTTGGGACGCAATATCCGAAGGTAGCGGCGTCTTGGTGAACGAGCAGTTGGCACGGCGTCAGGGTTGGCAGGTTGGCGACACGCTTCCATCTGGTGACCAGTTGCTTGGCATTTACAGCGACTACGGCAACTCGATCGGGCAGATCATAATGAGCGAGGCGCTCTTTTCTACGCGTTATCCAGATGTGCCGCGCCTTCGGTTCGGGGTGCGGACCGATCAACCTGAGATTATTTCCAAAGCGTTGTTTGATGAGTTTAATCTGGATGAGGACGGGCTTATAAATCAGCGGGACTTAAAGGAATTTTCTCTTGAGGTATTCGAGCGAACATTCTCTGTAACGGGCGCATTGAATGTTCTGACGCTCTCTGTTGCGGGGCTGGCGATCCTGATAAGCCTGCTCACTCTTGCTACTATGAGGCTGCCACAGCTGGCACCTGTCTGGGCTTTGGGTATGACCCGCGCGGCGCTGTCGAGGGTTGAGCTGCTGCGCGCAGTATGTCTGGCAAGCATGACTGCTGTGCTATCGGTACCCGTCGGGTTGGTCCTTGCCTGGGTCTTGCTGGCAGTCATCAACGTAGAGGCGTTTGGCTGGCGTTTGCCAATGTATATCTTCCCTGCGGATTATCTGCGCCTTGGTGCGCTTACATTGCTTGCGGCCTTTCTTGCAGCCTTATGGCCAGCGCTTAAACTGGCACGCACCGACGCGCAAAGCTTGTTAAAGGTTTTCAGCAATGAACGCTAAGATCATATTTTATACATTCTTTTTGCTCGTCGCTATATGCGGATCCGCGGTTGCTCAAGGGTTTGCAAATCTGGGCCGCACGGCAGAAGGGTTCACGACACCCGAGCAGGGATATCTCTTCGAGTTTCCGAAAGATCATGGGCCACATCCGGATTTTCAAATCGAATGGTGGTACCTGACGGCCAATCTAAAAGACGCCGACGGCCGTGATCTGGGTCTTCAATGGACCCTGTTCAGGTCAGCTTTGGAACCGCGTGAGGCAAGCGATTGGTCAAGCCCGCAATTGTGGATGGGGCATGCGGCAGTGACGACACCCGACAATCATTATGTGTCCGAACGATTATCGCGCGGGGGCATTGGTCAGGCCGGCGTTACTGCGGCACCTTTTGAAGCGTGGATAGATGATTGGCACATGTCTGGTGCAACGTTCGATACGCTAACACTGCGCGCCAGCGGTAAAGACTTCGGCTATGAAATAGCCCTTAGGGCTGAGGGCCCGATTATCTTTCATGGGCAGGAAGGCTATTCACAAAAATCAGACAGTGGTCGCGCGAGCTACTACTATTCACAGCCTTTTTATAGCGTGTCGGGCATATTGAACCTGCCTGAGGGAGACGTCGAGGTCACCGGCACGGCTTGGCTGGATCGCGAGTGGGCATCACAACCGTTGGCTGCCACGCAAGTCAGTTGGGACTGGTTTTCGATGGTCTTTGATGACGGGGCGCGCATGATGGGCTTTACGCTGCATGATAGCGATGGAAGTGACTATACGCAGGCAACTTGGATATTGCCGGACGGTCAGACGATTGCATATCCCGATGGTGCATTCGAGGCTGATATTCTGGCTCGGACCGAAGTGGCCGGTCGATCAGTGCCGACCAGTTGGCGCGTTCGGTTAGAAGAGCAGGGGGTCGATGTGGTTGTAACCGCGGTGAATCCCGAGGCCTGGATGGACACCTCGGTACCCTATTGGGAGGGGCCGGTGCGGATTGACGGCACGCATAGCGGGCGCGGATATCTTGAGATGACGGGATACTGACATCGGCTTGCATCTTGTGGATGATACGGTTTCGCACTTAGAATTGTCGCAGTAAGGCCGTACGGGTCTAAGTATGCGAGGGGGGACCAAATGGATTTTGCACTTTCAGAGGAACAAGAGGCCATATTCGACATGGCCTATGCATTTGGGCAAGAACAGATTGCACCCTACGCACGAGAATGGGAGCAGCAAGGCACAATACCCAAAACTCTTTGGCCAAAGGTTGCAGAGCTCGGGTTGGCAGGCATTTATGTGACGGAGCCGTATGGCGGATCGGGTCTAAGCAGGCTTGACGCTACATTGGTATTTGAAGCACTGGCAATGGCTTGCCCCTCCGTGGGGTCATTTTTGTCTATTCACAACATGTGTGGGGGCATGATTGATGGCTTTGGTTCGGAAGCTCTTAAAGAGGCGTGGCTTCCCAAACTATGCAGTATGGAAAAGGTATTTTCATACTGTTTGACAGAGCCGGGTTCAGGCTCTGATGCGGCCGCACTACGCACTAAGGCCGTGCGCACAAACGAAGGCTACATTCTGAACGGAACCAAGGCGTTCATCTCGGGTGGTGGATATTCGGATGTGTATCTCTGCATGGTTCGCACAGGAGATGACGGACCGAAGGGCATTTCAGCAATGCTCGTCGAAACAGGGAGCGACGGGCTGTCCTTTGGGGCGCTGGAAGACAAGATGGGCTGGCGATCGCAACCGACCGCACAGGTTCAATTCGATGACTGTCCGGTTCCCGGTGGAAACCTCGTCGGCGATGAAGGTGCCGGTTTTCAATACGCTATGGCTGGTCTGGATGGAGGCCGGTTAAATATTGCGGCTTCAGCGCTCGGGGGCGCGCAAACAGCGCTTGATACAGCGCTTCGATACACCGCGGAGCGCAAAGCGTTCGGCAGTAGCCTTAATCAATTTCAAGCGTTGCAATTCAAGCTTGCCGAGATGGAAGTGAAGTTACAGACTGCGCGCGTGTTTTTGAGGCAGGCCGCATGGAAGCTCGATCACAAAAAACCTGATGCAACCAAACACTGTGCGATGGCCAAGCTTTATGTGACCGACGTTGCCTTTGATGTCGCAAATCAAGCGCTGCAACTGCACGGTGGTTACGGATACTTAGCCGACTATGGGATTGAAAAAATTGTGCGGGATTTGCGTGTACATCAGATCCTTGAGGGTACCAATGAAATAATGAGAGTTATCATTTCGCGGCATCAAAGGTTAGATGTATGAGTTTAACTAAGTTTCTTAATTAACTGATGTTAATATTAAAGTTTCATAATTATTTTTGCCGATCTGACGTGTGGTGTTTTTTCAGAATTAAGCTGCACTTCATGTCTTTGCTTTAACAACAGCCGTAGGTGTCCCGTACTAAGGGGACTGGTACCATACGCGAGATTGTCCTTTGGAAAAAGTAGCACGAGATAATTCTGCCGACACGCCATCAAGCAAAAAAGTTCTTATTGTTGACGACTCCCGCGCAATCCGAGGATGGTTGCGTGCTGTTCTTGCGTCAGATGCGCGTCTGGAAATTGTAGGAGAAGCCTGCAACGCTGTTGAAGCACGCGACTTCCTGCGCGCTCACCCGGCAGACGTGCTTACGCTTGATATTGAAATGCCCGGAATGAGCGGTTTGGAATTTTTGACACGATTGATGCGCGCACGCCCGATGCCGGTTGTCATGTTATCTAGCCTGACCAGCGCCGGTAGTGATGCAGCAGTACAAGCACTGTCGCAGGGCGCAATCGATTGCATTCTCAAGCCAAGTGACGGTTTTGACCAGCACCTAAGTCGCGATATTTGCGAAAGGGTCTATCAGGCCGCGTGCACCAAACCAGCACAGATGCTCAAAACCCCATATGCTATTCCTAAATCGGCAGAGTATTCCGCCCCACATTCGTCGGGGCATGGTCAACCTTGTAGGCGGGGTTCGCTTATATTGATCGGAGCGTCTACCGGTGGGGTCTCTGCGTTGGAAACGGTTCTACCTGCTCTTGATCCGGTCGGGCCACCTGTTGTGATTGTTCAGCATATGCCTGGAAACTTCCTGGAAAGCTTTGCAAACCGGTTGCAGCGGTACCTGCCGCAAAACGTTCACCTTGCCGAGCAAGGCCGCCCGCTTCGTCGCGGAGATGTTGTTTTGGCACCTGGTCAGGGCAAGCATACCAAGGTCGCTCGCAACGCGCGGGGGTGGTCTTGTGTGTTTTCTGACGTCGACACGCATTCATTACATTGTCCGTCGGTCGACGAACTTTTTTTTCTGCGGTCTCAGAAGCTAAGCACGTCACTGCCGCTATTCTGACCGGCCTGGGTAAAGACGGAGCTCAAGGTCTGTTTTCGCTGGCTAAGGCCGGCGCTCGGACATTCGGGCAAGACGAAGCTACATGCGTCGTTTACGGTATGCCAAGGGCGGCTTACAGTATTGGTGCGGTTGAGCGTCAGTTGCCCATCAGTGATATGGGGTCGGCTATTCGAGAAATAGCAGTACGCAGACGCTCAAACCATCATTCCAAAAAGATACAGGCATGACCGGTCACAGAATTCATATTACTCAGGGAGAACGGGCTGTTAGCGGTACTTCTGACTTGGTTATTTCGACGATACTGGGGTCTTGCGTTTCTTGCTGCCTTTGGGACCCAGATGCAAGTGTCGGTGGAATGAACCATATGTTGCTGACCGTCAGTACAAAAGGAACGGGCGCTTGCAACTTGGCCGGGATTAACGCGATGGAGCTGCTCATCAATGATGTTCTAAAGCTTGGAGGGCGTCGAGACCGATTGCGTGCAAAGGCTTTCGGTGGTGCACGTATGGTAGCCGGACTTAGCGATATCGGGAAAGTGAATAGCAATTTTGCACTGGAGTATCTTCAGACGGAAGGTATCCGTTGCGAAGGGCATTCATTGGGAGGAGACGCTGCGCGTCACATAATGTTCTGGCCGACATCGGGGCGTGCACTTCAAAAAATCAGACGCGATGAAGCGCTGCCCACAGAGCAAATTGTAAGAGACGATGGGAAGGGCAATGGTTTGGAATTGTTTTGATTGTATTTGGAACACTGATCACATGAGATATTCTTGGAATTCAAAGTTTTAAGCCTAACGCGTACGCGGGTGTTCAACCTGCGTAAGGGTACCGGCTATCACTCGTTTGGGTGCGTCTAAGACGTGAAAATGAAACTGAAACCTGACTCCAATTTGCTTCGCGCACGTGTTACGCCGGACTTCACGTTTGCGGGAAACAGGGGCTCTTAGTGAGAATTCGCCATAATTTGAAGCGGCAACACGATAGTCTGCAGCGATTTTTACTGCGAGCACTAAATTTCAATCAAAAAGCTGGACATCACCGAGGCCAGAATAGCTTTCGCTGGTTTTTGGAAGTACTAATGCGCGAGAGGACTCCAGTTTTAGTCGAGAGGCTATTTCCTCTGCGTGCAACCCGTCTGTTTCGCTGCTACCGGACATAAGCAGTGATAGTAGTGCGCAATCTTCCAAGGACTGTCTAATGTAGTCTAGGCCCTGCAGCTTGGTGATATCGACGTCATTTTGTTTTTGCTCTGGGGTCAATGCTTCGCAAAGTGTTTCTTCGACGGCAGAAAGCTGGTTTGCCAACGTTTCTAAGTGTTCGGACAATCTATACATGCAGCCCTCAAACCAAACTTGATTGTTGCATATCATTATAGCCTGCCTACGACCGCCTCGATACAGTCCTTCAATCGCGCTTGCTCAAACGGTTTTTTTAGATAATTGTTCATACCCAGCTTCTTCCCATGGTTAACAATCTGTTGTTCTGCACGTCCTGTCACAAGTATAAACCCGACGCCCTTGGTTTTTGACGATGCCCGAAGGTTGTGAAGGAGCTGTAGGCCGTCCATCTGTGGCATGTTGTAATCAGATATTACAAGATGAACCGGGTGAGCCGAAATTGCTTTTAGAGCATCAGTTCCGTTGTCTGCCGTCGTGACATTTCGTATGCCAAATGCGTCTAGTGCTTGGGTTATAAGGCCACGGCTTGTTGACATGTCGTCGACAACCAGGATCCTGATTTTGTCCCTAAGTGGCATAAGAAATTCCCCCTCTCAGCGTTTTTTCACCAATCAGTTTTGGGCGGTAAGAGGTGGGCCCATCGTTAACAAATCCAGACAAGCCGGGCTCCGCTATCCTTTCGGAATGACCAAGAAATAGTATTCCGTTCTTGTCTAAAAGCGAATGGAATCTTGGCCACAGCTGATTTTGTGTTTGCCCATCAAAGTATATCACTACATTGCGGCAAAAAATTACATCCATTCTCTTTTTCATGGGCCATTTTCCGAGCAAGTTCAATTCTTTAAATACTACTTGGGATTTGAGCTTGCTTGTTGCCGCAAAAAAAATTTCGCCTTTTTGTTCTTGATGTACGAAGTGTTTCTGCAAAAGAGTTTTTGGTATTCCGCCAACGAGTTGCTCTGGATATTCTGCTTTAGATGCAAATCGGACTACTTCTGGATCAATGTCGGTCGCAAGAACTTTAAAGTCCAATGAAGCAATGTCGGGAAAGGCTTCCAAAGCGGTCATTGCAATTGAATAAGCCTCTTGTCCATTTGAGCATCCGGCAGACCAAATTCGAAAGGGATCACCTTTCCTAACCCGTTCGATGACCGATGGTAAAATAGCGCTCGAAAGAATATCGAAATGATGTTTTTCGCGAAAAAAATGTGATACGTTAGTAGTAAGTGCTGAAATCATATGTAAGCGCTCAGGTATCCCTTCATCCGAACAAACGAACTCAGCATAGGTTTTAAAGGTGTTTAACCCAACAGCCCTTACTCGGTTACGTAGTCTTGACTGGATCATTGAGGTCTTTTCAGCAACCAGTTGAAGTCCACTTTCGCTGTAAGCTAATTCCGCGATAGCCCGAAAGCTGGAGTGGTCCATCTCTTCGATGTTTCTATCACTATTCATCAGGCTGCCGAACACTCACTGGGAGTTACGATGTAGTCTAAATTAAGTATTCTGATCATGCGTTCGTCAATAACTGTAAGTGAACTAACGATGCCCGCATTTGCACCAGAATGCATTTCGGGCGGTTGTTGTAAATCTTCGCTCGTTAGCGCAACTATATCGGAAACCGCGTCTACGAGGAGGCCAGTCAGCGAATTTTTGAAACTCACAACAATTACGACATTTCTGTCCGAATGTGCAATTCGCTTGAGATTAAGGCGGACAGCTAAGTCCATCACTGGTAGTACCGTTCCCCGTAAATTAATTACGCCTTTCATATAGTCTGGTGCGTGAGGAAGAGGAGTTGCTCTTGTCCACCCTCTGATTTCTCTCACTGACATAATGTCCAAAGAGTATTCTTGCTCCGATAGTTGAAATGTCAGCAACTCGAGTGAATATCCGGTTTCCTTCTCATTCATTGTGCAACTCCTGCAAGACTGGAGCCAGAAAGCGCACCCGAGACACTAACAGCGTTGGAAATGATATCAGATGTATCTAAGATTAAAGCAATTTGGCCATCCCCAAGAATTGTTGCAGCTGCAATACCGGGCGCTCTGTAAAAACTATCATCTAGGCCTTTAATGACGACTTGCCTTTGATCCTGAATACTATCGATAATCAAGGCCGCGCGACCTTCGTCCTCGTGCGCTATCAGTAGAACAACTGAACCTTCGTAAACCTCAATCGGATCACGATACCCTAACTCGGCAGCCAAGTCGAAAAGTGGAACAAAGCCACTTCTGACGCGCACTACATTTGCTCCGGGCCGCACCATTTCAACGTCGGTGTCAGTTAAAGTCAATGTTTCAATAACCACGTTGAGCGGAAGTACGAGAGTTTCATCGGCAACTTGCACAACCATCCCGTCAAGCACTGCGAGCGTAAGAGGCAACGAAATTGAAAAAGTGGTGCCAATACCTGGTGTTGAAGAGATTGTAATACGGCCGCCGAGTGCTTGAATTGCGGTACGAACAACATCCATACCGACGCCTCGACCAGAAAGGTCTGACACAACGGTTGCAGTGGAGAAACCGGGCAAAAACAACAAATTGTCTATTTCAGTTTCAGTCAGAACAGCATCTGGTGATACCAGCCCTTTATCAATAGCGATTTGGTGGACCTTTGATCGGTTTATGCCGCCTCCGTCGTCGGATACCTCAATAATGACGCGACCGGATCTGTGAGCTGCTGACAAACGAACTTGGCCTTGCGGGGGTTTGCCTGCGGCCACACGCTCTTGGGTGGTTTCCAACCCATGATCGACCGCGTTTCGGATCATATGCGTAAGTGGATCTGCAAGTCTTTCAATGACTGTCTTGTCAACTTCGGTGCTGTCACCCTCAGTATTCAGCCTAACGTCTTTATCGACCGCAGCGGAAGCTTCGCGTACGATGCGCGACATCCGTTGGAACAACGATTTAACCGGCTGCGCGCGGATCATCATGACACTGTCTTGGATATCTCGTGTAAGCCGTTGAAACTCTTCAAGGCCGTTCATTGCGTCAGAGCGAGGTGAGAGGCCTGAACTTTCAAGGCTTTGCGATAGCATTGCTTGGTTAATGACCAATTCTCCAACTAAATTCACCAACCTTTCAATCCGGTCTAGGTCCACTCTGACAACTGACTTGGTGGACGCGGAAGATTGCGCCGGTTTTGTCGTGTTGAGTTTGTTGGTTGCCGGTGCTTCGGGTTCGGGGGGTGGCGGATCTTCCGATTTGACGGAGTGCAACCTGCGCGTTTCCACTGGAGGCTGTTGATTGACAACCGCTTCGGGCGCTTCAGTGTTAGCCTCAAGGACTTTTTGTACGCCTGTGGGTTGAGCATCTTTTTGCGAGATTTCCAGCACGCAGAGGCCTTCAACAAACTCGAACGCCGACAGAATTTCGGCTTCCTCAACCTCCGTCTCCAGCTCTACCGTCCAGCTTAAATAGGTTGTCTCGGCTGCCAGTTCATCAAGTGCGGGTAGGTTTCCCAGATTGCAAGTGACGGTGCAAATGCCCATCTCGTCCAATGCCCGCAGCATGTGAAGCGGCTCATTTCCAGTTTCGAATAGCTCGTTTTCCGGCTTGAAGAAAATCGAATATGAGAACTTGCCCGTATCCGGTGAAACATCAAGGGCTGAAACACTTTCCGGTTCTGGCAGTTCTTCTATATCGCCTGTAGGATCGATGATATCGAGGTCAAAGGAGAGCATTGCAGGCTGAAACTCGATATCTTCTTCTACTCCAGTCTCAGCGCTACCTGATGCGCCTTGCTCGCCCAAAAGCTGATCTAATAGAGTCAGCAGTCTGATAGTTTCTGCCTCGGGCGCTTCGAGGCCATCTCTGCTAAAACGTACCAGATCCGATAAGCGGTCAGCGCATTGGAAGAACAGCTTCAAGGCTTCTACCTCGGGGGTCATGCGTCCCGCACGTATTTCATCCAACGCTGTTTCAAAGCGGTGGGCAAACCGAACCAAAGCTTCAAGACCGAAAGCGCCAGCACCGCCTTTTATTGAGTGGACAGCACGAAAGACGACGTTGATTGTTTCTGTGTCGTCATCGCCGTCGTCCATGGCTTGCAAGCCATCGTGAAGAGCTTCTAGCAATTCTTCGCATTCGATGAAGAATGAAGCTCTGATCTCGGCCATTGGGTCATTTGGGTCAGTCATCTTCTGCCTCTTATCCGGCGACCATCTGGAGCGCTTTAATCAGTTTTGATGGATCGAAAGGCTTGACAATCCACCCCGTGGCTCCGGCACTTCGGGCCCTTGCTTTTAGCTCGGGTGCGGCTTCGGTTGTAAGGACCAAAATTGGCGTCGCGCGGTGCTGTTCCTGCTCCCGAACGGCGTCGATAAAACCGAAACCATCCATCCGCGGCATGTTAATGTCTGTAATGATCGCGTCGGGTTCAATACCCTCCAAGACCTCTATTCCGTGCACGCCGTCGTCTGCAGTATGCACGTTGAAGCCTGCAGGCATGAGTGCGAGACGGATCATGTCTCGCATTGTTCTGCTGTCGTCTACGGCAAGAATTTCAAGTGTCATGGATATCCCCTGGCAATCGTTTCAGGCGTCATTCCCATCAATCGCATTTGGTCGATGACACGATCAGACGTATTGGTAATCGTCATTGTTCTGTTTTGGGCATTCGAAGTCTTTGCCATAGCGAGCAAGACCTGCAGACAAAGTGCGCCGAGATGTTTGACCTCCGACATGTCAATGACAAGGTCTGTCGCTTGATGAGCGCGCAACGTGGTCAGTAGGGCAGAAGCCGCCGCTAGATCCAGCTTTGGCGACAGTACGATCGGCTCAGGCATGCGGGGTCCCAAAATCAGTCGGTTTCAAAAAGTGCATACCCGCTCCAAAATCAGCTCAAGGACGTAACTTGCGTCGTTGTAGAGCGTGGTCAGTTAAGACGGGGTTACCCGCATCGAATTTCCGGGAGTTTTTTGGCCAGGCCAGGTCAACGCGTCATGTACATTGATACAAAAAAGCCCCACAGCACTGGCTGCGGGGCTTCAAAAAGTTGCTTTAAACCGTGTTTAAGCGCGTCTGCGGCGACCACCTGTGCGTCCCGCGCGTCCACGTCCTTCTTGACCTGGTTTTGGCGCTTCTTTGTTGAATTCAATCCATGCGCCACCGTGCGCGTCATTGTCGGTCAGAAAATTGGCAGCACGGATTGCTTCCATTTCCTTACCGGGGCGTGGTTTGGTGGAACCCAAGCCGGTCAGCTGACAAAATAGTTCCAGATCCATGTCGTCTGGGAAGACTATACCAGCGGCCAAAAGCTCCAGCTTTTTTGCCTCAATTTTGGCAGCTGAAACGGGCAGGGCGACAGGGTTCATAATGGCCGAGGTCATGCCAGCGCCCATCGCCATCGGCAAGAACGCGTTGTTAATGCCGTGCCGGTTCGGCAAGCCGAAGCTGATATTGGATGCACCGCAGGTCGTGTTCACGCCCAGTTCTTCGCGCAAACGCCGGACCAGCGTGAAAACCTGAAGCCCTGCAGTCGCCATCGCGCCAATCGGCATGACCAGAGGGTCGACGACGATGTCATGGGCCGGAATGCCGAAATCTGCCGCACGTTCCACGATCTTTTTCGCGACAGCAAAACGCACATCCGGGTCCTCTGAAATACCGGTGTCGTCATTCGATATAGCGACAACTGGCACGTTGTACTTTTTGACCAGCGGCAAAACGACTTCGAGCCGTTCTTCCTCACCGGTCACGGAGTTAAGCAACGGACGCCCCTCGGCGGCTGCCAGCCCAAACTCCAATGCGCCGGGTACGGAGCTGTCGATGCACAAAGGAACATCGACGATCGCTTGCACCCGTTCTACCAGCTCTTTCATCAGGGGCGGTTCGACAAAGTTATTGTCAGCATAGCGGGGATCTTCAGCCATCTTGTTGGAGAAAACCGCGCCTGAATTGATGTCAAGAACCGTAGCCCCCGCCAAAACCTGCGCGATGGCGTCGGCCTCGACAGTCGAGAAATCGCCCGCTTCAAGTTCAAGCGCCAGCTTTTTGCGACCTGTGGGGTTGATCCGCTCACCGATGACGCAAAACGGCTGATCAAAGCCGATAATCGCGGTTTTCGTTTTGGATTCGACAATTGTCTTGGTCATTAGGGATCCTTGATTCAAGCGTTGGCGGGTTTTGCGGCGGCACCACCGTTTTCGATGGCCCACGTCGCGTTTGTTTTGATGCCACCGAGTGGGAAGAAATGTACGTTCGTGATGTTAAAGTCCGGGTTCTGCGCTTTATGCGTGGCGAGTGCGGCAAGAACCTCGTTGGGCTCGTAAGGCAAAAGCAGTTTCGTAACATCCATTGCGCGCTTCTGCAGGACTTTAAGCGAGGGCCCGACACCGCAGGCGATGGCGAATTTGATAAGCGTCTGCAGTTTTGCAGGGCCTGCAATGCCGATATGGACGGGCAGGGTGATCCCTTCTGCAGCCAGTGTGTCGACCCATTTGATGATCGGCTTGGCATCAAAGGCAAACTGCGTGGCAATGGCCATCTGCGCGTCTGTGCGGGATTGAAATTCATTCTTCCATTTCAGCGCGGCGCTGACGTTTGTCATGGTGCCATCCGCATCGATATCGCGGTTGCCCTCGGGATGGCCCGCCACATGCAGCCGAGTGAACCCGGCTTCGTCGAAAAGGCCCGTTTCCATTAGCTGCATTGAGCTGTCAAATTCGCCATGGGGTTTTTCGACACCACCTGCCAGCAGCAAGGCCTGTTGCACATCGGCTTCGCCCTGATAGCGGGCGATCCAGTCTGCAAGCGTCGCGCGGTCTTTGATGATACGGGCGGGAAAGTGCGGCATCACCTTATAGCCATCTTCGTTCAGCCGCTTCGCCGTGGCGACCATATCGTCGATTGATGTGCCTTCGATATGCGCGATGTAGACGCGTGTACCCTGCGGCAGCAGATCGCGAAAGTTCTCTACTTTTTCGGCAGTTCGGGGCATCACCTCAATGGAGTAGTCCTGCAAAAACGCTTCAACTTGAGGAGACACGGGCGTGACGGCCGGTGTGTCTTTGCGTTTGAAATTCAACAATGCCATGAGGCGATCCTTTCCAGACAGGACAGTGTGCAATAGATCAGGCAGGGTCAGGCCCAACCATCGTTGTCAATAAGAGCCTTCAGGCGTGCGCGATCATATTCGGTATCAATGCGCGCGGCTTCTGCGTCGGCTATGACATCGGGCGCACCTTCCATCTCGACGGGGGCTGCCTTGCGCCACTCTGCCAGATAAGCATCGGTATCCTCTGCACCAATTTTCATCGCGGCGCGGTCAATGGCTTGTTCAAAACGTTCCGGCAGTGGTCTTTTCGATCCACGGCGTCCTTTGCCCACGATGACCTGTGCGGGGATATCGCGCCAGTAAACAATGGTGACTTCCGGCATTGGCTGATTCCTAGCTGTTGTTGGCCCTGTCTTATCTGTCCCATGGCATTCCAAGCGGCAGATTTTCGACAGAATACGCCCTATCCGCGACTAACATCTTTGTAACCTGCCGCAACTGGGCCGGCGAGGGGGCACGGGACCCAAAATGCTGATAATCAACCTGAAACGTTTTCATATTCATGCCGCGCCGCAGCGTTGCGTCTGTGCAGGTGCAGCGTATCGCATGGTGTCTCTTGCGTCGGGCTGCTGCTGCCGGTAGCGTGTTCTCAACTCGAAATGAAAGGCGCGACATATGGCGCCACAGCGTCCCAAAGGTGCGGGCGCGCTCGATACGCAGACGGCTCTGAGCCCCGCGCCAGTTCCGCCCGGATCAAATGAGCTTTATGCGGCTCTTGATCTGGGTACAAACAGTTGTCGCATGTTAATCGCCCAGCCTTCTGGAAGCGGTTTCGCAGTCGTGGACAGCTTTTCGAAATCTGTGCAACTGGGTGCCGGTCTAGAGCAAAGTGGCCGGCTGTCGCGGTCATCCATGACCCGCACAATTCAAGCCCTGCGGATTTGCCAGCAAAAACTTAAGCGCAACAAAGTGCATCACATGCGTCTGGTCGCGACGGAAGCTTGCCGCCGGGCTGCGAACGCTGATGATTTCATCAAGCGTGTTGTGCGCGAAACCGGTCTGCAGCTTGAGATCATCAAACCGCAGGAAGAGGCGCAGCTTGCCGTTATCTCTTGTGCGCCTTTGGTCAGCCGCGGCACTGAGAACCTGTTGGTGGTGGATATTGGTGGCGGGTCGACTGAACTTGTCTGGATTGATCTGACCGACGTGGCCAAGCGTGAAAGGCCGCGTGCGATCATGCGTCTGAATGCAGGGTTTACCCAAGGAATGTCGGATATACCGGCGGCACGGGTTGTCGACTGGATATCGGTGCCGCTGGGTGTTGCAACATTGCGGGATCAGTTCAATGACGTGGAGGATGATGCAGCACGCTTCGCCTTGATGAGCTGGTTTTTCGAAGAGAACCTCGCCGACTTTACGCCTTATCACGATACGCAACCACAAGAGCGGTTCCAGATCGTCGGGACGTCAGGCACGGTCACGACGGTTGCGGCCAGCCATTTGGGTCTGAGACGCTATGATCGTACCAAAGTAGACGGTCTGCATATGACCACCGAGCAGATTGACCGTGTTATCCGGTCTTATCTTGCGTTAGGCCCCGAAGGACGCAGGGCAGACCCCCGCATCGGGCAGGACCGCCATGCGCTGATCATGTCAGGTGCCGCAATCTTGCAGGCGTTGATGCGCTGTTGGCCGACGGATCGGTTGTCAGTCGCGGATCGCGGACTGCGGGAAGGCTTGCTTTATGCTCAAATGAGTGCGCATGGCGTGCTCGAAGACGGAGAGTTATAATGGTCAAAACACCGACAGGTAAAAACACCTCCGGGCGCGGTCAGCGAGAATTAAAGGTCAAGGTTAAGTCCGCGCGGGGCCGCAAGCTAAGCTCGACCCGTTGGCTGCAGCGCCAGTTGAATGATCCTTATGTCAAACGTGCCAAAGCAGAAGGTTACCGGGGCCGCGCGGCGTACAAGATTATGGAGCTTGATGACAAATACCGCTTTCTGGTGCCAGGGGCACGAGTTGTCGATCTGGGCTGCGCGCCGGGTGGCTGGTGTCAGGTGGCTGTTAAGCGTGTAAATGCTCTGGGAGAGAGATCCGGTAAGGCTACCGGGTCGATCATAGGTATCGATCTTCAAGAGATGGAGCCGATTGCCGGATGCACACTGTACCAACTTGATTTTATGGAAGACGACGCTGACGCTCAGGTCAAACATTGGCTGGGTGGTAAGGCTGATGTTGTCATGTCTGATATGGCGGCTTCCAGCTCGGGACATAAACAGACCGACCATTTGCGGATTATCTCGCTGTGTGAAGCGGCTGCATATTTCGCGTTCGATGTGTTGGACGAGGGCGGCACCTTTGTCGCCAAGGTGCTGGCGGGGGGCGCTGAAGGCGATCTGCAGAAGCTGCTCAAGCAGCGATTCTCCAAGGTGGCGAATATCAAACCGCCCGCATCACGGGCTGACAGTTCGGAAAAATTTGTTGTAGCGACAGGGTTTCGTGGAGAAGACTAAGGCTTTTACCTCATGTTAAAGGGAACAAGCCTAGGGTGCCGACGAGAGCCTCGCTGTGTTGGCGGGCCGTTGTGTACAAAGGACCCGAACCATGTTTCGTACTCTTATCCTGTCCGCGCCACTTGTGATTGCTGCCACTTTTGCTCAAGCCGTGGACGCACCGCCCACAATGCGGGCTTTTGTTGAAGCAAACATCATGCCTTGGGCAGAGTCTGCACAAGTCATTGACGCGGTGAATACGCAAAACGCACAAACGGCTGGCAGTTCCGAAACCCAGATCCTCGAATGGGATACCGCGTGGCGTGCGCAGGTCGGCCAAACCGATCAACCGCTTGTAGGAGAGGTGATGGGCCGTGACTTATCCGCTTTCCTCAGCGATCAGGTCGCGGCGTCGGGCGGTCGTATCAACGAGATTTTCGTAATGGACGCTCTGGGTCTGAATGTGGCGGCGAGTGACGTCACTTCAGATTACTGGCAAGGGGACGAAGACAAATACACCAAAACCTTCGGGGTAGGCTCAGGTGCAATGTTTGTTGATGCTATCGAATTCGATGAAAGCGCCCAAAGCTATCAAGGGCAAATTTCGATCTCTCTGACCGACCCCGCCTCGGGGCAGGTCGTGGGCGCTATGACCATTGGGCTAAACGCCGAAGCATTCTTCTAATCAAAACCGAGCAGTGCTGCAGGCGGGTCTGGATTATTGGCTCGGCTGCAGCGACTTTACGGCAGCGGCCTGCAGCATTTGCAACTCATCCGTGCTGACTTTCCGGATCGTGTAACCGCGCACACGTGCAACGGTTGTTTTAGCCTGATTTGTTTGTCTCAACAGTTCGAACAAACGCCCGTGGCGTACGCCTTCGTCCTCAATAAGGTCTTTCATGGTTCGTCTCCTTGCTCAATCGCATCGAGCATAGGCTTCAAACAGGACAATCATTGGACGGCATCGTGCCATTCCTGAGGCCAAAATATATAGCCGAACGGGAATTTGTTTTTGAACACCATCGCATTCATCAGCGGTGACATCGTTGCCTAAGCAGCAGACATCCCACAATAAACAATGAGCTGATGTGTTTAGTTAGCCAATAATCCGTTGCCGAGTTAGGATTGTGAGCAGTAAGGTGGCACGAGCGCCATTTTACGCGGCGGCGCGATGGGGTGCGGAAGATCGAAAAGACGCTGTTTCAGTTTATTTGGAAATACTCCAAACGCGACCAGTTCATCTTGCTCGCGATCACTATGACACTGTTCCCATTTCTCTTTTTAACGCTTGAGTTGCCAAAGCGTATCATCAACGACGCAATTGGCGCCCAATCATCACGCGTTGATGTGCTGGGCGTTAGTATAGACCAAATCCAGTTTCTGTTCCTGCTGTGTATGGCATTTTTGCTGTCGGTATTTGTGCATGGTCTGTTGAAAATGCGAATCAACACCATGAAAGGCGTATTGTCTGAACGCATGTTACGGCGTCTGCGGTATAGCCTGATCGCGCGCATGTTACGTTTTCCCAAGCCATATTTTCAACGTACTTCTCAGGGCGAGTTGGTGGCAATGATAACCGGCGAGACCGAACCGATGGGGGGCATGATGGGCGACGCCCTGACCCAGCCGGTTTTGCAAGCGGGGCAAATGCTCACCATTTTGGTATTTCTGTTTTTCCAGAGTTTCTGGTTCGGCCTCGCCGCAATTGCTTTGATCCCGCTTCAAGCGTGGCTCATCCCGAAAATACAGCGCCAGATCAATTTGATGAATAAGGAGCGTATCAAAGAAGTGCGTACGCTTGCAGCGATGATCGGTGAAAGCGCTGCAGGTGCTGGCGACTTGCGTGAAAATGGCGGGTGGCGCTATCGGCTGTCCATGATCACTGACAGGCTTGGCGTGGTTTTCACGATCAGGTTCCAGATCTATCAGAAGAAATTTTTCATGAAGTTTATCAATAACTTCATCACTCAACTTACACCGTTTTTCTTCTTTCTGGTGGGCGGCTACCTCGTTATTCAAGGAGCGGTCTCCTTGGGCGCTCTTGTCGCCGCTCTTGCCGCGTATAAAGATCTAAGCTCTCCCTGGAAAGAATTGCTGACGTATTATAACCAGGCGCAAGACATGAGTTTGCGGTGGGAAACCGTCATGGAGAAGTTCTCTCCCTCCGGCGTTATTGATGATCGTTTAATGTTCGACACACCCGCAGATGTGCCTCGGCTGAATGGCCCGATCGTCTTGCAGAATGTTTCGGTCAACGACGGGGATGGCAATCTTGTGCTGGATAAACTTTCACTTGAAATAGGGAGTGGCGCGCTGGTCGGGATTGCAGCACCGAGTGAAGAAGACCGTCACGCGCTCGCGGCTGTCCTGACCCGCGAAGTGACGCCTGTCAGCGGGATCGTGAAATATAACGATGTGGATCTGAACTCAATCTACCAAGCAACACTGGCAGCACGCATCGGCCACGCGAATTCAACGCCCGCTTTATTCCGAGGGACTTTCGGTGAAAACGCAATGATGCCAGTGCGTAACAGCCCATTGCCTGTCCAGGGTAGTGATACTGAAAACGCGGCACAAGAGGCGCGCGCTGCAGGCAATAGCGAAGATCCGTTCAATACAAAATGGCTTGATCCCGAGCGCGCCGGTGCTGCCACCGAGGCAGAACTGCGCGCGTGGTGGCTGGAATTGATTGAGGCAATTGGCTCGGATGGCCCGATGTTCCGCAAATCGCTGGATCAGGTTCTTGGCGCAGAGGTGTCTGAGGATCTGCAAAACAAAATTGTTGCGATCCGACCCAAGGTTTGGGCGGCGGTCGAGGCGGCAGACCTGAGCAAATCTGTGCACCGCTTTGATCCTGCGCGTTACAACCCGGCGCTACCTGTGGCCAGCAACCTGTTTTTTGCCAGCCTAAAACGCCCGATGAATCAGCAAGAGCTTTCGCAGCAAAAGCCGCTTTTCGACTTGATGGGGCGGCTTGGATTGGAACAGGAGCTTCTGCGTCTTTCCTCGGACGTTATCGAAGTTCTGAACAAGATTTTCGGAACGGACGGAACCGAACATCCGCTGTTTCGAAAGCTGGGCCTTGATCCGGTTCTATACGAAAAATCAATTGCAGTTGTGAGGTCAGCGCAAGATCGCTCTCTTGAAACGCTTAACGAGCAAGATAAGGCAATTCTGATGAGTTTGCCGGCGCAAATTTCCGCAGAACAAATCGGCCCGGCGTTTTCTCAAGAGATGCAAGACCGCATTTTGGCTCAACGCATTGAGCATCGCGAAAAGCTCAAGGATGCATTGGGGCAGACCTATGCACCGCTTGATCCTGAGCGTGTGGCGGAGGGGATGTCACTGCTTGAAAATGCGCTCTTTGGTAAAGTGTCAGGTAACGCGGGCATCAAAGCGGATGATTTGCGAAAAATAGTCTCTGACGTTCTGGAGCGCGAGGGGCTTAAACCTGCGGTGACCGATCTGATTTATGATCTGCCATTAGAATTGAACGGCACAAATCTGCCAGCTATTTTCGCTGAGCCACTGGCGCTGATCCGTGCCGCAATCAAACGGCCAGACGTTTTAATAATGGAGCAAGTTCTTTCGAGTTACGAGCAGAGCCTCAAGGTGATGGTTCACAAAAACTTGCGCAAACTATTGCCTGATACCACGCTGATTTACATCTCGGACAAATTCGAGAACCCGAACTACTTTGATGTCTATCTCGAAGTGTCGCAAGGACGTATGCAAACCGGAGACGCAACGTATCAGCAAGCCGAAGATTCTGCTGCCACGCTTGATCTGCAACGCAAGGTGCGCGCGCTTGAAGCCACCGATTTATTCTCAGGTCTCGATCGCAAACAATTGAGACTGCTCGCTTTTGGTGCGAAGTGGTTCCATGCTTCTGCAGGCGATGTGATCTTCTCTAAAGATGACGACCCTACCGATGGTGCATACATGTTGCTGTCGGGTACCGCTGAGTTGTTCAACCCTCGACCGGATGGAATAGAGCAGCACATTGCAAACATTGGTCCGGGCCGGATCGTCGGAGAACTGGGCCTAATCCGAAATGTCCCTAGAGCTCTGACGATGCGGGCAGAAACCGACATTGAAGCGCTGCGCCTTGGCGCAGAAGAGTTTTTGGCTGTGGTTGAGAATGATGCCGCGACGTCCTTCAAGCTCTTGCAGGTTGTGGCTGGATATACGGACTAGGACTGGCGCTTGGTGCACCAAGCACATCATCAAATCGGGCGAAGACCTCTGGTTGACCCGGTTTCATACCGGTTGCGGCACCGTCCAAGCTTGCGGATGCAACTTGAACCGCTTGTCATTGTCATGTCACGAGCGCCGCAGTGAACGATGTTTGGATCAAACGGGCCGTGAGCCCCTAGATTTCAGAAAGCCGATGATCCGCCAATACAAGTCTGTTGCAACTTTTCTTCAGTCCAATTGCGCCTGATGGGTTTTTCAAGTCACTTTTTCTTCTTCCGCGCAGGTTCTCAGCCTGGTCCCCATGTGCGGTTAACGCCTTGTGATGCTCCGCGTGCGCAATGTCCCGAGTTCATGCTCCGTTCATTGGTTCTTGCGGCTGAAAAACGCAGATTATCAAGTCTTGGTTGCTATCATCAGGAACTTAACACGCATTGATTGATTAAAGTATCGACCGACACCGCCGTTTGGATTATTGTGTATGTCGCTAGGTCACCATTTTTTCATGATAATTCAACGCGTCATTACCAGACTTTGATGCATTCACCGTAAATTCACATTTTGTCCAGTCAGGAGAGACATTTTGGTCTTGGTACTTCAAATACTCGAAAACATTGTATTGCTAATGCTTTTGGGGGTTGGATTTTACGTGATCGAGTCTGCTAAGGGGGCGATCAAGTCGATATACAGACCAGTCTTGCACGGCATCTCATTCGGACTGATCGCCTTTTTGGTCACATCGACACCTGTTTCAATGGGCGATGGGGCTACCTTGGACGCGCGCGCAGGGCCTGTCGTTCTCGCTGGCGTCGTTGCGGGGCCGGTATCTGCCCTGATCGCGGCGATGCTTGGCGGCTTGGCGCGGGGGCTTGTAGGGGGGTCTTTCGCATTCTCCGGCGTTTTCGTGTATCTTGTTTACGCGGCGATTGGCACGGTGGTTTGGACTTTCTTACCAAAAAGCAGACTAAGTGTCGTCAGTGCGCGCGTTATCGCAAGCGTTTGCATTTTATCGTGCTGTGGCGCTGCTTTGATGTATTTCCTGATAGATCCGCCGGAACGGGCGATCGCGTGGGTGCAGCAAGACTTGCCGTGGATCATGGTCGCAAACGTCATGTCGATTGCCTTTGCGGCACTTGTCATAACGGTTTCCTTGAACTTTCTAGCAAAATCTCACGAAATATCCGAGATCAACGATCGATTAAGACTGGCAAAACAGGCGAGTGGTTTTGGCGTTTGGGACTTTGATCTGGAGACTGGAACGCTCACATGGGACGATAAGTCGAGTGCTATGCATGGTTTGACAGGCAGCGAATTCCGCGGAACTTTCGAGGACTGGTCGCGCAACGTTCATCCAGATGATCTAGGTCCTACTCAAGATGCGTTTGCTCAAGCGCTCAAAAATGCAGAAGCGTTTGACGCTGAATATCGAGTTGTTCATCCGAACGGCCAGCATAAAACCATTAAAGGGCACGCAATTTTGCTACGCGATGCATCGGGAAAAGTGTTGCGTGTCGTAGGCACCAATCTTGATTTGACAGATATTCGCGCAACGGAAGAGCAACTGCAAATGGCGCAGTCGGTAATGGTACAAGCTCAGAAATTTGAAAGCATCGGGCAACTGACAGGCGGTGTGGCACATGATTTCAACAACCTACTGGCCGTCATCATGGGTAATCTTGAGTTAATTCGTGATGAGATTGGAGCGGACAAGATCGATGTCAGCGAGATCAATGTACTTTTGCATGCCAGTTTGGACGCAACGCGCCGGGGCGCTGATCTCACGCAGAACATGCTGGCTTATGCCCGTCGTGCCCGTTTGACGCCTGTGCAAGTTGATCTCAACGATGTGGTGCGTGAAACTGAACAGTGGATGAGGCGCACAATTCCCAGCCGGATAGAGATTGAAACCAATCTCCAAGCGGGACTGTGGCCGACTATAGTAGACCAAAGTTCAGTGCAGAGCGCGTTGGTGAACCTACTAGTCAACGCCCGTGACGCGTTTGAAGGGTCGGGCAGGGTGATGATAGAAACAGGTAACTTACGGATCGAAGAAGATCATATCGTCGACCGGCAAGAAGACATCACGCCCGGGCGCTACGTCATGCTTGCGGTTACTGACAACGGCAGCGGGATTGATCCTGAGGTATTGAACCAGATATTCGACCCATTTTTCACAACCAAAAAGGTGGGGGAAGGGTCGGGGCTTGGTTTGTCAATGGTACAAGGGTTCGTAAAGCAATCAGGTGGTGCCATCCGCGTTTATTCGGAACATGGTGAGGGAACCAGCTTTAAAATGTATTTCCCCGCACCGGAGATTGTTCAGTCAGCGACCGATGCCTTTGGCAACTTTGACGAAGGCCCTGCGATTTCAAACCAATGCGACATACGTTCAAACCAAGGAGATAAACGCATTTTGTTGGTGGAAGACCGCAAAGAAGTGCTGGTTGTCTTTAAAAAGACCCTCGAGATGGCAGGATATCAAGTCGTCACCGCCACAACGGGCGATCAGGGCTATCGGCTTTTTGTCGAAAACGAGGACTTCGATCTTATCGTGACCGACATCGTGATGCCTGGGGACCTCCAAGGTCCGACAATGGCCAAAAAGATCCGGGAGATTGACCCCTGCGCAAAGTTTGTGTTTCTATCCGGCTATGCAAGCGAAGCCACTGTACACGGCAACGGTGTGCGCCCGGAGGACATCCGCCTGATGAAGCCTGTCTCTCGCTCAATGCTGTTAGCTTCGGTCGAGAAATGTCTCCTTTCAAGTAGCAATCTGCCCGAGTACAGTTAAGCCGTCCGTGTTTTAAAATAACCCAAGTGTGAAGGGCCGAGTGGTTGATTTTAGGAAAGGATTGATTTGGGTATTGTCTCTGTTTGCGAGATAATGAATTGTAAAACAGATAATTAGGTACGTTCTGGTGAAACCCAAAGGTTTCACATTGGAAAATATAAATATATAAAAATCAATGTCTTAAAGTGTTAATTGAAGCTTTTTTAGCGAGAGATTCACCACTGTGGCGCAAAAGTATTTTTTATTTTGCGCTTTTTTGGTAATGCTACAAATTAATTGTGGGGGCATCACATTCAGCGGCGGAGACGTCTGATGCAGATGCCAAGAGAGCAGAACAAAACCTCGTATAGCGTGCGGGGCGTCAATGCGTTTTCTAGAAATGAAGACGGGTCCATAACCGTATTTGCCATCTTCATGATCTTCATGATGCTGATGGTGTGCGGTATTTCTGTTGACCTCATGCAAAATGAGATGACGCGGACAAAAGTTCAAAATACGCTGGACCGAGCGATACTTGCAGCTTCTGACCTAGAGCAACAACGAGACCCCGACGATGTGGTTGACGATTATTTCGCCAAGGCGGGGATGACGTCGTTCCTTGAAGACGTGAAGATCACGCCCGGAGCTGACAAAGTCAACAACGAATTTTCGGACAGTTGAAGCAACTGCAAGAACCCGCACGCCGGGCAAAGTATATGAGTCTGACCGGTGTTGATTGGTTACCAGTTTATACTTCCGGGCAGGCGGAAGAAGTTGTGGAAAATAAAGAGATATCTCTCGTAATCGATATCTCGGGCTCCATGCGATTCAACGGCAAAATCGGCAACCTACGCGTCGCCGCGAAAGAATTCGTATCAACCGTTCTAGAAGGCAACGCTGCTGGCAACGTCTCTAAACATCGTACCCTACGCCGGGCAGGTTAATCCCGGGCCGATCGTTTTCGCTCGTTCAGGTGGGGTGCGGTTCGCAGCCGTAATCAAGAACGAGGAAGACGAGGACGTCTCTACGGTACGACGGTCACGCTTGAGGATGGAACCGAGTTGTTGCTTCCCCTTATAATGCGAGATCGTCCTGTCTTGACCTGCGAAGCACTGACTTTAGCAATATCAATCTGCCAAGTGGTGGCTATGCTCAAACGGCGTACTTCATGAATTGGACGATTGATGACGACACTATGGACTGGGGCTGGTGCCCGCTGGATAGCACCTCAATCCAGTATGCGCAGAATAATATCAGTGAATTGCATGACTTTCATCGACAATATTCGTCTGCATGACGGCACCGGCACGCAATATGGCATGAAGTATGGTGTGGCACTGCTAAACCCATCTTCAAACGATGCATTTATTGCACTTAACAATGCCAGTTTGGTGCCGGATGAATTCAAAGACCGTCCTGCGGCTTTTGATGATCCGGACACACGCAAGTACATCGTGTTGATGACAGATGGTGCTATTACCGATCAATTCCGGCCAGAGCGAACGGTAGACTTTGAGAACGCAGACGTAGCCTTGCTGGATCGCGACAATGTGGGCGATGAACGCAAGATATATGCGACAAAAAACAACAATGTTTCTAACTTCAAATCGGTTTGCGACAAGGCAAAAGCGGAAGGCATAACTGTCTATACCATCGCGTTTGAAGCGAATAAAAGCGCTCAGGATCAGATGCGAGACTGCGCAACAACGGCTTCCAATTTCTATAAAGTAGAAGGTGTCGCGATCAGCTCTGTTTTCAAAGCGATTGCACGCCAGATTAGTGACTTGAGGTTGGTACGATGACAGGCAGGTTTGTAAACATATCTTCAGCGTTTTAAGCGTGGTGAAGACGGTAACCCGTCAATTGAATTTGTCGTAATGACCCCGCTGTTATTCACAATTTTCATCACCGCGATGGAGTTGGGTATTTTCTCAATGCGGCAGATGTGGCTTGATCGTGGTCTGGATATCGCGATGCGTCAGGTGCGTTTGAATACGGCCAGTATTCCAACTCACAACGCGCTAAAACAAACGATTTGTGCGAATGCCGGATTTTTACCGGATTGCATGAACAGTGTGAAAATCGAAATGAAGAAGACAGATCCGAAAAACTTTGCCGGCCTTGATCGCGATGCAGACTGCATCGATCAGGGCCTTCCCATCGCAAGCAACGAAAAGCTGCGGAACTACCAGACGGGCAAGGAACACGAGCTGATGCTCATTCGCGCCTGTCTAAATTTCGATCCCGTTTTCCCGTCGACCGGGCTTGGGTTCCGATTTGCCAAGGATGGTAGTGGGCAGGTGATCATGTCAGCCAAATCAGCTTTTGTTCAAGAGCCGCCACTGAAGTCCAATGAGGACAGTCAAGATGTGGTCGCCGAAGCGGAGACGGGGATATGATCGGTAGCACTATTTTGCCCAAGATGCGAAACTTTCGCGACGATCAAAAAGGCGTAATTGCGATCGAGACAGTGATACTCATCCCGGTGCTGATCTGGGGTTACATCGCGATGTTTACGATCTTTGATACGTATCGCCAATATACCACACAACAAAAAGCAGCTTATACGATTTCGGACCTGATTTCCCGTCAGGTATCAGAGCTCGACGCTGACTTTATTGACGGAACACACCAGCTTTTTATTGAGCTGAGCCGGTCCAATGTGGTGCCTGGCTTGCGGGTTACTGTTGCAAAGTATGACTTTGTGAACGCGGAATATGCCGTGGTTTGGTCACGCACACGCGGCGGTATGATTGGTCTACAAAGCCAAGATGTTGCTGAATGGACAGACAGACTGCCAATCTTAGCGCCAAAAGATCAGATTATTATTGTTGAGACACGGTCAATATATACACCAGCTTTCAATATTGGCCTAGGAGACAGAAACATCGGCAATTTCGTGTTCACACGCCCGCGGTACTCAACGCAGGTTTGCTACGACGATGGCTCTGTGGAAATTTGTGATCTGCCCGGCACTGATCCGCCTGAAGAAGACGAAAATGAACAGGCCTAGAAAGGCACGTTATTTGTCGTTACTTTCTTGTGCAGGTCTGTTCAGCAGCTGGCTTTAACGGCCCCATGTGCGAACAACGCCGCAATCCATGTGAACAAAATTGGATCCAGAATACTTGCCAACGCCGCCACCCTTGCAGGCTGCAGCGGCGCGGGCGACCTGGCTGACAGACCGCGCGGAAAGCCGCAAATCTGCCGCCTGTCCCTGAACGTGCAACGAATTTTTGGCCACGCCTCTGCTACGAGCGCGCAGCATCGCGTTTGTCTTTGGGCTGCGGTATCCGGACAGCAACATATATGGCTCTTCAACATCCAGCATGTTGTGTGCCGCCGACATGATATCAACCGCACGCAAATCGATAGCTTTCACGCTGTCGGTGCGCCAGTCGCGCATGAATTTATTGATCTCGGAAACAGCCTCAGGCACGTATTCGCCTTCGACCCAATAGATGGTGTCCATACGTTCCCCGGTGCGACCGGAATACATACGTATGCGTCGGATATCTCCGGAACCGCGCAGGAAACCTGCCGCATGAGAGAATGTAGGAGCTGCCGTTACTGCTGTCGCAGCGAATGCACGCAATAGAGCACGTCGGGTAAAACCCGTTGAATTGTCGATGGTCATAGCCTGTCCGTCGCTTTTCCTGCCAGGCCTGTGATGTTACACAGGCATTACTATCTTCCCCAGATGTCCCACACATATGTCATATGCCGAAATGTTAACCAAGTGCTGAAAACCAGGGCGGGGTTTTGCCGGCAATTTTAGGCAATTTTTTGCGCATATTTTCGCGAGTGCCTTACAATTCGCTTGTGCGGTGCAGTGGTGCATCAACTTTATCTTTACTTAAGACTTTTCAGAAATGTTATTGGACTTGGGGTATCACGCTTGGCAAAGACAATTTTGACGTGTCCGATCTTTTGTGAGAGGTATTTTGATGCAAGCGACTAGAAGCCATGGCTTTTCAACTTTGTTGGCCGTTTTATCTTTGTTTTTTATAGGCTTTTTTTCCACACCAGCTGTTGCAACGGCCCAAGGTGCGGCGTTTAAGCAAGCTGTGGCAGAAGCTGCATCAAAAGATAAGGATATTTCGGCGTTTTACCAAAGCACCGGTTACGAAGGCATCTGGACTGGCAATAAGAGCCGAGACAAGGCGCGTCGCGCGGAACTTCTTAAAGCGCTTAAAAATTCAGCAGATCATGGGCTGCCAGCCGACCAATATGCAGTGGATGTGCTGACCTCGCGCCTGAAATCCGCACGTACCCCGCGCGACCTTGGCCAACTCGAGGTGGAGTTGAGTCGTGTTTTCCTCAAGTACGCAGCTGATATCCAGACCGGTGCTTTGATCCCCTCGAACGTCGACCAGCATATCGTGCGCACGGTGCCCTACCGCAACCGTCAGTCATATCTGGTCAACTTTGAAAAATCCTCTCCTGCAGGGTTCTTCAAAGCGCTGCCGCCGCGCACGAAAGAGTACAACGCCTTGATGAAGCACAAGCTCGTTTTGGAACAGTTGCTTGCAAAAGGCGGCTGGGGCAACACCGTCAACGCCAACAAGCTGGAACCCGGAGATAGCGGTGCGGCGGTCATCGCTCTGCGCGACCGTTTGGTGCGCATGGGGTACCTGAAACGCAACGCGGGCAAGACATATGATACCGCCATGACCGATGCTGTTATCCGGTTTCAGGCCGACCACGGCTTGGCCCAAGACGGTATCGTCGGTGCAGGTACTTTGGGTGAAATCAATGTATCCATGCAACAAAGACTGCAATCGGTTATTGTCGCGATGGAGCGGGAGCGCTGGCTGAACAAAGATCGGGGCGCCCGCCATATCGAAGTGAACCTGACCGATTTCACGGCAAAGATCATCGACAACGGAAAAATCACCTTTAGCACGCGGTCTGTGATCGGGGCGCGTGATGCAAAACGTCAGTCACCAGAGTTTTCGGACCAGATGGAGTTTATGATCATCAATCCAAGCTGGTTCGTGCCACGCTCAATCGCGATCGGTGAATATCTGCCGGAACTGCAGCAGGACCCCTACGCGGTCCAGCACCTTATCATTACCGACCGCAGCGGCCGTCAGGTTGACCGTGCCAATGTGGACTTTGCAAAATACACCAGACAGTCCTTTCCCTATGCAATGCGCCAACCGCCCAGCCGCAGCAATGCCTTGGGTTTGGTGAAATTCATGTTCCCGAACAAGTACAATATCTATCTGCATGACACGCCCGCCAAAAAGCTATTCGGACGTGAGACGCGAGCCTATAGCCATGGGTGTATTCGGTTGGCAGACCCGTTTGACTTTGCCTATGCTCTTTTGGCAGTGCAAACGAACGACCCTAAAGGGTTTTTCCAATCAAAGCTGGCAACGGGAAAAGAAGTGCAGGTGAATCTGGAAAAGCCGGTGCCTGTGCACATCATCTACCGAACCGCCTTCGCCAATGGCAAAAGCCAGATGCAATATCGCCGCGACATCTACGGGCGTGATAGCCGTATCTGGGAAGCGTTGTCTCAGGCAGGGGTAGAACTGCGCGCCGTTCAGGGGTAAGCCTGCCACAAAACACCGAAGGGTTGCACGATGGTAGAGCGTGGATACAGCATCGCAGCGATTGCAGGCGCAATCGGTGCCGACACCTTTGGCGACAGCGCGATGATGATTTCCGGTGTTGCAGAACCGCAGGATGCAGGGCCGGACGATCTGGCGATGGCCACATCCAAAGCATATGCTGAAAAGCTGGCCGACGGGCGCGCCCGGGCTGCAGTGTTGTGGGAAGGTGCTGATTGGCAGGCTTTGGGGGTAAAGGCTGCGATCGTGCCAAAGCGTCCACGCTATGCGATGGCTGGTCTGACCAAGCTTTTGGATATGGGGCAGGGGTTTGCTGCAGAAATCCACCCTAGTGCAATAATCGATCCGACCGCAGTGATCGGTGAGAACGTCAGCATCGGCGCATTGACCGTCATCGGCGCGGGCGCACAGATTGGCGCGGGTAGCGTGATCGGCCCACAATGCTTTATCGGCTGGAACGCGCATCTTGGGCCACGCGCGCAATTACGTGAACAAGTGAGTATTGGCGCGCGGGCGACTATTGGGTCGGATTTTGTGGCGCAACCCGGCGTTCGGATCGGGGGAGATGGCTTTTCGTTTGTCACCGAAGACAAATCCGGCATTGAAGCGGTGCGTGAAACGCTTGGCGATCAACAGGATACTCAGGCGCAAGGCTGGACTCGTATTCATTCTCTTGGGGCTGTCACCATTGGCGACAACGTGGATCTGGGCGCTTGCGTGAACATTGACAACGGGACCATCCGCGACACGAAGGTCGGCAACGGCTGTAAAATGGATAACTTTGTACACATCGGCCACAATGTCGTCATTGGCAATGATTGCCTGATCTGTGGTCATTCGGGCGTTGCCGGATCGACAAAGGTTGGCAACAACGTCGTTCTGGGGGGGATGACTGGCGTTAGTGACAATATTTTCATCGGTGATCGGGTCATAACCGGTGGCGGCACCAAAGTGTTGTCGTCCGTGCCCGCAGGGCGTGTGGTTCTGGGCTATCCGGCAACCAAGATGGACAAGCAGATAGAAATATTCAAAGCCATCCGCAGGCTGCCGCGCTTGCTTGCGGACGTGGCGGCACTGCAGAAAGCGGTTTTCAAATCAGGTGAGAAAGACTAAATCCAGCGGGGACACTACAAAGTGAGGGCATACGCATGAGCACAATGGATCAGGTCATTGCAATCATTGCGGAGCAGGCTGTTCTCGACCCTGCGGACGTTACTCCCGAAAGTACGTTGGAAGAGTTGGGTATCGACAGTCTGGGCGTGGTAGAGAGTATTTTTGCCATTGAAGAGACATTTGATATCTCGGTGCCTTTCAATGCGAACAATCCGCAAGACAGCGACTTTGACATTTCTACGGTTGCAACAATCGTTCAGGGCATAGATCGCCTGCGCGCCGAACAAGGCTAAAACAATCATGAAACGTGTGGTCATTACAGGTGCCGGGACAATCAATGCCCTAGGCCATGATGTCCCCACGACGCTGTCGGCCATGCGCGAAGGAACATGCGGGATTGGCCCGCTGGCGCTGCGCGATGTGGAGAGGCTCTCGATACAGATTGGCGGACAGGTCCGAGGGTTCGAGGCCGAAGGTCGCTACAATCGCCAGCAAATGACGCTTTATGACCGGTTCACGCAGTTCACGCTGGCCGCAGCGAAAGAAGCCATAGATCAGGCGGGCCTCAGCTTTTCGGGTGAGCTTGCAGCGAAGTCAGGGGTTGTTCTTGGCACTGCGGGCGGCGGTGTGAGCACATGGGACGATAATTACCGGTCTGTTTATGAAGACGGCAAGAACCGCGTGCACCCCTTTGTCGTGCCCAAGCTCATGAACAATGCAGCTGCATCGCATGTCAGTATGGAACACAACCTCAAAGGGCCGTCCTTTACGGTATCCACGGCATGTGCGTCGTCAAACCACGCAATGGCGCAGGCGTTTGCTATGGTGCGTTCTGGTATGGCACCGGCGATGATAACCGGTGGATCAGAATCTATGTTGTGCTTTGGTGGCGTGAAGGCGTGGGAAGGATTGCGTGTGATGTCGCGCGACGCCTGCCGGCCGTTTTCGGCAAACCGCAACGGCATGGTTCAAGGCGAGGGCGCAGGCATCTTTGTGTTCGAGGAATACGAACATGCAAAGGCACGCGGCGCTGATATTCTCTGTGAAGTGGCTGGATTTGCCATGTCATCTGATGCATCGGACATCGTGATGCCGTCCAAAAACGGTGCTGCCCGCGCTATGGCAGGCGCTTTGGCCGACGCCGGTATCAACCGGGATGAGGTAGGGTATATCAACGCCCATGGCACGGGAACCGCCGCAAATGACAAAACCGAATGCGCGGCCGTCGCAGATGTATTTGGTCCGCATGCGGACAAGCTTATGATATCATCTACCAAATCAATGCATGGGCATCTCATCGGCGGCACCGGCGCGGTAGAACTTTTGGCCTGTGTGATGGCCCTGAAAGACGGTGTGATCGCGCCCACAATCGGCTACGAAGAACCTGACCCGGAATGCGCGTTGGACGTGGTTCCCAATGAGGCGCGTGATGCACAGGTTACTGTCGCCTTGTCCAATGCTTTTGCATTTGGCGGCATGAATGCCGTGCTCGCTTTGCGCAAGATCTGAGCATCTGCATCGGGGCTGGTTTCTGTATTAGTGCCCCGATGTGAGCCGGAGTGCCTTTTAGCGATCTATGACCGAAGCCGCATCAAAGGCCGCCGTGAAGCCTTTTAATGACAGGCCTACATTTACGTTCTGGTCTGGTGCCGCGATCGGTACGATCCTTACAATCGCCTGTGAGCCACGGCGGTACGCGTCAACATCTTCATCGGTTAGTCCGATGCGGGCGTAGCAGCCTACTGTGTTGCAAAATGCAAACGGATAGCGTCTTGCAGGTGCATCATCGACTTTGATTGTCAGACCCTGCTCCAACGATGTCTCAAGTGGGGCCACGATCGTCGCACCCGCCGAAGCCTGTGCGCCTTCGGGCAGGCGAAACATTGTGAACTCGGCAATCGGAGATCCAGCACCATCGGACAGTAACTGATACATCTGGCACGGGTCGTTTCCGTCTTCCGTTACGATACACCGCAGCGACCAGTCATCAAAAGCTCCTTTGAAGTATGTATCCCCAACCGCGCGGGTTTCTTCCACGACGGTTCCACCCGACAGACCTTCCATGGTCAGTGCAGGTTCATTTGAAGATTGCGACAATGCGGCAGTGCCGCTGAGTGCGACGACTGTGGCGACCATTGCCAAAACTGGTTGGCCGGTAGGATTTCTCATCATTTTATGCTCCGTTAAATGCCTCGGGTTTTCTTTAACACGGGCCTTGTCGGGTGTCAGGCCACAGCAGACGCAAAACACGATTTTTTTAATCTGAGAGCAGGCCCGGAATTGAAAAAAGGGAACGCATTTGCTGCATCCCCTTCTTCCTTATTTTTCTCCCCGTCGGACTAGCCGACTTATTGAGCAGACGTTACGAAACGCACAGCAGGCCGTCAACAACTAAAACGTGGAATGTCCATCTGGTTCCAACCAGAAAAAAGAGGCCGTACCAAAACACGGCACGGCCAGTCTAACAGGGAGGTATCAGGCGCGAGAAGAACGAAACACCGCACCCGATAATTCCTCTATCGCTGACAAAGGTTAAAATCGTATGGTCATTTTCAATGAAGACTGCAGAACAGGTGATAACGCGTGGCAAATGACATTTTTATTGGTGGTGGCGGTGCGGACTACGCGTCAAAGCAGTGGCTCAAACTTGACTATGCCAACAGGCATGGCCTGATTGCGGGTGCCACCGGCACCGGCAAGACAGTCACGTTGCAAATCTTGGCCGAAGGCTTTTCCAAGGCCGGAGTTCCGGTGTTTCTATCCGACGTAAAGGGCGATCTTTCTGGCTTGGCCAAATCAGGATCTGACACACATAAACTGCATGTGCCTTTTACGGATCGCGCGACCAAGATCGGGTTTGATGGCTACGCATATGAAGCCTTCCCCGTCACCTTTTGGGATATCTTCGGCGATCAAGGGCACCCGGTACGGACAACCATTTCCGAGATGGGGCCGCTGCTGCTTGCGCGGCTTCTCAATCTTTCCGAGGCACAGGAAGGCGTGATCAACATAGCCTTCCGGCTGGCGGACGAAGAAGGCTTGCCGCTTTTAGATCTTAAAGACCTGCAAGCCTTGTTGGTGTGGATTGGTGAGAACGCCAAGTCCTTATCGCTGCGATATGGCAATGTGTCATCCAGTTCCATTGGCGCGATCCAGAGACGTCTTCTGGTGCTCGAAAATCAGGGCGGAACGGGGCTTTTTGGAGAACCGGCGCTGGCGCTGTCTGATCTGATGCGTACCAGTGCCCAAGGCCTTGGGCAGATCAATATCCTTGCTGCAGACAAGTTGATGGCCGCGCCCGGCCTCTATGCCACCTTTTTGCTGTGGTTGCTGTCAGAGCTTTTTGAAGAGCTGCCCGAGGTCGGTGATCCGGACAAACCCAAATTGGTGTTCTTCTTTGACGAAGCGCATCTGTTGTTTGACGATGCCCCCAAGGCACTGGTGGACAAGGTAGAGCAGGTGGCGCGTTTGATCCGTTCGAAAGGGGTAGGTGTCTATTTTATCACCCAAAACCCTGCGGACGTTCCCGAAGACATCCTGGGGCAGCTTGGCAACCGCATACAGCATGCGTTGCGTGCATTCACCGCCAAGGACCGCAAAGAACTGCGGATGGCGGCAGAAACCTATCGCGAAAACCCTGCTTTCGAGACTGAAGAGGCAATCCGTGAAGTCGGTGTCGGAGAGGCGGTGACTTCGATGTTGGAGAAAAAAGGCGTGCCCGGAATTGTTCAGCGCACTTTGATCCGGCCCCCTTCATCACAATTGGGGCCGATCACTACTGCGGAACGCGCTGACATCATCCAGCAGTCGGAAATGGCCCTTCGGTACGGCAAAACGGTGGATCGCAAGTCAGCTTACGAAATCCTGAAGACCCGAGCGGAAGCCGCAGCTGAGGAAGCGGCAGCTTCAGAAGAGGCCGCCGAAGAAGCGACACCGCAGCTGCGGGAGTTCAACGCGGCGCGGCGCTACACTGGCAAGAACGTCCCTCGTTCGACATCGCGCAAATCCACGCGCCGCCAACCTGACAGCCTCAGTGAGGCGTTGACGTCTGCCGTCGTCAAAGAACTGAGCGGAACCACGGGCCGGCGTTTGGTGCGGGGTATTCTGGGTGGGCTTTTCAAAGGGCGCTAGCGCCATAATTTACCCCTTGGGCCGCTGGAAAAGCGGTCCAAGGGTTATTTCTCCGGGATGAGGCCGCGCGGGCTGAAGCGCAATACCAACAGCAACACCAGCCCCATCGTAAAGAGACGCATGTGCGCTGCAGATTCAATCAAATGCGCTTTCAGGGCCGACCCTTCGGCCATACCTGATGTTACCATCTGCATGAGCCACAGGCCCATCGGCTCGACCTGGACCCACAGAAACCAAATGAGAAAACCGCCCAAAACAGCGCCAAAGTTATTACCCGATCCGCCAACGATCACCATAACCCATACAAGGAACGTGAACCTCAGGGGCTGATAGGTGCCGGGCGTTAACTGACCGTCGAGCGTGGTCATCATCGCGCCTGCAACGCCACAAATGGCTGACCCCAGCACAAAAATCTGCAAATGCCGCGCGGTTACGTCTTTGCCCATCGCCTCTGCTGCAACTTCATTGTCGCGAATGGCGCGCATCATACGCCCCCAAGGACTGTTCAGCGCGCGTTGTGCAAGCACAAGCAAAATGACCAGAACGACGGTAAAGAGCCCTGCATAGAGCAGCTTGACGTAAAGCGTGGACGCGGTCACCGCATCCAGCCCATATCCTGCCGCGCGTTCTACAAAAGCGGGATCGTTCTGCAAATCAATCTCGTAAGGGGTAGGGCGGGGCAGTCCGACCACATTCTTGACGCCCCGCGCCAGCCAGTCTTCGTTTTTAAGGACAGCGATAATAATCTCGGCAATGCCCAGCGTAGCGATTGCCAGATAATCAGACCGCAAGCCCAACGCTGTCTTGCCGATGACCCACGCGGCACCGGCCGCAAACAACCCGCCCACGGGCCACGCAAGAGCGACCCAGAGCCCACGGTCGATACCAAGGCCACCAAGGTTGCCTGTCAATGCGGGGTTGATCGCTTCAATCGCCACCACACCGGGATCGAAGAGAGCGCGGTACCCAAAAAATCCAGCACAGATCAGTGCGAATACGACGAAAGCCCGTGGCCAGCCCGGAACCATCTTGCCGCGAATGACAACCACGGCAGCAATGACAGCAATCGCGAAAATGAATGCTGCAAGGATATTCCAGCCCCCCGCAGACCACGCGCCGGGGGTTGGTGGTACGCCCATCAAAACGGCAGCAAGGCCGCCCAAGGCTACAAAGCCCATAATCCCGACATTGAAAAGCCCTGCAAATCCCCACTGCAAGTTCACGCCCAAAGCCATGATCGCCGAGATCAGCCCCATGTTGAAGACAACCAGCGCCGTGTTCCAGCTTTGCGAAAAGCCGGTGTAGATAATCATCAGTCCAACAATCGAGAACAAAAGCGTGTTTTTCACAACAGGGTTCATACCGATTTTCCCTTAAACAGGCCTGTTGGCTTGAACAGCAACACAATCAAGAGGATCAGGAAGCTGACGGCAAGCTTGTAATCCGTTGACAGCAATTGCACCAATGTGTCCGGTTCAAACCTTTCGGGCACCAGATAGGTCAGCACTTTTTTCCATGCGTAGGTGACCGTCACTTCCGAAAAGGCGATCACGAAACCACCCGCAATCGCACCGATTGGATTGCCCAAGCCGCCCACGATGGCGCTTGCAAAGATGGGCAGCAGAAGCTGAAAATAGGTGAATGGTTTGAAGGATTTATCAAGCCCGTAGAGCACACCCGCAATCGTAGCGAGCCCCGCAACGATCAGCCATGTGATCATCACCACGCGTTCGGGATTGATACCCGACAAAAGCGCCAGATCTTCATTGTCGGAGTAGGCGCGCATCGACTTGCCGGTACGGGTCCGGTTCAGGAACCAGAACAGTAAGGCCACGACGACGACCGCCGTGATCACCGTGATGCCTTGGGTGGTCTTGATTGCAAGCCCTTCGCGCAGTCCTGTCATCTCGCGGAATGTGCGCGCCGAGACGATAAACCGCTCGCCGTCTGCAAAGCGTTGGTCATCAGGCCCAATGATAAAGCGCACGATGCCATTCATGATGAAGGTCACACCAAGGCTAACAATGACGAGGATCACCGGTTTTGCTTTTTGTTCGCGATAAAACCGGTAGACGACGCGATCTGTTGCAAGCAACAAAGCCATACACCCCAATATACCAAAGGGCAGCGCCAGCAATGCCGTTGGAAGCGGCCCCAACGAAATGCCCCAGCTTTGGAACAGCCACGTAAACAATACCGTGACCATGGCCCCGAACGCCATGGTGTCGCCGTGGGCGAAGTTTGAAAAGCGCAGAATGCCGTAGATCAGCGTGACACCCAAAGCACCCAGTGCCAGTTGCGAGCCGTAGGCCACAGCAGGAACAATGACGAAATTCGTCAGTGAAACTATGGCGTTGAGAAAATCCATACGCTAGGTCCCGATCATCTGTTTGTGAGCCGTGCAGGAGGTTTGTTTGTATTGCTGCACATATGCCGATGACGCCGAACATTTCATTGCCAACACCATGCTCTAGCCCCCCAAGAACGACTTGCGCACTTCGGGATCGGCGAGCAGCTCTTTGCCTGTTCCGGTGTAGGCATTTCTACCCTGTACCAGAACATATCCTTTGTCCGCGATTTCAAGCGCTTGGCGCGCGTTCTGCTCGACCATCAGGATCGGGATACCGGTGCGTGCGACTTCGATGATGCGGTCAAACAGTTCATCCATCACAATGGGGGACACGCCTGCTGTCGGTTCGTCCAGCATCAGAACTTTGGGTTGCGTCATCAACGCGCGCCCGACAGCCACTTGCTGACGTTGGCCTCCTGAAAGCTCGCCCGCCGCCTGAGCACGTTTGTCTCGCAGGATCGGGAAGAGATCGTAAATCTGTTCCATCGTCGGGCGGATGTCGTCTGTGCGGATAAACGCCCCCATCTCAAGGTTTTCTTCGACCGTTAAAGAGGTAAAGATGTTCGAGGTTTGGGGGACAAATCCCATGCCCTTGCTGACACGCGCCTGCGGTGTCAGCGTTGTAATTTCTTCGCCATCCAGCCGCACGCTACCTTCGCGTAAGTTGAGCATGCCGAACACAGCTTTCATACCCGTCGATTTACCAGCCCCGTTTGGACCGACAATCACGGCAATCTCGCCCCGGTCTACGGCAATAGTGCAGTCATGCAAGATGTCTGGACCTGCGCCATATCCGCCGGTCATGTTCTCACCGATTAGGAAAGGTCCACCCGGCGCAGGATGCGCCGTGCCGCCTTGCTTCACGGGCCTGGACTGGCCCATTCCCTTGGCATTGCCCAAGGAAAGATCTTTGTTCCCGCGATCATCGTAAGGGTCTTTGCTCATCCCGAGTCGCTCCCTTCATCTTGCCGGATAAACTCCGGGGGAGGCGCCCAGTATGGGCGACGGGGGCAGAGCCCCTTTTGCGCGCTGAAGCACGTCACGCGCCAACCTTCGCTTTGTTTTTCAGGCCAGTGCCAAGGTAAGCCTCGATCACCTGTTCGTTCGCCTTTATTTCGGCCAATGTGCCTTGCGCCAGAACCTTGCCTTCTGCCATGCAAATGACCGGATCGCACAAGCGTCCGATGAAATCCATGTCATGTTCAATGACGACAAAAGTATAACCGCGTTCTTGATTGAGCCTGATGATCGCGTCGCCGATGGTGTTCAGTAAGGTCCGGTTTACGCCGGCGCCCACTTCGTCAAGAAAGACGATACGCGCATCCACCATCATGGTGCGTCCCAACTCCAGCAGCTTCTTTTGCCCGCCCGAGATTTGGCCGGCTTTGTGATCGGCCAGATGCTCGACTGTCAAAAACTCCAGCACCTCATCAGCTTTAGCGCGCAAGGCTCGTTCTTCATCTGCGATCCGTTTACGACCGAACCATGTGTTCCACAGTGTTTCGCCTGCTTGATCCCCCGGGACCATCATCAGGTTTTCGCGGCAGGTCATGGATGAGAATTCATGCGCGATCTGGAACGTGCGCAGCAAGCCCTTGTGGAAAAGCGTGTGCGGCGGCAGGCCCGTGATGTCTTCGCCCGCCATCGTGACACGGCCCGAGGTGGGTTCAAGAACGCCAGCTATCACGTTGAAAAGTGTTGTTTTTCCCGCACCATTTGGGCCGATCAAACCTGTGATGGTACCCTGCGTGATCTCCAGAGATGCACCATCGACTGCATGAAAGCCGCCAAAGTGCTTGTGAAGATCCTCAACAACAATCATGTTTTGCCCTCAACAGGGCCGCAACCGGCCGGAATTCCATTGTGACAACAGCCCGAAGCAAAAGCTCCGGGCTGCTGTTCTTAAGAAACGTCTGGATTATTTGAACCCGATTGTGACATTCTCGCCGTTTTGCACTTCGATCATGCGGTACGTGCCTGCGGATTCGCCGGGGCCGATCAGTTCAACCGCTGATGCGCCAACATAGTCTACGTCGCCGCCACCTCGAATGATGTCGAGCGCTTTGCCCAACTCGCCGGGATAGATCTTTTCGCCGGGCGCGTTAGCCACATCCATGATATGTTTGCCGTATTCAGCCGGATCAGTGCTGTTTGCCGCTTGCATGGCCAGCATAAAGAGTGCTGCCGCATCGTAGCTTTCAGGCGTGTAGGGCGAGGTTGCGTCGAATGCGTCGCCAGCCATTTCTTTCAGCTTTTCAATACCTTCACCGCCAGATCCCGCGATCTGACCGTAAGAGCCGTCAAGTGCGGAGCCAACATTGGTCGGAAGGCTGTCGCCAATCATACCACCGGGCAGACCGAACGTGTCAAAGGCACCTGTGTCCAGTGCCGCGTTGATGATACCCAGACCACCTTGGTCGAGGTATCCCGCAACCACCAGAAGATCGCCGCCAGCCGATGCAAGCGCGCCCATCTCGGCCGAATAATCAGCCTTGCCGTCTTCGTGCGCTGCGACGATTGTAACCTCGCCACCAACCGCTTCAAAGTTGGACTGGATCGCGTCGGCAAGACCCTTACCGTAGTCGTTGTTTGTGTAGGTCAGCGCAATTGATTGTACGCCACGCTCTTGCAGAATCTCTGCCATGACCTGACCTTCACGCGCATCCGAAGGTGCCGTGCGGAAGAACAAACCATTGTCTTCCACGGTCGTCAGGCCGGGGGATGTGGCGGACGGCGAAATCATGACCATACCGTTTGGAATTGCCACGTTCTGCAAAATCGCACCTGTGACGCCAGAACAGTCGCCGCCGATCAATCCATTGATACCTTCAGCGATTAGGCGCTCTGCGTTCGAGGTGGCCAGACCGTTGTCGATGCAGCCTGTGTCGGCGCGAATGGGGGTGACGGTCGCCGCATCCAGCAGCTTGCCGCTTTCAGTTACTTCGGCCATCGCCATTTCGGCACCGGCAGCCATTGGGCCGGTCAGCGATTCAATCGGGCCGGTATAGCCGAATTGAACACCCAGTATTACTTCTTTTGCGTGCCCCTCAGCATATGCGCCGGTCGCCACGAGTGCTGCGGCCGTGCTGGCCAAAAGCAACTTTTTCATTAGTACTCTCCCTTATTGGAACTTCACGTTCGACGGCCAGATTATGCGCCCTATTTTGAAAAGAAAAGCAGTTTAACGTCGCCCAAAATGTCTATGGGTTTCGGCGCGTTAAACCTTTTAAAAATTAGTCAATTCGCGCTTTGCTACAGGCATGGAAAGGAGAAAATGACATGAGATCGAATTTAGCTCGGACTGTTGTACTGGCTTTCGCCCTGTCTTCTTTAGCGGTAGGCACGCGTGCTGACACCACAATAACACCGATGGTGACCGGTCTGGATGAGCCATGGGGAATTGACCATCTGCCGGACGGCAGCCTGCTCATCACAGAAAAAGACGGCCGCGTGCTTTTATGGACAGAAGGCCGGACGCGCGAATTGAACGGCGCGCCCGATGCTGTGGATCGCGGACAGGGCGGGCTTCTCGACGTCACGGTGGCACGCGACTTTGCGTCCTCGCGCACTGTGTTTTTCAGTTATAGCAAGCGCCAGAATGGCGGTTCCGGAACGGCACTTGCCGCGGCCGAACTTACGGCTGACGGCACCGGCTTGCAGAATTTCCGAGATCTGTTCGAGATTGCAGAAGGTAGCTCTGGCGGGCGGCACTTTGGATCGCGGGTGGTGGAAGCCACGGATGGTACTTTGTTCATGACGATCGGGGATCGTGGCGATAGGCCTGCGGCGCAAGATCGGTCGAACCACACAGGCACAATCATTCGCGTCAATCGCGACGGATCGGTTCCTGCGGATAACCCCTTTGTCGGTGAAAACGGGGTTCAGCCCGAGATCTGGTCATTTGGGCATCGCAACCCGCAGGGCGCGGGGCTGGATGCGCAAGGCAGGTTATGGACTGCGGAACATGGTGCACGCGGAGGGGACGAGGTCAATCTGATCCGCAAAGGCGCAAATTACGGCTGGCCGGTGATTTCGTATGGGCGCCATTATTCCGGCGGTAAAATCGGTGAAGGTGTGTCCAAGTCAGGCATGCAGCAACCTGCCTCTTATTGGGATCCGTCCATCGCGCCATCTGGGTTGATGATCTACCAAGGCGACATGTTTCCGCAATGGCGGGGCGACATGTTCGTGGGTTCTTTGAAGGATGATTACATTGCTCGTTTGGAGGTTTCAGGCGAAACCACGCGCGAAGTGGCAAAAATCAGCAACAGCGCCACCGAACGCGTGCGCGATATCATCGAAGCTGAAGACGGCAGTATTTGGTTCATCTCAGTCGGGAATGGCACCGTCTACCGCATGGCGCAATAATTAAAGCGTTAGAATGACAAACGTGCTGCGTGACTTCCCCGTTCGCGATAGGGCGTCGTGTCATAGTGCGCGCGGTAGCATTTTGAGAAATGCGACGGAGACGCGAAGCCGCAGGCAAGGGCCACGTTGATGACACTCATATCCGTTTGCATCAGCAGATTACGCGCTTTCTGGAGCCTCAGCTCCATGTAGTAGCGCTTGGGGCTGCGGTTGAGATATCGGCGGAACAAACGCTCAAGCTGCCGCGTGCTCATGCCCACGTCCTTGGCCAGTGTCGACGGGCTTATCGGCTCTTCAATGTTGTTTTCCATCATCTGGATGACCTGGCTAAGCTTGGGGTGCCTCACGCCAATACGCGTTGGTACGGAAAGCCTTTGCGTATCCTGATCGGTGCGGATCGAGGTGTAAATCAACTGGTCGGCGACTAAATTGGCGAGATCCTCACCGTGATCGTCCGCAATCAACTTCAGCATCAGGTCGATGGAAGACGTTCCACCTGCCGTCGTCAAGCGGTTGCCGTCCACGACAAAGACCGATTTGGTCAGAATAACATCCTGAAAGTCTTCGGCAAAGCTATCTTGGTTTTCCCAGTGGATCGTCGCTTTCTTTCCGTCCAGCAGCCCTGCCTTGGCCAAGGTGAAGGCCGCGGTGCACAGTCCACCAACCATCGCACCTTTGCGTGCCTCGCGGCGCAGCCATCCGAGAACACGCTTGGTGGTTGCAGCCTGAACGTCAATGCCGCCACAGACCAACACGGTGTCGTCGCGTTGCAGATCGAACAAATCGCCGTCTAACTGGAACCCGCTGCCCGCCGAGCATTTTATGATATCTCCGCCTTCGCCCACGATTTGCCATTCGTAGAGGTCCTTACCTGCCATACGATTTGCGATGCGCAGGCTTTCCACGGCAGCAGAAAAACAAAGGAGCGTGAAGTTTTCTAGCAAGACAAATACAAAGCGTCTCGGTTTTGGTGCCGACGGGTCTGGTCTTGAAGAAATTTTTGCGTCGGACATTGCTGCCTCTTCTTTTATCGGCGCGTGAGGCCGGTGCGCACACGCGTACCGGAAGTATAATCACCTTGCTCATGGTCCTAAAGCGACGTCAAGAGGACGAATTTGTGATATGGTCACCGGTGGAAGGCTTTTGTATAGAAGGCCGAGATGTGAGCGCTCGCAGTGCGTGGGCCTGAGACTGGAGACAAAGATAATGAGCGAATGGACCAAATCGAGCTGGCGTAGCAAACCGCGTATTCAAATGCCGGACTACCCCGATCAAGCATCGCTAAACGAAGTCGAAGCGCAATTGTCCCGCTTTCCCGTACTCGTGTTCGCGGGCGAAGCACGCAGGTTGAAAAAGCACCTCGGTGCTGCAGGGCGGGGCGAAGCGTTTCTTCTGCAGGGTGGCGACTGTGCCGAGGCGTTCGACCAGTTCAGCTCCGACGGTATTCGCGACACGTTCAAAGTGATGTTGCAGATGGCAATCGTGCTGACGCATGGCGCAAAGGTACCAGTTGTCAAAGTGGGTCGCATGGCGGGGCAGTTTGCCAAGCCAAGATCTGCGCCAACGGAAACAATCGATGGTGTAGAGTTGCCAAGCTATCGCGGTGACATCATAAACAAGCTCGACTTTACGTCGGACGCACGTATCCCGGACCCGCAAAATATGCTGCGTGCCTACACGCAGGCTGCGGCCACGCTGAACCTGCTGCGCGCGTTTTCAACCGGCGGATACGCGGATGTGCATCAGGTGCATTCATGGACGCTGGGTTTCACCGAGAGCGAAAAGGTCGACGCATACCGCGAAATCGCAAATCGTATTTCCGATACGCTGGACTTTATGACAGCGGCGGGGGTCAATCCGCAGACTGCCCACACGCTGCAAACCGTGGAATTCTACACAAGCCACGAGTTGCTGCTGTTGGAATACGAAGAGGCGCTGACGCGTATCGACAGCATCACCGGCAAATGGCTTGCGGGGTCGGGGCATATGCTCTGGATCGGCGACCGCACGCGTCAGCCCGACGGTGCACATGTTGAGTTTGCCAGCGGTGTTCAGAACCCCATTGGGCTGAAGGCTGGCCCGACGATGACGTCTGATGATCTTAAGGCGCTGATGGCCAAGCTGAACCCCGAAAACGAAGAGGGGCGCTTGACCCTGATCGCGCGTTTTGGTGCGGGGAATGTCTCCGAACACCTGCCGCGCCTTATCAAGACCGTTCGCGAAGAAGGCGCGAAAGTGACATGGGTGTGCGATCCGATGCACGGGAATACGATCAAATCTTCCACGGGGTATAAAACACGGCCGTTTGAGTCTGTGTTGCGCGAAGTACGCGAATTCTTTGGTGTTCACGCAGCGGAAGGGACTGTTCCGGGCGGTGTGCATTTCGAGATGACCGGTCAGGATGTCACTGAATGCACCGGTGGCGTGCGTGCGGTCAGTGATGAAGACCTGTCAGACCGCTACCATACCGCTTGTGATCCGCGCCTCAACGCGAGCCAGTCGCTAGAGCTTGCATTCTTGGTGGCCGAGGAGTTGTCAGCGCGCCGCGCGGCAGTGCAGGATAAAGCCACCGGCTGAAGCCGTTGATTTAATTGAACTCCTGAAAGCCCGCAGTGCTGCTGCGGGCTTTTTCTTTGTTGCGCTTTATGGCGGCTGTGCGGTTTTTTATTGAGCGCACAAAACAAACGACCGCCCGCACGTTCTGTGCAGACGGCCTTTCCTGATCAAAGGAATTGAAAACTCAGTCGTCGTTTTTAACCAGCCGCAGGTAAGGCGCGTCACTGCGCGGCGTTTCGGTCTGAAAAGTAGGTGCAGGTTCAGAAAACCCGGGTATTTGCACAGTGGGTTTCGCACGCTTGGCGGTTGGCTTGACCTCCGAGGGCAATGGGCCTGCATCGTCTGAGTGAATCGGGCGCAAAATCGTATTTGTCACATCAAAACGGCGTGGACTGCGCCCCATATCGCCAACCGATACAAACGCGCCAAGTAACCGGCTGACGTCGCCAAGGTCACTTTTTAAAGGCAATAGCAGTAGCCGCGCATCCAGTGGTGGTGCGCCGACCGCTTTCTCTGAATGCAGCGTCATCACGCAGGTGGCTGGCGTCTCAAACACTTCTTCCAGCGTGTCGCTTACCTGACGACGTGAGGCCGGCGCAAAAAAAGCGGTCAGTGGCATCCCGCGTACTTCCATACCCATCAGATCACTCAGATGACTACCAGCGATCCGCAATCGCGCGATCCCAGGGGCGATCCTTTCAACGATAAAAGAATATTCTAGTGCCTGCTCAATGCCACGGGGATCAATCTCGGACCGGTTGGGCATGATGCGGGCACCGCGCAATGCTTCCCAATAGGCTTCAACCTGAGCCAGCGGGGTAAAACTATTGTCTGAAATATGTTGTGTCATATTGACGACATTGTGCTTGTTTTGTTTGCCGTTGTCCATCGATTGCGCCCTCGGTTGTTCAGGTGCGAAGACCCAAAACTCATTTGATCCTATCTACGCCGCGATGGTTTGCTCTTTCCATCGGGCCGCAACGGTTACTAAGGCGTTAATACCAACAATTTTTGCCAAATGTATTGCTAAGTGAGGGGATGGTTAATCCGCACGGGCACGAATCGAATGTTGGTCGGACGATGGCGCGGGGGTTGCCCTGCACGACGAAACTGCCATAAGGCAGGGCGGAAATACGTGAATGAAAGGACCTGTCCATGCTGCGATCCATGACCGGTTTTGCCTCTGGAAACGGCAGTCTGGCACCCCATAGCTGGAGCTGGGAGCTGCGCGCTGTGAACGGCAAGGGCCAGGATCTTCGCTTGCGGGTGCCGGATTGGATTGACGGGCTAGAGATGCTGCTGCGCAAAAAGCTGGCATCGCAAACAGCGCGGGGCAACATCACTTTGTCCTTACGTATCGGGCGTGAAGATACGGCTGCGATCTTACAGGTGAATGCGGTTCAGCTTACCAATGTGCTTGATGCGCTAACGCAGATTGAAAGCGAGGCGATGCAACGCGGTATTGGGCTGGCCCCCTTAAAAGCAAGTGATATAGCAGGCTTGCGCGGCGTTCTTGAAGCGCGCGCGACGGAAGATGATATCGCACCTTTGCTCGCGCAACTATCGGCCGAAGCCGATACGGTCATTGCCGCGTTCAACGATATGCGCATTGCTGAGGGGGCTGCGCTGCAGGCGCTACTTTGCGCTCAGCTGGATGAAGTTGCGGGGCTGACAGAAGACGCGGCGCAACAGGCGCGCGACCGCGCAGAAGAAACGGCGCAGACGCTGCAACGAAACCTTGCGCGCGTCGTTGAAAATGCGGATGGGATCGATCCTGACCGCATTGAACAGGAACTTGCGTTGATCGCCGTCAAATCGGACGTGACAGAAGAAATTGACCGGCTGCGCGCACATATTGATGCCGCGCGTGATCTGATCGGGCAGGGCGGCCCTGTGGGGCGCAAGCTTGATTTTCTCATGCAAGAGTTCAATCGTGAGGCCAATACGCTTTGCGCCAAGGCTCAACATGGTGCTCTGACGCGGACGGGGTTGGCGTTGAAGGCAGTTATCGACCAGATGCGCGAACAAGTACAGAATGTGGAATAGACCATGAGTGTGACACGACGCGGGCTCCTTATTATCCTCAGCTCTCCGTCGGGGGCGGGCAAGTCGACATTAGCGCGGCGGTTACGCGACTGGGATGCGGACATCCGGTTTTCAGTGTCAGCAACAACGCGGGCGCCACGACCAGGTGAAGTTGACGGGCGCGAATATCATTTCGTTGATGAACCCGCCTTCAAGTCGCAAGTCACGAGCGGTGGCATGCTTGAGCATGCGCATGTGTTTGGAAACTTTTACGGATCGCCGCGTGCACCGGTGCAGAACGCCATTGATGCCGGAAAAGACGTGCTGTTTGACATTGACTGGCAGGGAGCACAGCAGATCACTAATTCGGCGCTTAGTGCGCATACCCTGTCTATTTTTCTGCTGCCGCCTTCCATTCTAGAGCTACGCAACAGGTTGGTGAAGCGCGCACAAGATGACGCTGAAACCATCGCGCGGCGTATGGATAAAAGTTGGGACGAGATCAGTCATTGGGGCAGCTACGACTACGTTTTGGTGAATGATGATCTGGACACGACCGAAGCGCAGCTTAAGACAATTGTGACGGCTACGCGCTTGCGTCGCAGTCAACAACCGGGGCTGACCGAACATGTGCGTCACCTGCAAACAGAATTTGAGGATTTGTCATGACCCTTTATGCACTTGGAACACATGCGCCTGACTGCCACGCGGACACATGGGTGGCCCCAGATGCGAACCTGATCGGCAAAGTTGTGCTTGAACAAGGCGCGTCCGTATGGTTCGGCACGACAATTCGTGCAGACCATGAAGAAATTCGCATCGGTCAGGGATCAAACGTTCAGGAAAACTGCGTTTTTCATATCGATGACGGCTATCCGATGGTGATCGGCTCCGGGTGCACCATTGGTCACAAGGTCATGCTGCACGGCTGCACAATCGGTGATAACTCGTTGATTGGCATGGGGGCCACGGTTTTGAATGGCGCTCAGATCGGCAAAAACTGTCTGATCGGTGCAGGCGCGCTGATTACCGAAAACAAGGTGATACCCGACAATTCGCTGGTCATGGGCGCACCGGGTAAAGTGGTTCGGGAACTTGACGCCAGCGCGATCGAAAGCCAGCGGGACTCGGCGCTGCGTTATCAAAAGAACATGCGCTGCTTTCGGGATGAGCTTCGCGTGGTAGGTGGTTGATATGAAAAACGATAAAGGGTCATTGGTGCGCCCTGACGCGCTACCATCTTCTGCCTCGCGCCCGGTCGTCACACCGCTCAGCCCGTCAGTGGTCTATGCCTCTGATACACCCGATATGCTGGACCAGCAATATGAAGGTGCACTGCACGGTTACACCTATTCGCGTGAAGGTCACCCGAATGCCGATGTTGTAGCCAGGCGACTTGACCGTATGGAGGGGGCGCCACATCCGGGCATTATGACATCATCGGGTATGGGGGCTGTGTCTGCGGTGCTGCTTGGGCTGACCTCGGCTGGCGATCATGTGATTGGTGGCAACCAGCTCTACGGACGGTCGCTGCGGATGATGACCGAAGATCTGCCGCGTCTTGGAATTGCGACTTCGCTTGTTGACCCCGGTGACGTTGACGCGATGCGCGCGGCCATTCGCCCTGAGACGCGTATTTTGCTGGTCGAAGTTGTGTCTAATCCGACCCTTCGCGTGGCTGATATCGCCGGCTTGGCGGCGCTTGCGAAAGAAAAGGGTATTCTGTTGGTGATAGACAATACCTTCACCACGCCGCGCGCATTCCAGGCTTTTGACGCAGGTGCCGACGTGGTCATACATTCAGTGACCAAGTTGCTTGCAGGGCATTCCGATGTGATGCTGGGCTACGTGGTGGCAAAGGATCAAGACATCAACAACCGGTTGCGCGTCTTTACTGTGACGACTGGCATGACGGCCAGCCCGTTTGACTGCTGGCTTGCAGAAAGAGGCATGCTGTCCTTCGATCTACGCTTTGAGCGCGCGCAAAATACCGCAGCCCAGTTGGCCGCGCATTTGGGCCAGCTTGAGGGCGTTCGCCGTGTGATCTACCCCGGCCGTCCAGATCACCCTGATCATGACCGTGCGTCCGCTTTGCTCGGCCAGAATTACTGTAATATCGTGAGTTTCGAACTTGATGGCACGCGTGCGGCGGCAAATGCCTTTACCCGTGCGGCAGATGGATTGTCGTTTGCGCCCACGCTTGGTGATGTGGGGACAACTATTTCCCATCCTGCGTCTTCGTCCCATCGTGCATTGACAGAAGACGCGCGCACCAAACTTGGTATGTCCGAAGGATTTTTCCGCATATCCGTAGGTTTGGAAGACAGCCAGGCGCTTTGCGAGATCTTCACGCAGGCTGTTGCTGCTGCGGTTTCGGCCTAGCGCACAGGGGATGTCAGAGTGACGGTTTTGATAAGCGAGTTGCTCTTGGCGCTGCCTATGCCCGCGCTGGCGATAGACGGGTCCGAGCGTATCTTTGCCGCCAATACCGAAGCCCGTTCTTTGATCGGGCAGGGGGTAGAAGGGCGGAACTATGTGACTATCCTGCGTCAACCCCCCCTGATCGACGCGATTGAAAAGACATTGGCCGATGGCCAGCCGCGGACCTCAACTTATCTGGCCAATGATGGCGTTGAGGATACGACTTTTCAGGTAACGGCCCGCGTGGTGCCGAACGCGCGCGTTATTGTACTGTGTTTTATCGACATTACGCATCTGGAACAAGCCGGGCAGATGCGGCGCGATTTTGTCGCCAATGTCAGCCATGAATTGCGCACGCCTCTGACCGCGTTGATGGGGTTCATCGAAACGCTGAGGGGGCCCGCGCGGGATGATACCGCCGCGCGTGACAGGTTTTTAAACATTATGGAGGGCGAGGCGGGTCGAATGAACCGTTTGGTGGGCGATCTTCTGTCGCTCAGCCGTGTAGAGGGCGAGCAGCGCGTCAGGCCACGTGACAAGGTTGATCTGAATGAAGTTCTTACTTCCGTTTTGCAGTCACTGTCCCGTTTGGCAGAAGACAACGGTGTGACGTTCGAGACGGACCTCCCCACCGACCCCGTCATCATGACCGGCGATGCGGATCAACTGAAACAGGTTTTCACCAATCTCGTTGAGAATGCCATCAAATACGGGACATCAGGCGGCCGTGTCACCGTCGTGATGCAACAGTCCGAGCGTGACCCGGGGCTGCGCGCGCCTGGCGTACGGGTGCAGGTGATTGATTATGGCGCGGGCATCGATGCGGTTCATCTGCCACGCCTGACCGAGAGGTTTTACCGTGCAGACAGTCACCGAAGCCGTGCACTGGGGGGGACCGGTTTGGGACTGGCGATTGTAAAGCATATCATCAACCGTCACCGGGGCCGCCTGCGTGTCGAAAGCGAAGTGGGGCAGGGCGCTCAGTTTACTGTGATTTTACCGCTGGACCTTGTTTAGGGTTGATAGGTGCACACAAAATTCTCGCTCAGGTTGAAAATATCGTCATATTTTAGAATCGCTTGGTAGTTGTGCTGTGTGCATGGTGCAGGTTTTACAACGTTACTTTATTAATTTCATATACTTAGGCGGTTTTCTGAACTGTCATAAAAGCGTTACGTGTTTGTCACAAAAGCATAGCGTCGGTCCCGTAGCACCACGGCAAGGTTGCCATTGGGGGTGACCCTGAAACGTTACTTTGACAGGAGTTACCATGTCATTCACCAAACTCTCCACATCAGCGATCGCCATTGCTGTGGTTACTGCGGCAACGGCCGCATCCGCACGCGATCAGGTTCAGGTCGCCGGCTCGTCCACAGTTCTTCCTTACGCGTCTATCGTCGCTGAAGCCTTCGGCGAGAACTTTGAATTTCCAACGCCGGTTGTTGAATCCGGCGGCTCCTCTGCTGGCCTGAAGCGTTTTTGCCAAGGCGTTGGCACAGAGCACACAGATATAGCAAACGCGTCCCGCGCGATCCGCGAAAAAGAAATCGCAGCCTGCGCAGAGAACGGTGTGACCGACATCATCGAAGTGCGCATCGGCTATGACGGCATCGTTTTTGCAAGCCAGTTTGACGGGCCTGCCTACACCGCTTTCACACAATCCGACATCTTCAACGCTCTGGCACCTAAGGTAATGGTCGACGGTGAGCTGGTTGATAACCCATATACACAGTGGTCCGACTTCAACCCGGATCTGCCATCTTCAGATATCCTCGCGTTCATTCCGGGCACAAAGCACGGCACGCGCGAAGTGTTCGAAGAAAAAGTGATCGCAGCAGGATGCGCAGCAACTGGTGCCATGGAAGCGATGATCGCAGGTGGCATGTCGGAAGGTGATGCAGAAGATGCATGCCTTGAGGTCCGCACTGACGGCCGTTCCGTCGACATTGATGGCGACTACACAGAAACGCTCGCCTCAATCGACGCAAATTCGAACGCCATCGGTGTGTTCGGTCTGGCGTTCTATGAAAACAACACCGACAAGCTGAAAGTTGCAACAATGGCCGGTGTCGAGCCAACGACAGAGACCATTGCAGCAGGTGAATACCCTGTGTCCCGTCCACTGTTTTTCTACATCAAGAAAGCACACATCGGCGTCATTCCGGGCCTGAAAGAGTTTGCCGAGTTCTTCGTCGCGGACGAAATCGCGGGCCCTGATGGACCACTGGCGAACTATGGTCTGGTGTCTGACCCCGACCTGTCTGCAACGCAAGCGGCAGTTTCCGGAGAGCAAGTCATGGGCGGCGGTAGCTAAGCGGCTCAGCCTACACTTAATGAGTTAGGTTTTACCAAGTATCGGGCGTCGCGATTGCGTCGCCCGAAATATCGCAAGAGGCTTTCGTTGGGCCTCGTTTTACTTCTGGGGGATACATGCCCGTACTTTGGCTCTCCGCAATAATTCTGGCATTGGCCGCTACCGGCTTTGTGCTAGGTCGCGGTCGCGCTTTGGCCAGCGTGGATGGCAAGAGCGAACAATTGCATTCGCTGCCGTCCTATTATGGCTCGAACGCAATGATGAAATCGGTTTTTCCAGCCTTTGGTTTGATGATCGTCTGGATGCTCGCGCAGCCCTTGTTTATCGATAACCGGATCGCCCAACTTATTCCCGAAAGCGAAATCGCCGAGGGGTCAAGCATTGGCCTTGTGATGTCCGAAGTGCGCCGTACGGCCGATGGTCTAAGCAATGCGATCCAAGAGGGTTATATTGACGAGGCCGACGCAGGCGCATCTGCCGACCTTACCGACATCACACAGAGCCTTAAGGATGCGGGGCAGGTGGTGACCAACGACATCACGCAACCGATCCTGAATGCCGCGCAAAAATACCGGACGATGAGCAGCACGTCTCGCACAATGATGACGGTCGCTGTGTTGCTCGTGGCGTTGCTGGGCGCTGCCTGGGGTGTGTTGCAAAGCGGGCGTGACTTCCGGGCGCGCAATGTGGTTGAGCAGGGTATCCTCGCTATTCTGATCGCGGCCGCCTCGGTTGCGGTTCTGACGACGGTTGGCATTGTTTTTTCGTTGATTTTTAATACTATCGAGTTTTTCAACCTGTATCCGGCGGCAGAGTTTTTCACGCTGCTGGAATGGGCACCAAGTTTCTCGGGACGCGGCGGCGCATCAAGCCTCGGTATCCTGCCGCTGTTGTGGGGTACGATCTATATATCCATCGTAGCGTTGCTGGTTGCGGTGCCAATTGGCCTGTTCTCGGCGATTTATCTGTCGGAATATGCGTCACCGCGCGTGCGCGGCATCACAAAACCGCTGCTGGAAATCCTCGCGGGTATTCCAACCATTGTTTATGGCTTGTTTGCCCTGCTTACGATCGGCCCGCTGCTGGTCAGCGTTTTCGGCGAAAACGGTACAGGCTGGATGGGCGGCGGGCGGTCGGTGATGACGGCAGGTATCGCCATGGGCATCATGCTGATCCCGTTTGTAAGTTCTTTGTCCGACGATATCATCAACGCGGTGCCGCAATCGCTGCGCGACGGGTCTTACGGGCTGGGTGCAACACGGTCCGAGACGATTAGACAGGTTGTTCTGCCTGCTGCTCTGCCAGGTATCGTCGGCGCGATCCTGCTGGCTGCAAGCCGCGCGATAGGCGAGACGATGATCGTAGTGCTTGGGGCAGGGGCCGCCGCGCGTCTGTCGCTGAACCCCTTCGAGGCGATGACCACAGTCACAGCCAAGATCGTGTCCCAGTTGACCGGCGACAGTGACTTTGCGTCCCCCGAAGCGCTGGTGGCCTTTGCGCTGGGGATTACCCTGTTTGTTCTGACCCTGTGTCTGAACGTCTTCGCCCTCTACATCGTGCGTAAATACCGGGAGCAATACGAATGACCGACGCAAGCATTCCAGCGATGCCAGCAGCACCTGAGAAAGGTAATCGCGTGTCGCTGATGGAACCCGACGCGCGCACGCAAAAGCGCAAAGCCGCCGAACGCCGCTTTCGCAGCTACGGGATTGCGGGCATTGCGACGGGGATCTTCTTCCTGATCGTATTGCTGATCTCTATCGTTTCCAGTGGGGCCGGCGCGTTTCAGCAAACGTTTATCAATGCCTCGGTTTATCTGGATCCCGTAAAGCTGGATAAGAACGGCAATCGCGACATTGCCGATTTACGCAAGGTGTCGACCTTTGGGTACACGCCTTTGATCCAGCAGGCCGTTTTTGACAAGCTTGAGCAGAATAATATTGAAACACCGCTTGAAAAGCGCGGCGATATGAAAGCGCTCATATCCGCTTCTGCGGCCGCTCAGGTGCGCGATGTTGTGTTAGAAAATCCTGATCTGATTGGCGAAACCGTGGATTTCCGCATTCTCGCGTCCAGCCGTGTCGACGGCTACCTCAAGGGGCGCGTTCTGCGTGAAGACGTGGCGCGCGACAAGAACATCGATAGTGAACACCTTGATCTGGTCGATGCACTGGTGCCGTTGGGGATCGTCGAAAAGACGTTCAACATCGACTTTATTACCGGCGCTGATGCTTCAGAAAGCCGTGCTGAATCGGCGGGGATTGGCGTGGCGATGATTGGCTCGTTCTTCATGATGATGGTGGTTTTGGTGCTTTCGCTGCCCATCGGCGTTGCCGCATCCATCTATCTGGAAGAATTCGCGCCCAAGAATCGCTGGACGGATCTAATCGAAGTGAACATTGCGAACCTTGCGGCGGTGCCGTCAATTGTGTTCGGTATCCTTGGCCTCGCGGTCTTTATCCAGTTCATGCATCTGCCGCAGTCAGCACCGCTGGTCGGTGGTCTGGTACTGACGTTGATGACCCTGCCAACGATCATCATCTCGACGCGTGCATCGCTGAAAGCGGTGCCGCCCTCGATCAGGGATGCCGCCTTGGGGGTAGGGGCCTCTAAAATGCAATCGGTCTTTCACCACGTGTTACCGCTTGCAGCACCAGGCATTCTGACAGGTACGATCATCGGGCTTGCGCAGGCCTTGGGCGAAACCGCGCCCTTGTTGCTGATCGGTATGGTTGGCTTTATCGCATCGAATGCGCCTGATGGCGTAGCCTCTGGTCTGCTTGATCCGAACTCTGCGATGCCGGCCCAGATTTACGAATGGGCCAAACGCGCCGATCCTGCATTCTACGAACGGGCTTGGGGCGGCATCATCATCCTGCTAGGGTTCCTTATTTCGATGAACACCCTTGCTGTTATCCTCCGTCGCCGCTTTGAGCGTCGCTGGTAAAGGAGCATCCACAATGAACGATATGAGAATACTGGAGAGAGACGTGGATGCAAAAGCCATCAAGATCTCGGCGAAAGACGTACAGGTTTTCTACGGAGACAACCACGCCATCAAGGACGTCAACGTTGATATCCAAGACAAAACCGTTACAGCGTTTATCGGCCCATCAGGGTGTGGAAAGTCTACTTTCCTGCGCTGTCTGAACCGGATGAACGACACGATTGATATTTGCCGCGTTGAGGGCGACATCGCGATTGATGGCGAAGATATCTACGACAAAAGGGTCGACCCGGTACAACTGCGCGCCAAGGTTGGCATGGTTTTTCAAAAACCAAACCCGTTCCCCAAGTCGATTTATGACAACGTGTCTTACGGTCCGCGCATTCATGGATTGGCGAAGAACAAGGCTGAACTTGATGTAATTGTTGAACAATCCCTGCGCCGTGCAGCGATCTGGGACGAGGTCAAGGACCGTCTGGGCGCGCCGGGTACAGGTCTGTCCGGTGGTCAGCAGCAGCGATTGTGCATTGCGCGCGCTGTGGCAACACAGCCCGAGGTGCTGCTGATGGACGAGCCATGCTCGGCTTTGGATCCGATTGCGACGGCACAAGTCGAAGAGTTAATCGACGAACTGCGCCAGAACTATTCGGTAGTGATTGTGACACACTCCATGCAGCAGGCAGCGCGTGTCAGCCAGAAAACCGCGTTCTTCCACCTTGGAAACCTGGTGGAATACGGTGAAACCGGCACGATTTTCACCAACCCTGAAGACCCGCGCACCGAAAGCTATATCACTGGCCGGATTGGATAAAGAAATGATCGAAGATCAACATATTGCCTCGGTTTTCGACCGGGATCTCGAAGCGATACAGGCGCAGATCATGAAAATGGGCGGGCTTGTCGAAGCCTCCATTCGTGAAAGCGCCAAATCACTGGATGACCGGGATGAAGAACTCGCGGAAGAGGTGCGCAAGGCAGACAAAGCCATAGACGCGCTTGAAGAGATGATAAACGAAGAAGCTGCGCGTGTGATTGCTTTGCGCGCCCCGATTGCGCGGGACCTGCGGCTGATCCTGAGCGTTATCAAAATCAGCGCCAATCTGGAGCGGATCGGTGATTACGGAAAGAACATGGCCAAGCGGACCAGTGTTCTGTCGCAAATGGCGCCGGTCAATGACAGCACGGGGGCGCTGAAACGTATGGCACGCGAAGTTGAATTGATGCTTAAGGATGCACTGGATGCCTATGTTCAGCGCGATGAAGAACTGGCTCTGGACGTGATCGCGCGCGACCGCGAAGTCGACCAAATGTACAACGCGCTATTCCGTGAATTCCTGACCTTTATGATGGAAGACCCGCGCAACATAACTGCTTGTATGCACTTGCATTTCATTGCCAAGAATATCGAGCGGATGGGCGATCATGTGACGTCGATTGCGGAACAGGTGGTCTATCTTGTCACCGGTGAACATCCCGAAGAACCACGCCCAAAAGCCGATCTGGCGTCTTGGCGCTGCTAAAGGATAAAACACATGTCGGTCGATCAACCCCGTGTATTGGTTGTCGAAGATGAACCAGCACAGCGCGAAGTACTTGCTTATAACCTTGAGGCCGAGGGCTTTGCCGTAAGCCGCGCCGAGAATGGCGAAGAGGCTTTGATCTTGGTGGATGAACTGGTGCCGGACGTTATCGTGTTGGATTGGATGATGCCGAACTTGTCGGGGATCGAAGTGTGCCGCAGGCTGAAGATCAGGAACGAGACGCGCAGCATTCCGATCATCATGTTGTCTGCACGGTCCGAAGAAGTTGACCGCGTTCGCGGGCTCGAAACTGGCGCCGATGATTATGTTATAAAACCGTACTCTGTGATCGAGCTGATGGCGCGCGTGCGCAGTCAGTTGCGCCGCGTTCGACCAGCGGCGTCAGGAGAACGTCTCGAGTATGAGGACATCGTGTTGGACGCGACCAGCCACCGGGTCAACAGAGGTGAAAGTGAGCTTAAACTCGGGCCGACGGAATTCCGATTGTTGTCGACGTTTATGGAGAAGCCTGGACGCGTGTTCTCGCGTGAGCAGTTGCTAGACCGTGTTTGGGGCCGCGATATCTATGTCGACACGCGCACGGTAGACGTTCATATCGGTCGGTTACGAAAAGCGCTGACGCAAAACGGTGGGACAGATCCGTTGCGTACCGTCCGTGGGGCGGGATATGCACTTGGATAGCGGCTGGACTGTGTAAGGCATGAAAACAAGGGTTTTCAGCAATAATTAATTAACATAATCATGATTATAAACTTTATTATGGAGCGAACGCGTTGTAGCGTTCGGGTCTCATTTTCGGACCGATTGTATCTTCCCCTCTCGCAGTGCTGGACAGAAAGCCCTTTCACTGACTAAGCACGACGAAACTACTGCGCGAGATACACAATGGCTTCTGTCCTGATCCTGAATGGTCCTAACCTTAATCTGCTGGGCACACGTCAGCCTGACGTCTACGGCAGTACGACGCTGGCCGATATCGAAGAAATATGCCACGAGCATGCGCAAACCATTGATATTTCTGTTTCTTTCCAGCAATCAAACCACGAAGGTGTTTTGGTGGATGCGATCCATGCAGCCCGTGGAACGCACAGCGGTATCATCCTGAACGCTGGTGCTTATACGCATACGTCTATCGCTTTGATGGATGCAATTGCGTCGGTTGAGCTCCCCGCCATTGAGCTACATCTGAGTAACGTCCACGCCCGCGAAGAATTTCGGCATCAATCTTATATCGCCAAGGTCTGTGTTGGAATTATTTGCGGTTTTGGCGCACATGGCTATGTGCTGGCAATGGACGCCATGAAAGCTAAGATTTAACTTTAAAATCGCATCTTAATATTTTGAATATAAAAAGAAAAAACGCCGCATTCCTGCGGCGTTTTTTAGTCATTAAAAGCAGTGTTTAGCCCTGTGCGGCCTTGGCGACTTCCGCCGCGAAATCTTCTTTCACAACTTCAATGCCTTCACCCACTTCGAGACGTACAAAACCGGTGATCGTCGCACCCGCTTCTTTTGCAGCGTCGCCCACTGTCAGGTCGGGGTTCACAACGAAAGACTGGTTCAGCAACGTGACTTCGGACATGTACTTCTTCATCCGGCCAACGATCATCTTTTCGATCACCTGCTCTGGCTTGCCGCTTTCGCGCGCAATGTCCATTTGCACCTGCTTTTCTTTTTCGACAACCGCCGGGTCAAGATCATCTTCGGACAAGGACGCGGGGTTTACGGCTGCAATGTGCATCGCAACTTGCTTGCCGAACGCTTCATCACCACCGGTCATCGCCACCAGTACACCGATTTTCCCCATACCATGCGTCGCTGCGTTGTGTACGTAGGACACAACCGCGCCGCCTTCGATGGCGGACATACGACGCAGAGACATGTTTTCGCCAATGGTAGCAATCTTGTCTGTGATCAGATCTTCGACAGACTTACCGCCAATGTCTGCTTTCTTAAGTGCTTCAACATCCGAAACCCCCATCGCGGCATAGGCGATCTTGCCGACCATTTCCTGGAATTCTGCGTTTTTCCCAACAAAGTCTGTCTCGGAGTTGACTTCAACCGCGATGCCCTTGCCGCCTTCGACATGCACTGCGACCAGACCTTCGGCCGCCGTACGGCCTGATTTTTTTGCAGCTTTCGCAAGTCCCTTGGTGCGCAGCCAGTCAACGGCTTCGTCCATGTTGCCTTCAGTTTCGGTGAGTGCTTTTTTCGCGTCCATCATGCCTGCGCCCGTGCTGTCACGCAGTTCTTTGACCATTGCGGCTGTAATCGCCATCTCAGGTTCTCCTTTTGGAATCAATTATGTCGGTTGGGGCAGGTGTGCCCTGCCCCATGTGTCATGCGTATGACAAGCGATCAGGCTTGTGCTTCTTCCGCTGGAGCGGCGTCAGCTGCTGGTGCTTCTTCTGCCACAGCTTCTTCGACGGGCGCTTCTTCCATCGCACCGAGGTCAACGCCTGCAGCACCCAGTTGTGCCGACATGCCGTCAAGAGCGGCACGCGCTGCCAGATCGCAATAAAGCGAAATCGCGCGGGATGCGTCGTCGTTGCCTGGAATGATGTAGTCGATGCCATCTGGTGGGCAGTTAGTGTCAACGACGGCAACAACCGGAATACCCAGTTTGTTGGCTTCGGCCACGGCCAGTGCTTCTTTTTTGACGTCGATCACGAAAATCAGGTCGGGGCGGCCGCCCATTTCGCGGATGCCGCCCAAAGACGCCTGCAGTTTGCCTTGGTCACGTTCCATACCGAGGCGCTCTTTCTTGGTGAGGCCTGCGAAGCCGTTCTCGGACTGCTCATCGATCGCTTTTAGGCGGTTGATGGATTGCGAAACGGTTTGCCAGTTGGTCAACGTGCCACCGAGCCAGCGGTGGTTCATATAATACTGCGCGCATTTCTCTGCGGCGTCCGCGATCGGCTGTTGTGCCTGACGCTTGGTGCCAACAAAAAGAATGCTGCCGCCTTTTGCGACGGTCTCACGGATGACGTTCAGGGCCTGATCCAACATTGGAACAGTTTGTGTGAGGTCCATGATGTGAATGCCATTGCGCGCGCCATAGATGAAAGGGCCCATACGGGGGTTCCAACGCTGCGTTTGGTGGCCGAAGTGTACGCCTGCTTCAAGCAATTGGCGCATGGTGAACTCTGGAAGAGCCATGTCGTTATACCTTTCCGGTTTAATCCTCGGCGGGGGCATGACACCGTTTGGTGCCAACCGGCGGACCTTTGGGGATGTCTCCCCCAATAAGCCCAAACCCCGCCTGCGGGTTTCAGTGAGCGCCGTATAGGCGAGCCCGTAAGGTCGTGCAAGCGAAGAATGCGGTTAAAACCTGCGATTGCGGCATTGAAATAACGCTTGGTCTTGCCAGTCGGAGATATCCCGCCCTAAACTACTTACAAAACGTAGAAAGCTACGCGATTCAGCTACACTGATGGGAGCTACGATGAAAAACCTTGTAACAGCCGCCGCACTCTGCATGGCGTTTGCCGTGCCGCAGCTTGCATCCGCGCAGGCGATCACTCTTCAACCTGCAAGCCCGCAGCCCAGCAAGGGCGCTTTGGCGCAGGGCCTTGCCGTGACTTATGCCGTCATTCCCAGCAACGTGCGCACAGTTGAACTTGCCAAAAAAATGTTGGGAAAACGTGGTGAACCCGGGGCGCCGATTGCCGGGCTGACCTATGAGGACACGCAGGAAGGCGACAAGGTTCTAACCTCCGACAGACGCGAAAAGGTTGCGGCGGATATTTCGGGGTACATCCACTTCAAAAGCGCCGGGACTTACACGTTGGATTTTCTGGCCAATGATGGGCTGCAAATAGCGATTGGCGGTCAGGAAGTTGGTTTTTATGACGGCATCCACCCATGTGGCTATGTTGGCGAGATCGAGGTCAGCATCCCGTCTGCCGGATACTACCCCATCGAAGCGACCTACTTTCAGCGCAAAGGCACAGCGTGCCTGATGATGGAATGGGGACCTGACAGCGACGGATTGGAACTGGTCACGAGCGACGTTTTCTTCCATTCGCCGTAAAAGCCCCCTCGCCTTTTCTAGCCGTTAAAACCTTGGCGCACTGAATGCTCGGTCGCTGCGGCAAGGGCTTTGCGGTCCTTAGCATCTGATATCGCCAAAGGCGCATGGTAGATCAGATCGACCCGCCCGCCTGCACCGGCGGCCACGACTTGCAGAAAGTGGCTTCCAAAGTCCATATCGCCCCACCAGCCGAAAAAGCGGACGTCCTGACCCGCTGGCGCGCTGTAGCGCAGCGTCACAGGCTGAACGCTCGCGTGCTGGCGCAATGCGTCGTCGAAAAAGGCGGCAAACAGTGTCGATTTGAAGGGCAACACACGGTTCCCATCGCTGCTTGTTCCTTCTGGGAAGAACAAGAGCCTGTGTCCCGCTGCGATCCGTGATTGAAAGACATCTCTTTGCGCGGCGGCCTTCTTGGGGTCGCGGTCGATGAAAACGGTCCCGGTTGCCTGCGCCAGCCAGCCGATCCCCGGCCAGCGGGCGACTTCGGATTTTGACACAAAGTAGACCCGTTGCCGCGCGTTCAGTACAAAAATATCCAGCCAACTGGAGTGATTGGCCACAACCGCACTTGCGTGTGGATCGATGCGGCCTTTGACGCCAAGCGCTATGCCAAGAATGCCTAGTGACAGGCGGCACACAAACACGGTGATGTGCGGTGTTACCGGCCTGTTCAGCCCGCACAACGGCCGCTCGATCAGGCGCACCAGCAGCAAAAGCACCAATCCCCCAAAGACAACGATACCAAGGAGAGGTAATTTGACCAGAACACCAACCCACCCCATTGCGCCTATCGGTGGCATAGGAGGCGGCGCATCACCGTGCCATGTAGCATTCATGCGGGCGTTCCTTGGTATATTCGGGCTTGGCGCCGGTTCATCTTCTCGGTGTCGAGGATCAAACAAACATCGGTTGTGTTAAAGCTATGGTCAATGAATGCGCCCTGCCCCACAAATCCGCCTAGCCTGAGATACGCCTTAATAAGGGATGGAACCTGTAACATTGCGGCGCGCGGGTCCAGATCGCTTTCTGCGATCAAATCCATGGGCTGAAAAGAGGCGGGTTGCGCCCTGACCCTAAGATCTTCGGGAGCAAGGTGACGATGATGCAAAAGCGATAGGGGTTCTGCAATTGCTTGCGGGTCCGTGCCGTGAAAGCTCGCTACGCCAAAAAGCACTTCGATCTTGTGCTCTGCAATATAGGCCGCCAACCCGCTCCATAAATGATAAAGCGCTGCCCCCCCACGGTAGTCCGCGTGCAGGCAGGATCGGCCCAGCTCTAGCAGTTTCCGGCCTGACGCCATCAAGGGCGAAAGGTCATACTCGGATTCCGAGTAAAAACTGCCCGCCGCCTGTGCCTGATCGCAGCGCATGACACGGTAAACACCAACCACTTGCCCGCTTGTTTGATCCTTCAGGAGCAAGTGATCAAAGTAGGGGTCAAAGCGATCTTGTTCGAGCTTATTTTCGTGATCTACCAGGCTGCCACTACCACCTAGTTCTTCAATAAAAACTTGATAACGCAGTCTTTTTGCGGCCCTCAGGTCTTCATCAGTTTGCGCGATGTCGACAGAGAATGTTGGCGCGGAAGTCAGTGTCATTGAGTGCCTTGGTTTAGTTTATGCCGCCGCTTGCGATGCAGTATCCTAAGCAACATAAAAATGTAACGCGACCCTTTAGCGGTTTTACACCTTTTGCGTGTGTGTTAACCATTTGGAAAGGATGTTCAGTCATCAAAGGTAGGATGCAAAGCAACCCGGGCGCTATCAATGACAACCTTACCTTGCTCTCTGAAATTCACGGTGATCCGCCCACCGATATTGCTTTGGACCTGTCCTGTTCCCCATTCGGGATGTTGTGGATGTCGCACCAGCATCCCTGGAGAATATATGGCGTTTAGATCTTCCAAAGTGTTCCCTTCAAGCCGGAGGCTTTAATGAATTCCAGCGACGTCAATCTGAGTGCTTTGATCGGCAGCCGGATATGTCACGATTTGATATCGCCAATCGGTGCGATCAACAATGGTCTTGAGCTTTTGGATATGGCGGGCGGTCAGTCTGGCCCGGAAATGGACTTGATCCAGGAGAGTGTCGGCAACGCCAGCGCCCGTATCAGATATTTCCGCGTGGCCTTTGGCGCGGCTGGTGAACAAACCATGGGGCGTTCGGAAATCACGTCCATCCTAGGCGATGTCATGCACGGCGCGCGTTTGGATGTGGCGTGGGGGCCGATGGATGCGCAACCGCGTTCTCATGTGCGGCTCGCATTTCTGGCGTTGCTCTGTGTTGAAACTGCCATGCCCTACGGTGGGCGGGTCGAGATCAGCCAGAACAACAGCAAATGGCTGCTGCATGGCCGCGCGGACAAGCTAAATATTGACGCGCCTTTGTGGGAGGTGCTCTCGACCAAAGAAGCACCCGCCGATTTGCGCCCCTCACAAGTTCAATTTGCCCTTTTACCGCTTATCGCAGCGGATATGGATCGGCGCATTCACGTTCAAATCGGTGATGATGCGGTGAAGCTGTCTTTTTAAGACCTGATCGCACCGTCGCCCGAGACCAGGTATTTAAAGCTGGTAAGCTGCGCCGCGCCAACGGGGCCACGCGCATGCATTTTGCCCGTTGCGATGCCAATCTCGGCGCCCATGCCAAATTCACCACCATCCGCAAACTGGGTCGAAGCGTTGTGCATCAGAATGGCAAAATCAAGTTCAGTCATGAATCGCTGTGCGGTGGCAGGGTCTTCCGTCAGAATACAATCAGTGTGGTTTGAGCCGTATTCGCGTATGTGTTCCATCGCGGCGTCGACATCCGGCACCGTGCGCGCAGCAATAATCATATCAAGGTATTCGTGGCCCCAATCGTCGGACGTGGCGGGTGCTACACCGGCAATTCTTGCCAGTTCTGCATCTCCACGAACTTCGACGCCCGCAGCGATCAAGTCTTCAATGATTGTTCGCCCGATGGTGTCAGCGACAGCACTATGGATCAACAAACACTCTGCCGCGCCACAAATTCCGGTGCGCCGCGTTTTCGCGTTCATTACCACGCGCGATGCTTTGTCAGCGTCAGCGCTTGCGTCGATATAGATGTGGACGATCCCTTCCAGGTGGGCAAATACCGGCACCCGGGCTTCTCGCTGCACGAGGCCGACCAACCCTTTACCGCCGCGCGGCACAATCACATCAATAGTGTCGACCATTTTCAACATCTCGCTTACCGCTGCCCTGTCCCGCGTCGGAACAAGCTGTATCGCGTCTTCGGGCAGCCCTGCATCCCTTAACCCCTTAACCAGACAGGCGTGCAACGCGCCTGATGAGTGAAAGCTCTCTGATCCGCCACGCAGGATGACCGCGTTGCCTGCTTTAAGACACAGCGCGCCCGCATCAACCGTTACGTTTGGCCGACTTTCATAAATGACCCCAACCACCCCAAGCGGTGTGCGTACGCGCTTGATATTCAAGCCGTTGGGTTGGTCCCATTCTGCTATGATCTCGCCGACCGGATCGTCTTGGGCGGCGACCGCGCGCAACCCATCCATGATCCCACGCAGCCGGTCTTCGTTCAGCATCAAACGGTCCATCATTGCGTCGCCTAGCCCTTTGTCCCGGCCGTAGTCCAAATCTTTCGCATTTGCGTCTAGGATCTCTTGACGGGCAGCCCAGATATGATCTGCTGCAGCAGACAAAGCCGCACATTTGCTTTCGGCTTTTGCAAACCCGAGCTTGGCTGCCGCAGCCTTCGCGCGTGCACCGATATCCGACATAATATCGGGGATATTATCTAAACCTTTCAAGTTCTTGCGTCCTTTTTCTCGTGTGGCTCTAACCGTCAAAAACTAAATTGCCATATCATCGCGGTGGATCAAAGCCGCGCGCGCCGGATACCCCAGCACGGCCTCGATGTCTTGGGACTTACAACCCATGATCAGCGTCGCCTCATCCGCAGTGTAACGCACCAGTCCATGCCCAAGAGTATGGCCAGTGGCATCGCAGATCGCGACCGCATCGCCCCGTTTAAAAGAGCCACTGATCTGGGCGACGCCTGCAGGCAACAGGCTTTTTCCTGCCTGCAAGGCAGCGACTGCGCCTGCATCCAGTGTGATCGTGCCTTTTGGTTTCATCGCGGCAATCCAACGTTTGCGCGCCGCGCGCGGGTCTGTATCTGCGGTAAACCAAGTGGCTGCCGCACCGTCGTCCAATGCCTTTAAGGGATTGAGGGCAAAACCGTTTGTAATTGCCATGCGGCACCCTGCCCCGGTTGCCAGCTTTGCGGCCATCAACTTGGTCTTCATGCCGCCTTTTGACAGGCCTGAGCCTGCGTCGCCTGCCATATTCTGAATCTCTGCCGTGATCTTGTCGACCACATCAAAGCGCCGCGCTGTGGGGTCAATCGACGGGTTGGCCGAGTAGAACCCATCCACATCGGACAGTAACACAAGCTGATCGGCGCCAACGGTCACGGCGATCTGAGCCGCTAGCCTGTCGTTGTCGCCAAAACGAATTTCGTCGGTCGCGATCGTGTCGTTTTCATTAACGATTGGCACAACCTTCATTGACAAGAGCTGCTCGAGCGTTGCGCGGCTGTTGAGGTAACGGCGCCGATCCCGGCTGTCATCCAATGTGACCAGAACTTGCGCTGTCACGATGCCGTGCGGATCCAGCGCTTCCTCATAGGCGCGCGCTAGCCTGATTTGGCCGACCGCTGCGGCGGCCTGGGATTGTTCAAGCGGCAGATCCGCCGAGGGAAGCTTCAAAACGCCGCGACCCAAGGCGATAGAGCCTGAAGATACGATAACCACATCGACGCCGGCGTTCTTCAGCCATGCGATGTCTTCTGCCAGTGATATCAGCCAGTCACTCCGCAGCCCGCCTGCCGCCCGATCCACCAGCAAAGCCGAGCCGATTTTAACCACAAGCCGTTGCGCTTGGGTCAGGGACGCCATGGTTCTTCTTCCTCGACGGGTTTATGGCGCAAGCGGTCATCGTCGATTTGCGCGCGCAGCATACGCAAAACATCGGTGACGCCATCACGGGACACTCCTGACATCATCATTACCGATCCACCAGAGGCTTTTTTTAATATTTTCCGGGCCTCTGCGCGCTCTTCTTCATCCAGTGCATCAATTTTGTTCAGCACCGTGATACGAGGCTTCTCGGCGAGGCCTGCGCCATAGGCTGCAAGTTCTTCCACGATGGTATGATAGTCTTCCGCGATGGTTTCTGAGGTGCCATCAACAAGATGCAATAGCACAGCACATCTTTCGATATGGCCTAAGAACAAATCACCCAAACCGCGCCCTTCCGACGCGCCCTCGATCAGGCCTGGAATGTCAGCGACGACGAATTCTGTGTTATCGACTCCGACCACACCAAGGTTGGGGTGCAGCGTCGTAAACGGGTAATCTGCAATCTTGGGTCGTGCATTTGAGGTTGCTGCCAGAAAGGTGGATTTGCCCGCGTTAGGAAGGCCAAGTAGGCCAACATCCGCAATCAGCTTAAGGCGCAGCCACAGTGTACGCTCCACCCCGTCCTGACCGGGGTTGCTGCGTCGGGGTGCCTGATTGGTCGACGATTTAAAATGCAGGTTGCCAAAGCCGCCGTTGCCGCCGCGCGCCAGTTTCACGCGCTGGCCTACCTCGGTCAGGTCAGCGATGACGGTTTCCTGATCCTCGTCCAGAATTTCTGTCCCTACCGGCACGCGCAGCACGATATCGTCGCCATCTTTGCCCGTCCGTTGCCGCCCCATACCGGGCTGACCATTCTTGGCAAAAAAGTGCTGCTGGTAGCGAAAGTCGATCAGCGTATTCAGCCCATCGACGGCCTCGGCCCATACGGTGCCGCCGGTCCCGCCGTCACCTCCATCTGGTCCGCCGTATTCGATGTATTTCTCGCGACGGAAGCTGACGCATCCGCCGCCGCCCGCGCCGGATCGAATGTAGACTTTGCACAGATCGAGGAACTTCATGACCGTTTCCTTGCCTGCAGGGGAATGTCCCTGTCAGAGTTTCTTTGTGTATGTCCAGGTTTGGACAGTTGCGTCGCGCGCGACAGAAAAGCTTTCTGCATCACCAAGGTATTCAAACCCACAATGGGTCAGAACCTTGGCTGATGCCGGATTGTCCTGAAAGACGCTGGCGAACATTGTCTTGTTTTTCATCGGGTTCGCTTGAACCAGCGCTTGTACCGCGTCGGAAGCAAGCCCGGTATTCCAGTAAGGCGGCGCAACCCAATAGGCCACTTCGGACTGGTCGCGGTCCATACGTTCGAGCGATATCAGCCCCATAAGCTCTGACGCGCCTGATTTGGTCCCGTCGATGGCCCAGATGTCTTCCTCGCGGTCGTCTTTCATGGACCGTGTCACCAACGCCTCAACCAAACCGGGAGGCAGCGGGTGCGGGATCGATGTGGTCATGCGCGCAACGCGCTCATCACCGCCATACAGTTCAATTAATCCCATGTCGGAACGACGCAGCGGACGCAGATCAAACCGGTCCGTTTCAATCACTTCTTGCACTATGATCTTTTCCATTTCCATCGTTATGCTCCTCCTCCGAACAGTACGAACAACACCGAAGCGACTGTCAAACCAGCCAAGCTCCACATCAGATACGGCTCAAACGCTGTACCTGTCACAGTTTTGGCAATGGCCTCCCCCGCCATTGTCCAAAGCGGATGCAGCACGATCTGACATCCAAGCAAGACAGCCGCAATCGTGACGGTTGCTTCTAAAGTCGGCGTACCAGGCGCCACAAACGCCGTGAAACCGCCCACGATCATCGCCCACGCCTTTGGATTTAACGGATGAACGATCAGCCCGGCCCAGAACCCCGGTGCTTGCCCTGCGGCCTGATCTGCGGACAATCGCAGATTTGCCACTTTCCAGGCGAGCCAGGCAATGTAGGCTGCCGATATATACTTGAGGATTTCAAACACCCAAGGCGCCTGCGTTGAAAGCTCCATCAAGCCAAAGCCAACAGGCCAGATCACCAGCTGTTTTCCCAAAGCGACGCCAACCACGAAAGGCAACGCCGCGCGCAAGCCGTATCGCGCGCCCGTGGCCATCAGCGCCATATTCGCAGGACCAGGCGTGCCGACCTGTGAGGCGGCAAAAATGGCGAAGCTGGCGGTTGCGACAGACATTTGAGATCCTTTTGAAGACGGGTGCATCAGAACAAGAAAGGGGACCGGCGCTTGCGCCGATCCCCCTTTATATGTGCATCACCTGAGGAAAGGCTTACTCTGCGGCCTCCGCCGCTGGCAAAACAGAGATGAACGTACGGTTTTTGAGACCTTTGTGGAAGGTCACCGCACCATCAACAGTTGCAAAGATCGTGTGATCTTTACCCATGCCTACGCCTTCGCCAGGCCAAAATTTAGTGCCGCGCTGACGCACGATGATGTTGCCGGGGATAGCCGCTTGGCCACCGTAAAGTTTCACACCAAGCCTGCGACCAGCTGAGTCGCGACCGTTCCGGGATGAACCACCTGCTTTTTTATGTGCCATTTGGTCTCTCCTTAGCCTTTAGCCAATTCTTTGGCCTGTTCGATCCAGCCTTCGCGCTGGATACGGCCTTTGAATGACAGTTTCTCGTCCATAGCAGCAACGTCCTCTTCGGTCCATGCTGCGATTTGTGCGAAAGAGGTAATGCCTCCTTCGATCAGTTTCTTTTCGAGCGCCGGTCCGACACCTGAAAGCTTCTTCAGATCGTCTGAAGCCGCGGCAGGTGCGGCTTCCGCCTTCGGAGCAGCTGCCTTTTTGGCCGGTGCCGCTTTCTTGGCAGCTTTTGGTGCCGCTGCAGCAACCGCTGTTGCGGATACAGAGCCCGCGCCCATCGCGGCTTTGATGCCGGACTTGTCTGCGCCAGATACCAGAATGTCCGTCACTTTGACCAGTGTCAGTTTTTGACGGTGGCCTTTGGTGCGCTTGGACGAGTGCTTACGACGGCGTTTGACAAAGTTGATGACCTTTTCGCCTTTGATCTGGTCGACAACTTCGGCTTGAACGCCTGCGTCTGCAACGAAAGGCGCGCCCACAACGGTCTTATCGCCGCCGAGCATCAGAATTTCGTTGAATTGTACGGTTTCACCCGCGTCAGCAGCCAGTTTTTCAACGCGCAGCATATCGCCCGCTTGAACCTTGTACTGCTTGCCGCCAGTCTTGAGGACTGCAAACATGGATTTTCCTTTTCTCCACCGCGTCCTGTGGTCCCCGCTATACGGGAGTTTGCAGCGCTTTGGCCACCTCGGACAGCGCACCCCGATCAGAGGTGTACATCAATTGAAAACAGGCCCGATTTACGGGCCCGTCGCGTGAGGTGGGCAAATGCACGATCAGAGCGCAGTTGTCAAGCATCCGCTGCTTAGATTCCGTCACCTTCTGCGTTCAAAGCAATGGCACGGCCAAGGGCATATGAAATATCGCGGTAAATCCCCTCAAAACCGTCAAACAGCGCTGCGTTCAACGCTTGACCCTCATCGCTTGCAGAGTAGTCGACGTAGTTTTGCATCGTCTCTAGTGGCAGTGGTTGGTATGCCATCAACAAGAACCCGTTCAGCCAGTATTCCGTGTCGTCGCGGATATCGTCTTGCTGCGACCAGACCTCTTCAAGAATTTCCGCTTCGCTTTGATCGCTAAATTTGCCGTCGGAAAGTCCCATGTAAAATTGGAAGTTGGCGCTCATTGCTCCTGTTACATTGCGTTCCAAAAGGTCGTTATCATCGATATAGCGGCTTACAAGTATGTAAAGCGGGTCGTCGCCGTCTTTGAGTTCAGCGTAGATGTCGCGCGCGGCCTCTTCTACTTCAGGATCGGCCATTGCCTGTCGGGCTGCGTTTTCCAGCGAGATAATCCGCGCGCCTTGCTCTGATCCGAAAAACGCGAGTGCGGCTTCGACATCATCGGCCTCAAGCCCCTCTTCAAGCGCGCGCCGCAATTGCTCGGTAATCCTGTCGCCGTCGTAAATCTGGCGGACTTGTTCATACCAGAAGGCACCGCCCTGCCCGCTCAGCATGTCGTTGTTCAAGTCCTGCGCATAGGCAAACCCTTCAGCCTGCAGAATGGCCACCACGTCCGGGATCATCAGCGCGTCCATCAGCAAGGTCATGCGCGCGTTTGCCAGTGACGGCCCGGCACCCAGCGTGAGTAAAATTGCAAAACACAGCGCACGCATTGGGCTACAGCTCCTGCGAGGGTTGCAGCGCGCTCATGCCGCGCGCCATGGCTTCGTAGCGATCAGCGAGTATCTCGAATTGGACCGCATTCATCAGCGCATAGACCTTTTGCATTTTCGGGTCTTCAAGAGCGTCCGCATAGGCCGAGATTTCATTATCCGAGAAGGATTGATAAGTGTAAGCCGATGCCGCGAGCCCCGAGATTTGCATGCTGCGGCGCATCTCGCTTTCTTGCTGTTTCAGGCTTTGGCGCAGATCCTCTTCATCCATCGGAAGATCGATAACGCCTGCTGCAGCAGCGGCCATCAGAAAACGCACCTGTACCTCTTGAATAGCATGTATAGAGGCATCCTCGGATCCTACGGCATTGTTCAGGCGCTTGAGTTCTTCAACGCGCGGTGAACCGATCTGCACCAGTCCCGCAATGATGGCCTGCCCGCTTTCTTGTTTCAGATCCTCGTCTTCTTTCATATGCGACGCGTTTTCGACCACCACCAGTCTGCTGCCCAGATCGGAGGTGTAGAATTCCACCGCATGTGTCAGCAGATCATCGTCGAGTGTTTGAGCCAAGATGTCGATCGCCATGTCGTGCGTGACGTCGGTGTCGAAAACCTGATCCACCAGTATTGTCCACTGCATCCCGAAGTCTGCCGCCTCAAGGCCAATCATCGCCGGTGCGTTGCTTGCCGAAAGCTTCATGCTCTCTAGCGCCACATCGAAGCCTGTCGCCTCCAAAAAGGCTTCCAGTCTTTCGGTATCGCCCTCGGCAACCGCGTGCCGTAGGGGCATCACGAGTAGACAAAATGAAATTGCAAGCAGGCTTGCTCTGAATAGTGCTGACATATACGCCTCCTGTTTTCGCGCATCACGGGCGCTGTTTTGGTTAGCTTAGGTCAAATCGGCGAAGGCGCAATGAAATTTCCCGTGTAAGAGCGAAGTGCGCTTTCGCCTCTTGTCACCCCATCAAAACAGGACTAAACGCCCCGGGCAGACCCCCGCGGAGAGGTGCCGGAGTGGTCGAACGGGGCGGTCTCGAAAACCGTTGTGGGTGCAAGCCTACCCAGGGTTCGAATCCCTGTCTCTCCGCCATTTAACTCATGTTTTTTCATTAAACATCAAATACTTAATGAGTGAACTCCATCACTTAAATAGTTCTTACCCACACTTGAACCCATGCTTTGAAGCGGCATGAAACTCTGCTTCGAATGGTAACTTCAATCACGCATTCGTGAAGACCATGCTTGCGTCGCGTGTCGGTTGCGCGGCAAACTGCGGCAACGAGATGGTGTTTAACATGGCAACACGCGACGAACTCTATGCAAAATTCGGCATAACAGCCGAAGCGGCGCAGCTTTTCGAAACGGAACTTGGAACGTTGTTGCTTTCGGTTAGCGCGATTGAAAACGGCTGGCATGTGAAGCCCGCCCCGGTGAAAGCCCGAAAGGCACTTGACCAAATCGAAGCGCATACGCTTGGGCGGTTGCTTGGGGTTCTTAAAGGCAAAGTTGCGTTCGATGAACATTTAGCGGAACGGTTCGCTTCGGCCTTGAAGGCGCGGAACCGCCTAAACCACGGCTTCTATGAACGACACAACTTCAAGATACAGACCGCACGAAGGCCGCGACGCTATGATTGCCGACTTGGAAGAACTTCACGAAGAACTTTTTCAGGTTTGGCGCATCGCTTCGGGCTTAACAGCAGTCATGGCGGAACTTGTGACGAGGCTTCGAAACGACCCGCCGACCGAATAAAAAAGCCCCGGCGCTTCGCAGCAACCGGGGCAGTAGTTCCCAAGTGGCCCTTGGAATTTCAGAAACAGTTTTCAGGGATGCCCACAATCAAGCGGTCGGCGTCGGGATCAATGCCACCCGCAACAGCCGCTTGCGCATAGTGATGTTGGTTTCGCCGTTGTGCTGTTAACCGCTGACGATGTCGGACGTGCCAAAGCTTCAAAAGAGGATAGCCCGCGCGCCCGGCAAAACGTCATCTTGGAACTCGGGTATTTTGTTGGACGTCTTGGGCGCGACAAGGTTCGCGCTTTGAAGAAAGGCGGTATCGGAATGCCTTCCGATGACGTCGGCACAGTCTACATCAATTGGGATGACGGAAGCGCATGGAAGGTTGAGCTTGCGAAAGAGCTTCACTCTGCGGGATATGATGTTGATCTAAATAAGATTTAGTGGCCCTAACTTACCTGCTTAGGGCCATACTACGCTCGATCATTCCCCTGTTCCAAAAATTGCATCCGGTTTGAACTGACTACAGGCACTCATTCGAGCTCAACGCCAAGCTTGTCGGCAACATCTTTTGCGAGATCGGGCTCAATACCGATGACAGCCCCTGACGTATCCAAAAACCCATAGGGTTTGTAGTCGGCTTTGACCCCAACAAAAAGCGTTCCACGTTCCTTCACGGTCTCAAGCACGTCAGCTGCGGCGGTTGCAATGCCGAAAACCGAAACCACCAACGATGCTACAATAGTGCTAAAATATTTGAATTTCATACACTTCCCCTTTTTTGTTTGACTTCAATCCAGAGTTTTTGGCTTCCAGCTAACCACATTCTGACGTTTGTCGATTATTGGTCTTTTACAAATTGAAATTGATCCGTAGAGCTTTCTCAAAGCCAGCCTTTATAGCGCCTTTCCCGATGTCAGCGTTGTCCTGTTTGGATGGCTTCCGCTTAGCAAGACATTCTCGATGTGATTGGCAATAATCAAATACGCTCTTGTGTCCGGCCTGTTTGGGCGGCGCACGTGGCCGCTGACCGCGCACACAATTTGCGAGGTTGATATAAGTCAAAGCGCATATGCGGTTCAGCGCATATTGAAAATTCCATGCAAGTCATATTGAACGCTATATCCGACCCGACCCGCCGCTCTGCACTCGCCCTTGTCTGGGATGGCGATGAGCATTGCGTCTGTGAACTGATGGCACGCCTCGACGCGAGCCAAAGCAGAATGTCGAGGCACATGAAGCTGCTGCGTGAGGCAGGCCTGGTACTGGATCGTCGAGATGCGCAATGGGTGCGCTATCGGCGCAATCCGGGGGTTGCGCCTGAAATCGCTGCGGTCATCGACGCTGTCCTGACTGCCCAAAGATGTTTCGAAAAGGAAGCCGCATGACTGCCAACTCTCAAGAGCAGCACCTGTTACAACAACGGTCGGATTGGGTCTGGTATGCTGGCACAGTGGTCGCGGCCGCAATCTGGTGGCTGCTTTACAACCGACTGATCCCTTTTTCGGAATGGGTTACGTCATTTTTTCCTGTCGCACGCGAAAGCCATGCAGGCGAGGCCATTGCCTTTTTCGTTTATGACGTGCCCAAGGTGCTGCTTTTGCTCACCGCAATCGTCTTTGTCACTGGCGTCTTGCGCAGTTGGTTCAGCCCCGAAAAGACCCGTGCGATCCTCGCTGGCAAGCGCGAAATTGCAGGCTACCCGCTGGCTGCACTTCTCGGCGTCTTTACACCGTTCTGTTCGTGCTCGTCTGTACCGCTTTTTATCGGGTTCGTGTCGGCAGGTATTCCACTGGGCGTCACCTTTTCCTTTCTCATCGCCGGGCCGATGGTAGGACCCGTGGGCCTTGGGTTGCTCTATGGTCTCGTTGGTTGGCAGATCGCCACGATCTACCTCGTTTTCGGCTTTACCATTGCCACGGTCGCAGGATTTGTGCTGGGCCGCATGGGGCTGGAGCGGTATCTGCAGGACTGGGTGCGCGAGTTGAACGCGGGTCCAGTGGGCGATCTGCCTGAAGAACGGCTCACGCTGGTGGACCGCCTCAAGATCGGTATAGAACAAGTGCGCGAGATTGTTGGCAAGGTCTGGATATGGGTCCTGATCGGGATCGCCATCGGCGCCGCTATCCACGGGTACATTCCTGAAGAGGTGATGCTGCGGATTATGGGCGGCGAAGCGTGGTGGTCGGTTCCTGCCGCCGTGGTTGTCGGCGTGCCGATGTACACCAATGCGGCTGGTGTCATTCCCATCGTAGAGGCGTTGCTGGGCAAGGGTGCTTCCCTTGGCACGACGCTGGCTTTCATGATGTCGGTCATCGCGCTCTCTTTGCCTGAAATGATCATCCTGAAACAGGTTCTGACCTACCGCCTGATCGCCATCTTCCTTGCTGTCGTTGCTGCGGGCATTCTCGCCACCGGCTTCCTGTTCAACATCATCATGTGAATGCGTTAAGAAAAAAGCATAATAATCTCAAAGGAGATACCCATGAAAATAGTCAAGGTCTACGGGCCCGGATGCAAGCGCTGCGAGGCGACCGAACAAATGTTAAGGGCCGCCGCGGAGAAGCTTGGTGTCCAAATTAATCTCGAAAAAGTCACAGATGCGAAGTCCATCGCGATGGCTGGTGTGATGTCGACGCCTGGCGTGACGGTGGACGGCAAGCTCGTACATACCGGCGGTTTACCGGATGCAGCCAAGCTCGAAGGGTGGCTCAGCGCATGATCCGCAGCATTGTTGTCGCAGCGGCTTTTGCGACACCCGCCTTTACCAATGCGCAGACGCTTGAGGTCCAGCCTGTTTCTCAAAATGTCTATGCAATCGTCGGCGAGAAAGCGCAGCGCAGCCCTGAGAACCTTGCTAACAACGCGACCTTTGGTCTTGTAGTAACCCAGCAGGGAGCCGTCCTGATCGACCCGGGTGGGTCATGGAAAGGTGCAGAAGCCCTACAGACCGCCATCCGAACGGTGACCGATCAACCTGTCGTTTATGTAATTAATACCGGTGGACAGGATCATCGTTGGCTTGGCAATGGCTACTGGCAGGCGCAGGGTGCCACCGTAATCGCCGCTGAAGCCGCAGTTGAGGACCAGCGTATCCGTGGATCGTTGCAATTGACTGCACTCAGGAATTTGCTGGGTGACGAACTGGAAGGCACCGAACCCTCCTATGCCAACGTGACTTTTACTGAAAATTATCTGCTCGAACTCGGCGATATGAAAGCCGAAATCAGGCATTCCGGTCCAGCCCACACGCCAGGGGACAGCTTTGTCTGGGTGCCGTCGCACGACACCGTGTTCACAGGCGATATCGTTTACGTAGAACGCATCCTCGGCGTCGGCGACCAAAGCTCCATCACCAATTGGCCCGCCGCGTTTGAGGCAATGGAACTTACTGGCGCGCTGCATGTGGTACCCGGTCATGGCAACGCAACCAATATGGAACACGCACGGGCCGATACCTATGACTACCTCATAAACCTTCGCAAAAGGATCGGATCACTGATCGATGCGGGTGGAGACATTATTGATGCACCGAAAGTTGATCAGTCGGCATTCGGTTATCTGGAACAGTTCGAGGCGCTAGCAGGCCGAAATGCCCAGACCGCCTATCAACAGATGGAGTGGGAATAGCGAGAGAGAGGAAGTGTCGCTCATTGACGACTTACCCTGACGCGCAATTTCCTTCTCACTTCGGCGGGGTTCTTAGCACCAAAGGCTCTATATAGAACTGGAGCTTATAAGTCAGCAATCGTGATCCTGAACCAGACCAAGCAACACCTTTGCAATAAGGTGGGCTCCATAGAAGTTTCGACGTGTCAGTCAGAAAAGCTTGCATGTGAGACATCGGCGTCCAAAAACTTGTTGTAGTTGGGTTGAGCGGCCGTAGTTATTGCTTTGATGCACCTGATGGCTTCGGTCGAATTTGCTGCTGCAAATGCGCAGGACGAGATTCCAATCCGTGCGCCATAGGCTCAATGCGGTCAACCATCGCATTGCAAAGGTTCATCCCAAGCCCATTTGCTCACGCTAACCCACGCGTTTTGGCGATTTGGAAAATGTCTGCTTTAGAAGAGAAGTTCCAGTTCGAGCTATTTCTGCCGACGACAGCCCGAAGTGCAGATTTGCTGCACTTTGCCTAAATTTCAGCTTTGGTAGATCTGCCCAAGAAGAAGGACTAGAATGGGAAGCCGAAGCAATACTCAGACGTTTACGCCAAATAGCCACCCGCTGCGAGTAATGGAATGCGGGTCGTCAGGATGTGCGCTGGGGGTGGCCATCGTGCCGTTTCCTACAAGGCAGACCGGTCTTTCGTCGCCATTTTTTCAATAGATTGGTCTATCAGGCCAGACCCCAAGCCATTGTCGGAGTTGGTTCCCCCGGCCATTAGCTCTTCCACGAAAAGGCTGATGAATTGCGCGCGTCCGTCAGTCGCCGACTTTGAGTAGATGTTGGTCGCTTGCGCGCGAACAGTACCGGACGCAGTATTTCGGATGTGGGCGATAGTGTCATTGTCGAGCCCCTTCAGGATCATGATAGCCACATCTCGCTCTGCAGGCGTCAAGTTCCACTCATCGAAGAAGCCTTCGATGACTTTTGCCAAGTCTCCGTGGGCGATTTCCAGTCCGGTTTGCATATCCGACATCCGCAAGAGTAATCTGCGCAATTCGACCATGAGAAAGACCACACCCGCGATCAGTGCAACGGCCGCAATCGCCTCAAGCGACAGATGCGGATCGGCGCGAAACCCATGCTCGGTAAAGTCATCGATAACATCACCGATGAAAAATAGCGCGCAAAGAGCCTGCAAAAGTATAATACCCGCAAGTATCGTTGCGCGCCTCTCCCTTGTTTTTGTGGCCCAAAGCCTCATTTTCATTTCACGTCGCGTCCATCAGGAATGATCTTGCGTCCTTTTATCATTGCAAGAACAAGATTGACACCGGACCGCCAAGTATCAAAGGCCACGCCCACAACATGCAGAGCGACCGAAAACAAGAGCCAGCCGAAAACAGCTTCATGAGCTTCCTCAACCCATTCAACACCAAAAAAGGTGATGGTCGTCATCATGTAGCCGGTCATGCCGATGGCAATGACGCTTAACCAAATATTATAGACCATCAAAGCCCCCAGAGGGTTGTGTGATAAATGCACTGATTGGTCTCCTTCGCGCACGGCCCGGAGGTAGCGAAAAGCGCGGCGCGGACTCGGTGGGAAGGCAGAAAAACGGACATGTCTTGGACCCATAAATCCCCATATCAGTCTTAGACCGACGAGACAGAGGGCAACGTACCCGATCCATTCGTGCGTTTTACTTTCCTCTTCCACAAAAGCACCGTTGAGAAGGATCATCAGAGCAAGTGACCAATGGATCAACCGCACCAGCGGGTCCCATACGGCGACCTCGCGGACGCTTGCGCGCCCGCTGGTCTGTTGGCTGAAGGGAACCACCGCTTCAGCCTTTCAGGTCCAGTTTAGTGACCGCGCCAGTCTCAGAACTCACATAGACTTCCCCCATTTGACCATCACGAACGAAGTAGACTTCGATTTTACCATCTTCCATTTCCGCCTTGCGAACCTCATAGCCCATGGCGACCAGTGACGCCTGAACTTCTTCCATGGTGGTGCCGAGAATGCTGTCTGTGGTCACATCTTCAGCCAGCGCTGGGGAGGCGAACCCGATAAGTGCGATAAGTGCGAGTGTACGCATAGTTATGTTCCTTTTGTTGAAGGCACCGAATGGCCGGTGCGACATGGCGGCAACTTTAGTTGTCGCTTGCTGTCACTTCGGCAATCTTGGAGCGTAGAGCCATTGGCTCCGAGTTTATTGATGACCCGATAAGCTCCTGCTTACGGCAATTTCTTGCCTGAATGACGAACAGGAGCCTGCCAAACAGGTTCGTTTACCAAATGGCTTTTCAGAAAAAGTTCGTGGAACTACTTTGGTTCAAATATCTCGGTAACCAGCCCGTTGCCGATATGGAAAAGGGTGCGCAGCGGGATTGGCACAGCGTCCATTGAATTCTTGGGGATGAGTGTCCGTTTTGTGCGCGTAGAGGTCCTTATTCGCTACGAATTGATCTGAGTCATCTTGAAGGAAAAGCACGCTGATAGTCTTGGCGGGCAGCAGTTCTGCAACTCAGGTGGGCCCTTGAAACACGAAACCTTGACCAAATCCGTATGCGAAAGAAATGCGGCGAATATGTCGGATTACGACAGGTTCCGCGACGCATTTGAATGGGCCGACGCGCGCAAACTGATCGACGGGTTTCCGGACGGAAAACTGAACATCGCACATGAGGCCATCGACCGACACGTCATTGCCGGACACGGAGCACAGATTGCTCTGCGTTGGATTGCAAAGTCAGGCGCGCGTACAGATTTCAACTATGCGGACTTGGCTCGCCTCTCCAATAAATTCGCTAATGTCTTGCGAGATGAGGGGATCAAAAAGGGGGATCGCGTCTATTCTCTCCTGGGGCGGACCCCTGACCTTTTCATTGCGGCCCTGGGCACCCTAAAAGCCGGAGGAATTTTTTGCCCTTTGTTCTCGGCATTTGGCCCCGAGCCGATCCACTCCCGGATGGAGATCGGCGAAGCGGCTGCATTGCTTACGACAGAGCGCCTTTACAACCGAAAGATCAAAGCACAACGCGTTGCTTTGCCAGAACTTAGAACCGTCTTTCTAACTGACGGAAGCGTCGATAACACCTGCGATCTGAAGGCGCTGATGGACGGCGCCAAGGACGACTTCAAGGTCGAGCACATGGATGCGGAGGACGCCGCCCTGCTGCATTTCACGTCCGGCACGACTGGCAAGCCGAAGGGTGTTGTTCATGTACATGACGCAGTGGTCGCCCACCACATCACCGGACGCCTCGCGCTTGATCTGAAGCCGGGTGATATCTACTGGTGCACCGCCGACCCCGGCTGGGTCACAGGCACTTCCTACGGCATCGTCGCACCGCTTACCAACCGCGTGACCATGATCGTGGACGAAGCAGAATTTGACGCAATCCGCTGGTACGATATCCTTCAACAAGAAGGGGTTAACGTTTGGTATACGGCGCCTACGGCTATTCGAATGCTGATGCGCGCTGGCACCGATGCTCTGGCAGGGCGCAGTTTTCCTTGCTTGAAGTTTTTGGCCAGCGTAGGTGAACCGCTGAATCCCGAGGCCGTGATCTGGGGCAAGGACACCTTTGGAAAGCCATTCCACGACAACTGGTGGCAGACTGAAACCGGTGGCATCATGATTGCCAATTATGCATGCATGGATTTGAAACCAGGCTCCATGGGGAAACCATTGCCTGGGATCACAGCCGGAATCGTCGAAGTCACAAAGGATGACGCGCGCGAGCTCACCGCGCCGCAGGCCATTGGAGAGCTTGCCCTGCGCCCTGGCTGGCCTTCGATGATGCGCGGCTACCTGCATCAGGAGGAGCGCTACAAGAAATGCTTTCAGGGCGGCTGGTATCTCAGCGGCGATCTGGCAATGCGCGATACTGACGGGTATTTCTGGTTTATCGGTCGTAACGACGACCTGATCAAAAGCGCAGGCCACCTAATTGGTCCCTTCGAGGTCGAAAGTGCGCTCATGGAGCATGATGCCGTGGCAGAGGTCGGTGTGATCGGTATCCCCGACGAAACCATTGGCGAAGTCGTCAAGGCCTATGTTGCGCTCAAGGAAGGCCACGCGCCCTCCGAAGACCTCAGGCTTGAGCTGATGGGTCACGCCCGCAAACGCCTTGGTCCGGCCGTCGCACCCAAGGACATTGTTTTTCGTGCAAACCTACCCAAGACGCGCAGCGGCAAGATCATGCGCCGCCTTCTGAAGGCGCGCGAACTCGGCCTGCCGGAAGGCGATATCTCTACCCTTGAAAGCGATGAACGATGAGTGTCCAAAACCTAAAACCAAAACTCGACCACGCCCATGTCCGTGATCTTCTCAAGGGCATGATCCGCATTCGCCGGTTCGAGGATAAATGCGCGGAGTGTTATTCGCAGCAAAAAATTCGGGGCTTTCTGCACCTCTATGATGGGGAGGAAGCGATTGCCTCAGGCATCATACCGCTGCTGACACATCAGGACCGTGTGGTTGCAACTTACAGAGAGCACGGACACGCGCTGGCACGCGGCATACCGATGGGTGATGTCCTGGCCGAAATGTACGGCAAGGCCGAGGGCTGCGCTGGCGGACGTGGCGGTTCTATGCATCTCTTTAGCCGCGAACATCTGTTTTACGGTGGCAACGCCATTGTTGGTGGCGGCCTCCCGATGGCCGTCGGGCTGGCTCTTGCCGACCGGATGATGCAGAGCGATGCGGTCACAAGTTGTTTTTTTGGAGAAGGCGCTGTTGCGGAAGGAGAATTTCACGAAAGCTTGAATCTGGCCGCCTTATGGAATCTGCCGGTGCTTTTTGTTTGCGAAAATAATGGATACGCTATGGGGTCCGCCTTGGCCTTGACGGAGTCCCAAATCGATATCGCCGCAAAGGCGCGGTGCTATGAAATTGAAAGCGAAGCTGTCGATGGCATGGATGTTGTCGCAGTAGAAGGTGCGGCAAGGCGCGCGTTGAAATTTATCGCCGATACAGGAAAACCCTATTTTCTGGAATGCCGGACGTACAGGTTCCGCGCCCATTCGATGTTCGACGCGCAACTCTACCGCTCAAAAGGGGAAATCGAGGAATGGCGCCAGAAAGGTCCAATTCTGCGGTTTCAGAACTGGTTGAACGAAAGCGGGTTATTGCATTCGGACGAAGTTTCAAAAATCATCGTCGAAGTCGATGAGGAGATCGCTGAAGCCGTTGATTTTGCCGAGGCTGGAACCTACGAACCTGAGGAAACTTTGACGCGCTTCGTCACAGCGCAGGAACGCCCTACACCACCTGAACAGTCATCTCCCGGCGCATCCATGGAAACCACGTACCGCGAGGCGGTCCGGGCAGGAATCGTAGATGCGCTTACGCGCGATCCGCGCGTTTTCCTGATGGGCGAAGACGTGGGGCATTACGGTGGCTGCTACGCGGTCAGCAAAGGTTTACTGGATGAGTTCGGGCCTGAGCGCATTCGCGACACGCCCTTGTCAGAATCCGGTTTCACCGGAGCCGGAATTGGTGCCGCGATTGCGGGTATGCGCCCAATTGTGGAACTGATGACGGTCAATTTTTCACTTCTGGCGATGGATCAGATATTGAATACCGCCGCAACGCTGCGACATATGTCCAACAACCAGTTCGGTGTGCCAATTGTGATCCGTATGGCGACTGGCGCGGGCAAGCAGCTTGCCGCGCAGCACTCCCACAGTCTCGAAGGGTGGTACGCCCATATCCCTGGACTGCGTGTTCTTGCGCCTGCCACGCTTGAGGATGCACGGGGTATGCTGTGGACCGCGTTGCAAGATCCGGATCCAGTGCTGATCTTTGAGAATGTGATGCTCTACAATACGATCGGCGAGATCGCGGAAAACGCGGGGCCAGTCAATATCGACCGCGCGAAAGTGCTCCGCGAAGGAAACGATATCACCCTGATCACATACGGCGGATCGCTTTTCAAAACGCTTGAGGCGGCTCAAGCTCTCGAAACCAAAGGTACATCCGTCGAGGTGATCGATCTGCGCAGTTTGCGCCCGTTGGACATGGAAACTATCCGTACTTCGGTCGCCAAGACCCATCGTGCACTGATGATTGATGAGGGGTGGCACAGCGGCAGCCTCGCTGCGGAAATCGGGATGCGACTGGCCGAAGATAGTTTCTTTGACCTCGATGCCCCGCTTGCTCGCGTGTGCACCAAAGAGGTCCCTATTCCGTATGCTTACCACCTCGAACAAGCATCCATTCCCCAAACCCCCCAAATTGTTGAGGCAGCAATACGCCTGTTGGAAGTTCAGCCATGAGCCAGTTTCTGATGCCCTCGCTTGGCGCGGACATGGAGGCTGGAACGCTGGTAGAAAAACTACGAAATCCCGGTGACGCCGTAGCGCGCGGCGATATCATCGCAGCGGTCGAAACACAAAAAGGCGTCATAGAAATCGAGGTGTTTGAGAACGGCATATTAGTCGATTGGCTCGTCGATATCGGCACCAAGGTTGATGTCGGTGCACCCCTGGCAGAAATCACGAACGCATCGGTCGCGCGAAGTTCGGCATCGGATCCGCCCGATGCGGTACCTAATGCAGCCTCACCGGAAGAGCCGCTGGCCAAGGCCCAAGAGCAGCGGATACCCAGACCCGAAAATTCAGTTGCGGAAGCATGGCATCCTGACAGACCCGGACCGGAAAACAAACCTTTGGCAATGCAGCAACAGGGAACCACAGGCATAGAGCGCGTCCGAATTACGCCAGCCGCGCGCCGCTTGGCCGCACGCGAGAACATAAATATTGCTGAGCTGGCCCGCAGCATGGGCCGTCCCATCTACCTGAAAGACATCGCCGCACAGACACCGGGTGGAGATGCAAACCAGCTTTCGGATATGCGCACTGCAATCGCCGCAGCGATGTCGCACTCCAAACGTGAAATACCCCACTACTATCTGGCCCACAGGGCGGACTTGACCAATGCCGAGGCATTCGTCGGCCAAATCAACGCGACCCGCCCGCCGCAGACCAGACTGATGCTAGGGGCGCTTTACCTCAAAGCGATTGCACGCGCGGTCCAAAAATATCCAGAATTCAACGGCCATTTCAAAGATGACCGATATCATCCAGCCGACGCAGCACATATCGGTCTGGCCGTCAGTCTGCGAAGTGGCGGGCTGGTCGCGCCTGCTGTTCTGGATGTGGATACAAAAAACCTGGATGACGTGATGACAGCCATGCGGGACGTGATAGCTCGTGTGCGTGCCGGACGGTTTCGTGCGCGCGAGCTTTCGAATGCCACAATCACCCTGACCAGCTTAGGCGACCGCGGCGTCGATCAGGTCTATGGCGTCATTTATCCGCCCCAGGTCGCTATTGTGGGCATCGGCACGCCTGCCATGCTGCCATGTGTATCGAAAGATAAGGTCGTGCCGCGTTTGACGGCGTGTCTCACGCTCGCGGCGGATCATCGGGTCAGCGATGGCCGCCGTGGCGCATTGTTTCTCAATAACATTATCCAGAACCTGCAAGATCCGGAGGGGCTATGACAAACGACCCCATTCAAACCGCCATACTAAAGCAACTTTACGCCATCGCGCCGGATATCGACATCAACGATATCAACCCCAGCGCTGATCTAAGGGACGAGTTCGACATCAACTCGATGGACTTCCTCAACCTCATCACAGCCCTTGGAAAGCGCTATGACCTGCAGATGCCCGAGGCCGATTATGAACAGATGCGGAGTTTAACCGATCTTGTGAAATATCTGCAGGAGAAGGTTGCTGAGGCATCATGAAAGGCTCCTGTAAGAACGGCGCAATGACTGGCGCCTAAAAAACTTCGCAGTTGACCGCCCTATTGTTTCTGAGAAGGAATGTTTTCTTCGCGTCGCACACCAGAACAATGATATCTTCTGGTATTCGGACAATATTCGACAAGGGTGTTCGCTTGAGGCTCTTCGTCGAGGTGTCAAGGTCATGTGCATTCTGTCACCATAGGTGGTTTCCATAACCGCAGCTTCCATTGCGATCGTGGCAGAAGTTCAACGATGCGCATGAGGAGACCACTCAATCCGCTTTTGTGTAGCTAGATGGCCTGTTGGTGTTGTGATTGAGTATTTCCAAAGCGAAGGGCGGTCAATTTCCACTCTTACTATTAGTTTTTAAAGCCAGCCGTTCACGGTTCAGTGTGTACAATCCCGTCGCAACGATGATCAAAGCGCCTAACCATGTCCAAGCATCCGGTAGTTGGCCAAACACAACAAAGCCGTAAAATGTGCCCCATATCAGCAAACTGTATTGGACTGGAGCAACAACCACCGCCTGTGCGGCGTCCAAGGCCATTATGACCAGTATTTCGGCAAAAGCGGCCACAACTGCCATGGCGATCAACAGAACGATTTCCAGACCGTTCGATGGGTTTTGCCATATGAATGGCAACGGGATGGTCAGCAAAGTCCAGGAGACGATTGCCGTGTATGCGACCGTTGTTTGGGTCTTGTCCTCTCCAGCCAGTATCCGTGAAAGCACCTGTCGCAGGGCGAATGCTGTTGCCGCTACAATCAGCAATAGGGCTGCCGGATGAATGACCCCCATCCCTGGTCGGATAACAATCAAGGTGCCGATGAAGCCAACGAGCACGGCTGTCCACCTGCGTACGCCAACCGGTTCTCGCAAGATCAAAGCCCCCATGACAGTGACCATAAAGGGGGCGACAAACGTAATTGCGACTGCATCGGCAAGCGGCACGTAGCTCACACCGACGATGAACAATGTGGCTGAACAGGCGGCCAACACTCCACGTCCGATTTGTAGTTTGGGGTTGGATGAGATCAGAACCGATCTGCCTTGAGCGCCGATCAGTACGATTACCCCCAAAAGCAGGCCAAGTTGACGAAACCAGACGATTTGTATTGGGTGAACCGTCTCTGTCAGGAATTTTCCCATCGTGTCCACACCGGAGAACAGAAACATGCCCAATGCCATAAGCGCGACGCCTCGCATGCTGTCTGTTCGCTTCGGTGGCGCGACGGATTTCGTTGGGGTGATTGGGGTAATCGCCATATCAGATTTCATTAGAGCAGGCGCCGCAGAAGACCTAACCAAATCTGTTTTTTCTAGATAAATTCACATATTCGGACGAGAAAATCGGAGTATCGTCAGATTTAACCGGGTCCATGTTACAGTTTGGGTTTAGTTGCGGAGAGGAGAACCACAATGATAACTGAAATCGTAACTTTTAAGATTCCTGAAGCGATGAAAAGGGAGCACGTGATAGCACTCTTCGAAGAAAGTGCCGAAATATGGCGCGCTTACAAGAAATTGCACCGTAAGAATTACTTGTATGATCCAGAAGCCGGGATCGCTGGTGGCGTTTATACTTGGAATAGCATCGAAGACGCACAGGAAGCGCATGGGGAGGCCTTCCTCGAACGTGTTGCAGAAACTTTTGGAACTAAACCGGAGTTTCGGTATTTCGAAACACCCATTGTCGTCCAAAACCATAGCGGTGACACTTGAAAACCAAGCACCAACAGTTCTTACCTATGGCCAGTACTTGACCTTTTCGATGAGTACTCGTGCGTGAGAAGAAAGCTGCTTCAATTCTTCAGAAACTGGTGCGTTTGGTCCGGAAATTATTAACAGACAGACTGGCTGCTACACTGCCTATGCCATCCATCTTGCCCAAGCATCACATGGCACCGTTGAATTGATGTAAGACAAAGCTTCGTTCTGTACTTCATGCGACGTTCGGCAGATATAATGAAGGAGACATGTCATGTACCACAATATTTTGGTTCCAGTAGTTTTTGATAACGAGCACGACAAAACTGCACCGGTAAAGCTGGCCGGGATACTAAAGACGCCAGATGCCAAGATCACGTTTCTGCACGTCATCGAACACGTACCGTCATACGCGATATCTTACATCACGCAAGAACTTCAGAATGAACTGCGGGTGGCCTTGCATGACGAACTAGAAAAGCTGGCAAAGCATCTGCCCGGAGCCGAAGGCCACGTCATCGAAGGGCACTCCGGCCGAACCATTGTCGAATATGCAAATGAAAACCATGTTGATCTGATCATCCTTGCCTCTCATCGGCCTGGCTTAGAGGACTACTTTTTGGGAAGCACGGCTTCGCATGTGGTGCGTCATGCTTCCTGTGCTGTGCATGTTGTCAGGTGATTTCACTTGGACAGATGTAAAATTTTAGAACCTTGTACATTTCGCGCAGCGAGACGCTCGCGGCGGCCTTTAGCGACTAACCCATTGAAAAAGGATCGTTTTGGATAAAGCTTACTCTACAAAGTATACCCCGCTGGTAAACCAACCAACCGATGCGCTTTTAAAGCGCCTTGTACAATCGGCTGGCTGCGTGCCGCTGAGTTTCGAGTTTTTTCCGCCCTCAACCAACCCTCGTCGCGAGCTTTTGTTAGATGCCGTGGACAAACTTGCACCTGTGGCCGCACAGGGGTTTTCAGTTACGATGGGTGCTGGAGGTACGACGCGCACCGGAACGCATGAAACTGCCGTAGCGATTGCCAAACGATGCGGTCGTCCAGTGACGGCGCACCTTACGGCATTGGGCATGAGCACAACCGAAGCCATATCCTGTGCTGATGGGTTTTGGTCTTCTGGCATACGCCGAATTCTGGCACTCAGGGGGGATCGACCAAAAAACATGGCGGTGATACCATCTGGCTTTGAACATGCTACCGACTTGGTCAAAGCGCTTTCAGACCGGCATCCCTTTGAAATCGCTGTAGCTGCCTATCCTGAAAAGCATCCAGAAGCGGCGAATCTGGATACCGATATTGACCACCTCAAGGAAAAAATCGATGCCGGTGCAAGTTTGGCCTACTGCCAGTTTGTTTTGGACCCGGCGGCTTATGGCCGGTTTATTGAAAAATGTGCTCATCATGGGATCGGTGTTCCAATAGTGCCGGGGCTGATGCCGCTAGATGATTGGGCGCGCGTGAGATCTTTCGCGCTGGCCAATGAAACCAGCATTCCCGAATGGCTGAACAGGCTGTTCGACATCGGAAAGATGACACCGGAAATCATGCCGAACCTTGCTGTCTCGGCCATGGTCGAGCAAGCACGTCGTTTGATCGGCTATGGCGCCCCAGCACTGCATGTTTACACAATGAACCGCTGGCCACTGCCGCTTACTTTAAGCCGCTTGCTTGGTCATTAGCGGTCAAAAGTGGTAGTCTTCGCAGATGCTCAGGTAGCGGCATCATGGATTGAAAAGTCCTCAGTACTGCCGTCGCGCCGAACAAGGAAGATGCCATAAGCTTCACGTCTTTCCTCCGGTCCCAGGCCCTGGGTAGCCCAAACCAATTACAAGCCATGGCCCTTCTGTAACGGGCACCTAGGAGCGAACATTGCGTTATCGATGAGGATTTGAACTGATCCAATAAACAGCGCGGGCAGCTTGCAAGTGTAGTTTCACTTTTGGCCTTAGGTCTCCTTCAAGGCGTCCATTTCTTTTTCAAGCGCCTGTGCACTTGATGCGCGAGAGGCTGTGAACCCGCTGACCAGCGCATAGGCTGCAGGGGTCAGAAACAGCGTGAATACAGCCGCAAGGCCCAATCCGCCGACAATGACCCAGCCTATCGCTTCACGCGCCTCGGCCCCCGGCCCACTGCCAAGGATCAGCGGTAAGCCGGACATCACGGTGCAGATCAGCGTCATCGAAATGGCACGCAAACGGGCCTGCGCGGCCTCAAGCGCGGCATCGACAACGGTGCTGCCCGCGTCACGCAACTGGTTGGCGAACTCCACCAGCAGAATGCCGTTCTTGGCCATCACCCCAATCAGAACCAGAACGCCGATCTGGCTGTAGATGTTTATCGTCGTGCCGGTCAGAAGCATCGCGTAGATGGCAGCGCAGACACCGAAAGGCACGGTCAACATCACGACGACCGCACTGGTCAGGCTTTCGAATTGCGCCAACAAGACCAGAAACACAACGAGCAACGCAATGATGTAGGTTGCCATCAGTGCCGAAGAGGTTTCATCAAGCGAAGCCGCTTCGCCGAGAAAGATCAATCCAATACCGTCGGGTAGCTCTTCCTGCGACAGCGCCCGCACATCGTCAATGACCTCGCGCAGGCTCACGTCAGGAGAGACAGAGGCATCGATCTCAATCGCACGGCGTTGGGCGTGGCGGTCAAGCTCAGCGGCAACTCCTTTTTCTTCCAGCGTCACGATCTGGCTAAGCGGAACCAACTCATCCACTTCCGACCGGACATAAAGGCTCATCAGATCAACCGGATCACGCACGGCACCTGCTGCTGATTGCAACAGTACTGGTACTGCCTGATCGTTTATTGTCAGTTCAGCGATTTCGTCTTCATCAACAAGCGCCCTCAAGGTGGCGGACAGCGTTGACATCGGCACACGCAGATCGGAAGCGCGAGCGCGGTCCACACCGATACTCAGTTGGGGTTGCGTGGCCTGATACTGGATGCGCACACCCGACAGGCCCTCAATCTCGCCCAGGTCCCGCGCAAAAGCATCCGCAGCAGCGGCAATGTCCGGATAGTTGGGTCCCGTAAGTGCTATGCTGAGGCCCCCACCGGATGACCCGCGCAGGCCAAGACTATTGCCGCCCCGGATCCGGCTTTGCGCGCCGGGGATCATGGCGAGCTTTGCGCGAATTTCAGTCTCGATGTCAGCCTGGCTGACACTACGGTCCTCCCAAGGGATGAGCCCCATGCTAATTGCGCCGCGATTAAGGTCGTAGCGCCCGGTGATGGAATACAGCGCTTCGGCGACGCCCATATCGACATAGGGTTGGAGGATTTCCTCAACCTGAATTACCTGCCTGTCGGTATAATCGAGGCTGGTGCCATCCGGTCCTTGTATCCAAACCGACACGCGTCCCCGATCCTCCGATGGCACAAGTTCTTCGCCCAAATCATCATATAAAAGTACAGCTCCTCCGGCGAGCAGCGTCGCACCGACGATTGTGACAAGAGGTGCGCGGATCATTGGGCGCACAAGGGCTGCATAAGTCTTGGAAATCCATTTTCCCGGTCCTTCGAATATCCCGCCCCCCTTGCCCAATGGGTCACCCAGCGAGGCCAGCATGGGACACATCGTAAGTGCTACGAAAGACGAGATGATGACTGTGAAGGCCAGCACAAATCCGAACTCGGTGAAGAGCCGACCCGCCTCTCCCGGCAGAAAGGATATCGGCACGAAGACCGCGATCAATGTCACGGTGGTTGCGACGACCGCAAAAAATACCTGGCCCGAACCTACCACGGCCGCCGCCTTGGGCCCCATGCCTTCCTGTCTGCGACGCTGGATGTTTTCGGTCACCACAATAGCGTCATCGACGACCAGCCCGGTCGCCAGAACCATCGCCAGCAACGTTATGAGGTTGATCGAAAAGCCCAAGAGCCAGATGCCCGCTATGGAGCCAATCAGGGCGATGGGGATCGTGACTGCCGGAATGAGCGTCGCGGTCAGTCGTCCGAAGAACACCCACATCACCGCAATTACGATCACCAGCGCCAGCGCCAGTGTCTTTATAACCTCGGCAATCGAGCCCTTGATGAATATCGCGTCGTCATTGGTGATCTGAAACCCAAGATCGGGGAACCTTAGTTTGAGCCGCTCAACCGCATCAGCCATCTGGTTTGAGATGCGCACCGTGTTCGATTGCGCCTGTCGCACAATGCCAAGGCTGACAATCATCCGCCCATCAAGCCGGGCGACGCTGTCGGGGGTTGCAAGCCCGAAGAATACGGTCGCGACATCGCCTAGCTGTACGTTGTCGCGTAGTATTAATTCCTCAATGCGTTCAGGATTGGAAACTGTCGCATCCGCACGAACCAGTACTTCCAAAGCGCCAGAGCCAAAGCTGCCTACGGGCACGTCAAATTGTGCAGCGCGCAGAACATCCGCAACCTCGCCAATCGACATCTCGAAAGCGGCGAGCCTGTCTGGACGCACCTCAACCCGCAACACACGCTCACGGGCACCGAACAGCACCACCTCGGCCACGCCGTCGAGGGCTGTGAACTCGGTTGCGATTGCGTCTTCGACAAGGCGCGTCAGATCATCGATGGCGCGGCTGTTGCTCCAAACGGCGATATCGACAATTGGGTTGGCATCCTGTTCTGATTTTACCACAAACAGGTCTTCGACGCCGCTGGGTAAACGGTTTTCCACCCGCGCAACCGCTTCGCGCACGTCGTTGGAAGCACTGTCCAGATCACGGCTCGGGCTGAATTCAACCCGCATGCGGAAGTTTCCTTCCTCGGACGAGGTGCGCACTGACCTGACACCTGCAACTCTGGCTACGGCACCTTCTACGAGCGAGGCGACCTCGGCATCAACCGTAGTGGGTGATGCGCCAGGATAATTAGCGCGGACGGAAACGATGGGCCGATCGACATCCGGCAGTTCGCGCACCTCAATACCCCACAACGCTCCAATGCCGGCAAGCACGATCAGCAGGCTGAACACGGCGGCGAGATATGGGCGACGTACACTCAGATCGCTGATGCCTTGTCCCGCAAATTTCATGAGCTCGGCTCCTTGGGAGTGTTGAGTACCTCAACCGCGCGTCCTGCACGGAGCCTCTGCGTGCCCTCAACGACGATTAGGTCTCCTTCCTTCAGTGGCCCATCCACGATCACAAGACCCGCGCGACGACGGACAAGACGCACTTCGACGCGTTCCGCAGTGCCATCGGTTGCGCGCCAGACATGAAGCGACCCTTCTGCAAATTGCAACGCCAGTTCCGGTACTGCCGGAAATGGGTCGCCTGGCAATTGCAGTTGCAGTGCAAAAGACGCGCCAGGTCGCAACAGGTCAGCCGTATTGTCAATCACGGCGCGGACACGTTTCGTTCGGGTGGCCGCGTTCACACGACTGTCGATCGCGCTGATCTCACCTTCAAAGGTACGTCCTTCCACGGAAGGAGTAGTTGCCTGAACGCTGAGTCCAATGGAGACACGACTGAGCAGCGCCTCTGGCAGATCAAATTCGACAAGGATGCGGCCACGATCGTCAAAACTGGCAATTGGGTCATCTGCGGTGATCCTGTCACCGTCTTCAACGGAGGCGAGCCCCGTTATACCAGCAAAAGGCGCGCGGAGTACCCTGTTGTCTAAATCTTCTTGAGCGCGTTCAAGCTCGATCTTGGCCACTTGATAGTCGGTCTGTACCTGTTCGAGCCGTACATTCGTGGCAACGCCGCTATCTTGAAGACGCAGATATCTGTCACGTTCGTCTCTCGCGCGGGCAAACCGTGCTTCGGCTAGGGCTACGGCAAAGCGTTCATCAGCGTCTTCAAGCCGCATCAGAACCGCACCTTCGGGGAACTTGCGCTCCGCTTCGATGTTGAATTCAGTGATTTCCCCGCTCGCCGGTGCGCGCAGCGTAATGGCCCGAAACGCAAGCCCTGTGCCGATGGCAGATAAAGTACGATCATCTTGCATAATGTCCGTCCGGGCAACAATCACTGGCGTGCCGTCTGCCCGGCCGCTACGCTGAGTGGCAGGCGCTGTGTCGGACAGCGACATGCCCATGAGACGAGATACGTCAGAGCGATATTGCCAAAAAAGAGTTGTCGCTGCGATCAGACTTGCGCAAATCACAAGTTGTTTCCAGATTGACGTCATTGGAGTGATCCACTGCTCATAAATAATCCTGTACAAACTAAAGATAGCTTGAACATAACAAAGGTCACGCATGCTTGTCTGTCGGATTGGCGGCTACCGGAAAGTCGCATAGAAACACCCCGCCGTAACAGCAGCTTAAGGCGCGATGTCCACCGCGCAGGGCATGGTACCAAACAATATAATTCACCATGATAAATTATCCGAAGTCGAACAATTGATAAATGCAACGGGATATTGACACGCCAATGGTTTCAGCAGCGTTTCACCATTATAGGCCGAATAGTGAAACTGTGGCTTTGCAGAAATGTATCAGGACACGCTGTCCAGCCTTACGGTGAAAGGCAGCGTTGTCCGCGTTGCGATCCATCTCTGATTTTGTACGAGCCTCCGGCACTGCTGAAAGCGATCAATCAGAACCAGAACGTCAAATTTTCAATTTTGAACGTCTGCTTTGCGCGGCATTGCTGTCATTTAATTAAAACAGTCGGATGACTGCCTTTTTTGGCCCGGAGCGGCCCCAACCGGCCCGACGCCGGGTAGGCAAAGGCAGCGCCCTGCCCGTCTCACATCTATTTCCTGTCAGAAAGCTGCAGACGCTTACAATGCTGGTTGCAATGATTGCGCTGCTCATCAATCGACACTTGGAAATCAGATTGCAACGCCATCCGACACAGCGCTGGATGGAAATACTAACTTGATGCTATCAGTTTCGAAATTTGAAAAGCTTTTAACCCAAGACCTACCCGGCCATCGTAATTCAAGGGATTTTTTATCTGGCCTATAGGCGGCTGTGTACAGCGTCCCAAAACCCGAGGAAAACGCGGTTGAGTACAAAGGCGGCTTCAAAAACGCACCGATAAAGCGTTCTTGCGTTTCTGGGTGCAATGTCAGGCGTTGTAGTAGAAAACGTTCGCGTTCCACTGTTGCCGTAAAGCGCGCGTGGCTTGACCACTCAACACGTTCCTGATGGTTCGTTGCCACCGCCGAATGCGTGATGACCGCCGCGCGATCAGGTGCGAGATAAGCAGTAAGAAACCGCCGCTTTGGCATCCAGCACTGTGACGTTGTAGCTCATATGGCATGGCACACGCTTCAGAATGGCTTCAGCTTCGCCGACAGTCGTGCAGGTTTGCAAAATATACCGCAAAATCAAAGGCACGCCGAAACCATCTCCAACTTCGCGACGACCGCCAAAGGTTAATGACAGTGCCAAACCAGAATCATTGATACCGTCCACCAGACCGAATAGGCCATCGCTAGTGCCTATAACGCCTCGCCCATTCCAATTTGTCTTAAGTACAACGGCGTCGAAGGCTCTAGGGTCATAGTCATAATTGCGTACCAGAAGCGGTTCATCGCCGGGCCAGACAGCCTGACTGCAAGCAGACAAATAGCGTGGTGGGCAATAAAAGCTCAGAAACCGCGCTTCCATATCCCCGCCGCCAACAAGATCGCAAAGTTCGTCGTACAGGCTTGCGATCTCAGGCATGTGTTTTGTGATCGCGCGCTTGCATTCAAGATACGTGGGCCTGCCTGACAATCCATCCCGAGCCCACCATTTCGCATAAGCCGGCCAATAGTTTGCAAAGAGCCCGGACCAAACCGGACCGGGCTCGTCTTCAGATATGGCTCTAATTATCAGGCTCATGCAATCCTACATGATCTTAAATGCGGGATCCTGCAAGGCCTGAGCAGACGGCAACGGCCGCGCGGAGTAAGCCGCTTTGATCCCGTCGATCCATTTCTTGGACTTAGCTGTCAATTGGAAGCTCTGGGTCATCGAGCGGCCGCGAGTGACAAGAATTCCAAGATCAGCACCCTCATAGCGATAATCGCCTACGTTCGAAATCCGCAGGAAAAACGCCTCGTCTTCTGTCTCGACCGCTCGACGGTGATAGTCAAAGCGGTCAAAAACGACCTGTCCGTCTGGAAGCATCTTGTAGATTCCGGATTCAGGCGCATTCGTGATGATGTCGACACTGTCATCTGTATGTTTGATGACCATTTGTGACCAGCTGTCGATCATATCCGGGTCGGCCCAGCGGGCGTTCAGCTCTTCAACGTCCAACTTAAAAGGCTTCTTGGAAAATTCTAGCAAATGGAACAGGAACAATGGAGCATCGGCATGGGCAAAAGCCGCGTGATTGGTCATTGAAGAAGCCCCTGTGATCCTCGGGTTCAATTCGCCCAGCCAAATTTCTCCAGATTTTTTCTCAATCAGAAAATCAAGTTCAAAATAGCCCCGATAGCCCTCTTTGCGGAGTTGCTCACCGAATTTGAAGGTTAGCTCACGGGCTTTCTGACGGGTTTTAGGAGGAAATGCCGTTGAGAAAATCTCATTGCCGCACCAGCCGCCACGATAAGGCGTGAGTTCTTTGAAACCCACCAATTCTGTCATCAATGGACCGACGATGGTGCCTTGACTGGTCGCACAGGCTTCGATTGCCGATCCCCGACAATCAATACGCTTCATAATCTTGATCTCGCCCTCGCCGATAATCTCGTGCTCGTGCTTGCGGAAATCGAACTCCGACTTGATGAAGAACGTGGTATGCCCACTGTCCCCGAAGGCGGATTGCAGCACCAAGTCATGCCCGATCCCGGCTTTTTCACAGGTCTTGCGCAACTGATCATAGCTTGTGACTTCGGATAGCACATTCGGCACCGACGGCACTCCCGCTTTGTTGCCGATCCGAACCGTTTCGATCTTGTTGTCCATGCTGGTGCGCAACTTGGCCTTGGGAAACCATACTTCGCCTCCCAATTCCTTGACCAACTTTTCAGTTGTTTCATCAAACATCAAAAAGACAAATTTCGGTTTTCCGCCACGCGCCTTGACGTAGTCGACAACCTCTTTGTGTTGCAGCAGATAGTTGTTGATATCCTCAATGGACTGGAATTCATCGTGCGGCAGCTCAGAGGGGCACAGCACGTTCGGATGCCGGCCATCAAAACAATCCATGTAGCAGATATATTTGAAGTTCTTCACCCACTCATCAAGCCCCAGAAGATTGAAATTGGTGGCTGAAACGAAGTAAACAGGGTCCTTGTTCGTATGGAAATAGCGACGGATTTCGGAGATGTTCTTTAGCGTCTTTTTCGGCATGGTCATGTTTCCTTTATTAATCCCTATTTCTTCTTTTTCAGCGACTTCAAAGCATCTGGTGTGAATATCCTGAGCCCCAAATCATGGCGATAGCCATGAATTTCGCTCACATCGAGAGCAAGCATGAATTCGATAATCTCAGGGCTGATCACCTGGCCCGGAACCAAAATGGGAAACCCTGGTGGATACGGAATGATGAAAGACGCAGACACGAGTTCTTCTCCGCCACGCAACCTATCAAGCAACGGCGTTCCCAATGTCAAATAGTCGCAATTCTCTTCCTCGTATGAAAGAAAGTACGCTGTTCTGATATCCCCTTCGGGGCTCGTTTGGCTGCTACGGAATGCATCATGGAATCTGCTGAAATCCGGGAGAGGCGGAACATGTTCGACAAGCGCTGTGACACGGTTTTCGAACGACCGCTTTTCCATCTTCGAGGCATCATCAAGCAAATCATCCAAATCATTCGCAATTTCTACGAGCACCTCTATCAAGTAGGCAATTGAAGACCGGGTAGTTCCGATATTCGTCATGAAAAGAACGGTATTGCGCGACGTTTTGTTGATCTGAATTCCATATTTGTCCATCAAGATCTTGTTTTTGAACGTATCGCCGTCCCACCCGGTGCCGCCAACGGCCAGCGTCACGCGCGTCGGGTCAAGAACAAATTCGTCTTTTGCCCAAACCTCCCAAATATCTGTCCACCCCTGCTGGTTGTCGAAATAGCCTTTAGTGCCACTGTCCCTATACTCACCCGGAATCATATCGGCCACGGTAAGTACTCTGAAATACTTCTGGAGCGTGGGGTGCGTAATCACGGCTTTGCGGATCGCCATCGCGCTCTCGATCTGGCGTTGTACGAACTCAAAGCCTTCCAACTCAACCTGACGCCGACCGACATCAAGCGAGGCGATGATCTGGTAGTTCGGCGACGTGGATGTATGGGTCATATAGGCTTCGTGGAACGCCTGTTCGACTTCCCCTTTGAAGTCCTGATCATTGACGTGGATCATAGAGCCCTGTCGCAACGAGGTCAGTGTCTTGTGTGTTGACTGTGTCGCATAGGCCCGCACTCGCGCATCCGGTGGCGCCAATAGTCGTGTATTCAGCAGGGTTTCCTCATCGGCCCCTTCCAACTCCTTTTGCTGCGCGGCATATGCCGACGCAGCCTCCTCGGTCCGAAGCGTATCACGCAGCGTGTTTGCAACGCCCATCGCAGTACGTTGCCGGTAAGTCGGTGTGAAATGCGCAAAAGCAAACCAGGCTTCGTCCCATAGAAAGACAAGATCCTTCTTGATCGCCAGGCATTCTTCCATCACGCGCTGGACGTTGTAGACTAGGCCGTCAAAAGTGCAGTTCGTCAACAGCACCATACGTACCTTGTCTAGCTTTCCCTCAGCCTTGAGCTTTAGCAACGTGTGTTTGATCTCTCGCAGCGGCACAGCGCCGTACATTGAGTATTCATGCAGCGGATAGCTGTCCATATACACAACATTTGCGCCTGCCAGAACCATGCCGTAATGGTGCGACTTGTGACAGTCCCGGTCGACCAGAACAATGTCGCCCGGTCGGACTAAAGACTGCACGACGATCTTGTTACAGGTAGACGTGCCATTGGTCGCAAAGAAAGTCTGTTTTGAACCAAAAGCCCGCGCAGCCATATCCTGCGCTTCCTTGATCGGTCCCTTCGGTTCGAGCAAACTGTCCAGCCCACCGGAGGTCGTCGATGTTTCTGCTAGAAAAATGTTTGGTCCGTAGAAAGCACCCATGTCTTGTATCCAGTGGGACCGACTGATCGACTTGCCCCGGCTGATAGGCATCGCATGGAAAACACCTGTTGGTTGCTTGGAATACTCCTTCAAAGCGCTGAAGAAAGGTGTCTTATATCGCCGATTAACCCCCCGCAGAATGTTAAGATGCAGTTCCAGAAAATCTTCTTGATTGTAAAAAACCCGACGACATTTTCCGAGGTCCATCCCGGCGATATCCTCGACAGAACGATCTGTAATCAAGTAGGCATCAAGTTCCGGGCGGACTTTCGCAATCAGGCGGCAGGCCTCGGGGCCGTAATCACTGGGTTGCATCCCGTCGACATCTTCCTCGTCACCAATACGATTCAGGAATTGTTTAAGTATTGGTAACTCGTTGTGAGATTTTAGGACAAGACCGGGTCGGACGATAACGGCCTGTACATTGTGGTTGAACAGGATGCCCATCAATGCGTCTTCGAGACTGGGCACGATGACAGGTTCATAGATAAACGGATCTTCAGCACGGCGTGCTCGGTGAAGGTTCCTGCGTAGAAATCGTTCCTGCTGTTCGTTGAGACTATCGACGATCAGCACCTCGAAATACGGTCGTCCAAGTGCCCGGTCTTCCGGTGCCAGTGTGCTTTCATCTTCATAGTCTTCGTTGTCAATCTCTTCCGACCCAAGGGGAATTGTCCGTCGTCTATACGCACCGGAAGTCAGCGCGCGCGCGACGCGCCGAACCGAATGAGACAGTTCGTCAATGTTTCGTTGCTCCAGCAAGCGACGCAAATGATCAAAGGCCTGCGCCCCCGGAAACGCCCAATACAATTCGATTGGTGCCAATGCTCGAAACAAAGCTTCTGCTGTTGAAAGTAGCGTTTCTCCACGACGGCCATCCGTTCCATGCAACCTTAGAGATTCCGCTGTCTCTCGCAGGGCACTCCACCTGTCGGCCCGCAGTTGGGTCGCACTGTAATAATCACTGATTGATGGCAGCTTCGTATTCTGCGGATTGTAAGTTCATTATTCCATCCTTTTACTGACATCGGTAAGCACAGTGCATGCCACGATTTGGAGTTATTCTGTTCCAGTGCGCCCCTTGAACATCGGCACCGTCGCATGGGCGTCCTTATCCATACCAAGAGCAGTCCTCGGATCGGTTACCTCTACACCCGCGCGAGACCCCTGCCCCGGCGTGCTCAGAGGACCAAGCGTATTCAGATAGGCATCCGCGCCGCTGTTGCGGTCATAAATCGAAAATTCAGCTTCACGGTCGCGGAAACTCTTCAGGACTTGGCCAAGGCCCTTTAGTCCCGTTTCCCGTTGCCGACGCACCACGTCGAGATCGATCTCGATCGGGAACATATCTTCCTGCCCTCCCGACTGGTGCAACACCATAGCAGAGGGATCGACAACGATTGACTTGCCAACGCCGCCGGCTGCAAGCCCGTTTACAGCAAAGACATAACACTGGAACTGTGCCGCTGTAGCACGGGCGATGGCCAGTTCCGCGTCGCGGTCGGTGGTGCCGGTCAGAACAGGGTTAAGCAAAACTTCAACGCCTTGGCTCGTCAGTTGACGCGTTGTTTCGGGGAACCAGATATCGTAGCAGATCGAAAGACCGAAACGGCCTACATCTGGCACATCGAAGATACAGAAATCAGTACCAGCAGATATTCCGGCTTCGTATGGCCGGAACGGAAACATTTTGGAGTATTGTGTAACGATTTCACCTTGCGGATTGATCACCACGGCAGTGTTGAAAATCCGCCCGTCAGGCTTCTTCTCGAACATGGAGCCCGGGATTAGCCAGATGCCGTAGCGCCGCGCATCTTCCTGAAACTGCGCCAGCACATCGTTGGGAAACGGCTGCGCGAACTGGTCAAGCGGGCCGTAAGGCGCAAGCTCGGAAAAAAGAACCATCTGGGTCCAGGGGAAGCGGGCCATCACGATGTCGATGCGGTGGCGCATGGCCTCAACATTCGAGTTGAGGGCCGCGACGTGCATCTGGATGCCAGCAATCGCAAAGGGTGTCATTTGTGTTTGTCTCCAAAGTCGGAACCGTTTCCGACGGACTAAGTTTTCAGGGTAAAATTATCGCACCACGAGAACCGGGACAGTCGCGTGCCGAACCACCTTGTCGGCATTCGAACCGATCAGCAGCGTCTTGAAGTCGTTCGGCGGATGGGATGTCATCACAACCAGGTTTGCGTCCAGATCGTCTGCAATACGCAATATCGTCTCGGCCACATGACCGTGCGCGACGTGCACCTTGGCATCGGGCGCGTTGGAAGACGCAAATTCAGCAAGACTTGCCTTAAGCTTTTCCATTGCAGACTTTTCGAAATCATCAGGCAAATAAGAAGACACCATGGCAGCGCCCAGATCATGGACAATGCCAAGCAAGTGGATCTCGCCATTGGGTCCGGCGCAGCGCTTTGCCATCGGCAGCGCGGTTTCCCAGCTTTCAGCGTGGTTCAAATCAATTGGAAGCAGGACTTTATCGAACATTGTATTTCTCCCTTACGCCGAAGCGGGCTGACGACGTGCTGCCCTGCCCCGTTGAAGCATGACGACAAACCCGAGCAGGACCAGAGCCGGAATAAACATAAAGTACTTCGATGGCTGCGATATCGGTTTGCGAACCACTTCGACCTTCTGATCCCAATCAAAACCAGCCTCCGCCGCCGGACTGCCAAAGGCCACGTTGTCGATCACAACCTCTTCGCCATTCACGATGTATTCCAGACCCGACGCAAGCAGCCTGTCCGCTCCTGTCTCGCCCTCGCCCACCGGCAGCAATGCAGTAAACGTCACAGGGTCACCCACAGCGTTCAATCCACTGACCTGAAGTCTCAGGTTCTGGCCAACGTCCGCCTCCATGACAGCCTGTTCGATTTGCGCAGGTGCCAAGTCTTCAAAGGGCGGTGCGACCATATCCATCCAGAATCCGGGGCGGAACAAGGTGAACGCAATCAGCAAAAGTGCTATCGTTTCATAGAACTTGTTCCGCGTCAGGAACCAACCTTGCGTCGCCGCTGCAAAAAGCAGCATGGCAACCGTCGCAACAACAAAAACCAATATACCCTGCCCCCATCCGACGTTGATAAGCAGCAAATCGGTATTGAAGATGAACAGGAACGGCAGCGCGGCCGTACGCAGCGAATAGAAAAACGCCACAACGCCCGTGCGGATCGGATCACCACCCGATACGGCAGCGGCCGCGAAACTCGCGAGACCCACAGGCGGTGTCACGTCAGCCATGATGCCAAAGTAGAACACGAACAAGTGCACCGCGATCAGCGGCACTATGAGTTCGTTCTGCTGACCGAGTGTTACGATCACCGGGGCCAATAGTGCGGAGACAACAATGTAGTTCGCTGTAGTCGGCAGACCCATACCAAGGATCAACGACAGGACCGCCGTCAGGACAAGTATCGCCATGATGTTACCGCCCGAAAGCACTTCGACCACATCAGCCAAAGCTGATCCAACCCCAGTCTGGCTGACTGCCCCCACGATGACACCAGCTGTCGCCGTCGCAATACCAATACCGATCATGTTGCGTGCACCAGACACCAAGCCTTCAATCAGGTCATTGAACCCTTCGGAAATTGCCGCCGCTATCTTTCCTTCGCCCCGCAACATCGCCATCAAAGGGCGTTGTGTGACGAGGATAAAGATCATGAAAGACGCCGCCCAAAAGGCGGACAGCCCAGGTGATAAACGGTCGATCATCAAAGCCCAGATCAGCACTACAACCGGCAGAAGGAAATGCAGGCCGGACCGGATTGTCGGACCCGGCAGCGGTAACGAAGTCACCGGAGCGTTGGGGTCTTCCATTTTAAGGGGCGCTTCACGTGATGCCACCCAAAGAAGGGCGATATACACAGCAGTGAGGAAGGCAAAAACTACATAGCTGGCTGAGGCCCCAAAGGCCGGTCGCATCCACCCCATCAGGAAGTAGACCGCAAAGCTAAGCGCGCAGATCGCCGCAATTGTGAAAGACGTGCTGATCAACCACGCGACCAAAGGCTTGGGCGCAACGGCGCGCGGCAGACCTTCCATGCCGGCTTTCATAGCCTCAAGGTGCACAATATACACCAGCGCGATATATGAAATGACCGCGGGTACAAATGCCGCCTTGACGACTTCGAAATAAGGGATGCCCACATACTCGACCATAAGGAAGGCGGCAGCCCCCATAACGGGCGGCATGATCTGGCCATTAACAGAACTGGCCACCTCGACCGCGCCTGCCTTTTCAGACGAAAAGCCAACGCGTTTCATCAGTGGAATAGTGAAGGTACCAGTGGTGACGACGTTCGCGATGGATGAGCCCGAGATCAGGCCCGTCATCGCCGATGACACGACGGCTGCCTTAGCAGGCCCGCCGCGCATGTGCCCCATGAGCGAGAAAGCCACCTGAATGAAGTAGTTGCCCGCACCAGCCTTATCGAGAAGTGAGCCAAACAGAACAAAAAGGAAAACGAAGGATGTAGACACGCCCAACGCGATGCCGAAAACACCTTCGGTGGTGATCCACTGGTGATTGACGACCTCAGACAAGTTGTTGCCCTTGTGCGCAATAATGCCCGGCATAAGAGCGCCCAAAAACGTGTAGACCAGAAAGACTGTGGCCACGATCATCAGCGCAGGACCAAGCGCGCGGCGTGTGGCTTCTAGTAGCAAGAGAAGACCAATGACGGCGACCACGTAATCTTGGAGGATCGGCGCACCAACGCGCCCGGCAATCCCATCATAAAAAACGTACAGATATAGGGCGGCCATGGCCCCGAATACCGCCAAACCCCACTCCCAAAGCGGAATGTGATCCTTGGGGGAACCCAGCAAAATGGCTGCAATCAGCGCAATACCCGGGATTGGGATCCACCAGATCGGGACACCTTCTTTGGCACCGTACATGAATAGGAGTGTCAGGATCACTGGCACGCCAATCCCCAAGCCAAGCTGCACAGGGGTGCGCGCGGCTGGGTAGGCTGTAAAGGCTAACAGAAGCGCAAACGCTAAGTGAAATGACCTCGCTTCGGTGTCGTTAAAGACACCAAAACCGAACATGAAAGGAAAAGGAGACGCAATCCAAAGCTGAAACAGCGACCAGATCAGCGCGACGGCGATCATGAATTTGCCGACACCTCCGGCGGGAGATCGCCCGCCTGTGTCGGAAGAGGCGACAAGTTCGTCGAGTTCTTCCTGACTTAATCCACCTTTGCCGGCTGCGGCATTCTCGACGGCAGCTGCCTCGAATTGCTTGTCGTTACTCATGGACGTGTCCCCCGTGTTGCACCTGACCGCGCCGAACAGTTTTTGCTTTTTCGTTAGTCGGCGCTTGGGGATGGCCCAAACCATGCAGGGCCATCCGTTTTTTTCAAGCCAGCTGGATTATTGAATCCAACCGCGCTCGCGGTAATACTGCTCAGCACCCGGGTGCAACGGCGCACTGAGGCCATCCGAGATCATTTCTTCTTCGCTGAGGTTCGCGAACGCAGGGTGCAAACCCTTAAAACGATCAAAATTGTCGAACACCGCTTTAACAACAGTGTAGACCACATCATCAGCCACATCGGCAGAAGTTACGAAGGTCGCTTTCACGCCAAACGTCGTTGTGTCCTGGTCGTTGCCTTTGTAGAGGCCACCGGGAATAACTGCTTTGGCATAATAGGGCCGCTCTGCAATCAGTTTGTCGATTGCTTCGCCAGTCACATCTACCAGCTTGGCATCTACTGTTGAAGTCGCTTCCTGAATGGAGCCATTTGGATGACCAACAGTATAAATGATCGCATCCACTTTGTTGTCGCCAAGTGCTGCAGACTGCTCAGCAGGCTTCAGCTCTGACGCCAGCGCGAAATCTGCGTCTGACTTGCCCATCGCATTCAAGACAACGTCCATTGTTGCACGCTGGCCGGAACCTGGATTGCCGACGTTCACGCGCTTGCCGAACAAGTCGTCAAAGCTCGCGACGCCGCTATCAGCGCGCGCGACCACGGTGAAGGGTTCGCCATGCACGGAAAACACCGCACGCAGGTTGTCATAGCCGGCACCTTCGAACTGTGACGAGCCGTTAAAAGCATGGAACTGCCAGTCGGACTGGGCCACGCCCATGTCCATGTCGCCCGCTTTGATCGCGTTAATGTTAGCGATGGAACCGCCTGTAGATGGCGCCGTGCACTTGAGGTTGTGGTCGGCTGTGCCACGGTTCACGAGGCGACATATCGATTGACCGACGACAAAGTAAACGCCTGTCTGACCGCCGGTGCCGATGGTGATGAAACGTTCCTGCGCTGTGGCGACTTGAGCACAAAGTGCTGCCGCAACTGCCAGAGACGTCATTTTAAAACTTATCATATCTTAACTCCCAGTTTGGTTCATAGTTTAAGTCGGTTTGCCGACTCGATTATCCTTCGACGATAACACCCAAGCGGCATTTAGCAACACAACCATCCGCCCCCGGACACAGTAAACCTGCCATACAGAATTCAAAATGACGGCGGCGTACAAGCACTTACAACTATACAAGGTATGTCGCCGATATTTCGAAACCGGTGTGGCAACCGGCTATCAAACAAATATCCATCACCCGGATTCAGCACACGCACCTGATTGGCAACGGTTATCTCAATTACGCCGGACACCACGACCCCAGCCTCTTCGCTTTCATGGGCCAGCATGTCTGGTCCAGTGTCCGCACCCGGCGGATACGTCTCGTGTAGCAACTGCAGAGCATGCTGCGATGCATTGCCCAACTGTCGCAGCGAGACACGCGCAGCAGCTTCGCCAAGGCCGGCATCCTGCGGCGAAAGCTCCGTAAATTCACTTGCGCTAAAGAAGTACTTTGGCGCTGTCTCCTCCTCGATATCCGAAAAAAACTCGGACATTGTCATCGACACCGCATCGAGAAGCCTCTTGAGCGATGCAACAGACGGGCTGCTTTTGTTTTGCTCAATCAGTGAAATTGCGCCGCTGGTCATCCCTGCCCGCTCCGCAAGATCGCGCTGTGACAGGCCTTTTGATTTTCGAGCAGCCTTGAGCCTGCTGCCGACATCCATATCCAATATTACACCACTTTCTAATCAACTGATTAGTATTTCAAGCACTTGAAGCGCAACCAGTCAATCCATATTTTAATGCTTACCTCCCTTGATATAGGCCATTACGAATTTATTGACCAATATTAATAAGCAGGATATTAAAATAATCATCAACCCTTTTTTCAGGACAGAGCGCAAAATGACCGCGAACAAACCCAACAAGCCCCGCGCAAAATCAACTAAATCACAGTCGAATACGCGCAAAAGTAAGATGCTTTCAAAGCAACCAGCTGCTGTAAAAAAAGCGCCACCACGCGTTGCAGACGTGGAAACCAAACGAAAATCCAATGCCGAGCTTTTGGCGCGCCGTAACGCTGCCGTTCCCCGCGGCGTCGCGTCCGCCGCACCGGTTTTTGCAGCCAGCGCTGACAACGCAGAGCTTTGGGATGTCGAAGGCAATCGTTTCATCGATTTCGCAGGTGGCATCGCTGTCTTGAATACGGGACACCGGCACGCAAAGGTCGTGGCGGCTGCAAAGGCCCAAGAAGACCTTTACACCCACACTTCATTTCAGGTCGTGCCTTACGAACCTTATGTAGCGCTGGCTGAAAAGCTTAACGCTCTTTCACCCGGCGATTTTGCAAAGAAAACTCTGCTGGTTACAACAGGTGCCGAAGCCGTAGAGAACGCCGTCAAAATTGCGCGTGCTCACACGGGCCGCCCTGGCGTTATCGCGTTCACCGGAGGTTACCATGGTCGCACCCTGTTGACCTTGGGAATGACGGGCAAAGTTTCGCCTTACAAAAAGGACGTAGGCCCTTTCCCGTCTGATATCTTCCGCGCACCCTTCCCCGATGCCCGTAATGGCGTGACCGTACAGGATGCTCTGAAGGCACTCGAAACTCTGTTCCTGTCCGATGCCGATCCTGAGCGGGTTGCAGCCATCATCCTTGAACCCGTTCTTGGCGAAGGTGGGTATCTCCCAGTTCCGGCTGAGATGTGGCAAGCCCTGCGCGCAATTTGCGACAAGCACGGCATCTTGCTGATTTCTGACGAAATCCAGGCTGGGTTCGGCCGTACTGGCGCGTGGTTCGCGATTGAACATTCCGGCGTCACACCAGATTTGATCACGGTCGCGAAATCCATGGCGGGTGGCTATCCGATTGCTGGTGTGATTGGTCGTGCCGACGTAATGGATGCCTTGGCACCCGGTGGCCTTGGTGGCACGTATGGCGGCAACCCAGTAGCTTGTGCGGCGGCTCTTGCAGCCATCGAAGCCATCGAAAGCGAAGGACTTCTGGCCCGCTCGACCGCCTTAGGTGACCACATGCGTGTCAGGTTTGCCGACATGGGTGCGCGGGTAGCACCCTACCGGATGTGGGACATCCGCGGCATTGGTGCTATGCTGGCAGTCGAGTTCGTCAGTGATTTTGAAACCGCCGCGCCGGATGCCGCTTTCACCAAGTCGATTATTGCCCATGCTCTAAAGCGCGGCCTGATCCTTTTGGCTTGTGGAATGCATGGCAATGCGGTGCGGATCATGGTGCCGCTGACAGCGTCGGACGCGATCATCGAAGAAGGCCTCGCCATCTTCGAAGCAGCACTTGCCGATGCTGTTGCCGCAGAGCAGCAGATTGCTGCGGAATAAACCGCAGCCTCAGAAAACCAGCGCCACCCTCAATGCAGGGTGGCGCGACATGGACTAATGCCATGCGCTGTTGGTTGGGCGCATGTGAGACCGGCGCAGCAGGTCAGCGTCTGTCACCCAAGCACAAACGCAGCAGCCTGGAGATCTCGACATGTCACACATCTTTCCACGTCATTCCAAACTGAACGCCCCTGTGGCTGTTGCAGGCGAAGGCTGCTATCTTATCGATAGCACGGGCAAGAAATATCTAGACGGGTCCGGCGGCGCGGCTGTGTCGTGCCTGGGCCACGGTGATACCGTTGTCGTCGACGCGATCAAGGCGCAACTGGATAAGTTGGCCTTTGCACATACCGGGTTCTTCACTTCCGAGCCAGCCGAAGCGCTGGCCGATCTGCTAATCGAACATGCGCCCGAAGGCCTTGATCGGGTATATCTGGTATCCGGCGGGTCCGAAGCTGCAGAGGCTGCCATCAAGCTGGCGCGCCAGTACTTCGTTGAAAAGGGCGAGCTGAAACGCGGCAAGTTGATTGCACGCAAACAAAGCTATCACGGCAATACAATTGGCGCATTGAGTGCTGGTGGAAACGAATGGCGCCGGTCGCAATTTGGCCCCCTGCTCCTTGACGTAAGCCACATCGATCCTTGCTACGAATACCGTCTTCGCCAAGACGGAGAAAGCCTTGAAGACTATGGTCTGCGCGCCGCGCAAGCTCTGGAGGATGAAATCTTGAGGTGCGGCCCCGAGACCGTGATGGCTTTCATGGCCGAACCGGTTGTAGGCGCCACTTCGGGCGCGCTTGCGCCTGCGCCAGGTTATTTCAAACGTATTCGTGAGATTTGCGACAAATATGGCGTTCTGTTGATTTTAGATGAAGTCATGTGCGGTATGGGTCGCACCGGATCGCTGTTTGCTTGCGAACAGGACGGGGTATCACCTGATATAGCATGTATCGCCAAGGGCCTCGGCGCGGGATACCAGCCAATAGGTGCGATGCTTTGCACTGCTGAAATCTATGACACTATCGCGAATGGTTCCGGCTTTTTCCAACACGGACACACATACGTAGGCCATCCGACTGCAGCCGCAGGCGGGTTAGCCGTGGTCACAGCAATGCTAGAACGTAACTTGATCCCACGCGTTCAGACCCAAGGCGAGGTGCTACAAGCAAAACTGACCGAACGGTTTGGCCAACACCCGAATGTGGGCGATATTCGTGGAAGAGGTCTCTTCCGGGGTATGGAACTCGTGTCCGACCGCGAAACCAAAGCGCCCTTTGATCCGGCGCGAGGCGTTGCCGGAAAAATCAAAAAGGCCGCCTTTGAGGCAGGTCTAATCTGTTACCCGATGTCCGGCACCATCGACGGGCGCACCGGCGACCACATTCTGTTGGCCCCGCCGTTCATCATCGAAGACGCTCAAATTGACGAGTTGACTGACAAGCTGGAGATGGCAATCGCAGCCGTTCTCTGAAGCCAGGAACACGTAGAAAGACCAGATACAGCCTGTTCAATCGCAACTCCACACTCAGGGCCGCACCTTTTAACGGAATGATCTCGATGTCACGTTTCGCGCTGCTTACAAATGCCTTTGGTACGTCATCCGCGCGTGCCGTCTATACCGTGAGCCGAACACCTCACTCAATCCTGAGCCACTCTGCAAGAATGGAGAACCCGCGCTTGGTGTTTTCATGTATTAAGAGCGCCGCCGCTTTTGTTCACCAATCACAATGGCATGGCGCAAGCAACATAAACTGCGTTGCCTTACTATCCGTGTTGCCGCACGGACCTTTTCGCCATTCGAGTTACGAGCCTTTCTATGTCGCGTGATCATGTCAAATCAGAAAAAACGTCTCAATACAGGCTTCTACCCTTGAGCGATGCCAATTGGCCGTCTGAGATTTCCGACCTGAAAAGTGGTTTCGCCGGAAGCCTGAATGTTTATCGCACAATGGCCAATCATCCTGATCTGCTTAGGGCTTGGGAAGAAATCCGCGAACATGTTGTGAACCAGACAGCACTGGGACTTGAAAGATCCGAGGTGGTGATCCTGCGCACAGGTTTCCAGTTGGGAAGTAGCTATGAGTGGCTCCAACACATCAAACGCGCTAGAGAACGCGGTCTGTCCGACCACCGAATTGCTGCTCTCAAAGGGGCACTGGAAAACATTGGTCCCGAGGATCGAGTATTAGCAACAGCCGTTGACGAACTTTTTGAAGGCTCTTCACTTACTTCGACGACATGCGAAGCGTTGGCGAGACAGATCGGCAAAGAAGGCATTCTGGACCTGATGGCAACAGTCGGGTTCTACAGCACTCTGGGTTTCATTTTGAACACTTTTGACACGCCGTTGGACAATGACATCCGTACCGAACTAGCAGCTAACCCATTGCTCGGCACTGCAGTCGAGCATGAAAAATGATGAAGTGCATCACCCAAGAAATGGATAAGCATCATGACCGACATTAAAGACCCTCTTGAGGACACTCAAGGACTGGCGGAAGAGAGCGGCGAAGCAAAGACGATGCGCGAGCAGGTGAAAACCGCACTCGACATGCGCGATCAAGACAAACTGATCGAGCTTCTGGATCCCCTGCCACGTAGCGCGGCACTTCGTCAATTGCTCGCACTGGATGCAACCGATCGTGACCAGTTGCTTTCCATTCTCCCGATCAAAGTTGCAGCGGAACTGGTTGAAGAGGCTCCTTATGAGGCTGCAACCGACCTAGTGGAGCGCATGGATGCCGGGCGCGCAGCCGAAGTTCTCGACGAGCTTTCGTCAGACCTTCAGGCTGACTTGATTGGTGGGCTCGAAACTGTGGACGCCGACGCCATTCTAGCCAAATTCGATCCCGAAGACGCCGACGATGTCCGGCGGCTTGCGGAATACGACGACGAAACCGCCGGTGGCCTTATGGTAGCACAGGCGTTTTCTTTTCCCGACACTGCGACCGTGGGGTCCGTTTTGCGCGGTATGGTCAGCGACGACCAAGATTTCGAGCGGTATCGTGGACAGCATCCCTATGTTATAGATGCCAATAAGCGCCCAGTCGGGGTTGTTTCGCTGCGTGGGTTGCTGACGGCGAAACGCAGCGAAAAACTGACGTCCATTATGGTTGCCCCGCTTACAGTTGGCGCAAAAACATCCTTGGACGAGCTTCAGGATCTGTTTGACGAACACAACTTTCTTGGTCTCCCCGTCGTTGAAGCAGATGGCGCGCTTGTTGGCGTTGTCTCGCGCAGCGCGGTGGATACAGCCGCGCTGGAGCGTGCGGAATCCGAAAGCCTCAAACGGCAGGGTGTGGTCGGAGACGAAGTTCGTGCTATGCCGACATGGATAAGATCGCGTCGGCGTCTAGCCTGGCTGTCCGCCAATATCGTCCTCAACATTCTGGCAGCCAGTGTAATTTCTGCCTACGAAGAAACACTGGCCGCGGTGATTGCCATTGCTGTGTTCCTGCCGATGGTATCTGATATGTCGGGCTGCTCGGGCAACCAGGCCGTGGGCGTGACCATGCGAGAACTTTCGCTGGGTATCGTTAAGCCCAAGGATGCGTTTCGCGTGTGGCTCAAGGAAGTTTCCGTTGGCGTTATCAACGGTATAGCACTTGGTATCCTTATCGGGATGGTGTGCTTTGTCTGGAAAGGCAATCCCTATCTCGGTTTGGTAATTGGCCTCGCACTTGCAATAAATACCGTTATCGCAGTCTCCATTGGCGGCGTTGTGCCGCTGCTATTAAAACATCTCAAACAGGACCCAGCAGCGGCAAGCGGGCCACTTCTGACAACGATCACCGACATGGCGGGCTTCTTTCTGGTGCTGAGCCTTGCAACTTTAATGATGCCGCTTTTGCTCTGAATTCCCAATATCAACACACATGTTTAACCAAGGATACTTACTATGCTTGATACACGAACCGACTTGTCCAGCTTGCTGAAAGACCCCTCCCTTCTGGCGACAAAGGCCTTTCTCGCGGGGCGGTGGGTCGATGCGGCCGATGGCGCAACTTTCGCAGTAACAAACCCCGCGCGTGGTGACGTGATCACGCAGGTCGCTGACCTCAGCCGCGCCGAAGCCACACAAGCGATCGATGCCGCTTACCGTGCACAAAAAGACTGGGCCTCTTGGACGGGCAAGGAACGCGGCGCAGTCCTCCGCCGTCTTTACGATCTGATGGTCGCGAACGCAGATGATCTGGCAACAATCCTGACCGCAGAACAGGGAAAGCCACACGCCGAAGCAAAAGGCGAAATCCTGTACGGTGCCAGCTTCATCGAGTGGTTCGCCGAAGAGGCAAAGCGTAGCTATGGTGAAACGATTCCGGGTCATCAGCGCGACAAACGCATCACGGTCATCAGCCAACCTATAGGTGTCGCTGCATCCATCACTCCTTGGAATTTCCCCAACGCCATGATCACACGCAAAGCTGGCCCCGCGCTTGCAGCGGGCTGCGCCTTTGTCGCGCGACCAGCAGCTGAAACACCACTTTCAGCCTTGGCGCTCGGTGTTCTTGCTGAACGCGCCGGCTTGCCGGAAGGAGTGCTTTCGATCATCCCATCTTCACGTTCCTCGGATATAGGGAAAGAGTTCTGCGAAAACCCCAAAGTGCGTAAACTGACCTTTACCGGCTCAACCGAGGTCGGTCGCATCCTGCTAAAACAAGCCGCCGACCAAGTGATGAAATGTTCAATGGAATTGGGGGGAAATGCGCCGTTCATCGTCTTCGATGATGCCGACCTTGATGCCGCAGTCGAAGGCGCGCTTATCTCCAAATACCGAAATAACGGACAAACATGCGTCTGCGCCAACCGGCTTTATGTTCAGTCCGGTGTTTATGACGCGTTCGCAAAAAAACTCGCTGCAGCAGTTCAAAAAATGACCGTTGGTGATGGCCTTACGGGCAGCCCGAACCTCGGGCCGTTAATCAACACTGCAGCGGTGGAAAAGGTCGAAGAACACATTGCTGATGCTATTTCCAAAGGAGCAAAAGTACTCTCGGGCGGCAACCCACACGCATTAGGCGGAACCTTTTTCGAGCCGACGATCATAACCGGCGCCACGCGCGAAATGGCCTTCGCTCAGGAAGAAACCTTTGGCCCGCTTGCCCCACTGTTTCGTTTCGAAACCGATGAAGAAGTCATAGAGATGGCCAATGACACCATCTTTGGGCTTGCTGCTTATTTTTATGGTCGTGATCTCGGTCGCGTGTATCGTGTTGCTGAAGCGTTAGAATACGGCATGGTCGGTGTAAATACCGGGCTGATTTCGACAGAGGTCGCACCGTTTGGTGGTGTCAAGCAGTCCGGTCTTGGTCGCGAGGGCAGTCGGCACGGAATGGCTGACTATATGGAAATGAAGTATATCTGCATGTCAGTGGTCTGAGACGGGTCTTCTGACGTGGACGCGGGTTCAATCGCTTCTGAAGCTGAAACCCCCATAGGGTATTGATGCCGCCAGGATTCTGACCCAGCCTGTCGATGCGCGCACCGGACGGCAAGACAATCAAACTTCACAGGGTCAAAGCTGCTTATCTGTTGCTCCGCAAGAAGGGTGTCATCCGAACCAACAAGTTGGACATACAGCATTATTGCCAGGCGGATGATCTTAGGACTGGTTTTGAAGAACTTGAAAGAGGCGGGCTTGGTCGCCCACGTGAGTTATTGAACCGCCCTACCCGGCTCAAGTAGCGTTATCCTGCCAAGACCATTGCGCCCACTCCGACGACGGTCTGGTGCCACTTTGGGGCGACTGTCTGCTTTGATCGCATAATCGCTCTCTCTTTCAAGTTGCTCACCGATGCGATGAAGCCGCTGAAGGGGTATGCCGGAATGATGTATTCAAGTGTCATGGTTTTCGTTTTTCTTTCCGTCGCCGGAATTTCATCAGTCGCGTCCGTTTGGGTTCGTGTGCCCTCGCGTCCCATCATTCATCAGGCAGGAGCTGTCAGTCCGGACGCGCAGATTATGCTGATGCCTGGCCAAGGCTGCGTTTCTTGGCAAACAAATAACTCAGACGGTTAAATCCGGATTTGAACAGCCGGGCGATGTATTCACTACGCATCTGATGTGCTTGAGCAATAAACATGTCGATCTCGGCCTGTTTCGGCGTTTGGAAGGATACTTGCGAATTCATGGGGTCTTCTTTCACGTTGCGCGACATCATTGTCGCCCTCATCACCTGTGGGCTCTGCGCACAAAACGCAAACCATAGTCGGCATGCACTCAGCACATGACTGCAGACTTTATTCGAAAACGTTTTTAGCGAGTAGAAGTCAGCTTTGTTCGCACTGCCAAAGCTCGCCTGTCCTATGATTTCGCGGATGCATCGAATGTCTTTTCTTTAAGGCCACGCTGCAGAATGAGGATACAAGGTCCTGTGACCGCTTTGGTCCGAAAACATCTGTTGAACAGATCCCAGCGAAGCTCTGCAGAGCCCGCAATTCGGTCCTTCACGGAATTTTGACGAACGTCTGCTGCTGATGAAAGCGGCCGTTGAGGACCAAATCATCGAATTTCCAGTTTTGAATGGCTGCTCAACGCGACCAACCTGTCATCGGAGTGAATCAGTCGCATGACCGTTATGACCCCCTTAGTACCGGTTCTTGCGGCTTTTCCAATGGCTGCTTTTATTATTAACAAGCGTACCAAACGAGCACATAGATCGGCTAAACGAGCGACCGCTCCATGAAGTAGACTTTGTCCCGCCAAGCATCCGGAAAGCCGTGTGGGTGCGCCATGTCAACAAAACCGGCATTCTTGTACATTGCACGTGCATGCGTCAGGAACGTCGCCGACGAAAAAAACACTTGTCTGTATCCATCGACAACCATTTGATCGAACATGCTCTCCAGCAACTTTTGACCTATGCCATTGCCTCGACCCAAGCTGTTCACAAACATCCGATGGAATTCAGCGACACCCGGACTTGCCTTGGAATACATCACGCATCCGACAGGCTTGCCGTGAAGAAAGGCAATAAGGATGCCGCCACTGGGTCGCTTGTGCCGTTCGGGCAACTCGGCGATAATCGCCTCGAACTTCGCGGGTGCCATCGGATGTTCGACATCGGTAAGCCAATCCGGATCGGCCTCTGTGGGCCAATCAGAGGGGTAGTTTTGCCAGTGCCAGTCAAACCATTCTTGACAGAGCTCACGCGCCGTTTCGACATCTGCGTCATCACGGGCCATCCGCACACGGATTTCACTCATCTTTCAAACCTCGTCACAGCGTGTGGAACAAAGCGTAGGGACAAAGTAGAAATGAATCAATCGAGCACGCACTCTGAAAGCGGACATTGGATTGCTCCGAATTAATGGCCGCTCCGTCCGGAGGCAGTGTGGAACCTCTGTTCGTGGCGTGGTTGATGTGAGGTTTCGGCGTTTGTATGCGTTTTGGCGTGGGGTCGTTCTTTCGGCGGGCACGATGGCTTTTGGGGCTGGCGGTATCCCTCTGGGACGGATTGAACAATGTGGCACGGATTTCGGGGAAAGCGAGGCTTCTTGCGCCTTCATTGCGTCGATCATCGCCGGAATGCCGATGATCTTCATCACACCGGTCATATTGTAAGCCAGCACATGCAGCGCCCTCTCGGGGGCAACATTTTTTAGCCGTCTCATTTTGAAGTGCGTGGCCCCCCTCCATGTCTTGATGGTACCGTATGGATGCGCAACGGTCATACTGCGAACCGCCAATCGGGTCGGGTCTGCATCCAACCGGTCCTGGACCCGGTCTGGACTATCCTCTTTCTCCCATCGACGAACGCGCCGTTCCTTGCCGGTCGTGCATTTGTTCTTGATGATGCAATCGGCGCAGGCACCCGACCAATACGTTCTGATGGCTTTGCCGTCTTGTGGGCCGGTGAACCTGTAGGTCAGGTTCCCGCCTGCGGGGCAGACATAGACATCGAGGTCGTTGTCACAGGTGAAGTCAGCCTTCTCAAACTGACCGCGCGCCGCCGCGTTTGATGTCAGAGGCTTCGGGATGACAACGGAGATGCCGGCCTCTTCGCTTGCGACGATCTCCTCGTCTCTGTAATAGCCTTTGTCCGCGATTGCTGTGAGCTCGTCTGTCGCCATGACCTCGTTGCCGCTGCCGCCATCATCGACAATGCATCCCGGTCACACCCAAGCATTGTGACTTCATGCGCAACGCTCAAGGGGTGTCCGCGCGCGGCATCCCGCTGTGGTCGCCATCGCGCGGGCATCAGGATCCGTCAAAGAGACTTGCGTCTTGCCGGTCTCATCCATGCGGTGTTCGACGGACCGGTAACGCACCGCCTCCTTTTGTAAATGGTCCAGCGTCCTCAGGCTGCGTTCCATGCGGGCCTCTGGCAGTACCGCGCCGGTCTGCTCAAACACTTCGTCAGCGCGATCCAACTCACCCAGATAGCGCGCGATTGCCTTGTCGATCTCAGCCAGTTTCTGACGCAACTTGCCGCGCGTATCATGCTTGGCCTTGGCCATTCAAAGCTTTGAACCGGCTGCCATCAATCGCAACCAAATCCGCATCGAGCAGGTCCATGTTGCGGCACAGGGCCACAAATTGTTGGCAAACTTTGCGGATCGCAGGCCCGTTGTCCTTCCTGAACTCCGAGATTGTCTTGAAGTCAGGCTTCAACCGTCCCGTCAACCGGATGAATTCCAGATTGCGGCCGCAGTCGCGCGCCAACCGCCGCGACGACTGGACCTGGTTGAGATATCCGCAGATATAAAGCCGCAGCATCCCCCCCGGAGGAGAACCAGGGCGACCCGTGACAGCAGGCTGCTGTAGTGAAGCCAGGCCCTGCGGGATCACGAACATCGACAAACGCATCGATGGCACGGACAGGGCGGCTCTCGTCGACATAATCCTCCAGATGTTCAGCCAGTACCATCGTCTGCTGACGGTCCAGACCTGCAATAACCTGCGTCATGAACAACCTCCGCATCGAATACGGAAACCAGACCATCATCCGGCGAAAGCACAGGGGTTTTTGCACATACACTCTTCGCAGAGCATAGGTTGACCGATTTTCCGTCAGCGCCCGCACTTGGGCTAAGCAGTCATTCAAAATCAAAACATCAAATTTCCGGTCGTGAACGGCTTCTTAACGCAACAAAGCTGCCATCTTAGAAAATTAGTCGGATGACCGCATTGAGCCCAGAGCGAACATCCCCGGGTTCGTATACATTAACGCAGTGCGGTGAGTTCTGCCGTAATTTGACAACTCACAAAAGCCCCTGAAGTCTCAAGGGCTAAGTAATCGGGGAGAAACCCGTGCGATCAAAAGAAGCCTGGGAATACATGAAAAGAATATCATGCCTTAATCGCTTGCTGCTCCGTAATGGCTGCTTGCGGAGACCGCTATTCAGATCCTTCTCCAATGCCGTTGGATCCGATATCCCAGCAACTTGTTGGGAAAAAACTCACCAGCACAGGCATTGTGCTGCAGCTACAGGAAGGTAACCGCATGGTCGGAAGTGCCGGACCAAGTGGTAATGTTAAAATCGACGGTGCATGGCAGATCAGACAAGGCCGGTTCTGCCGGACTATTACCGCTCCGGCTCAAATGACCGGAACAGAGTGTCAGGACATCTCTATTGACGGAGATACAGCGACGCTGGTTGGTCGCGATGGCCCGACAACCTTTATTATTGAAGATTCCTAATATTTTCATGCGAGCATGCGTCCGGCTTAGCGCCGGGCGCATAGTTTAACAGTTTTTGGAACTTTCAACTCACTGTTACTTATGAAGTTCGCAATGAAGTTTAGCTCTGCGAGCTCAGCAAAGCGGTAAATAGGCTGGATAACACTATTTCACTGTCCGATGTTTCCCGAAAACTCTGCGGTACGCGAATAAAGGCAGCTTGATCGCAGTAGATGGCACTTAAGCACCTAATATCGGCCCTGACGGTAATTTTCAGTTGGCCACTAAAAGTCGGAATCGTCCACTACACATGCATTGAAAAGTTTTTGGTGAAAGTCTGGTATCATACGCTTCAAGCACCTTTGGAGCTAATGTTTCTATGAGACACTATATTGCGGCTATTTTGGTTCTGTTCGCGATGCTGTCCCCACTCGCGGCGCAGGAACTAGACCCACGCAGATGGTCGCATTTACCGATCAATACTAATTTTTTTGGCGGCGCTTACGCATACACTGAGGGTGATATCTCGTTCGATCCCGCGTTGTTGATCGAAGATACTGAAGTCAGCTTGAATTCCGTTGCTTTAGCTTACAGTCGAACTTTCAGGCTTCACGGAAAAACCGCTCGAATAGACGTGGTGCAGGGGTGGAGAGATGCGCGATGGTCCGGAAAGCTCGATGGCGTGGAAACCACGGTAAAACGTCAGGGGCTGGCAGATACTCGCTTGAGATTCAGCGTGAATGTGCTCGGCGCACCACCGTTATCAGGCGAGGAATATGCCAAATACCGCGCGGCAACTGAAATAGAAACGATTGTTGGCGTCGCCCTAAATGTGGATTTGCCAACCGGCCAATACAACGAGGACAAACTTCTCAATATTGGCAACAACAGGTTCACTATCAGCCCACAGCTCGGCGCTGTTCACAAACGCGGGAACTGGACGTTTGAAGGTACGACAACCTTGGACTTTTATACCGACAACAACTCGTTCTTTAACGGAAAGAAACTGGAACAGGATCCGTTTTTTAGCATGCAAACCCATGCCATTTACGACTTTTCTCCAGGCTTTTGGGTGTCAGCAAGTTTGGGTTTCGGAAATGGTGGTCAGTCAACCATCGACGGTGTCGAGAAGAACGACAAGAAGGAATTCGTCGCTTGGGCCTTGAGCGCCGGTTATCCAATTACAAAACGTTTGAGCTTGAAGGCAGCCTACATCGGCACACGTCGCCAGCGCGACTCCGGTCTGGAATCCGATACTTTCACGATTGGTTTTTCCACGTTCTGGTAAAAAGCAGTGCAAATCTGCTGCCGAGCCAGCGCTGAACACTAATCCTACGCAGTACTGGTCACTCTGTCCGCAAGCAAGACACTTGATATGCGCGCAGCGAATGGACGTTTTTGAGTACAACCGATTTCTCGGTTTTGGGTCACAGCCTGCGGAAATCTTGCAGCACCGTGGCGGCTCGTTCTCAGATTTGGGCGAACCGCGGAAGCGAAGGCCGTAGCGCGTGTATCAGGCGGCTTGCAAAAGCAGACTTTGACGTGGATGGACGGGATGACCACTTCGTCCGCAAATCGGTCAACTCAATTCATCCTTCTAGGATCGAATTCAGAGTAGCTTATTGAATATATCTGGTCGCCAGCAACCACAATCGGTGCACTGCCCGCACCACAACATCAATGTTCCTTGCATTTGACCCTTGTCTGGGGTGAGGTGTGTAACGTCTGGAGCCGACGACCCTAGGGAAAGATCATGGCTAAACCTTCCGTCCAGCGCCGCCTCGCAGCAATCATGTCCGCGGACATCGTCGGTTTTTCGCGGATGATGAATGCGGATGAGACAGGCACGCTGGCCGCCGTAAACCAGATCCGCAGGAATATCTTTGCCCCTGCCGTCGACGCTTTCAAGGGTCGTGTGGTCAAGCTGATGGGCGACGGTGCGCTGGTAGAGTTCGCCAGCGTCGTCGATGCGGTCGCCTGCGCCGTAGATATCCAGACTGCGATGGCTGCACGCGAGGAAGATCCGGAGGGTCGGCCGCTTCTGCAACTACGCATGGGCATTAACCTTGGCGACATCATCATCGAGGGCCAGGACATTTTTGGCGATGGCGTAAATCTCGCCACCCGGCTTCAGGAGGTCGCCTCCCCGGGCGGCATAAGCCTGAGCGCCAGCACGCATGAGCATCTGGTCGGCCGGATCGACACCATATTCTCTGACGATGGCGAATATGAAATGAAGAACCTGCCCAAGCCAGTGCATGTGTTCAGATGGCCCGTCGAAGTCCGCACCGGCAAGCGAGCCCGCCTTCAGCGCCCGGACAAGCCTTCCATCGCTGTTTTGCCCTTCGACAACATGTCTGGTGACGCCGAACAAGACTATTTCGCCGACGGCGTCGTGGAAGCGATCACTGCAACGCTTTCCCGGATCCGCTCCTTTTTCGTCATCGCTCGCAATTCTGCCTTCGCTTACAAAGGCCGGCACCTGAATGTGCAGGACATTGGGCGGGAATTGGGGGTGAAATACCTGCTCGAAGGCTCGGTCCAGCGCGCAGGCAACCGGGTTCGGATCACTGTACAGCTCATAGAGACCGATGGCGGCGCGCATCTATGGGCGGACAGATATGACGGTCCGCTTGACGACATCTTCAATCTGCAGGACCAAATTACAGAACAGGTTGCAGGTGCAATCCAGCCCTCAATCCAGTTCGCCGAAATCGAACGTACGCGCCGCAAGCCGCCGCAGAATCTGGGCGCTTACGACTACACGATGCGCGCGATGCCCGGTGTCTGGATGCTGGAACAAAACGCCGCCGCGCAGGCGTTGGAACTTCTGGACAAGGCGCTGGAGATTGACCCCGATTATCCGCTGGCGCTCGCGCTCGCGGCCTGGTGCTGGGCGCAGCACTCGGTTTATAACTGGGCGGAAGATATCGCCAACGCCAAGGTTGAAGCGCTGTCGCGCGCCGAACGAGCCGCCCAGATGTCCTCAGACGATCCTTTGATTCTTTCAGTGCTTGGTACCGTACATACTTTCGCGCGCAACTACGGCGCCGCCAGAGTGCTTCTTGAACGCGCGATTCAACTCGATCCCAACTCAGCCTGGGCGCTGAGCCGCCTTGGTTGGCTGGAGACCTATGCCGACAGACCTGAGGAAGCCATGCAGCATTTCGAACATGCGATGCGTCTCAGCCCGCTCGACCCGATGAATTTCAATAATCTGGTGGGCATGGGGAGCGCTCACCAAGTTGCAGGCGAGGACAATAGCGCCGCCAACCTCTTCCTGCGTGCGTTGGAGGAACGTCCCAATGCGCATTGGGTGCACCGTAACCTTTGCGCCGCGCTCTTGGGCGCTGGACGTGAAAAAGAGGCCCAAGCCTCTGTCCAAACGCTGATGCAATCAAATCCCAATATGACGGTGAAGCGGTTCAAGGAGGCGATGGTATTCTCACCCGGCGTGCTCGAACGAATTGGCGTACAGATGGCCGCCCTTGGCATCCCTGAGCGTTGATGCGGCTTTGCCACAGTATCGACAGATCGCACGCGTGACGTCAGGCCCGAATTCACGGACTGATCGCAATATCCACGCAGCAGCTTTTCGAACAGCCTGTTTGCGCCGACGTGCAGCAAACAGCAATTGTGTCCCGCAACAGGGTCATTTTTCTCTCTTTTGGTGCCGCCCTGCAGGAAGCGGCAGCTTCGTCGGCAATTAGGAGCCTTGTCAATTTCCTACGAGAATCCAGTGCTGGTGAAAGTGGTCATTCGGGCTGGAAATTCGAAATCGTTACTCCCCAATGACTTCTTACTGGGACACAGCAGACACCCAACAAAATCTAGCGAAGGTCTGTTTTTTGGCCCAAAGCAGTCGAGGGTCGGGGCTGCCGAAGCGTTGTTTTAGAAATTCGACCCAAACCAAATTGGATCGAAGTGCTTGCCACTTGGAAGACTGGTTGAGGGTAGTCTATTCGCTACTCATCTGAGCACTCGGCGTTGACCGCGAAATCGTTGTTTCCTCTTCCGTCATATCTTCCGTGATACCTTCAAACAAGGGTGTGGAAAGATACCGCTCTCCGGTATCAGGCAACATAACGAGAATTGCCGATCCCTCTGGAGCGGTTTCAGCAATTTGCATTGCTATCGCAAAAGTTGAACCTCCTGAAATACCAGTAAAAATACCTTCCTCTGCTGCCAGTCGCCTTGACCATAAGATGCCGTCAGATCCGGCCACCGGTAGCAGCTCATCGTAGTAGGAGCCGTCCAATGCCTCTTGAAGTACGTATGGGATGAAGTCCGGCGTCCAGCCTTGGATGGGATGAGGCTCGAACGATGGATGGCTTTCCGTTGGTTGGTTTTCCTCGTTTCTAGTGTTGACGTAACCTGATGCCACAATTGCCGAATTGGCGGGTTCCGTGAGGATTATTTTAGTTTCCGGCCTGCTTGTTCTTAATACACGACCGATCCCGGAAACGGTGCCGCCCGTACCGTAGCCAGTGACCAAGTAATCCAGCCGTTCGCCCTCAAAGTCTGCAAGTATCTCTTTCGCAGTGGTGTTCTCATGTATGTCCGCGTTGTCTGGCGTCTCAAACTGGCTTGCAAGGAACCAACCGTTTTTTTCAGCCAGTTCCTTGGCTTTTGTGTACATTCCAAAGCCTTTGAGCGCGCGTGGTGTAAGAACGACCTTTGCACCTAAAAATCGCATCAATCGACGCCGCTCGACGGAAAAACTGTCCGCCATAGTTACGACCAGTGGATATCCTTTGGCCGCACACACCATTGCCAGACCAATGCCGGTATTTCCGGAGGTTGCCTCTACGACCGTTTGCCCAGGTTTTAGCCTTCCGTCGCGCTCAGCAGCTTCAATAATGTTCACAGCCAAGCGGTCCTTTACCGACCCGCCAGGGTTGAAAGCTTCGACTTTCACATAGACATCGACATGATCCGGCGCGATGTTGTTAGCCCGCACAGTCGGCGTATTCCCAATTGTGTCGAGGATTGAAGAGTATAATCTTCCTTGACCTTCAGTTGTTCGAATTCCCATTAATCTGTCCCCCTTGATGACTTTTATATACCGTCGCGCATTCCTTGCATTAGCACAACGTTGCATTATGTGACGCCCTGCTGTTGAGCGCCATTCGGCTATGACGGTTTCGTCCGCAACTGAGACATGCGTTGTGACTGCAGCGATCGTCCGGTTCTGGTGAAAACGGACGTTCCTACGCGACAAAACTGGATCTTCAATGGCTCGCTATTGCCAAGCAAGCTTTATACCACAGTAGTAAGGCTGCTGCGTCTATTAACGATGGAGGAAAATCTGTTACTTGTTTAACCAGCCTGTGGTGCTGGACGCGGTATTTTATAATTTCAATTTAAAATAGCTAATTATACTAATTTATTATGTGGATTAGATGGTGGACTGTCTGTCTGTCATTTACCCTTTTGAAACTGTTCTCACAGCCCGGCTCCGGCCATGTTTTCTCTTTTTCCAATCGCTGTTTCGGTTGGGCTGAACGCCGACGCCCCTAATAGAAAAAATGAAATCGGTCTCTCCGGTGGACGAAATCACGCCAATCGCAGTCAAAAACCCAGCGTGTCTACAACATGCCAAAGTCTGAATGTATTGCCACTCGAGCGAGTAGACACTTTTCAAATGGACACGAAAATGAAGCCTATCGCATTAAACTGTATAGTCGGTGCAATGATAGCAACACCAACTTTGGCGGCACATAATAATCCCCGGGCAGGTCCTGAGGATACGGCTCAGACCACGAACCACGACGCAAATCAGGAAAAGAGTATCGGCACAGCCGGCGAAGATGAAATGAAAGGACAATCGGATCAAGACGCCAATACGACAGCAGGCGGCGGTCAAAACGGGAACCGTGGTCATGGCGCTGGCGGTAGTAGCTGACCCTTCATTTTGCATCTCATATCGTGATACCCGCCAAGCGAGGCGCGGGTATAACAGTCTTCACACTGTGCTCTTACGCTATGGCCATTCCAATCTCGCAGTTGATGTGCGACAATTCAAATACCTGCAATACTGTCCTCGATAAGGCTCATTATTGCCTGTCCAATAATCCATTCTTCTGCAGTGGTGACATGCAAAAAAACACACCCTATCCCATCATTCAACTTGTACCGATGGGCACTGACGGCACACTAGCGCGAGGCTTTCGAGCTGCGCAAAGTCGAACCGAGCGTGTCATCCAGACAACAAATCATCACGGAAATATCTCTTTTTCGCCCCGGGTTTCGTCTTTATCGCCAGCTATCTTGGACCTCTGGAAATTGTTTCCGCCGCCAGACAGCATGATTTTTGAGGTGTATGATGTGTGAGAAAAAGATGGGCTGGATAGCCCCCGCTGCAATCGCGATGCTATTGTCGATCACTCTTCCCGCTTTCGCCGGGATCACAATAAAGGTTGAAGAAGGCGCATCCGAGCAAACTGTAGAGGTTTTAAGCGATAGCGCGGTCGCCATTGAAAGCGGCGAACCCTTCGCCGAATTACTGATCGCGAACCCGGATATCGCAGACATTTCATCGATTTCAGGCACAACCCTTTACGTTCTCGGCAAACAGCCAGGGCGAACGACTTTGATGCTTATCCGCAGCGACAACAGCATTATATCCACGATTAATATCCGCGTATCCCCTGACATTACGGAGCTGACGACACGTTTGGATGAAGTCTTCCCGAATGAAGAGATTGAAGTCCGTTCCGCCAACGATGGCTTGGTTCTATCGGGGACCGTATCCAGCCCGGAAGTCGTCAGTAGAGCGCTTGAAGTTGCAGGGCACTATGCTCAAGGACGCATCTCGAACTTGATGAACGTTTTGGTCCGGGAAACACCGCCAGAGCCGGCTGTCGTGCCCCAGCCCGTGGCCGTTGAAACGGTGATCGAACCGGTGAACCCAATGGTCGTCCAAGCACAGATACGCGCAATTCTGCCGAATGAGCCCGTCACCGTTCATGATCTAGGTGGTACGCTAGTTTTGTCTGGTAACGTCAGCTCACAGGAAAGCGCGCAGCAAGCCCTTCAAATTGCCCGTCTCGTGGCAGAAGGTGCAGATGTATCTAACCTGCTGACAGTGGCTGAAATACCCACATGCAAAGTAAGAACCCGCCGAGGCGGCGAGCTTATCGAAACGACAATACCCTGCGGAAAAAGCTGAACGGTTTAGGCCGTAGAACAAGCGGCACCGCTGCTGTCTTGAACGGACTGCAGTAAAGCTCACTGCGCGCTATATCCCAGGTGGCTTTAGACCCTGGATATCCTCCCAAACAGCGTTGGTGGAGCAATGGCGACGTTAAGGCTGCAGCGCAGTCTATCGGGAGACGTGGCCTTGGCCGGACCGCATCCAAGCCCAAAAGGTTTTCAATTCCACTTATAAATCAATGTACCAGCCAGAAAACGACGGAAGGGCAGCCCACCACCGCAATCATGTAAGCATTTTAATTAATTTGATAATTTTATGAAATTTCAGAAAAAGACACCAATATTTCCGCTGGTTCTCTAAACGGGCAGCAAAATTGCCTCGCTGGTTAGTAGCAGCGGCAGCCTTGCCATCACGTTATCAAACTTGCTTGGCAGTAACGAACCGTCGAAGATGTATCTGGTTTACGCTGGGGAACGCTCGCTTGAGCCAACACCAGACGTTCAGCAAGAATTGGCGGGTGACTGCTTTGCGGACAAACCGGCCTTTTGCCCACGCAGCGAACGCTCACGCAGCATTTGCTCGCGCTCGTGGCACGTGAGCCTCCGCAGTGCGGCGTGATCCCCCAGATCAGACGCTCGGTCACGTCAGGACGGGTCCATTCCAAATTTACCCTTCACTGCACCATATTCGAACTGGAAGGATGCGGAGAGAGTTTTCGCATAGTTGCCATAGCACAACGACTGGTATTAGCGATTTGGAGGGTTTCTTTTTGCTTTTCTTGCGGGGCTTTCACGCGGTTTGAGATGCGCACAAATGACTTGAGCAACCGTAAGTGCCTAAGCTTCCTATATAAAGAAATCAGATCGCACGTTAATCTTCGGATTATGTGTATTCTCGTCTTGGTTTGGCTCACATACCGATGTGGCGTTTCTAACTTGTCCAAAACTGTATGAGGGTTGGCAAACGAATTCGGCAAAGTCTTGCCTGCCAGACTACTTTACGAGATTTCAAGCGACGGAAAATTGAGCCATTCCCGTATAATAGATGCAATGGTCAAAAGAAGAGCAGCATGAATTTCCAGCAATTACACCAAACCGCCCTCGCAACCGTAGCAGCCGTACTGGTACTTCCGTTCCAAGTGCAGGCGCAAAACATGCTTGAGGCGGTTGAGAGTTTCTTTGACGCCGCGCAAATTGTTGCGGGACCGTCGTTGGTGGATTGCACACTCTCGGGCGGAACCGAGACAACTTGTTTCTCTATCACCGTGATTGCTGAGCCGTCCAGCTATACCCCCGGTCCGTGGTGTCCGACCAGTATTACCGATGGGCCGGACAAAAGCGGCATCTGGCTGGAAGACGGTAAGGTTCATGTGGCCGACGGTGCGTTCATGCAAAACCTGTCCACATTCTATGACGATGACACATGGCAGTTGTTTGACCCGACATCGGGCAAGATCAATGTGACGGACAGCCTTGAAGCTTGCCTTGCCGCTGCGCGTCCCGATGTCGATCCGGCCTATGCCAATCACTGTGTGCAATGTCTGATCGATTACATGCCCGAGGGCGCCACCCAAACCTACGTAATCCCTGTTGAACCTCAGCCGCTTATGCGCGGGCGCAGTCTTGGATTTGCGGGCGCCGGCATTGCGCGCAATGGTGTGTCACTGGCCGCTGCCGCCCCGACTGATGCGATCCTTGGCGCCTATACAATCGCCCCCTTTGATGTTTGCGGCGGGCATGTGAACCCGCATGCGGGATATCACTATCACGCTGTGACTGATTGCCTGACAGCACTTTCGGATATGTCGGACCATGGCGGCCAGATTGGCATCGCCATGGACGGCTACCAAATATTTGCGCAAAACATGACGGATGGCTCAACCCCGAGCGATCTTGACCGCTGCAACGGGCATGAGACGGATGATCTGGGCTATCACTACCATGCGGGCGATCCGGGATCTAACGCGATCCTTGGCTGTATGAGCGCGGAACATGGTTGTGTCTCGGATAATCCGACCGCAGTCTGCGATGCAACGGCCAGACCTCCACGCCCCTGAACAACCTCTAACCATAACCTCAAAGGAAGATCATCATGATCACCAAACTAATGCTCGCCGCCGCCCTGTCATTGACAGGCGCGACCTTCGCATCGGCACAAGACGCCGATATGAGCTTTTTCATCACCAGCGCGAACCCCGGCAGCGGGGCTGATCTCGGCGGCTTGGAAGGTGCTGATGCCTACTGCACCACCCTTGCCGAAGCGGCGGGCGTTACCGGAAAGACATGGGCAGCATACCTGTCCTCAGCCGAGCAGAACGCGCGCGACCGGATCGGAACCGGCCCGTGGATGAACGCCGCTGGTGTCGTTGTGGCGCAAAGCGTTGATGATCTGCACAGCGACAGCAACAACCTGACCAAAGAGACGGCAATCTCCGAGACGGGGGCAGTGATCAATGGCCGCGGCGATACACCAAACCGCCATGACATCCTAACGGGTTCGGACCTCGACGGCAATCTGGTTGGCGATGCTTGCGAAGGCTGGACCACAGGCGGCGAAGGCTCTGCGATGGTCGGTCACCACGACCGCACGGGCGGTGGCGACAATCCGACGGCATGGAACTCCGCGCATCCATCGCGTGGGTGTGGCATGGAAGCGTTGCAGGCTACAGGCGGTGACGGTCTGTTCTATTGCTTTGCCACAAACTAAGAAGTCATTCCTGTAAACCCAAACGGGCATGCTCTGCGTGCCCGTTTTTTGATGTCTGCGCCTTAAGTGAAAATCGCGTTTCTCTTAAATATTTGTCCAAAGCGAGCCACTTTGTGCGCGCTCTGTCCCATGCCGATAGAGCGCGTTCATGTAGGTGGATGAAAATCGATCCGACGGATCATATTGAATACCCGAACTTGGATCGATTGAGGTTACGGAGAAACGCAGCCCCTTTTCGCGCGCAAACAATTGTGTTGCGTTGACTTGCAACAACGCACTTGCCCGTCCTGTCGTTGTGAGTGCTTGTTGCGATATGCCTAACGCAGACCGCCCGACAGATGCTGGCGCGGGATTGAGTGTGTTGTTGATGATCACGTAGATGTGCCCGCCTTCCAGCTCCTGATCCGGCGTCGTGAAGGCAAAGCTGGGCACGGCAAGAAACTGCATGTGAACGCCCCCGTCGATATGGGTCTCGGAATAGGTCTTGCCGCCCGATGCAAAGCTCAGATTGACGGGCGGAAAAAGGCCTGGCAGCGCCGCAGAGGCGCGCATGATACTGCGAAACAGATCATATTGCCCCGCTTGCGCAATCGCGCCCATATCCCAGACCGAGGCCCGGGCACTGTCGAGCTCCGAGGTAACAACAAGCAGGTTGTTGCCTGCGGCGTGCCGCTTTGCAACGGCCTTTAGGAAGGCAGGCGGCGTGAATTCCGTGATCAGTTCCGCCAGAGGAGTGGTATCGTAAAGTGCGTCACTAAATATCGCCTGAAAAGGGCGCAACCGCATGATATCGCTTGCATCCTTTTGCGTGAAGACTTGGGTGAGAACGTTATCATAGTCCTGTCCCATGAAAGCAAATGGGGCGATCAGGGCACCTGTCGAAATGCCGGTTACAAGATCAAAGTCCGGTCTGTTCCCGCGTGCCGACCAGCCCACAAGCGCGCCTGCACCAAACGCGCCATCCTCTCCGCCGCCGGAAAGGGCCAAAACTTTGGGTCCTGTGGCAGACCACGAAGATTGGCGCGGGTGCAAATGCTTCAGCCACTCTTCGGGATCATCATCAGCGAAAAAGCGAAACCGGGATAACGGATCATTTGCCGCAGTCACGGGCGCTACCCCTGAAGCATCGATCCGGCTGGTACAGGCTGAAAGCGCGGTTGCGCCCAACCCCAACAGCAGGTGCCTGCGTCCGATGCAGCGTTTGGTAGTACGTGTATTACTCATGTCAAAATCCTGTGGGCGGGCCGAGCAGACACATCTGCTCAGCGCTTGATTTAGCGGTTCGGTGGCGGGGGCATGGCAGCACGCAAGGCCTCCTCGGTTACACCGAGCGTTTTTGCGGCGGCAGCGAGGTCAGGTGGACCTGAACGACGATCACCCAAAGCTTGCATCAAGTCATCCGGTGTCACCCCAAGCGCGTCAGCGGCTTGCGAAAAATCCGGAGGCATCTGTCCGGGCGCACCGCCATCGGGGCGTGGTGGTTCATTGCGTCCATCCGCACCGGCCCGCGTGGCGCCAATGCCGGCGGTAGCTGTTGTCGCGAAGTTATCCGCAGCTTGCACACCGACCAGACAGGCGGGCAGGTTCGGGAACTCGTCCGTGGCATGATAATGATATGTCTCACCAGCGGTCGTTATTCCTACATGGCCGTTGCAGGCGTCAAGACCGGCCACGACAGTCCCGTCAGCCTCGGTGCTGCCAAACATTGGAAATCCGTCAAATGCATACCCGAACAGGGCAGCGCTGTCCTGCTCCAGTGCGCAATCCGCAATGACACCACTCGCTGCAAAAACCGTTTCAATATCCGTGGATGTTGCATGCCAGTGATACCATCCGCCGGGGTCGATGTGTCCACCGCAGGTATCAAGCGCGGGCATGTGCCCTGTCTGCTGGATGCTGGGCGCATCGGAGAAAACCGGCACACCGTTCAGGGCAACGCCAATTTTCGATACTGTCCCCAAGGGGGTCGGACTGTCGGCCATCACAGGGGTGACCGGCAACAACATTGTGATCTCGACGCTTTCATCAGGCGACACGTTGATGCAGGCGTGATCCACTGTGGGTTGTTCGGTCGCCGCATCGACCATATGAACAGTCCCGTTCTCATCAAAGAAGCGGTAGCCCATATCATCGAGCATCCGTAGGAATTTCTCGTCCACGCGATAGAGTTTGGCGTTCTCTCCCGTCCACTCCCAGATGCCACCTGCATCCGTCAAGGTCGCCGGACAGAAGGGTCCGATCTCTAGATCTTCGGGCAGGTAATTGACGGTGATTTTATAGCAGGTCGATGCCGTGCCGTTCTCCAATGTGCAATCCACGGTTTTTGGCTGTTCTGCAAAGGCGGTTACAGAAAATTCATCGATGTCGGGATGCGCCAGCGCCATTGGTGCCGCGCCAAGAGATGCGAGCACAAAAAGGCTGGGCCAGAGGTAGGACTTCAGTGTCATCGGGCATATCCATCGTTTGTTTTCAAGGGGCTTAATCATCAGTGCGCTTCATCGGCACTGAACAATATGAGGCTTTTGAGAAAGGTCACGATCCGCGCCGCATCCGCCTCGGACATAGCCGCATAGGCATTTCGGCTGACTGCCGCCTCGCCGCCATGCGCAAGGATTGCTTCCTCCAGTGTCGTCGCGCGGCCGTCATGCAGCCACGGACCGGTTGAGCCCACGCCAGCAAGCGAGCGGGTCATAAACATTGATGCGCCCACACCAAGCGGATCAGACGGATCTGACAGATCGGGACCCATGTCATGGCGTTTGAGGTCGGAGAACCAGCGCGCACGCCCATCCCCTTTTGCGTCAGTTTCAAGCGCGCCCAGATGGTACACACCGCCATCTTCCAACAGGACCTGATTGTTCGGCGGATCAAGCCGCATGTCGAACGTGATAGCGGTATCGGCGCCCAATCCGTGCGCCTCGGGATTTGATCCGTCAGGAAACAGAACTTCAGAATATCCGGCAACGCGGCTCGGCTCGCTGAACGTCGGGTCGGCGACCTTCATGCTTGGGATGTGACAGCTGCTGCACCCAGCGATGGTAAACAGATGTTCTCCGGCGGCGATGTCTACACTTTGCGCTTCCGATGAGATCGATCAACCCCAACTCCGCCAACTCAACCGTGCTGACAGGCCGCTCGAGCGCTGCCATATAGAGGGTGAGCGCAGTCACATCACCAACGCTGAGCTCGTGGATCACACCGTCATAGTCGCCGTCCTGCGCGCCGACCAGCTCGGTTGCCTGCAATCCCAATTCGTTGTGCGCCGCATCACGGGTAAACGACCGGATCGTGGCGTGATTGCCCTTCCATCCGAATGGGCGAACCACCAGATCAGCGTCGATACCGGCCAGCTGACTTGTATCAATCGTTACTTCGCAGGGGTCCTCGCTGATGCGGGTCAATGACAAGGTGCCAAACTCAACCTCCTTGGCCAAAAGAGCTACGGTCGCAGCGCCTTTCGAACACGCAAGCTGCCTCGCATCTTCGCGCTGGAGATAGAGTTCGACGCTCATCTCCTCTGCGAGGCGTTGCGGTATGGAGAGCGCAAACAGCGATGTGGTGTTCCGTTCGAGATACTGGCTTGGATCGCCCGTATGATCCGGATCAAGGACCACATTCATCGCGACTCCTCCCGCGCCGTTGGCGAAGGGCGCGCTGTGACAACTTATGCAGCTTGTGGCGTTTGCACCGCCTTCACGTTTCGGAAAATGTGTTGCCCATTCCTGATCCCCATCCAGATCGGCACGCGGAAACCTTGTAAAGCGGCGGCCTTCGCCGATATTGGCACCGACCCCGTGATCAGCAGTAAAGTCGAACTCGGACAGCTCGTCACCTGCCTCGAACGCCTCCAAGAATGCAACATTGCCCTGCCCGTGTGTCACCAGATCATTCAGGTGATCTTGGTCAACTTGGCTGAGGGTTTCATCCGAAAAAGCGGTGAGAGGCGTGAATAGAACCGCTGCCAATATGGTGGCTCGAACGACGCTCAAATATTTCTGTTTCATGTGTCACTCCGGTTCTTTGGCTCCGACAGACGACCGATTGACCGACCTTGATCTGAGGTCTCATGACCTGTTCCCGCTTTTGCGAGTTTGGCTGCAAGGTTATTTGACCAAACCTTTATATCTGCGTTCTGCTGAGGCTCGACCGGGTGCGCGATATGCGTCTCGGAGGAGGTGATGCGTGCGGCTGATGCAGACGACGCTTTGCGTCCATCAGAAAGAGCGATAGCCGAGGCAAAAAGAAATACGGGCAGCTTTATGAGAGATCCCATGAGCTTTCCTTTCGGAGATGTTTCTGGAATTGGGGAGAGGGTTAAAAATCAGCCGTTCCTTGGCGGATTTGCAGGCACGCATGCCAAGGGTACATCTGCTTTAGGCGACATACATTTGCCTTGAACTGCTTCGCCCTCGCGATTGTTAAATGTACATGCCGACTGCGGCTCTACATTCGCGCAGGCTGCCAGCGCTTCACGAGGGGGACGGCCCGCCCGGTTTCCCTGTCCGGCCGGAGCAGCTTGTGCGACCGAAAAGCCTTGCTCTGAAGTGGCCGAAACGCTTTCTGCCCGAACCGCCGAAATATTGAGCGCACCAACGACAACAACGGCGAAGGTCGTTGCAAGAAGGATGTTCTGGTTCCCACGAATGCGCGGAACACTTGATCTGTAGATCGGAATTTTTCGGTTTACTGCGGACTGCGCACGGATCGCTTTGAGTTTTTCGTTGAGCATTTTCGTCTCCTGTAGTGGCGTTGCTTCGCCCTTCACAGGTTCGGTTTGCCCGTTCTTCATGGAGTGAGTTTGCAGCAATTATGCAGTGAAAATGCAGACAGCAAAAAAACGCCTGCTGTTTCAATTTCGGCGCATGTGGCAGTGGGAAAGCAACTGCTGCCAGCCTTATCCGTCGTAGGCATAGCCCACGCCATAGACCGAGCGGATGGGATCCCACGAGCTCACGGCAGCGATTTTTCGGCGCATGTTCCGAATGTGGCTATCAACGGTACGGTCAAAAACCTCTGTATCATCCGGAAAGGCCAGCGATAGCAGTTGTTCGCGCGAAAAGACCCGCCCGGGACGCGCGACAAGCGATTGCAGCAACGCAAATTCCCGCCGCGTCAGACCAAGCTCGACACCGTCAATCGTCGCTTGCCATTTGTCGGCATCAATAACCAAACGCGCAACACTGACCGCCTGCCCCATCGCCCCGCCGGAAGGACGTCTGCGCAAAACCGCTCTGACCCGCGCAACAAGTTCGCGGGGGGAATAAGGCTTGCACATATAGTCGTCGGCCCCAAGCTCGAGCCCCAGCAAGCGGTCAATCTCTTCCACTTTCGCTGTTGTCATGATGATGGGAACATCTGATGTTTTGCGCAGTTCGCGACAGATCGTCAGACCATCCACACCGGGCAGCATCAGATCAAGGATGACCAGATCATGCTGCTGTGCCAGCGCCATCTCAACAGCGCCTGTGCCCTCGGCCAGCAAATCGACGTCCATCCCTTCGGCAATCAGATAATCCCGCACGACTTCGGCAAGGGTTACCTCATCCTCTACGATCAAGATGCGTGGCGCTGTCATGCGGTATCCTTCGGCAAACGTATGGTGATTTGCAGACCGCCCAAATCCGAGTGTCCCGCGTTAATCGTGCCGCCATGGGTCTCGACAATCGCCTTACACACAGACAAGCCCAACCCGGACCCCCCCGATGCCCGTGATCTTGAACCCTCCACGCGGAAGAAACGGTCAAAGAGCCGGCCAACATCGGCATCCGGCGGCGCAGGCGGCGTGTCATCGACGGTCAGGACGGCAAAACCATCGACCTCTTCGAGTTTCATGCGCACCTGTCCCGGTCCGTCCGTGTATCTGCGCGCATTCTCAAGCAGATTATCAATGACCTGACCAATCTGCACACCGTCACATTCAATTGGTGTGGGGGCAGCCAGATCAAGGTCCAGATCAATGCCCTGCGCGGCCAGCTTTGATCGCGCGGCGTCGGCGGAAACCCGTGCTATCCCTGACAGGTCTTCGCGGGCAAAATTAGCCGACAATTCTGCCTCGCGTGCGTGCGACAGCGTTTTGAGGTCCTCTACCAATCGGGACAGTCGCATCAGCGCCGCGTGCATCTCGGTCAGTGTCTTTGTATCGGGCTGGCGTATCCCGTCCTGAAGTGCCTCGACTTGGGCGCGCAGCACCGCGAGGGGGGTCTGCAATTCGTGACTGGTGTTCGATATCCATTCCCGCTCGACCTTGGCCGTCTGTTCAAGCGTTGCGGCCAAAGTGTTGTAGTGGCCGATCAACTGCCCCAACTCATCCGTGCGATCCTGTCTGATCCGTGCGGTATAATTGCCCGAGGCCATCGTTTTAGCACCCGCTTCCAATCGCCTGATCGGCCCAAGTAACTGACGCGCGATGATATAGGCCGCCAGAGCCGAAACAGCGATTGCGATCAAAGCGGCCAGCACGAGAGACATATATTGGCCACGCAGGAAGAAGGCATCACTGGCGTTCTCGGCTGCGACGGGTGCGCTCATCCCGAGATAGCCGAGAAGTTCCCCGTCAGTACAATCGTCCTGCGCACATATCGGGCGACGGTCAAACACCTTTGAGCGTTGCAGGTTTCCTGCAATTTGATTGCCCTCGCGATCAAGCAGAACAAGCCGTTCGTCCAGTCTCAGGTCTTCACCACCTGCGCCAAAGGGTGGCGGCTTGCCTGTTCTTGGCGGCGGCCCGCCGGGCGGAGGAGGAGGCGGTCGGCCGCTGTTTATACTTGGCCGTGGGGCACGCGTACGCACAAAATCGCTCCATTGTTGCGGATTATCCGCAAACTCGGTCCAACCGCCCGGATGTGCGTCAGCTAAAGAGGATGCCAATTCGTCGAACCGCGCCAGTTCACCCCGAAGCAGATACTGCGCGAAACCATCACGCATCCACACCGCGACGATCAACGCCATAACCATAACGACCAAAACAGCGGTCGCCGCAATAGCGGTGAATATTTTTGCAAACAAAGACCTGCGGATATTCTTCATAATGAACGATATCGCATTAAAATGTGCAGAGTGTATGCAGGTTTCTATCCAATTCGACAGTTTCACTCTTGCAAGTAACGCGTATAAAAACTCTGTTTCTTACATTTGGCGAGGATATGATCCAAGCGCACAGCACCTGACATGGTAGCTTTGGGCCCAGATTAACACACCAAAGCAATACCAGACACGCCGCAGGCAAGTCGGTAGATCACTCCGGCGGCGGGGCGTTCTGTATAAACGCAGTTTTTCATTTTCCTGATCCTAATTACTGTGGCGTTTTCCACGGATGCGAATGCAGAAGGTGTTGCAAAGTTTGCAGCGGCGCTTCTCGATACAACCTGTATGAGTGACCGGTTTGCCCGCTGCACGGCAGCAATGAACCTTACGCCTACGCAGAATTTTCGCGCTGCGAGCGCGTGTAGCAAGACTTCGTCGCGTCTGCTGTGGGCTCCGAGCAGACCTACGCCAAATTTTGGTGAGTGTCTGCTGTGTTGCGTTAAGCAGCCATTGACGACCGGCAAGGAACGGCGCGTTCGTCGATGGGAGAAAGAGGATAGTCCAGACCGGGTCCAGGACCGGTTGGATGCAGACCCGACCCGATTGGCGGTTCGCAGTATGACCGTTGCGCATCCATACGGTACCATCAAATCATGGAGGGGGGCCACGCACTTCAAAATGAGACGGCTAAAAAATGTTGCCCCCGAGAGGGCGCTGCATGTGCTGGCTTACAATATGACCCGTGTGATGAAGATCATCGGCATTCCGGCGATGATCGACGCAATGAAGGCGCAAGAAGCCTCGCTTCCCCCGAAATCCGTGCCACATTGTTCAATCCGTCCCAGAGGGATACCGCCAGCCCCAAAAGCCATCGTGCCCGCCGAAAGGACGACCCCACGCCAAAACGCATACAAACGCCGAAACCTCACATCAACCACGCCACGAACAGAGGTTCCACGCAGCTTCCGGACGGAGCGGCCGTTGTTGGTGCATTTCGCGAATGACCGCTGCTTCGTAATGTTCGAAAAACGACCTCGGGTCGTCGCGTTGCAGTTAGAGCGCAGTTAGATGCAGCTTCAGACTTCTATCAGTGCAACTCATTCTTAGGCAAGCCCATGCGACTTAAGGCAAAAGATCTTATCGATTTTGAACGTTACCCAATTTCTACTCCTGGATCTTTGCGTGATGCAATTTTGGATCGAGTGCGTGGTGCATTGGATTTGCAAGGATGTGCAGTCCTTAAGGGCTTTCTGAAGCCAGAGGGGATTGCCAAAGCCGTAGCAGAAGCCGAAGGCGTAGCAGACTTCGGTCACCGCAGCTATTCGCGAACCAACGCCTATTTCACGTCGGAGGACTTAAGCTTGCCGGCGTCCGATCCGAGGCGAAGGTTTTTTGATAGGTCGAACTCATTCGTTCCGGCCGACAACTTCCGTTCAGAAGGAGCGCTGCGCACCATTTTCGATTGTGATGGTTTTGACGCGTTCATTCGCGAATGCCTTTGTGAGCCGGAAGACCGGTTCTTTCGCTACGCTGACCCGTTGGCAGATGTTATCGTGAATGCCGCCGTGGAAGGGAATGGTTTTCCATGGCACTTTGACACCAACAATTTCACTGTAACACTGGCGCTGCAGAACGCAGAACGCGGCGGCGCTTTCGAATACGCTCCGATGATACGCAGCAGCTCGGACGAGAACTTTGAAGAGGTTTCACGGGTTCTTGACGGCACGTCCGAGAATGTGAATTCGCTAGAGCTTGAGCCTGGTGATTTACAACTGTTCAAAGGCCGATACTCGCTGCATCGCGTCGCGCCTCTGAAAGGCCCAACGCCCCGCTATGTTGCCATTTTTTCTTATGTTGAGGAACCAGACATGGTGGGCAGCGTTGAGCGCACTCAGCAACTCTATGGAAGAACGCTTCCAATTCATCACAAACGAGCCGGACAGCGGGCAGACGTATTGATAGATTGACCAACAAAAAATCTCTGGCCGGACTATATTGCCTTGAAGTGTCAAAAACAGAAACTGAAGCACGAACGCATACTCGAACATGTGCCTGTCTCGAGTGCAGACCTAGATACTCGCTGCAGCACTTAGCATTTTGGGCTTGCAACAGGCACTGAGTAATTTCGCGGAATGTCAGCTATGAATTGTCACGCACGAAGTCGCCGGCTCAGCAAATCAGTAGCCCAACTTAGCGCCTACCGCGTTCAACTGTAAGAAAATCCCAAGCATCACTCTTTGAAAAACGCTTAGATCAATATGCGCACAATCAGGAAATCCTGACGCCATCGATCCGAGCACTTGATGCAATGCTTGTCGGTAGCAAGGAATACTCTGGACCGGATGCAAGGGTTAGCACCATGCGTGAGCTGAGTGCACAATCAGTTTGCCTTGGTGTTCACCCGCGCAGATAACCTGAGCATCTCTGACTATTCCCTGAACGCCGTCGCGTGATTAGTTTGTTAACCAAACCATTGTGAGCCAGAGGAAAACCACATCATGTCTTGGAACCCAGCGTTAGACCCCGTGTGCCCTACAGATGATGCCGTGGATGCGATCGAAACCCTTATCATCCCCCGTGCTCGGGATTTGGGCGGCTTCGAAGTACGCCGCGCCCTGCCCGCGCCCAAGCGCCAGATGATTGGAAGTTTCATCTTTTTCGATCAAATGGGACCTGCTGAGTTTCTCCCGACTAAAGGCATGGATGTGCGCCCCCATCCCCACATTGGCCTTGCCACAATCAGCTATCTGTTTCGCGGTCGGATGCACCACAGGGACAGCCTCGGGACTGACCAGTGGATCGAAAAGGGCGCGGTCAACTGGATGGTTGCAGGCAATGGTATCACCCACTCTGAGAGAACTGACGATGCCACCCAGAAAGACCCTATGCCGTTCTTTGGGATACAGACTTGGGTTGCTCTCCCGAAAGATCATGAGGACCGTCAACCCCTGTTCCAGCATGCCGCTGCCGATACCCTGCCGGTGCTGGAGGGTGAAGGCAAAGAGGTACGCCTGATCCTTGGGAGTGCCTACGGAGAAAAGGCCCCCGTAGAGACCGCATCGGAGATGTTCTATCTCGATGCAGTTTTGCAGCCGCACGCAAAGATACCTCTTCCCGACGAACATGAGGACCGTGGAGCGTATGTCGTCGAAGGTGAAGTCATTGTCGCCGGCGAAACCTATCCCGCAGGTCAGATGATGGTATTTCGCCCCAGCGACCGTATTTCGATGCAAGCAGGACCTCAGGGTGCTCGGGTGATGCTCTTGGGTGGCGAAACGCTGGAGGGTCCTCGGTATATCTGGTGGAACTTCGTCGCCTCCTCCAAAGAACGTATTGAGGAAGCAAAAGAAGCGTGGCGGCAGGAGAATTGGGATAGTAACCCCCGCTTTCATCTACCAGCAGGAGACGATCAGGAGTTCATTCCGCTACCGGATAAGTAGGCCGTACAAAATCGGAGCTGTCTGGATAGCTTTCCTTCGTGTAACGCGCACCGTGGGACCACTTCGCTGCTCAAACCACAGTGCAGACCCCATGTGTCTCGTCTGAAGTAAATGGATTGCTTGTGGATCCGCAATCGATGTCATCCATCTATTACCTGAAGTTCACCTCGATGATCCCCTTGGCGATATCGATCGGAACCCAGCTGACCCTGTCACCTCACGCCAAAACATCATCGACACCGGCATCCTTGAAACACTTGGCGTTCTTGATCTGTTGTGTCCACGTCGCTGGACAATCAATTTCCTTTAGATGATGTGGTCATCGGTAATTCCCCATTTGCAATTCACCCTTTGCGTTCTCGCGACTAAGCGAGGTTAGTTAGGTCCGAGCAAACTACTCTATGGCCTAGAGACATCCAAGGCGCTCGAGTGCAGCGGAGCCGCCGCGAGCACATTCAAACAGGCTACACTCAGATTTGTGCAAACGGACTAAGGGTCCAATACAATGTGTAGATTAATGGTGGGTCGTGAGAGGCTCGAACTCCCGACATCTTCGGTGTAAACGAAGCGCTCTACCAACTGAGCTAACGACCCGTTGCAGAGCGTTTAGCCAAAGTCGGCGCGGGCTTCAAGCCCCTATTGAAAGTTTGATTTGAACTCCGCCATTCAAAAAGAAAACGACGCCCTGACCACCATCAATCGCGTCCAAAGCGCCTATGCCACGCCTCGTTGGGATCACGCGCAGCATCCGAGATGTCACCCAATGGGTAACCAGCACGGATGGCTGTGAAAGCCCGTTTATGAAAACCTCACAGCAACAGTATAGCCTCTCAACCCCTTCACCACTTGGTGCGGATTGGCAAATATCCATTGCACCATCTTCGCTTTCATTACCCTCTTGCATCACAGGAAGGGATGCGCGGTACTTGCCTTCCTATGCACCAACGCCGATTTCACAAAGCAAGGGATCTTGCTCAAACCGCGTACAGAGTCCGGACAAAGAAATTTGCACCGTCGAGACAGCGCGCACCTGCGCGTTGGATCCCGCAGTTTAGCCGCCCAGGTCTCGGCCGCTTCGAATGGCATGTTGTTTTCGCGCTTGTGCTTTTCCCAAATCAGTTAGCGGCGAATCCAGATTTCCCTTAATGCGTCGCTCTGCATTCCAGACGGCTTGTCCGTGACGAAGGATGTACACGGGTGGATAGGTCATAGACGGGCATTGGAAAGGTCACCAAGAAGCTGGGGTTCAAACGGTTACGGTCCACCGCCCTAGCGCAACATTTGCATCGCAAAGCGCTGTATCGCATGACATCGTCATTTGTCCGTAAGAGACGGATCATGCACCTTCGACAAGGAGGATGTCAGTCGTGTTTTTTGCCGCAGTTTCAGAATAATCACGCGCCCATCGGGCAGTTCCTTTTCCCGGTTTATGACAATGCGCCCCAGAGGGGGCAGTGCACAGGACCGACCTGCAGCCAATGCTTCGCCTAATTCTGCAAGCATGACCTCCACAATTGGCTTTGCGTCCTTCTTTTTGACGCCAGCGCGCAACGCGACGCGCTCAACAAGTTCTCGTTTGCGTAATAGATCTTTTTTCTCACTGTCGGCAAGCGGATCGGAAACTATTGGAGTGGTCGCTTTTACAGGTGCGGCACGCTTGCCGGCCGTTGTCCCTTGGTTTCGTATTGGTGTTTTTTTCGTGCTCATACAGCCCCCTACTTTCAGCTATGATACGATGATACGTCGCTGAATTATTTGGTTTCCAAGTAGAGTACGCGCAGATGCGGCCAGAAGGATAGCCCTATTCGCGACCCGTTATTACACCTTTGCCGCCCCAATGAACCTCAGAAGGTCATCAATAGAGCCATTCAAAACGCAAAGACGCCCGGAAAACCGGGCGCCTCAAATTCAGTATTTCATGCGTTAATGCGCGACCGCGGAACCGCCATTGTCGGTAGAAGACGACATTGCAGCAGCGGCGGCCGCCTCTTCCGCCTCCTGGTCCCATTCGATCGCTACGGGCGCAGACACCAGCGCACGCTCCAATACCTCGGACACGTGTGTCACGGGAATGATCTCCAACCCTTCCTTAACGTTGTCCGGAATTTCTGAGAGATCCTTGGCGTTCTCTTCTGGGATCAGAACCGTCGTGATACCGCCACGCAGTGCTGCTAGCAGCTTTTCCTTCAAGCCTCCGATTGGCATGGCATTGCCGCGCAAACTAACTTCGCCTGTCATCGCAATGTCTTTTCGTACTGGAATTTGCGTCAAAACGGATACGATAGAGGTCACCATCGCCAAACCTGCAGACGGTCCGTCTTTCGGTGTGGCACCGTCTGGCACGTGCACGTGGATGTCCAACTTGTCAAACTGAGGCGGTTTGACGCCGATCTGAGGGCTGATCGACCGCACATAGCTTGATGCAGCATCGATCGATTCCTTCATCACATCGCCAAGCTTGCCCGTTGTCTTCATCCGACCTTTGCCAGGCAACCGCAGCGCTTCGATACTCAGCAGTTCGCCGCCAACGGACGTATAAGCAAGACCGGTGACCACACCAATCTGATCCTCTTTTTCCGCAAGACCGTAGCGATACTTTTTCACGCCCAGAAAATCATCAATGTTCTCGTCGGTGACGGTAACTGTCTCCGCTTCCTTTTTGATAATTTTGGTCAACGATTTACGCGCCACCTTGGCAATCTCGCGCTCAAGGTTACGTACGCCGGCCTCGCGCGTGTACGTGCGGATCATTTCGGTCAGCGCGGAATCCTCAAGCGAGAATTCCTTTGCTTTGAGACCGTGGTTCTTGATCTGCTTGGGCACCAGGTGCTGCTTCGCGATCTCGCGTTTTTCGTCCTCTGTGTAACCTGCTAGCGGGATAATCTCCATCCGGTCCAGCAAGGGTCCTGGCATGTTGTAGCTGTTGGACGTGGTGAGAAACATCACGTTCGACAGGTCATATTCAACCTCAAGATAGTGATCGACAAAGGTGGAGTTCTGCTCGGGGTCCAAGACCTCCAGCATGGCAGATGCTGGATCACCGCGAAAATCCTGCCCCATTTTATCGATTTCATCGAGCAGGATCAGAGGATTGGTTGTTTTGGCCTTTTTCAACGCTTGGATGATCTTACCCGGCATGGAGCCGATGTAAGTCCTGCGGTGGCCACGGATTTCGGATTCGTCGCGTACCCCGCCTAGCGAGATACGGATAAACTCGCGGCCCGTGGCTTTTGCAACTGACTTGCCCAAGCTTGTTTTGCCAACGCCGGGCGGGCCAACAAGACACATGATCGGTCCTTTCAGCTTGGACGAACGTTGTTGGACAGCAAGGTATTCGACAATCCGTTCTTTTACTTTGTCGAGACCATAATGGTCGTCATCCAATACCTTCTGGGCGCGTGACAAGTCTTTTTTGACACGACTTTTAGTGCCCCACGGAATGGACAACATCCAATCGAGATAATTGCGCACGACTGTAGCCTCAGCAGACATCGGGCTCATGTTTTTGAGCTTTTTGATCTCTGCGTCTGCTTTTTCGCGCGCCTCTTTGCTAAGCTTGGTTTCAGCGATTTTCGCTTCGAGTTCAGCAATTTCGTTCTTGCCGTCCTCGCCATCGCCAAGCTCTTGCTGGATGGCCTTCATTTGTTCGTTCAAATAATATTCGCGCTGCGTCCGCTCCATCTGGGATTTGACGCGCGTTTTGATCTTTTTCTCAACCTGCAGCACCGACATTTCGCCCTGCATCAAGCCATAGACTTTCTCAAGACGCTCAGACACGCTGAGTGTTTCCAGCAGGTCCTGCTTCTGGCTGACTTCGATCCCTAGGTGGCCTGCAACGAGGTCTGCCAGTTTTGCGGGCTCTGTGGATTCGCCCACAGCTGCCAATGCTTCTTCAGGTACATTCTTTTTGACCTTGGCATACCGCTCGAACTCGTCGGTTACAGTACGCAGCAACGCTTCGGTCGTGGCCAGATCGCCCGGCATTTCGGTGAGATACTCCGCGCGCGCTTCGAAAAAGTTGTCGTTCTCAAGATACTCTGTGATGCGCACACGAGCCTGACCTTCAACCAGAACTTTTACAGTGCCGTCGGGAAGCTTCAACAGTTGCAGGACGTTGGCGAGCACGCCCGCTTTAAAAATACCTGCGGAATCAGGATCATCCTCACCAGGATCAATTTGGCTGGACAGCAGTATCTGCTTGTCATCGGCCATAACCTCTTCGAGAGCTCGGACTGATTTTTCGCGACCGACAAAAAGCGGTACGATCATATGTGGGAACACCACAATATCGCGCAAGGGCAATACCGGGTATGATGCGTTAAGAGGCTCTTGCATGCTCTTTCCTTGTTTTTGGCAAGATGGAGCCGGTCCCGCGTTTGCAGCAACACTCGCCCATCTCCGTTTCACGGTTTAACAGGTGGGGTGCTTGCGCCCGAAAATCAACCTGCCCGCCGCTTCAATGGCATTAGCATGACTTTAGATGCGCCAAACTACAAGGCTCTGCCCACCGGTTTTTGAACAAACGAAGTTTTCCGCATTATTCCAACCTTTCCGTCAAGGAAACAGACAGAGAAGATACTCTGGCTGACAGCGTTTTCACTTCATCTGCAATCACTGTGAATCCTTTGCCAGCATCCCCCACGCGGGCCGCTTCGATAGAGGCATTGGTCGCGACCATGTTGATGACACGTCCTATTTTTCCAATCTCCAGCGCGATTTTACTTGTTTTCTCAAGCTCGTCAGACTTTTCCTTTTCTTTCAGAGCCAGAAAATAGGCAGCAATCCCACCGCTTAGCGTGTTCAAGCCTTTCGCCACGCGGGTGCAACACAACTCGTACAGGTTCTGACCGGCCTGAAACCCTCGAATGCCTTTTGCTTCGCTATTGCTGCATCGTTCAAGGATGCGCATGAGTTCACTTAAATCGCTGGTGACCCGCTTGGTCACCTCTCGCAAATCATCTGGAAGGTCTATGCCGAGTGGCTTGAGGTGTCGGGCATCAATCTCTCGAAGGCTGCTGTGCGCGCGCTCTACATCGCGGACGGCTTGCATAAATTCATCCGGCTGAATGACATCAATCTGATCCGTCTCGCCTTGCATTTGAAAAACCAGAACTTGCATCGAAGCAACACGCGCGGCGGCCAAATCCTCCCGAATATTGTGCAGTGTTATATCCAGCGAGACGATTTCGCCTGCGTCAAATTCCGAATTTTGGGCGTTCATCAGCGGTCTCCAAAGCGCGTTCACCGCTTTTTAAAGCCGATGGCATTAAACTCGCGTTAAAGCCTGCACACGAAAGGACGCGAAACTCACAACGGTTCGATATCACCCAAAGCACGCGTGTCGTGGAATGTCTTTTGCCATGTCCCAAAAGCACCCTCCGCGATCGCAGTGCGCATCCCGGACATCAATTGCTGGTAATAGTGCAGATTGTGCCATGTCAAAAGCATCGAGCTGATGATTTCCTGCGATCTAAACACATGGTGCAGGTACGCACGGCTATAGCTTTTGCATGCGGGACAGGAGCATGTTTCATCTAGAGGCCGTGGGTCATCCGCGTGCCGGGCGTTTTTGATATTCACAACACCCCGGTGGGTAAACACCTGCCCCGTGCGGCCCGAGCGGCTGGGAAGGACACAGTCCATCATGTCGATCCCGCGTGCCACGGCACCTACAATATCATCAGGCTTGCCGACGCCCATCAGATAGCGTGGTTTGTCCTGTGGCAGTTGATCGGGTGCATAGTCGAGGCAGGCGAACATCGCCTCCTGCCCTTCGCCAACCGCAAGCCCGCCAACAGCATATCCGTCAAATCCAATGTCGCGCAGTGCCTGGGCGCTTTCGGCACGCAAGTCCTGCTCGAGCCCGCCTTGCTGTATGCCAAACAGCGCATGTCCCGGACGTGTGCCAAAGGCCTCTTTGGATCTTGCCGCCCACCGCATCGACAGCTGCATGCTCGCGGCAATCGCCCGGCGATCTGCTGGCAGTGCTGGGCATTCGTCAAAACACATGACGATGTCAGACCCCAAGAGACGCTGTATCTCCATCGATCTTTCAGGCGTCAGCGTGTGCTTGGAGCCATCAATGTGGCTTTTGAACGTGACACCTTCTTCGGTGAGCTTGCGCAAGGCGGCGAGGCTCATCACCTGAAAGCCACCTGAATCGGTCAAAATCGGGCGATCCCAATTCATAAACTTGTGCAAACCGCCCAACCGGTCAATCCGTTCTGCCGTAGGGCGCAGCATCAGATGATAGGTGTTGCCCAATAAGATGTCAGCACCAGTTTCGCGGACAGAGCCCGGCAACATGGCTTTGACAGTTGCGGCAGTGCCAACCGGCATAAACGCAGGCGTGCGGATCTCGCCCCGCGGGGTTGAGATCACGCCCGTTCGTGCTTTGCCGTCCTGCGCATGTCTTTCGAACCTGAAAACTGCCATCAAACACCCTTAATTTCGTCGCACAGGCGCGATACCTGCAATGGTGGAAACTTGCAATCAGATGCTTCAATAGCCATATATGTAGCTAATTACGCGCGGAGAGACACGTCATATGGACATCCAGACCCTTATCATCGAATTGCTTTCAGGCAATATCGTGCTGCTGCTGCTGGCCGCATTGCTTATCACGTTGGTGGTCAAGAGCGTCAAGATTGTGCCGCAGTCCGAAAAATACGTCATTGAACGGTTTGGCCGTCTACGCGCCGTTTTGGGGCCAGGGATCAATCTTATTGTACCCTTCATCGACCGGGTCGCGCATGAGATATCCATTCTGGAGCGGCAGCTGCCCAACGCCAGTCAGGATGCGATAACAAAAGACAACGTGCTGGTGCAGGTCGAAACGTCGGTCTTTTACCGCATCACCGAGCCCGAGCGTACTGTCTACCGCATCCGCGATGTAGACCCTGCGATTGCCACGACTGTTGCGGGAATCGTGCGCGCCGAAATCGGTAAAATGGACCTTGATGACGTTCAAGCCAATCGCTCGCAATTGATAACGACGATTAAGGCTTCTGTGGAAGACGCGGTCGACGACTGGGGCATTGAAGTGACCCGCGCCGAAATTCTGGACGTGAATCTGGATCAGGCGACACGCGACGCGATGCTTCAACAGCTGAATGCCGAGCGCGCACGGCGTGCCGCTGTGACCGAGGCCGAGGGACAAAAACGCGCAGTTGAGCTTTCAGCCGATGCAGAGCTTTACGCCTCGGAGCAAACCGCGAAGGCACGCCGCATTCTGGCGGACGCCGAAGCCTACGCCACTCAGGTGGTTGCGCACGCGATCAACGAAAACGGTCTGGAGGCTGCGCAATATCAGATCGCCCTGAAACAGGTCGAAGCACTGAATGGCATGGGCTCTGGTGAGGGCAAGCAAACAATCCTGATCCCCGCGCAAGCGATCGAGGCATTTGGCGATGCCTTCAAGCTTCTGAAAGGACGCAGTTGATGATCGAAGCGATACTTAGCATCTGGTGGATGTGGATTGCGGCGGCATTGGTTTTTGGTCTGATCGAGGTCCTCGCACCCGGCTTTATCTTTCTGGGCTTTGCGCTGGGCGCAATCGCTACCGGACTGGTTGTTGGCGTGGGCTACGCGCCCTCGTCTGCTGCTCTTTTGGCAATATTTGGCGCAGTATCCCTGTTGTCCTGGGTCGGATTGCGCTTTGCTTTCCGGCACCAGTCCTCGGGCGCCAAGTTATTCAAGAAAGACGTGAACGACGGCTAAGATCAACTGCGGTTCACCGTGTCGGTTTGTGCGCGATCTGACTGACGTCGGACACTCAGCCAAAGAATGTAACCGCTTTCAGGCGTGATTGCGCCTCCGCTTTCAGCGCCTCTGCGCTCTGCACAAAGAACCCGCTACGCTCAACCAAGCGGACCGCCCCCCCGATCAATTTCAGTGCTGAAACTGCCGACGTTGCCTTCCGCAACATAAAAGTGGCCGCGACGCTTGGCCAATTCAAACCCACACTCTGTCAACATGTGCGCCATCTGCCGCATCACCCAGAGTTTCGTTACGTTCTGATCGATCATGGCACCAACGAGCTGGTCAAAGGGATCAAAATCCCCGGTTTGGCAGGTGGCCGTATCATAGTCTCCGTCGCAGACGACGAGCAAACCGCCAGGCTTGAGGACGCACATCGCTTTGGCAATCCTGAGTTGCCGTGCTTCATCTTCGACGGCCAAATGTATATATAGGTCCGACAAGTACGTACTTCCTTTGCTCTATTGAATTTTGCACGATTTCGGTGATTGGACCATTTCCGCTTGCCACGCCGTGATCCAGCACATGAGACGGAATTGGCACGAACAATTCGTCAGCGGCTGGGCTGCCCTTCCGCAGCTTTGCCTTTTTCAAAAACAAACGTCTCGCGTGTCTTGCAGTTGAGGTCGATGGGCCCACCTGTTACCCAACGGGACAGCAATAAAGCAACGGGGTGACACGATGGACAAGCTGACGTTTGGGTGGGAAGAGTGGGTATCTCTGCCCGACCTCGGGTTGCCGGCGATCAAGACAAAGGTCGATACCGGTGCACGTACATCTGCGCTGCACGCCCATGATATCGAGGTCTTTGGCCCTGCCAAAAACCCGAAAGTACGCTTTAACGTGCACCCGATCGCAGGGCGCGGCGATGTCTCTATCACCTGTTCGGCGCCATTGGTGGACCGTCGCGAGGTAACATCTTCAAACGGCGAGGCCGAGCAGCGGTTCGTGATCTCGTCACAGTTGCATGTGGCCGATCAATCCTGGCCGATTGAAATCACGCTAACCAATCGCGCTTCGATGACGTCGCGCATGTTGCTGGGCCGTCAGGCATTGAGCGATCACATATCGATTTCTCCAACCGAAAAGCGGCTTCAACCGGAACTAAGCTACGACGCTTATCATTCGGCGATGCTCAAGCGTTCCGCACCCAAACGCGCGCTGCGTATTGCGGTCCTCAGCCGCGAGGACAACTATTCGACACGGCGACTTGTCGAGGTTGGCGAGGCCCGCGGCCATTCGGTCGAGGTCGTCGACACGACGCGCTGTTACATGGCCATCAACACGATGGCCCCTGAGGTTCACTACGATGGGAAACGCCTACCGCGCTACGATGCCGTAATCCCGCGCATCGGTGCGACTATTACCCCCTACGGCACCGCCGTTATCCGCCAATTCGAGGCAATCGGGACCTATTGCGTTAACGGCAGTTCTGGCATTACCGCAAGCCGCGACAAGCTACACGCACATCAGGTGCTCGCCACAAAACGCATCGGCATGCCATCCACAGCCTTTGCGGCATCCCCTAAGGACACATCGAACCTTATGGGCCTCGTGGGGACTGCGCCACTGATCGTAAAGCTGCTGGAGAGTACGCAAGGAAAAGGCGTGGTGCTGGCCGAAACCAAGAAAGCGGCCGAGTCGGTGATTGATGCCTTCCGCGGGCTCAAAGCGAACTTTCTGGTGCAGGACTTCGTCAAAGAAGCCGCAGGCGAAGATATCCGCTGTCTTGTGATTGCAGGCAAAGTTGTTGCTGCGATGAAGCGAACCGGGGCAGATGGTGACTTCCGCTCGAACCTGCACCGCGGCGGGTCGGCAAAAGTTGTGCGGATCACAAAGGAAGAACGCGACACCGCCATCCGCGCCGCGCGTGCTTTCAGCCTTGGCAAAGCGGGTGTCGATTTGCTGCGATCCTCTACTGGTCCGAAAGTCTTGGAAGTGAACTCCTCCCCCGGCTTCGAAGGGATCGAGAAAGCCAGTGGCAAAGACATCGTCGGCAAGCTTTACGATGAGATCGAAGCCCGCGTTAAACCCCAACCCGCGCGCAAGCGCAGGGCATGACCTGCCGCGACAGCCTTGGTTAAACAGATCAAACGCGCCGGCATGTAAAACTAAATGGTCCAAAACCATTGCCGGCAAATCAGCAGCAAGGAAACAGTCACGGACTAAGGACGTACGTTGGGCGATGGTAGACACAACAAAGAGTATAGTATCTTCTGTGAAACCTCGTTTTTGCGTAAATTTTCCTAATACCGCGCGCAAATATTGGTGCAATCACTGACAGAACCAGCCGATTCAGTTTGACCAGTAGTTAATTTTTGATCGAGTTCAGTGCTGCCATTGGGATACGGGGTAAATTATGAAAAACTTGTACTTCGCAAGCGCATTGATCGGAGCCGCAGCTTTCTCTATTGATATCGCAGTAGAGCTTCTTGGCCTTGATCTGTTTGATTTGGCGATGGGACCGAAAACAATGGTCTGACAATCATAGCTGATGGGACCGAAATCTTGTCTGGTGCCACAGTTGGCGGAGATGGGGAGGCCCGGAGCTTTGCCCCAACACTCACTGGGATTTTCGCTTAAGGGTACGAGTTTGACCAAGCAGGATCCGGAGCGATTGGCAACTTGAAAGTATCCGCTGTTCCACTTCCCGCAGATTGACCACTTCTTGTAGCTGGCATTGGCGGCTTTTGCCTGATGAAGCGCCGCAAGCGCAAAGCATCGTAAAACAGACAAGTAAAAATGTTCAAAACGCCCCGCTGTCCGGGGCGTTTTATTGTTAGCACTGCACAACAAACGATTTCGTTATGTGCCAGAGAGGATCATGCAAACACCTCTTTGAACCGGTCAACACACTGACGAAACCCCGCCTCGAAATCGCCGTTGCCAGGATGGTAAACGCTTTCGAACGAGATCACCCGGTCATAGCCATCGGCACGCAGCGCATCGGCCATCGGTTGAAATTGCTCTGCCAACTGCCCTTCCCCCATGCGCTTGACGGTCAGCGTGGCGCGGGGCGTGTCGACAACGACATCCTTGATATGTACATGCCCCAAATACCCTTGCTTAACCGCCTCATAGCCGTCAGGGAACGCCCGTTCGTGGCACCAACAGTTATTCGCGGGATCCCACAATACCTTGAGCACGCCCTTTGCATCCAGATCGTCGATAAGCTTGCAGGCCGTGTAGTTTGAATTGACCATAGTGCCGTTGCCGGTTTCGACCACAAGGGTCAGACCTTCAGCGCGGGCAAGATCGACCGCAGGTGCAATCAGTGGCAACATGCTGTCCCACGCACCATGCGCCACGTTCCACTTTTCAGCACCGTTATGCCCCCAAAGGATTTGCTCTTTCTTTTGGGTCATGATGCGCACCAACGGACTGCCCACCACATGCGCCATGTCGATCACACGTTTCAAAGCATCCATGTGTTTGCGGTGCAGATCATCACCGGGTGTGTTGGCGCTTGTCATACCAGCGAAGACGTGTCGCGACAGACAGGAAACAGGCTTTCCTCGGCCCCGCAGCAAGGCGTCAATATCTCGGATTTCCTGAGGTGAATGGTCACCCACTTCGGTGTCGCCCACAAATTGAAGCTCGGCATACTCCAACCCGAATTCATCCATCACATCGACCGCATGCTTGAGATCACGGCTGATGCCGTCACAGATAACCCCCAGCTTCATTTCGCACCGCCACGGTGCAGTTCTGCGCCTACGATTTCTTCGATCACACGGGTGCAAACCCAATTGTCACCATTAGGATATTTGGTTTTGCCTGCATGAAAGATTTGCATCGCAGCCGCAGCGGTATGAAGCGGCACGCCAAGCGTTTCGCCCAAATTCATCGAGATCGTCAGATCCTTGTGCATCGTGTTGATGTGACTTCCAGTGCCTTCAAACTGCCGGTCTATGATCTTTTCGAGCGCGTTGTTCACAACTCCGCAACCCGCTGATGAAGTGGAGAATACGTCGAGTATAACCTGCCCCGGCACCCCTGCTTTGGCAGCCAGTGCCGCGGCCTCGAACGTGGCCGAGAATTGCGCCCCGATCAGCGACTGTAAACAGGCCTTCACGGTTTGCCCGTCGCCTGCCTGGGTGCCGACACGGTGAATGTTGGCTGAAACCGCCTCCATTACGGGTGCAAATTCATCTAGCACCTCATCGAGTGCTGCGGCCATCATCGTCAAGGTGCCGGCTTGCGCACCGGGGTATCCGCCGGAAACCGGTGTGTCGATCAAGTGAATACCGCTGCCCGACATCTCTGCCCCAATAGCCTGCGCTTCGCTTGGCTTTATGGTAGCAGACAGGATCACAGCGCCGCCTTTGGGCATGGTCGCGACCAGCCCTTGTGGGCCAAGGATCACCTCGCGGGCCTGTTCGCCTTTCATCACCATAACGAAAACCGCGTCGCTTGCGGCACCGACTTCTCCGGCGGTCGACGCCCCCTGCCCGCCCATTTCCACAAATGCAGTCTGGCGCGCTGGATCAAGATCAATGCCGGTTACCTGAAACCCGTGTTTGATAAGGTTCTTGGCAATGCCGCTCCCCATATCCCCAATGCCGATAATACCCGTCTTTTTCATGTTGTCCTCCCGTTTAGAAACCACGCCCAAGCGCAGAATTGTTGAGACTGCCCAAAGGCAGTACGTGGTTGTTTACATTGGGGTTTCACGCGTCGCCCTCTGCGACGTCGGGCGTGTCCGGTAGACACCCGCTGCCCGGTTAGGTTCTTTGAGATTAGCCAGGATTGACAGGCGACGGCAATATATTTTCACGCGGGACCAATATATTTCAGGCTGCTCGACGGGGCTAACACAGCTTGTCTGCCCGTCACCTCTTTACGCTGCACGCCACAAACCCTATATAAATGCTCAGGAACAGAGCCGAGGCACCTATGAACAACGCGCCAGAACCGCTTGAAGGGACACCGCTGATTGCGCCCTCTTCTACTGACCACCCACTTTATGAACAGGTCGTGGATGCCTGCCGTACCGTTTATGACCCGGAAATTCCGGTAAATATTTACGAGCTGGGGCTGATCTACACCATTGAGATCGACGACGAAAACGCAGTCCAGATCAAAATGTCGCTGACCGCGCCCGGATGCCCCGTTGCAGGTGAAATGCCGGGCTGGGTTGCGGACGCTGTTGAACCGCTGCCCGGCATCAAGCACGTTGATGTTGAATTGGTTTGGGAACCGCCGTGGGGCATGGACATGATGTCCGACGAAGCCCGCCTTGAACTTGGCTTCATGTAGCACCTAGCTTAGTGCTGTCCGAAAAACAAAAAATGGTCGCGGGTGAGCTTTACCGACCCGGCGACCCGGAGCTTGTACGAGAACGCGCGCGCAGCCAGGATCTGCAACGTCGCTACAACAAGACCACGGTGGCGGACAGTGACCTGCGCGACACATTGCTGTCAGAATGGTTGGGTCAGGTGGGCAGCGGCACATCTTTGCGGGCGCCCATCTACACAGACTACGGCTATAATATCGCGTTTGGCAGCCAATGCTTTTGCAACTACGGCTGCGTGCTTTTGGACGTCTGCCCGATTAAGATCGGCGATATGACACAGATCGGACCTTACGTTCAGATCCTAACCGCAGATCACCCCCGGGATGCAGCCACGCGCGATGAAGGGCTGGAATTCGGACAACCTATTGAAATAGGCTGCAATGTCTGGATCGGTGGTGGCGCGATCATTCTGCCCGGGGTCACAATTGGCAATGACGCGGTAATCGGTGCTGGTGCAATTGTGACCCGTTCTGTGGCTGCAGGTATGACAGTCGCAGGAAATCCTGCGCGCCCGCTTGTTCCGAAAGCGTCCAGCGCTTAGATTAGTCGGAAAGGAGAGTTTCGATGTTCGGTATTCCAGGAAAGCAAGCAGTTACCCTGACCCCTCGCGCAGCCGCTCAGGTTTCCAAGTTGATGGATAGCGCCGGTCATGCCGGTCTGCGTATTGGCGTCAAAAAAGGCGGATGTGCAGGCATGGAATACACCATGGAATATGTCGAAGCGACCGACCCGAACGATGAAATCATTGAACAGGACGGTGCCTGCGTGATGATCGCACCCATGGCGCAGATGTTCCTCTTTGGCACCGAAATCGATTACGAAACCAGCTTGCTCGAATCTGGCTTCAAGTTTCACAATCCGAATGTGACCGAAGCCTGCGGCTGCGGTGAATCGATTAAGTTCGGGTAGCGGTCAGCCTTTCAGATGTATGTACGTCTCGTTGAATCGCTTTGCGAGGTAGTCGCCCGCCAAAATTGTTTTGCCTGACCCCATGGGCGCAATATTGGTATCCACTGACGGATTGAAAAACAGGGGCACCGACAACCGCTCGTGAGGTGTTCCGATCACCCGGTGCGGGGTCGCTTTCACGACACCTTCGCTCCAGATTTCCATCATTTCGCCGAAGTTGATGATAAACTCGCCCGGCGGCGCGCTGACGGGGATCCACCCGCCGCCACGCTTGCGCACTTCCAAACCCGGTGACCCGTCCGTGGCCAGCAACGTCAGGCAGCCGTAGTCAGTATGCGTCGCTATTCCGAAATCCTGCGCTGTGGCCCATGAGGGGCGTGTCGGATAGTAGTTGCCCCGCAAAAGCGCCATTGGTGCCTCGAACGCATCATCGAAATAATTCGACGGTACCGCCAAAGACTTGGCCAATGCCCGCAGGACACCCATCGCCACATCACAGGCCTGCATGTAGTAGCTTTCGATCTCGGGGCGGAATGCTTCGGGTTTTTCCGGCCACTGGTTCGGCGCATAGACATCCAAGGTGCTGCGCGGATCATTTTCCGGCAAAGTGAACCCGCTGTCAAAGAACTGCTTATAGTCAGGGTTGGCATTTGGATCGACCTGTTCTGATCCTGAGGCACCCCACCCCCGATTAGACCCCGTGCGCGCCATATCCACAGCCGCTTTATCCGCTTCGGGCAAGTGAAAAAACGCGCGGTACAGGTCCAGAATTTCTAAAACCCGGTCAGGGCTGATACCCGTGCTATGAACCGTAGCAAAACCCGTCACAGTTGCCGCTTCTCTCATGGCGGCGATCGCCTCGGGGTCATTGCTCGCCAATTTGCGCGCATCAAGTCTTGGGATCATCTTTCGTCTCCGCGTTTTGCCGTTGCCTGCCATAGCGTCAATGTCCACGCAACCCCGTTGCCACATTTGCCGCCGCGCCAAAGGGCTGATACCAAGGCACAACGCAGTTAAAAGGAACATACAATGCCCCGCAAACTCGCCGCCGGAAACTGGAAAATGAACGGCAGCCCCGAGACGCTCACCATGATTGACGCGCTCAACGCGGCACATGAAGGCGCGCAAGTGGATATTCTGATTTGCCCGCCCGCTCAGCTTCTCGCCTCTGCTGGCGCACATGCAAAAGGCGGGCCTGTAAAAATCGGCGCTCAGAATTGCCACAGTGCCGAGCATGGCGCGCATACGGGCGATATTTCTGCTGTGATGCTGCGCGACGTGGGTGCCCAATCCGTGATTGTTGGACACTCCGAGCGGCGCGAGGCTTACGGCGAAAGCGACGCCGACGTGCGTGCTAAAGCGCATGCTGCCCAAGCGGCTGGTTTAACCGCGATCGTGTGTCTGGGCGAGAGCCTTGCACAACGAGAAGCAGGCGAGGCGCTCTCGGTGATCCAAGCGCAACTTGCAGGGTCAGTACCGCCGGACAGTCGTGCTGAAAACCTCGTCGTCGCCTACGAGCCGATCTGGGCTATTGGCACGGGCAAAATTCCGACAATGGATCAAATCGCCGAAGTACATGCCTGCCTGCGCGCCGATCTGGAGAAAAGTCTGGGGCCCGCAGGCAATGAAGTGCCGCTTCTCTACGGTGGGTCAGTCAAAGCCGCCAATGCAGCCGATATTTTCGCACTGCCTGACGTGGATGGCGCTCTGGTTGGCGGTGCAAGCCTGACAGTCGAAGATTTCTCTCCGATCATCGCCGCCTTAAACCAAGCATGATTGTTGTGGGATGACGGGAACGATGGTTTCTGGCCTATCGCGTCTACAGCCCTAAACCATAAAAACGTCTTTGTGAAAGCCGTGCCAATCCCCAACGGAAGACCGGTTTGTTCAAGCCCACATTTATTCTACGCATCAAAGCTTGCGTGTGTGAAGGTATTGGCACGACCGCAGAATGGTCGCGACCTTCGATGCTGACACGTCGCATTGCCTCGATGCACCCGGCTCTTCTTTGCGCATCCATTTCCTATGATACATCTGCACTGTAATAGAAAAACCTGCTACAGCGGCAGCATCGTCGTGGATTTTATTTGCTCCATTGACAAAAGAGCGGTCACATTGTGTACCCGCACTTCAGAGATCAGCGCTTGATAGAAAGCATCATAGGCGCGCGCATTCTTTACCCTGACTTTCAGAATATAGTCGATATCCCCCGCCAGGCGGTGCGCTTCCTGCACCTCGGGCCGGTCCTGCAGCGCCTTTAGAAATGCCGCTTGCCACTCTGCCTCGTGCTCAGAGGTGCGGATCAACACAAAGAAACACGCCTCAAACCCCAATGCCTCAGCATCCAGAACGACCGTCTGCTGACCGATCACGCCAGCCTCGCGCATTTTGCGAATCCGGTTCCACACCGGCGTCTTGGACGACCCTATTTTCGCAGCGATCTCATCCAATGACTGGCTCGCGTCTGCTTGCAAGGCCTTGAGAATCTTCCGATCCGTTTCATCAATTCGAACTGTCATTCCTGTTTCCGGCCTCTCGCTGTGCAAATGTTCCAAATCTACACTTAATCGGAACATATGTCCTTATCAACTGTAGTATATAGCAATTATTCAGAATATTTTCCTATATTGCACTCAAGGATTGAGAGGCACACAGATGGACCATTTTCCGATTTTCATGCGTGTACACGGGCGGCGCGTTGTTTTATCCGGCGGCGGTGAGGCTGCATTGGCAAAACTGCGCCTGTTGCTGAAGACAACCGCGCATCTGACCGTTTTTGCGACGGACCCTGCCCCTGAAATTATCCAGTGGGACATGACAGGCAAACTCAAACTGATAAAGCGCACGATGGCGCCCGGTGATGCGCTCTGTGCCGCACTGTTCTACGCCGCAGACGAGGACGACGCCGAGGATGCCCGCACATCGGCAATCGCGCGCGCGGATGGCGCTTTGGTCAACATCGTCGACAATCTGGGGGACAGCCAGTTCATCACGCCCGCCATCGTAGACCGTGATCCGGTCACCGTCGCCATCGGGACAGAGGGTGCCGCACCCGTCCTTGCCCGCGCGATAAAAGCGGATCTTGAGGCACGTTTACCTGTCGGGTTGGGCCCCCTCGCTCGGATTGGAAAGTCATTCCGCAAGGTGGCCGACGCACTGCCCTTTGGCCGCGCGCGCCGCGATTTCTGGCGCGCCTACTATTTCGAAACCGGCCCCGATGCGATCAAGGATGGTGAAGGCGCTGTTCGCGAAAGCCTTGATGCGCTGCTGAACGATCACTTAAACCGCAAAGCCCGCGCCGGTCACGTCCATTTTGTAGGTGCCGGCCCGGGCGATCCTGATCTTCTTACAATGAAGGCACGTCGCGCATTGGACGAGGCAGACGTCGTGATTTACGACCGCCTGATAAGCCAGCCCATTCTAGAGCTCGCGCGCCGCGAGGCCGTGATGATCGACGCGGGCAAGGAAGGCTTCGGGCCGTCCATGTCGCAGCAGGACATCAATGCGCTGATCGTGAAACATGCGGCCGCCGGCGCACAAGTTGTACGGCTGAAGTCTGGCGACGCGACTGTTTTTGGGCGTCTTGATGAAGAAATTGACGCCGTAGACGAACACCAGATCAGCTGGTCCATTGTGCCCGGTATCACATCCGCCTCTGCCGCCGTTGCGGCCATCGGCCAAAGCCTGACCAAACGCGCGCGCAACTCTTCTGTCCGGTTCCTGACCGGCCATGACATGAAGGGTTTTGCAGATCATGACTGGGCGGCTCTTGCCCGGCCCGGCGAGGTTGCGGCGATTTACATGGGCAAAAAATCCGCACGGTTCATGCAGGGCCGCCTTCTCATGCACGGCGCCGACCGTCACACTCCCGTGACGGTGATCGAAAACGCATCACGCCCCGAACAGCGCATACTAGACACAACACTGGACGCCCTGCCCGCGGCCCTTGCGGCAGCAGAAATGACCGGGCCTGCGCTTACCTTTTTCGGGCTCTCACCGCGGCAGGCAGCCGCCGCACGCCTATCGCCCACCTCGTTCAATATTCCCACCATACTGGAGGCGCTCTGATGCCCAAAGCTTTCACACCAAAAGTCATCACTGCAAACCACCTTCTGCAAGGGGATGTGATCTACCAGACCGAAACAGGTTGGACCCGCACGCTGGCCGAGGCTGAAGTGCTGACCGACGAAGCACATGCAGACCTGCGATTAATCGAAGCAAGCCAGCAGACATCCGAAGTGGTCGGTGTCTATTTGGCAGACGTAAACCTGCCGAACGACACACCTTCACCCACCCATTTCCGCGAAGACTTCCGCGCACGCGGCCCCTCCAACTACCCGCACGGCAAACAAGAGGAACTGACAAATGTATAATTACACCGACTTTGACACAGCCTTTGTCGCCGAACGGAACGCGCAGTTTCGCGCACAGGTTGAACGCCGTATCGATGGCAGCCTGACCGAGGATGAGTTCAAACCCTTGCGCCTGATGAACGGTCTATACTTGCAGCTGCATGCCTATATGCTCCGCGTAGCGATCCCCTATGGTACCATCAACAGCCGTCAGATGCAGCAACTGGCCTATATTGCCGACCGTTGGGACAAAGGGTACGGCCACTTCACCACGCGGCAGAATATTCAATACAACTGGCCTGAACTGCGCGATGTGCCCGACATTCTGGACGCCCTGGCCGAGGTGCAAATGCACGCGATCCAAACCTCTGGCAACACCATCCGCAACGTGACGGCTGACCACTTCGCCGGCGCCGCCGCAGATGAAATCGCCGACCCCCGCCCCGTGGCCGAACTTATCCGTCAGTGGTCGACTGACCACCCTGAATTCCAGTTCCTGCCGCGCAAGTTCAAAGTCGCGGTGACAGGATCACCAAAAGACCGCGCCGTGACGCGCGCGCATGATATCGGATTGCGCATGGTGCAACGAGACGGTCAATCAGGCTTTGAAGTGATCGTGGGCGGTGGCTTGGGCCGCACGCCGATGATCGGAAAAGTGCTCAAAGATTTCCTTCCTCAAGAAGACCTACTGCCGTATCTCGAAGCTATTGTGTCCGTCTACAATCTGCTCGGACGACGCGACAATAAGTACAAAGCGCGTATAAAAATCACAGTACATGAACACGGGATCGATGATATCCGCGCTCGCGTCGAGGAACGCTTTGCCCTACTTCGTGCTCAATTCACCGGTGTCGACCAGCAAATGCTCGCCGCCATTGAAGCAGATTTCGCAGCCCCCCTGTTCAAGGAAAAATCGCTCGCGGGGTTTGAGGCCGCCTACACCAACGATCCGGTTTTCCGGTCATGGGTCGACACCAACACAACCGACCACCGTGCTACCGGCTATGTGATCGCGTCCATCAGCCTGAAAACACACGGTCAAACGCCGGGTGATGCAAGCTCTGACCAGATGCGTGCCATGGCCGATATCGCACGCGACTATGGCCATGATGAATTACGCATAAGTCACGAGCAAAACGTGATTCTTCCGCATGTGCACAAAGCCGATTTGCCGAAAGTTCACGCAGCGCTCAAAGCTGCAGGGCTCGCCACAGCGAACATTGGGTTGATCTCTGACATCATTGCTTGCCCCGGCATGGACTACTGTGCGCTGGCAACTGCCCGCTCCATTCCGATCGCACAAGAGATAGCGACCCGTTTCGATACGCTTAAACTCGAGCATGATATCGGCCCGCTCAAGATCAAAATCTCGGGCTGCATTAATGCTTGTGGCCACCACCATGTGGGCCACATCGGAATTCTCGGGCTCGATCGTGCCGGTGTCGAAAGCTACCAAATTACACTCGGCGGTGACGGTACAGAAGACGCAGCCATCGGCGAACGTGCGGGTCCTGGCTTTTCCGCCGAAGACATCCTGCCAGCCATTGAACGGATCGTCGAAACCTATCTCAAGATACGCAGTGAACCGTCCGAGACGTTCTTACAAACCTACAAACGCCTCGGCCTCGCACCCTTCAAGGCCGCACTCTACCCAGAGGTACAGGCCAATGCCGCTTGATACGCCTTCCCATCACCTTGCCCAGAAAACTCCCCCCGGAGGGTCGGTTGACGCAGGTCTGACGGCTTTGGTATCCGAGCTGAACCAAGAGATGCGCCATCACAGTGCCACGGATGTGATCCGTACAGCACTTGCCAAGATCACACCCCTGAGTTTGGTCACAAGCTTTGGCGCAGAATTGGTGGCCCTTTTGCACCTGACAGCGATGGTCGACCGGAATATTCCGGTACTCTTCGTGGACACTGAAATGATGTTCACAGAAACACTGGTCTACCAGCAAGAAGTTGCAGAACGACTGGGCCTGCGCAACTTGCGCATCCTCCGGAGCGCGCATATCGCGCAACAAGACCCCGACGGCACGCTGCACAAAACGAACCCAGACAGGTGCTGCAACTTGCGAAAAACCGAACCCCTTCAATCCGCTCTCTCGGGGAGCAATGGATGGTTAACCGGTCGCAAACGCTTTCAGTCCGGCACACGTGCTCACCTTGAGTTTTTCGAAGTCGAAAGCGAAACTGGCCGTATCAAGGTCAACCCTCTGGCGTATTGGGCGGCTGAAGATGTTGCCGAATACATTGCCGAGAATCGGCTTCCACGTCACCCGCTGGTCGCGCAGGGTTTCCCCTCGATCGGATGCGCGCCCTGCACTTCACCAGTACAAGAAGGTGAAGACATCCGCGCTGGCCGTTGGCGCGAAACCGCAAAAGACGAATGCGGCATCCATTTTGAGAATGGAACAGCCGTCCGAACAGGAGATCTACAATGACTGTCATCGTAACAGACGCAGGCTTTGGCCCCGAGACATGGACAGAAGGGTTCGCAGCCTTAGGTGCCGCGAATGATGCAGAAGCGCTCGACATCAGCTCTGACACACAACCTGACGATATTCCGATCTGTTCGGGTTTGAAAATGGTACGTATCGATTTCCCCTCTTCATCCGATGGGCGCGGGTTCACCATCGCGCGGGCGCTGAGGTTGCGCGGTTACACAGGCAGGTTGCGCGCACGCGGACATGTATTGGCAGATCAATATGCCATGGCACGACGCGCGGGCTTTGATGAAGTAGAAATCAATGACGACCTTGCCGCCCGTCAACCACAGGAGCAATGGCGTTTTCGAGCCAATTGGCAGGATCATGACTATCAGAACCGCTTGCGCGGCAGGCACTGCGCCTGACGCGGCAAAGCGTCCTATTTTGCAATCCAATCAAACCTCTCTAAAAGGGAAACGCAGGTGTAAGCCTGCGTTGACATATTTATGACCGAGCAGACACCCGTGACCCAAGCAACAGCAGCCAAAGTTCCCACCATGCCAGACGCACAATCCGTCACGGAGGTGCAACACTATACTGATAGGTTATTCTCGTTTCGCTGTACCCGACCAGCATCCTTGCGGTTTCGCTCTGGCGAATTCGTCATGATCGGCCTGATGGGTGATCCAGATCCTAAAACCGGAAAGCAAAAACCGCTTTTACGTGCTTACTCCATCGCCTCACCCTCCTGGGATGAAGAGCTTGAGTTCTATTCGATCAAGGTTCAAGACGGCCCGCTCACCTCAAAGCTGCAGCATATCGAACCCGGCGACCAGATCATCCTGCGCCCCAAACCCGTCGGAACACTCGTCCACGACGCGCTCATCCCCGGCAAGCGTATCTGGTTTTTCGCAACCGGCACTGGCTTTGCCCCCTTTGCGTCGCTGCTGCGCGAACCGCAGACCTATCAGGACTACGACGAGGTAATCATCACCCATACCTGCCGCGAAGCAGGCGAGCTGACCTACGGTCGCGACATCATCGAAAGCCTGAAAACCGACGAGCTTCTGAATGAAGTCATCGGCGATGGCTTCTGGAAAAAAATCAAATACTACCCCACCACCACCCGCGAAGAGACCGCCAAAATGGGCCGCATCACCGACCTGATGCGTTCGGGCGAGGTATACACCGATTTAGGCGTGACCCCCTTGTCGCCCGAAACGGACCGCGCAATGATTTGTGGCAATCTGGCGTTCAATCTTGAGCTTAAGGAAATGCTCGAGGAATACGGGCTCGAAGAGGGCGCGAACTCGAAACCTGCGCAATACGTCGTTGAGAAAGCTTTCCTCGATTGACGCTATCCCTAAATTCGTCAGCCAAAATTGACACACAGTCCCTTCGGGCGTCTTTTGGCGCTTGAAGTGGCGCGCCCCTACGTCTAATTTGCGGACGTAGTTTGGATAAACAATCGAAGGAAGACTATCATCGCTCGAAGACCACATAACGCGCCGCCGCAACGAGAAACCGGCCCGCGCGTCAACGAAAAAATCCGTGGCACGGATATTCGGCTTATCGGCGCAGACGGAGAAAACGTAGGCGTTGTAACCCCTGAACGCGCAATGGCCATGGCTGACGAGGCTGGACTGGACCTTGTGGAAATATCCCCAAACGCCAACCCGCCCGTGTGCAAGATCATGGATTTTGGCAAGTTCAAATACGAACAGCAAAAACGCGAGAGCGAAGCGCGCAAAAAGCAAAAGATCATCGAGATTAAAGAGGTCAAATTCCGTCCGAATACGGATACGAATGACTACGATGTGAAAATGCGCAATGTCTTCAAGTTTCTGGAAAACGGTGACAAGGTTAAAATCACATTGCGGTTCCGGGGGCGTGAAATGGCGCACCAGAACCTTGGTCGCGAGCTTTTGGAGCGTGTCGCTGCAGATACAAAAGACCACGGCAAAGTGGAAAACTTCCCGAAGATGGAAGGTCGGCAGATGGTTATGCTCATCGGTCCGTTACCTAAGTAATCGAAACATCTACCTAACGTGTAAACGCCCTGTCATGTCGACGGGGCGTTTTGTATTTCAAGCCTTGCTGCTCGCATTCACACATCTGGGCAAAACCACGGACCCACAGGCGCGAAACTTTTAATGTCGCTGCCTTACAGCAAACAAAAGGCCGCGCATGAAACAAAGCGCGGCCTCTATCAAATCAGTTAAGAACTCAGGACGCCGCAGCAACCGCCCGCTTGGTCATCACAGCCACAAGGTGCGCGCGATATGCTCCTGTGCCATGCAGGTCGTTGATCATGTCGTCGCCTGATACTGATAAGCCGTCCAAAGCACCCGCCGAGAAATCTGCAGAAAGTGCGGCCTCAGCTTCCGTCCACCGAAACACACCATCATTGCTGGCACCGGTGACAGCCACACGAACACCCCCTGCGAACTTCGCTACAAAAACCCCCACCAAGGCAAACCGCGATGCAGGCTGAACAAACTTCTGGTAACTTGATGCCTCGGGGATCGGGAAACGGACTTCAGTGATAATCTCGCCGTCTTCCAGATCCGTGGTAAACATGCCCTGAAAGAAATCATCCGCCGGTATCTCACGCTCATTGGTGATGATCGTCGCGCCTGCGCCCAAAGCACCAGCAGGGTAGCAGGCCGAAGGATCATTGTTAGCAATCGATCCGCCGATCGTCCCCCGATTTCGCACCGCCGGGTCGCCAATATGGCTCGCCATGCCCGCAAGCCCCGGAAAACTGGCCGCTGCCTCGCGGGCCACAGTCGCGTGGGTCGTTGCACCGCCAATACTCAGCTTGCCGTCATCGGTCTTACAAACGCCCTTCATTTCGGCGATCCCGCTCAGGCTCACCAATACCGATGGGCTTGCCAAACGCTGCTTGAGCGTCGGGATCAAAGTCTGCCCTCCCCCCAGCGCCTGCGCATCTTCCTTACCAAGTGCTGCCACGGCATCCGCAACAGACCCAGGCACTTCCACTTCAAAATTGTACATTCTTTCGTCCTTTCATTTCGGCCAGATCAAAAGCTTTCTCATCTTGCCAAATAAACTCCAGGGAGCGCGAGGGACTGGTCCCTCGCACACCCCTTATCAGCCTTGCATCGCAGCCCAAACTTTGGCCGGTGTTGCCGGCATATCAATATGCTCGACCTGATGCCCACCAGACCGCAACGCATCGATAACCGCGTTAATGACTGTTGGCGGCGATCCAATCGCACCCGCTTCGCCACAGCCCTTCACCCCCAACGGGTTGTGCGTACAGGGGGTCTGGCAGGAATGGTCAACGATGTAATCCGCCATACCGGGCAAATCGTCGGCGCGCGGCATGGTGTAATCCATGTAGCTTGCCGTCAGCAGTTGCCCGTTCTCGTCATAAGCGCAATTCTCAAGAAGCGCCTGCCCGATCCCCTGCGCGATACCGCCCTGCACCTGACCTTCGACAATCATCGGGTTGATGACATTGCCAAAGTCATCAGCACTGGCGAACCGTTCGATGGTCACAACACCGGTCTCCGGGTCAACCTCCACCTCGCAGGTGTAAGCTCCTGCCGGATAGGTAAAGTTCGCCGGATCATAAAACGCAGTCTCTTCCAAACCGGGTTCGATATCCTCTAGCGGATAATTGTGCGGCACGTAAGCAGCCAACGTCACGTCGCCCCAGGCCACGGACTTGTCCGTGCCCGCAACCGAGAACGCACCATCCTTCAGCTCGATATCCCCTTCCGAGGCTTCCAGCAGATGGCTCGCGATCTTCTTGGCTTTCGCGATGATCTTCTCCGTCGCCCGCACCATGGCAGACCCTCCGACCGCAATCGACCGCGACCCATAGGTGCCCATGCCCATAGGCGTCTTGGACGTATCCCCATGAACGATCTCGACCATGTTTTCGTCGATCCCGATCATGTCCGCCACAACCTGCGCAAAGGACGTCTCATGCCCCTGCCCGTGGCTGTGCGATCCGGTCATGACAACCAAGCCGCCGGTGGCATTCACCCGAACCGTCGCACTTTCATAAAGTCCCGCACGCGCACCCAACTGTCCGACAAGGTTCGAAGGCGCAATCCCGCAAGCCTCAATAAAACAGTTGATGCCAAAGCCGCGCAGCTTCCCGCGCGCTTCGCTTTCCTTGCGCCGCGCCTCAAAGCCCGTGACGGTCCGAGATTTCCAGAACCTTGTCCATTGTAGCGTGATAGTCACCGGTGTCATATTCAACAGCAACAGGTGTGGCATAGGGGAATTCGGTGATGAAATTCTGGCGCCGCAAATCAACCGGATCAACCTCCAGCTCACGCGCGGCCTTGTCAATCACACGCTCCAGCTGGAACGTGGCCTCAGGCCGGCCGGCTCCGCGATACGCATCCACCGGCACCGTATTTGTAAACACCGCCTTTACGTTCACATAAACCAGCGGCGTCTTGTAGTTGCCCGCCATCAATGTCCCATGCAGCCACGTTGGAATAGACGGCGCGAATGTCGACAGATAAGCCCCCATATTCGCATAGGTTTCGGTGCGCACCGCAGTAAAGTTGTTCTCCGCATCCAGCGCTAGCTCGATCTTGGTCACATGATCGCGCCCATGCGCATCCGACATGAAGGCTTCCGACCGCGATGACGTCCACTTCACCGGACGATTGCAGGCTTTCGCCGCAAAAGTACAAAAGGCCTCTTCCTGATAATGAAAGATTTTCGTACCAAAACCGCCGCCCACATCGGGGGCCACAACCCGCAACTTGTGCTCAGGGATGCCCAAAACGAATGCGCCCATCAATAAGCGGATCACATGCGGGTTCTGAGATGTGGTATAAAGCGTATAATCATCAGTGCCACGGGCATAATCACCCACCGCCACACGCGGCTCCATTGGGTTTGCCACCAGACGGTTATTCACTAATTCAAGCGTTGTGACATGGGCCGCCTTCTCAAAGGCCTCATCCGTCGCTGCCTTGTTTTCCTCGACAAATCCCCAGTCATAGCAAAGATTCGACGTCAAATCGTCATGGACCTTGGTCGTACCATCCTGCACAGCGGCCTTCATGTCGATGACCGCCGGCAACTCGGAAATTTCGAGATCAATCGCTTCTGCGGCATCACGCGCCTGTTCCAGCGTGTCCGCAACAACTGCTGCGACCGGCTCGCCGACGTGACGCACTTTACCATGCGCAATGATAGGGTGCTTGGGCTCCTGCATGGGCTCGCCATGCTTGTCAGTGATCTGCCAGCCACAAGGCATCCCGCCCAAGGCTTCAAAATCCGCGCCGGTGAAAACCCTGACCACACCCGCCATTGCCTCTGCTGCACTGGTATCGATCTTGGTGATCGTCCCGTGTGCTACATCGGACCGCAGAAAATAGACATGCGCCTGTCCTCGAATATTGATGTCATCGGTATAATTACCTTCGCCGGTCAAAAACCGAACGTCTTCGCGCCGCTTGGAACTGGCGCCGATGCCACTATCTTTAGGCATGATATTTCTCCCTGAAAAACGCGGCGCACACCAGCCGCTGTTGTAAAAACCGAAGCTTTTTCATCTTGCCAGAAAAACTCCGGGGGGCGAGATCCGGTCCGCGCCAGCGGCAAAGGCTCTCAAAGGAGCCTTTGAGGATCGACGCGGGGCGGAGCCCCTAGCCGGTCCAGTAACTGTCCTGGCGCAGACGCATCTCATTCATTCAGCCGCCATACTACCGACATCCTGACCGGAGGCCGCCATAATGGCTTTGACGATATTGTGGTACCCGGTGCAGCGGCAGATGTTGCCTTCCAGATACTCCCGGACTTCGGTCTCTGTGGGTTTTGGGTTGTCTTTCAAAAGTGCTGTGGCAGACATGACCATACCCGGCGTGCAAAACCCGCATTGAAGGCCGTGATGATCCTGAAACGCTTGTTGCAACACATTCAGGGAACCGTCCGCATTTGCGATCCCCTCAATTGTAGTGATCTCTGCGCCTGCCGCTTCGGCGGCCAACATGGTGCAAGCTTTTACCGCCTCCCCATTCACATGCACAACGCAGGCACCGCACTGGCTGGTATCACAGCCGACATGGGTTCCTGTCAAACTCAGACTTTCACGTAGAAAAGATGACAAAAGTGTGCGTCCTTCGACCTCGCCGGACGCGGCTTTGCCGTTCACAGTCATAGAGACTTGTGTCATGGCTTCCTCCCTGATGATTTGGTTCTTTGAGCAGAGTTAAGCATGGGACACTGCCGATGAGAACCACTAATTTCATCACGTTAGAAAGAAACCCGCAAAGCGACGCGCACCGAATGACGCGATCACGCGGTCTTTTGTTTCCGGCGCGGGTGCGGGCGCGTGGGGATCTCTTTCAAAAGTCCGCCGATGCCCATCGCCGAGATATCTGCGTCAGTTACCTCAATGCCGCAAATCATCCGCGCCATCACCCAGTCGGCACCGTTCAGCGCAGGCGAGCGTGCACATCCCGGCAACCCGATCACCGGCCGCCCGTCCAGCACAGCGGTGAACAAGAGATTGCCTGGATCAACAGGCATGCCGAACCGGTTGACCTCACCACCCGCTGCACGCACCGCTGACGGGGCTACGTCGTCGATGTCCGAGGTGGCTGAGCCGGTCAAAATAAGGGTCAGATCCCACGCCGATTCGCGCAGCGCTTGCGCCAGCGCATCAACCTCGTGCTGCACAAGAATTGGCGGCGCCAGTTCCAGGCCAAAGGCTGCTACCCGATCCGCCGTCGCACGCCACCCCTTATCGCCTGCACCGCCCGCTGTCTCGCTAACGATCAGCCCGACGGTGCGCACCGACGGGCGCGTCAAACGCACTGCACCACGCGCACGATCGCATGCTTCAGCAAGAGCAGCACCGGGCACCGCGTAAGATATCATCTTGATCGTTGCGATCATTCCTCCTTCCGCCATTTGATGATACGGGGGCACGGTTGCAATCGTAATCATGGGGTGCACACGATTAACCGCTTCAACCGCACTAACATCCATTGTGACGACACCCGACCCTGTAGCCAGAAGATTGACACGGCCCGTGAACGCGGTTGTGCAGGTCAAACCCTGTGTATCCGGATCAGGCACAAATGCCTCAGCAAGAGCGGTAGCTGCCGTATCCTCATGAACGTCATCAGCATCAAGCCGTGCTACAGTCACCTGCCGCAGACCGCTTGCGCTTAAATCCGCAATATCCTCTGCAGTTAGCCACCGGCCTTTGCGCAGACGCGCACCATCGCTAAGCTGCACTGAATGCGCGAGTATTGCACCTTCAGCTTCTGACAGATCGACGGGTCCAAACTTCATGCGCCACGCCGCAAACGCTGGGTCATTTCGGCTAAAATCGACACTGCGATTTCCGGCGGGCCGGAGGCACCGATATCCAAGCCAATTGGTCCATGAATACGTCCAATTTCGTCAGCTGCAAATCCCGCTTCCTCAAGCCGCGCCACACGGGCAGCATGGGTGCGTTTGGATCCCAAGGCGCCGATGTAAAAACACGGAGATTTCAGCGCAAGATGCAGCGCCGGATCATCCAGTTTGGGATCATGGGTCAACAACACAAGCGCCGTGCGCGTATCAAGCCCCACTTCTTCCAATGCCTCGTCTGGCCACTCGGCCAGAATGTGCTCTCCGGGAAAGCGCGCCTCAGACCCGAAGGCACCGCGCGGGTCGATAATGACAGGATCATACCCTGCGATCCGGGCCATCGGCACGAGTGCCTGCGCGATGTGCACAGCGCCCACCACGGCCAGCCGCAACGGCGGGTTGTGCACCGCGACAAAAACATCGCCCTCTTCCTCAAAGCCTGACCGATCCATGGCGAACCGTTCAGGATAGCCGGCACTTACAAGCCTGCGTTTGCTTGACGACAGGGTTACCTCATAGGCCACTGGCGTCCGCGCCGCACGTGCTGCAACAAGGTCCCGCAACAGATCTTCTGGTAACACGTCGCCCACCGGTTCGACCAAAATCCGGATCGTGCCACCGCACGCCAACCCAACCGCAAAGGCATCGCCATCACTGACCCCGTATTCGAGGATGCGTTGCTCGCCAGCGTCCAGTGCGTCTGCGGCTTCCATGACGACCGCCCCTTCGACGCAGCCGCCAGAAACCGATCCTTGCATTTCACCATCGCCCGCAATGACAAGTTGCGCGCCGACACGACGCGGTGCAGACCCCCATGTTTCAATCACAGTTGCGAGTACAGCGCCGCGACCGCGCTCATGCCAGGCAAGTGCTTGTTCAGGCGCGTTATCGAATATAGCCATTGTTTTCCTCCCGTCAGGCGACCGCGCTGCGGCAAAACAGGTTGTAGCCTCATTCCAAAGGCCAAGACACCCCGTTTTACACGCAATAACGGGCAAATTCACACCTTGTTACTGCGCTTTGGTCCGACTACATCTATAGCGCAGTTATCAAAAGGGTCACCGCAATGCCGATGCAAGCTCATGAAATCGAAGAATTGTTGCGCCAGACTTTTCCTGACGCCCAAATTCAGGTTGACGGTAGCGATGGTGTGCACATGGCAGCTATGGTCGTCGACGAAAGCTTTCGCGGCAAAAACCGCGTTCAGCAGCAACGAGCCGTTTATGCCGCTCTCAAAGGCAAGATGGACGGCTCTAGCGGCGAACTACACGCCCTTGCCCTAACCACCCGCGCGCCGGACTAGGGGCATGACCGTGTGGCAGTGGCTGACATATCCTTTTAGACGTGGGCCGCGCCGCCCCCTTGCGCAGCGCCAGCCAGAACGTGCCACCACAGAAGAAATCCCGCTCGGGCTTGAGGCCGTGGACATGTCCGTTGTTCAAGCAGCGAACCGCAGAAACGCATCACTTGAGCGGGTGAATACCTTGTTTGCTCCGAAAGGCCGCATGGGCAGCTTTTTGGAACATGCCGAAACCAGCGTTGACGCGCTGCCAGATGACGAAACCTATGCCGCGCGGTACCATCGCGCGTACAACCAAAAAGGGTCCTGAACCGATGACCGACGTAAAAACAACAATCGACGAAACCGTAAAAGCCAATGATGTCGTGCTCTATATGAAAGGCACGAAAGCCATGCCGCAGTGCGGATTTTCCAGCCGCGTGGCTGGTGTTCTGAATTACATGGGCGTCGATTTTACTGATGTGAACGTGCTGGCCGATGAAAACATCCGTCAAGGAATTAAGGACTATTCGGACTGGCCTACCGTGCCGCAGCTTTATGTCAAAGGCGAATTCGTGGGCGGATGCGACATCATCACCGAAATGACACTGTCGGGTGAATTGGATACGCTGTTTGAAGAAAATGGCGTGGGCTACGATAAAGACGCCGCCGACAAGATCCGCGAAGCAAACGGCTAATCACCAAAGGTTTTTCAGATTGAACGCGTCACCTTTTCGGTGGCGCGTTTTTTGTTGCGCATCAACGGGCAGTTTTTTCCTCAACCGAAGCGGCAAGCGCCTCTGCCCGCGCGGCAAGTTCTGCCAAAGTATCCGTTACAGCTTGGGGCACCACCGGCACCTCTATCTTTTCTGGTTCGGCTCTGGACGCCTTGAGGGCGGAAAGCTCGGCCTCTCGCTCGTCCAATTGTGCTTGGACTTCCGCTGCTCGATCTTCAACGCTCGCTGCTTTGTCGGCCAGCATCAGCCCCGCCATCAGCAACATGCGCGCCTCTGGCATGCGTCCTGCCTGCTCGGCCAGCACACGCGCCTCGTCATCCAACAGCTTGGCTGCGGTGCGCAGGTAGTGTTCTTCGCCTTCCTGACAGGCCACATCGAAATCACGACCGCCAATTGAAACTCTGACCTCGGGCATCAGTGCGCCTCCTCTGAACTTTGCGCCGCAGCACTCGCTGTCAAAAGCGGCGTCAGTGCGGATATGATTTCCTGTGCTTCGGCCATTTCGGCGCTGCGCATGGCGCGAATGGCTTCAAGTTCAGCCATCATAGCCTTGTTGATAAGGTGCGGTTCGCCCACACCGGCTGCATTGGCTTCGCGCAGGGCAACACAGGCATCGGCGAGTGACGCGTTCGCCTCACGCAACTGTTGCAGTTCCAGATCAAGGGCCGCCACCCGTTCGGTTGCTTCGCTTGCCTTGGCCTCCAAGGCAGTGATCGCCTGTTCCTGACGTTCACCTAAAACGCGCACGCGCTCTGTCAGTTGGGCATTCACTTGCTGTTCGTCTTCAAGGGCCTGTTTTAGCTCATCAACGTTGCTCGTATCTGCAGCACCCAAACCGTCAACGCCTTGCGCGATACGGTCCATCGCCGCGAGAATGCGGCTGCTTAATTGTTCAATGCTATCGCTCATGCCCACCCCACTGCCGGTCATCTTGCCGCAATCGCCCGGCACACTGGCCAAAACGAATCGACAAACTTTGTGCAAGGGTACTCCTATAAAAGCGGCACAACAAACAGGCTTTTCAACTGCATCAATCACTTGCGTGCCTCTCTTCACGTTAGTGCGCCATCTGGCTGCTTTCATGCCCTTGATCTTTGCGGGCGGGCTGGTATGCAGCGCGCGACCATTGCCGTGCAAACCACCCAGAGGCCCCGTAACGGCGGCCTTCAGCCAACAAAGGAATTCTCCGTGGATCTCAAAGCTCTTGCTGCTGCGCACCCTGACCACTGGGCCAAAGCCAACGCCATTCGGGCCCTCGCGTTAGACGCTGTTGCCGCAGCAAATTCAGGGCATTCGGGAATGCCTATCGGGATGGCAGATGCCGCGACCGTATTGTTCGAAAAGCATATGAAGTTCGACCCGACCTCTCCCAACTGGCCGGATCGGGACCGCTTTATTCTGTCCGCAGGCCACGGGTCGATGCTGCTTTATGCGCTGCTGCACCTGACCGGCTACAAAGACATGACGCTAGAGCAGATTAAAAACTTCCGCCAATGGGGCGCGATTACTGCAGGCCACCCAGAGTATGGCCATGCGACAGGCATCGAGACGACAACCGGCCCGTTGGGTCAGGGCATTTCGAATGCTGTTGGTTTTGCCATGGCCGAAGAAATTCAACGCGCGCACTACGGCAAAAAAGTCGTCGACCACTACACTTACGTGATTGCCGGTGACGGATGCCTGATGGAAGGCGTCAGCCAGGAAGCCATCACGCTGGCGGGCCGGCATCAACTTTCCAAGCTCATCGTGCTGTGGGACAACAACAACATCACAATCGATGGCCCGGTTAGCCTGTCGGATCGGACCGATCAGGTGGGCCGTTTCAAATCCGCAGGCTGGGAAGTGATCGAGATTGACGGCCACAACCCGGACGAAATCGACACGGCGCTTACCGCTGCACGCAAAAGTGATATGCCCACCATGATCGCGTGCAAGACACACATCGCTCTGGGTCACGCCGCACAGGACACGTCCAAAGGTCACGGCGCTTTGACCAATGACGAGCAAAACGCGGCAGCCAAAGCAGCATGGGGGTGGAAAACAGGCCCCTTCGAAGTACCCGCCGACGTTCAGGCCGGATGGAAAGCCATTGGCGCGCGCGGCAAGGCCATTCGGGAGGCATGGGAAGAACGCTTTGACACTCTGCCGCGCGGCAAACGCGAAACGTTCAACCGCGCCTATGCCTTGGAAGCCCCCAAAAAACTGAGCGCTGCAATCAAGGCCTTCAAAAAGCAAATGTCAGCATCGGCTCCGAAACTTGCTACGCGTGCAAGCTCCGAAAAAGTTTTGGAGATCGTGAACCCGATCATGCCGGAAACCGTCGGCGGCTCTGCCGACCTGACCGGCTCCAACAATACCAAAACCAGTGATCTGGGTGTCTTTGATGTAGACAGCCGCGGTGGCCGCTATGTCTATTGGGGCATCCGCGAACACGGTATGGCCGCAGCCATGAACGGTATGGCCCTGCACGGTGGATTGCGGCCCTATGGTGGTACGTTCATGTGCTTTACGGACTATGCACGCCCCGCGATGCGTCTGGCCGCACTGATGAAAATTCCCACGGTCTTTGTGATGACACACGACAGCATTGGTCTGGGCGAAGACGGCCCCACGCACCAACCGGTCGAGCATCTGGCGATCAGCCGTGCGACACCGAACACGTATGTGTTCCGCCCTGCCGACACGATTGAGACTGCCGAAAGCTGGGAACTTGCGCTGAGCAGCAAGAAAACACCTTCGGTTCTGTCGCTGACCCGTCAGGGTTTGCCGACCCTGCGGACGGCTCATATGAACAAGAACCGCGTGGCACAGGGCGCTTATGTGCTGGCCGATGCAGACGGCAAGCGCCGCGCGATCCTGATGGCAACCGGTTCCGAAGTGTCCGTGGCAATGGCCGCGCGCGACATTCTTCAGGCAGAGGGTATTGGCACGCGTGTCGTGTCCATGCCCTGCTGGGAGCTGTTTGAGGAACAAGAGGAAGCCTACCGCAAGCGCGTTCTACCCGGTGGCCCGGTGCGTGTCGCGGTTGAAGCTGGCATTCGAATGGGATGGGATCGCTGGCTCTTTGGTGAGCGTGGCAAGCGCGAGAAATCCGGCTTTATCGGCATGCACGACTTTGGTGCCTCGGCCCCTGCGGATGTGCTCTACAAGGAATTCGAGATCACAGCCGAGGCGACCGCTCAGAAAGTGCGCGAATTGCTGGATGGCAACTGGAAACCTTCCACACGCGTGTAAAGAACAAAAAGCCTGCACCCTTGGGACCTTTCCTCGGGGTGCAGGCTTCTATTTACTCATAAAAATGCATCTGATCGCATGGCGGTGCGGCCTAATGGGGCGCGCTTTTCTTGCCTGTGACCGAAGCGACCAAAGGCCCAAGAACGCGGGTCACAACCGGGATCAGAAGCATCCCCACCGCAATACCGAACACGCCATCCAGAAAAGCGGTCACAGTCCATTCGACAAAGCCCGCGCCGTTGCCCGCACCTTGTGCCAGTCCGGCAGCAATATGGTGGATTTGATCGTAAAGCCACGGCATCCCGAGCACATCCATGCCATGTAGAATAATCGAGCCACCGACCCAGAGCATCGCCGCCGTCCCCACAATGGTCAGTGTCTTCAGAAGCGTTGGCATGCCCTTTACCATGCCGCGCCCTAATCCGCGCGAGATCCCTGTCAGCCCGTTTGCGGCCAGCCAGACGCCAATATCATCCATTTTCACGATCAACGCCACGCTGCCGTAAACAAACACCGTCACAGCAACGCCTGCAAACGCCAGGGTTGCCGCTTCGAACCAGAAGCTGCCCGCTTCTATGTTGGCCAAAATGATTGTCATGATTTCTGCAGACAGGATAAAGTCGGTCTTGATCGCACCTTTTACACGTTCCTCTTCCAGCCGCGCCGGATCGCCGATGTCCAAGTCCGCTTCGACATGCGCGTCCTGATGTGGCAATAACCAATGAAAAACCTTCTCAGCCCCCTCAAAACACAGATAAGCCCCGCCAAGCATCAAGAGCGGTGTGATAAACCACGGCGCAAAGGCGTTCAGCATCAAAAGTGCCGGCAAAAGCACCACGACCTTGTTAAACAGCGATCCCTTTGTGATTTTCCAGATGATCGGAAGCTCGCGCTGCGGCTTGAATCCCGTGACATATTTCGGCGTCACGGCGGCGTCATCAATGACCACGCCCGCCACCTTGGACCCGGCCTTTGCCGCCTGCCCCGCCACATCATCGACCGAGGCCGCCGCGACCTTTGCGATGGCTGCGACATCATCCAGAAGCGCTAAAAGACCGCTCATTCACCCAATTCCTTTTTGTGCGACTCTGTCTTAGCACGCCTGTGCGCGACTGTCCTAGATTCTGCGACAATCTGTCTACCATTGTATACGTTGGCGCAAACATTATTCCGCACTGCGGCAAGTTTAACGCTAACACACGGAAAACACGCCGATTTAGACATTTCCCGATAGGCTCTGACAGGGTATAGACATGCCAAATGCGGACTGTAGCGGAGAAGAAAAAAATGACGATTAAAGTTGGTATCAACGGATTTGGCCGGATCGGCCGCTGCACTCTTTCTCATATCGTAAGCTCCGGTCGCAATGACATCGACGTGGTCGCGGTCAACGCCACCGGCCCGCTGGAGACAGCGGCTCATCTTCTGAAATACGACAGCGTCCATGGTCGCTTCCCCGGCGAAGTCATCACGGGTGCCAATTCGCTCGATCTGGGGCGTGGCCCGATCCGCATGATGTCAAGCTACGACATCAATGAACTGGACTGGGAAGGCGTAGACGTTGTGCTGGAATGCACCGGCAACCACAACGACGGCGACAAAGCCAAAGGCCACATCGATCGCGGTGCCCAACGTGTGCTGATTTCCGCGCCAGCAAAGAATGTTGACCGCACCGTGGTGTTCGGTGTGAACCACCGCGATCTTATCTCGAAGGATGCGGTCGTCTCGAACGGATCCTGCACCACAAACTGTCTCGCCCCGCTTGCCAAAGTGCTGGACGAAGCGATCGGAATTGAACGTGGCGTGATGACGACGATCCACTCTTACACGGGCGACCAACCCACGCTCGACCGCCGTCATAGCGATCTATACCGCGCACGGGCTGCAGCCATGGCGATGATCCCAACATCTACAGGTGCTGCCAAAGCACTGGGCGAAGTTCTTCCCAACCTTGCCGGAAAACTGGACGGGACTTCCATGCGTGTCCCGACACCAAACGTATCAGCCGTGGATCTGACATTTGAAGCGTCACGCGATGTAACCGTTGAAGAAGTGAACGCGGCCATCGAAAAGGCTGCATCAGGCCATATGTCGCGCGTTCTTTCCTATGATGCGGAAGCCAAAGTATCGGTAGACTTCAACCACACTGAACATAGCTGCATTTTCGCGCCCGATCAGACTAAAGTCGTTGGAGGTCGGACAGTGCGTGTTCTGGCGTGGTATGACAACGAATGGGCATTTTCTGCGCGTATGGCCGATGTTGCAGTCGCAATGGGTCGCCTCTAAGCACACCACTGCCCGCCTCAACGCTTGCGGGAAGTCTTTGGCACTGGCATATGGATGAGCAGCGTAGGCTACAAACGTCTATGCTGCACTCAGTAGCCCATCAGACCAGAGGCCCCCATGACCAATCGCATCGCACTATCCCTTGCTGCTGTGCTGCTTGGCTTGATTGTGGTCGATGTGCTGCTATTTGGCACGGAGCATCTGGTATTTTTGGGCAAGAAGATGTTTGAACTGATCGAATGGCTTGCGTTCTGGCGCTGACCTCTTCGAGACGCGACTAGCCTGACGACAGAAAGACACAGCATGACAATCAGTGTGGGTATCAACGGGTTCGGCCGCATCGGTCGCGCTTTTCTGCGCGCGGTGCTCGCCTCAAAAGCCGACGACATACGTATTGTAGCAATCAATGACACCGCCCCGGCGGAGACCATGGCACATTTGCTGGAATTCGACAGCCTGCACGGGCGCTTGCCCGCGCCGGTCATGCTGACCGATGGCGGCATCAGCATCGGCGCGCAAACCGCAAGGCTGACACAACAGCACCGGCCCGAGGAGCTGTCTTGGGCAGAGGTTGATATTGCCCTTGAATGCAGCGGACAGTTTTTGACGCCAGACGATGCGGCACGGCACTTTGAAAACGGCGCGTCTCGGGTGCTTTTGTCGGCGCCGCCCCAAGGAGATATCAAAACCTGTGTGTATGGCGTAAACCATACCAGCGTGACAGGCGCTGACCGGATTTTGTCCAACGCCTCCTGCACCACCAACTGCCTCGTTCCGGTTGCCAAGATACTTCACGACGCCTGTGGCATCGAAGCTGGCATGATGACGACCGTGCACAGCTATACCAGCACCCAAAACACCCATGACGGACCGCACGCGGACCTGTACCGTGCACGCGCCGCCGGCTTGTCTATGATCCCGACCTCTACTGGGGCCGCAATATCGTTGGGCGCCGTGATGCCAGAACTTGCGGGTCGGATCACAGGGCATGCCATCCGCGTACCGACGCCGAACGTGTCTTGCATTGATCTGGTCGTGCACCTTGCGCGCCGCGTTGATGCAGAAGACATTAATGCGTGTTTTGCCGATGCATCCAAAGGTGCATTTTCAGGGATCATTGATACGACCGACCGAAAGCTTGTGTCTGCAGACTTCCGTCAGGACCAGCACAGCGCGATCATCGCTTGCGATCAAACGCGGGTGCAGGGCAACATGGCGCGGATACTTGCGTGGTACGACAACGAATGGGGCTTCTCAAACCGCCTGATCGACGTGCTACGCGTTATGGCAAAGGCTTCCGGCTAAGTAACATAGCCTCTCACTTTGGACTGAATCGCTCTAAAAGCGCTGAATTGACCTCAGGCGTTACAAATTTGCTGACATCGCCTCCAAGGCGCGCAATTTCTTTGACCAGCTTGCTCGCTATCGCCTGATGCTCAGCTTCGGCCATCAGAAACACCGTCTCGATCGTGTCATCCAACTGCCTGTTCATGCCCACCATCTGGTATTCATATTCGAAATCAGCCACCGCACGCAGTCCTCTGACAATAACCGATGCGCCCACATCGCGTGCGCAATCAATCAACAGATTCTCGAAGGGATGCGCCTCGATTACGATGCCTGTCATATCCGCGATTTTGCGCGTTTCCGTCTCGACCATGGCGACACGTTCTTCAAGGCTGAACAGAGGTCCCTTGTCGCGATTGATCGCAACGCCGATCACCAGCTTATCCAGCAGAGCACTGGCCCGCCGGATGACGTCGATATGGCCCAATGTGATCGGATCAAAGGTGCCGGGGTAAAGGCCAACGCGCATACGGCCCTCCTGTAGTGGTAAACTGGCCTTAACCGAGCATTTTAATCGTTGAAACGCAAGCCGTTAACACGGAAATCTGCAAGCTGGCACCTAGTGGCCCATGATCATGCCCTCAAGGGCATCTTTCTCCATCGCCAACTCCATCAGGCGTGCCTTTACGACGTCACCCAGTGAAATGATGCCCTTTAACTCTCCGTCTTCGATAACCGGCATGTGCCGAAAACGACCGTCAGTCATCTTGCGCAGCACTTCATCGGCCTTGTCATTCCCATTACAGGTTACAAGCTTTGTGGTCATGAGCGTTTTAACGGTGTGAGGCAGACACCCTGCCCCGCGTGCGCCGATCTCTCGGACAATGTCACGTTCCGACAAGATGCCGTCTGCCGTTTTCCCACTTTTCGAGACAATCACGGTACCAATGCCTTTTTCGGACAGGATACGCGCCGCATCCGAGATCGTCATGCTCGGCGGAACGGTCACAACATCGTGCAGTTGTTTGGTTTTCAGGATTTGAGAGACAAGCATACCGCACCTTTATGCAAATTACTTTTGGACACTTCCAGCGTCACCCCAAAGCCCTTTCGAGTCAAGTAAGCGCTTCAAGACGCGACACTTCGGCCCTGACGCCGCTGCTTAACGCCTCTGCGAACCGGCTTAACCGCGGGTTCCGGCGATCATCTTCGTGGCGGATCAGGTAAAAAGCACGACGCAAACTGATTTCTTTTACAAGTATGCGGCGCACGGTTGGGGCCGCATACAAGGCAAAATCATGAACCACCCCGACCCCACCGCCTTGTCGGATCATGTTCAATTGCACCGATACCGAATTAGAGGCCAAGGGAACCTTTTTGATCCCGATGTCTGCAAGATAGTCAAGTTCGCGGTCAAAAATCATGTCAGGGATGTAGCCGACCATACGATGATCGCGCAGGTCCCGCGCTGACTTTATCGCAGGCGCGTGTGCCAGATAGCTTTCAGATGCTGCCAGATGCAGGCGGTACTCCGTGATTTTCTGAACCACCAAACGCCCTGCGGTGGGTGCGCTGACGGCGATAGCCATATCCGCTTCGCGGCGCGACAGGTTGAACACACGGGGCAAGGCGACAATCTGGATTTCCAAGGCAGGGTTTGCGGCCGAAATCTCGGCACAGACCTGCGGTAATAGGTAGTTTGCGGCCCCATCCGGCGCACCCACTCGGATTTGCCCGCTCAGTTGGTCGCTTGGGTCTGGTAATTCGGCAACCACGGCACGCATCGCCGCCTCTGCCTGTACTGCACGCGCAAGCAACGCCGTCCCTGCGTCGGTTAGCGCATAACCCTGTGGCGATTTGGAAAACAAATTGGCCTGCAAGGCGCGCTCGAGCTTTTGCATGCGCCTGCCAACCGTTGCGGGGTCCAACCGCAAGACTTTGCCTGCAGCGGACAGACTTTCTTCCCGTGCCACCGCAAGAAAGACCCTCAGATCATCCCAATCTGTCTGCATGTGCATCCATCCTGCAAATTTGCAAAGCCATTTTGCCATTTTTCGCCTTTTGCATTGTTTTTTGCAAGGCTAAGAGTACGCAACGGCAATAAACGCGCCTTCCGCGCAGCTATAAAGGAGATCACGATGCAGGAACTCACCCACTATTTGAACGGTGCACATGTAAAGGGGGCATCAGGTCGTTTTGCAGACGTGATGAACCCGGCAACCGGCGAAGTTCAGGCGAAGGTGCCTTTGGCATCCACCGACGAAGTCGCGCAAGCCGTCGAATATGCAGCCGCCGCACAACCCGCCTGGGCTGCCGTGAACCCGCAACGTCGTGCGCGTGTCATGATGAAATTTGTGGACTTGCTGAACCGCGATATGGACAAGCTTGCCGAAGCCCTCAGCCGCGAACATGGCAAAACACTGCCCGATGCGGCAGGTGACGTGCAACGTGGCCTTGAAGTGGTCGAATACTGCATCGGTGCACCGCACCTGCTGAAAGGCGAATACACAGACAGCGCGGGCCCCGGCATTGACATGTATTCCATGCGTCAGGCCTTGGGCGTGACCGCGGGCATTACGCCCTTTAACTTTCCAGCAATGATCCCGATGTGGATGTTTGCGCCTGCTATTGCATGCGGCAACGCCTTCATCCTCAAACCGTCCGAGCGTGACCCATCCGTGCCGCTGATGCTTGCTGAGCTTATGGAAGAAGCGGGCCTGCCAAAGGGTATTTTGCAAGTGGTTAATGGCGATAAGGAAGCGGTGGATGCGATCCTGCATCACGATGTGATCCAGTCCATCGGCTTTGTGGGCTCGACCCCGATTGCCGAATATATCTACGGCACCGGCTGTGCGAACGGCAAACGCGTCCAGTGTTTTGGCGGCGCGAAAAACCATATGATCGTTATGCCCGATGCGGACATGGACCAAGCCGCGGACGCGCTGATCGGCGCGGGCTACGGTGCCGCGGGCGAGCGCTGCATGGCCATTTCTGTCGCCGTACCGGTGGGCGATGAAACTGCCGACCGTTTGATCGAAAAACTGGTGCCACGTATCGAAAAGCTCAAAGTCGGCCCCTACACCGCCGGCAAAGACGTGGATTACGGGCCCGTTGTGACCGCCGCCGCCAAGGCAAACATCGAGCGTCTGGTTCAAACCGGCATCGATCAGGGCGCCAAGCTGGTTGTGGACGGCCGAAACTTCAACCTGCAGGGCTATGAGGACGGGTTCTTTGTTGGGCCACACCTCTTTGATCATGCGACCAAAGACATGGATATCTACAAACATGAGATATTCGGCCCCGTACTGACCACCGTGCGCGCGCAAACATACGAGGAAGCGCTGGCGCTGGCGATGGACCACGAATACGGCAACGGCACCGCGATCTTTACCCGCGACGGCGACGCCGCGCGTGACTTTGCAAACCGGGTGAACGTCGGCATGGTAGGTATCAACGTCCCGATCCCCGTGCCGTTGGCCTACCACACCTTCGGCGGTTGGAAGAAATCGGTCTTTGGCGACCTGAACCAGCACGGTCCGGACGCGTTCAAGTTCTACACGCGCACCAAAACGGTTACGTCGCGCTGGCCGTCCGGCATCAAAGAAGGTGGAGAATTCTCGATCCCGGTGATGGAATAAAGCAAAAGGCCGGTTGCATCAGCGACCGGCCTTTTACTGTGTGCAAGGCATGAAAAAGGCGGCTCTGACCAGAGCCGCCTTAATTTGGTACTCAGCTAAAGTAGCTTAAGCCGCTTTTTTCTTCGAGCGACGCTTCATCGCACCAAGACCACCGATACCGGCCATCAACATCCAAGCTGCTGCTGGAAGTGGAACCGGAGCCGTCCAGATATTTCGGTAACATTGAAAGACAAGTAGTCTGCACGCCCTGCTCGCGGCTCTGGTCCAATCATATTGCCATCTCCAAAATCTGACTAGAGCATCCCGGCCTTATGCGTCAGTACGATCCCGTCAAGGTTGTATCCGATCTCCGAAGTCAGTCGGATGACCAATACCGAGATTGTTCAAAGTAAACGCGTTGTCAATCTTCTGTAGCGCGAAGAACCGTTGTTGGATCGGCACCGATTCGGTTCAAACCATTATCGTAAGTCCGCATAGCAGCAAAGGGCATCAATGACGACGTCCGTCCGCAGAACGCGTAACACTGGATCAAATTCGTTAGAGAACCCGTCTGTCCAGCATCAATTTCGTTCGAGTTTGCATTACTAACCCCGTAACCAACGTCATAAGTCATTGCCAACCGCGTTGCAGGCGAATGTCCACCCTGCCACCGGGTATGCACCATTGTTGTTTTTATGCGTCGAGTTTGTCAGATTGCCATTTCCGGACGTCACCGCCCAGTTAATCCGCTACCAAACAACGTACCATTGGTGTCATTATTCGCAGTGAAATCCAAGGACATTGCGTGACGCAGCGCCGCCAATAGTCATTGCGGCAGACAATGTCGCCGCCATTACACTATTTTTCATTTCTCATTTCCCTCGTTCAAAGATTGTTACCCATAACGTTAGCCCAGCGCACTCTGCGCCTCGTCATGTGCGACCAATATTAGCATGAGCATAATTCTTGCCACAATTAAAACATTTTTAACCTCTCCGCTCGTTCAGGTTGGAATTGTTTATTTACAATAGGTTACCGACACAATTCCACTGAAGATGCGTAAATGATTCTGTCACATTTCGAGCAACAGCTACATTTACCATAGGCAATTTCTCGCTGAGGTTGATCATTTTTGACCTGCTCAGAAAATGTTGTCTCAAAAAGAGAAACAATTGGGGGCGCGTGTCTGTATTGTTGCCTCCGGAGTTGATGGAATCACGTTGCTGGTCCGTCCAGCGTCGCCTAAAACAACGCCATGACGGACATTCTCATTCGAAAAATTCATCAAGCCGGTCGGATCACATTCAATCGCCCCGACGCCTTGAATGCCATGACGTATGACATGTGTCTCGCCATAAAGCAGGCAATGGACACTTGGCGAAATGACCCTGAGGTCAAACACATTGTCATTGACGCGGCCGGGGACCGGGCGTTTTGTGCCGGCGGCGATATCGCACAGCTCTATGCAACAGGAACCAAGGGCGACTATGCCTTTGGTCACCGGTTCTGGGCGGATGAATACCGGCTTAATGCCAAGATTTTTAGTTACCCCAAACCTGTGATTTCTTTCATGCAGGGTTACACCATGGGCGGTGGCGTCGGCATCGGGTGCCATGGGACGCACCGCATCGTAGGCGAAAGCAGCAAGATCGCCATGCCGGAATGCGGCATTGGTCTGATCCCCGATGTGGGCGGTAGTTTGATGCTGGCCCTCGCCCCCGGACGGCTAGGCGAATATCTCGCGACTACCGGATACCGGATGACGGCAGCGAATGCGGTCTACGCAGGCTTTGCTGATTTGCACATCCCGCAGGACCGCTGGCCAGAAGCGATTAAGGCGCTTGAAGCGGGTGCAGCACCTGACACTCTATCGACCTTTGCAACAGACCCGGGGCCATCCGGGCTTGAGGCACAGCAAAAGACAATCGATGCGTTCTTTGCTGGCGACCGGCTTGACGACATTCTGGTCTTGCTCAGACGGGCTGACAGCGATTTCGCGACAGAAACACTGAAGCTGTTCAGCCGCAACGCGCCTTTATCCATGGCCGCGACCGTCGAAGTACTACACCGCTTGCGAGGGCCCTCGATCTCGATGGCCAAAGCGCTTGAGCTTGAGTATCGCTTTACGTCGCGCGCCATGGAACACGGCGAATTTCTTGAAGGGATACGTGCTACAATCATCGAAAAAGACGGCAAACCGGACTGGCAATTCGCAGACGGCCACGTTCCCGTCGTTGCGGTCAGCAAAATGCTGATGCCCATGGGAGAAAACACACTGAAACTGGAGAAAACACTGTGACACAGAAAACAGTTGCGTTCATCGGGTTGGGCAACATGGGTGCGCCCATGGCTGCGAACCTCGCCAAAGCAGGCATGCATGTCACAGGCTTTGATACGGCGGGCACCACTGCCGAAGGTGTAGTTCAAGCGGCAACCGCAACCGAGGCAGCACAGGGCGCTGATGTGGTCCTCACAATGCTGCCCAACGGAAACATTTTGCGCGCGGTCGCCGCAGATCTGCTACCGGTAATGAAGGACGGCGCCTTATTTCTGGACTGCTCGACCGTGGATGTGGACAGCGCACGCGCTGTGGCCGAGGATGCTGCGTCGCGAGGATTGCAATTTGTGGACGCACCCGTGTCGGGCGGAACCGGAGGTGCTGCAGCCGGCACGTTGACCTTCATGGCGGGCGGCAGCCCCGATGCATTTGCCTTGGCCGCGCCCCTGTTCGATATCATGGGGCAAAAAGCTGTGCACTGCGGGGATGCAGGCGCGGGACAGGCAGCGAAAATTTGTAACAACATGATCTTGGGGGCCACGATGATCGCCACGTGCGAAGCCTTCGCGCTGGCCGACAAACTGGGACTGGACCGCCAAAAGATGTTCGATGTGGTCAGCACGTCTTCGGGGTATTCATGGTCGATGAACGCCTACTGCCCGGCCCCGGGTGTTGGCCCGCAAAGCCCTGCGGACAATGACTACAAGCCGGGCTTCGCGGCTGAACTGATGCTCAAGGACTTGGGCCTGTCTCAACAAGCAGCCGAAGCCGTGGACGCAGATACGCCCATGGGGGCGCTCGCTTTGGCGCTGTACCGGCAGTTTGTCGAAAACGAAGACGGTCTGGGAAAAGACTTTTCCGCCATGCTACCGAGGCTGGCAGCCCGAGGACGTCCTGAATAGGTCGCAATCAGGCCTTTTGTCATGATCGGCGCACGCTAAGCTGCGGTCAGATGAAAGGAAGAGTGATGCCTCTCGGGTTTCAGGATTTTACCGTCGAACTGGCGTATTGCGACCTACCGGAGCCGGTTCTGGCCGTTTTGCGCAGGTCGCTTTTGGACACTATGGGCGTTGCAGCGATAGGCGCATCGACGCAGATGGCCCACGCCGCACGTCAAGGTGCCGGAGCCGTGTTTGGCCCCACGGCACAAGGCGCTGCGAAGGTATTGATGAACGGTACTTCCCTCAGCCCCGCCGGAGCGGCCATGGCCGGTGCTTTTACCGTAGACAGCATTGATGCCCACGATGGCACATCACCCTGCAAGGGACATGCGGGTTCAGCGGTTTTCCCAGCACTTTTTGCGCTATCAGACATGAGAAAAGACCTGCACGGCGCTGATTTTGCAACACTTTTATCAATTGCGTATGAGGTTAGCTACCGTGCAGGACTTGCACAGCACGCGACCTGCCCAGACTATCACACCTCAGGCGCGTGGACTGCAGTTGGCGTTGCTGCGGCATGGTCGCGCGCCTTGGGGGGCGACGCAGAGACTGTCCGGCACGCTGCAGGCATCGCAGAATATCACGGGCCCCGCAGTCAGATGATGCGCTGTATCGATCACCCCACGATGCTGCGTGATGGCGTGGGCTGGGGTGCCCCGACGGGTGTCACCGCTGCATATCTGGCGCAAGCAGGGTTTACTGGCGCGCCTGCCCTGACGTGTGAAGCCGCCGATGGCTTTTGGCAGGACCTCGGGACTTCCTGGCGTCTGGTCGAAGATACGCATTACAAACCCTACCCCTGTTGCCGCTGGGCACACCCGGCAATTGATGCCGCAAAAGAGCTTATGGCGGTACACCAGCTTCATCATTCGGATGTCAAACACGTCGAGATACGCACGTTTCATAACGCCACACGACTTGCTGGCCATGCCCCACAAACACCCGACGAATTTGCCTATTCAATCGCTTTTCCCGTAGCGGCGATGATCGTGCGTGGGCAACTGGGCGCGGCAGAACTGTCGCCGGAAACGCTGCGCGACGCGGATATTCTACGGGTCAGTCACGCGACCACTCTTGTCGACGACCCCCATCTTACAAAAATCAGCGAAGGCAAACGCTGGGCGCAAGTGTCATTTACACTGCAAAACGGACGGACAATTACGGATGAGCCTAGAACGCCGAGAGGTGATCGTGACCTACCCTTGAGCGACGCCGAAATTTCTGAGAAATTTCATCTCTTTACCGATCCTGTTTTGGGCGACAAGCGCGCATCCGAAATCGAAAAGCGCTGCACTGAATTTGATACCCTCAGCGTCAGCGGCCTGAACACGCTATGCGATCTTGTCCTGAGCGCTCCCTGAAATACACACAGGCAGATCAGATCACGACTGAGCGGGAACACGGTGCGAACCCGCTGAAATGAAGGGGGGTCCAACAGGTTCGCACTTAACGCTTGTGGCCCAAGTAAGACTTCAATTAATTAACAGGCCGTTAAAGAAGGCTTATTCCGCTGCAACTTTACGGTTTTGCTGCAGCATGGGCTTGAGGTACTTGCCGGTGTAGCTTTCGGCAACTTCGGCCACCTCTTCCGGCGTGCCAGTTGCCACGATCATGCCACCGCCGTCGCCGCCTTCGGGACCAATATCAATAATATGGTCAGCCGTTTTCACCACATCGAGGTTATGTTCGATCACGATCACCGAATTGCCCTGATCGACTAATTCATGCAGCACTTCCAATAGCTTGCGCACATCTTCGAAATGTAGGCCCGTTGTCGGCTCATCAAGAATATAGAGTGTGCGCCCGGTAGAGCGTTTGCTAAGCTCTTTTGACAGCTTAACCCTTTGCGCTTCACCACCGGACAGCGTTGTCGCCTGCTGTCCGACCTTGATGTAGCCAAGGCCCACCCGCATGAGGGCATCCATTTTCTCGCGGATTGACGGCACCGCCTTAAAGAATTCCTGCGCGTCTTCCACGGTCATGTCCAACACGTCGGCGATGCTTTTGCCCTTGAACGTTACCTCCAAAGTCTCGCGGTTGTAGCGTTTTCCTTTGCAGGTCTCACACTCCACGTAGACGTCTGGCAAAAAGTGCATCTCAATCTTGATGACGCCGTCGCCCTGACATGCCTCGCAACGCCCGCCTTTAACGTTAAAGCTGAAGCGACCGGGCTTGTAGCCGCGCGCTTTTGCTTCGGGCAGACCAGAAAACCAGTCGCGGATCGGGGTGAAAGCACCGGTATAGGTCGCAGGGTTTGACCGTGGGGTGCGCCCGATGGGGCGTTGGTCAATGTCGATGACCTTGTCGAGATGTTCCAGCCCTTTGATGGTCTCGCAGGGGGCTGGCGTCTGCCGCGCGCCATTCAGTTGCATGGATGCGGTTTTGAACAAGGTCTCAATGGTTAGGGTGGATTTACCGCCACCTGACACGCCCGTCACGCAAACGAATTTACCCAGCGGGTAGTCCGCCGTGACAGATTTCAGGTTATTGCCCGTGGCTTTGACCACTTGCAGCTTTTTGCGATTGCCCTTGCGCCGTGTGGCCGGGATGGAGATTTCACGCGCGCCCGTCAAATACTGACCCGTTATCGACGACGGATCGGCCGCAATGACGTCCGGCGTACCGTGACTGACCACCTGCCCGCCATGCACACCGGCGCCCGGCCCAATGTCGAAAACGTAATCGGCTTCACGAATGGCTTCTTCGTCATGTTCAACCACAATCACCGTGTTGCCTTGGTCGCGCAGGTTCTTGAGTGTCAGCAATAGCCGATCATTGTCGCGCTGGTGCAACCCAATCGAAGGTTCGTCCAACACATAAAGCACGCCGGTCAGACCCGAGCCAATCTGCGATGCCAGCCTGATCCGCTGGCTTTCGCCACCAGACAAGGTGCCCGCATTACGGCTTAGCGTCAGATACTCAAGGCCCACGTTGTTCAAAAAACCTAAACGCTCGCGGATTTCCTTCAGAATGGCGCGCGCAATCTCGTTCCTTTGCGCAGTCAGGTGTTCTGGTACGGTCTCACACCAGTCAAACGCTTCCTTGATCGACATCTGCACCACCTGCCCGACATGCAGGCCCGCGATTTTTACCGCCAAAGCCTCTTCGCGCAGACGAAAGCCGCCGCAGGTGCCGCAATTGCGGTTGTTCTGATAGCGTTCGAATTCTTCGCGGATCCAGTTGCTGTCGGTTTCGCGGTAACGCCGCTCCATGTTTGGGATCACGCCTTCGAAAACGCGGGTCACCTGATAAACGCGACCGCCTTCGTCGTACCGGAACTGGATTTCCTCTTCGTCCGACCCATAGAGGAAAACCTGCTGCACTTTCTTGGGCAGGTCTTTCCACTTGGTGGATTGTTTGAACTGGTAATGCTTGGCAATCGCTTCAATCGTTTGCAGGAAATAGGGCGACTTGCCTTTGCGCCACGGGGCCAAAGCACCGTCTGCGATCTTTAGGTTCTGATCGGGCACAACGAGGCGTTCGTCAAAGAAAAGCTCAACCCCCAGCCCGTCGCAATCGGGGCACGCGCCGAAAGGCGCATTGAACGAGAACAGGCGCGGCTCGATCTCGGGGATGGTAAAGCCGCTGACGGGGCATGCAAATTTCTCGGAAAATGTCGTGCGTTCAGGTTCACCTTCGCTCGGGGCGGTTTCGATGATCGCAATCCCATCCGCCAGATCAAGCGCCGTGCGCAACAAATCCGCCAAGCGCGTCTCTAGCCCCTCGCGCACTACGATCCGGTCAACAACAACATCGATGTCGTGGCGAAATTTTTTATCGAGCGTTGGCGGTTCGTCTAATTCGTAAAAATCACCATCTACTTTGACACGCTGGAAACCCTGCTTGCGCAGTTCCAGAAATTCCTTGCGGTATTCGCCTTTGCGGTCGCGAATGATCGGGGCCAGCAGATAGGCGCGCGTCCCCTCCTCCATCTTCATGATGCGGTCAACCATATCCTGCACTTGCTGCGCTTCGATCGGCTTGCCGGTTGCAGGGCTAAAGGGTGTTCCCACGCGCGCGAACAACAGGCGCATGTAGTCATAAATCTCAGTCACTGTACCCACGGTCGACCGCGGATTTTTGGACGTGGTCTTTTGTTCGATGGAAATCGCAGGGCTCAGGCCGGAAATGTGGTCCACATCCGGTTTTTGCATCATATCGAGGAACTGGCGCGCATAGGCGCTAAGCGATTCTACATAACGGCGCTGGCCTTCCGCGTAGATTGTGTCAAAGGCCAAAGACGACTTACCTGAACCGGAAAGTCCGGTAATCACAACCAGTTGGTCACGGGGAATATCGACATCGATGTTCTTGAGATTGTGTTCACGCGCACCGCGCACTTCGATGTTTTTCAACTCAGCCATCTGACACCCCTTTGTCCTAACCCTCCACATAGGCGCAATTGCGACAATCGCCAATGAAAAATACGGAACGTTAAGTGAACATTATACCGCTTTACGGCGTAGTGCCAGTACGACATGCACTACCGCCCCACAGATAAACGCAGCACCGGCGACCACTGGCAGAGCGGCGTACCCCAAACCGCCAAGCACCAAGGCCATCACTGGTGTGCCAAGCGTGTTTCCCAGATTGCCCATCTGCGCCATTGCGCCGTTGGCTTGGGCCTGATGCGCGGGCGTGCCGTTAAGCTGTGGAACAGCGGCAAAGCTCGCCCCTTGCACCAACCCCATAGCGCCCGCCAGAAACAGACAGGCGACCGCATCTCCCGGCAGCATCCACAACCAAAGCATCGCCAGCGCACTGCCCGCAAACCCCAGCAAAATGACGTTTACGGCGGACATGACGCGCAGCAACGCCACACCGAGTGTCATTGAAACAGCAATACTTGTCAGTGGGATCGCGCCCATGACGGCAGCGCGGTACGCAGGCTCAAGGAACGGAGGCAAGACTGTCAGAATAGACACGAAGCAAAAGGTATAAAACAGCCAGCCGAACGCTGGTGCGGATATCGTTGGGCTGGCGTAGATTTTGACGTGGTCCCGCAACACTTGACGGACAGAAACGGGGGGCGGTGTATCGACCTGCAACGCTTTCAGGCGGCGGGCCAGAAACAAGGCGAAAGCCGACATGTAGATGCCATGTGCGGCCAGTAGCGCGGGGATGCCCGACTTGATGACCAAAGGCACGCCACCCCATGTGAGTATGGCAAAAGCCACGCCAAAAAATGTGCCCCACAGCGTTAGGGCCAAGCCACGGTCTTTCGGGGCCGCGACATGGGCGATCAGCGTCGGGGCAGCCACGACAATCGCCAGGTGCGACAGACCTTCCAACATGCGGCTCGCCAGCATCCACGGAAGCGGCGGCAGGAACGCTTGAAACACAGAAAGGGCTGCACCTGCCCACAGCGCAAACAATAAGGCACGCCGGTACCGGATGCGGGCCACTAAAAGCCCGGCAACAATGCCGAAGATAATTCCGACAAAGCCGACCACCGAGACGACAAACCCCAAACTCGCCCCTGCATCCGGGTAGACCTGTGGCAGGCGGTCGTAGATTACGCTGAATTTGCCGTATTGTGCCGCCGCACCCAGCCCCGCGCCCCAAAGCGCCAGCACGATGCCCCAAGATGTTTTTTGCTGCATAGCTGGCGCCTCCTGCAGCATGTAGTGACAGTGTCTGCGCCGAACGGCAATCCGACTTGCCGGCTTCTTGTTCGGCGGCCTCTCAGACTTCCGACTGTTGAAGCTGCGCCATTGCTTTAGCCGTCGGTACAGGTCTGGTACGATTTGCGTTCTCGATTAAGCGACGCGTAATCGTGCGCATGACAGACATGCCAAAACTAGGGTCTTCGAACTGCAATCGCATAAAACGCTTTTCGTCTATCTCAAAGACAGTCGCATCTTCAACACATCGCGCGGTTGCCGTGCGCACGGCCTCATCGGTGAAAAAGGCCATTTCGCCAAAGATTTCGCCCGCTGAAAGTTCGATCCCGATTTCTTCGATGAGAACCCGCCCCCGCGCCAGAAAATACAGACGATCAACAGCATCCCCATTCGCAAAAACGACCGTGCCCGCCGGGATGCGCCGCTGTTTGCCATAGGCTTTGATGACCGAAAAATCCTGCTCTGCATTCTTTGCGGAAGTATTCAGTTTTCCGCGCAACGACAGAATTTGCCAGAACCGGTAAACGTTGATCGGCAGTAACAGCAGCTCCATCGCCAAGAGCGGCCATAGCTGCAAAACGGCTGCATAAAACGCAAAACAAACCGACGATGCGATGGCGAGAATACGCAGCGGCATCATGGTGTTCATCGTGTAGGTCGCCACGGTCAAAGCTGAGGCAAGCCAACCCACCGCTTCGATCCACTCGAAGGTCGTAAACTCGAAAGCCAATACAGTTCCTCCCTACGCCGAACACGTCTCGGCGTTACCGGTGAGGTACAGCATCATGCGTCAAAAGGCAAAAAGTTGAAACGCCCAAGGACGCCGCGCCGCCGTGTTTTTGGGCGGCACGGATCGCATCACATGTGAATAACGCGGTCGTAAGCATCCAGCACGGATTCGTGCATCATTTCGCTCAGCGTTGGGTGCGGGAAGACCGTATTCATCAAGTCCTCTTCAGTGGTCTCCAACTGGCGGCCAACGACATATCCCTGAATAAGCTCAGTGACTTCGGCACCTACCATGTGAGCGCCCAAAAGCTCTCCTGTTTTGGCGTCAAAGATGGTCTTGATCATGCCTTCGGGTTCCCCCAAGGCGATTGCCTTGCCGTTACCGATGAACGGGAAACGACCGACTTTGATATCATAGCCCAACTCTTTGGCTTTCGCCTCGGTATAGCCCACGCTGGCCACCTGCGGGTGGCAATAGGTACAACCCGCGATCGTTTCCGGCTTGACCGGATGCGCCTTGTTGGAGCCTGAGATCAGCTCGGCTACCATAACGCCTTCGTGGCTGGCCTTGTGCGCAAGCCACGGTGCACCTGCGACATCGCCAATGGCATAGAGCCCTTCAACACCAGTGCGGCAGTAAGCATCCGTCACAACATGGGTACGGTCGATTTTAACGCCCAGCTCTTCCAGCCCAAGCCCTTCAACGTTGCCCACGATCCCAACGGCAGAGATCACAGTGTCGAACTCGTGCTTCTCAACCTTTCCGCCAACTTCGATATGGGCGGTGACTTTGCCTTTGCCACGGTCCAATTGCTTGACCATCGCCTTTTGCATGATCTTCATGCCCTGCTTTTCGAACGCCTTTTTGGCAAACGCCGAGATTTCGGCGTCTTCAACAGGCAATACGCGATCCATGACCTCAACCACGGTCGTATCCGCGCCGAGCGTGTTGTAAAAGCTTGCGAATTCGATGCCGATGGCACCGGAACCAATCACCAGAAGTTTCTTCGGCATATGCTTGGGTTCAAGCGCGTGCTTATACGTCCAGACCAACTCACCATCGGCCTCAAGTCCGGGCAATGTCCGCGCCCGCGCCCCCGTGGCCAGAACGATGTTCTTGGCTGTCAGTTCTTCGGTGCCTTTGTCCGTTTTAACGCTGACTTTACCCTTGGCAGGGATTTTGGCCTCGCCCATGAAAACAGTGACTTTGTTCTTTTTCATCAGATGGCCTATGCCACCCGACAACTGGCCTGCAACCTGACGCGACCGCTTGACCACCGCGTCCAGATCGTAGCCGATCTTTTCGGCTTTCAGACCAAATTCCTTGGCGCGGTGCATGAGGTGGAACACTTCTGACGAGCGCAGCATGGCTTTGGTCGGGATACATCCCCAGTTCAGACAAATACCGCCGAGGTGCTCTCTTTCCACAATCGCAACCGACATGCCCAATTGCGCACCGCGAATGGCTGCTACATAGCCTCCCGGTCCGGCGCCTATCACAATTAGATCAAACGATTTTGCTGCCATGGGTAATCCTCACATCTGCGGGTTTCGAAATATGGTTTACCGTTAAACTATAGCAGGATTTACAGCAATAGGAGGTCATGAGACCTTCGCGCGACATATCCGCACTGGCGTGACGCCCGATCTGACGGAGGCGACCTAAGCCGCCTCTGTAGCCTCTAAGTCTTTTAGTGTTTTGCCGTATCCACCGCCTGTCACGAATTCTGCTTCATGCTTGGTCGACGCCCGGCTTAATGCCGCGTTACGCGATGGAAAGCGACCGAACTGCCGGATCACGGCGCGATGCGCCCGCGCATGCAACAGGTTCTCTGCGCCATGCAAAGGCATCCGTTCGCACATCAGACGTACACAACGGTCTTGATCGCACAGACTTTCTGAATGCATCAACGGCAAATAGAAAAACTGTCGCGCGGGTTCGTTAATTTTCAAATCCCAGCCCTTGTTGATAGCGGACTTGGCCGCGGAAAGCGCAATGCGGTCGGTCGCAAATGCGCGCTGCGTCCCACGGTACATATTCCGCGAAAACTGGTCGGTCAAAATCGTGTAGGCCAGTGCGCCTGACGGGTACGTCAACCAAAGAGAATACCGCCCTTCTGTCGCCCCCGCCAATGTCTGCTCAAAACGCGACCGTATTGCTTCATCCAGTGTGTCAGATGATTTGTACCATCCTGCTGGCCCAACCTCGTCGAGCCAAAAACTTAATATGTCCTCCGGACCCATCGTCAATTCCTTCTGCTGCCCTGCCACATGCGAAGGTTAACCCCGCATTTCAAGATTATCCTATTCACAATTTACGTCACCGCGACACATTCACCGATCATTTGATGCGTTTTCGTCTTCTTTGTCCAATTCGATGGCATATTCTTGCGCATATTCGAGAGCGACTGAAGTATACGATGGGTTCACGGCCACATACGCACCGGTATCTTCGACCGCGATGGTCTGACCCACTGTCGAACGGTAAGCGGCGTAACATACCAGAGCGATAAACAAGATGGCAGTAAACAAGTAAAACCCGCCAGGTCCGACCGAATCCATCAACGACCCTGTGATAAGCGGACCGGCGATTGCCCCAAGTCCATTGATAAAAATCAGCCCGCCCGACGCCGCAGCCATGTCTTCGTGTTCAAGGAAATCATTCGTGTGCGCGATCAGTAGCGAATAGAGCGGGTTGGACATGCCGCCGACCACAAAGGCAGACACCAGAAGGATCGGGAAAATGTGACCGAAAAACATTCCGACAAATGACCCGCCCGCCCCAATTGCCGCAAGGATCAGGACCAGAAACCGCCGGTCCATCCGGTCGGAAATCCATCCAATGGGGTACTGCAACAGCACCGACCCTACAAAGAACATCGCCACAAATGTTGAAATCTGTGCGACCGACAGCCCCGCTTGAGCGCCGTAAACCGACGCCATACCAAACTGTGCCGAAAAGATACCACCCAACAGAAACATCCCCACGCAGCCCAGTGGCGAGACGCCCGTCAGTTCCTTAAGGCTCATAGGTTTGGTTGTATCGAAGGCAGGCGTCGGACTGATCGACAACAAGATCGGCGTAATCGCAAGGGATACCAGAACCGATGGGATCACAAACAGCACGTAACCTGAGGGATCAGCCGTCAAAAGCAGTGCCTGACTGACGACAATTCCTGCCGTCTGGACGATCATGTAAAGCGAAAGCGCCTGCCCGCGGTTTTCGTTCGTCGCGGCGTTGTTGAGCCAGCTTTCTGCCGTGACATAAACCGCAGAGAAGCAAAATCCGATCAAAACACGACCCACCGTCCACGCCCAGACGTCGGCAAAGGTCGGGTACAGGATCATAACGGCAGAGATAAGTGACGCGAGTGCTGCAAAGACCCGCACGTGACCTACGCGCCGGATCATCCCCGGTGCCATCCGAGAGCCCCCCAGAAAGCCCACAAAGTAGGCCGACATGACGATGGACATCTCTAATGTCGAGAAACCTTCGATTTCGCCCCTGATCCCCAGCAACGTACCCTGCATGCCGTTGCCGACCATCAATAGGCACATACCTAGCAAAAGCGCCCAAGCGCTGGATACAACTTGTAGCATTGGTGGCTCCATCGGGAGGAAAAGGAGGCGTCGTTCTTCGTCGTTACCGAAGGTATAGCCCCCACGCAGGTTCGTGTGCGACGTTCTCAGGTCGTATTGGGACGCTCTGTACGTTCCGGTATCAGCAGCGACGCATCCCCATAAGAGAAAAAGCGGTATTGCTGATCGATTGCGTGCTCATAGATCGATTTCACGCGCTCATCCCCCATGAGCGCGGATACCAGCATCATCAGGGTGGATTTGGGCAAATGAAAATTCGTCATCAGGGCATCAGCGACCTGAAACGTGAAACCCGGATAGATAAAGATATCCGTATCGCCTTCCCATGGTTTAATCACGCCATCGCGTCCAGCCGTTTCAATCAGGCGCAGGGCGGTTGTCCCCACGGGGACCACCTTGCGGCCCGCGCGTTTGGTCGCGGCAATCTCGGCTGCGGCCTGTTCGCTCACCTGTCCCCATTCTGAGTGCATTTTATGGGTGGTGACGTCTTCGACCTTGACCGGCAGAAACGTGCCCGCCCCCACGTGCAGCGTCACATGCGTGAACAATACGCCGCGTGCGACCAGTGCCTCAAGCAGCGCCTCGTCGAAATGCAAAGACGCTGTGGGGGCCGCCACCGCTCCGCTGTTGCGCGCAAAGATGGTTTGATAGTCTTGCTTGTCGCGCTCGTCTGCAGGCCTTTTGCCGGCGATGTAAGGCGGCAAGGGCATGGCACCCGACGCATTCAACGCGACATCAAAATCATCACCGGTTAAATTGAAGCAAAGAAACCCCTGACCATCCGCGACCCTGTCCAGACGTGCCGTCAGATCATCGGAAAAGACAATCATTTCGCCAAGCTTCACCTTTTTGAGCGGCTTTATCAAAGCAGCCCAGCATCCATCCGGCTGCGGTTCCAGTAGTGTCACCTCGATTTTAGCCCGCATCGGTCCTTGTGCCGTGTCGCGTGGCCGCTCTCCGCTCAGCCGCGCGGGGATCACTTTGGTATCGTTCAGCACCAACCGGTCGCCGGGTTCCAGCCAGTCTGGCAGATCCAAAACAGCGGCGTCCGTGATCTGGTCGCCTTGTGCCACAAGCAGACGTGCTGATGACCGCGGCACAGCGGGTCGTGTTGCAATCAAATGCTCGGGCAGGTCAAAATCAAAATCGCTCAGCTTCATGCGCGGCCTCTTAGCGGTCTTCGCCCCGCGTCACAACAGGCGCCGCGCGCTTAGGGGGCTCGGGTTCTCCGTCTTCCAAGGGCACCTCTGGTTGCGCCGCGCGAAAGATGTTGCGAAACATACCAGGCACAAGCGCGGTGAGCGGGTTCACAAACACTTCGGGCTGTGACGTGGTGCCCGATATCGAGTAATTGAAACCAAACAGACCCTCGCCCGGCCGCGTCAGAACACTACCGATCGAGTTGACCATGTAGATAGGTGAAATGACGCCCTGCATCTGAATACTGCCCGTGTCTGGTACGAAAACACCATCCATCGACAGCCCCATCGACGCCCCCACAGCACTGGCCTGCCGCAGCGTGATCTGCGACGGCGACAATCGAAAGTCTGCCTTGATCTCGGAAAAGCGGATTCCGTCGCCGTTGAATTCGTCGATCAGACCCACGACGCTGATCGAATTGAGCAAAGCCGCCATTGCCGGTGCGTCTGTGATGCGGGTGTCTTTGATGCGTAATGTGCCGTCAAAGGCACCGCCCGTCCCGATGGGAACCAGCTCAAGATCAACACGCCCGCCGCGGGCCTGTTGGGTAACGCCCGCTGCTGCAAAAAGACTACCTGCGTCATCTGCCTGAATACGAATTGCACTGCGCCCACCGCGCGGCGTCACCTGACCCGACACCGCAGCCCCCCCGTTGACGGACCCCTGAAACTGCCCTGAAATACCGCCCGAAGTTGAGAAATCGCCACGCATATCCGTAATTGCAATCGTGTCACTGACCTGCAGCCGGTCTAGCGTGATATTCAACGGGCTGCCTTGGCTTTGCGTGTTGGCGCTTTCACCGAACTCGGCGCGCCGCAGATCGATGGTTCCGCCACGGATCTCTACACCGACAGGCACGCCTTCGCCCCTGCCAATCAAATCGACCGGCGCATCCAGCCATTGCCCAAGCCGCAGTTCATTAAGCCGCAGACGTTGCAGTTTTTGGTCCTTGGTCAAGGTAAGCTCGCCCTGCGCAGACAAGCCTGCACCTTCAAGCTCAATAACATCCACTTTCGGCGCATCGCCCAGCGTGGCGGTCAGTGAAAACCGCCCGTTGGCTTGCGCGGGCTTGCTCCATTGCACCTGAGGAATAGAAAGCCGTGCCCCCAGCAAATCTGATGTCAGCTTCATCTTTGGCGGCGCACCTTTTACCAGATCGATGGCGAAATCGGCCTCGGTCTGACCTTCCAGCAAACCGGGCGGTAGTGCGATGCCAAAGGCGTCGAGCGTTGCAGGTGTTATCTGCGCCCGCCCCTCTACGAGGCCTGGCAAGGCAACACCCGGACGCCCAATCTCTTGCCGCCATGTCACATCAACTGGAATGGCGTCAAAAGTACCTGTGCCACTCAGGCTGATCTCTCTGTCCGACGCTACCAGTTCCAGCCGCTCGGCCGCAATCTCACGGTCACTGACAAGCGTGCTGCTGCGCGCGCCAGTCACAACGCCAGCCACATCGTAACGGACCTCTTCCATCGGTGCATTCTTCTTGAGCGGAAAAGAAATCGTGCCATCAACCTGCATGGCACCAACCGCAAGGTCTACCGGAAGGCCGGTTTTTTGCATCACGCCTAAAGGGGGTTGGTCCAGAAGCGACAAAGCCGCAGTAACAGGCGCGCCCGCGCGCAGACGAACCACCGCCGGAGGGTCCGGTTTGGCCCGCGTGTCCGGTATGATAAACGAGGTTCCCGCCACGTCCACCACGCCACCCTGAGGGGCCGTAACTGTACCTTCATCAATCACCATCACAAAACGGTCTTTGACCAAAGACGCGTGTCCCCTGCCGTTTTGGATTGGCGGCATTTCCTTTAGAAAGCGGGCGTTGGTTTCGGTAAAATCGAAAGACAAGTATATTTTTGGTTCAGTGCCCTGCGCCAGTCGAAACGCCGTACTTACGTCTGCAATACGACCTGACCGCACATTGTCACCGATCCATTTGCGGGTCTTGGGCTTAACGGATTCGGGCCATAGCTCTTTGACACGGTCCACGCCGATGCCGTCCAGTTCGGCGTCCATGGCCACGGTCCAACCCTTTGACCCGACAGACACCTGACCACGCGCCGTCAGCACACGCCCGTAATCTGTGATGTCCATCCGCCCGACCCGAAGCGAGAACGGCTTTAGAGATAAACGAAAGTCCAGTTCAGCGGCCTCGATATCGACAGGCTGGGGGTATATATTAGCTGGGTTGACCTGCAGCGTGTTCAGGCGGAACTGCCCCACCAATTCCTCTAGTCGTCCGGACTTGTGCGTTACCATTCTTGCCAGCCCCTCAAGGCTGCCGCGTCCCCACTGACTATCGATATCAAACTGGTCAAATCTGAGGCTTTGTGTGCTCGGGTCATAAGTAAAGTAACTGCGCGCCCCTTCGATCGGAATTGGCCGTGCCTCCGGTGCGGGCTGGATCACTCCCGCACCGATCTGAAGCGTAGCGTTCAGCGGCACGAGGCCGCCGTCATTGTCGACGCCACCGCGCACCGAACCCGAGATAGGCGCTTCGATGGTGCTGAGCCAGGAGAATGCCGCACTCTGGGATGCGATATCGCGGGCATCCAGATTTGCGAGTGAGAACCCGAACTCGGACGCTGTTTCACCAATGATGCCCGAATAATTCGCTTCAAGAGTGGCTACATTTGAACGCCCCCCGAGAATTGCCAGATCTGCTGCAGCCTCCAATGACATGCCGTTACGTTCAACGCGGACACGGCCGCCGTCAACTGTCCAACCCCGACCGGCGCGCGCATCTTCATAGCGCAGGGTGATCGCACGCACGTCTACCTCGCGCAGATCCAACATGGCCGGACGCAGAAAGATTTCGTCAAGTTCGGCGATCAGTTGTGCAAGACTTGGCGCGGCTTGCGTAACAGACCCGGCATCAGTTCCTGCCGACAATGTAAAAGCGCCAGTCTGATCGCGCCGCAAATTCACGAAAACGCCATTGACGCGCAGGGACGACAAACTCAACCGCCGCTCCATCAGGGCTCTGGCATCGATACCTGCGCTGACATTGGACAAGATTACAACATGTTCGCCTTCGGGCGTACGCCATTCGAGATCGCGCACAAAGAATTGCGGCAGCCAGCGTTCATCAACAATTGCAACAACATCCCCAAAGCGGACTTGTGCCCCGGGAAGCGCTGCCTCAATCTGTTCCGAAATCCGCGCGGTCAGCCAGTCGGGCGCGATCAACTCCCTGCCTTTCAGCCAGAGCGCACTACCGGATGCGGCGGTAAACAGCAGAACAAACAGCACAAAGGTCGCAATCAAGGTCCGTTTACGGCGACGCCTGAAACGCTCTTTCCTCGATATGGGTGCCTCGTTTTGCACGATGAGCCCTTGTTGGATTTAAAAGTTGTTCATTTTTCAAGTGCCTGACGGCCAACAGCCCTTGGCTCTGTGCCTGCAAGCGCTAATATGACATCGCAATGTCACCATGAAAACCCAAGAGAGTAGTATGCCAGAGATTTCTCATCCCGCACCCGACTTTACCCTACCTGCTACCGGGGGTGATGACGTCACCCTGTCTACTCTGAGAGGCCAGCCTGTGGTGCTGTTTTTCTATCCTCGCGACGACACCCCCGGCTGTACGAAAGAAAGCATAGGTTTTTCAGAAAGCCGCGCAGCGTTCGAAGCGGCAGGCGCCAAAGTTTTTGGTATTTCCAAAGATAGCATCGCCAGCCATGAGAAGTTCGCAACCAAGCGCGAGTTGCAAATCCCGCTGCTGTCCGATGAAAACGGCACCGTCTGTGAAGACTACGGTGTGTGGAAAGAGAAAAACATGTACGGCAAAAAGTACATGGGCATTGAACGCAGCACGTTCCTGATTGCAGCTGATGGAACGGTCGCTCAGGTGTGGAACAAGGTCAAAGTACCGGGCCATGTCGAGGCTGTGCTTGAGGCAGTACAGGCTCTGTGATCCCACTGGCAGAAATGGCGGAGGCGGTATTGCGCTGTCCAGAGGGGCGCGCGAAGACCACTCTGTCTCGGGAATATGCAGCACTGTGGCAATCCGCGCGTGAAGCCGGCGAAAAACCTGAGGTCGGGCGAGCAACGCCACCACTGCATCCTGCTCGTCCGGACAAACCCGAACTGCTAAGTCCGCGTGATGTGCCGCAGCGCAAACCGGGGTCTCCCGCAGGGCGCGTTGCCTTGCTGCACGCAGTTGCGCATATCGAATTGAACGCGGTGGATCTGCATTGGGACATTATCGCGCGCTTTTCGCATGTAGATATGCCGATTGGTTTTTATGACGACTGGGTTAAAGCCGCAGACGAAGAATCCAAACATTTCAACATGATGTGCGACTGCCTTGAAGCGTTGGGCAGCCACTATGGCGCTTTGCCTGCACATGCGGGCATGTGGCGCGCAGCAGAAGACACAAGGAATGATTTCATGGGACGTCTGGCCGTAGTGCCGATGGTTCTTGAAGCGCGCGGTCTGGATGTAACCCCTGGCATGATCGAAATTTTCCGCAAGGCGGGAGAGACGCAAGCCGTTGCCGCACTTGAGACAATCTACGCGGAAGAAGTCGCCCACGTAGCCTATGGATCAAAGTGGTTCCATTTCCTGTGCGGACGTAACAACGAAGACCCTAAGGACAGGTTTCACGCCCTGGTGCGCACGTATTTCCATGGGCCGCTAAAACCACCCTTTAACGAAGAAAAACGCGCCGAAGCGGGCATCCCGCCCGATTTCTACTGGCCGCTCACCGCATCCAATCAATAGAGATGCGTTCCTAGACCGGCAAAAACTTGCCCATTTGGGCCAATTCCATCTCAGGTGGTGCGGCAAACGGGAAACATGCTTGCCCCACGTGGAATAGCTGTCTAATCACTTGATGCACCAGTGGCATTTGGACTCCGTGCGGGTTCACTGCGGCAGAGAAACAGAACCTGAGGCATTTCGTGCGGACACGTCTGGCAATCAAAATCCACAGTACGCTTGAGCATTTTTTCCCCGAGCGTCGGGTTTTTCTGAAATCAGACACCGATACCCGCTTCATACGCTTGCGTCCGGAAACGCAGTTGCTGGCATTCGCTGGTGCGTCGTTGGTTTTGGCCTGGGCAATTATTGCGACTTCGGTTTTGCTGATGGATGCCATTGGCGCGGGCAACTTTCGTGAACAAGCCAAGCGCGATCAGACAACCTATCAGGCGCGCTTGAACTATATTGCCTATCAACGGGATGAGCGTGCCGGCGAAGCCTTGGCCGCACAAGATCGGTTTAACGCCGCATTGGACCAGATTTCCGTGATGCAGTCGCAGCTTTTGGAATCAGAGACACGGCGGCATGAACTGGAAACCGGTATTGACGTCGTGCAAACAAAACTGCGCCGCGCCATTCGCGAACGCGAGATCGCACGCCGCGAACTTGCCGTGCTAGAAGAAGGCTTGGAACCCAGCGATGATGCATTACTGTTGTCACAGAATGACAGCGGCGCGCCGGTTGATTTTTTGGCAGAGGCGCTGGCGCGGACAGCCGAAGAGCGTGATGATGTGATCGCTGATGCGCAAGATGCCCTGCGACAAGCAGACGAAATGGCACTGCAAATCGCATTGATGAAAGAAGACAACGATCAGATTTTCCGCCAGCTTGAAGAAGCGATGACAATCTCGGTCGAGCCGCTCGAGAAAATGTTCAGCAACGCGGGTCTACCCACCGACCGCATTCTGGATCAGGTCAGACGTGGCTACACAGGTCAAGGCGGGCCGATGACGCCGCTGTCCTTTTCAAGCAGGGGCGTTGAGCCGACGCCAGACATGGAACGGGCCAATAAAATTCTTGGCCGTCTTGACACGCTGAACCTTTACAGGATCGCTGCCGAGAAAGCGCCCTTTGCACTGCCCGTAAAACAGGCATTCCGATTCACCAGCGGATACGGCTTGCGGCGTGACCCGAAAACCGGTGGGCGACGGATGCACAAAGGCGTTGATTTTGCAGCCCCGCTTGGCACTGACCTCTTTGCAACCGCAGATGGCATCGTCAAAAAAGCAGGGTGGCAGTCGGGCTATGGTCGACTTGTCATTATTCAGCACGACTTCGGGATCGAAACCAGATACGCGCATTTATCAAAAATTCGGGTGAAACAAGGGCAAAGGGTCTCGCGCGGCGAACATATTGGTGATATGGGAGCTTCTGGACGGGTGACTGGCGTACACCTTCACTACGAAGTCCGCGTTGGCGGTAGAGCTGTAAACCCAATGACCTATATCAAGGCTGCACAAGATGTTTTCTAAGAGCAAAATCAACGACCCGGCGGCAAAGCCCGCAGAACCTGAAGCACCATCAGCGGCCACGTCCGCACCGGCTGCTCCGAAACAATCCGATTTCAAGGCGTCGGCACCAAAAGCCAAGCCTCCTGCGTCTGTGCTGTCTGCGGACCTGCATGTGACCGGCAATATGAAGACGACCGGTGATATTCAGGTTGAAGGTACGGTCGAAGGTGACATTCGTGCACATTTGCTGACCATCGGCGAAAGCGCCACCATCAAGGGTGAGGTCGTTGCAGATGACGTCGTCATCAACGGCCGCATCGTCGGACGTGTACGCGGATTGAAAGGTGCGTTTGACATCCACGGCGCGTGTCGAAGGCGATATCATTCACAAGACAATCGCAATCGAAAGCGGCGCGCATTTCGAAGGCTCTGTCCAGCGTCAGGATGATCCGCTGAACCCCGGTGCCAAAACCGCACCTACAGCCAAGCCGAACCCGGCGTCTTAATCAGACCTGACAAATACAACGAAACGTCGCCTTCGGGGCGGCGTTTTTTTTACGGACGTATGGGCCCCTCGCCCTGCCCTGTTGATGCGAGCTCCAGCGTCTCGGGCGTCATACCAGAAATCTCCAGAACCAGTTTGCGGCGCACGGTGTCTGCAAAGCTGTCACGTCCTTCTGCGGTGACCATAAACGACCCCGGCCCGCCAATGATGCGGTTTGCATATTCCTCTTCCAGATTTGCACCAGCGCGCCGCCCGTCTTCGGGGCGCAAGATCGGTAACGCATTGATGGTGATGCCGGCCGCCAGCACTTCGTCGCGTGCGGTTTCAATCGAGGGACCGGAAGAGTTACGGATACTGTCACCGGAAAAATCAATCACAGCTCGCGGCGCGTCAATATCATTCATCTCGATCAGGCGCTTGCCATCCAGCAACGCCCCACCAATCGCGTTCGATCCATAGGCCTGACGTGGCGGGCCGATTAAGGCCCGGGCGAATGCTTCAGCTGTTTCGGCGCTGTCGATGATCGTCCAGTCGACCACAACAGCCGTGTTGCTGGCCCATTCCACATAAGTCACCGCGACATTTCCAAACAGCGATCCAGTGATTGCAGCGATCACATCGGGGTCCGTCATTGCCTGCGCGTAGCCTTGCCTTTGAAAGACAAGCTCTTCTGCGTCTATTGAACCAGACGCATCTGCGAGCAACACAAGTTCAAGCCCCACCTCGACCTGAGATTGGGCCTGTGCACCGCCCGCACAAAGGGCAAAGAGAATTGGATATATCCACCGCATAATTGCAATCGTAACGAGGATTTCTTCAAGCGCAAAATACTGATGTGCGTTACTGTCAGAAATGTGATCTGAAATGCAGGGATTGCTGCGTTTTAACGAAACGTCGGTTCAAACATTCTTTTCGACCAGCCAATTGGCGATTGCCTGCCCGGTTCCCCATCCGCTGTCTTCCTGAAGAAAATGGATGCCGAGCACGGACATTTCCGTTTGATCGGGCCAGGTTCTGCAGAAATCACGTTGTACGCCGATCAGAGTCGCACCAGGGTCGGCATCAACAAAGAGCTTGGGCAGCGGCGGCTTTTCCAGTCAGTCTGCATAGGCCTGCACACGCGACACCAAATCAACAGGCTCTCCTCCGATCGGGATTTGCCGGAGCAATGTCAGCGTCGTGTACCGGTTTGCGGGGTCCCGAAAAGGCCTGCGGTATTTACTTATTTCGTCGATCGTCAGATTTCTCCAAATCTACCCCGGTAAGATGCGTTCGATGAAGATGTTCTTGTCGATGATCATCACCTCGCCCGCGTTGGACCGCAGTGGCTGAAAACCCGGTATAGCGTCTGGCGAGAAATCGTCCCAGCTATCGATGGGCTTAACGATGGCTTCCATATGGGCGCCGCCGCTTACCGTATCGCGTGCGCGTTGGCCCAGTCAAACCCAAGCGCAGCCCTTAGTCTTGCAGCACGAAAGCCACGTTGTGCTGCAGCTTCAGTGCTTGCCTAACCCCCGCGAGGTCGCGTCTGTGCGTATCGAAAGTATAGGTATCTGCGTCCGCACTCGGAATGCTTTGCGCTGTCGCCCATACCGATTACGTCAGGTGCGATGCGCCGCGGCAGATGGCACAGTTGGGGCATGACATCGCGCCACAGGCAGGAAGATGCACGATTGCCGTGCAAAAACACAATCGGGCGGCCTGCTCCTATCTAGACATAGGCCATGTGCTGACCGTTCACGTTGACGAATTTCTTGTCCATGGCGTCCCCCTGCGGCTAGCATTACGTCGAAGAACCGGCTTCATAAATGAAAAACGGGCCCGCAAAGGCCCGTTCCCTGTCGTGATCGCGACTGACGTATCAGTCGGTCGCTGTCACCTTTTCCATCATGTCAGGCTGGCCGATGACCGCACCATTGGGCCCGTCACCACGCTTAATTTCGTCGAGCACATCCAGTCCTTCGGTGACTTCACCGACAACCGTGTATTGGCCGTTCAGGAAAAACCCGGGTGCGAACATGATGAAAAACTGGCTGTTGGCGCTGTCCGGATTTTGTGATCGCGCCATTCCGACGACGCCCCGCTCAAACGGCACATCGGAGAATTCTGCGGGCAAATCAGGGCCATCAGAGCCGCCGGTTCCAGCACGGCGCATATCACCACCCATTTTACCGAATTCGACATCGCCCGTTTGTGCCATGAACCCTTCGATAACACGGTGAAAAACCACACCGTCATAGGCGCCATCGGCGGCCAGTGAAGCAATCCGTTCGGCGTGCGCCGGGGCCACGTCTTCAAACAGATCGATGACAATCGTGCCATTTGCCTCGCCTGCAACCACGATCTCGATGCCAGTGGCGAATGCGGGGCTCGCCATCAGGCAGGATACCAGTGCGACACCTTTAAACATCGGCGGCCACCTTGACCGAGATCATACGGTCAGGTTCGGCAGGCGGCTCGCCACGCGCGATAGCATCTACATGTTCCATGCCCGAAATCACCTGCCCATAAACAGTGTACTGGCCGTTGAGGAAGTCATTGTCCTTGAAATTGATAAAGAACTGGCTGTTGGCGCTGTCAGGATTTGCAGACCGCGCAGCCCCGATCGAGCCACGTGCGTGCGGGATCTTGGAGAATTCGGCAGGGACATTCGGCAGGTCGGAACCACCGGTGCCTGCCATACGCAGGTTAAAGCCGTCTTCCATGTCGCCGTGTTGAACGTCGCCCGTCTGCGCCATAAACCCTTCGATCACGCGGTGGAATGCAACGTTGTCGTAGTGACCAGCGCGGGCCAGCTCTTTCATACGCTCAACGTGTTTGGGGGCCACATCGGGTAGCAGCTGGATCGTGACGGTCCCGCCTTTTAGTTCCATTACAATCGTGTTTTCTGGGTCTTTAATGTCGGCCATCTGGGCACTCCTGTTATAGTATTTTGCAGATACCTAAGGCTTGCGTACCGGAATGCCAAGCCAGTCGGTTGACCTTGGAGGCGATAAGCGCAACACAAAGGCAAGCAAACGCCTAGAAAGGAACCTGCTCATGGCTTGGAAAACACTGGATGACATGGATCTGGACGGCAAAAAAGTCTTGGTGCGCGTTGATATCAATGTACCCGTTGAAGACGGCCGCGTGACCGACACAACACGCATTGACCGGATAGTACCAACAATCAAAGACATCCTTACGGCAGGCGGCCTTCCTATTCTGCTGGCCCATTTTGGGCGGCCCAAGGGCAAGGTGGTGCCGGAAATGTCATTGCGCGTCACGCTGCCCGCGCTCCAAGAAGCTTTGGGCCGTGATGTGACGTTCATTGAACGCCCTGATAGCGATACGTTGTCTGGCTTGCCCGACGGGAGCGTCGTTCTGGTCGAAAACACCCGCTTTTCGGCTGGTGAAGAAGCCAATGATCCCGCCATGGCCGCGTTTCTAGCCGGTTTAGGAGACATCTTTTGCAACGATGCGTTTTCTGCGGCGCATCGGGCACATGCTTCGACAACAGGGGTCGCGCACCTTCTTCCGTCTTGTGCGGGGCGATTGATGCAAGCAGAGCTTTCCGCCTTGGAGGCCGCACTTTCCTCACCTGAGCGCCCAGTCGGCGCTGTGGTGGGGGGGGCCAAAGTATCCACCAAGATCGCCCTCTTGGAAAATCTTGTCGCGCGCCTTGATCTACTGGTGATCGGCGGCGGTATGGCGAATACTTTTCTGGCGGCTAAGGGCGCAGAACTTGGCGCGTCCCTGTTAGAGCCAGACTATATCGAAACCGCCCGTGCAATTATGGACCGCGCCGAAGAAACCAGCTGCACGGTGCTGCTTCCGGTTGATGGGTTAGCGGCGCGCGCGTTCAAAGCCGGTGCCCCTTTTGAGGTCGTGACACTGAACGCAGAGACATCGCTGGCGGCAGACCAGATGGTTCTGGACGCAGGCCCGCAGAGCATTGACGCGATTGAGCGCGCCTTTACTGGTTTGAAGACTTTGATCTGGAATGGACCGCTTGGTGCTTTCGAGATATCGCCCTTTGACACAGCCACGGTCGCCGCTGCGAAAACAGCCGCCGCACAGACGAAAGCAGGCAATTTGATCTCAGTCGCCGGTGGTGGTGATACCGTTGCCGCCCTGAATCAGGCCGGTGTAGCCGATGATTTCACCTATATCTCAACCGCGGGTGGCGCTTTCCTGGAATGGATGGAGGGCAAGACCCTGCCCGGTGTCGCCGCTTTGGAAGGCTAACGGCTGAATGGCGCCGAAAAATACGGTTTTGCGGTGCCTTTCGTTCAAAAAGGGATTCACAGGCTGTATGCGCTGTGTCATAGTCACACCACGCCCGACAAGAGGCGATTTGAGGCAGTAATATGAAAAGCGGTTCCCGACCGGCACTTGGTACTTTTGTGTTTGTGTCCCTTTCCTTGGGCTTGGCGACTTACTTTACGTTTGCCGCCGTTCAAGGCGATTTTGGGCTTTTCCGGCGTGCCGAAATAGATGCCGAAGCAGACATGTTGCGCAAACAACTCATTGAGGTTCAGGCTGAAGTGTCACGGATGGAAAACCTCACTGCGCGTTTGTCAGATGACTATCTTGATCTTGACCTGTTGGACGAACAAGCCCGCCGCGTCCTTGGCATGATCCGCGCAGACGAAATCGTAATCCGCTAGATTGCGCCGCGTTTTGCGGCAAAATGGCCTAACCCATTATTGATACTCGCAATACGTCGCCGAATCCGATAGATGATAGTTTAATACTAAACTATCTGCCCCGTCGGGGTGATGCGGAAAGGAAGTGCTTAGAATGGCCACGCGAAAAGCGGCGAAAAAGCCCAATGTCTCAGCTGAAGAATTAAAAGCCTATTACAAAGACATGCTCTTGATCCGGCGGTTCGAAGAGAAAGCGGGCCAGCTTTATGGCATGGGTCTGATTGGCGGTTTCTGCCACCTCTATATCGGGCAAGAAGCGGTTGTTGTCGGACTTGAGGCCGCCGCCGAGGAAGGCGACAAACGCGTTACGTCTTACCGCGATCACGGCCACATGCTGGCCTGCGGGATGGACCCGAACGGTGTGATGGCCGAATTGACCGGACGTGAAGGGGGCTATTCCAAGGGCAAGGGCGGTTCCATGCACATGTTCTCCAAGGAAAAGCATTTCTATGGCGGGCATGGTATCGTCGCGGCACAAGTGCCTTTGGGCGCGGGCCTCGCCTTTGCTGACAAGTATCTGGATAATAGTCGCGTGACATTCACGTATTTCGGCGATGGTGCGGCCAACCAGGGTCAGGTTTACGAGGCCTTTAACATGGCCGCTCTTTGGCAGTTGCCTTGTGTATTCGTTATCGAAAACAACCAATACGCAATGGGCACCTCGCAGCAACGCTCTACTTCCTCTGCCGAGATTTACGAGCGCGGCAAAGCCTTCGGTATCCCAGGCGAAGCCGTGGATGGCATGGACGTGCTTGCGGTAAAAGCTGCCGGAGACACCGCCGTCGCGCACTGCCGGTCCGGTAAGGGCCCATATATTCTGGAAATCAAGACATACCGATATCGCGGACACTCAATGTCTGATCCGGCGAAATACCGGACGCGGGAAGAAGTTCAGAAAATGCGCGATGAACGTGACCCGATTGAAGCCGTTCGCACAATGTTGCTGCAAGGCAAACATGCAACCGAAGACGATCTGAAAGCGATCGACAAGGAGATCAAAGCCGTCGTGAACGAAAGTGCCGAATTCGCCAAGACCTCACCAGAGCCCGCCTTGGAGGAGCTTTGGACCGATATTTACGCAACTGAAGTTCCGCAGGAGGCTTGATCCATGGCAACTGAAATACTTATGCCCGCACTGAGCCCGACGATGGAAGAGGGCACATTGGCAAAATGGCTGGTCAAGGAAGGCGACACCGTCTCTTCCGGCGACATCATGGCCGAAATTGAAACCGACAAAGCCACGATGGAATTCGAAGCCGTCGACGAAGGTGTGATGGGCAAAATTCTGGTGCCGGAAGGCACGGAAGGCGTAAAGGTCAACACAGCGATTGCCGTCCTTTTGGAAGAAGGCGAAAGCGCTGATGATATTGATACAGCTCAAGCGGCTCCGGCAGCGGAAGAAGAAGCACCGTCCGCTGCGCCGGCTTCTGCAGTTGCAGCGGCCGAAGCACCAGCAGCGCCCAAGACTGACACAAGCCCCGACTGGCCCGAAGGCACAACACTGAAACAACAGACGGTACGGGAAGCCTTGCGCGATGGGATGTCCGAAGAGATGCGCCGCGATGACGCGGTGTTCTTAATGGGTGAAGAAGTCGCTGAGTATCAAGGTGCCTATAAGATCAGCCAAGGCATGCTGGATGAATTTGGAGCGAAACGCGTAATCGACACGCCTATCACAGAGCATGGATTTGCGGGTATCGCAACCGGTGCGGCCTTTGGCGGCTTGCGCCCGATCGTTGAGTTCATGACGTTTAACTTCGCCATGCAGGCCATTGATCACATTATAAACTCTGCTGCAAAGACACTTTACATGTCCGGCGGCCAGATGGGCGCTCCAATGGTGTTCCGCGGCCCGAACGGTGCCGCAGCACGCGTAGGCGCACAGCACTCTCAGGACTATGCTGCATGGTACATGCAGGTCCCCGGCCTCAAGGTTGTGATGCCCTACTCGGCTTCAGACTACAAAGGCTTGATGAAGACCGCGATCCGCGATCCGAACCCGGTAATCTTCCTCGAGAACGAAATCCTTTATGGGCGTACTTTCGATGTGCCTGATATTGATGACTATACCGTTCCGTTTGGCAAGGCGCGCATTTGGCGTGAAGGGTCGGATGTGACAATCGTCAGCTTCGGCATCGGGATGCAGTATGCTCTGGAAGCAGCTGAAAAGCTGGCCGAAGACGGGATCGATGCTGAAGTTCTGGATCTGCGCACGATCCGCCCGATGGACACAGCCAGCATCATAAAATCCGTGATGAAGACAAACCGCTGCGTCACCGTTGAGGAAGGCTGGCCGCAAGGTTCAGTTGGCAACTACATTAGTTCGGTGATCATGCAGGAGGCCTTCGACTATCTGGATGCGCCTGTTATTAACTGCACGGGTAAGGATGTACCGATGCCCTACGCGGCCAATCTTGAAAAACACGCGCTTGTGACGACCGATGAGGTCATCGAAGCCGTGAAAAAAGTTACATATAAATAAGGAGCGCGCAGCATGCCTACAGAAATTTTGATGCCCGCCCTAAGCCCCACGATGGAAGAGGGCACATTGGCTAAATGGCTGGTTAAGGAAGGCGACACCGTCGCGTCCGGCGACATCATGGCCGAAATTGAAACCGACAAGGCCACGATGGAATTCGAGGCCGTGGATGAAGGAACCATCGGTAAAATTCTCGTCGCAGAAGGCAGTGAAGGCGTGAAAGTGAACACTCCTATCGCGGTCTTGCTGGAAGAGGGTGAAAGTGCCGACGATATCTCGGATGCAGCCCCGGCTGCAGCCGCCACAGAGGCGCCCGCACCCGCGGCGGCACCAAAAGCCGAAGCGCCCTCTGCACCCCCTGCCCCTGCCGCACCCGCCACCGCAGATGGATCGCGCATATTTGCGTCCCCGCTGGCGCGGCGGATCGCAGCGGACAAGGGCCTCGATCTTGCGGCTATCAAAGGTTCGGGTCCGCGTGGTCGGATCGTAAAGGCAGATGTTGAAAATGCCACGGCTCAACCTGCTGCGGCAGCACCTGCTGCAACAGCGGCACCGACTGCTGCTGCCCCTGCACTTTCTTCCGGTCCGGCAGCAGATGCAGTCATTGCCATGTATGAAGGACGCGAGTTCGAAGAGATCAGCCTAAACGGGATGCGCAAAACAATCGCTGCGCGCCTCACAGAAGCCAAGCAATCGATACCGCATTTCTATCTGCGGCGCGACATTGAGCTTGACGCGTTGCTAGCCTTCCGGGGTGAGCTGAACAAACAGCTTGAACCACGCGGCGTGAAACTTTCGGTCAATGACTTCATCATCAAAGCCTGCGCTTTGGCTTTGCAAACCGTTCCAGATGCAAACGCAGTTTGGGCCGGCGACCGGATTCTCAAGTTGAAACCATCTGATGTTGCTGTTGCCGTGGCTATCGAAGGCGGTCTGTTCACTCCGGTGTTGAAAGATGCCGAGATGAAGTCGCTGTCGGCACTCTCTGCCGAGATGAAGGACCTCGCAGGCCGCGCACGCGACCGCAAATTGGCCCCTCACGAATATCAAGGGGGCAGCTTTGCAATCTCGAACCTTGGGATGTTCGGCATCGACAACTTCGATGCGGTCATTAACCCACCACACGGCGCGATCCTTGCGGTCGGTTCCGGTGTGAAAAAGCCTGTCGTTGGTAAAGATGGCGAGCTTGGCGTGGCGACAGTAATGTCCGTCACGCTCTCAGTGGATCACCGTGTGATTGATGGTGCTCTTGGTGCGCAGCTTTTGACCGCGATCAAGGACAACCTTGAAAACCCGATGACCATGCTGGCGTAAGCCCGGTCAATCGACACAAAAAAAGGCCGGGTGCATCAGCATCCGGCCTTTTTTTAATGATAATTCTGACTAGTCTTGCGGGCCGAACATGTGGTTCATCGAAATCGCAGGCTGATCGCAGCCCGCTTCGCCAACGATCCGCGCGGGAATTCCGGCAACAGTTTTGCATTCCGGCACGTCTTCCAACACCACAGAGCCGGCAGCAATTCGGCTGCACTTGCCGACTTTGATGTTGCCCAAGACTTTTGCGCCAGCACCAATCAAAACGCCGTCTCCTATTTTTGGGTGACGATCTTCTTCTTCCTTGCCCGTGCCGCCGAGGGTTACGGAATGCAACATTGAGACATTGTCACCGACCACGGCTGTCTCACCGATCACGATGGAGTGCGCGTGGTCAATCATAATGCCCTTACCGATGCGGGCAGCAGGATGGATATCAACACCAAAAATCTCTGACACCCGCATCTGCACGAAATAGGCCAGATCACGGTGGCCCTGGGTCCAAAGGTAGTGGCCTAAGCGGTATGCCTGCATTGCCTGATACCCTTTGAAGTAAAGTATCGGCTGTAAGAGCTTGTGGCATGCGGGATCACGTTCAAAAATAGCGACCAAATCCGCTCGTGCCGCTTGTACCAGTCCGGGATCTTCTTTGTAAGCCTCTTCGACAATTTCCCGCACCACGACCATCGACATCTCGTTAGAGGCAAGCTTAGCTGCAATCCTGTAGGACAGCGCTTTTTCGATATTTTTGTGGTGCAGAATGCACGCGTGCAGGAACCCCCCCATCAAAGGCTCATCCAGAGACGCCTGTCGCGCTTCAGCCGTGATTTGGTCCCAAACCGGATCAACCTGAGCGATTTTTGCTTTTAGTTCAGCCATGATGTGTTCCTTTCGACCCTGCTTCTAACCCATGTAGGTGCAGAAAACCAAACGCAAAACTGTGATGGTACAAATTCCTGTTTGGAATGATCGGTGGGTGTGGCGTCAGACCGAATACGATATCGCTCCTGCTGGGCCTGCACCGAAGGAAGCTGAAACCTGAGCGACTTCAATCTTGAATGTGCCCGTCAACCCATCAGCGGCCTGCTCTGACAAAGGGTAAATCCACAGGGGCGAACTAACCATTTTTTCCCGCAGGACGGACCCATCCTTGATCACACTCACAGTGTAAAGTTCGCTCTCCTCGCCCAGCGGAACTTCGGGTGCGTCCCACGCGTCACCGTCAATTCTGGTCCGACGTATCCATGTCACCTCAAGCGAGCCATCCCCAATTTCCTGTACGCGCAAATGCACTGGCGCATAGGGTTTTAGTCCATTGCCATCAAATGCTTCGGCACGGGTCACAAAGCTCGGGTCCGCAAAGGATCGGCGCGCGGGTCCGATCCGGTAACTCTGAGAGACGCGGCGCAGATTGCGCGCAAGGTCCATTTGTTCAGGCAAGCCATTCATAAGAACAAACCAACTGCCTGCAGGCCAAACAGTCGGGATCAAAGCGTCACTGCCCAACTGCCCCCGAAGCCGGTGGTGCAGCCAGTAGGTATCGACATCGATCAGATCAGCATTGCCAAACTGGAACAACTCCCAGGTGCTGGACGACCCATCACCGATAGCCGCTAGATTTGCACCGGACAAAAGCGCAAGATCATCTACTGAGCTAAGTGTGCCACTCAGAAGCTTTATGCGTAGTGGGTCAGAGTTATCGAAACGGCCTGATGGCGCAGGTAGCAGCGGCGTTTCCGTAACGCCAATAATCGAGCGCGCAGAAAATACGTTCAGCAATTGGTAATCGCTTTCGGTCGGCGATTGATAAAGAGCAACCGAACCGGGCCAAGGCTGAGCCGTAGCGGCCACATACGGCGCATGCGGCACCTCATCTCCGGTGATAAGCGGTAAATCCAGAAACAGAGGCAGCACAGGGACCGGCGGGACAAAGGCATTTGGGCTTTCCACCTCGTCGACCAAATCTGAGGGTACATAAACCATAGAGTCGATCCGTACCGCCTCCGCAAGCTGCAAGGCACCCTGCTCCACCCGGTCAATTCGATACAGTGCGTGACCTTCTTGCTGTTCGCCTTCGATTGAAACAACATCACCTGCGCCAAGCGACATCTGCGACGGGGGCAGTGCAAACCGAACCGTGTCTCTAGCGACGCGCGCCTCGGTGAGCCAGCGTTCAACCACCTGGCGACCTTCCACGCGTGTAAGCGCCAAGGGAATTTCAGAGGTTGCGACAGAATGTGTCTGTTCATCTGCCAGTACAGCTTCTTCAGAAAGCGAATTGAACCCTGCGTCAGCCTGCAAGAACTGCAATCTGACACGGCCGGACACTTCGGCATCAGCTTTGCGCGTCTGTTCAATCACAGCATCTAAATCCGAAGACAGCGCCAACCTGTCGCGACTAAGCGAGACCACATTCTGTCCGCTGCGCATCCGGAAAATCAGCGTGCCATCACGTTCAATCGCATCGAAAGCATAGCGCAGCATAAGCGGCTGCAATGAGGCGCGAGCTTCTGCCACATCTCTCACAATATACCCGCGCACTGTTCCAAAGAGTTGCGAGACATCATAGTCGCTCAGGCCGGATTTTTCGCATATTTCCGCAACCACGGATGCCAAAGCACGCGCCGATGTGCGCCCATTGATCCAGTGTCCCCGCCCGTAGTTTTCGGCATCACTCCACAGATCAAGGTTGTTTGGAAAATAGGGATAGGGGCGCGTATCCCAGGCCCAGACAAAGGCTCGGCTCATGTCCACCATTGGACCAGAATAGAGCCCGGATTGCGGGTTGTTCTCAGGGGTGTTCCAAAATGAAACCATCGCTCGAAGATACTGCGACTGAATTAAATCATCGCGCGCACCATTTGAATACTTGGGCAGGCTGCTTTCGGAGGATTTAACATCTAAAAATTTATTCGGCTGATTTGTACCCTTATCGATCGCCGAGCACCCCATCTCGTAACCAAACGTTTGGAACCCGGCACCCAACCCGTGGTATGTCAGATTTAACACCCCCAACACGATCGTGGTGATTGTTTTCCCACCACCCCTTCAGGTCCTTGTAACGGTAAACCCAAGGCTCATCATACGCTCCATCTTCGATCGGAGTACGTATTTGCGCAGCCTCAGCATCAACAGAGTGATAAAACCAGTCATAGCCTTCACCACCCATAATGTTGCTTCGCAAGTAGTCGAGGTCATAAATCGTGCCAAAATCCGCATCGGCATGGTCGTTGCCATCTCGCCAATCCGAAAGCGGCATGTAGTTGTCAATACCGATAAAGTCGATATTTTCATCCGACCATAGTGGATCGAGATGAAAGAAGAGTCTCCCGTCCCGTCTTGTGGTTGGTAGCCAAAATACTCGCTCCAATCCGCAGCATAGCTGATCTTTGTATCTGGACCGAGCAGAACCCGCACCTCTGCAGCCAATTCTTGCAAGCGCTCAACAGCGACGAACCGGTTCGCAGCACCCCGGATTTGGGTGAGCCCTCGCATCTCCGAACTGATGCAAAACGCTTCCACCCCTCCGGCAGCCTTACACAAGCGCATAGTGTAAAACGAACCGCGTTAACGACCACTGTTCCGGCCCCGAAAAAATGATATCCTCACTGGATACGTCGAAGTCCGACGCCTTCGCATTGCCAAAGAATGCCGCAACTTCCGTTTCGGCAGCGATTGTACCGTCAGGTGATCCGGCCTGACCAGACGCGACGGAAAGCGTTATGCGCCCACGCCAGGGCAACTTGGGTTGCTCCGTCGATACAGAGTACGGATTGGGAAGCGTATTTCCTTCCAGTTGATCCATAAGGATAAACGGATAGAACATGACGTCTTTGCCAGCATCGTGAACCGCACGGATTGCTTCAATAATCGAGCGGTCTGTTGGCGTACCGCCATAGATCGGACGGCCGTCCTTTTGGGGTGTTTCCTCCGCTGTGCTCCGCGTTAGCCCTGCCACGCGCCATGGCATGTTTTCACTCTCAAAGCGTTTTTCGGTAACCTTAGGTTTCAGCTCGCATTCGCCACACCTCAGGTCATTGCCGAACCAAGACACAACAAGTGACGTCGCCTCGCAATTGGGCAGCTCGTCTCCTAATGTTTCCAGCGAAACCGCAAAATCCGTTTTCTCAAGCGGTGAGTTTACGTTTGCCACCCATTTTCTGCCCGGGCCATTGGAGTAATAAACTGGTGTGGTCGCAAGGGCATACTCGCCTGTACCCGGTATCAGTGCGACTGACCTAATGCCGTAAGTGGGCGCAAATTCTGCATCAGGTTCATCTTTCTGTTCAGGTCGGGACACCTCAAACGAAAACTGCGGCACACGATTTCCAAACCGCTCCAGACCCAGGTTTTCGAATACAACATATGCCGTGCCTCGGTAGGCTGGTACGTTACCCGTTCCCTCGATTGCCTCCATGACCGGATCTGGCAATTGGTCCGCTTGCCCTTTGTAAATCCGCATATTCAGATCATCCGGGGCAATCTCGTCGCCATCTGCCCAAATGCGACCAACACGAGTAATCTCTCCCTCGCAGATCGCCACGGCCAAATTAACGGAATATGAATAGCTGCGGGTTTTGGTTTTTGGTTGGTTTGGCGCCCCTTTGCCACCGCCACTGCCACCACTGGTCGTCACAGTAACATTTTCCGCAAAATCTGACGCCCAGATTGTCTGCCCGCCCAGCCTGATCCGTCCATATATCTGCGAAACGGGTTCCCCTTCGCCAGCGCTGGAAAGCCGGAACCTGTCAATACGCCCTGTCTCGATCACCTCTGACCCGCTGCCCATGACACTCTGATCGACCACACGGCCCAGTGTCGCACCAACAGCGCGCCCAATGACAGCTGAAGACAAGCCTGCAACGGTACCCCCGATGGATCCACCTATCGCGGCGCCTGCCGCTGATAACACAATTGTTGCCATCAGATATTCTCCTCGGGAAATGCAAAACGGGCGACGACACGGCGACGCCAAGGTTGGCTCAGCGCGCTTTCGAGAACGCCATATTTTGAATAGGCATGCACAAAACGGGCGTGGTCGCCGATATCCGACGCAACACCCAGATGCTTCGCAACAGCACCACTGCGCATTCGGAACAGCAACACGTCTCCCTGCGCTTCGTCTTCGAGACGTTTCGCGACCAAATGCCTAACCGCTGCATCCCAAAGTATCTCTTCACCTTGGGGTTCTGCCCAGTCCAGCGTGTATGCCGGCACGGCCTCGGGTTCTTGCCCGTACACAGCGCGCCAAATGCCGCGTAACAGCCCCAGACAATCAGTGCCAGCACCAAAGACCGAGGATTGGTGAACATAAGGTGTCCCTATCCAACGGCGCGCTTCGTCTACGATTGCCATCTTCTGCGCACTCATCGCCGACTACCGCCAGTATTTGCGCCCGTTGACTTTGGCACGGCTAAAAGCCAGTCATCGCCAGGAATATCCGGAAAGCCTTGAAAGTTTAATATATTCTGAAATTTCTTCAGGCATGTTTCGACTGCGTTTATCACAACCTGCGGTTACACGGATCATGGTCCCTGACACCAGCTGGCCTCGGATTGGCTCCCAAAGTTCAATGCTACGCGTGTCACCTTCCAGCCGATCAGATTTGACCGTTCCCCACAGCCCGGAAGCTGGCCCGTCAAGGACCTCTAGTCTGCCGCGTGCAAACCAATTCGACGAAAAGCCGGCAAAATTATTCCAACGGAACTGGCGCATATCTTCGATAGTCTCGACCGCAATATTGATTGAGTACCCAGGCGAGAGAGTGTCAAAACGGCAAACAGCATCACCTAGCACCGCTGTGCATGGCTTCTGGTATACTCGGCCCAGAGGACGGTTCAGGGATTCTGTTAAGCCGCGCAACTCCGCCTGAAATCCACCATTACCGCGCCGCAACTCACCGATTGAGCCTCGAAACTGCAACCAGCGCTGCGACACATCAGTCCAGTTCACCAACCAGGCTCGTACCTGTGCTCCATCAAAGCGCCCCTGTTCGATTTCATCTTCACGGATCGACAAATCGCTCAACGCGCCAAGCGCCTCGGTATTGTCCACTGACAAGCCCCGTGCTTTGAGCCAAAGAAAGGGCACTTAACCCAGTATCGGCGCGGTATGTGGCACCATCAAAGGATAAGTCACGGTCATGATCGGTAAAGCCCAGAATAACGCCGTCTTTCCGCTCAATGGCCCAAGCGTGCGCTACGGTGGTCAGACCAGTTTCCAGATGTGCCTGCAGTTCCGCATTCATACCCGTACCTCCATGATTGGTACTGTCGGGATCTCACCGGCCTGAAAACTGGCAACACTGGTTTGGATACTGTCGGTATCAAACCGCACGGGCACATCAAATTCAAAACCTGCCGTGATCTGCATTGCCGGGTCCGGCGCGCGGGCAAAGGTCACAATCCCGGTCGACAGGTCAACATTGTAATCGATTGTTTCTTGCATCTCGTCCTGCTCGACCGCGATACGAACGGTGCCTGCAACAGGCTTTGCGATCGGACGTGCATAGGAATAACTGCCCGATCGATAGGTTTTCACCAATCGGAACTGCGTTTGAATCCCGTCGCCAATCGTAATTTCCTGATCAAAAGCGGTGACATCCAACGAGGGCTTGCAAGACCGAAAATCAGACCAGTCCTTCCAGCGAAATGCATAAAGCTGCCCAAACCGCGCCTCGAAGAAAGCGATCAGTGTTTCGACATCGTCCAAGGAGCGCATACCAATACCGGCGTCATAGCGCCTGCGCGAATGAGCCCAAGGCGAATTTCGTTCTTCAAAACCATTGCTGATCGCTACGACATCCGTTCGGCGCTCAGGCCCTCCAACAGAGCCAAAGCTCAACGATGACGGGAATCTCACATCATGAAACTGCATATTAACTGCGCCTTCTGCTCTACCTGTTTCGTTGACCGCGGCTCAACGCACGCGTCATCTGCGCCGCAATCTGTCCTTGCGAGCGTTGAAAACTTTGCGCATCCGGGGTTGTGATATTCATCACGATAGAATTGCCGCCGCCACCAGCGCCACGCACGCCAAGCTTGCCATCCGCGCCGCGTGCCAAAGGCATAATCGCCTCCGGTCCCGCCTCTCCCATAATTCCCATGCCGCCTCGCATGCCAAAGGCTGTCGTACTGCTTACCACGCCACCGGTTGCAAAAGGCATCACCCGTCCTTGACTGAAAGGCGCTCCATCCGCGAATGGAAGAATATTCTGCACAAATCCGCCAACACTGTTTGCTAAAACGCCGCCCAAACCATTGGCTGCCGGACGCATCGCGGCGTTATAAGTCGTGGTAATCATACTGTCGCGGACAGTCTTGAGAGCATCCGACAGCTTCACGCCATCCAAAATTACGCCATCAAAGGCGCGGCGTAACCCACGACCCATGCCGCGCTCAAGCGATGCAAGATCCTTACCAGTCGCCTCTAGCGACGTCTGCATCCGGCGCAATTCACTGTCAAAACCTGTCACCAAAACGCTGGTTTGCCCCAAAGTATCGTTAAGCGCGTCCGCTCCGTTTTCCAGGGCATCAAAGTCTGTGTCATCGGTCATCTAATCTTCCTCTACGTCTTGCGCTCATCGTCAGGATAGAGAGCTATCAATGCTTCCAACCCGTCACTGAGCAAGGGGCCTGACTTGCCTGTCTCGCCCAACATCACCCGTAATTCGGCCGGGGTCATGTCCCAGAAATCCGCCGGCCTAAGGCGCAATCCCTGAAGCCCGGCGCGCATCAAGTTCGCCCAGTCAATCCGGTTCATGTTTCGGGCACCACAAAGGCCCGCGCCAGTAACTGTGCTGCCACCTTCGCAGCTGCAATCGGGCCACCTTCAATGTCTGCATGCGCGAGGTCTTCTTTGGAAAAGGCACAACGTCCACCCACTAGTCCAGCACCCAGCAGCTCCAATACATCGGCACTGGAAAATTCGCTGGCTTCAAAACGCTCAACCAGTCCCACCAGAGAATGCTCGCCAAGGCAGGTTTCCAACTCGGCCAGAGCGCCTAAGGTCAAACGCAATACATGGCGTTGACCATTGAGCGTCAGTGCTACATCTCCCCGCCAAGGATTTGCCATCGTCAGATCGCCGTAAAGATCAGATTGCCAGCACTAGCGAGGGTCAACTCGTATGTAGCCTCCCCATTGTGGCTGCCGCCATATTCGATCGCTGTGACCTGAAACGGCCCCTCGACAATACCAAAATCCGGGATCACGACCTGAAAGTCCGGCGCTTCACCATCAAAAAAGAGCTGCCGCGCCCGTTCGTCCGTATCTGCGTCACGGAACACGCCTGAGCCGCTGATCGATACAGACCGTACACCCGCTCCTGCTAGCAACTCGCGCCAACCGCCCTGGCTTTCCAACGATGTCACATCAATGGTCTCTGCGTTGAAACTCACTCGTGTGGCGCGCAAGCCGGCCAAAGTTGTAAACTGGCCGTCTGCCGCCATGTCGACCTTTATCAAAAGGTCTTTTCCGTTCTGAGCACCCATGGGTTTTCTCCTGTGAAAGTAAAATTCTTAGTCGTCGTCCACGCGCGCACGAAAGCGCAGCAATATCTCTCGGGCCGAGCTGGCTTCGATCCGTCGCGCTTGAGCGCGCTCAAAGCGCAAGAAGACTAATCGCCCCCGCGACAAGGAAAGATCAGCGCCGTGCAAAGTGTCCGATACCGCCGCGGCCACCTGTTTTGCGCGGGCAAACCCGGGTTGCGTGGTAATGACCGAAATCTCCAGCCGGTGTAGCGCACCGTTTCCGGACTGATCCGATGCATCCCGCACTTGCTCCCGACCAAGACTGACGTAAGTTTCCGGCAGTGTTCCGGTTGGGACAGCATCGTAAATGTCGCTCCCCACCAGACCCATTAAATCGGTGTCTTCGATAAGGGCCGTGTATAGCGCCGCTTGCAACGCACCTGACATTGAATAGCTCATACAACTGTCTCCTCTGTGGCAAAGCAAGTCAGATAGCGCCCGTCCGGATCTTCTTCGGCCACAGCTTTGATAAGAAACAATCGCGCACCCTCCCGAAACCTCTGCTCGGGTTTGGGCCTTTGAACAGAGGCAAATGGCGCACCTCGTAAAACGATCCGGTAACTCATCGCTGAGATCGGGGCACCGCCCTGCGCTGTCTCGCGGCCCGTACGCGCTGTAATCTGCGCCCATAACGTGCCGAGCGGCTGCCACACGGTTTCATAGCCCCCGCTGCCATCACCTTGGCGCAAAGGCGCTTCTAAGGTCAGCTTTCTGTTCAACCGGGGGGCAGTCATCTCAGACCACCCATACCAATACGCACCGTACGATACCGTTCGATAAGGCTGGTTACACCAAATGGCATGCAGCCATCGCTAAGGCTGGTTTCGTGCCGGTACTCGTAATAATGTGCACCAAGCATGAACACTGCCTGCTGCAAATCTGGCGGCACCTCGGACCACACGGCCCCAAAACCTGCATCAAATTCAATGACGACACCGCCAGCTCACGGGGATCGGTGGTAGTGTTGCTCCCATTGGCCGCAGCCTTGGCCGCTGTCCATCCCGCTCAAGCCAGTAGCTTGATGAAGGCAAATCGCTTTCCGTGCCATCCCGCGCGATGATAGCAATGCGATTGATCGCAGTTACTGGCGCAACCGGCAATGCCTGACCATTCCCATCACGCCAAAAATTCAAGCTCCACGAAAACGCGCGCGTCATCAGTATCTTGCCCGTACGGGCTTCGATGGCCGAGATCGCCGCTCTCAAGAAACCGGCAAGAACCTCGTCTTGCGTCGTGTCCTGACCAAAGCCTGTACCCAGTCGGAGGTGAGCTTTAAAGTCTTCGACCGGGAGCGCCGCGTTAGGCACCGTCGTCTCTTCGATCAACATCATGGAAAGTCTCCAAAATTCGTCCCAAAATTTATAAGTCACCAGGCTCGCGCCGGCTCCGTTGCTCGGTCGGAGGGGAGCAGCTAGACAACGCAGCCATCTTTGGCACGCGCCTGGTCCGGCGGCCCTCGTCTAAGACAAAAGCCCCGGTATCGCCGCGCTCCTTAGGAAGCGGCGAATTTCAGAACCTTGATCGCAGCAAAGTCACTCACATCACCACCCACACGCTTTGTGGCATAGAAGAGAACGTGAGGTTTTGCGCTGAATGGATCGCGGAGCACGCGCAGGTCCGGGTCGCTCGGCAATAGTATAGCCCGCACCAAAATCGCCGAAAGCAATCGCATTTGAACCGGACTCGAGATCCGGCATATCTTCCGCCGATCAAGACCGGATAGCCCGAGCAACCGCGCGGGCTCGGCTGCCGCCAAACCATCAGACCACAAAAAACGGCCATCCGCGTCTTTCAGCTTGCGCATGACACCCGCCGTTTTTGAGTTCATGACAAAGGTCGCATTGGCCCGGTACTGAGCGCCCAAAGCATAGACGACATCCACGACAAATCCGGCGTAACATCGGCGCCGTCAGCACCCGTTGGCACATATCCGATATTGCCCCATAACCAGATTGCATTGTCGACGATGGAATGATCCAGAATACCTTTGGTTTATCAACACCGTCACCTGAATGAACGCGGCGGCTTCGGCACGGGTAAATTTGTCCGCGATCCGGGTGGCCAGCCAGCCTTCAATATCAAACGCGCTGTCGTCCAGCAGACGTTGTGACGCCTTTGGCAACGCGCTCAACTCGTGTAGGGGGATCGTAATCCGGTCGATCTGAGGCGTATCGGTTTCAGCCAGTGAACCGTTTTCTGTCGCCCAACCCGCACCAATATCCGTGTGATCGACCAGCACGTCGTACGACGTCGCCTCCACATTGACCACGGTAGCAATCGCACGAATGGATGCAGCGGAATTCAAAACGGACTGAACCGTTTCCGAGGTTTGTGGATCGACCAGATAGCCACCGTCGGAATTCACCGAGGTTGACAGCGACTTGGTATCCATTTCAAGCCCGCGCAGGCCATCATCGTCACCCGAACGCAAGTATGCGTTGAATGCCTTGAGATGCGGCGCGCCAACATCAGCTACTCCGCCTAATGGGGTACGTTGAGGGGTCGTCGTTTTTCGATCCAGCATGGTCAGTCGCTCTTCTGTTTGTTGAAGTTTTGCATCAATTTCGGTTTGAAAATTTTTGAAATCAGTAACAAAGCCAGTGACAGCCTGCCTGACGTCCTCAGCGGGGGACAAACCGATCCCGTCCGCCGCTTTTGCTTCGGTCTTGCTCATGGCAATTTCCTTAAGTTTTGGTTGTCAAATCGGACGAAAGATCGCCAGATTCAAACAAAGGCAGCGCGTCAGCGGCGCGCCAGATCAGCGCGCGCACCCGCAAAGGCGGCGGCCATGTCACGCAAGGAACGGTCAAGTTCGGTTTCTTCCGATTTGCCGCGCAACCGCGCGCTGGTCAGCATAGGAAAGGTCACCAACGACACCTCCCAAAGCTCCAGTTCTGTCAAGAGCCGCTGACCCTTGGCATTTTTCGTGGCTTTGCGTGTGCGATACCCAATCGACAAACCATCAATCGCACCCGCTTCGATCAAGGCAATCGCCTCTCTTCCTTTGGCAACGCTGTCTAGCAAACGTCCCTTTACCCATAAAACCCTTGGCATCTTCGCGTACCTCATCCCAAATTCCGATGGGCTGTGTCGCGTCGTGTTGCCATAGCATTTTTACTTGGACACCACTTTGATTGAGTGTCCTGCAGCGAGGCGGCATAAGCACCTGCTTCTACAATATCATTGCCCTGATCTACATCGCCGAACAGACTGGCATAGCCGCAGATCATCGTACCATCACGCACTTCCAGGCCGTCACCGAAACGCGCGAATTTGCGTTCAAGGTCAGTATCCATATTCCATTCGAAGTTACTCCTTGCTGTCACCGCGATGGTGCCTATGGCACCGCTGCTAGAATTGATTGCAGGCCTTGGCCCAGGATCATCGCAACGATGCCATAAACCGTCAGCCAAAGGCGTTTTTCCAATCGCTCCATCATCTCTTCGACCCGATCAAGACGACTGATGAGGTTCTTGTGCTGAATGTCCGTCAACCCGCTCATGCGCCTGTAGCTTCAAACCCGGCGCGCATTCAAATCGCTCAAATCCGAGATCACTCATCACCACTCACCGCAGGTAGCCCCAACAGCGCACGCTTTTCGGATTGGCTCAGGAAATCAGCAGTACTGACCCGGTTCCATTGCGCATCCCTCTCGGATGCCAATGCCGGCACCTGATCGAGGTCAGGTTTTATATCAACAGCCTCGCCCGTATAGCCCGCCAGCCAATGCGCCAAAGACGCCGTTACGCGCGTGGCCAATGGCAAAACGGTCAATCGGTAAAATGCACGGTGCGCCTCTTGATAATTCGCATAGGTGGCATCGCCCTGAATACCCAACAACATTGGCGGCACCCCAAACGCCAGGGCAATTTCGCGCGCGGCGGCCTCTTTGGTCTTCTGGAATTCCATATCCGAGGGAGAAAATCCCATAGGTTTCCAGTCAAGCCCACCTTCGAGAAGCATAGGCCGCCCGGCGTTTCGCGCGCCCTGATGATGGCTTTCCATTTCGCTGACCAGCCGGTCATACTGATCGCTATTCATGGAGCCCTGTCCCTCGGCTCCCCGGTAAACAATCGCACCCGATGGTCGCGCTGCGTTATCCAGTAGCGCTTTCGACCAACGGCTGGCAGAGTTATGCACATCAACCGCCATTGCAGCCGCCTGCATCGGGCTAAAGCCATAATGGTCATCTTGCGGGTGAAAACTCTTGATGTGGCATACCGGTTGTATGGGACCGCTGGCATCAAAGCGGTGCTTGCGCCCGCCGACGGCATATTCATAGGCCACTGGCCATCCATCCGCGCCGGGCACCACATTCATCCGGTCCGAACGCAACACGTGCAACTCATCCGGCACCCCCGTATCGCCAGCGACCGCTTCGACGTAGCCATTGCCCGTAAGCAACAACTGCGCGTAAAGCGCTTCCAGCAGCTCAGCACGACCCTGCATCGGATTTGGCCGACCGACCAAATCAACTAAAGGATGTACGTCAAATCGTTGCTCTGCGTTTTGCAGCACCAACGGAAGTGCTGCGGCGGCTTCAGCGATCAGCTTGACCGACCGAAAGCCCACAGGATTGCCCGAAAACCCGGTACGGGTCAGCGACACCGCATCACGTGGGCTCCAAGCGATACGACCGGATGTCTGATATGCGACGACAGGTCCAGTGGCACTGGCCTTCTGCTCTGGCACATCAGCCTGTGCAGTGCGTCTCAGAAAATTAAACCCCATTGTGTATCGCTCCTAATCTACGGCACACATCGCATTATGGCCGCACTCATGGTTCAAAGACCGGCCCGATGTCGCTTGATTACTATCTGATAAATTCATGTTGAATTGGTCAGCAGCACGCCCGTGCCATTAACCTTCACGTAACGCTTTGGGGCCGGTCACAGAGACCGCACACGCGGGGCGCGCCACTTCGCGACAGGCTCGATCATCAACTCGTGCAACGCCCACACCAGCGCATCCACACGGTCAGGCGACCCCTGCCCTTCATAACCTTGCACGGTCATGCGACACATCTGATCTTCCAGCGCGCCCAAGTCGTGCAAATGGCGCACGCGTCCCTGTTCATACAAGGCAGCGACAGGTTCAGCGCGTGCGACCTTGCCTCGGGTCGCGTGAACACCCTTGTAGGGCACTAGCGGATCGACTTGACGCAAGACCTCCTGCACCATCTGCCCACCCTGATTAACCTCAGCCACAAGACGGTCCGCACCAAATTGCTCCATGGCGGCAATCGCCGCCCGCGCCCAACCGGCCGGACTTGCTCCTTGAATGGTGCAATCGGCCAGCACATAAGCACGCCAGTCTTGCGGCGCACCACCCATTGTGACACCAGCAACGACGATCCCGCATTCATCTGATGAAGCATTTCCGGTCGTTGACGGATCAACCGCCACAACGATCCGGTCCAGTGCGGGCGCTTGGGCGCACCGCAGCGATTCTAACCGAGATGTCGTCCAAAGCGCACCTTCTGCATCTTCTAAAAGAACGCCATCCAATTCCTGACGTCCCAATCTCGTGCCGGCGTAGCGCGCCCGCACTTCTTCCAGAAACGAGTTGGCAAGGTTGGCAGCATTCGCCTCCGTTGGCGCATGTGTGACAACTGTCGAAGGTGATTTCAGAAGTTTCTTCAAGACCCCCACATTTCTAGGTGTCGTCGTGACGCAAACCTGCGGCTGCTCTCCAAGGCGCAAGGCAAACTGCAACATGTCCCACGTCTCTTGCGCTTTCTTCCACTTCGCCAACTCGTCCACCCATGCGGCATCAAACTGCGGTCCTCTTAGCCCTTCAGGATCAAAGGCAGAATGCACGGTCGCAATAGCGCCATTCGGCCAGACCAAACGTTTACGCCCCGATTCCCACTGCGGGCGCCGGTCGGGTGGCGAACAGGCAAGAATGCCGCTATCGCCAAAAATCATTACCTCGCGCACCTGATCGACAGTCTCGCCGACCAAAGCCACGCGGCGCGATCGCCCTTCATCAAGCGGTTTTGCACCCTCGACCTGAGCACGGACCCACTCAGCCCCTGCTCTGGTCTTTCCCGCTCCACGGCCGCCCATAATCACCCACGTCCGCCAATCCCCTTCCGGCGGCAGCTGATGATCAAAAGCCCAGAAGTCGAAAAGATAGGGGAGAGCCAGAAGCTCTCCCTCAGTTAGACTGTTCAGAAACTCATCCTGGGCGTGCGGTGCAGCGGAGGCGATCCAACTTGCACCCGATCTCAGCCCGGGCGCGTTCAAGGTCGAGGGCATAGCCCCCCTTTGCGATTCCGGCTGATTTGCTGCGACATTCGACAAGACGGTTCTCCACTTCCTGGCAGGTCTTCAGCAGTGTCGCTGCGGACGCCACTGTTCTGCTGCTTTGCGGTTTTTCCAAACTTTCACCCGCGCGGACCTTTTCTTTCAGGTCTTCGATTTCAAGGCGCAGGTCTTTTATAGATCCAATGACCGAATTCAAAAGGCTCTCGGTCTCGGACGCTACGTGCTCTGGGGTTAATAAAGTCATTCAGGTTTTACCTCTCATGCGCGTAGTCTCCGCACGAGAGAAACGAAAAAGCGACCAACCGGGTAACCCCGTGGTCGCTTGCCCACTTCTTCTAGCATGTCACAAGTTATACGTGTAACCGTACGCAAAGTCAAGGAAAATCAATTTGTTAACGAATGACCACCGTACGGTGCCCGTTAACTATTTGTAGAAATCCACTTTCTTCGCACGGCAGAAATACAGCTCTTCCAGTTAGAAAACTGAACTATCAGCGCGTCTAGTTTCCTGAAGTTTGGCTCTCACGTTCTGCCTCAATGCGACGCCACGCGGCAACGTTACGGTTATGCTCAGCCAGTGTTTCAGCAAAAGCATGTCCGCCTGTACCATCGGCTACAAAAAAGACGTAAGGCGTCTCCAGCGGCTGTGCAGCGGCTTCCAAACTGGCCAACCCAGGGTTCGCAATAGGGGTCGGTGGCAGCCCTTCAATCACATAGGTGTTCCAAGGCGTCGCTGCGCGCAATTCGCTTCGGCGCAGTCCGCGTCCAAGTACCCCGCGCCCTTCGGTCACGCCATAGATAACCGTCGGGTCAGTTTGCAGACGCATGCCTCGTTTCAGCCGGTTCACGAAAACGCTCGCAACTTGACCGCGCTCCTCCGCCACACCCGTCTCTTTTTCGATGATCGACGCGAGTGTAAGCAATTCTTCCGGGCTTCCCAGAGGCAAGCCCTCCATACGTGTTTCCCAAACCTGCGCCACCCGCCGCTCTTGGGCTGCCTGCATGCGCGCCACAACATCATTGCGATCATCTCCGGGGCGCACTTCATAACTGTCAGGTGCCAAAGAGCCTTCCGGCGGCAAGACATCAACAGCCCCGTCCAAAACGTCCATTCCGTTCAGGCCTTCAACAACTTGCCAGGACGTGACGCCCTCTGCCAACGCAATGCGAAACCGTGTTCCTGCAGATGCCTTACGGTCGGTATAAATTGCAGGCTCGACATCTTCAGCTGGGTTGAAGTCGGCCTTTTCCAAAAACTGATTGGTAGCGGGATCCAATTCGCGCAACTGAACGTTGATGCGGCTTACACCGATGCGGTACACAACTTCTGTGCCACATGTGCTCGCCCCACCGCGGGTAATCGTATCAATAATTTCGGCCATCGACGCAGAAGAAGGCACCAGGTAGCTGCCTGCTTTCAGCTGGCTGGCCTTTTCGGAATACTCAGCTCCCATACGGAAGATCGCGCCAGACGAAATTGCACCATCTGCCTCGAGACGCTCGCTGACGCGCCGCATATTCGATCCGCTGGGAACTTCAACGCAATAGGCTTCGGCCAAAGGACCGGCACCGTCATACCTTCCTTTGCCCCACAAGATCACACCACCCATCATAAAGAGCAGCACAATCAGCATCGTCACGGCATTAGACGCGATATGTCGCCACATTAGTCGGTTTTCCCAAAGATCACGCTGGCATTTGTACCGCCAAATCCAAACGAATTCGACAAGGCGACATTGATTTCACGTTCCCGTTTAGCGTTCGGCGCAAGATCGATTTTAGTCTCAACAGCAGGGTTATCGAGGTTAATCGTTGGAGGCGCCACTTGATCGCGGATCGCCAGTATCGAAAAGATCGCCTCAATCGCGCCTGCAGCCCCTAAAAGATGCCCCGTCGCAGACTTTGTGGATGACATCGTCACATTGCCAGCATCCTCGCCCAGCATGCGTTCAACTGCGGCCAGCTCGATCGTATCGGCCATTGTCGAAGTTCCATGCGCGTTAATGTAATCAATGTCCTTCGGCTCCAGACCTGCGTTGCGCAAAGCGTTGCGCATGGAACGCTCACCGCCCTCACCGTCTTCGGATGGTGCCGTAATGTGATAAGCATCGCCCGACATCCCATATCCGAGAACTTCGGCGTAAATTTTGGCCCCGCGAGCTTTGGCGTGTTCGTATTCTTCCAAAACCACAATGCCAGCGCCCTCGCCCATCACAAAGCCGTCTCGATCCGCATCATATGGGCGGCTGGCTTTTTGCGGGTCATCGCCGCGCTTTGTGGACAAGGCTTTGCATGCGTTAAACCCGGCAATTCCGATCTCGCATATTGCTGCTTCGGCACCGCCCGCCACCATTACATCTGCATCACCATGCTGGATCAAACGGCTGGCATCGCCAATGGCGTGCGCGCCCGTTGAACAGGCCGTCACAACCGAATGGTTCGGCCCTTTAAAGCCGAAACGAATGCTGACCTGACCCGAAATCAGATTGATCAAAGCACCTGGCACAAAGAAAGGCGAAACGCGCCTTGGGCCTTTTTCCTTCATCATGATTGCGGTGTTCGCAATCGAGTTCAGACCACCGATACCAGACCCGATCAAAACACCGGTACGCTCAAGGCTCTCCTTGTCCTCGGGCATCCAACCTGCGTCTTGCACAGCTTGCTCTGCCGCCGCCAAACCAAATAAAATGAACGTGTCGACCTTGCGCTGCTCTTTTGGCGCCAAGTAAGCGTCAGCGTTGAACGTACCGTCCGTTCCATCTCCTAAAGGGACTTCGCATGCGTATTGGGTGACAAGGTTGCTCGCATCAAAACCAGTGATTGACCCCGCGCCGGATTGACCTGCAAGTATTCTTGACCAGCTTGCTTCAACCCCGTCCGCCAATGGCGTGACTAAGCCCAATCCTGTCACAACTACTCTGCGCATCGCGATGCCCCCTTCGATTTCTGCTCTCCCATACCTTGAGCAGTCGTTTCTGTGCAAGTGCCCTTGGCAATTCCCAGAGGTGCGCTTTGCTACTGCGGCGGACTATTTCGCTCGTAAAGCGTTACGATCTCTCCTTCGAGCGTCGCTTCGCGCAGTAACTTGTATCCCATGTCTTCCGCAATTTTGATGGAACGCGCATTACGCGGATCAATTAAGCACACCAACCGTCCTGTAACCACGCGGTCAAACCAATCATGTGCGGCACTTACAGCTTCGATGCCATAGCCTTGCCCATGCGCATCCGGCGAAAGGACCCATCCGGCTTCGGGCACATCATCAAAGTCTGAACCCAAATCACGCTTGGCGAAAAAAAAGCCCACCTGCCCCGACATCTCAGGAGCACGGTGGCGGGTTATTGCCCATTGGCCAAAGCCTGTAATCTGCCAATGGCCTGCATGTCGCAAAAACGCGGCCCACGCCTTGCTGCGGGGCCAAGGGCTGCCATCAATGTATTCCACAACTTCCGGCGTCGCCCAAATCTCGGCAAAGCGGTTAAAGTCTTCAGCCCGCATCCCCCGTAAGGTCAAACGGTGTGTGTTGATCGTTGGTATGCTGCGCGACATCTGTGCTGCCTCTCATCGCGAAGAACGGAGCTTTGCGCCCTCTGAATTCAGTGTGAAATAGAAACCAACTGCGTTTCAACCCCTTAGCAAGTCGCACAACGAAAAAGGCGCCTCTCCGCTGCAGGAAAGACGCCAATTCAATCATTTATGCCAGAAAACCCGGCTTAAGCTTAGGAAGCTTCGGTGATGAACTTCACCGCGTCGCCAAAGGTCTGGATGGTCTCGGCCGCATCATCAGGGATTTCAATGCCGAATTCTTCTTCGAATGCCATGACCAGCTCAACAGTGTCGAGGCTGTCCGCACCAAGATCGTCGATAAAAGACGCCCCCTCAGCCACCTTGTCTTCTTCGACACCAAGGTGCTCCACAACGATTTTCTTAACGCGATCTGCGATGTCGCTCATAATATTCCCTCATTCGTTCGGGCCACGGTGGGCCCCTTTCGGTTGCTCGTCTCCCTGATAAACTCAGGTTGCAAGCGTTTGCCCCAAAGGGCGGCTCGTTGCCCGTTTTGATCCGCAATAGCGCCCAAACCCGGGATTAAAGACGCGCCCTAAAGCTCGCCTGTTCAAAACTGCGCCCCCTTTATCACAAGCGGCGCAGATGGCAAACGCATTGTGCGCGCTGCTTAAAAAGCTTGCAGCACTGAATCACACCATGGCCATGCCACCATTGATATGCAAGGTTGTTCCTGTGACGTAACCCGCCTCTGCACTTGCAAGATACAGCACTCCAGAGGCAATGTCTCCAGCCGACCCCATGCGCCCAGCAGGAATTTGGCCCATGATTGCCGACTTTTGATCTTCGGTCAGCTTATCGGTCATCGCCGTTTGAATAAAGCCCGGTGCCACGCAGTTTACAGTGATCCCACGGCTCGCGACCTCGTAAGCCAAACTCTTGGACATGCCGACCATGCCAGCTTTGGATGCCACGTAGTTGGCCTGACCGGGGTTACCGGTTGCACCGACGACGCTCGAGATATTTACGATCCGTCCCCAACGCGCTTTCATCATTCCGCGCATCACGCCTTTGCATAGCTTGAAGGTCGCGGTCAGGTTCACGTCCAGAACCGACTGCCATTCATCATCGGACATACGCATAAAAAGATTATCGCGCGTGATGCCGGCGTTATTAATCAGGATATCAACTGACCCCATCGCTTCAGCCGCTTGCTTGGGCAGCGCTTCAACCGCTGCCATGTCGCTTAGATTGCAGGCTGTAACGTGCGCACGATCGCCTAGCTCTGACGCCAATGCTTCAAGCGGATCAACCCGCGTACCGGACAAAGCAACTGTGGCACCTGCTGCATGAAGTGCGCGCGCTATGTCGGCACCGATGCCACCCGAAGCGCCTGTGATAAGTGCGTTCTTTCCTGTCAGATCAAACATCTGCATTCCTCCTTAGGCCTCAAGGGCCGCTTTGATATCGTCTGGGGTGCCAATGCTGCGCGTTTGCGCGTCTTTGGCGATGCGGCGGATCATGCCGGTAAGCGCTTTTCCTGCGCCAATTTCCCAGAAATCTGTGACCCCGTTGGCGGCCATCCATTCCACCGATGATTTCCAGCGAACCTGCCCGGTGACTTGCTGGACAAGCAGACTTTTGATCTGTTCGGGGTCGTTCACGGCCTCGGCAATCACATTTGCCACCAGTGGCACGCGTGGTGTCTGCAAAGCGACTAGACCCAATGCTTTTTCCATTTCCGCAGCAGCAGGTGCCATCAGCGCGCAGTGGAAAGGCGCTGATACGGGCAACAGCAAAGCACGCTTGGCACCCGCTTCTTTTGCAAGAACTGCCGCGCGCTCGACCGCGTCCTTGTTACCCGAAACCACGTTTTGCGCGGGATCGTTTGCATTCGCGACCTGACACACTTGCCCTTGCGATGCCTTTTCCGCAACTTCTGTCACTGTGTCGAAATCCAACCCCAAGATCGCAGCCATTGCGCCCTCACCGACCGGCACTGCTTGCTGCATGGCAAGCCCGCGCGTCCGCAACAACCGCGCTGTATCCGAAATTGTAAACGTCCCGGCCGCCGCCAATGCCGAGTATTCGCCAAGGCTGTGACCGGCGACATAAGATACGCCGTCCAAGTTGATGCCTTCCGCGTCAAGTGCCCGCACCGCAGCAATAGACGTCGCCATCAACGCCGGTTGCGCATTTTCTGTAAGCGTCAGCGTATCGATATCGCCGTCCCAGATCAGACCGCTCAGGCTTTCACCCAGCGCATCGTCCACCTCATCAAAGACGGCCTTGGCCGCCGGATAGGCCTCGGCCAGCGCACGGCCCATGCCGATGGTCTGTGCCCCCTGACCCGGAAATACAAATGCAATGCTCACCCGCTCACCCCTCATCCGTTTTTTCTAGCCACCGGCTTAACGTGGCCGCCCGCCAAGAGCAACGCTTTGGGTTGTCAAATGATGATCCCGCCCACGTATGATCTGTACCAAAACCGCGCGCAGCATTTGTGCGGCATGGCGGATTGCGATACTGCACCTAATCTTTATCCTGTAATCCCATCAGCATTAGAGGAGCACCAACATGGCCATTGCCAACAGCGAAAAGCACTATGGCGCGGTTGCGAAAAGCCTTCACTGGACAACGGCGCTGCTCGTTCTGACACTCATCCCACTGGGCATATATGCGAACGGTTTGCCCTACGACACGTCCGAAGCGCTGGCACAGAAGGCGTGGCTCTTTTCACTACACAAGACACTGGGCGTCACTGTTTTCTTTGTTGCGCTTGCGCGCATCCTCTGGGCCATCACGCAGACAAAACCCGCGGGCCTGCACCCCGAGCGTAAACTGGAAACCTTTGCAGCGACGACCGTACACTGGCTGCTTTATGGATCGTTGCTGCTGGTGCCGTTGTCGGGTTGGATACATCACGCGTCCACTGCCGGCTTTGCGCCAATCTGGTGGCCTTTTGGCCAAGACCTGCCGATGGTACCCAAATCAGAAAGCCTCGCCGCGACCACGGCCGGCCTGCACATCGTCTTTGAACGCGTGCTGGCTGTGTCTATTCTGTTGCACCTGGCAGGTGCGCTCAAACACCACTTTATCGACAAAGACGCCACGTTGCGGCGGATGCTGCCCGGTGCGCCGCAAATTCTCGCACAAAAACCGGCTGAAAAGACCGCACTTCCCCTTGTCGCAGCCATCGTTGTTTGGGCATGCGCATTGTTTGTCGGGGCAGGCTTGGGCGTCTACCAAAAACACGATTCCAGTGTTCAAGCAGCGGCACTTGAGGCCGTACAGTCTGATTGGGTGGTCCAAGATGGATCACTGCAGATCACGGTCACGCAGCTTGGCTCCCCTGTGACAGGAAGCTTTGCGGATTGGACCGCCGCGATCAGCTTTGACGAAACCCGCGACAGCGGCACCGTCGGTTCTGTCGAGGTCGTTGTGTCCATTGGCTCCCTGACGCTAGGTTCGGTGACCTCTCAGGCACTAGGCGCTGATTTTTTCAATGCCGACGAGTTTCCGACGGCGACATATACCGCTGATATTTTGCGCGACGCCGATGGATACAGAGCAGACGGCACACTGACTATAAAAGAGACGACCCAACCGCTTGTATTGCCATTCACGCTCGATGTGTCAGACGGGGCTGCGCGTATGAGCGGTCAAACAGACTTGGATCGGCGTGACTATGCAGTCGGACTTTCCCAAAAGGACGCTGCTTCGCTGGGATTTTCAGTGGATATTACGGTGGAACTGACCGCGACAACGAATAACTAACCCCTCAACAAATACCGCCGGAAAACATTCCGGCGGCATTCCCCTAGTACCCAAAGCCGAAAGGCGGCCCGGGCCCGGCTTATTCTAAATCAATGGCTTCGATATCAATGGTCAGGTTAACCTCATCTGCGATGAAGGGCGCGAACATACCCAAACCATAATCACTACGGATAACGGTCGTTGTGGCGGTCAGACCAATAGCTGGACGGCCTTGCGTCGGCGGAAAGGGGTATTCCGCAACGGCCGCGTTTAGAACCGTGTCCAGCACGATTTCGTTAGTCATGCCGTTGATGGTCATATTGCCAGTAATCAAAGCCGTGTTTTCACCTGTTACTTCAATGCCTGTGGAAACAAATTCGGCCACAGGAAAATCAGCCGTTTTAAAGTATTCGCCCGAAGACAACAGCATTTCATCGCGCGAAGTATCGCCCGCTGTAAGTGTGCTGACGTCAATAGTGGCGTTGACCGATGAAGCCGCGGGGTTTTCAGCATCGAAGTCAATTGTACCTGTAACACCCGAGATCAAGCCGTTTGTATTGCCAAAGCCAGCATGACCATAAGACATAACGATTGTCGTATGTGTCGGGTCGATGTCGTAGGTTACCGCGTCGGCCCAAACCGCTGTAGCGGCGACCGAGAAAGCGGATGCGAGAAGAATGGATTTCATGTCAGAGTGCTCCGGTTGATTGAATGCTCCTGATCAACAGATGGCATCTCCTAGCCGATGAACAAGGCAACGGCATGAACAGCATTTGCGCGCAGATGAACACTGCGCGCACAGACAGGACAAAGGGTTCAAAAATATGGGAGTGTGTTTGGCTTACAGCTTACCGGCGACGCGTAGCGCCGTGACGAGGCTGCAGTGTGTGATCCGATCGCTTGCTGACACCTCAGCGATCAGGGTGTTGTTCTTCCCCCAAAGCTGCACGTGAGTGCCAGAGTTTTCGACCAGCGTTAAGTCAGAAAATTTGCAGCGATCAAGAACATAGCGGTCCTTGCCCCGCGTGCGGACAAGCCGAATTTCGTGACGAATGGTGTCGATCTCGACCTTTGGTGGCGCAGGACGGATGAAAGTTTGCAAACAAGCAAACCCGACCATGCCACCGATAGCGGAAACAAGAAGCTTCATCAACAACAGGTCTTCGGCCCAGCTTGCGCCCGGTGCCAACCAAAGCCCCATCGCCGTCAGAATAAGTGCGACACCAACGATGGCTTGAAACCCTCGGGTCACGATCCGACTGCCGTCCACGGACCGGGTCGGATTAGGAGTAATGGACTCAAATGATGCGGGATCTACGACGCTGGACATAACGAAACTTCCTCGGTTTTCATTAACCAAGAGCTAACTGCCGAAAAAAGACGGAAATAAGACGGGTTTGAGACGTTGCAGGGGCGTTTTTGGGCCTTCTCCGTGCCGACAGTATGGGACCGATCAGCACGGGCCTTGCGCCAAGCAATAAAGCGTGTATACGCAGCACTTCCTTTTGCACGACAACTAAACCGCGCAGTCTCTCGTGGTGGGGCCGCAAAAGGTACATCGCCCCGCCTTTGAAATGCGCCTTGATATAAATGAGGAACGCACATGCCTTTATATGAGCATGTTATGATCGCACGTCAGGACCTGTCCAACACACAGGCCGAAGGACTGATCGAACATTTTGGCACCGTCTTGTCCGACAATGGCGGCGCGCTCGTGGATCACGAGTACTGGGGCGTCAAAACGATGGCCTATAAAATCAACAAAAACCGCAAAGGCCACTACGCTTTTCTGCGTTCGGATGCACCAGCACCCGCCGTCCAAGAAATGGAACGCCTGATGCGCTTGCATGATGATGTGATGCGCGTTTTGACGATCAAAGTCGACGCTCATGCAGAACTGCCGTCCGTCCAGATGCAAAAACGCGAAGAACGTGGTGATCGTGGCGACCGCCGCGAACGTCGTTGATCCGCTTTAGTAAAGGTACATAAATCATGGCCACTAAACCATTTTTCCGCCGTCGCAAAGTATGCCCCTTCTCGGGCGACAACGCGCCGAAGATCGATTACAAAGACACACGTCTGCTGCAGCGCTACATCTCTGAGCGCGGCAAGATCGTTCCATCCCGTATCACCGCAGTCTCCGCAAAGAAGCAACGCGAACTGGCCCGTGCCATTAAACGCGCCCGCTTTCTTGCCCTGCTGCCCTACGCTGTGAAGTAAGGAGAAAAACATGCAAGTTATCCTTCTTGAACGCGTCGCAAAGCTGGGCCAGATGGGCGAAGTTGTCGATGTAAAGCCAGGCTACGCCCGTAACTTTCTGTTGCCACAAGGCAAAGCGCTGTCCGCGTCAAAATCCAACATCGAAGCTTTCGAGCAGCAAAAAGCGCAGCTGGAAGCCCGCAACCTTGAGACCAAGAACGAAGCCGAAGCACTTGCCGCCAAACTGAACGGCCAACAGTTCATCGTGATTCGCTCTGCGTCAGATTCTGGCGCGCTCTACGGGTCCGTCACAACACGTGACGCCGCCGATGCCGCAACCGAGGCAGGTTTCTCGGTAGATCGTAAACAGGTCGTTCTTGCTCCCATCAAAGAACTGGGTCTGCACGAAGTACAAATCGTACTGCACCCCGAAGTGGACGCGACAATCGAACTGAACGTGGCGCGTTCCACGGAAGAAGCCGAACTGCAAGCGTCCGGTAAATCCATTCAGGAAATGGCAGCCGAAGAAGAAGCGGCAGCAGACTTCGAAATCGCGGAGCTGTTTGACGATATCGGCTCCGCCGCGTCCGACGACGATGATCTGGCCGAAACCGTTGCGCCCGTCATCGAAGAAGACGCGGGCGACGACGAGCAGAAAGCCTGATCGCCCTACACCAAAACACAAGAAAGCCGGGCACGATTGCCCGGCTTTTTTTGTTCTTGTGGGTGGAGCCTATACGACGGCGCCTGAAACGCTATGGTCCCTCAGGATTGTGAAGGACGCGTATTTGACACACCAAATACAAATCAATCGCTCTGCGACTCCATATGCTTTGCGGGCTCCAGACATGGACGCGTGGTAAAGCTTAACTCAAAGACATGACCTGCTGAACAAAGCCAAGGCTCAGATCCGCATGTAGGACGGGTCACCCCTAGCCATTAACTTCTGCTAAACTAACACTGTGTCCGCCCACCTGGAAAGCTGTCCGTGGGGGCGCACGTCAGCAGTTTTGCAACAAACGGTCGCCGTTTTAATAAACATGAGTGCGAGCTGCGTAACTGGCCTGACGCTTTAAATCACTAGAGCTGCGCAAAATGACGCAATACCTTGTCTGCCGTGACTAAAGGAGCATTTATTCTGACAGAAACAGGAGGAATTGATGTTCGATATCTCTCAGTCCGAAGACCCTAACGCACTATTGAACCACACGCCGCCCAAGGATTTTCGTGATCGCTTTGCGTTGCGGTTGGTAAAATTCATGCGCTTCTTCGCCGACAAGTTTTTTGCCAAACGATACGGTCACCGTGCTGTAATATTGGAAACAGTGGCAGCTGTACCGGGAATGGTTGGCGGCATGTTGCAGCATCTCAAGGCACTCCGTACAATCCGAGACGACAACGGTTGGGTGCGCGAACTGCTAGACGAAGCAGAAAACGAACGCATGCACCTGATGACATTTATCAAGGTAGCCGAGCCAAGCCGTTTTGAGCGCTACTTGATCCTATTCGGGCAGGGTGTGTTTTTTAATCTGTATTTTCTACTCTACCTCTTTGCCCCGCGCACGGCACACCGCGTGGTCGCCTATCTCGAGGAAGAAGCCGTAATCAGCTATACCCAGTATTTGGCCGAGGTAGATGCAGGACACGTAGACAACGTCCCTGCCCCGCAAATCGCGATTGACTACTGGAAGCTGCCGCCAGATGCGCGCTTGCGCGAGGTTATAATCGTCGTGCGCGAGGACGAAGCAGGACACCGGGACCGCAACCATGAAATGGCTGATCAATTGGCGTCTTAGCGGTATATAAAAACAAAAGTACTACCCGCAATCACGGGTACCCGCACGCCCTGGGGTTAGGCGATGACCGATCAATTGTCTGTTGTCATCGCCTTCCAGATCAACGGTCCGAGTGCGGCCCCTACCAATGGTGCCAGCCAGAATATCCAAAGCTGTGCCCACGCATGTCCATCTGCAAACAGTGCGACACCTGTCGATCGCGCAGGGTTGACCGACGTGTTAGAGACACGAATAGAGATCAAGTGGATCAAGGTTAGCCCAAGCCCAATAGCGATCGGCACAATCCCAGCACCGCTTGCAACGGCCGCATACAAAATAATTGCCGCTGCAATCGCACCGGTAACTTGTGCAGTCCAATACGGTACCAGTTCTTTCCCGTCGAAACGGGCAATCAGCATTAAACAAAATAAACTAAAGGGTTAAAGCATTCGCTAGAAATGTGACCCACCGTTACACCATCGTAATGACCATTAGGCCAAAAGCTAAACTTACCCCGAGCCAGCCGATACCAACGTCGGCAATCCTAGCCGCGAGAACAGTACTGCCCCTCAAAATACCAGCCAGAACGTTCCAATGAATTCGGCCAACAGTTAATTTGACATCATGTTCCCCGAATTTCCCGGTACATTGGGGAGCCATTAAACAGCTTTTCAAAGTGTTAAGAAATTTTTCAAAAAAATGGCCGGGCACTGCAAAAGCACCCGGCCGCATTACAATATTCGAATGAGGGCTTATTCCTCGTCGAGAGCCTCAACAGCCTTTTGAAGGTCGTCTTTCGAGACTTCTTTTTCGGTTACCTTGGCTTGCTCAACGACATGGTCCACCACTTTATCTTCAAAAATTGGCGCCCGCATCTGCTGTTGCATCTGCTGGTTTTGCTGCACAAACTCGAAGAACTGGCGTTCTTGACCGGGGTATTGGCGCGCCTGATTCATGATTGCTTGTGTCATTTCACCGTCGGACACTTCAATCTTGGCTTTCTGACCGATTTCAGCCAGCAAAAGCCCCAAACGTACGCGGCGCTCAGCCAGTGTTTTATGCTCTTCGGTCGGCTCTATTTCAGGGTGATCGTGGCCCTGAACATCAGGGTTGTCCTCGTGCCAAAGCTGATGCGCAATCTGACCCGCTTCAGCATCAACAAGCGACGGAGGCAGATCAAACGACACCAGACCGTCCAGTGCGTCTAGCAGACCGCGTTTCATAACCGCGCGCGCCGCACCGGTATATTCCGCCTCCAACCGCTCTGAAATCTGGGTTTTGAGTGCCGCTAGATCGTCGGCACCAAATTTCTTGGCCATCTCATCGTTGATTTCTGCGGCTACAGGCTGCTTTACTTCCTTGATCGTACAATCAAAAATAGCTTCTTTGCCCTTCAGGTGCTCGGCTTGATAATCGTCAGGGAAGGAAACGGTAACTGCTTTTTCTTCACCCGCTTTGGCACCGACAAGCTGCTCTTCAAATCCCGGAATGAACGAGTTGGAGCCTAACACCAATGGATAGTCTTCGGCGGAGCCACCATCAAAGGCTTCGCCGTCGACTTTACCCACGAAATCCATGACGACCTGGTCGCCGTCTTTCGCTTTTGAGCCTTTCTTGCGGGCTTTGAAATCCTGCGCGGTTTCTGCAAGGTTGCCGAGAGCTTCGTCAACTTCAGCATCGCCCGCTTTTACGACCATCTTCTCAAGCTTTACCTTGCTGAAATCGACTTCGGGAATGTCGGGCAACGCTTCGTAGGACATGGCAACTTCTACGTCGTCGCCTTCTTTCCAATCCTCATTGGTCATTTTGACCTCGGGCTGCATCGCAGGACGGTCGCCAGACTTTTCGAAGTGTTCGCTCATCGCGCCGTCAATGCTTTCCTGCATCGCTTCACCCATGACACGCTGGCCAAACTGTTTTTTCAACAATGCCATCGGGACCTTGCCCTTGCGAAAGCCCTTCATTTCGACTTCAGGCTGCGCTTCGGCGAGTTTTTCGTTGACCTTAGCCTCTAGCTCAGCCGCCGTGACGGTGATGGAATAGCTGCGTTTCAGACCTTCGTTCAGCGTCTCGTTGACCTGCATGTGTGCTCCATAGAATAAGGCGCGCCGGTTGGCGCGTGCATAAATTTCAGCCCTTCTATGTGCCTGCGACCAAAGGTGCAAGGGGCGGATGGAACGATCTTTAATTGCCTTCGATAACCGGCTGCCACGGCATGAAACGCACTGCTATGGCAGGTTTGGAAAGCACGGTCATATCAGCGCAAACACATCGTGCTACAGGCACCGCTGCCGTTCTTTCAATGACATGATTATCTGTGGTGCGGGTGAAGGGACTCGAACCCCCACGCCAAAGGCGCCAGAACCTAAATCTGGTGCGTCTACCAATTCCGCCACACCCGCACTGTCGGCCCGTAGTGGAGCCGTTATGGTCCTCCTAGCAAAACCGGATGAGACTTGCGAGAGGAAAAATACCAAAAAGAATGGGCGACATTAAAGGTTTGGTATTGTATTGTTTCCATAACCTTGAGGCAGGTTAAAAAGGAAGAACGCCCATGAAGCCGAAAACGGCCGGGCGCACCACTGGCAGCAGCCATGATGCGGACCCAATTCGCGCGGCACGCGACACAACGTGCGACGCTCCAGGCACAGCAATGTGCGGCATTACCTCTAACGCGAACATCGTTACGATGAATGGTTTGCGCTGCGTGCAAAACCTGCGCGTGGGCGACAGGCTGGTCACACGGGATCAGGGCGCTGTGCCAATCCGGTCTATCCAACAGCACAGTATCGTCACCCGTACCGTCTATATAATTGCCGGATCCATTGGTCATAGCCAACCCGATCGCGACACTCTCTTGCCAGCGGCACAGATGGTTCACGTGCGGGATTGGCGTGCACGGATTTTTGGTAAAACAGACAGGATGCTTGTTGCGGCAAGCGCGTTGGTCGACGGAGAATATGTGCGCGACATCGGCTTCATGCCGTTGACACTATACCGTATTATCTGTGACCTCCCCCAGATCATCTATGCGGACGGGATGGAGCTTGGGACCGCCAATTCGGTGCCGACCCTTCTCAAAATGGAAGCTACCGACTTAGGTTAGATGCGCGCGCAGCACCTGGGGCAAGATATCAGGCAAGTCCTCCGCAATCAGCCCCGGCCCGAACGCGCTGGCGCATTCTACATGCAACCAAGCTGCAACCTCGGCCATATTGAACAACGGCCCCGACGCTTGCGAGGCAGCGAGCCCTGCAATTAATCCCGCTAAAACGTCGCCCGCACCCGCCGTCGCCAACCAAGGAACCTCGCGGCCATAGCAGGCTGAATGCAGACTTGCTGCACCATTCGGCGCCGCAATAACCGTGTCGGCCCCCTTAAGTAGTATCAAACAGCCTGCACGCTCTGCCGCCGCGCGCGCCACATCCAATTTTGAAAGGTTCCCTCGTTGTGCTATGCTCAAGTCTGGGAACAAGCGCGCAAACTCACCTTCATGGGGAGTGAGAATTGTTCTCGAATGGGTCGCTTCAAAAAGTACTTCCGGAGTGTCAGCAAAGCTGGTGAGCGCATCGGCGTCGAGCACAACAACAGGGTCTCGCGATTTCCTGTCTTCCGTTTGTCGAGCGAGCGCCTCAAGCACCAGACGCAGTGTATGCCTTGAAACACCCATGCCCGGCCCCATGACGAACCCTGACACACGATGATCCGCGACATCCGAAACTGTGCCGTCACGCGGCAAGGCCCGCAACATGACCGCGTCAAGCTGCGCCGCGTTCTCTTGCAGGGCTGCGGGCGGACAAATCACTGTGACCAATCCCGCACCGGCGCGCAAAGCTGTGCGTGCAGCCAAGCGTGCAGCACCACCTCGCCCCACACCCCCGGCAAATACAGCCACATGTCCATGGTCATATTTGTGGCCGCTGTGATCGGCCTTTCCAATTAAAACACGCGGCCACGAGCGAAGCGCCTCGCCCGAAAAAACTGGCTCGACCAGACGCGCACGTTCAGGGTCTGGGTCTTGGACAAGGGCGCAACGCTCAACTGCTGCTCCGGTTAATCCGATATCTACAACGGCAAGGTGCGACGTGACGGACGGCCCCATCGCCAAATAGTGGCCCACCTTAGGCGTGTGAAACGTAACGGTAAGATCCGCAGAATTGACGGTATCCGGCGCAGCGGTGAAGTCTTCACATTCGGTAGGGATCATACCTGTATCAAGGTTCAGACCTGATGGGCAATCAACGGCAACTTTCTTTATTTCGCGGCCATGAGACCAATGCTCATTCGCTTTTGGGGCCAACATCTCTGCCACCTCCTTCGGCAAAGCCCGCGTCAGACCGATGCCAAAAACTGCATCTACTATTACATCTGGCCTTTTGCCCGCACGGTAGACCGCAAAATCCCAAGGCAACACCCGATGCTCTGACGCCCAGCGGTCGTGATTGGCCCGAGCGTCCGGTGGTAGCTTTGCCACCTGCCCGAACAAGTAAAGATCGACGATCCATCCCTTTGCCGCCAACAAACGGGCAATGACAAATCCGTCTCCGCCATTATTCCCGGGCCCACACAAGACCGCGGCGCGGAACTTCCCGGTCTTTAATTCGGGCCATTTATCGAAGACGGCATCACAAACGCCTTGTCCCGCGCGCTCCATCAGTTCAAGACCGGTGACCGCGCCCGAGTCGATTTCCTCTTTTTCAAGTCGCCGCATTTGCTCTGAAGTGAGAAGCTCTGTCACAGGATCATACCTCAAGTTCACATTCTGCTTATTTTTTAATCAACAAGCACTATTTTTTGGCGGTATAGCCGCAATTTCGCGCGCTTACCGCCCCCTTTACCCTCTATCCATGGACCCTAATAGCCCAAGATGATCTGTCGTTTTTGGAAACCGGCACGGGAGGCCCCCAATGAAAAAGATCGAGGCAGTAATTAAGCCCTTCAAATTGGACGAAGTCAAAGAGGCGCTTCAAGAAGTCGGAGTACAAGGCTTGTCCGTTATCGAAGTCAAAGGCTTCGGACGCCAAAAAGGACATACCGAACTGTACCGTGGTGCCGAGTATGTTGTCGACTTCCTACCAAAAGTGAAGATCGAAATCGTGCTAGACGACGATATGGTCGATGCCGCGATTGAAGCCATCGTTTCCGCGGCTAAGACTGAGAAAATCGGCGATGGTAAGATTTTTGTCAGCCCCGTTGAGCAGACAATCCGCATTCGTACCGGCGAAATGGGTTCAGACGCGCTCTGACCCGCCTAACCGCTTACCGTAATAATCATTCCAACCAAGAGGGATATCCGAGAATGAGCAAAGAACTACTCAAGATGATTGCTGATGAAGGCGTTGAATACGTCGACATCCGCTTTACCGACCCGCGCGGCAAACTGCAGCACGTTACTGTGATGTCGGATCTGGTCGATGAGGATTTCCTCGAAGAAGGCTTCATGTTTGATGGCTCGTCCATTGCCGGTTGGAAGTCGATTGAAAACTCCGACATGAAACTGATGCCAGATGTGGACAGCGCGTATGTTGACCCGTTTTATGCCGAGAAAACAGTTTGCCTGCATTGCTCGATCGTCGAGCCTGATACCGGCGAAGCCTATGAACGCGACCCACGGTCGACCGCACAGAAAGCCGAAGCGTTTCTGAAATCAACCGGTATTGGTGATGTCGCCTACATGGGTCCGGAAGCGGAGTTCTTCCTGTTTGACAATGTAAAATTCTCGAACACAATCAATAAAGTATCCTACGAAGTTGATGCAGTTGACGCATCTTGGAATACGGATACGGACTATGAGATGGGCAACATGGGCCACCGCCCTGGTGTCAAAGGCGGTTACTTCCCAGTTAACCCGATCGACGAATCCCAAGATCTGCGTTCAGAAATGCTCTCCACGATGAAACGTCTGGGCATGAAGGTCGACAAGCACCACCACGAGGTTGCGTCCTGTCAGCACGAGCTTGGCTTGATCTTTGATAGCTTGACCAAACAAGCGGATGAGCTGCAGAAATACAAATACGTGATCCACAACGTGGCACACGCTTACGGCAAGTCGGCGACATTTATGCCAAAGCCGATCTACGGCGATAACGGCACAGGCATGCACGTCAACATGTCCATCTGGAAAGATGGCAAGCCGTTGTTTGCTGGTGATAAATATGCAGATCTCAGCCAAGAAGCGTTGTACTTCATCGGTGGTATCCTCAAGCATGCGAAAGCGCTGAATGCCTTCACCAACCCGGCGACTAACAGCTACAAACGCCTGATCCCCGGCTTTGAAGCACCCGTTCTGCGCGCCTATTCGGCACGCAACCGGTCCGGTTGTGTACGTATCCCATGGACAGAAAGCCCCAAAGCCAAACGCGTTGAGGCTCGTTTCCCTGACCCGGCAGCCAACCCCTACCTGTGCTTTGCGGCGCTGTTGATGGCTGGTCTTGACGGCATCCAAAACAAGATCGATCCCGGTGAAGCAATGGATAAGAACCTCTATGATCTTCCTGCGGAAGAACTGGCAGGTATCCCAACCGTTTGTGGCAGCTTGCGTGAAGCAGTTGAAGAGCTTGAAGCGGACATGGACTTCCTTCTGGCAGGTGACGTGTTCACCAAAGACCAAATCGAAGGGTATATCGAGCTTAAGATGGAAGAGATCGAAACCTACGAGCACACGCCACACCCCGTCGAGTTTGGCATGTACTACAGCTGCTAACTACAAGCACCTGAAAAATAATGAAAACGCTCTGCTTTGCGGGGCGTTTTTTTGTTTAGAATGATCTATGCAGCCAAAGCGCGCGCGACATATGTGTGGATCGAAAACACCACAGCCTGCGTCTTTGGCAGCCTCAAAATCGATTGACGCTCGGCACGCAGATAAGGCGCCGATTTCGGGTCCTTGCATGTCGGGTTCTTCGCGGCCTCAGCTTCGGTCAAGGGTTGGAATAGGTTGGGATTGTCGTAAGGCAGGTGGTTGTTACGCCAGATTGGCCTGCCGACCTGCACACCATCGAACATGCGCTGCACACGTTTCGCGATGCTATCGTCATAGCTGTCCACGCGGGCATGAATGCGCGTCAAAGGTCGCCCCGCTTTTTCGACCAACGTCCATCCGGCTGGAAAGCAGAGGATTGCAGCGGTTAGAACATGCTCGTCACCCTGTTTTTGCAAAATACAAATGTCTTCCTGAAGGACCTTACCCAACGTTACTAGAGGGTTATCCGCCTCTTGGTCGACTTCGGAGCCATCGGGACAGAAGATATGGCGGGATGTCAGACCGAAGCCGAACGCTGGCAACAGCCGCAAAGCTTCATGGTACACCTCGGCAACCGCCGGTGTCGCAGCCTCGGACTGCCAAAACACTGAGTTACGTTTTCTTAAGATGATCTGACGACGATACGCCACCTGCGCACCATATGCTTCGTTTACATGGAGCCAAGGCTTGTCACCAAGCGGTCGTACCCCCGGCAGACTGGCATCCGGTTGCAGATCGGCTGGAATCATATCGTTTAGAATTTCCACCATTGCGGCAGTATTAGCGCCTCCACTCTATGCGTCAGCAAAAAACGACATCAATTTGTGTCGGGAAACAGCAAACATTTATCCGGTTTTCTTGGAATTGTACACATCAGGATAGCAAGGCAGATACCGATGAACTCCCATTTCAGAGATACCCGCAAGATCGACCCGACAAAAGGTATTCTTTTGGGTGATGGCAGCCCGAATGATATGGACCGGATTGAAATCGGCCCCACGCAGCTTGCCTTTTCCGAATGGGCGGCGGCTGGGCTTGAACTGCCGAATCTGCCTGCAATGCGTGCCTATCGTCACAGACGGCTAACCGATCATGTGGTCGCGCGCGGCTACGCTGGCCTTTTAATGATTGACCCATTGAACATCCGCTATGCCACCGACAGCACTAATATGCAGCTTTGGAACACGCATAATCCGTTCCGCGCGGTACTGCTCTGCGCGGACGGCTACATGGTCATATGGGATTACAAGAACTCACCTTTTCTAAGCGAATTCAACCCGCTGGTGCGTGAACAACGCTCGGGCGCGGACCTGTTCTATTTTGATCGTGGCGACAAGGTCGATGTGGCGGCCGATGTCTTTGCCAATGAGGTACGCATTCTTCTGGAAGAGCACGCGCCGGGTATGAAGATGCTCGCCGCCGACAAGCTCATGATCCACGGGATGCGCGCGCTTGAGGCGCAAGGGTTTACCATCATGGAGGGTGAAGAGGTCACCGAGAAGGCCCGATCGGTCAAAGGCTCCGACGAGATTAAAGCAATGCGGTGTTCGTCGCATGCCTGCGAGACGGCTGTACGCTTGATGGAGGATTTTGCCCGCGCCAATGTGGGCGACGGCGTCACCTGCGAGAGTGACATCTGGGCAGTTCTACATGCAGAAAATGTACGGCGCGGCGGAGAATGGATAGAAACACGGCTGCTCGCTTCAGGGCCAAGGTCAAACCCGTGGTTTCAGGAATGCGGCCCAAGGGTGTGCCAACAGAACGAGATTATATCGTTTGATACCGATCTGGTGGGATCTTACGGCATATGCACTGATATCTCGCGCAGCTGGTGGATTGGGGACCGCAAACCCCGTCCCGATATGATCTACGCCATGCGCCACGGGGTCGAGCATATCCAGCAAAATATGGAGATGCTAAAACCCGGTGTGATGATCCCCGAGCTTTCGGCCAATACCCATGTTTTGGACGCGAAATACCAAAAGCTGAAGTATGGCTGCCTGATGCACGGTGTCGGCTTGTGTGACGAATGGCCATTGGTGGCCTATCCCGATCATGCCGTAGCGGGGGCTTACGACTATCCGCTGGAACCAGGTATGACGCTTTGCGTCGAAGCGTTGGTCAGCGAAGAGGGTGGCGATTTTTCCATCAAGCTTGAGGATCAGGTTCTGATAACAGAAGACGGTTTTGAGAACCTGACCCAATATCCCTTTGACGCAGCGCTTATGGGTGAAACCTGACGGGGCTTTTGGTCAGTCAAGCGCCTCGAATATAGCAACACACAACGCCGGACCGCGCATCTCAAAGTGGTGCCGTGCCCCGCGCTCTTTCACGTGATACGGGTCTTTCACGCGGCCTGTATCATTGCGGCGGAAAATGCGACTGTGCTTTGATTTACGGCAGTCGTCTCAGGCGTGATGCCTTCGAAAAAAAACGCATCGGTTCCCTGTCTTCGCAAAGGCGTTCTTGATATTTGTCTGCGCTGTTGCACGTTGTTTGGCCACTTTGGGTGTATGGGCGGGTGCCGTTGTCATGAAGACGCAGGGTAAATCAGCAGGTAAGTGCCGCGACAGTTGTTTCGCTTCCGCCGCAGCCAAGGCGGGATCATCCGACCACCTGCGGGCGGCGTTCACAAAGAATGCCAGCACAAGCAGTTCAGGCGCGTCATGTCCGGGTTTGAACATGGTCTCAAAGGGTGACTTACCTGCAGGACACAATGGGTAGTTACGCCCCTGCCCCACTTATTTGAAGTGGTTTTTCGTATGTTTAACAACAGGATATGTGCCGGTGTTAATCTTCCACTTGATATCCTCATCACAGATTGAAACTTTGGCCGCCCCCTTACGCGCAACCCATGAATGAATGGATATGGAGCGCACGCCGATCACGCCCACTTCCATGCCTCCCAGCTTCCTGAGTTTACGCTTTTCGCGTCCCGCGCGTTGTAAGACGCAGCAATATCTGAGAGAAAATCAAAGAATACCGGTCCTGAACCGACGGATAGCTGGCTATCGCCCAAGACCAAAGTATCAGGGCTTTTGAACTCTTCTGCCACCTCGGGCAGCGATCACGCAAGAAAGACCTGCAAACAGGCCCGATGTCAGCTTGCTAAAAAGTGTCTGCAGCGGCATCCCATGCCTCCCGCGCGCGGCATTTTGCCATTCAGTTTGACCGTATGTAGCAGCAACGCAACGCTATGGGACTAAACATGCGCGTGAAGTGGCCGTGAAAACCCAACCACACGCGCCGCTATTGTTGTGTCAAAAGCACGTCCGTGTGATCGGGCTGTCACATGGCTTGTTTTGCGCGGTCATCAGGCCCACTCTGTTGCGGGACAAAGGAGCCTGCACATGCCCACAAAACGCATCGAATTTCCTGGGCACAGCGGTGCTACGCTTGCTGCCCGCCTGGATTTACCTGAGGGGCCGCTTGTTGCGACAGCTTTGTTTGCCCACTGCTTTACCTGCGGCAAGGATATACCTGCAGCACGTCGTATTGCTGCACGCCTTTCTGCATTGGGGATTGCAGTGCTGCGGTTTGACTTCACCGGGCTGGGCCATTCCGGCGGCGAGTTTGCAAACACGTCGTTCACGTCGAACGTAGACGACCTGTTAGCGGCGAATGACTACCTGACAGAGCAAAACATGACGCCGTCGCTTATTATCGGTCATTCACTGGGCGGTGCCGCAGTCCTGAAAGCGGCTGCGGCCCTTGATACCATCAAGGCTGTTGTGACCATCGGCGCGCCCTTTGATCCGGGCCACGTGACGCATAATTTTGTCGAAGCGCTGCCCGAGATCACCAACAAAGGCACGGCCGAGGTGAACTTGGGCGGGCGCACTTTTAGCATCGGCAAGGGGTTTATTGACGATGTGGCCGAGGCTAAGCTGGCACCGGCTGTATCAAACCTGAACGCCGCCCTGTTGGTGCTCCATGCGCCGCGCGACGCAATTGTCGGGATCGAGAATGCGGGCGAAATATTTACGGCGGCCAAACACCCCAAAAGCTTTGTCACACTTGACGGTGCGGATCATCTGGTGACGCGCCCAGAAGATGCAGAGTATGTGGCCAGTGTGATTGCCACGTGGTCAGAACGGTATTTGGACATTCACCGTCCCGCACCGCCCCCCGGCGCACCAGAGGGTGTACTACGTGTCAGCGAAGCCGACCCAAAGGGGTTCTTGACCGATATTACTTCGGGCGACGGCCACCATTTGGTCGCCGACGAACCGCTTGCCTATGGCGGCACAAACAAAGGTCTGTCGCCGTATGGGTTGCTTTCTGCAGGCCTTGGTGCCTGCACCTCAATGACCATCAGAATGTACGCGCGCCGCAAGCAGTGGCCGCTTGAACAGGTGTCGGTCGACGTCAACCACGACAAGGTACACGCGCAAGACGCCGAAACAGGTGTAGGCGACAAGATTGACACGTGGCGCCGGCGCATCACGCTCACCGGCGACTTGGATGCCGAGCAGCGCGCGCGATTGCTTGGCATTGCCGACAAGTGCCCTGTGCACAGAACACTAGAACGCAGTTCAACTGTGATAACAGAGCTGGTTGAACCCTAGTGCGCTCTTAACGCCGACCGCGCCCTCGGCCTGCCGAAGGTCTGTGTACGGGATTAGTCGCAATCGGTGGTCTTGAGAAGCCAGGATCAATCCCGCCCCCTGGCGGCCGTACGGGCCTGTCAGGTCTGTCCGGACGGTTTGGTCTGTCCGGTCTTTCGGGCCGCCCCGGTCTGTCGGGTGGTCTGTATCCCGGTCGGTAGCTGCCGTAGTAGTAATCGTTCCAAAGCATCGAATTGTAGTAGACGGAAGTCGACGTGCGGGTGGTTGACGGATCGCAGGCAGACAAGGCCATGGCAACAACAAACCCCAGTGAAAGCACAAGCGGTTTTCTTTGAAGCAACATCATATATACCCCTTCACCGGACCGCTTTGATTGAGGCGAGCATCGCGTTGATATCCCCTGTCGGTTCAGCATCAGCACCCGCTTCGAACACAACCACCGCGATCGCGACCCGATTGCCCGGCAGATCAATGGCGAGGGCGGTAAAATCTATAGCCTTCCCGTCACGACGGCCCTGCCCCGCAATCCGGCGCGCAGGCATACCGCTGACACGCCGTTGGGACGGTGCCCCGACCGACGCATCTTGGACAAGAAACGGGCCTATATCCTGCAGGTATTCACCGGCTTCCTTCAGGGTCGACACGCCATGCGGAGAGATCACACCGACCCACACACCCGGATGCGCATCGGGTGTCATTCCAAATACGCGCGAGACGTCGCGGATGTCATCCGCATCAGGTCCCTCTAAATCGCGCAACCCGCCGGTGCGCACTGACCAGAAGTCAGGCACCTCAATTTCGAACAAGGGACGATCCCCGTCCGTGTACGTTACAAGCGTTCCTGCTTGAGCGAAGCCCGGCATCACGACCAGAGCCGCAGCACAAAGCGTCCTGCACAGGTATCTTGGGAATGCGGAAAACATCTTAACGGCTCACCATAGTTAAATTTCGAGACGATAGAGACAGCATTTCAAACGTATGTCCAGTCGCGCAGGAAGGCCTGCGCGACACAAAAAGGGCCCGCGCCTGGCGCAGGCCCTTTTCAAATACCGTCAAAGCAGCTTTACTTGCGGGCGTCGCCCACCAGCTTCCAGACCAGTGGCAGAAGCAACGCAGCAAGCACCAGTTTCAGTGCGTCACCCAAAAGAAAAGGTGTCAGGCCCCACTGCAGGATCGGTTGATCCCAACCGTAAAGCTGGCCCAGCCACAACAGCCCCGGCACGTAGATCATCGCGTTGCCGATCAACATCGCAACCACCATCATACCGACAGACCGGTCCCAGCCCCGCTGAGCCAGAACGCCAAGCGTCAGGGTCGCCAGCACGTAACCCACCAGATAGCCACCGGTGCCGCCCATCATATAGGTCAGGCCGCTTGCTTCGGCTGACGAGCTTGCGAAGACATCAAAGCCCAACGCGCCAATCAGCATGTAGCCGATAATCGTGGCCAGTCCCAAACGCGCGCCATATGCTGCACCAATGGTCAGAACCGCGAATGTCCCCATGGTCACTGGAACTGGCGTGCCGATGAAGATTTTTGTCTTTGCCGCAGCGGCCAGAACCGCGATGCCGACCAAAACCAGAATAACCTGTTTAATTAAACGACCAGCGCCTTCGCGCGGCCCGAAAAGCTCTGCCAAGGGGGAGTGAGAAGCCGTGAGCTGCATGAATTATATCTCCAATTCGAATACTCTTGGTCCATGAATGCCGCAGCGCGCCCCGCCGTGCAAGGGCTGATGCATTAAAGGCGGCTGTATTGTGTAATGGCGCTATAGTCCTTGCGCGGGCCTTGCACACGCCAGTGCACCTTAAATTGCGGCCAAGCGGAAAAGTCGTATGTCACGTCATATGTATCGGGATCGCACCAGTGATGCGCGCGCCCCCCTAATGCGGGCACCTGATGAAAAAATCGACCGTCTTCGAAATAAACGCGCAGGTCTTCCGCCCAGAAATACCGCCGCTCTGCATGCAGCGGTGCTTGGTCCCCGAGCGTCATCAAACCATTTTCTACATAAGACAGTCCACCATCGGCAGCTGCCCAAATAGCCTCGCCTTCAAATTGTACGTCAGGCCCCGTCGCAGGGGTGATGCGGCGCGATAGGGACCATCTGCCGGCGAAATCCTGCAGCTTGCGTCGGTCAGTCATCTGCATCGAAGGCGTCAGCCGTATCGCCTGCCGCACCAATGAACCGCAATCGCACGCCGGACCGCGCCATATCGTAGCAGGCCCAGACATCCGATGGTTGCCACATGCTGCAATACTGGTCACTTTTGACGCCCCAATACCCCCAACTGTCGTCTCCCGTATTAAACAGCGTACGCCCTGACCGGCGAAACTCCTGCCACGCTTGCGCGTACTGCAGTTTGCGGTCAGTCAGCGCCTGAGTGGTGTCTTTACCAGACATCGGCTGCCAGACATCTGCTGCCTGCGCAAAGCCACAGGTCAAAAGCCACGCCAGAGAAGGGTCAGCTTTCTCATGTCTTCTCGGGCTCCTGCCTTGTGGTGACTGCGCGCGCAGTTTATGAGCCAGCCAACCGCAGATACAATCCGAAAAAGAGGACGCCCCCGCGATGATTCCCCGCTATTCCCGCCCCGACATGGTCGCCATCTGGAGCCCAGAGACAAAGTTCCGCATCTGGTACGAGATCGAGGCGCATGCCTGCGAAGCAATGGCGAACCTCGGCGTAATCCCGCGCGAAAACGCAGATGCCGTATGGAAAGCCAAAGATGTTGAATTCGACGTGGCCCGTATCGACGAGATCGAAGCGGTTACCAAACATGACGTGATTGCATTCCTGACCCATCTGGCAGAGCACGTGGGCGCAGATGAGGCACGCTTTGTGCATCAGGGCATGACGTCATCGGATGTGCTGGACACGTGCTTGAATGTACAGCTTGTGCGTGCCGCCGACATTCTGATCGCTGACCTGCAAGCGTTGCTCTCCGCGCTCAAAACCCGTGCGATGGAGCATAAGCATACCCTGCGCGTCGGTCGTTCTCATGGTATTCACGCCGAACCCACGACGATGGGCCTGACATTTGCGCGCTTTTACGCAGAGATGGACCGCAACCTGACCCGTCTGCACACAGCGCGCGAAGAGATCGCCACCGGTGCAATCTCGGGTGCTGTCGGAACATTCGCCAACATAGACCCCCGCGTCGAAGAACACGTCTGCGCGGAACTTGGCCTCACCCCCGAACCGATCAGCACGCAGGTCATCCCGCGCGACCGACATGCCGCGTTTTTCGCAACTTTAGGCGTGATCGCATCTTCTGTTGAAAATGTAGCTATTGAAATTCGGCACATGCAGCGGACTGAGGTGCTTGAGGGGGCGGAGTTTTTCTCGATGGGGCAAAAGGGCTCTTCGGCGATGCCGCACAAAAAGAACCCTGTTCTCACCGAGAACCTGACCGGCCTTGCGCGGCTTGTGAGAATGGCGGTTGTCCCCGCAATGGAAAACGTGGCGCTATGGCATGAACGTGATATCTCGCACAGCTCGGTTGAGCGGATGATTGGCCCTGACGCAACCGTCACACTTGATTTTGCGCTGGCCCGTTTGACCGGTGTGATCGAAAAAATGCTGATATTCCCCGAGAACATGCTTGATAACATGAACAAATTTCCGGGTCTGGTGATGAGCCAGCGCGTGCTTTTGGCGCTGACCCAAGCCGGGGTGAGCCGCGAGGACGCCTACGCGATGGTGCAACGCAACGCTCTTAAAGTGTGGGAGCACAGGACAGACTTCAAAGCAGAGCTTCTGGCCGATGAAGAGGTCTGCGCCGCTCTTTCCAAAGAAGAAATCGAAGAGAAATTCGACATGGCCTACCACACCAAACATGTGGATACGATCTTTGCGCGTGTGTTCAAGGATTAGGCAAGCTGCAGGGCGAAGCCATTTTGCGTATTGTTTTAGTTGACCGAACGGCAGCGGCTGCTACTCTTCAGTGTACTTGAGCGAAGAGGAGAACCGCAATGACGATCAAGACCTTGGCCGCCGCGGTGGCCCTGAGCATCTTACCCGCAATGGGATTTGCTTATGAATGCAACTCGAGCAAGCAAAAGCAAGCTTCCATGACATGCGCCGAAGGCAGTGTTTACGACGCAGCAACCGGCGGCTGTGTTCCGACAACAGGCTGACCCGATTGTTTCATAAAAAACTCAAAGGCGCTTCTGTTGGGGCGCCTTTTTTAGTTGGAACCCCGCGCTACTTCGACGGATAGAGTAACAGGAGAGACAGTTATGCGCTTTATTCTTGCGGCAGCCCTTGTCCTGCCAACATTTGCATTGGCCGACGGCGGTGACGACAGCCCGCCGCCAAAACCGGCGAGCACATGCAAGGGCGGACAGGTCTTTGATGCAGACAAAGGCACATGCGTTAACCCTGAACAAAGCAGCCTTGATCGCGACGAACTCTACCTCGCAGTGCGTCAGCTTGCGTATGCAGGCCGTTACGCCGATGCCCAAAGCGTCCTTGAAGCGCTTCCAGAGAATGACCCCGGGCGCTTGACCTATCTTGGGTTTACGCATCGTAAGCTGGGCAACCTTGAGTTGGCGATGGTCTACTATAGGCAAGCGATCGATCAGGATCCCGCCAATATTCTGGCACGTTCGTATATGGGGCAAGGTCTGGTTGAAGAGGGCAATATCTCTCAGGCGATGGTTCAGCTCAGCCAGATCCGTGCTTATGGCGGCACGGGTACGTGGTCGGAAAACTCATTGCGCACGGCGATCGAGACTGGGCAGACCTACAATTACTGAAATTAGTGGCTGAAACACGCTATGGATTTCAGCCAAAATTTACCTTTCTGTGTGAGAACAAAACAAGATCATCACAGGTAGGTTATAATGTCCGAAATGGTTCCCATCGGGTCCTTTCCCGCACTTGACAGTGCAGGTAGCGCATCGCCGGTACAACTTAGCCGCAGGGCCAAGGCTGCAATCGTTGTGCGATTGCTTATAAATAAAGGTGCTGACATCCCGCTTGAGGATCTGCCCGACGAATTGCAGGCCAAACTGACCCAGCAAATGGGGGCTATGCGAACCGTTGACCGTGCGACGCTGGCGTCTGTTGTTGACGAGTTTGCGCAAGAGTTGGAAAGCATCGGCTTGTCCTTTACCGGCGGCATCGAAGGTGCCCTGAACGCGCTTGACGGAAGAATTTCAAAGCAGACCGCAGACCGCCTGCGCAAAGAAGCTGGCGTGCGTAAATTTGGCGATCCTTGGAAACGGTTGCGAGATCTGGGGCCGGAAAAGCTTTTGCCGGTTCTTGAGACTGAAAGCATCGAGGTGGCGGCCGTTCTGTTGTCTAAACTTGATGTGAAGCGGGCGGCACAGCTTTTGGGCCAATTACCCGGCCCGAAGGCGCGCCGTATTACATATGCCGTCTCTCAAACCAGCGCTGTTACACCGGACGCGGTCGACCGAATCGGGTTGGCGCTGGCCACACAGCTGGATGCCGAACCTTTGCGCGCTTTTGAAAATGGACCCGTAGAACGGGTCGGTGCGATCCTCAACTCCACAACCTCGGTCACCCGCGACGACGTCCTTGCGGGCCTCGACGAAACCGATGCAGGTTTTGCCGAAATGGTACGACGCGCGATCTTTACATTCGCCAATATTCCGCAGCGGATTGCGGCACGCGACATTCCGCGTGTTGTTCGGGTGCTGGAACAAGAGGCTTTGGTTACCGTGCTTGCAGGCGCGGGCGCTGCAGGCATGCAGGCATCTGCGGATTTCATTCTGGACAACATGTCCGGACGCATGGCCGACCAACTAAAAGAAGAGGTCCAAGAACGCGATCCAGTAAAAACCAGCGAAATGGAGGAAGCCGCCGCACTTATCGTACAAGCGATCAGAGAGATGGAAGCCGACGGTGATCTGCTCTTGATCGTTGAAGACAGCGAACCTGAATAAGCCACCCGCACCGTGCTCAGGGTGCGTGCTGTACGGAAGGAGAACGCGCGGCTCTTCGCTCCTACAGGCTTGCTTTACGTCCTCGCGTGACCGGTGAGGCTTGAGATCGCAACATCTGCGCGTTATCTCTGGCTCCAAGCGTGGCAAATCGCTGTGTGAAATGATGCGTGCGACCAAAAGGGGTGCCCCGCGACCATGCCCAAAGCACCACCTTCTGCCGGCAAACGTACCCTGGACTACCTGAGCAATCTGGCCATTGAGGCGATTATCGCGATTGGGCTTGCCTTGCCGTACGCGTGGCGCGTCAAGCTAGTGGGCCGCATCATGCAACATGTCGTAGGCCCCCTGGCCGGATACCGGGCTCGCGCGCTCGATAATCTGGCATTCATATGGCCCGACAAACCCCTCGCAGACCGAAAAGCGATCGCAAGCCGGTGCCTCAATAATGTCGGGCGCACTTTCATTGAAAACTATTCAAGCAAGCAATTTCCCGAGCGGCTTGCAGACAATCCGCTTGAGGGTGCAGGCGTTGCGGCACTTGAAGCCGCTGCATCCCAAGGCCAGCCGGTCATTCTGGTGACAGGACACTACGGAAATTACGAAGCAGTGCGTGCAGCACTTGTCGCCAGAGGCTACGACGTGGGCGGCCTTTACCGAAACATGCGCAACCCATACTTCAACGCACACTACGTGCGCACGATGGAGGCGTTTGGTGGACCAGTGTTTCCCCAAGGGCGCAAAGGTACGGCAGGATTTGTACGCCACCTGAAGCAGGGCGGACAATTGGTTTTGCTGTTTGATCAACACGTCCGCCGCGCGCCCGTTATGGATTTTCTGGGCAAACCTGCGCGCACGGCGGTTTCTGCGGCAGAGTTGGCACTGCGCTACAATGCAGTCCTCGTCCCGTTTTACGGCATTCGCGGCCCGGACGGGTTGAGCTTTAACACCGTTCTAGAAGCGCCAATACCCCACAGCACCCCCAACCAGATGACACAAGAGGTAACTGACAGCCTTGCCCGCCGCGTCATGGAAGACCCCACACAATGGTTTTGGGTCCACAAACGCTGGCGCGTGGCGCCTAAGAAAACGCCCGGTTAGTCGAGACGGGCAGCCGCGAGAATGCGTCCCAAACCTTTGTTCTGAACAAGCACCACAACCGGTAAATCATCTGGAACAGGAATAGCGGTCGCAAAATCTTGTTGCGCATCCCACGCGCCGATGACCTGCAAATCCTGCGCGACGTTTACATAGGTAATAACCCTGCCCGCGTTCTCTCCACGTGTGATGTTTGCGACCCTCTGAGGTTGATACCTGAGCATTTGAACCACAAAGGGGCCGGACATATCTTGCAAAGCGCGGACAGCCACATGCATTTGATCGCCTTTGCGGGACAGCTCTACTTTGACTGTGCGCGGCTGCGCTTTATGCGCTTCGATTGCGGTGGCGACAGCCATAGGTTTTGCACCAACGATGTCTGTATCGCCATTTACAATCAGTTCCGGTGTATAAACCGACCGGCGCCCCGCATGTGTCGCATACGCTCTTTGACGTTCGGCGTGTTGCGGATCCGCAAATTCGTCTTTCCAACCGATGTAATCCCAGTAGTCCACATGCATCGACAAAGCGATCACATCCTCACGCTCGGCTAAAACTTCCATAAACTCATCTGCCGGAGGGCAGGATGAACACCCCTGAGATGTGAAGAGTTCAACCACAACAGGTACATTTTCTGCCTGAGCACCAAGTGACGTGGCACAGCATGTCGCCAGTGCAAGCATTAGTCGTTTCATCTGATTCCCCGCGTGACGGTCTTTAGTGTGTCAGGAGACCGTAAAGATTGCGCTTTGAAATGACCAATCAAGGTTTGTTGAAAAGGTACCCGTCTTTTTGCAACAAAAGATGGTACACAACGGTATACATTTTGACGCAGGGGCACTAATGAGAGTTGAAACAGACCCCACCTTGCGGCATTGCATGCTCAAGCCCACAAGGACCACAGCTCAGCCGAAGGGAGCCTCCTCATGCCCATTACCGTTGGTCACGATACTTCAAAAACACGCAAGTCACTATCAGTTGGCGCACAAAGCGTCGACTATTACTCTATTCCTGCCGCAACCGCCGCCGGTCTAGGCGACTTTTCCAAGCTGCCAGCCGCGCTGAAGGTGGTCTTGGAAAACATGCTGCGGTTTGAAGACGGCAAGACCGTCACAGTCAATGACATCAAAGCTTTTGCAGAATGGGGAGAAAAAGGCGGCAAGAACCCGCGCGAGATTGCTTATCGCCCTGCCCGCGTGCTGCTGCAGGATTTCACCGGCGTTCCCGCTGTTGTTGATCTTGCGGCGATGCGTGATGCGATCATCAGCCTGGGTGGCGACGCCGAAAAGATTAACCCTCTGAACCCTGTTGATCTGGTCATTGACCACTCTGTTATGATCGACGAATTCGGCAACCCTCGCGCGTTCCAGATGAACGTGGACCGCGAATACGAGCGTAACATGGAACGTTACACCTTCCTGAAATGGGGACAGAACGCCTTTAACAACTTCCGTGTTGTTCCTCCAGGCACGGGCATCTGCCATCAGGTAAACCTCGAATATCTTGCGCAAACCGTTTGGACCGATACCGATCAAACGGGCGCACAAGTTGCGTACCCAGACACATTGGTCGGCACAGACAGTCACACAACTATGGTTAACGGTGCAGCCGTATTGGGTTGGGGCGTTGGCGGCATCGAAGCGGAAGCCGCGATGCTGGGTCAGCCGATCTCGATGCTGATCCCCGAAGTTGTTGGCTTTGAACTCACGGGCACCATGATGGAAGGGACCACCGGAACCGATCTGGTTCTGAAGGTCGTTGAAATGCTTCGCGCTAAGGGTGTTGTCGGCAAATTCGTCGAATTCTACGGCGAAGGCCTGAATCGTCTGCCGCTTGCGGACCGCGCAACCATTGCGAATATGGCACCGGAATATGGTGCGACCTGCGGCTTCTTCCCCATTGACGACGAAACGCTGCGGTATCTGCGCAACACAGGTCGCGACGAAGACCGCGTCGCACTGGTCGAAGCCTATGCGAAAGAAAACGGGTTCTGGCGTGGCGATGACTACGCACCGATATACACCGACACCCTGCACTTGGATATGAGCACGATCGTCCCTGCCATATCTGGCCCGAAACGTCCGCAGGATTACGTGGCACTGGACAATGCGAAAGTCGCGTTCAACAGGGAGATGGCCGAGACATTCAAACGTCCGATGGGCAAGGAAGTACCCGTCGCCGGTGAAGATTATACGATGGAAAGCGGCAAGGTTGTGATCGCGTCGATCACGTCCTGTACCAACACATCCAACCCTTATGTCATGATCGGTGCCGGTCTCGTCGCGCGCAAAGCGGCAGCCCTTGGGCTCAACCGCAAGCCATGGGTGAAAACATCATTGGCACCGGGCTCGCAGGTGGTTTCAGCATACCTCGAAGCGGCTGATCTGCAAAAAGACCTCGATAGCATCGGGTTCAACCTTGTGGGCTATGGCTGCACAACCTGCATCGGCAACTCTGGCCCGATCCAGAAAGAGATTTCCGAAGCGATTGCCGAAGGCGATCTGGTGGCAACTTCCGTACTTTCAGGTAACCGTAACTTCGAAGGGCGCATCAGCCCAGATGTCCGCGCCAACTATCTGGCATCGCCGCCGCTGGTTGTGGCTTACGCACTGGCCGGCACATTGGATATCGACCTGACAACCGAACCTTTGGGTCAGGATCAGAACGGCAACGATGTGTTCTTGAAAGACATCTGGCCCACCAGTCAGGAGGTTGCGGAACTGGTTGAACAGACTGTAACGCGCGAAGCCTTCCTGACCAAATACGCCGATGTCTTCAAAGGTGACGACAAGTGGCAAGGTGTGGAAACGACAGACAGCAAGGTCTACGATTGGCCTGTGTCTTCGACCTACGTGCAAAACCCGCCCTACTTCCAAGGTATGGGACAGGAACCCGGGACGATCACAAACATCTCGAACGCCTCTGTTCTGGCGATTCTTGGCGATATGATCACGACAGACCACATCAGCCCCGCGGGATCGTTCAAAGACAGCACCCCAGCTGGTCAATACCTGATTGAACGTCAGGTGCCGGTGCGCGAATTCAACTCTTACGGCTCGCGCCGTGGCAACCACGAAGTGATGATGCGCGGCACCTTTGCCAACATCCGCATCAAGAACGAGATGCTGGATGGCGTTGAAGGTGGTTATACCAAAGGACCGGATGGGCAACAGACATCCATCTATGATGCTGCAATGGCCTATCAGGAAGCGGGCACGCCGTTGGTTATCTTCGGCGGAGAGCAATATGGCGCCGGATCGTCACGCGACTGGGCTGCCAAAGGCACTGCCCTCCTGGGTGTCAAAGCCGTTATCGCAGAGAGCTTTGAGCGTATTCACCGCTCCAACCTCGTGGGTATGGGCGTGATCCCATTCGAGTTCACAGGCGGCGATACACGCAAATCTCTGGGCCTGACAGGTGAAGAAAAAGTGTCGATCTCGGGTCTGGATACGATCCAGCCTTTGCAAGAGGTACCCTGCACAATCACTATGGCAGACGGATCAACAAAAGAGATCATGCTGAAGTGCCGGATCGATACAGCGATCGAGATCGAATACATCGAACATGGCGGTGTGCTGCATTACGTGTTGCGTAACCTCGCCAAAGCTGCCTGACCCAGTTACCGTTAAAAGAACAAAGCCGCCCCCATGTGAGGGCGGCTTTTTTTGTCTCACCCTGCCATGCATTCCATCTTGAAACACAGCAATCTCGTGCCGAATGGGCACCGGACAAAAAAAGTGCAGCCCCGAGCCTTTTACGGCCCAGAGACTGCACTGAAAATCAAAATCAACTTATTAAAATACCTACGGAAGAAATGAAAACGTGTCGTCCGGATAATACGTTGTTACAATTGCGCTAAGCTGTGAAAGCGCAACGATGCAAGCGCTAAAAATCGCGCCCAGTAATACCATAATAATTGCAAGCCGCTTTCTTTCTTGCTGCGCCAAAGTGCGCGCAGTCGGCGGCGTCATTTCGATCAAATCGTCTGAAACACAACTGTCTACACTCATCTTCACCGAACCTACTCGTTACAAATTAATGGTTACACATGTGGCGCCGCAATCTCGGCTGAATACAGCGCCGGTCATCGCAAACATAAACTAGCGTCAAACACGCAGAACTCGTACCAAAAAAGCCCGCGGCGACGCCCGGAAAAGCAACAAACGCTCTGCGACAGAACGCGCGAGCGTCTGCACAGACATTGCTGATAATCCGGACGTGCCTTGGAAAAATGCCAGCATTTAGACGCGCCTTGAAACCATGCATCTCTGCACGGGTTCCAGACGATCGACCATAATTGCTGACTGTGATGCGTACCACTTAACACAACCCTACACGTTTAACGCCACCACAACTACTTTATACCCGCTTTTAACGAAAACTATCAATTTGTGATAAATAATCCGTTATGGAAAATAAATTTACCCGCTCTGAATGATCCATCATCCATGTCTTTAACGGACAAGGAAACAAACACCCCACCGACGTATCTTTATCCACGAACATGAATTGAAATGACCCGAAACGCAGTGTTTCTTAGGTCGGAACTACTGCACCAATGCCTTTTCAAGCTCCGGCAGGAATCGCTGCTCATAATCACTTCCCACCAGCGGGCCCACAAAACGGTAAAGAACTGTGCCATCCAAATCGACAATGAATGTCTCTGGCGGTGCGGTCACTCCCCAGTCGATTGCCGTGCGTCCTTGCGGGTCAAATGCTACGGCGACGAAGGGATTTCCGTCTTCTTTCAGATATGAGGCTGCAGGACCGTCTCGATCCTTGAAATTTATCCCGATGATAGAAATTCCATCTGCCGCCATCTCCAGCAGCTTGGGATGCTCTGCGTGACACGGCGGACACCATGAAGCCCAAAAGTTAACGAGTGTGATCTCGCCGGAGGCGAGGGCCTCTGCTGTTACAGGCTCGAACCCCGACAAAGCCACGGGGGTGACCGGCGGTGCTGGCTTGCCGATCAGTGTCGAGCGCAGCTCGGACGAATTTGTTGTGAACATGCCCACACCTGCGATCACCACAAATGCGGCGAAGATTAACGGCGGGGCCAGCATCAGGGGCGATACCTTAGCCATCCTGCTTGCCCTTCTTTTCAATCGCCGCCAGCTCTCGGCGTGCTTTGCGGCCACGGCGCAGGGTCATCAGAACCAGTATGGCCAAAAGCACTAGTGACGCCGCATACGAAGATAAAACTGCGTCAGCGTATTTCCCCAGATCGGGTATCATGACCGTGCCTCCCGCGCCAAGAGCGCCCGCGCGCGCCTGATGCGAATTTCAGTACCCGTGCGGTACAGAACGAGTGCCACAAAGAGCAGCACAAACCCCGCAATCGCGACCAGTAGCGGGAAGTAGAACACATCCGCCACGTTTTCTTCTTTGTCGAGGCTCAGCGACGCGCCTTGATGCAATCCCTGGTTCCAGAAGTTAACCGCATAGCGGGACAGCACGGCAAAAACCGATCCCACGAGACACAGAACCGACGTGAGGTCGGCAGCGGTGTCAGGGTCTTCAATGGCTTCCCACAGGGCGATGTAGCCAAGATAAAAGAGGAACAATATCAGGAATGACGTAAGTCGTGGGTCCCACGCCCACCACGTACCCCACATCGGCTGGCCCCAGATCGCCCCTGTCACCAGAGCGATCAGTGTCATCACAACCCCGACCGGGGCTGCCGCCTTTGCTGCCAGCGCGCTGACATGATGCCGCCTGATGATCCAGACCAGCGACGTGACCAACATCATGAACCACGCATTAATCGCCATCAAAGCAGATGGCACGTGCAGGTATATGATTTTAACGGTCGAGCCTTGGCGGAAGTCGTCAGGCGTGAAGAAAAAACCCCAAATCAACCCGACAGCAAGGCACACCGCAGCAAGAACCCAAAGCGTTGGCAGCATGCGTTCGCTGAACGCGAGGAACTTTACCGGATTGGCATAGCTCCAAAAGCTGCTGGGTCGTTTTGGCTGAGGTTTTTGATCTGCTACTGACATGGCTGATATTTAGTCATTTGGTCTCCGGCCCTCAATGGGCAAAACGCCACGCTCACCGCAAGTTCACCCGTAAAGCGGCAGCAGAGGCAAAGGGCATCACTGCAATCACGCCCAGCGTGATACCAGCAAGCATCAACAGCGGCGTTTGTACTTCCATCCCCACCGCACCACGCCGCGCAACTTCTGCGCCGAAGATCAGCGTTGGCACGTAAAGCGGCAGCACCAGAAGTGACATCAAAAGCCCGCCCCGTTTTACCCCGACGGTCAGGGCCGCACCAAAGGCACCAATGACCGACAAAGCGGGCGTACCAAGCGCCAGCGACACCACCAGCCATATAAACCCCGGCGTCGGCAGATTAAGTAACACGCCTAGGACGGGAGCAGCCAGCACCAAGGGAAGGCCCGTCGTGATCCAATGCGCCAGCGCCTTGATCGACAGTGCCGCTTCTAACGGCAGGGGTGATGTAGCTAACAAATCGAGCGTGCCATCTTCCCAATCCAACGCCAGCATCCGATCTAGCGACAAAAGGCACGCCAGCAATGCGCCCAGCCACAAGATGCCCGGCGCTATGCGGGACAAAAGCTCGGACTGTGGGCCGACGCCGAAAGGCACCAGAACCGTGACAATGAGGAAGAACGCAAGCCCCAAGCCAAAGCCGCCACCCGCCCGCAGCGCCAGCGCCAGATCCCGCCCTAGCAACGCCTTCACAAGAACGCCTCGTCACTTGCACCCGCAAGGGCACCTGCAACCGCACGATATGGCGTGACATCAAGAACCTGTGCATCGCCAAGCCCCAAATCGATATGCGTCGCGATAAGGGCGGCGCCACCCTGCCCCAGATGGGCGCGAACGGCTTGCGCAAACATATCAACCGCTTTGGTATCGAGCGATACCGTAGGCTCATCCAGCATCCAAATGGGCCGCCCCGTTACCAGTAACCGCGCGAGACCTAATCGCCGTTTCTGCCCCGCCGATAGCGTCCCAGCCAGCCGTGCGCGCAAATCTGCCAGATTAAACGCGGCAATCGCGGGTTCTATATCGCTATTGCCAAAAACCTCTGCCCAGAAGGTCAGGTTTTCTTCAACCGTGAGCATCGATTTCAGACCATCCGCATGTGCAGCATAGGCGATCTGATCTTCTGCGCCACTAACCTCTCCTGACAGAGGAGGTTGCAGGCCGGCCAATGTGCGCAGAAGCGTGGTTTTTCCCGATCCATTGGGCCCGCGCAAAATCAAAGCAGTGCCTGCAGGCAGTTCAAACCCGATCCCCACAAGAACCGGCACTCCGCCACGCGCCACACAAAGATCTTTGACAGCCAAATTCATGAGGATATCGTTAACCTATTGCTGTGCCCGGCAAAAGGTCGATTTCCCCTAGACCGGCATGAGCGCCAGCGCGATGCGACGGCCTTCGCTGAGCAGGACGTTGTAGGTCCGGCACGCCGCCGGAGACGCCATGACCTCAACCCCCATGCCCGCCGCTTCAAGCGTATCGCGCAGGGCTTCCGGTAGGTGCGCGATTTCAGCGCCGGTGCCTACGAAAAGCACATCAATCTCGTCTTTCAGCCCCAAGAGGACTGCATCGTCTTCAAAACCGCCCCATGCTTTGGCCCCGGCTGGCCCTACGATCAAAGGCCCCTCAAACACCTTGCCGCCCACACGAAAGAAACCAGGTCCATAGCCATCAATCGGTTTTGCATCAGTGTATGAGATTTCGTTTAAACGCATTGTGTTCCTCCGCTACTGTTTCGTGCTTTCTGATGCCTCGTTCCAGCCGGGGCGGCAAGCCATCGCGATGCTCATCTTCCAATTGTCCTCTTGCAAGATGCAGATATAGACTGCATCGATAACCTCAAGAACGGTGCCGTCCGCGCGCAGTCGTGTGACGTTCTTCATATCCGCCATTGCGGTCGTACCGGAGCATTCGCGCACCTCAATGCGGTCGATCTCTGTGTGGTCAAATCCATTGGTTTCCAGCAGCGCAAACTGCTGTTTAAGACCTTCAATCAGGGCTTGCCTATTCGGCATGTGCTTGGGGCCATCCGGCAGTACATAAACCGCAGGTTCTGTGAAAAGGGCTGCCATACCTTCGTAGTCACGCGCATTCCACGCCGCGAGATAGGTTGTGATCAGATCATGTACCTGGGCCTTGGTCGACATGGGCATCCCTTTGCGGTCGCAGAGCACACACACCCTACCCCCAAAGCGGCAGGCCTAAAAGTGCCGAAGCTGCGATTATCACATAGGCCACGCGGCGGAAAAGCACCTCTGCCTGCGGATCGAAAAGACGCGCACCGATCATGTTCGCAATGACATTCGGAACGCCGGCAATCAGGCCTAGGATCGCAATTTGTAAGATAAACAGCCCAGAGCCCCAGAAGATCGCAATCATCACCACGTCAATGGACAGAAGATACAGTAAAAAATTTGCTCGGATCACCGATATGGGCAAGCGGCTCGACATATAAAGCATGATAACCGGCGGTCCGGGGATACCCGCGAACCCCGACATAAAGCCACCTAATGCGCCGGTTGCCACCGTCAGCTTTTCGGTCAGTACGCCCTTGTACCGCCAACCCGACATCAAGGCGAAAAGCAAAAGCAGCACGCAGACCGACACCAGCCACCCGAAAAAATCGGCGGACATTTTGGCAAGGCAATAAATACCTAAAGGCATCGCCAGCGTGGCCCCCAGCATCAGGCGGCCAACATCACGCGGTTTTCCGTCCCGCCATGCGGCGGGCAGGTTTGGCAAAGGGCCCAAAAGCTCGGCCATCATCATGAAAATCACGGCCGATACAGGCGACAGAAACGAAGAGGCCACTGCCATGATTATCATGCCGCTGCCAAAGCCAGCAAAACCACGCACCAAGCCTGCGACAAAAACCGCAACAAAAAGCCAAAGTAAACCGTCTACATCAAATACGCCGGCGAAGGCCTCAGGCATCTATGTTGGCGTATTGATTGCCAGCGTTCGCATCCGGCTTCGACCAATCCCGTTTCACACCCAGATACAAAAGGGCCGCTGAGGCCACAAAGATCGAGCTATAGGTACCCACAATTACGCCCCAGATCATCGCAAAAACAAAGCCGCGGATCACGTCACCGCCCAAGATAAAGAGCGAGATCAAAGCAAGCAGTGTGGTGACAGATGTCATAAACGTCCGGCTGAGCGTTTCGTTGATCGAGATATTCAGTACCTCGTTCAAAGGCCGCTTTTTGTATTTGCGAAGATTTTCCCGCACGCGGTCAAAGACCACCACAGTATCGTTCAGCGAGTAACCCACAATCGTGAGCAACGCCGCAATGATCGCCAGGTCGAATTTGATCTGCAATTCAGAGAATATCCCGATTGTCAGAATAACGTCATGCACCAGCGCCAAGACCGCTCCGGCGGCGAACTGCCATTCAAAACGCAGCCAGATGTAGATCAAAACAGCCCCGATCGCGAGCACGACAGCGATAATGGCGGTCTGTATTAACTCGCCCGAGACTTTGGGGCCGACAAATTCAACGGATATAAAAGCGATGTCAGGCCGCACGGTTTTAAGCGCCGCTTCAACAGCAGTGATCACATCCACCGATACCGCTTCTTCACCATCTTGTGCCTGAATACGGATCATAGCGACGTTCTGGTCTTCCTCAAATGTGGGGTCGAACACTTCGCTGATGGATACATCACCCAACTCCAGCGGCGCGATTGCATCGCGGTAGACGCCAATATCAACGGGCATCGGGCTCTCGGTCCGAATCGTTGTACCGCCCCGGAAGTCGATGCCGTAGTTCAGGCCCTGCATCAGGAACGATGCAAAAGCGACGACCATCATGATGCCGGAAATACCCAGCCACAGCTTCCACCGCTTGAAGAAGTCAAAGTTTGTATTCTGTTTTACGATCCGTAAACGCATTTTAAACCTCGATTTTCTTCGGGCGCTTGCGCTCGAACCACATGACGATCATCAGTCGTGTCACAAAGATGGCCGTAAAGACAGACGTTATGATGCCCAGCCCCAGTGTAATGGCGAACCCGCGTACCGGCCCCGACCCCATCGCAAAAAGGATCACCGCAGTGATAAAAGTGGTGATGTTGGCGTCAATGATCGCCGAAAGCGCTTTTTCATAGCCAAGCTCGATGGCGCGCGCCGGACCTTTGGATGTTTTAAGCTCTTCTCGAATACGCTCGAACACCAGCACGTTTGCATCCACCGCCATGCCAACTGTCAAAACGATACCGGCAATGCCCGGCAATGTCAGCGTGCCGCCAATCATGCTCAACAGTCCGAAAATCAGACCGATGTTGATGATAAGGGCAACGTTCGCAAAAATCCCGAACAACCCGTAGCTAAGGAACATGAAGACCAACACGGCGACAAAAGCGATAATCGTCGCAATCTTACCTGCGTCGATGCTGTCCTGGCCGAGCTCTGGCCCGATTGTGCGTTCTTCAAGGAAATCCAAGCCAGCAGGCAGCGCCCCTGCCCTGAGCAATACCGCCAGGTTTGTTGATTCTTCGACGGAAAACCGTCCGGTAATAATGCCTGAGCCGCCGGGAATATGACTTTGGATGGTCGGCGCGCTCACGACCTCATCATCCAGAACGATCGCAAAAGGCGATCCTATGTTTTCAGCTGTGTAGTCACCGAATTTCCGTGCGCCCGATGTATTGAACCTGAAATTAACCGCAGGCCGCGCATTCTGGTCAAACGCGGGCTGCGCATCCACCAGTTCCTCGCCGGTTACGACCGCGGCTGCTTCAATAATATAGTAGACGCCCGGCTCATCCAGAGATGGCACAAGTCTGTTGCCAATACCCGGACTTGCATTCGCGTCCGACCCGCGGCTGACGACAGGGTTAAAGGTCAGCTGCGCCGTGGTGCCGATAATCTCTTTCAGTTCAGCAGCGGACCCGATGCCGGGCACCTGAATAACGATGCGGTCAGCGCCTTGCCTTTGAATTGTCGGCTCGCGCGTGCCCACTTCGTCGATGCGTCTGCGAATGATTTCAAGGCTTTGCTGCACGGTGCGTTCATCAGAGGCGAGCTTTTCAGCGTCCGACAGGGTCACGATCAATACATCGCCATCGGCACGCACTTCGATGTCATTCGCACCAACGCCCGTCAAAGACGGCACCGGTTGTGCCAACGCCCTCACGACTTCAAGCGCGCGCGGCATGCCCTCGGGCTGTGAAATGCGTACGTGGACCTCATCGCTGGGCGATGGCTGCAGGCGGATCGTGCCAACGACCGCACGCTCTGGCCGCAATGCGTCACGTATTTCAGGCCAATAGGCTTCCATCCGGCTGGCATAGACGTCCGCCACCCGCACTTCGGCAAGCAGATGCGCGCCGCCACGCAGATCAAGACCCAGATTGACCAGCCCCGACGGCATCCACTCTGCCCATTCGGCGCGCTGCGCTTCATTCTCCGGAGTTACCGCACCAAGTTCAATTGCTTTGACGGCGTCGTTGTGGCGCTCGACCGTCGTATAAAACATGTTTGGCATAGCCAGCCACAAACCGCCCAAACATGTCAGGACGATAAGGACTCGTTTCCACAGGTCGATTTGCAGCATAAATCCGCCTTTTCAACGCGTTAAAAGGCGTTCTTACTTCGCCGGTTCGGTCTTGGACAAAACGGTCGCAATGGTGTTCTGGATGACCCGGATTTTTACGCCTTCGGCGATTTCAACCTCAAGCTCACCGTCGTCTTTGACTTTGACAACCTTGCCGACAACACCACCCTGCGTGATAACCTGATCGCCCCGCCGAAGCGCCGCAACCATGGCCGCGTGTTCTTTAACTTTCTTTTGCTGCGGACGGATCAACAAAAAATACATGATCAGAAAGATCAGGATAAGTGGCACAAACTGGGCGAATGCTTCCATGGGATAGGTCCTTTGTGTCAAAAGCGTCCCACCCCCAACTGGCGACACGCGAATTTTGGCGGAACCTATGATCTGCAACGCGGCTTTGCAAGGCAATGCGTCACTCTGCGGTCAATCAATCGCTCAGGCTGGAACGGATTGCATGAGGAACGTGACCTCGGACCATTTCCGTGTCATTTTGCCCCTGTAACACTCAAGGGGTTCGCAAAGCATGGCCAATCTTGGCCGACACCCACTAGGCGCTCTGATTTGCGCAGCGATGATGTGTGTCACCGCCAGTCAAGGTGCCACAGAAGCGTTTGCGCTTTTGAATGCAGACGACCGCGCGCAATGGCAGGCCGTCGGACGCGTCAACAGTGCAGGCTACGCGCGGCGCCGCGGATGCTCGGGTACTTTAATCGCGCCAGATTTGGTGGTTACGGCGGCACATTGTGTGACCGGCATCGATGGCGCGAACCCAAAGCAACACTTTATCGCCGGCTGGTATCGCGGCAAATTTACCGCCCATCGTGCCGCGCGCGACGTTATCTTGCACCCGCTCTATACGCTCACACAAGGTCAGGCACGGTTTGCCTACGACGTGGCGCTTTTGGTGCTCGAAGATCCCATTCCGATGGGATTGTTGGCACCGATACCGTTGCATGACCCGTCTGCGCCGGAGAGTGAAGTGGCTGTGTTGCTAGGGTACGAAAATGCACGCCCGCATGCCTTGAGCGGTCAAGAGAATTGCCCTCTTGAACAAGCGTCAGACGCATTTCGTGTCTACGCTTGCGAGGTCCGCAACGGGGCATCAGGCGGCGCCGTGATTACACGTCACGATGCGAGAGCGACTCTGTCGGGCGTGATCGTCGCACGCCAGGGTGATGGAGGACACGCGATGACCGTGCCTGTCAGTCAATGGTTGCGCGACAGATGGCACCAAGCGCTTGACCGTGAAAACCGCCGCCCTTAGCGCTCAAGCTCTTGCAGATGCAAAGGACAGCTTACGATTGGCCCAAAGATCGGTCATAAGCAGGTCACAGACCGATTCAGACCCGAGGAAATTTCATGCACGACATCCGCGCAATCCGTCAGAACCCCAATGGCTTTGATGCCGGGCTTGCCCGCCGCGGTGATCCTGCTGCATCCCAAGAAATCCTTGCGCTAGACGAAGCACGCCGCGCCAAGATCAGTGCCGCAGAGACCGCGCAAGCAGAGCAGAACCGTGCCTCGAAAGAGGTAGGCCAAGCCAAAGCCAAGGGTGACGAGGCAGAGTTTGAGCGTTTGCGCGCCTTAGTGTCCGAGAAAAAAGCCGAAATCGCGCAAATGCAGGCGGACGCGAAAGCTTTGGATGCAGAACTTTCGGAAAAGCTCGCCTGGATCGCGAATATTCCCGCTGATGACGTGCCGGATGGCGCGGATGAAGACGACAACGTCGAGGTCGCCCGTTGGGGAGATCTGCCGCAGTTCGATTTTGTTCCCAAAGAGCATTACGAGATTGGCGGTGTCGCCGCATCGATGGATTTCGAGACGGCCGCCAAAACATCTGGCGCACGGTTTGTCATGCTAAAGGGGGCGGTTGCGCGCATTCACCGCGCGCTGGCGCAGTTCATGGTGGATACGCACGTCGACCACAACGGTCTGACCGAGATCAACAGCCCTGTACTGGTGCGCGACGAGGCCATGTATGGCACTGACAAGCTGCCCAAATTTGCCGAAGACAGCTACAAGACCACAAACGGCTGGTGGCTGGTGTCCACTTCGGAAATCCCGCTGACGTATACTGTTGCAGGTGACGTGCTGGAAGAGGCCGATCTGCCACGTCGGATGACCGCGCATACCTTGTGTTTCCGGTCGGAAGCCGGCAGCGCGGGCCGTGATACGGCAGGCATGTTGCGCCAGCACCAGTTCGAGAAGGTCGAGATGGTCTCGATCACCCATCCTGACGCCTCGGACGAGGAACAAAAACGTATGCTGCGCTGTGCCGAAGACATTCTGGAACGTCTGGGTCTGCCTTACCGCACCGTAATTCTGTGCACAGGCGACATGGGATTTGGCGCGCGCCGTACCTATGACATTGAAGCTTGGCTGCCCGGTCAGGACAGCTACCGCGAGATATCTTCAGTATCGACAACCGGTGATTTTCAGGCGCGCCGGATGAATGCGCGGTTCAAACCTGCAGCAGGCGGCAAGCCCGAGTTTGTGCACACGCTGAACGGATCAGGTCTGGCGGTGGGGCGTTGTCTGATTGCCGTGCTGGAAAACGGCCAGCGCGCTGACGGATCGGTCGTTCTCCCCGCTGCTCTGGCCCCTTACCTAGGCGGCAAGACGGTGCTGAGCGCGGAAGGTGCGCTCGTTTAAAGCGCACCTTTTCGGGTCCCGGAACCGCCCCTAGCGTGCAGGCGTTATCTCGTAGCCTTGTTCTTCGGGCTCGTCATCAATCAACTCCTGCGGGAAACCAGCGGCGCGTATATCAAGACCCGTGGCCTCTTCCAGCCGTTCGATCATTCGGTCAGACTGCGCGCGTTCTCCGAAACGGGCCTGCCCGTCGCGCATCATGTCGATGATAAGAGGCGAGATTTCCAGAGGGACATTATTGTTTTCAGCAAGCTTCTGGAACAGGCCAATGTCTTTTTGAACAAGATCCATCGTAAAGTTTACATCCCGCGACCCAGACAGGATCAGCTGGCTTTCGGTTTCATGAACAAACGACGTGCCCGACGAAATACTGATGGCCTCGAAGGTGGTGGCAAGATCCATCCCGGAGGCTTTCATGACCGTGAGTGCTTCGCACAGGCTGAGCAAATTGACCGTGGCCAGATAGTTCGTCATGACCTTGAGCACGCTGGCTGTGCCCACAGGCCCGGTATGCAAGACCCGTCGCCCCATGCGTGTCAAAAGCGGCAGCACCCGTTCAAAGCTGTCGCGGTCGCATCCTGCATAGATCGAGATATTGCCCGTGTCAGCCCGGTGGCACCCGCCCGAAACGGGGCAATCAACGGCCGCCCCGCCTGCAGCAATAACCTCGGCGGCGATACGTTTAACCTCTTCAGCATCGGTCGTGGACATCTCAAGCCAGATTTTGCCGGGCGCCACGTGCGGCATCATTTCCGACAAAACCACGGCAGAGGCTGCCGGAGACGGCAGACACGTGATGACCACATCGCATGATTGCATGAGGGCGGCAGGGTTTTGACCATCTCGCGCACCCTTGGCGCACATTGCGTCCACAAGGGACTGGTCGAGGTCATGCACGGCCAAATCGGTACCGTTGCGCAAGAGCGAGCCCGACAGTTTACCGCCTACGTTGCCAAGGCCGATAAATCCTACTTTCATGCTTTTTATCCGTTTTGTTGCTGGTGCTCAGAGTCGAAGGGCGGCTGCGACCTGTCGCGCCTGTTTGCGACCCACTTAGGGTTACCCGGTTGAATTATCCGGACTTACTGAGCGTTTCACCAACGCACAATACTCTGCTTCAATCGCATCTACGCTCAGGCGGCCTCCGGCGCGGTACCAGGTGGTCATTCCCGTTAGCATCGCAATCACCGCCAGTGTCGCGATTTTGGTGTCTCCCACCGCAAAAACGCCTTGATCCTTTCCAGCACGGATGATCCCCTCGAGATGGTCTTCATACCGGCGGCGCATCTCTTCAATGACAGCAAAGTTTTCCGGGCTCAGATTGCGCAACTCCATATACGCGATAAAGACGGCATCGGGCCGCTCGACATGAAAGCGGATGTGAAAGCGCACAAACTCTTCCAGATGCGCGAAGGGATCCAGACCACTATTCGTCCCGATCCGGTCCAAAAGCAACGCCATATGGTCGTGCATAAGATCAAACAAGAGCGTTTGCTTGTCTGCGGTGTGATTATAAAGTGTCCCCACCTGCACACCAATTTCTGCTGCGATCTGGCGCATTGAGACGGCGGCATAGCCGTGCTGGGAAAAAAGCCGCGTCGCTGCGCGGCGCATTTTCGGCGCGGTGATATCGCCATGAGAGCCTTGGGTTCGTGCCATACCAAAACTCTAACTGAACGGTCGTTCAAATCAAAGCCCGCTTGCCGTGGGGCATTCTCTCGGGCAAGATATAAGCAGACAGGAGAGCATGAATGCGCCGCACCTTCACTATCATAGGACTGATTTCGGCTGCTGCCTGCGGGCCATTGCCAGACGTGCCCGCGCCTGAGATTTTGGGCTCGGAAGCTCAGGATTATCCAAAGTTCGTGCAACTGGACAGTATCGCTTCGACGACAGCCCAAGACGACGCCCGCGCGCTTGAAACCGAAGAAGCGCTGGCGGCCCGAATGGCCGCCCTCAAAGCGCGCGCGGCGCGGCTGCGTGCAACTTCTGTCGAATGACCCTGACAGCAGGTTGATTTACGCTCCTTGCGCGTTGCACGCTTGGGCATGACAGGATACATGCGCATCTGAGCAAAGATCGCGTCAGCCTAAAGGAATCAACCACATGTCTCAGCCCCTTCGTCTTGGCATTGCCGGTCTTGGTACGGTTGGTATTGGTGTTGTGCGGATCATCCGCCAGCACAAGGCGATGCTAGAGGCGCGCACGGGCCGTGAAATCGTCATTTCTGCCATATCCGCACGCGATGCGTCCAAAGATCGTGGCGTCCCGCTGTCCGGCTACGCGTGGGAAGATGATCCCGTGGCACTTGCTACCCGCGACGACGTCGACGTCTTTGTCGAACTCATTGGCGGCGATAGCGGTCCTGCCAAAGACGCGGTCGAAGCGGCACTGGACGCAGGCAAGAACGTGGTTACGGCCAATAAGGCGCTTTTGGCCGTACATGGACAAGCCCTGGCCGAAGCGGCCGAAACGCGTGGTCGCGCGTTGCGGTATGAAGCGGCTGTGGCGGGCGGCATTCCAGTTATCAAAGCCTTGACTGAAGGGCTTGCAGGTAATGACGTGACCCGCGTGATGGGCGTCATGAACGGGTCATGCAATTATATCCTAACGCGCATGGAAGACGCAGGCCTTAGCTACGACGACGTCTTCGCTGAAGCCGATGCGCTGGGATATCTGGAGGCTGACCCTCAATTGGACGTAGGCGGCATTGATGCAGCACACAAGCTGGCCATTCTGTCGTCCATTGCCTTTGGCACCCGCGTTGATTTTGATGGCATCACGCTGGAGGGGATCGACCGCGTGAGCATTGATGACATCCGTGCCGCTGCCGACATGGGGTATAAGATTAAACTGCTGGGCGTCGCTCAAATGACGGGGCGCGGGCTTGAGCAACGTATGCAGCCTTGCCTGGTTCCCGCCACATCGCCCTTGGGTCAGTTGCAGGGCGGCACGAATATGGTGGTGCTGGAAGGCGATGCGGTGGGCCAGATCGTGCTGCGCGGCCCCGGTGCCGGCGAAGGCCCGACCGCCAGTGCCGTGATGGCAGACATATGCGATCTTGCGCGCGGAGCCACCGGGCCCGTTTTCGGCATCAAGGCTGATGTACTAAAGATTGCGACACCCGCTACTTCCAAACTGCCCGCAGCCTATTATCTGCGCATGTCGCTCGATGATAAACCGGGTGCGCTAGCCAAAGTCGCTGCCGTTCTGGGAGAAGCCGGCGTATCGATCGACCGGATGCGTCAGTACGGGCATGAAGACACCTCGGCACCGGTGCTGATTGTGACCCACAAGACCACCCCCGATGCAATTTCCCATGCGCTTGACGCGATGGGCAGCACAGGCGTTCTGTCCGGTGAACCTGTTGCGCTGCGGATCGAAGACGTTTGACGACACCCCGATCACCCGCAAGTGCGGTTGTTCTCATCGACTGCGCCCGCTACACATCCAATAGACAACAAAATACATATTGAAGGACCGATTACATGCCCGCTCACGCCGAATTCCAAGACCGTATGCTGTCCCTTGGCCTTGCCCGCGTTTCAGAAGCCGCGGCGCTCGCTTCGGCACGGCTGGTGGGCCATGGTGATGAAAAAGCCGCAGATCAGGCGGCGGTCAATGCGATGCGCGAACAGCTCAATATGCTCGATATCGCCGGTGTGGTGGTGATCGGTGAAGGTGAACGCGACGAAGCGCCGATGTTGTTTATCGGAGAAGAGGTCGGCACCGGCAATGGCCCCGGCGTGGACATTGCCCTTGATCCGCTGGAAGGCACCACGCTAACGGCCAAAGACATGCCAAACGCGTTAACCGTGATCGCGATGGGACCGCGCGGTTCAATGCTGCATGCGCCTGACGTTTACATGGACAAGCTCGCAATCGGACCGGGGTACCCCACTGATGTCGTCACACTTGAAATGACACCTGCCGAGCGTGTCGCGGCACTGGCCAAGGCAAAGGGCTGCAAGACGTCGGACATTACGGTCTGTATTCTGGAACGCCCGCGCCATGAAGAAATGATTGCGCAGGTACGATCCACGGGTGCGTCGATCCGGCTGATTACAGATGGCGATGTTGCTGGCGTGATGCACTGCGCGGAATCCGATACAGGCATCGATATGTATATGGGCGCCGGTGGCGCGCCAGAGGGCGTTCTGGCTGCGGCCGCGCTCAAGTGTATGGGCGGGCAAATGTACGGCCGGCTGTTGTTCCGCAATGATGATGAACGCGGGCGCGCAGCCAAAGCGGGCATCACCGATCTGGATCGCATCTACGCGCGCGATGAAATGGTCACTGAAGACGTCATTTTTGCAGCAACCGGCGTGACGGGCGGCAACATCCTTCCAGGCGTCAAACGCGAGCCCGGCTGGATGACGACAGAGACGCTTATCATGCGGTCAAAAACCGGGTCGGTGCGGCGCATGAATTACCGTACCCCTGTGGATTCGCCACAAACCTGATCGCGCGAAATAGCTTATGCTGCCGCGCACAAAGCATAGGATGACTGATTGAGCTTTCTGGGTGTGGATACATCGATCACCGGTCGCCGGTGGGTCGGACCAGATGTAGAGACCGCGCGCGCCGCACAAACGCTAGAGCAGCAGACCGACTTGCCAGCCGCCGTTTGTCAGATCTTGGCGCGGCGGGGCGTGCTAGCTGCCGATGCAGGTGCCTTTCTGGCCCCTGCGCTGCGCGATCTGTTGCCCGATCCCCGCAGTCTGAAAGACATGGAACGCGCCGCCGCACGGTTTCTGGAAGCGGTCAAGGCGCGTGAGCGTATTGCCGTGTTTGCCGATTACGATGTGGATGGCGGAAGCTCGGCCGCGCTGTTGCTTGTATGGCTCAGGCAGATGGGGCAAAGCGCCACGCTTTATGTTCCCGACCGCATTGATGAGGGATACGGGCCGAACGACGCCGCAATGCAAAAACTGGCCGCCGAGCATGACCTGATTATCTGCGTCGATTGCGGAACGCTGTCGCACGAGCCGATTGCTGCGGCCAAAGGAGCGGATGTTCTAGTGCTGGATCACCACCTTGGCGCTGAAACGCTGCCCCCTGCCTTCGCGGTTGTGAACCCCAACCGTCAGGACGAAACCGGCGCGTTGAGCCACCTTTGTGCGGCTGCCGTGGTGTTTCTGATGTTGGTAGAAGCCGGAAGGCAATTGCGTGAAGCGGGGCAAACAGGTCCTGATTTGATGGCGATGCTTGATCTTGTTGCTTTGGCGACCGTTGCTGATGTGGCACCGCTCACGGGCGTTAACCGGGCATTTGTGCGTCAAGGGCTGACCGTTATGGCACGGCGCGACCGTGTGGGGCTGATGGCGCTTTCGGATGTGGGCGGCGTGGATAGCGCACCCACGTCCTATCATTTGGGTTTTGTACTAGGGCCACGTGTCAATGCAGGCGGACGCATTGGTGCTGCTGATTTGGGCGCGCGACTGCTGTCGACAGACGATCCGCACGAGGCGCAAGCACTGGCAGAGCGGCTTGACGCACTGAACAAGGAACGGCGCGACATCGAGGCATCGGTGCGGGCGGCTGCACTGGCCCAAGCTGAAGAACGTGGCCTTGAGACCGCTTTGGTTTGGGCAAGTGGTCCTGCATGGCACCCCGGCGTCGTTGGAATTGTCGCCTCGCGCCTTAAAGAAGCTGCGGGACGCCCCAGCGTCGTGATTGGGGTAGAAGACGGGATTGGCAAAGGCTCCGGCCGCTCCATCCCCGGTATTGATCTGGGCCAGCCCATCCAGCGATTGGCGGCCGAAGGGTTGTTGATCAAAGGCGGTGGTCACAAAATGGCCGCTGGTTTGACCGTCGAAGAAAGCAAAATTGATGCCGCAATGGCAAGGTTGACCGAACTATTGGAAAAACAAGGCGCGCATCAGGCCGGTGCAGCCGATTTACGCGTCGATGGCCTGCTGATGCCGCAAGCAGCACAAGTTGAAATGGTAGATCTGATCGAACAGGCAGGTCCTTTCGGTGCTGCAGCCCCTGCCCCGCGCTATGTCTTTTCGGATATGGCCATTCGGTTTGCAAAACGAGTGGGCGAAAGCCACCTGAAAGTGACCTTCGGAAATGATACAGGCACCATGGACGCAATTTGCTTTGGCGCGTTTGATACTCCATTGGGAGGCACCTTGTCCGAGCATGGTGGTGCGCGTTTTCATTTGGCCGGACGACTTGAGATAAACACATGGCGTGGAAGACGCAGTGTTCAACTGCGTCTGGAAGATGCGGCACCTGCGTAACTGACGATGCCAAAATTTCTTCCCCCAGCCCAAAATTTCCGCTTGCGCAGATTGCGCGGATTGCATAATCACCGCTCACGACCTTAGTGGCCCGTTCGTCTATCGGTTAGGACGCCAGGTTTTCAACCTGGAAAGAGGGGTTCGATTCCCCTACGGGCTGCCACAAATTTACATTATATATTATTTTCAAGCGATAAATTTTCAAAATCACTGCCCTACCCGCCATTCTATCCGCCATCCACAAAACGGCACATTGCTCCACAATGGTATAATTGGTTCTACACTGCTTAAGTCTGGACTCGTTGGGCGGTTAATATCCGATGTCTCATTTGGTGATCTCTCGAACTCACTCTCCGGTCGGTCTGTCCGTTTTGCAGCATCAGATTTGTATGGAGTACCCGTTTACTCGTCCCTAAAAGACTACACCGACCCACGGCGAACTGGAGCATTTGCATAGATATTATACAACAAGATTCAAACCTCTTGGAAGAGTGCCACAGACGCCGTTCCTCCTGTCAGCTTCGATTTTGACGTGCCGCCACTCCTAGCAATTGTTCTGAACAGAATAGTTGGGAGCCGAGAGGAACTCTCCAGCGTTTTGGTCGACTTGCGGGAAGAGCTTCAGGAACCGAGAAAAGAGTTGATGGCCTTTGAACACGAGGTCGCTAACTACCCTGCTTCACAGGGCGACCTTTTCGCGCGGACACGCAGAATAGAAGAAGCCTTCTCGGCTATTGTTCCGGAGGCTATGCTGACTCCAGCACAAAGAAGAAAACGTCGGATTGTCTCAATATTCAACCTAGCAAGGCCCATTTACAATGTTGCGGCGGCGTTTGTTGGAGCAAACTCAGTGGACCTGTCAGCTTTAGGGCGCAGTGCTGGCGATATTGGCAACCAGATGGTCGCGAAGCACCAGATAACAGATAGAACCGTCAGTTCGCAGGTGTTCTCCAAAATCCTTGATGTCGAGGCTGTCCAACAATCTCTCCCTACTGTGCTTTCGGAAGCGGAAATTAGAGAAATTGAACGATCCCTTCGATAACTCATGGTACGGTCCGAAACTCTGGCAAGGGTAGAAGTGCGTTGCGCGGCATGGTCAGGAAGGGCGTGACCTACAACCATTTTTAGGCAATCCCAGCAATCTCAGGTCGGTCTGGTCCGGTTAGGACCGAAGGTCCGATACCATCAAGATAGTTAACCATATCCCAGCTTTCGAGCATCGGCTTTCCATCATCTAGAATAAGGATCGGAATAACGCGGCGGCCAATAAGGTCGACCATATGGCGCTATCGTCGCCTTCGACGATCTGCTCAACAAGCTGAATGCCCTTCAACCGGGCAACCATGCGCACCTTGAAGCAAAGAGAGCAGTGTTCAAACAACAGTAGTTTCAAGCAAACTCTCTATTGCACATGTCATGTTGGATCATTCATGCACCAGGCTCGCTTTCCAGGTCGAGCAAGGTGAGGATGTCGCTGCAATTGCGGACCCGTCCACCGCAGCAATCCGCGAGCAAGAAACCGACGAGCGAATTTATCGACTCCAAGTTGGCCGCATAGCGGATTTCGCGCTGGTGTCGAACGCTGGTCAGCAAGCCCGCCCGCTTTAGGATCGCGAGGTGCCCCGAAAGAGTTGACGGTTTTGCATGCAATTGCTCGGCGATCGTTAGGGCGGGCACGCCATCGGGGACACGCCGCACAAGAAGCCGAAACACGGCCAATCGGGTCGGATGGGCGAGGGCAGCAAATGCATCGATAGCAATGTTCTGATCCATATTTCGTTATTGCCCGAAATGTCGAATCTTGACCAGAGGGTTTGTATGCCTTAGCTCGAAATCAATTCGGCAAGTACCGAAATGAGAGACGCATGACCGACACACAGATCACATCAGAGGTTGATTTCAACGCGGATGGCAAACAGGGGGGCTACTTGCGGGTGCCGCATTCGGTCCATCGCTCCGCCTATGGTTGGATTCCAGTGCCAATCACGGTCATCAAAAATGGCGATGGCCCAACACTTGTAATCACGGCAGGAGTGCATGGCGACGAATACGAAGGACAGATCGCAGTTGCAAATCTTGCTCGTGGGCTCAAGGCGCATGATATTCGCGGGCGTCTGATCCTATTGCCGATGCTGAACTTCCCAGCGGCGGATGCGGGCAAGCGGGTGTCGCCTTTGGACGGTGGTAATCTGAACCGTCTTTATCCGGGCGATCCCAAGGGGCCCCCATCCGCAATGATCGCGCATTACCATGAAGAGGTGATCCTGCCCTTGGCAGACTACGCGGTTGATCTGCATTCCGGCGGGTCCTCGCTGATCTATCCGGCGACACTGCTACGCGGGCCTGCGCATTCGCCAGACGAAGAGGCAGGGCTTGTGACCCTGACCGGGGCGTTTGATTTGCCCTACGCGTGGGTATTTACCGGAGGCGGCGGAACAGGCAGCACGGCAGGCACCGCAATGGGGGCCGCCAACCGGAAAGGCGTGATCAACGTGATGGCCGAGCTTGGTGGGGCGGGCCGCATCATTCCCGATGTGCTTGTGCAAACGGAACGCGGGCTGCGCCGCATCTTGAACGCTTTGGGCATGTTGCCCGACTACGTCCCAGATGCCCCACAGGGCACAAGAATGCTCACTGCAGCGGGATCGATCTACGCATATGAAGCCGGTTTTTTTGAGCCACTCAAGATGATTGGCAATGACGTGGCCGAGGGAGAGCTTGTCGCGCTCATTCATCATCCCGACACACCGGGAAAGGACCCTGACGAGGTGACATCGCCCTATGACGGGATTGTTCTGGCGATGCGCGCAATGGCCCAAACACGGCGCGGGGATGCGTTGTACCAGATCGCAGCGGATGCGGTCTGATATGCTCAATCCTCCGGTTACACTAGACGATGTTCGCAAAGCTGCACGCGCGCTCAGCGGTGTAGTGATAAGAACGCCGTTGCTGGAAAACCAGGATGTCAACGCCATGCTGGGTGGTCGACTGTTGCTGAAGGCCGAGAACATGCAGCGCACAGGGGCCTTCAAGATCCGCGGTGCTTATCACCGAATGCTTGGCCTTAGCGAGGCAGAACGGCGTCGCGGAGCTGTCACCTATTCCTCCGGCAATCACGCACTTGGCTTGGCGCGTGCGGCGCGGATCATGGGGTCATCTGCGGTGATCGTCATGCCATCGGATGCGCCTGCAGCAAAGCAGGTAGCGGTGCGCGCTATGGGTGCTAACATCATCAACTATGACCGGGACACCCAAGAAAGCGCCGATGTCGTAGCACAGGTTATTGCCCAGACTGGACGGGTCGAGGTGCCGCCAAGTGCGCATCCGCAAATCCTCGCCGGAGCAGGAACTGCTGCTTTGGAGCTGCTGGAAGACGCGGGCGGCCCTGTGGATGCAGTGCTGGTGCCGTGCGGCGGTGGTGGACTGACGGCGGCCACAGCGCTGGTCATGGCCGAGGCTGCACCCGGATTGCAGGTCTATGCCGCCGAGCCAGACCTGTTCGACGACACACGCCGGTCGCTTGCCGCCGGGGAGCGTCTGGCCAACCCCAAGGGGCGTCGCACAATCTGTGATGCCATTATGACGCCGATCCCGGGTGAAATGACCTTCAATATCAATCGCGCGCTTTTGGCAGGAGGCGTGACCGCCACGGATAGCGAGGTTCAAGACGCCTTGCGGTTTGCTTACGAGCATTTCAAGATCGTGGCAGAACCAGGCGCCGTGGTCGGGCTGGCTGCAATACTAAACGGCCAAATTCCCATCGCAGACCGCACCGTTGCAACCTTCATCACCGGCGGAAATATCGATCCCGCTCGCTTCGCAGCCCTATTGGAGGACACCGCATGACGCTCGACCGACGCCTGATGGCCGAATGGCTTGGCACTTTTTCCCTGCTGTCCACCGTGGTCGGCTCTGGCATCATGGCCGAGCGGTTGGCAGATGGGAATGTCGCTGTGGCGCTTCTGGGCAATACGATCCCCACGGGCGCGATCCTCGTCGTTCTCATTACAGTCTTTGGACCGATTTCCGGCGCGCACTTCAATCCGGCGGTGACTCTGTGCTTTGCAATTCGCGGCGAGATCGCGCGTCGAGACGCGGGACTCTATGTCATGGCTCAGGTCTTTGGCGGGATCGTGGGTGTCTTCGCCGCGCATGTGATGTTCGAGCATCCGCTGATAGATCCCTCGATGACAGCCCGCACCGGCATCGGGCAATGGACGGGCGAGTTCGTGGCGACCTTTGGGTTAATCGGCACGATTTTGGCCTGCCTTAAAGCGCGACCACAAGCGGTGCCGATGGCCGTGGGTCTCTATATTACCGCCGCCTATTGGTTCACATCGTCCACCTCCTTTGCCAACCCTGCTGTAACCATCGCAAGGGGGTTTTCGAACACCTTCGCCGGGATCGCACCGACTGATGTCGCACCCTTCATCGGTGTGCAACTGTTCGCTGCTGTTGTTTCGACCGGGTTCTTCCGTTGGCTGCTGGATGAAACAGCCGATGCCTGAGTTCGATTTCGATACCGGTATCGACCGCCGTGACGTTCCCGCGCTCAAGCATCATCACATGGTCTTGGGAAAGGATGGGATGGATTTGTTCGCGGCAGGTGTCGCTGACATGGATTTCCGCGTGGCCCCGTGCATCACGGAGGCGATGGAAAAGCGCGCTGCGCATGGTGTCTTTGGCTATGAAGCGGTGCCCGATGGGCTGATGCCGGCTATCATCGCTTGGTTCAAGGAACGCCATAAATGGATGATTGATCCAGAACACATCCTGCGCGCACCCAATGTGCTAAATGCGCTGGCCATGGCGGCCAATCTGTTCACCGATACCGGCGATGGTATCGTCATCCAGCCACCGGTATTCTTCGACTTCGCGGACATCATCTCAGAGAATAACCGCCGCTTGATCGAAAACCCGCTGATCTTGCGGGATGGGCGATACGAGATGGATTTCGACGGGTTGGAGCGTGCTGCCCGAGACCCTCGGACCCGTATGATCTTTCTCTGCAACCCCCACAACCCGGTAGGCCGAGTCTGGACCCGCGAAGACCTTTCGCGCCTCGGGGATATCTGTCGACGCCATGGCATCTTGGTGGTGTCGGATGAGATTCACGGCGATCTGACATTCCCCGGCCATAGCTATACGCCATTTGCTTCGCTGTCCGAGGCGGACGCCCGAAATTCGATCACATGTCTGTCGCCTGCAAAGAGCTTCAACATAGCTGCGTGTTGTTCCGCGTTCACACTTGTTCCTGACGCGACACGGCGCGCGACGTTCCGGGCCGAGAACAGCCGCCTGACCGTGAACAAGAACAATGCCTTTGCCTCTGTCGCGATGGAGGCCGCCTATGCGCATGCTGGGCCATGGCTAGATTCGGCGCTGGCCTATATTCAAGGCAACGTTGATCGTGTCCGGGCGCGGGTCGCCAAAATACCGGAGGTCGATTTGATCGAACCTGAGGGGACGTTTCTGTTGTGGCTGGACTTTCGCGGACTGCAAATGGATCCTGACGACCTGACCAACTTCCTAAGAAAAGATGCAGGCTGGGCCATCACACGCGGGATTGCCTTCGGCGAGCAGGGCGCTGGCTTTGGTCGGCTTAATATTGCCTGCCCAAAGATCAACTTATCGAACGCGCTGGATAACCTCCAGCGCGCTATCCAGGAACGCCGCAAGAGGAACCTATGACAGACACACCGCAACTTTCTGAAGACCATTTCCGTCCGATTGACCGAGCGCGGCTCTTTCAAGAGGAACACTCAGTTCATGCGCCGCGCGTGCTTCTGCTTTACGGATCGCTCAGAACCCGCTCGTTCAGCCGATTGATGACCGAAGAGGCCGCACGCGTCCTAGAGCGTTTTGGTGCCGAAACACGCAGGTTCAATCCCACAGGTCTGCCGCTACCAGATGATGCAGAGGCGGACCACCCCAAGGTTCAGGAATTGCGCGAGCTTGTGATGTGGAGCGAAGCCATGGTCTGGTGTTCGCCCGAACGGCACGGGGCGATGACCGGAATCATGAAGGCGCAAATCGACTGGATCCCGTTGTCGATCGGTGCCGTGCGACCCACGCAAGGCAAAACCCTGGCGGTGATGCAGGTCTGCGGTGGTTCGCAAAGCTTCAACTCAGTCAACCAGTTGCGCATTCTTGGACGCTGGATGCGGTGCCTCACCATTCCGAACCAGTCATCGGTCCCAAAGGCGTTTCAGCAATTTGATGATGACGGCCGGATGAAGCCTTCACCCTACTACGACCGGATGGTCGACGTGCTGGAGGAACTGGTAAAGTTCACCCTTCTGACCCGCGACGTCGCACCATATCTCGTAGATCGCTACAGCGAACGAAAGGAAACCGGTGAATTTTTGATTGCCCGGGTCAATAGTACCGCGACCCAATAGCAAGCATTGAAAACATTGGCGCTGAGAACAGCGAAAGTCTGGTTTCCGTTCTTAGCTGCGCTTTTCTTGAATGTTCACTTTGTGTGGTGGTGATTGGCTGCCAAACTGGCAGCCATTATTTTTTGATAAACCATTGAGGGATATCGTATATCTTTACTACTAGGATTCCGCGCCAGCCATTTTGCCCGCCACTCGCAACGGCAAACCCGCCTTTAAATGAATCTAAATTCTACCTTCATCAATTCTCGGATCCGATCTCGTTCGGCATGGTCCTGCTCAGAAAAACGCAACCCAGTCCAAAGGAGCAGCAAGCCAATGACACAGCCCCAATCCCAAAGCCAGCCACAGAGTGAACAGCTCCCGGCTCCGGCCACGAATTCGGTGCTGATCAAAATTGCGGAGGTCGTGCGCCGCACCAACCTTAGTCGGACAACTATTTACGCCTGGAGGGGTAAAGGTAAATTCCCAGCGCAAGTCAGGCTGGACGGCCGGTCGGTTGCTTGTCGCTTGCAGGATATTGAAGATTGGATCACCAGCCGAGAAACGGTGGACCTGCTAAAGCCATCGGAATGACGCCCCGGCCTCTTTCTCCGGTGAGCAGTCCTCGCCAACCTTGCAACCATGCGATTTGCGATCTACGGCCCTTTATTTGGGTCAGAATTCGTCGTCTGGCGCAGAAGGAGATGTCGCTGGTTCTTTGCCTGATTGAAGACGTTCGGCATCTTCGCCTTCGACACGGGTACACCAGTGTTGGGCTCTAAGATCGGTGCAATCGTGGGGTAGGACGCTCCTACGTTTTTCGCGTCCAACATTTGCAGGTCTTTGCGCAATAGTCTCCGCCGCAAGTTCGGCTTACGCCCGGGCACCCCTCCATTGAGTTGATTCGGCGTCAACAGCCTTTCAATTTTGGCCTGCTTGGCTTCGAGATGCGCCTTGGCCTCGTCCAATTGCGGTTGAATTGGCCGCCCAAGACCAAAGCGCAGAGTCGAAGTTTCAGGCCCCTTTACGGGTATATCGCCGGGTCCAAGCACATAAAGTCCCGTGCCCCATTTTCGGCCCCTGCCCGTGTCAATCGCTTATGCGCGGATCAAAGAAAGCCTCGAGCCGGTAGCGCGGGCTTTGCCAATGCCGAAACGGCCAATATCGAAGCCCCGCCGCTACTGGGTTTTCTTGTTCAGCTGCGCTGAACCAGCCTGGCCCATGCGACAGAAAATCGTCACCGCGTTTGTCTAAGCCGTGGCGTGTCGATCCATGCCGCGGGGCCAGCGTATCGAAGTCCCGGCGATAGTCTTCGTCCCGGCGCACGAATTCCCAGCCCCAGTCGTCAAAGCCCCACGCTTTGCTGGCCGCATAGGTAGCTTTATCCCACCAGCGCAGAGGCACACCCCATTCGGCTGCGCCCGCAGGCTTAGGTGCCAGAGCAGCGTTTTAAGGTGTCGGTTGCGTCAGCGTGGGACATTTCGCCAACCTTACGCGCGCAACCCCGGACTGATCGGCGGGGTCTTTACCTTGAAGGAACAGCGCCCAATCGGCCAGTAAATCCCGCCGCCGCTCAAGCATGTCAGATCGCTGGTAGGTCCGTTCGACTTCGCTGCCCACCACGTGAGCCAGCGCCAATTCCGCCATGTCGCGGTCATATCCTCGCTCGGCCGTCCATTGCCGGAAAGTACTATATCCGATAGTTGGCCACCCCGGGGGGCGAAGAACAGAAGTTTGCTGCCCTGCATTCGCGGGAACCCCCGAAGGAGATAAACGGCCGCTGGGGGCAGCGGCACACGGTGCGGCCGATCTGATTTCATGCGGTCGGCCGGAATGATCCAGATCGCGGCGTCCAAATCGATTTCCGCCCATGTGGCCCTGCGAACCTCGCCGCTGCGGGCGGCGGTCAGGGCGGCGAAACGCAGGACCTCGGCGGCTTGACCTTCGCGATTTTCCAGTAGCCGCCACCATCGAGAAACATCGGACAGCGCCAGCGCCGGGTGGTGGCCGCCTTGGCGATCTTGTTCGGGCTGGGCAGGATTTCGGCGAGGTTGCCGCGCCATCGCGCCGGAGTGTCGCCTTTCCGGTGCCAGCGACCGTCGCCCACCTTAGAACCGCTTCGATGCGGCCGCACACTTTCTTTGCACTAGCCGTGCGCTCGCGCCAATGCTGCTCAAGCGCACGTAGAATATCACTGGTGTCAATTGCTGCGACAGGGATGTCACCGAGGGTCGCTATGGCGAAGCGGTCCAGCGATGACCGCCATTGCCGCCGATGCTTTTCCGATTTGAATTCGGTCAGCTTAATCTGGGCGTAGGAATTGACTGCGTCGGCGAATGTCATTGGCTTGACCTTCGGCTTTTCCGCCCACTTCTCAGCCAATGGATCGCCCCCAAGGACAGCGCAGCGGCGGTTCTCAATCGCTACTTCGCGGGCCATGGCCAAGGAGATGATCGGCGGACTTCCCAGCCCCAATTCGCGGCGGCGCCCCCGGATAGTAATGCGTTGAAGCCATTGGCGGGAGCCGGTTTCTCTGATCCGTAAGAACAGGCCTTAGCCATCGTGATGCTTTCCCGGCTTGGACAGTGTTTTGACCACCCGCGCAGTCAGGCCCTTTTTTGGCATTTGGATGCGTTAGCCCACTGGTCAGTGCGATACGCACTGCATTCTTGCGGAACTCGTCCGTCCGTTTCAATCCCAAGGTCAGTCTCCTTTGTTGCAGTAAGTGCTATCAAGAGCGGCATCAAACCGTGACAGGTCCAAATTGCGGCCATGGCTCATTACTGCTGAAACGGGGCTTCATTCTACGAAATGCAATATCTGGCCTCAGCTACGGGGTCTGGGAGTTCCCATTTTCGATTCCGGATCACATTTGCACGGTGCTCGAAGAGAACCGTGACCAATTCCCAACTGAATTTAAAGATGACAAACTTCCTTGGGTTAAAAGTCGGTTTTGACGATCATTGTACGCATTTATGCAAAGTGCACCCAGGGAACTTCTAGAGAACCTTTTCGATCAGATCACACCAGCCCCAGTCGCGCGCCGTAAAATCCGAAATTTCTCATAACGGGTCAAATCGTTCGGGTTGAAAATACACGAGAAGAGGATTGATCGAACTGGCGCACATTGTCCACGGGTATCGTGACCTCGGCAATGGTTCCCCGCGACGGCGTCCCAAGGATCGCGCGGTTACCACATACCACAACTTGCGCGCCTCGCACTTCTGGAGCCACAAAGCGCTCTTTCATATCACCTTACGACAGCTAGGCTGGTGGTTAAGCAGGCTATCAATGTCGCCGCGGCTGCGGCTCTTTGTCGGCCATCATGACGGTCTCGTGCGCAATGAAAATGGGCCTCTGTTCATAGCAAAAGATATCCGCACCCGGATTGAGGCTGTGGGCGCGAAGGACCGCCCTTGTCGAACTGGGACCACCCCTTTCAGGACATCGCCGTTCGATGTCTGCCGGGCAGTGCATGGGAGAACGGCCATGTCGAAAGCTTCAACGCGCGGTTCCTTGACAAACTGCTTAACTGGGAGCTGCTTTGCGGATTGAGAGAGGCTTAAAACCCGATCGAGAGATGGCGCAAACACTACAAACGAAACCGCACTCACAGTGCATTGGGATACCGGCCTCCAGCACCGGAAACCATAGAGCCAATTGAACTGCGCTCGCCAGTATGCACTAACAATTAATCCGGATCAGTCAGATCGGGCTGCTCACTGATGTCAGGAGGATGATCCCTGAGTGGGTTTTGACGTGTCGAAATTGGACAGAGCTATGCAATTTTTTTACACGCTAACCCCGCGTCAAAAGAGACATGTGCGGTTGTTTTCACAACAACGCGAGCGATCCTCATTTGGTAGTTGCCGCAAAAATTAATACAAATATCTGAAAAAAGTCCAAATTGTTTCCAGTATCGACTACTATTTTGTGTAGAAACAGCTGGATAGGACCAAGTTTGTTTAAAATGTGATAACTTCGTGGTATTTCATGGTCTGTTAAATATTACGATTTTTATTGGTGTATTGGTATGGAACCGAAGTTTGTTCGGAAGTTTAAAGCGACGTTGATCGACGCTCTCGGGCCAGTGCTTTTTTCGCCGCGCTTTGCGTCCCGATTTTGTCCGACAATTATCCAAATGAAGAGTAGAGCCCTCGTGCACCGGAGCGATGCATCGGCTGATGCATGCGATAGCCTTATCCTGCGCACAAACTTAAAAAAACTGCACTCTCACAAAGCGCTTTTTAGATTTGCAAGGACAAGACATGTATAAAAGGACTGTTCGAAAGATGCCTAAGGATAAGACGTGTTCTGCACAAATTTGCGTGCAACGGAAGCGGGCTTTTCAAAAACAGCCCCGTAACTTCGCCGATGACGAACGTGGTGCAACACTCGTGTTATTCTCGATGATGCTGATCCCCATGCTTTTGGTAATTGGGTTCGCCATGGAGCTCGCTTTGAGCGAATTTAATCGAACGCAATTGCAGACAACAACCGATTCCGCCAGCCTTGCCGCAGCAGATCTTCAGCAAACCCTTGATCCGGAAGAGGTCGTTAACGACTTTTTTACCAAGGCTGGCTTACAAGACACTGTCGGCAAGGTCACTATCGTCGAGGACGACAATGGCCGTTCGGTCACCGTTGAGACGCAATTTGACCAAGAAGCGCTTCTGGCGAAAATTGCGGGCATCGACACATGGCGCATTCCAGTGACCGGGGCCGCAACTGAATCGCGCGGCGACATTGAAATCGCGGTTGTACTGGATAACTCTGGATCAATGTCTTGGGCACCCGGCTCAACAAGTGGCCCCGCCAGCGACCCGTCCCGTATGGATCTTTTGATCCCTGCTGCCGAAAAGTTCATCGATGCGGTTCAACCCAAACCCGGTGAAAAAGGAACCACAACAGTTTCATTGGTCCCTTTCGCAACTCAAGTATCGGCGGGCGCTGATTTGCTGAGTTATTTCAACGTATCTTCTGAGCACACAACTTCAAACTGCGTCACATTCAGTGAGACATCGGACTACAATGCAACCGCAGTCTCCACTACCGAACCTTTGGTACGGACGGCTCACCACGATGCTGCCAGTGGCTCGAACTCCGGATGGGACCTGAACCTCGACAGGGTCGTGTGCGCGATAAATCCCAGCCGTGACATTTTAGCGTGGTCAGAAAATCCATCGAACCTGAAAGCCAAGATCAGAGCGATGGAGCCCTATGGAAACACCTCAATTGAGATTGCAACCAAATGGGCTGTTGCGCTCTTGGATCCATCTCTAAGGCCGGTTCTGAATTCGCTCGCAGAGAAGGAAGGGTACGAATACCTTGAAAAGGCAAAAATAAGGGGCACCCCCCTTGAGTACGATGCTGTCACGTCACGGAAATATCTGGTCGTGATGTCGGATGGTGAAAACACGCAAAGTTGGGATATCAAAGAGCCTTACCGCTCCGGTATGTCGCCGGTATTCCGCTTGAGCGGTACAAACAATTATGCTTACTACCGCGACCGCTCCGGCACATCGCGTGACTACTATCGCGTTTCGATTGATCGCTGGAGAAACAGCCCCGGAAACGACGCCACACAGCTCACGTGGCAAGAAGTTTGGGCAGATATGTCAGTGCGAAAATTTGTTAATGACATCAAGTCCGAAGCAGACACAAGTCGTACAGCAAACCAATTTTATAATGAGATCGTAAGTTCGTCGCAGAGCTCTTGGAAGAACGACCGTACAAAGGAAATCTGCAAAGCCGCCCGAGACGCAGGCATCACTGTCTTTACGATCGGCATGGATACCTATGGTCAAGGTGACACAACACTTTCAGACTGTGCGTCTTCGACATCAAATTTTTATGATGTGCAGGGACTCGATATTGCCAAGGCTTTTGAGACCATTGCCCGCCAGATCAACCAATTGCGGTTGACACAGTGATCTGCGGTTTGTGTGAACGTGATAAGAGGTAAAACGGATGATTGACTGGCAAAGAATGCGCAGTTTTAGCATGACCAAAGGCGGACCAGACAACACGGCCAGCCACGATGGAAAACGTTTTATGAAGCGGATTGAAAAACCGCGTCACTTATCCAACTGGTCTAAAAACGAAGACGGTGCCACCCTTGTTGAGTTTGCTATTGTTGTTCCGCTTCTTTTTCTGGTTTTCTTTCTGACGTTGGAGTTTAGCTACCTCAAAGTGCGAGAGGTAGCACTGGACCGGGCTACAGACGAAGCGTTTCGCGAGCTGCGTCTTGGTCTTATTGCGGATCCTAGTCACGACAAAGTCAAAGCAAGAATATGTGCAAACGCGTTGGCATTTCTGTTGCCTGATTGCGAAAACAATCTTTTGTTGGAAGTCAGGGAAGTACCTAAATCAAACTGGGACATCAGCACCAACGATCCGATCTGTCTGGATACTACACCAACAGAAGATTACGAGCCCCCTATCGTATTCACCGAAGGTGCGGAAAACCAAATGATGATCGCGCGGGCATGCTTGATTCAGCAACCGATATTGCCCCTATTCGACTTCGTGCGCTCTATCCGTCGATATGACGAGCAGGGAAATTTTGCCCTGATCTCCAGAGCCGCTTTTGTAAATGAGCCATCTTGATATGTATAGTTTTATTGCCAGAGTTAATGCCTCAACGCGGAAGACTCTCAAGCGTTTCGCCAGAGACTGCCAAGGTGCGATGCTTGTCGAATTTGCATTTTGTCTACCGCTTCTAATGCTGCTTTTCGCGGGAGCACTCGTTTTGCAGGATGCAATTCGAATAGGCTATCTCAACTCGAAGGCTTCATACACGGTCGCGGACATGGTTAGTCGAGAGGATGAATCGATCAACACACCCTATTTCGAAGGTTTAGACAGTGTCTTCCAGTACATGGTGGGAGAGAGATATCCGAGCGGCTTGCGCATGACGACGATTGAATGCACCGCAAATTGTACTGACCAGGAAACCAGGGTTTTAGAGGTATGCTGGTCCAAGTCTTCGCCAGGTTCAGCAGAGTTGGAGACGGCGGAAATTAATAACTATGCTGCACGCACACCGCTTTTCGCAGAAGGCGATACGATGATTATCACCGAAACGTTCCTCAACTATACGCCTCCCGTGTTCACAACACTTTTTGACCCCAGAACATATGAGGCAATCGTATTTACAAGGCCTCGCATCTCCGGGCAGATAAAATTCGATACTGGAGCGACAGACGGCGTCGGCAACACAGTATTCCGCGATTGCTTCAACAACGACGTTTAGAAACCAGCGCGGTAGGAGCTTCCGCCAGGTTCGTTTTTGCATTGTCCTGGGTGTCTCGGCATTGCTCGAGCAATGCAGATACAAGCAATGCTTTTGCCGCGAATTGCGTTCCTTTGCGAACCGTGGGCAATCGGCAAAAATGTAAGTGCCCTCCATTAAACTTGCTTTGCCCTCTACACAAAGACAGCCGTCTGCCCGTACTCAATTTATGCCTGAGCCACGTCCATCCGCATTCCCCGCACCCGGAAGCCTTGAGCTCGTCTCAATTCTCTTGAGGTTGGACGAGGTCACCAATTGATGTTCCGAGTTGAAAAAGGCTTCGAACTGCCGTGCTCTGAGCGTGCGCAGATGGCCCCTTCAGCGTGCCAGAGCCCCTATTCTATGAAATCAGGCTATGGTTGTACCGAAGCTGGAATAGCATCTGATATGGCTCAACACGAACCCTCGGCAGCTGGCTTTTCTATGCGTCGAAGTCGGTAACGCGCAGCTTGCAATCCCTCCCATAAAATATGTGGCCCCGGCTGAGCATCAGAGCGGAGATTGGTGACATGCCTTCGAAATCAGCTTACTCACGACAAATCACTGCCGCAGCTTCGCCACAATTCAGTCGCTTTTCTATTATTGCGGGAAAAAAATACACCTATAGTTGTTTTTCTTGGTGTTTGGGATGAAGTCCTAAGGCATTAAAAAGGTTAAGAATATGTCACCAGAGCTGGTTTGGCTCCGGCTGAAATCGTCAAATTAGGCGATGGAATTTCGCGTACTGTAACTAGGAGAATTTTGACATGCGCTCTACTATGAAAAACCTCATGGCCCGTTTCGCTCGTGATGAACGCGGTGCAACTCTTGTCGAATACGGCATTGCCGTTGTACTGGCAGTCATCGTAGGCACCGGTGGGCTGATCACCCTCGCGGGTCAGGTCAACAACAACATGGGCACTGCACAATCTGCAATGGCACCAACTGGCACGTCGACAGCGACAACGGCAGGTGGGTTTACCTCCGGAGCAACCAGCTTCACTGATGCAGGAACAGCCGCCGACTAAGCAAAGCTCTAAGGCGTCCGTGTTTTTCAAGCACGGGCGCTCAAGCTCCTCGCTCCAAACTGATACACTCGGCAAGCGCGGCGCGACAGGCGGTCAGGTCATTGCAGACCGGCATCTTACTTTCCGACCCTGAGCAACTTGCAAATATTCCACGCAAACGAAACTCAGCCAAGACGAGATCCCTCCGCCTTACAAAGATGACGACTTAATGATTAACGATTGTAAAGGATAATGCCATGCGCCTCGGATCACTTCTGATGACTGTAGTGGGGCTCGGTGTTGCGGGTGGCGCGGTATTTTACGCGCAAAAGCAACTTAACACGATCCCACAAGAGACTTCTGTTGCAGCACCTTCGATGGTGCGCGTTGTTGCTACCGCACAAGATATCGAATTCGGTCAGACGATCGAAAGACATATGCTGACCACGATCGATTGGCCTGTGGGGTCAGTTCCCCCCGCCGCGATTACAAACATGGCTGCGCTTGTAGCCTCGGAAGGCAATGAACCACGCCGTGCGAAGCGTGCGATGGTAAAAGGCGAACTCGTACTGCCTGCCAAAGTATCAAACTGGGGCGAGAAGGTCACGATTGTGCAGACTATCGGCCAGAACAACCGCGCCATGTCAATTACAGTCAACGCGCAGACCGGTGTTGCTGGTTTCGTGACACCCGGTGATGAGGTTGATATTGTTTTGACCCGTGGCGGTGGCGAGGATATGCGCGCCATAACCATTCTACAAAAGATACGCGTTATTGGTGTCGATCAGCGCTCTGATGAGCAAAGTGACCAGGCCGCCGTCGCGCGGACGGTCACAATAGAGGTGTCGCCTCATCAGGGTCAAAAACTCGCCCTGGCGCAGCGTGCCGGGACGTTGAGCCTGACACTTCGCTCTCTGGACACCGACGAAGATCAACCGCTTGAAGCGGTGCGCTTGAGCGACCTGCTGCTGAACGAGTCGCCAGTGTCCGACGACGCGCCCAAACCATTCGTACGCGTGCGCCGTGGTGCGACGGATATTACCGAGCAGGTGCTTAACTGATGCCAGTTGGCAGAAAGCTAATGAAGGAACAAGGATTATGACCGATATTCGATCTAACCTTCTGCTGATCTCGTCAGATGAAACGCTTCACGCTTGTGTACAAGAAATTCTGGACGGATCTGAGTACCAAGTCACTGCCAAACAAAACACGCTCACCTCGATGAACGGCAGTGCGCACCCTCTTGCGGCAAGCCACGACATCATAGTGTTTGATGCGGTCGAAGTGACGGACACCACGGTCGCCGCTGCAAAAGAAATTTGCGACAAGCGTGCATCTGGTGCGCTGGTAATCGCATTGGCCAGTGAAAACCTTCCTCTTGGTCAGATGCGTAAACTGAAACGCAGCGGCGCTGACGAAGTTCTGCCCCGTGAAATGATTCAGGCCGACTTGCTGCCGCAACTGCAGGCGTGGCAGCAGCGGCGTAGCATTAATATGCCGGCAATTTGGACTGGGCAGAGGACAGAAGGAAAAATCATTTCCATCGCGCAGTCCCGTGGTGGGCTTGGGGCCTCTACCTTTGCGGTGAACCTTGCAGACAGCCTGATGGGTAAGCAGTCTCTTTTAAAAAAATCCACGCTTAACGAAGTGGCCATCGTAGATCTTGATTTTCAGTTTGGAACAATTGCCGCGCAACTTGACGTCCAGGAATCCGATGCGATGTGGCGGATGGCCATGGATGGCACTATACCGGACGCAGCTTTTGTTGAAAGCGCCACCGTCAAGAGTGCACAGGGCCTTTCGGTTCTGACGGCGCCTTCGCGCTACGGTCCGCTGGAGGCAATCAAACCGGAGCAGATCGCAGGATTGATGGACGCGCTTCGCAAAAGTCATGACTACATTATCGTGGACCTGCCTCATGCGCTCGTCAACTGGATCGAACCAGTCCTCGCCAGGTCTGACCGCCTTATGTTGACAACAGACATAACGGTGCCTTCGGTGCGCGCGACGCGCAAATTGATGGATTTCTTTCTGGCCGAGCACCCTGATCTGGCAATCCAACTCGTTGTCGCAAACGAAAAAAAGCCCCTTTTTCTAGGATCACAACACCGCGCGGCCATGGAATTGCTAGAACGAGATTTCGACTATTGGCTACCACTGGACAATCGTGCTGCCCGAGACGCGCTCGACCGTGGCCAACCACTCAGGTCAGTGTCGCCGAGATCAAGCCTGACAAAGGCGGTGATGCGGATCGCAGCATCTACTCGACAGGTGCTGCCTCCAAGAGCATCCGCTCACCCAGCAGAATAGTAAGTTAACGAGTAAAAGGAACGACTGAAATGTTTCGCGAGTTTATCCAGTCCAACGGTTCGAAAGCTACGGCAGAACAGAAAGTGGTTTCGATCCAAAAAGCCCAACAGGCTCAGCATGAAGCAGAACAAGTAGTGCAGCGCCAGGTGGTTGAAGCTGCGGAGCTTGACCGGATCGAGTTAAAAGCACGGCTTCACAACAAGCTCTTGGACGCTCTGAACCTGTCAGTACTCGACCAGATCGAAGATGACGTACTGCGGCGTGAGGTCGGGAATCTTGTGTCCGAAGGACTGCGAGAGGAAGGGCGTGCACTGCGCGGGGAAGCGCTTAAGACGCTCGTCGATGAACTGATGCACGAAGTGCTTGGGCTCGGACCACTCGAACCACTTTTGGCAGACCAGACAATCAACGACATTCTCGTCAACGGTCACAACCACGTCTTTATCGAACGCAATGGTGTGCTTGAGCGTTCCTCCTGCCGCTTTCGGGATGAAAGACACTTGCTGCGAATTATTGACAAGATTGTCTCACGCGTTGGGCGGCGCATTGACGAAAGCCAACCATGGGTAGACGCCCGTCTAGAGGATGGTAGTCGGTTTAACGCCATTATCCGACCTTGTGCCGTTGATGGACCTTCGGTGTCGATCCGTAAATTTGCGTCTACACCGCTTACGATGGACCTTTTGGTCGAACGCGGAGCAATGACAGAAAGTGCTGCCAGTCTGCTTCAGGGTTTGGTCGATGCGCGTCTGAACATTTTGATTTCTGGCGGTACGGGCTCGGGCAAGACAACGATGTTGAATGCTCTGTCATCCTTTATCAACGAAAAGGAGAGGATCGTAACCATCGAAGACGCAGCCGAGTTGCAATTGCAGCAAGAGCATGTCCTTCGACTGGAAACGCGTCCAGCCACGCCCGACGGCAGTGGTGCGGTGATGCAAAGGGATTTGGTCAAAAACGCGCTCCGGATGCGGCCGGATCGGATCATTGTAGGCGAGGTACGTGGCTCTGAGGCGTTCGACATGCTGCAGGCGATGAACACAGGCCACGACGGATCCATGACCACAGTTCACGCTAATTCACCACGCGACGCATTGAGCCGCATTGAACAGATGGTTCAGATGGGCGGGGTTGAACTGCCACATGCTGCCATCCGGGCAACGGTCGCTTCTGCGTTGCATTTTGTCGTGCAGCTCAACCGATTGTCGGACGGTTCCCGTAAGGTAATGTCAGTGTCCGAGATCACCGGCATGGAAGGTGATGTTGTGACAATGCAAGAAATCTTTGCGTTTGAGCGCTGTGGCAAAGATGAAAACGGCAATGTTTTGGGCGAGTTCCGTGCGACCGGCATTCGACCTAAGGCCTATGAACAGTTGGTGGCGGCAGGTGTAGATCTGTCCAAAGTAAACTTCACCCGGAGGGTAAAGTGATGCTTTCCGAATATTACATCGCGACTTTAAACCAGATCAAACTTCTCGCAGATGGGAAACTGGACCTAGAAATGCTGGGGTGGGATCTGAGTTACGTCATTTACGCGATTGTGTTCCTTGGCGTACTCATCGCCTTTGAGGGACTGCGCCAGCTCCTCAGTATCGGTGAGAATAGAGACGAAGCACGGAACCGCCGCATGCGCATGCTCGCAAATGGCACAACGGAAAATGAGATCCTTGAGCTTCTGAAGCCAAAGACAAAGAAGGGATTATTGTCAAACCTGCCCATTGCAGGGGATTTGCCCGCTGCGATGCGAGCTGCAGGTATGACGTTGTCGCCCACGGTTTTTGTGCTTTCATGTGCAGTGGGCTTTATCGTGTTTGCAGCTGCAGGTTCACAAGTTGCCAACCCGCTGATGTCATTCGGTATTGCTGCAATTTTGTTCCTGGTCTTGCCGCTCGTCCTTGTGGAAAACGCGCGCAGAAAACGTACGGACCGTTTTATCAAGCAATTACCTGATGCACTCGACCTCATGGCCAGAGGGCTAAAGGTCGGCCACCCTCTGAACGTCACTCTGCGCAGTGTTGCTGATGAGATGTCTGACCCGATCGGCTCTGAATTTGGCGTTGTTATTGATCAAATCGCGTATGGAGATGACCTTGGCGAAGCCATGCGTGACTTGGCAGAACGCATTCCCGAAGAAGATATTCAGTATCTGGCTGTCGCAGTAGGCATTCAACACGGTACTGGGGGCGATTTGGGACGCATCCTTTCAACCTTGGCCACAGTCATTCGCAGTAGAATGACGATGCGCCGGAAAATCCGAGCAATTTCGGCAGAGGGGCGTTTGTCTGCGATCCTCCTCTCCTGCCTACCGATTTTTGTAGGCGTATTTACGTCAATTACTGCCCCGTCATTCTACGGAGATGTCGCCGATGCGCCTTTGTTTTTGCCAATCGCGATTACAGTAGTCGTGCTCGTTATCTTGAATGCGGCGATCCTGCACAAACTCGTCAATTTCCGCTTTTAGAGAGGTGCTTCAAATGGATTTTTCTGCAATTTCTTCTATTCTGACAAGTCAGATGGGCCTGCTCGCGGCAATAGGTGTCGGCAGTATGCTTGCAGTAATCGGAGTGGGCCGAGCACTGACGGACAAAGGCACTGCGGCCGAACGCATGAAGCCAAAAAATCAAGTAAAAGCAAGAGGCCCCGTAACAGCTTACCCAAAAGGCGATGGCGAATTTCACGGCGTGGCTGCATCCTTCAAACCAGAATCTGCCGAGGAACGATTTGCGATTACAATAGCGCTGGCCAAGGCAGGTTTTCGTGGTCGCAAGGCCGTCGCCGGTTTCTACATCATGCGCATTACTTTAGCGTTGGGTTTGCCCGTTCTGGTTCTGCTGATGATAACCTTTGCGCGCATGCCGTCACTACCTGATGCAATTTCGGATACTGTTGGCGATCTGTCAGTCATCGGCGTCGCCCAGATCATCTGCCTGGCATGCGCGGTTGGTTTTTTTGGCCCAAGCCTATGGTTGAAAAATAGAATTGCACAGCGTCGGCTGGCGATTACGCAAGCCTTTCCAAATGCGCTGGATCTGATTCAGATCGCGGTTGAAGCCGGGCTTGGATTTGATCAGGCATTGACACGTGTAGCGACAGAGATTCAGCCAGTGGCACCTGATCTTTCTGACGAAATTCTACTTGCACAAAATGAAATTCAGGCGGGTCGAGAGCGGGAAAAGGCGCTTATGCATATGGCGCAGCGTACTGGTGTCGACGAGGTAGCATCCTTTGTGAATGTTGTCCTACAGTCCGCCCGTTTCGGAACACCCATGTCCGGAGCGTTAAAAACCTATGCCGCTGAAATGCGATTGACACGAGAGCTAAGAGCCCAAGAAAAAGCCAATAAACTGCCGGTGCAATTATCTGCTGTGATGGCATCTTTGATGTTGCCGGCAATCCTAATGATGACTTTGGGGCCTGTTGTCATCCGCTATATTGATTACTTCTCCAACAACCCAGCCGGTGGTTGACGCTTCTAAGTAACAATCGTCAGCAAACAGCAGAACAGTTCACGAAGTGGCTATTGTCATAGGGTCATTGTGGCAAAAATTTGACGCATAAATTTCTTTACGATATCATTTACTTGGGTGTGGGCGTTGCGCTGTTATTGCGCGTTGTTTGGTTGAGTAATTGGTATGAATTCTGTAGCGAAATTGCGGCAAGCCCGCAACCCGTCCCTTGTGTCGGATGAATGGACAGAAACACTTCTTTTATTTGTAAAAGCTGTACAAGGCAGGCAGCCGATCGCAACGGCTTTGGATGCGCTGGCGGCTTACTTCGACGCGTCGGCGGTTTGCCTCTCGCGGCGCGAACGGGGGCGTATTCCTCTACGTGTCGTGCAAATCGTAGATCACATTTCCGATCCGCGAAAACCAAAGCTACTGCACAGCTTTTACACTGAAGTTGTCGGAGACACCTTGCTCGTGCTCAAATCCGGTACCGCAGTATCGATGTCAGAGACTAAGCATGGAAGACCGGAAAACAGCTCAGAGTTTAGCAGTTGGCTACTTAGGCGAAACATTAGCGACATCGGCATTATTTGCCTCGGGTCTGAAGACGGCGCGCATGATTTTCTCGAGTTTCACTTTTCGGGTCCAGTTTCGCAAAGATGGCAGCAAGCAAAAGACAGTATCGGAAAAGTACTCGCAGAGGTATTTCACGGTCGAAAGCCGGGACTTCTGGAACATATTCTGATGTCGCAACCAAATGGCTTGAAACCCTTGGGCTACGAGACAGAGAGCAACGCAATTCTGGCTCCTGAAAATGTACACGGTCTCACTCGCTCTGAATGGCGGTTGTGCATTCTGATCGGGAATGGTTTTTCACGTGACGGTGCCGCGAAAGAGCTAAACGTGACGAGCAATACCATCCGCACGCATCTCCGCAATATCTACGACAAGACAGGCCACGCAAGCTTTCACGAATTGGCTTTGCGTTTGGTGACGGCTGATGAACAAAGGTACCTGTCAAAACCGTTCAAGGGATGTGCGGCATGAGTGGAGATCTTTCGGCCATCGACTTTTGGACCAGTATTGTTTACCTGCCCGTGCTCTTGGCAGTAGGGCTATCCGACCTGCGCTATATGAAAATACCAAACAAAATGTCCTTTTGGGGTCTTGGCATATTTTTGCTTGCGGTACCGGTTATCGGCACCGACACTGCACTGATGCGTCTGGCAATTGCATCAATCGCCTTTGCTATATGCTTTGGTTTGTTTTCGATTGGTTGGCTGGGCGGCGGTGATGCCAAGATTTTGCCCGTGACGCTCTTATTTGTCCCTGCGCAAATCATGCCGATCTATCTTGTAAGTTTCTCGATTTCTATGTTGGCTGGGATGGTATTTGTTTGGTGTGTTCGCCAACAGTATTCGCATGCGCACAGCTCTTGGGTGTTCTTGAGACCCGGAACACTTTTCCCGATGGGCATATCCATTGCGACTTCATTGCCGCTGGCCCTCGCTCTCGCTTCTACTTCTTAATTTCAAAACCGGTGGCTTGGTGGGTGCTGGCTTTAGTCCACCGCGCACGTTCGATTTTTGACCATTCTCAAGCGCCAAGAGATTAACGGCTAACTTTTGCCATAAAGATCAGGCACTGATTTCACGCTTCCAGTTGGCAATTACACCAAGGAGAAAGCCGTGAAATGCGATCAAGCAAACCATTCAACACAATGATTTAAAATAATATTCCTATCATTTTTTATGAAATACTGATATCCTTTTATCCATATGGAAAATACTGACTTTGTCATTTTGCGAAGACCGTTTAAGAAAGAATAACGTTATGAAAACACAGCCTTTAGGTGTGGTTCTGATGTCTTCCCTCGTAGGCTGCACAATTGTTGGCCAAGACTATACAGAACCTAAAATCACAGTCCCCTCGACTTTCGTGGGCGCACAAGCCAACCCTTTGATGGAAGCCGCCAGCGTTACATGGTGGCGGGATCTTGGTGATCCGCTTCTCAATGAAATTGTGGGCAACGGACTAGACCAAAACTTTGATATTCGCATCGCTCTGGAACGTATCAAAGCGGCGGAAGCTGGCCTCCGGCGCACGGGTCTCAACGCGCAAGTGGAAGGAGACGTGACCGGCGATGCGCGGCGCGGCAGAATTGCTGATGGCGACATTAACAATGAAGAATTCGGCTCTGCTAATGCCGCATTTGTTTTTGACCTTTTCGGCGGATTTCGAAGAGGGACAGAAGCCAGTCTGGCCAGACTAGACGCGGCAAACCTGGACGTAGGCACCGTGCGTCTGGCATATCTGGCGGATGTTGTCGGCAGCTATATTTCTGCACGCTACTTTCAAACAGCGACCGCAATAACGCGCCGTTCAATTGCGAGCCGTCGCGAAACGCTGGACTTTGTGGAACGGCGGGTCGCCGCCGGAGAGGCAACCAGCCTTGAAAGCGCGCAGGCCAGATCGCTTCTCGCAACGGCCGAAGCCTCATTGCCCGGGCTGCAGGCGAATTATCAGGCAAACGTCTTTCGTATTGCCACGCTGATCAATCAACCAGCCGCCAATGTGTTGAACCGAATGAACAGAGGCGGAAGCCAGCCACGTCCAAGACGCAATGGATCAACCGGAATTCCGGCAGATTTGCTGCGCAACAGGCCAGATGTCAAAGCGGCAGAACGTGAGTTTGCAGCGACGGTCGCAGATATCGGCGTGGCCGAGGCGCAGCTTTATCCGTCATTGGAATTAATAGGTAATGTGACATCGCTTGGGCCGGGAAGTACCTGGGCATTCGGCCCCTCAATCACAATTCCGCTTTTGAGTTTGCCACTCCGTACCGCAAACCGGGACATTGCAATTTCCCGAGCGCGCGAAGCGGAATTGATTTACCGTCAACAGGTTGTTCAATCAGTGGAAGAAACGCAGTCTTCTTTAGCGTTCACCAATTTCCAACGCCGGCAGGTGAATTCGTATTCGGTCGCTACCGGTGCCGCGCGCGACGTCGTTAATCTGTCGCGGACGAGTTACGAAAATGACACCGTGACCATTATCGACTTACTGGATGCTGAACGCACTTTGCTCTTCAACGAACTGGAACTTGCACTTTCCAGAAGAGACTGGGCAACAAGTTGGACGCGGCTTCAGGTATCTGTCGGAAAAGGCTGGCTTGCCGGTGTTCCGGAAGTCCAAGTGGCGGCCAACTGAATTTAGGCGTAAAAACCCCGATCTGTGCAATGCCATAAATTCGGTTTTGCTCAGATCGGGAGAAATTCTGAAATTAAGTATTATTGTTCGCGGAATGCACGGCTCATGCTGTCGATCACCGGTTTCGTGATGTATTGCGCGAATGTACGTTCGGCCGTTTCAATCATAATCTCGGCGGGCATTCCCGGTGTTGGCACGAAATCCTTCACGCGGGCCAATTCATCAGGCGCGAGCGATATACGTGCGACATATACTTCTCGTGCGAACCCTTCGGACGCATCGGTGATGGAATCCGCCGAAACATAGTCCACTTTGCCACTCAACACCGGTGTTGTTCGCGCATTCAGTGCTGAAAGTCTCACAATTGCATGCTGCCCGATGTGAACGCTGTCGATATCAGTGCGCAAAAAGAGGGTCTCTACAATCAAGGGGGCCTCGGTAGGCAGGATTTCAGCAATAGGTTTGCCGGTTTCGATGACGCCGCCCGCAGAAAAATAGTGCAATCTGACCACTGTGCCCGATACCGGTGCCGTCACCGCAGAGCGGATAAGCACGTTTTCGGCCTTACGCCATTTTTCCCGCACACTTTCCAGCTCACTTTGAATGATCTGAAGTTCGTCCAAAGCGGTTTCGCGGTAAATACTTTCTGCTTTCTTGATCTGCGTTTCATGCTTGAGGCGCAACTGTTCAATTTCATGCACTTGTGCATCCAACCGACCCATCTGCCCTTCGGCTTCGATCAGCGCGCGGTGCAGCGCATTGACTTCGGACCGCCGCAGAAGGCCTTCTTCCAAAAGTTCGGTTTTATCCTCGAATTCTTCTCGCAAAAGCTCAATCAGCAGACGGTGTGATGCGAGCTGCGTTTCATATCCTGATGACCTGATTTCCAAAGCACTGATGTTGCTTTTCAAAAGCGACAAATCGTTCTCGAGCGAGGTTTTCGCGACGTTGAAAGCCAAGGACTGACCGCGTAGAATTCCAGCAATTTCAGGGTTGGCTTGTGCCTCTTCAATCAGATGACCGGGAAAAACAAGTTTCTCAAGTCCGCGATATTCGGCCAAAAGACGGATTGCAGTCGCCTCAAGGCGCGCTTTTCGGGTGGCCAATTCGCGTTTATTCGCCAGTGATGCGGTTTGGTCCAACCGCAATAACACGTCGCCTTCGCGCACGGTGTCCCCTTCGTTGACAAAAATCTCTTCGATCACGCCACCTTCCAAGTGCTGGACGATCTTGTTCTGACCGGTTGCCACGAAACTGCCCTGCGCAATCACAGCAGCGGCCAATGGCGCACGAAATGCCCAAAGGCTAAAGCCACCAAAGGTAAGCAACATCAGCAATATCCCGATAATCGTATGACCGACAATCGATCTGGGCACCTCGTCGTGCCATTCGACAACCGCAAGTTCTGTGCTTTCGTTCGACATGCCCGATCACTCCCCTATTGGTTTTGGCGGTTGTTGCCGGTTTTGCGCATCTTCTCGGATGCGCTGCATGACCGCGTCACGCGCGCCAAACAGCGCGATGGTCCCGTCCGTCAGCAACATCACCTTGTCGACGACATCCAAAAGCGCGGGCTTTTGCGTAATCACGACGACCGTAATACGGTGTTGCCGGGCGTGTTCAACCGCGCGGGCAAGTGCCTTGTCACCAGCGGTATCAAGGTTCGAGTTGGGTTCGTCCAAGACCACCAGACGCGGATTGCCATAAAACGCACGTGCCAGAGCGACGCGTTGTTTTTGACCGCCAGATAGCGGGGCGCCGTCCGCGGCCACCGTCGTCTCATAGCCTTGCGGCAGGGATGAAATCATCTCGTGCACGTCGGCAAGCTTGGCCGCTTCGAAAATCTCAGCGTCTGTTGCATCCTGACGCATACGGCCGATATTGTCCTTGATCGATCCGGGGAAAAGTTGAACGTCCTGAGGCAGATAGCCTATGTTTTCACCAAACTGCCGAGGATCCCAATTTCGCAGGTCCATCAGGTCTAGTCGGACGTTCCCGGACGTCGGCAAGATCGATCCCACAAGCATCTTACCCAGTGTTGTTTTCCCTGCACCGGAATTGCCGATCACGGCCAGCGTTTCCCCCGGATTAAGGTGAAAGCTTAGCCCGTTCAGAACAACCTGCTTGGTCCCCGCGGGGACATAGAGCAGCCTTTCAACATCCAGACGCCCCTCGGGACGCGGCAGGCGCAGCTTTTCGAATTGCAGGCGTGACCCTTGCAGCAGCGCCACGATGCGACCGTAGGCACCGCGCGACACGACAAAACCGTTCCAGCCTTCGATGGCCCCTTCGATCGGAGCCAAGGCCCGGCCCGCGATGATCGACGCGGCAATAACCATGCCACCTGTGATCTCGCCCTGAATGGCCAGAAATGCGCCCCACCCCAACATCCCCACTTGGGTCAGCAATCTGATCGCCCGGGAAAAGGCGGCTGAGATGATGTTGCGGTCTTGTGCCCTGACTTGTGCGGTGAGTGAGGCTGCGGTGTCCTTACCCCAAAGCGTCACCGCCTCGGGGATCATCGCCAGCGCGTTAATAATCTGGCTGTTGCGCGACATGGAATTGAGATGCACGTTCGCTTTCGACTGCGCAAGGCTTGCCTGTGCAAACGGCTTTTCCGTCGCCCTTTGGTTTATGAACGCGATGACGAAGAGCAAAATGGACGTCACAATAACGATCATACCCAAATCCGGGTGCACCAGAAAAATTGCGAGGATAAAGAGCGGCGCAAAGGGCACGTCCAGGAATGAAATCAGCGTGCCAGACACCACAAACCCGCGTAGCTGCTGTAGATCACCCAATGTCTGATACTCTCGGCCTGTGCCGTTTAACGAGGCTGCAGCAGCAGCACTGAGAATGGGCGCACCAAGTTTTGCCGCCACTTCCACGGCTGTGCGCATTAGAATGAAACGCCTGATCGCATCAAACACGGCTTGCATGATGACCGCGCCAGCAATCACCAAAGTGAGCATTATCAGTGTGTCTGTCGACCGGCTGGTTAGAACACGATCAGAGATTTGGAAAAGATAGACCGGAATCGCAAGGATCAGGATGTTCGTGGCGCAGGTCAGCACCATCACGACCCCAAGGTTGCGGCGCACCGCCGCCTTGCCGTCTTTCAAGCTCTTGGCAAAGTCATTCGGTTCGATGCGTTTGTGGAATTTCCCACCATTGCCGCCACCACCACCGCCTCCCGAATTGCCTGGGGGCGCACCGGCGCCACCTGCGGGGATGGGTTCCGCAGTCTCGGCATCGATTGTGACGCTCAAGCGCGGTTTGGTCTTGCGCAGCCGCGGGGCTTCGGTTCCGGTTACGCGGTCGCGTTGCCGTAACAGCAAAGGATCAATTTTTTCAGTCTGCCCGCCATCGTCGTAGTCCGCCGTATCTTTCACTTGAAACCTCGTTATTCATTAAGCTTATGCGGTCATGGCCTGCATCACGTCGAATGTGTGCCCACCTGTATGCGCATCGTCTGTAAAACCGGCTTCTGCCAGCCGCTCGGACATCGTGGTGGCGATGATGTCGTCCACCAGAAAGGCAACGGCCTCGTTCGCCAATGCATTGATGTTCACGCCCAAGGGGTCTGCATCCGTGTCGATCAATTCCGCTTGGTACAACAGGGCTTCGTTGTAATAGTCGCCGCCAGTCATGATGTCTGAATCGTAGCCGATATCTTCGATCCGGGCGTGATTGGATAAAAGATTGGATCCTGTAGTGATACTGACCGGCACATTGTCGATCGCCGACATCAGCGCGTCCTTGGCCATCTGCACCTGATCCTGATCGCCCATATAGTTGACCTGATCCACGATATTCATCTGCGTCAGATTACCGTCTATCTGCAGCACCCTAAGCGCCTCGATCCCCTCAAAAGCACTGCTTTTGGCGACGGCTTTCATCAGGTCGCCTTCAGCCTTCTTTAGTTCTTTCAGGGCGTCCTTGAATTCCTTCTGCATCTCGACTTGTTTGTCTTTACCCTGCTTGATGATCTCGGCTTTGTTGTGCAGCAGGTTGTCTCCATCGGAAATCGCAGCTTGATTGAGGCCTGCGCCCGAGAAGTAGTCGTCATCCAACAGAACGTTGGTTTGATTGACCACATTGACCGACGTCATTGATCCCCCGACGAAGATCAGATCATAGCCCATGCCGAATTCGCCAAGCTCAGCGACGTTGAATGTCTGGTTCTCGCCCATGACGAGCGCAGTAGAATTTGCAGTGAATGTAAGTTGCATCTGGTCGTTGTCGGTCACGAATGTGTGCTGCTTGACCACATTAGTGACAGTGACATCGCCCTCATAGTAAACCGTGTTCCAGACCAAAGGCAGCTCAGAAGAGCTGGTGGGCGCAATTTCATCCTCTTTCTCGACAACGCTCGCGATGTTGTAGGCTTTGGATTCCGCATTCGCGTCATCCTGGCGATGACCGTTAACGTAGTTGTGGTCTGACAATATGTTGATCTGAGACACAGCATTCAAGCTGACATAGTCGCCCTTGACCGCGATTACCGCCGCATCGATCCAGCTGGTCTGCAGGTCCACGACGTTATGCGCCTCGTTGGCCCCGCTGGTGACGTTGTGGCCGGACATCGCAAACGATGAAACAAGACCACCTAAATCATCGAACAGTCCGGTTTCGCCCTTGGCGTCTCCGGCAAGGGTCTCTTGATCAGACGCCTCATCCGCCTGCCCTTCCCGTTTTGCCGCGATGAAGGTGGGCAGCAGGCTTTCGTACTCGGGGCTTTCATCAACGACCGTGCCATTGACGTGTATGTTGTGAACTGCTTCATCGCTCGCAATCCAAACCGTCGATGGCAGGTCGGTGCTGGTTTTGACCACTTCAAGCTCGGCGCGGAAAGCGTGAACAGCATTCGGGTCAGACAGGATATCCTGCGCGAGCGTATCACTGGACCAAGGCGCCATAACCTCGGCTATCTGGACGACCGAGGTCAGCAAGGCGTGGAAGAGTTCAACAGGTACAAAGCCAGCGTTATCCACATCTCCGAAAATATCGTCATCTTGCAGCGTGATCGATTGAAGTGTGATCGTGGCTACGGATGCAGGAATGGGGACAAAGGGCAGATAGACCGTATCTTGTGCCGGACCGGCGCTATCACCGCCGTCTTCGGGGCCTTGGGTAAAGGCCGGCGGCACGTACCCAGGCGTCAGATCGATCGTGTTTGCGGCAGGGGCCGCTGGAGCCAATTGCGCAGCGCCGGCATCAGCTGGTGGCGCTTTTGGCACATACCGGACATCGGGATCGTAGTCACCCGCATCAAGCTTTGTTTTGATATTCGGGGCTGCAAATGCATATTCAGCGTCGTCCGCTTCTTTTTGCTGAATTGCCTTAAACTCAGTGTATTCCTGTCGCAGCCTTGCCTCTTCAAGGGTCTTTTCGAACAAACCGGAAAAGTGGGCGATGGATTCTGATGTTCTATCGAGGCTCATTTGCACGGTGCCTTTGAGTTGTTACTCGGACTTCGTCTTTCTTTTCATTTCAAGTGTTTCAGGGGCCGGCGGACCGGCCCCTGAAATTCAGTCCTATGCGTCGTTGTCATCACCGACGTAGTTGGAGCTCATGGAGCCCCCGACAACGGTCATATCGACCGAGTTCCCCAGGACATTAGCGCCCATGACGATGCTTTGGTTGAACGCCATGGTTTCAACAGCCGCTGCAGCCGAAGCGTAGGATTCACCGGTTACATAACCGTCGTCACCGTTGTTTGAGCCCCAAACACCGTTGTCAGCTGCACCGCCGGCACCATTGGTGGCTGTACCACCGCATGCCGCCTATGACGTCGCCATGTACTAGCAGCACCCCCTTCGGACATGCCACCCATGGCATCTCCCGAAGCGCCACCGACCGCGTTTGCAGCACCGCCTGCTCCAGTTTCGCCTGATGTCGCAGAGTTTGTGCCACCGGTGTTGTTGCCAGCATTCGATTGTTGCCGCCTGATCGCCAGAAGCTTCTCCACCGTAACCGGAGATCGCTTCCGCCAGGCTTTGGCCGAGCCATCGGTATCGGAGTCTGAGAAGATGTCGACAAGCCCGCCATCTCCTGTACCCGACATCGCCCCGGAGTTCCGTCGACGTCGTTTCCGGAATCGCCAGCTGCCGGTCGCATCGCCACCGTCGCCCATGGCACCGGCTGCACCATCGCCGCCGTCGCCCATAGCGCCAGCGCCACCGTCGCCCGAGCCACCTGTGCCGCCGTCGCCCATGGCGCCGCCTTCTGCAGTACCCGTGGCTGTACCTTCAGCACCTGTCGCGCCAACAGCACCGTCACCTCTACCACCTGCTGCTGCTTGGCCTACGGCACCGTCGCCGCCGTCACCGGAGCCACCTTCGGCCCCATGGGCTGCAGCTCCGTCACCGGCGTTGCCAGCTGCACCGTCACCACTGCCGCCCGTACCAGTGGCACCGACAGCGCCTTCGGCACCGTCACCGGAACCACCTTCGGCTCCGGTCGCTGCGGCACCGTCACCGGCATTGCCAGATGCGCCGTCGCCGCTGCCACCGGTACCTTCGGCACCTACTGCACCGGCTCCGCCGAGACCAGCACCGCCAGTGCCCATGGCACCAGTTCCTGTGGCGCCTTGCGCGCCGTTGCCACCGTTGCCGCCGCTACCGGCACCTGCGTCGCCGCTGGCATTAGCCGTACCGCTTCCGCTTCCGTCGCCATCAGCACCGGCGTCACCGCTTCCGCTTCCGTCGCCATCGGCACCAGCATCACCTCTTCCGCTTCCGTCACCGGCAGCACCAGCGTCACCGGCGCCACTTCCGTCGCCGGCAGCACCAGCATCACCGTCAGCCATTGCTGCACCAGCAGCATCTGCAGCGCCACCAGCATCGGACGGGCCACCGGTATCGGCTGTTGGATCACCTGATGTGGCGTCGGCGCGGTTGCCACCAGCACCACCGTCTCCATCGGGTGATGCACCGTCGCCACCGTTACCCGAATTGGCGTCACCGCTTGTGGCTGTCGCATCATTGTCGCTGCTGGCATCGTTGTCGGTATTTGCATCGTTATCAGTGTTACCGTTATTATCGGTGTCTGCATCGTTATCAGTGCTACCGTCGTTGTCGGTGTTAGCGTCATTGTTGCTGCTACCGGTATTATTGGTATCAGCGTCATTGTCGCTGCTACCAGAGTTATTGGTATCAGCGTCATTGTCGCTATTGCCGTCGTTGTCGCTGCTGGCATTGGCGCTGTTTTCGCCGCCATCACCGCCGTCACCGCGTGCGCCGTCACCGCCGTCACCGCCAGTGCCGTCACCTCCAGTTCCTTCGGCACCGAGACCTTCACCGCCGTAGCCGCCGTCGCCACCGTTGCCTTTGCCGCCGTCGCCGTCGCCGCCGGTCGCTTCACCGCCGTAGCCGCCGTCTCCGGTTTCACTATAGCCACCGTTACCGTCACCGCCGTCACCGCCGTCACCGCCGGATCCTTTGCCGCCGTCGCCGGTGCCACCGGTTGCTTCGCCGCCGGCACCGCCGTCACCTGTATAGGATTTTCCGCCGTCGCCATCGCCACCATCACCACCAGTGCCGCCGCCGCCGGCGCCGCCGTAGCCACTACCGCCGTCGCCACCGTCACCGCCGGTGTTCACCGCCGGTCGCTATACCGCCGTCGCCACCGTCACCGCCGCCGCCTTTGCCGCCGTCGCCGTCGCCGCCATCGCCGCCGTCGCCCACCGATCCGTCGCCGCCGTCGCCACCGTAGCCTTTGCCACCATCAGCGTTACCTTCCGCTGCAGAATCGGCGTCGCTGGTCATTGGCGCCTTTCAGCATCAGAGTCTTGCCGCTTTCGCCACCAGTACCATCGGCTGGCATTGGCGCTGTCAGCGTTGCCAGTGGTATCGCCACTTGCGCTGTCAGCTTCGCCACGTGCTGCCACCATCGGTGTCGCTTTGTGTTACTCGTCAGACCAAAACCCAGTCCAAGGCCGATCGCATCCGGCATCGCCGCTGTCACCACTGTCGCCGCCTCGTGCAATCGGTATCTCCATTGTCACCGCTGTCGCCGCCTTTGGCCATGGACATGCCGCCCATGGCTACGCCGCCATGTGCATCGCCACCATCGGCCGAAGCATTGCTGCCGCCTTCACCGCTTGTTGGTTTTAGCATTGATGCCTTCTTCGGCTGAAGCTGTGCCGCCGCTCGCACTTACCAGAATTGCTGAAATCGCCAGAGTTGTCAACGATCGCTTCGCCAAGTTGGTCGTTATCGACGAGATTCATCTCTTGGATGTTGACAATGCCCGTGTCATTTCCGGCACCATTAAGCGCATCGTCGAGAATGTCCCCGAAGTTGACGTCATCACCCGGATCATATCGATCGCGACATCGTTGCCGGCGGTGATCACGTTGTCCACGGACCCGTCTGTGACATCAATGTCTACAACATCATCGTCGCGCGGAATCCACTCACCTTCGCCAAAATCAATATTTACTTGGTTGGTGTTGATCGTTGCTGTCATCGCCACCGTTTTTCTGTGAAGAGCTGGAGCTGGTCTGCTGTTGCTGACCCTGATCCTGACCTTGCTTCTGCTTCTGATCGGACTCTACATCCGTCTTCTGCTTCTGTCCTTGGTCAACGTCAGTCGTCTGGTCCTGATCCTGCTGTTGCTTTTGCTGGTCAAGTTCAATTTCAGCTTCCTTGACCTTGATGTCCGCATCGATATCAATGTCGGCGCTTTCAATTTCGACTTCGCCGATTGCCGATGTTATTTGTATGTCCACGTTCATTTCTAGACATAAGTTTATTCCTTTTACCGATGCTCGATGACGCCACCAGTCATTCCAAAGCGGCCAGCCCCGAGCGCGTTACGTTAAAATTTTTGGATGTTCTGGGCCGCTGTCATGAGACGTGTGCTCATTGTGCCCGTCATGCTCGCGCATGTGTGCTTGGCAATATCCCCCCTTTTTTAAACCAGCCGAGACACTTGGCAAAAACCCTGAAATTGGGCTGCCTTTTCCCCGAAAAACGGGAAAGCGGTTTCGGTCACTTGAAACGACAATTTAGTAATTTAGGCCGCACTCAAAGACGAATGCACGCACAGCCTGCGTCTAAGTCGAATGCAAAACAATCAACCCAAAGACTAATGCTGCTCAAGAAATTGTTTTTTTTGATTATTCCTGAAAGTGGCTATCAACAGATCAACTGTTTTGATTTAGGCCAGCCGCAAAAAAGGCGAATCGGCTGATTCTTACTAAACCATTAGGTTAAGCCTACCGAAGAAAGTTAAAATTTCATGAAAACCTATACCTTAGGATAGGCCAAAGTGATCTATTTTAGGGCTAGACCTGATAGAAAACTTGCTCAGAAACGCTAATACATGTTAACATTTTAGGCGTTAGAAGAACTCTATTTGAAAAGCCCGTATCGTTAAAACTGCTCAAAATCATCTCTGTGAGCCTGTATAAGCGGTAACAAATCGACATTGTTTATTTTTTAGTACTGGGGGGGATATTGTGAGTTATCGATCGGACACGCTGCGACATGATCTGTTGGCAAGCGACCTGGCTTCACGCGAAACAACGCAACCGTCACGACCCGTTTTTGTCTTCGTAGGCAGCGGACTTGTATTTTCTGACCGCCTGCTTGACCTTGTGGCATCGGAATTTGGCGATACAGACATTGTTCATCTCACAGAACTCGCTGAGATACGCCATCTGGACCCTCTGATCCGGTCTTCTGTTGCAATGGTCATTATAGACGAAACTTCAGCGATAGACTTATCCGAGGTAAATTCCGCACTTGTGCTGCTCGCCGATGAGGTCGGTGCGGTACTTGCATATCGTACTACCGAGCAGGCCCGGAAACTGCTTTTGATAAGCCGCGACAGCAAATCCCACACACCTTTGCGTCTTTTGCCGATGAACCTTGCAATCGACGCATGGCTGGTCACGCTCAGGCTTCTGGTAATGGGCGAAAATTTCATTCCATCAGAAATTTTAGACATGGGTATTGCTACTGAACGCAGACAGCCGTGCCAGAAATCTCTGACGAACGGCACTGCAGAGCAAGTTTTGCAACAAACCAAACCGCAGCCCTGCCCGGAAATAGACAGGCTTACGTCCCGTGAAAAGCAAATCATCGAATTGCTTTCCAGAGGGGATCGGAACCTGACGATTGCAAGAGAACTGGGACTGTCTGTTCATACGGTGAAGCTGCATGTTCATAATATTTTTGGCAAGCTGGGCGTCGACAACCGGACCAGCGCTAGCAATAAATTCCTTTCGCATCAGTCATTGAAATGACGCATGGGGGCTTTGATTTTGGAATCGCAGATTGAGACAGAACGGAATCCGGCCGACGCCAGCGTCCAGAACCCATTTGACGAATTTCTATTGCTTTTGGGTCGCCTGAATTACAGTTGGACAAACACCGAGAGCCTGCTGATCCACCTGATCGCGGGGCTTTCACGCACGGACAAAGAAACCGCGATTGTCACATTTCTTACGCTGAATACGACCCGTGCACGTATCGATCTTGTCCAAAGGCTGTCAAAACTTGACCGCGTGCCGCAGGATGAAAGGGACGCTGTTTTGGATGTGACCCGCAAAGTGCAACAGCTGTCAGGTCTACGAAACAAGTACAATCACTGCATCTATTCATTTGATAATAAAAGCGGTGATCTCTCTACCATTCAAATGCGTGTTGCAGATCGGAAAAACCGTATAAAAGTGGGCGAAATGGCCCCGCTGGACAAGCAGGCCCTTGAAGGCATCCAAACCTCTCTGGAGGAAATGGCGTCCGTAAATCAGTCGGTTTGGCAGGTGATCCGCCACTATTCATACCCAGTTTAAAGTTATTGAGGACTTAGGCTTTCTTGCTACGTCACGCCACTTCCATGAAAAGCTACTGTCACACCGAGGGGGTGCTATGACCGGCTCTGTTGCCGATATAAATGTGGGTGCATGCGACGCACCATTTGCCGCAACCGAGCAAGCATATGACTTCTGGAGCGAGGTGCACTGCCTAGCCGCAGAGCAGTTAGGTTTTTCAATACAAAGCAAAATTCCCGTTACGTTGCTCATCGGGAACGCGGGCGCTGGTAAATCGATTATCTTGCGTCGCGTTCGTGATGAACTCTCGACCAATTACCTGATTGGCTACCTTGATGACCCGTCCCGACTGGGTGTGTTTCCATATAACACGGTTTTGACCGCCTTTGGTGCAGCGCCCGAGACCCAGACGAAAGACACGCCGGTATCCGTTTTGCGGGCCAGTTTTACATCGGCGCGCAAGGATCATGGCCTTCCAACGCTGTTGATAGATAACGTGAGCGCCTTCAAGGATGATGACTTGGCCGGGATATTCAATGCCGCAGGTATTACAGGCCGCATGGACGATCTTCTCTTTAAAGTTGTAATTTGCGGCGACGTGGATCTACCCGAAAGGCTGCAATCTCGCTTTTCGGGATTGATAGGTCCGTCCATCCGACTTGAAAACATGAGCGGCGACGACACCAAAGACTACATCTTGCACCGGTTGGCATGTGCCAATTACCAGTCCGTCATGTTCAGTGACGAGGCGTTGGATATCATCGCCAAATATTCGGACGGCAATCCAAAGCTCATCAATATCATTTGCCAAGCGGCACTGGACGCGTTTCAGGGTTCGAAAGACGAACGGATTGAAGCGGCATTGGTGCGCAAATGCTTTTTAGCGGCCGGATACGCCCTACGCCGGGAGCGTGAAGAAGACCAAACCTGATAAGCAATACGTCGCAGTTTGAAATGTCGTGAGGCCCCGTTTTTTTGAGCGGAATGTGGTCCAATACTTGTTAGGCGACTGCGTTTCGGCGGATAAACCAGCTGATCAGGAGTGATAAATCCCAGTAAATGCCCAGCTATTGGATTGGCCTGAATTTCAGCAATGCGGAATTTGAGCCTCCCCCTTTAAGTGGTCCGCCCCTATATTTAGGAAAGTGGAGGACCATATATGGCCATTAAGAGATCCAAGCCCGAAGAGATTGTCGTGAAGTTACGGCAGGTTAAAGTTCTGATGGGGCAAGACATGCCCCGGATTGATGCTATCCGTCAGATCAGCGTGACTGAATAAACCTATTATCGCTGGAAGAAAAAGTACGGCGGAATGGGCACAGAACAGCTCAAGGAACTGAAGCGGCTTCAGAAAGAGAACGAGCGTCTTCGCCGTGCCGTTTCTGATCTGACATTGTACAAGTTGATCTTGAGGAGCCGCACGGGGAAACTTCTGAGCCCTTCGCGTCGGCGAGCTTGCATCGACCTGATTCGCAGCTAGTGAAGGTTTCTGAGCGCCGCTTTGCCGTGTCCTCGGCCAACACCGATCCACACAGCGTCGGTTGCCTCAGGGCGCGTTGACGATGAGCGTCTGGTTGCTGCTATGATCGAGTTGACACGTCAGTATGGTCGGTATGGCTATCGGCGGGTCGCTGCACTGCTGCGCGGCGCTGGTTGGCAAGTGAATGACAAACGTGTCGAAGTCTGTGGCGACGCGAAAGGCTTAAAGTACCAATGAAACAACCGAAGAAAGCACGGCTCTGGCTGAACGATGGTTCATGCGTCCGGCTTCGTCCCGATATCGCAATCACGTCTGGTCGTATGACTTCGTTCAACATCGTCACAGATGATGCAGGTCTTCACGAACGCTGAACATTCTGGATGAACATAGTCGGGAATGTCTGGCGATCCGGTGAAGCGGAAGCTGAACTCGAAAGAGTCATCGACGCTCTGACGGACCTGTTTATCCTTCGTGGTGTTCCAGCCTACATTCGCTCTGACAACGTCCTATGCGCGGAATGATTGGCTGATTTGGCATCAGGTCTTTGTCGTGTCGAGGTATCCCAGCACGTTCTCATGATGTCTCAGTTCGGCATTTTGGTCAACGAACTGTCTCTCCCATAACAAACACAGAGTACGCTTTTGCGGCTCTCACCGTCCTTAAGACGAGATCTTCGGTCGCTGAGCAGAAGGCCTAAACATTATCTACGAGGTCGAGATGCTTGCCTCTACGGCCCTTACAGAGAAAGGTCCTACTGCTGTCGATCATCCCTCAAAGAAGGGACGATATGGTTCGCCATGCTTAATGATCCCGTGAACGGTTCGGGCCATTTTTGCAGCGATTGCGGTATACGCCTTGCGGCGCAAATGGGAGTTGTGACGGTCCTTGGCGATATAACGCTCGAACTTGTCACGGAAGCTGTTCGTCTTTTGAAGAATAGCGACTTGTCCGGCCATCCAGAGGGTACGTCGCAAGCGGGCGTTGCCATATTTTGATAGCTTTGTCTGGCCACGGAATGTACCTGACTGGATCGTCGCGAGGTCCATGCCGCAAAACTTCAAAAACTGTCGGTGATGATTGAAACGGCGCAGGTCGCCAGCCTCAGCCAAGATGGTCAGTGCGTTGATTGGGCCTATCCCTGGGATAGAAGTCAGCAGCTGATAGTCAGGAGGTCCTTGAGCAGTTCACCGCGCGGGCTTCGATCTGACTGCGCTGTGCGATCAGGCCGCGCCCTTCACCAAGAACCAAGCGGAACATACCAACAGCGTCTCAACCCGGCCGACAGGCAAGCCTACAGAGTCTCGGCAGTCTCGATAGATATCCGTAAGCAAACGTTCTTTTGCGACTTTGCGCCCGACAACATTCCAAGCTCAGCGATGAACGCATCCTATCCATCGCTGAGATCAAGTGCGGTGACGGTAACGTTCCAGAAAAGCAAAGAACCAATCTCCACAGGAACTGCGGTGAAAGCGGTCGCCTCAGACAATACAGGGCAGATAATGCGTCAGATGCGGTGCCACAGCTCGGTCTTCGAGCTCGAACGATGTCATGGTCTTGGAAGCTCTTGCAGTCATTCGTCCCTCACGATGGATCGTGGTAGAACTGTGTTCCCGATCTCCATCATGTGCAAGATGACCTGAGCATCCTTCGGATCGTTCTTGTCCCAGCTGTTGTTCAGCGCTTCACGCGTGCGGCCAATGCCACCGAAGACACCAACTTCATCTCAAAACCAGCGCGGCCAGACGATAAGCCAAAGCACGATAGTAATTGCCCGTGGCTTCAAACGCCACACGCACGAGACGGCCATAACCGGTAAGAGCGATCAAGCGGTTGAAGTCGTCTAGTTGGTTGAGAACAGTCAAACTACGGCGTCGCGTCTTACCCGGAATAGCAATCAAAACTTCATGACGCGCCTTCGCAATATCAATCGCAACCAAAACAAGCTCGTCTGTGCAATACTGGTCTCAGTCATAGTCGTCTCCTGCGGTTGTACAAAACCATCTGTAGCCTGAAACCAGCCTCGGTAAGCGAGCATTGCTCAACGCGAATTCGATGAGGCATTTAGCCCGTTTTGCAGCTTTCCTCCCCCAGTCTGCTTGGTCAGGGCTAAGGTCTTTTTTAAAACGTCGACGAGCCGCCTATTCTCAGAAAGTGCGCAAGTAGGAGAGCATTGTTTCAGCTCCCGAAACCTCCAATGGAACGCCGGGCGGATTGTCTTTGAGGTCCGGCTCGATAAAGAGCTTTTCAATCTTTTGGTCGTCGACAAGCATCGAATAACGCCAGCTTCTCAGTCCCATGCCATTGCTTGTGCGCTCGACAAGCATGCCCATTTTGCGGGTGAACTCGCCATTGCCATCCGGCAACATTTGGACCTTCTCGATTTTGCGAGACAGCGCCCACTGGAACATCACGAAGGCATCGTTGACCGACAAACAAATAACTTCGTCGATGCCGAGGGCACGGAACGCGTCATAGTGTCGTTCATAGCCTGGTAGATGGCTTTCCTAGCAAGCCGGCGTAAACGCGCCCGGCAGGGCGAAAAGCACAATCCGCTTTCCGCTGAACACGTCATCGGTAGTCAAGTTCTTCCATTCAAACGGATTAGAGCCGCCAAGGCTCTCGTTGCGGACCCGGGTATGAAAGGTTGCAGCGGGGACGGTTTGAGGGGTCATTTCAATCCTTTCGGGCAGGTGTCCGGACCGATATGTGTTTCAGACTTTGATGATTGAGGAAACTTGCACGGGGTGTTTGCTCGGTCAAGGCGGGCCGTACGCGCAATAGGCCGCGGCAGCAGCCTCAGTGGTTGCGACGAGCTAAAGCGGTGTCGAACCGAGTTAACTCGCTTTCCTATGGTGAAGGAAAAGTGGGATTTGAAGGTGGACGTCGTCGTGCCCATTGGTCTCGCGTGATTTTACACAGCAAAGCAATTCCAACATTTATGCTGCTATGTTGGCGCTTGCGCACGATCGAACTGGCCGTAATCGCGGCGAATGCGATAAATTGCACCTTCTTCCAGACCGGGCGCGCCAAGATTATTATTCAGCAAAGCTTGCGCTGCGGTATAGCCATCTGTTGTTACCAGTGAGATAAACCTACCTTTATTATTGACGCTTTCGAAAGCGCCAAACGCGGGCGCTTTGACTGGCTGGTTGCTGTAGAGTGCCAAAATATGCGACACATCGGATGCTGCGACAAGCGGTGCAGGCTTCACTTGGGCCCCGGCGGTCCAATGCAGAACCCGCGCGCCCACGCGGATCCTGTAGTCAGTAAAATGGACCTGTCGCCCTGCAGATTGCGAACGACGGTGCGTCGCATCTTTGCGCCAGGCAATAATCGCATCTTCACTGTCCCAAATCTGATGTGACAGCAGCAAATCAGAATCGCTGGGCGCTGAAAAGCGGTCGAGAAATCGTAAGCCCTTGTGCTGCGCAAGCACCGGGCGCAACCGCTCCACATGGTCGAAATAATGGTCGAGATGACCGGGTTTGGGGCGGACTTCGAAGAATAGCGCATGCATTCTGGGTTTACCTATGGAAGCGGCCCGAAGATGGAACCAGACACGATGTGAAAACCATAGCGAGAAAGCCAGTCTAACGATTTTACAACCGCCACAGCTATTCTGTCTGCAAGGACTCCAGGTAAACGATCACATTTGCCAGCGGCACACCGGTCATCAGTTGCTGGCCGCTTTTCATGCGCAGTGCCACGTTTTGGTCGGACTCGAGTGATGGCCCAAAGATCGGCATTTCGCCACCGTGCGCCAGCACAGGAGATCGGCCATCGATTTGCATGGCGACAGCCTCTGTTGGAAACACACCGCCATTTCGTTTCGAAAGCTCGGTCAGATCGGGCGTTTCGATGGCAAGCATCTCAGCCATCGGTCCAAACCCTTTCGCATCCAGCCCGTGGCACTGCCAGCAAGAGTTGAGGAAAAGGTTTTTGCCGGCCTCAACATCTATCTCTTGTGCTGAGGCGGCACCCGTTGCGGCGAGTGCCAAAATCATTGCTCGAATGGTTACCATTTCAATTTTCCTTTCAGGGGACCTTACACGACTGGTGGCGATGTTATTCCAACGACTTTAGAAACGCGATCAAGTCATTGATTTGATCAGGCTCAAATTCGAACCGCGGCATCTCCGGGTGTCCGGTGTAAATGCCTTCAGCGAAAGCTTCTTCAAGATGTTCGAACTGGATAACGCTTATGGAGATCTCGTAACGGGGGAGCAGCAGACAAAGGGCTGGAGCCGGTTTTCCCAACTGCGTGACATTGTGAGCAATACGTCTGAACTATTGTCTCCCCGCGTTGAACTGCGAGCATCGACTGCGCTGAGGCAGCGCCAACGAAGAAGAGAACGGCGATGGCTACTAAGCCAGTTCTAATTTTTTTCATATGCTGCGCCTTTTTTGTATGTGCAATTTGTACAATCCAGCCTCATTTACTTTGGAGCGTGTGGCAATACCTGCGTGTTTCTGCGCCATTCTGCCTGCGCCCGTGTCTGCTCAGATCTGTCATCCCCGCCTCTCAAAATGCTCATTCAGGAAAATTCTGCACGTGAGGGGCAATGCCGGGAAAGGCAATGCGCTTAAAAATTCCGGTCCCCTTTTTGTGATACGTCTCACAGCTTAAACTCTCCGGGAAGCACGCTGCGACTGCCCGGTGCTTACACAGGTTCATCGTCATGCCGCATCAGATACTGTTCAGAAAGTTCTCTCTTTCAGAAACTTGCGGGCTTCCGACAAATGGGGTAATGATTGAACCAGCATCAAGAGTGGAGCACAGGCTCCCGCCAACCTGCCGCAGTCCGGCAAGGTGGCTCTGTCAACAGGATGCGGCCTTAAACGGCAACGAAAGGATTGAAAATGACACATCACCCCTCAATGCAGGACCTTCCGGTAACACGTTTCCTCAGCAGGACGTCAGCCCGGGCCGTCACACCGCGCCGCAAGCAACGTGCGAAACGGCTGGCCGAACTCGAAGAGCTGCTCCGGATCGGAGAACACGGCTCCCTGGGTCCCCGCGGCATGCTGCTCAACAGGTACCGCCGGGATTTCCCGGTCAGCTACCTCGCGATGCAGCTGGAGATCGCGCGGGACGGCAGGCAGCCCGGGCTCGTCGAAATCGCGGAGCTGATTGAACTGGGGCTCAGCACCTGGCAGCCAAAAACGAAGACCTGAAACCTCCCGCCTTATGGTGTGCTGTCGCCGCCCCGCGATATTCATCCGTCACGGCTTGCCACGACCTTCTTAGCGGGTCTGTTTATGCCATCCGATAACGCGCCCTCCCCCCGGAAACACGCCACAGCCTGTGGGTACTATCGACTCGATCCACTACATGTGGTATGTTGCCTCCTGAAACCGCGTCGAACTTGGGAGCATCCGGCGCCACAGAACCGAAAGTGCTCTGCCATGCCAAACTACCTGACGCCGCCCGACCCCGCCCGCTTCGACCTGCAAAGCTTCGCAGATCTGCTGCCCGACCGTGCCCCCATCATTGGGGAGGATCGAGGGTCCTTTGAGGGGTTTCGCACGGGCATGATGCAATCGCTGCTGCCCATCACCCCCTACGAGGGCGTCATCGCTGAAAACCTCATCGCCATTGAGTGGGAACTCCTGCAGCACCGCCGTATGAGGGATGCGGGGCTGCGCACGATCATAAAAAAGCGTGTGATCGAGGCCGTTGTCGCGCGTGAACGGGCGGCCTATGAGGCGGACCTCGATGAGGCCAGGGAAAAACATGAGGCAGCCGGCGGAACCGATGACGATTGGGAATGGCCTTTTGAATTTGACGAAGAGGCAGCAAAAGAAGACGGTCAGGCCCTCGCAAGAAATGCCGTGTCGCTGGACCCTGATATCTTTCAGGCGGCCTGCTCCGACATCGAAGACATGGGGCTCGATGTGGTTGAGGTGATGGGCGCGGCTTACCGCACCCACCAGGATGAAGTTCGAAAACATGAGAATAAATTGCCGGACCTCGAGCGCCGGCGGCGCGAGGTGATGCGGGACTATGACGCGCTGCAACGCGCCCGGCCGATTGAGGCGGAGGTCATCGAGGGATGAGCCGAGAGGAGATTGCCGCGCGCAACCGCGCTAATGCGCAGAAGAGCACCGGTCCGAAGACGGCCGCCGGCAAGGCCGCGGTGGCGCAGAATGCGCGCAAGCATGGTGCCACAGCCGAGCCAGACCCCGCCTCCGTTGCGGCCTGGCTGCGGGTGATCCTCGACGATCCGGATCTGACACCAACAGCCTTTCTGGTGGAGGACGACCGCCTGCAGCGCGCGTTGGCCCTGGCAGAGGCAGAGGTGCGTGTCGGACGCGCGGCAACGGCACTCGCGACGTTTGAAGCGGGCACGACGGAGACGCCCGATTTCAGCTGTAACCTTCTCGAGTTCGTAGATCATGTCTTTGGCGAGCGGGCAGAAGAGATGACCCAAAAAGACATGCGGGAGGCGGCGCGGGTGTTCGCACGCCTGCAGCGTACCCAGCACGACGAGACCCAGCCCGGCGGCAGCGCGCACCGTCTGCGCCAGCGGTACCTGCGCGAGGCGCGGGCCCATCGGCGGCGGGCCTTTCGGGCCTGGCTGGCCTGCCTGCGGGAGGAGCCGGAGGGGGTGCGGGCGGCCGCGTGAGGGCCAATTTACCGAAACAAAGCCAGATTACAACCTTAAGGAGAGTAAGGTGAAAAATTCTAAGGTATTGTTTTTAAACACTCTTAAGGAATGACCGGCGCACCGTGCAAACACCCGATAGTCCGCATTATCAGCGCTCAATGCGCCGGCCGGGATCATTGTGTTGGGCGGCATGGAGGATATCCCTTCACTCACATCACCACCGGTCCGAGCACTGGATCGTGCTTGAGGGCACAGCCAAAGCAAACACAAGCTGTTTTGAACCACGCTGGCCAAAAAGGCGCGCTGCACAAGTTCCGTGTTTTAGCACATTAATGTGTCGGGAAATGCTTTCAATTTCGTGCAGACAGGTTAACACTTGCGGTTGAATATATGTGGGGACTGAAGTGGACGATCTCGAAAATATTTTGCGAGAGCTGGGTTTTCCTCAATATGTCGAAGCGTTTAAACAAAATGATATCGACATGACGCTGATCGAGGATCTAACTCTGGATGAGCTTAAGGAAATCGGGGTCGTTTCGCTTGGCCATCGAAAGAAGATCCTTGCCGGTTTGAAAGCTGCGGCAGACGGTACGTCCCCTAACCACACAGCTCAGCGGGCGACAACCAGCCACGAGCCCACCACAAATGATGCCGAGCGTCGCGATGTGACCACTATATTTGCCGATCTCAGCGGCTACACGGTTTTGTCGCGCGAGCTCGACACGGAGGACCTGCACGACGTGCTGTCCAGCCTTTATGACCGCTTCAATGAGATTGTCGTGCGGATGGGCGGAACGGTTGACCGCCATATAGGCGACTGTGTGATGGCGGTTTTTGGGGCGCCGGTTTCCTATGGGAACGACACGGAACGCGCGTTGCGCGCCACGATCGAAATGCACCGGACGATGGAGGAAATATCGCGCCGGTTTGGTCGTGAATTGACAGTGCATATCGGGGCTGCAGCAGGAAACGTTCTGTTTTCCAAGCGCGGCTACGGGCAACGCGCAGACAAGGATTTCACGCTGACCGGGGATACTGTCAATTTAGCGTCACGATTGGCAGATCAGGCCGGCGCGAAAGAAACGCTGGTCGACGACAAAATCTTTTTGTCTTTACAGCAAAGCATCGAGTGTGACGCGCCGGTGTCGTTAGAAGTCAAAGGGTATGACGCGCCCGTGCTTGCGCACCGCTTCAAGGGGTTTCGCAAGGCTGTTGCGCATAACAGATTGGTCGGGCGCGACCGCGAGGTTGCGGTTTTCCGGGATGCGCTGGACATATGCGTTTCGCGTAAAACCGGCGAAACGATTTATATCCGTGGTGACGCGGGGATCGGCAAAACGCGTTTACTACAAGAGACTTTGGCTGAATCAGAGGCACGTGGTTTTGAACAGCATTCCGCATTGTTTCTCGACTTTGGTCTGGGCGAGGCTGAAAATCCAGTTTGCCAGCTTTTCAGTAGTATGTGCGGCTTGACGGACAACGCACAGCCCTCCGCGATTACAGCCGCAGTTGCAAATCTGGTCAGCAAGGACGTTTTGAACGAAGTGTCCGCCCTCTTCATGGTTGTGATCCTGGGCGGCAAACTGGACCGAGATATGTCGGTCATGTTGGGTGCGATGAGCGACACGGCCCGAAACGATGGGTTGCACGAAACGATGCGCAGGGTCTTGCGTCACTTCTCGTCGCTCTCTCCGCAGTTGTTGGTGGTCGAGGATATGCACTGGGCCGACGAGAAAATGTTGGCGATGGTCAACATTCTGGTTGAAGAAAGCCAAAGTAACCCGATGCTTGTCCTTATCACGTCCCGCATGGAGGGGCCTGTGATGCAAATGGACATAGCGCCGATTGAAAGTACAGCGCGTGTGCGGCGCATGACCTTGCAGGCGCTCAAGGCTGCTGATGCCATGGCCTTGGCGCAAATCACCATTCGGGTGAACAACCAGATAGTCGAAGAATGTGTTCAGAAGGCACAAGGCAACCCGCTGTTCCTTGTCCAGATGCTGACGCATGCCAACGATTTAGATGAGTTGATCCCAAGTTCGATCCAAAGCCTCATTCAAGCCCGCTTTGACCGTCTGAAGCCCCAAGACAAGAAAATCCTGCACGCCGCCGCCATTCTCGGCCAGCGGTTTTCGATGCCGGTCGTCACACAGATCGCAGGCGTCGCTGTCTATGATGAAAGACCTTTGATTGATGCGGCGCTGATAAAGCCTATCGATGATGGCTACCTCTTTGCGCATGCTCTTATAAGAGATGCTATTCTGCGTACTATTCTGCGCAAGGACATGCGCGCATTGCATCAATCTGCAGCCAATTGGTACCGGGATCGTGATCTCGTGCTGCATGCTCAACATCTTGCAGCGGCGGGCGATCCTGGGGCGGCACAAGCCTTTCTTGAGACGGCGCGTCATGCGCGCGACAGATACCAAAAGGTCGAAGCGCGTGAATTTGCTGAAAAGGGTCTGTCGTGCCAACCCGATACTGCAACGCGCGGCGCGCTCTTGCGGGTAAAGGGCGATGTGTTGCGTGAAATGGGGGATAGTGAAGCGTCTATAGAATGCTTCCGAGAAGCGGAATCCTGCGCGCTTAACCCGCTTGATGTATGCCGGTCGCAGATTGGCATTGTTGCCGCAATGCGTATCCTTGACCAAATAGACGATGCTTACCAGGTGCTCGATAGTGCGCAGGCTATTGCCGAGGATGCGGGGCTTTTTTCGGAACTTAGCAATATTCACTACCTGCGCGGCAGCCTGCATTTCCCGAGGGGTGATCTGGATGGATGTCAGCGCGAGCATACAAAATCGCTTGAATATGCGGAAACCGTAGGATTGCCCGAACGGCAGGCGTTGGCACTAAGCGGTCTGGGCGACGCATCCTATGCGCGGGGCCGCATGTTCACCGCCCACGAAGTTATCGAGAACTGCCTGCGGTTATGCGAAGAGCACGGGCTTGGTGCTGTCGAAAGCTCCAACTTGTTCATGCTTGCCACCGTCAAGATCTACATGAATGAAACAGAGCAAGCGTTAAGCTATGCTCTGCGATCTGCCAAGCTAGCACAGCAATTGGGCATGCAAAGACCCGAAATCGTATCTCGGCTGACAGCGGGATGGATCCTCACATCAATGGCGCGTTATGCCGAAGCCCGCTTTGAAATCAACGCCGGTTTGAAAATTGCAGCCAATCTGGGTGCCAAGAGGTTCGAGCCGTTTCTTGAGGAGACACTTGCGCGGATCGAATTCTACCAAGGGAATGAAACGCAGGCAGCCGAGCTTGCAGAGGGCGCGCTTGAAAAGCTGAGTGACGTCGGCGGAGAAACGTTCATCGGGCCTTGGGTCATGTCCACGGTTGCGTTGACGACCAAGGACGCTGGCCGCAGGCATGAGATGCTGGCGAAGGGCGCAGAATTACTTGCATCGGGCTGCGTCGGTCACAACTATTTCAGGTTCTACCGCAACGCCATGCAAGCCTGCCTGAACGCGAACGAGCTTGATGAGGCGGCACGCTATGCGCAGGCTTTGGCCGATTATACCGCCGAAGAGCCTACACCGTGGTCAGATTTTCATATTCAACGCACCCGCGTATTGATTGACAAAGCGCGTGGGTCGACGGTGCAAGACGCGCTCAAGGACGTGACAAAACGCGCCGAGGCGGCCTCGCTGTTCAACGCGATGCCAGTTCTGCACAGCCGTGGCTGGCAGGTCGACATTAGTTAGAAGACCCACAAAAATTGCAGAGAGGATATTTCCAATGACAGATGGTTCCGTCATGATTTTTGACACACCCGAGCCTTTGAATGATGCGCAGTGGGAAGTTGTTCTCAAGGCCCTGCCCGACGCGGTGACCCTCAAGGATCGGGCCGACTTGCGTGAACGCATCGGAGTGGTGACCGTTGAAAATGGCAGCACGCTTCCTGCTAACGGTGCGTATGTCGTGCTTGCGGGCAAGGTCGAGTTGGTTCAGACGCTGAAAGGCAAGGCGGCGCTGGCCAAGAAAGAAGACGTGCTGGCAACGGCTGCGGCGGGCAATTATTTTTATGAAGAGCATTTGGTCTTCAATGATTTGCCCGTCAGTCTGACGGCGCGTGCGGTGGATGACGTAACGCTTGCCTATCTGTCTCGCAACGCATGGTACGATTTATCCGAAGAAACACGTCAGGCTTTTTATGTCACGCTGTTTGGAGATCTGGTTGAGGTCAACACCACGCATTTCCAGCAGTCGATCAATTGCTGCAGTGTCACTGCAGCGGCACTCAGCATGACCGCGCTTGGTTTTGCTTGTGAAGTCAATGACATATTCCACAAAGTTAATCTCCCGAGTTCTTACGTCATCCATAGCGGGATCGCTTTAGGAGAACTCTACGACATCGCTTGCAATTACATTCACAAAGTGGGCCTGCGCGACAAGGTGCGCGTGACGCCCTATTTCATGGATCCTGAGGCTACCAACGAAAAGATGTTGCTTGATGGCATTATGGAATTAGAACGGGTTGGCGGCACGAACGATATTCTGGTCGCCAACTTTCAAGTGGGCATCGCGCATGGCAATGATTTGCCGGGGGGCCACTTTGCCGTAATTGCCAAGTGCAATCCAAGTACCGGGCTTTTGCACATGATGGACGTGCACCCAGAGAAATACGGCAAGATGTGGGTCACCACGGTAAGCAGGCTTTATGAAGCGATGTCGGACCGCGATAGCGGATCTCTACGCGCACGCGGTCTGATGCGGTTCTCGGCCCGCGAGGCTGTCAAAGCAGAGCTAGAGACCCTCAACACCGTTTGTCGCTACGTTGATAGTACGATCCACCTGGATATCTCCAGCGAGAAGCGGCACGAATTGTTTCGCCGCGCCACGCCAAATATGAACGGGCTTAGCGTACTGGCCGAAAGCTTTGAGATTTTCGGGGACCATATGGCAAGCGAAGACAAGCTGCTACAGGCGACGGACGTTTCCTACACGGAGTCGCTGTCGACTGTGCGCACCGCTCAGGATCTGAGCCGGATTGCACAGCAATACCTTGCGGCGAACGGCGAGCTTCACGTCGATGCGGAATTCCGCAGCTATACGGGCCGACCCGCTGGCGCACGGGCAACCCCCGAAGGGTGGTTCAAAAGCCAATTGCAAAGCCTCAACGAACACAAAAAACGCCACTTGATGATTAATATCGACGTGAACAAAGTCATGGGCCACCAAGCGGTTGCTTTGCCCGACAGCGCTTATGTCGAAACAGCCTTGCTTGAGGAATTCTGGTGCCTTTGCATCGCTTATGACACGTCAAACGACTATGTCACGCTCGTCGATATGAGCCCTGCGACCTCACAAGTTTGGCAGGCAAAGAGCGCCGATCTTTTCGGGGGATTGCGCGAAAAAGACGACGTGGCGATGATTGTGCTTGAGGAACGCGAGCTACCGCTGGACCCCGGTGATGTCGCACGTCTGGTCAAAGAAAACACCTTGGCTCTTTTCTACGCAGAAGATGATGCATCTTCATATATGTTGCGCACAGTCCTTAAGAACATCGGCGTAACCGAGGTGTATGAGCACGACGTATCCGGACACGACCCCCTTTCCGCGCGGATGCGGCGTGTTCTTGATGCGACTACGGGCCAGTCCGAAGTGCCTTATCTCTTTCTGGAAGGAGAGTTTCTGGGTCACCGCAAGGAAATCATCAAGTCTATTCTTGATGGGCTGCTTCAAGAGCGGATCGCGAAGGCGGGCCTGAAGGTGTTGGACAAAATCGCAACGCCAGAGCTCGACAATAATATCTTCGGGTATCCCAAGGGCGGCCTTGTCGACCCCAGGAATGAAAAGAAAAACGTTTTGCTCTGCGCTTGTGGATCGTCGGCTGCTGACAAAGTGCCGGAACTGGTCAAGCGCCTTGTGGACGAAGGGCATAATGTCAAACTTGTGCCTTCGCCGCATGCAGAGCATTTCTTCAAGGATCTGGATGAGCGTAAGGACGAAGTCCAAGACGAGACTTACAGCTACGATGTGCACGACTACATCGACGCACACGATATCTACCGCGACAGTGACGAATGGAATTTTCGGTATACCCAATTTGGGATGTCGGTACGCGCCTCGCATCTGGCACTTTGCGACTGGGCGGACTGTGTGATAGTGGCACCGATTACCTGTAATACGATGGCAAAAGTTGCGCACGGTGTTGGTGACAGCCTGATGACATCTATTTTTGTCGCCTGGCAATACCAAACCAAACCTGTGATCCTCTGCCCCGCTTGCAACACCAACATGTGGAACAACCTGACGACCCAGGACAACGTGGCAAAGTTGAAACGCCTTGGCGCAGCCTTTGCCGGTCCGCGCTGGTCGGTTTTGTCAAACGGTATGCGCGGTATCGGAGCGATGGCGACACCCGACGAGATTGTCGCGTCTCTTAATATCGCCTTCGATGATCTGGAGCACCAGACGCACCGGGTATTCAAGTGGGCGCAAGAAGCGTCAATGTCTGCTGAAGCTAGCCTATGGGACCGTGTCTTCAGGCCGATCAGAGAAGATATCATCGGCGTAAACGTTATTGATGATGAAACCGGTGACACTTTGCTGCATTTCGCGGCCGGCGGACCGGGCGAGACGCTTGGTACAGGCACGACAAGGGGTGTGCCGCACCTGCACGCTGCAAAGCTACTTATAAAACAAGGTATTGACGTAAACAAAAAGAACCGTGCCGGGTTCACTGCGATGCATGTAGCCATGAAAAACGGGGCCGAGGACATCATCAAACTGATCCTGGATGAGACCGACTTTAATGAGCTCGATTGTATGAAGCTATATAGTGAGTTGGCGTTTTCAGATGACACCACAGCAGCTTTGCTCGAGTGGTACAAAACCCATTCTGTTGACTCACCAGAAGATCCGGATGCCCCAATGGAAATTGACTACGATGATAACGACACAACATACCTGTATTTCACCTATGGCTCGCTAAAACGGGGCTTCCCCAATCACGAGGATAACAAGGACGTTCTCAAAGATTTTGTTGGCGTCGCGACCACAACGCAGGCACTGCCTCTGATTGTGCAGAAAGAGCCGAAATGCGACAATGAAGACTGCAAGTATTTGCACCGAATGGCGACGTTGGTGGACAAACAAGGTGAAGGCCGCCACGTTATCGGTGAGGTGTACCGGGTGACGGCGCAGGGGTTGGAAAAACTCGATAAGCTCGAAGGATATGACCGTAACAGGCCGAAAAGCGAAAACAAATACGTCCGCAGAAAAACAAAGGTTGAAGTGAAAGGCAGGACTGAAACTGTGTTTTGCTACTTCATCCAAGATCCAAGCGAGTACCAAAAATCCTTGGAAAACAACCAATCCGAAATGTTGTCAGAGTACACAATGGATATGGCCAAAGGGCCTCTCAAGGAGAAGTATAGACAATAGGGTTCCAGTTCGATGTCGGATCAATTGGCCGCGACAAGCACAACGGGCAAACGCAATGCGCGCGCGATCCCGTTGAGCACGTACCTGAAGCGCACACATAGCGCTCTTCGGGGCCGTGATGTACTGATGTTTCAGCATTGAAGTCTATCCGGCTGTTCCGTCGTAAGGCTTAGTAACCTTCCCGGCATCCCTGCTGGCAATCGTCACCGTTTTCCCGCTCAACATGAGTAAGCGCGATTGGATAAGCACGAGTATAGACGCTCTTAATTCCAATTTGCACTTGTGGTTTTGCGGGTTAGGCGCGGCAGCGGTCAGCCCCGGAAGATAATCCAAAGTGGCACGGCCGTTGTTTACTGTGTGCTTCCTGACGTACAAAAAGTCTAAGGGGAACATCCAAATTCAGGAAATTTAAATGGCGGAGGATAAAGGAGCATTGTTAGGCTCTAAAGCGTTTGTTTTTAATAATAATACGAATGAAAATGGTTTTCATATCACATTCACTACCCGACCAAGTATTGGGATGTGTTCGGCCTGCTGCAAGAAGTTCGCCTGACAAATCCTATCGGAGACCGCTGCTGCAAAGCAAATGCTATACAAGGCACGCAATCATTTTGTATATTGAAACTCCTACTTGCGAATGACCGCTTTCAGCAAAACAGGACATTCGTCACTAATTGACGTACGACCGAGTTGCGGACCAAGCGGACTGATGCGTGTGCGGCGAAAAATGCTATCGCACAATGATTGAAACAGTGACCGCGTTGCGGCGATGTGGTCAAATCTTCCAGCAGCGGTCGTTTACAGCGCACCAAACCACAGGCATCCAATCCGGCCATTCACTGCGCCTATTTCCAATATCTCAATGACGGACTAAGCTGCCACTGGCTTGATTTGTTCGGATCCCCGCTTTCGACGACACGCCGCTCGCGGCCATTCCATATTTTCTAGATGCAACACGTATCGGCAAAGCTGAAAAGCGTAGATATGCCGGTCAATAGGCTTCGAAACAGTCCAGTTTATTCATAGGGTCCAATGTCAAAGCCCAGAGAACTTATCCGCCATCTGCTGTGAACCCCACGTGCTCAATAGCGGCAATGGCGCAGGCTTCATCGTTCGACGAATTATCTCCAGTGATGCCAACGGCCCCAATTATTTCGCCGTCACTTTTAATTAGAACGCCGCCCGGGACAGGAACGAGAGACCCGCCCGCTAGAGAGTTCATTGCCTGAATGAAAAACGGCTCCGTTTTTGCTCGCTCATAAAGAGCACGCGAACCCAGCCCCATTGAGACCGCGCCGCGTGCCTTGCCCTGAGCTATTTCTGGTCTGAGGTTACTCGTGCCATTCTCACGTGCCAGCGCCAGAAGGTACCCACCACTATCAAGCACAGCAATGGTAAGTGGCTTCAGGCCATTTTCTTTTCGCCAAGAAAGACAAAAACTGATGATGTCTTGCGCGGTTTGCAAACTCAAAACCATTGACTGGTTTCCTTCCTTTCAATCGCTCCATTTAATTCTCAATTAGATCAATTGCCGTGCCGGCATCCAAATCACGGACTATGAATTTGGGTTTGCTGGTCGATAGCAGCGCCGTTGGCCAAAAGAGCCTCAATCTTCGTGTCGCTATAGCCCATGTCTGTTAGGACTTCTCGCGTGTGTTGTCCCAAAAGCGGTGCCGCACGGCTAACCTTTGCTGGCGTTTGGCTGAACTTCACGGGGTGTCCGATCGTATCCACTTTACCTGCTTTTGGGTGATCCAATTCTACAATCATTTCACGGGCAAGCGTCTGCGGATCGTCATGCATCTGTAGGATATCATTGACCGGGCCAGCAGGCAGATGCGCGGCTTCCATCTTAGCTAGCCAATTTTCTGTTGTATCCTGCGACAAGTGCTTGTTGAGAATTTCAACAAGTGATGAAAGGTTTTGTATGCGGTCGTGGTTGGTTGCAAACCGGGGATCATCATTCAGTTCGGGCGCGGAAATCACATCCAGAAAACGCAACCAATTGCTCTGGTTTGCGGCTCCGACATTGATCCAGCCGTTGCTGGTCTGGAATGCTTGATAGGGCGCATTGAGAGGATGGGCAGACCCCAAAGGTTCTGGTTTTTTGCCGGTGGCAAACGCGATAGCAGATTGCCAGTAGGTCTGTACGATCGCCGCCTCAAATAGGGACGTATCAACTTTTTGCCCAATTCCGGTCTTTAGCATGTTGGCATAGGCTGCAGAAACACCCATTGCGGCAAGAATACCCGCGTTAATATCTGAAATCGGTGCAGCCACCTTAACCGGAGGCCGTCCAGGACCTTCGCCTGTCACCGACATCAAACCGGACATTCCTTGTGCGATCAGGTCAAACCCGCCACGCTCTGCGTAAGGGCCTGTTCGGCCAAACCCTGAAATCTCACAGTAGATGAGGCGCGGGTTTGCCTTGGCCAAATCCTCGTAGGCAAGGCCAAGTTTAGCCATGGTGCCCTTGCGATAATTCTCAATGACCACATCAGCGTCGGCCAATAGCTTTCGCAGAACTTCCACCGCATCCGGGTTCTTAAGGTTGAGGGCAATGCCGCGTTTGTTACGGTTCATCATCATGTAGGCAGCAGATTTACCGTTAATTTCGGGCGGTACAAAGCGGCGGGTGTCGTCTCCGCTGGGTTTTTCAACCTTAATGACGTCTGCGCCCATATCCGCAAGCATCAGGCCACACACAGGACCTGCCATGATATGAGCCAGCTCTATCACGCGCATGCCCGTCAATGGACCGTGCCGGTCTGTCATTTGCCCGACCATTGCGGTTTAGTTTTTGATAGAAAGGCCTCCATGCCTGTCTTGAAATCTTCGCTCATGTAGCATGATATGATGAGATCAGCGTCATCCACTCTGATGGCGGCCCGGTTGCGCCGCAGAGCTTCCTTGGTGGCCCTCAGTGTAAGCGGTGCCATTGAGCCGACGTGATTGGCCAGATCACCGGCACGTGCCAAAAGGCTTTCTTCATTGGCCAAGACCTCGCTGACAAGACCAATAGACAATGCTTCTTCCGCCTCTACCAACCGGGCGGAAAAGATTACTTCGCGGACGCGTCCAGCGCCCATAAGTTCGGTCAGACGTGCGAGGTTTCCCGCCGCGAGACAGTTTCCCAAAGTGCGTGCAATAGGGAACCCAAACTTCAACCGCGCGGATGAAATGCGGATGTCGCAAGCCGCGGCTATTGACGCTCCGCCACCAGTGCAAGCCCCGTGTATTGCCGCAATTGTTGGTATCGGACAACGCTCCACGGCTTCCAACACAGCGTCGATCTGGCTTTCATAGTCGAGTGCGTCCTGTTCGGTTTGAAACGCTCGGAACTGGGTCATGTCGGTGCCCGCTGCAAAGGCTTTGCCGCCGGCGCCCGAGATAACTACTGCGCGGATGGAACCGTCCGTGGGCATTGTCGCACAAACCTTGGCGAGGCGTTCATACATGCCGAAGGTCAGCGCATTTCGGGCCTCCGGACGATTGAAGGTGAGCCAGAGGATACCGTCCCGCAGTTCTTCGATCAGTTCTGATGTTTGACCCGTCATCTGTAGAAATACTCAACGAGGAACATTGGAACAGACGGCACGTATGTGCACAGCATCAAGACAGCCAGCAAGACGCCAACAAACCATATATTTACCTTGGACACTTCCCAGATATTGGCTCGTGCCACCGAACACGCGGTTATCAAGACTGATGCAACGGGTGGTGTTTGCTGTCCAATGGCTAGGTTCAACGTGACAACCAAGCCAAAATGAACAGGATCAATGCCTGCCGCTGTAATCAGCGGGATTACAATTGGGATAACGAGGATGATTGCGGCCGCCGAGTGCAAGAAGAACCCGACGACTAGAAAGAAGAAATTCAGGATCAGCAAGATCGCCCACTGTTGTGTGGTGATCGATAGAATGCCTTCTGCGAGCTGCTGCGGGATCTGTGCACGCGTCAGAAAACCACCCATCAGGACTGACGCCGCCACCAGCAGCATAACAACCGCCGTCTGGATGCCGCCGTCCAGCATTGCGCGCCGCAAATGCCCCAGATCAAGGTTTTTGTACCATGCGGACACGACGAGAGAGGCCAAAACCGCAAGACCGGCGGCTTCTGTCGCAGTCACCCAACCACCAAAAATGCCACCAAGAATAATTACCGGCAAAGTAAAGGCGGGGATCGCCTCGACGAACGTTTCGCGCAGCCGCTTGAAATTAAACGCATCTTCAGTCGGGAAGTTGTATCGCTTAGCAAAGAGATAGGCGACAGCCATCAACCCGGCAGCGCCCAGCAGACCGGGCACTATCCCTGCCACAAACAACTGTTCGACTGACGTATTGGCAGAAGCGGCATAGAGGATCATCGGGATCGACGGCGGAATGATAATGGCGAGCGAAGCCGACGATGAGGTGACCGCTGCAGAAAATTCCTTGGAATATCCGCGCTTTTTCATTTGTGGGATCAGGATAGACCCCATAGCGGCAACATCAGCCACCGCAGAGCCTGAAATCTCGGCAAAGAACAACGATACACCAATGTTCACCATGGCCAACCCGCCGCGAATGAACCCGATGATTGCCGAGACAAAGTTGATAAGCTTGTCCGTGATGCCACCGGCGTTCATGATCGCGCCAGCCAGAACAAACATCGGAATCGCAATCAGCGAAAATTTGGTCGAACCGTCATACATGTCGAGCGCAATCGTGACGAGACTACTTGAGCCTTCTGTGACGAGAAGGCCGATCACTCCGCACATCGCCAGGGCGACGGCAATGGGAATGTTGATACAGATCATCAACAGAAGAGCAGCGAAAATAGCAGCAACTAACATCAGACCCGATCCTTGTTTTTTTCGAGTTCGCTTTCGACTTCTTCCTCAATCTCTGCATGCTCAAGTGAGATACCTGCGGCGGTTAATCTCAAATACGCCGGCAAACTCAGAAGCTGGCAGATCATGAACAGGATCGCCCCAATCGGGATGACGGATTGCGTAAACTGGATTGGCACCCACGTAAGGGAAACAAGCGTATCGCCGGCAAGAACATCAAGCACCTGCAGCCCGGCACGCGCCATTAGAAAGAAGAAGAGCAGAACAATTAGTTCGCCAGCCAGAACGGCCAGAATGCGAAAATTTTCCGGAATAGCCAGAAGCACCGAGTCAAAGCCGATATGGCGGCGGTGCAAAGCGGCAAGCGCGGAGCCGTAATAGGTAATCCAGGCCAACATTATTGCCGCTACTTCATCATACCAAGAAAAGCTTTGCCCCATGAGGCGTGCAATCACAGCAATTGTGACCGTCAGTGTAAGCAGGATCATCAAGCTGATTGTGATCCACTCAAGAATTTTGCTCAAGAAACGGTTGATGCGCGAGAGCGTTGGGTAAGCGGAATGTTCCATGTACGTGCACACTTGCTCGGGACACGCCGCTGGCCAAATGGGCAAGCTGCATGTCCGGTTTCGGAGGTCTTCTTCAGAAGATCATGGAAAAAGGGCGGCGGTTAATACCCGCCGCCCTCGATGTGGATCAGCCCGACTGACCGAGGCCTAGCACGGTGTCGATCATTTCCTGACCGCCTTCGACTTCATTTGCAAACTGCTCATATACCGGCTTGGAAGCTTCGATGAACGCTGCCTTGTCCGCTGTATTCACTTCCACGCCTGCATCTTCGATGACTTTCAGCAGGCTTGTTTCAAGCTCAGCCGCCTTTTCATACGTGAAATCCTGCGTTTTGGTGCCGCAGTCCAATAGCGCGGCTTTGACGTTGTCTGCCAGCGCATCGAATTTTGGCTTCGACATCAACACGTAGGCCGGTGTGTACACATGGCCGGTGACGGAAAGGTACTTCTGGACTTCCTGAAACTTGGCGGACGCGATCTGGGCGTAGGGGTTTTCCTGCCCGTCAATCACGCCTGTTTGCAGTGCCGTGAAGACGTCCGAAAAGGCCATTGGCGTCGGGTTGGCGCCATACTGCTGGAACATTTTCAAACGCCAAACGCCATTGGGTGTCCGAAGCTTCACGCCCTCAAGGTCAGACGGCACATTGATCGGCCGCACATTGTTGGTGATGTTGCGAAACCCGTTCTCGGCCAGACCGACGATGTGATAGCCAGCACCGTTTGCTGCAGCCTGGAATTTGTCCATCATCGCGTCCTGAACACGGCGCATGTGGTCGCGGTCAGTGATGATATAGGGCATTTCAAAAATGCCGAACGTGTCGTCAACAGAAGACATCACGGAAGATGGCAAAGAGAAATCAACCTGCCCAAGCTTCAGTTTTTGCAAAAGCTCTTTGTCCTTGCCCAACTGCGAGGACCCAAATGTCTGCACCTCGACCTCTCCGGCGAGAGCTGTATTCGTGCACTCGGCGAAATTGTTGACCGTCGCTTCAAAAAGCGATCCGGGCGCTCCCACATGGCCGAACTTCATTGTTACATCGGCAGCGGACACCGAGGATGCCATGCCACAAATCGCAGTTGCTGCGAACATTTTTACCAGATTTTTCAAAGTCTTCTCCTCCCAGAGATTTCGAGTTTAATTGTTGCCGCTTTTACGGTCTTTTACTTTAGGCGAGCAGTGCCATAGCGGCCTGTACGCCGCCTTGTTTATGCGGGACACCCGCTTTCTTAAGGCCCATTTCCACACCTGCCAAAGTTCCAATCAGCATGAGATCGTTGAAATCGCCCAGGTGCCCAATGCGGAACACTTTATCCGCGACCTTTGACAGCCCGTTTCCAAGAGATATGTCAAAGTGCTCCAAAGTCGATGCCCGGAATGCATCGGCACTGTGCCCTTCGGGCATGACAACAGCCGTGAGGACGCCACTTTCCTGTCCCTGCGCGGAACACAAAACGTCAAGCCCCCAAGTTCGTACCGCCGCGCGCGCGGCCGACCCATGACGGGCATGGCGGGCAAATACATTCTCCAGACCTTCTTCATGCAACATGTCAATTGCTTCGTTGAGACCGTAAAGAAGATTGGTACCGGGCGTATACGGGAAGTAGCCGGTTTTGTTCGGCCCGACCATTTCCGCCCAGTCCCAATAGGACCTTTGAAGGCTTGCGGATTTATTGGCCGACATCGCCTTTTCGCTCACCGCATTGAACGAAAGCCCCGGAGGCAACATCAGTCCCTTTTGAGATCCTGATACCGTAACATCCACACCCCAAGCGTCGTGTTCATATTCCAACGAGGCGAGCCCAGAAATTGTGTCCACCATAAAAAGCGCCGGATGTCCGGCATTGTCGATGGCCTGACGAACTGCGGCGACCGGCGACACCGATCCTGTCGATGTTTCATTATGCACGACGCACACTGCTTTAATTTCATGCGCTTTGTCTTCTGCAAGATATGCTTCAATCTGGTCTGGATCAGCACCCCCGCGCCAGTCGCCAGAAATAAACTCAGCCTTTAGCCCCAGTTTCTCCGCCAGTTTTTTCCACAGAGTTCGAAAAATGTCCGGTTTCGAACATCAAAACGCGATCTCCGGGTGACAATGAGTTTACCAGCGCGGCCTCCCATGCGCCGGTGCCGGAGGACGGGAAAATGAAGACATGGCTTTCTGTATTGAATATGCCCTTCATCCCCTCAAGCGCTTTCAGCCCTACTTTCGCGAAGTCCGGCCCACGGTGGTCGATGGTTTGTTGCGAAATCGCGCTAAGTATTCGATCGGGCACCGCGCTCGGGCCCGGGATCTGTAAAAAATGGCGTCCGGCTTTTCTCATGTTGGATTATCTTCCTCCCAGATGTCCGTGTCGCAGCGCGTTTACACTAAACAGTTGCCCTGTTTTATGTTGAAGTAACGTAATTTTGAATTCATAATTATGTCAATGCTAAACTGAATGCAGAATGAAAGAGAACTGGATGGAATATGTCTGAACTCCTGGAAAAACTCCAAAATCGCATTCAGGGAGACTTACTGTTTGATAACTTCTCGCGCGGGCGCTACGCGACAGATGCTTCTCTTTATCAAATGATGCCACTTGGTGTGCTGTCACCAAAGTCAGAGGACGACATCCGCGCGGCTTTGGATACAGCCGCAGAACAAGGGGTGCCCATACTCGCACGCGGGGGTGGCACGTCGCAGTGTGGTCAAACGGTGAACGAAGCGCTCGTTCTCGACAACACGCAGTATTTCAACGATATTCTCGAACTGGATGTTGAAAACCAAAGGTGCATCGTGCGCCCCGGCATCGTGCTTGATGAGCTGAACAGAGCGCTCAAACCTCACGGCTTATGGTTTCCGGTAGACGTCTCCACTGCATCACGCGCAACGATCGGCGGTATGGCCGGCAATAACTCCTGCGGTGGGAAGTCGCTGCGATATGGGATGATGCGAGACAATGTACTGTCTATCGACGCCTTTCTTGCGGATGGTAGCAAGCACACATTTGGAAGCAATGGCACTGACGGATCGCCCGCATACGCAGAATTATCCAACGACCTCTTGAGTCTCGGGAGCCGCGAAGCGCTAGAGATCGACGCTCGTTTTCCCAAAGTTATGCGCCGCGTTGGCGGCTACAACATCGACGCACTCGTGCCGAAAAACACGCCAAACAACCTTGCGCATCTTTTGGTCGGCTCTGAAGGAACACTCGCTTATTCGACGGCAATTGAACTGAAACTCTGGCCCTTGGTGTCGGAGAAGGTACTTGGTGTGTGCCACTTCCCGACGTTTTACCAAGCAATGGACGCGGCCCAGCACCTTGTAAAATTGAAACCACAAGGCGTGGAACTGATCGATTCAACGATGATTGAGCTCGGTCGCGATATTCCGATGTTCCGAAAAACGATTTCTGATTTTGTCACGGGTGAGCCTGAGGCCCTTTTGCTGGTAGAATTTGCCGAAGAAGACCCGTCCCGCCACCAGCCCAAGCTCCGAGAACTTGAAGAACTGATGGGCGACTTGGGATTTTCTTGGTCAGGAGCCGGCAGCTCTTGGGGCGGTGTGACCCCAGTGAAAGATCCCAAATTACAAGGTGCGATTGCCGACTTCCGTAGTTCAGGTCTGAACATAATGATGTCTATGAAAGACGAAGGGAAACCGGTTTCCTTCGTTGAGGACTGTGCTGTCGAGTTGCAAGATCTGGCTGAGTATACCTCTGGGCTTACGGAAATTTTCGACAAGTACGGGACCAAGGGAACTTGGTACGCGCATGCTTCCGTCGGATGTCTGCATGTACGGCCAATTCTCAACCTCAAGCTGGACCAAGACGTACAGAAGATGCGAGACATCGCCGAAGAGTGCTTTGACCTTGTCGCAAAGTACAAGGGTTCGCATTCCGGTGAACACGGTGATGGTCTGGTGCGGTCGGAGTTCCATGAGAAGATGTTCGGAACCCGCATGATCGAGAGCTTTGGCGAAGTGAAAAAACGCTTTGATCCTAAAGGCCTGTTCAACCCCGGAAAGATCGTCGATCCGCCGAAAATGGATGAGCGTACGCTGTTTCGCTTCGGCCCTGACTATGCTGTGCCCGATTTTGAAACCGGACTTGATTGGTCCGCGTGGCCCGGCAGCGCCGGTGGATTTCAAGGCGCTGTCGAGATGTGCAACAACAATGGCGCATGCCGTAAACTGAAGGGGGGCGTCATGTGCCCGTCCTTCCGGGTGACGCGAAAGGAACAAGACCTCACACGTGGGCGTGCAAACACTTTGCGCTTGGCGATTTCGGGTCAGCTTGGGCCGGATGCACTGACATCTGATCAGATGGCTGAGACGATGAAGCTTTGTGTCTCCTGCAAAGGCTGCAAACGCGAGTGTCCAACCGGCGTCGACATGGCGCGCATGAAAATCGAAGTGCTTTCCGCCCGTGCGAAGAAACACGGTATCAGTTTGCACGACAGGTTGGTTGCTTATCTGCCGCGCTATGCGCCTTGGGCATCGCGTTTTTCGGTGGTGGCCAATCTGCGGAATTCTGTGCCAGGGCTGGCAAGGCTACTTGAAAAACCGACCGGTTTTACCGCGACCCGCGACCTGCCCCTATGGAGTTCAAACCCATTCAAGGATTTGGAAGTAGCGACAGAACTGGCCCCGGAGGCGGTGCTGTTTGCAGACAGTTTCAACCGCTATTTTGAGCCGGAGAACCTGCGCGCAACCGTCAAGGTTCTCGACGCGTCCAACGTCCCATTTACAATTGCTTCAGCCCCGAAAGGCGAGCGCCCCTTGTGCTGCGGACGGACTTTCCTGTCCGCCGGACTGGTGGATGAGGCGAAAGCAGAGGCGCAACGGCTGCTTGATGCCCTCATGCCCTACGTCCAGCAGGGCTTGCCCATAATCGGACTTGAACCAAGTTGCCTGTTGACACTGAGAGACGAAATACCGGGACTGCTGCCGGGTAAGGATGCGGAACGTGTTGCGGAAAAAGCGATGATGCTGGAAGAGTACATAGCCGCCCAATTCGACAATCCGGATTTCAAAATGCCGCTGAAGTCTCCGGCAAAAAAGGTCTTACTCCACGGCCACTGTCATCAGAAAGCCTTGGGTGTAATGAGCAGCATCGAAAAAACCCTGTCGCAATTGCCTGATACAGAAGTGGAGGTTGTCGAAACCAGTTGCTGTGGTATGGCGGGATCATTCGGATATGGGACCGACACCCATGAGATATCTCGTAAAATGGCCGAGGCTGATTTGGCCCCTGCTGTGCGAAAAGCCGACGAAGACACGTTAATTGTTGCGGATGGCACGTCTTGCCGTCATCAGATTGCGGACACAACCGACAGGAAACCGATCCATGTGGCGCGGCTTTTGGAACGGGCGTTGATAAAATAACGCGGGAGGTAGAATGTTAGAGAACGCGGCTCCACTGGCGATTATGCGCAAGTCCTTACATCAGGAATTGGTCGATAGGCTGCAGCAGATGCTCATCAAAGGCGAACTTGTTCCCGGCACAAAGGTGCCAGAAAAAGACCTTTGCCTTCAGTTTGGTGTCTCCCGCACTCCGATGCGGGAGGCCCTGAAGGTGCTGGCTACCGAGGGGCTGGTCAGATTGGAACCCAATCGCGGCGCATGGGTAACGCAAGTAACCGTCAATGAAGTCAACGAAGTTTTTCCCGTGCTGGGCGCGCTCGAAGCGCTTTCGGGGCAGCTGGCATGCAAGCATATTACGGATGCAGAAGTCGAAGCTGTCCGGTTGCTTCACCAGCAAATGGTCGAAAGCTACGAGGCGCGAAATCTGGACGAGTATTTTTCAATCAATCAAGAGATCCACAAAGCGATACTGACAGCTGCAAGAAACGATACTTTGACTGTATCCTGCCAGACGTTGTCGCTGCGCATGCAGCGTGCGCGCTATCTCGCCAATATGTCAGAAGAACGCTGGCGCATGGCCCTTGATGAACACGAAAGAATTTTGCGCTTTCTCAGTGAACGAAATGGTAAAAAACTAGCGCAGACTCTGTCTGACCATTTGGAAACGAAACGCGCGTCTATCGTGAAGTGGCTACAACCCGAATAATGCTGACTGGAAACCGTTAAACAGGGGTTGGTCCGCGCTCAAATTTTCGCTTGTAAGGGCTGCATTCGCATGGCGGACAGTTGCCCGCTGAACGGTGCCTTACAGCAAGGCGTGGCCATTCCGTACACGTTTACTGAGCGACGGCTTCGGATGGCCGAGTTTTGGGACATTAATCCAACATCTTGAACATGTTTGAATTATCTCCGTTTTGGCAAGCCCGCTTTCGCAATGCGCTCCATACCCGCCCTGTTGCGCGGTCGCTCAGAGCCCCAGATCAACCTTCATCTAAGCCAAAGCTTCGAAAGCCGCGATGAGCGCTTCCGCATCTTCGGGTCCGACATCCATATGCGTCACAATGCGGATCTTTCGCTTGCCTACGACTGTAATGGTCACACTCTTCGAGCGAAGAAAGTTGGCCGTTTCGCGGGCGTCTGGCGCTGTATCGGCCAGGGTTGCAATGACAATGTTGGTTTCGACTGGCTGAACTTCAGAGATCATCGGCAACTCCAACAATTGAGTGCCGATCTTTTTGGCCAAAGCATGGTCTTCGGCCAAGCGCTCAATATGGTTATCAAGTGCATAAAGGCACATGGCGGTGAGCACACCGGTTTGACGCATGGCTCCGCCCCAGCGCCGCTTAAGAAGCCAGGCTTCCCTGATGAAATCCTCGCTTCCGGCGAGAACCGCGCCGACAGGGCAACCCAAGCCTTTTGTGAATGCAATCCATGCACTGTCGAAGTCTCTTGCATAGTCGGCGGCAGCAATCCCTGTAGCCACCTGAGCGTTCAGGATACGCGCGCCATCCAGATGCGTTGACAGGCCAGCGGCTTTCGCCGCTTTCGCCACTTCGTTGAGTTGGCTGACCGGCCAAACTGCGCCACCTGCCAGATTTGCGGTTTGCTCGGCGACCAAGAGGCGGCTACGGGGCGCATGCGCCGACAGTGGACGAATATGATCCGACAGGTCTTGCGGCGTCAGCATGCCGCGTGCGCCATCCACGGGACACATCATGACGCCGGAAAGGGCTGCTGGTCCCCCGCTTTCAGCGAAAATGATGTGGCTTTCTCGCGTGCAGATCACCTCGTCGCCTGGCCGGGTGTGCACCGCGATTGCAATCTCGTTGCACATCGTGCCCGAAGGCAGAAAGACAGCCGCTTCCATGCCCAGCATGTCGGCTACACGTTCACACAGTTTAAGTGTCGGCGGGTCGGCGTCGTGCCGTTCGTCACCCAACGGTGCATCAAGAGCGGCTTGGCGCATGGCGCGTGTCGGTTTGGTCTGGGTGTCGGAATAGAATTCAAGCATCGCGTCAGAGGCCTTATTTGCTTCATTCTTTCTCTTATAACCGCTTCTATCGACAGAGGAACGCCGGTTTTGCCCTCAGCTCCAAAATGACTGAAGTGGGTTTCGCTGCATTAGTGACGAAACAGCGGCTATGCTTTCTGCAGCGCAGAGGACGGCATTTTCCAATTGCATTGCTGCAACTGCCAACGGCAACGTTGGAGCACTTCCGCGACTGGCTGGAAGCAGCCATTCGACACAGTCTGCGAAAATGACCGCTGTAGGGACAAACCCGGACTTTGGGTCTTACAGTTGAAAGCCCGTTGCTCCGTCGCGTCCAATTCTGGACCAATTTTCTCGGGAGGTGCAGCCTAGCGGACATCCGCTATCTGTTGTCGCAGCCATGATGTTCCAGAATACGTGAGATCATTTGTGAAATTGGATAGCGCGGTTTTTCGCCTTCGGCGAATTTGGGGCCATACCCAACGATAAACACCGTGAACGTGCACCCTTCGACCAAAGCTTCGTCAAGCCGCGCACGATCTTCATGCAGCGTAAAATGGTATTTTTCATCGGGCAGTTTATAGTGTCCCTTGTCCGTCATGATGACACCGCAAAACCCGGCGAATTGGGTTTCCGGAACCGAACTGCGCGTTCGGCCACCCATCCACTTCCTTCGATGTGTATTACACCCTGTCGGCGCGTCATTTTTCTCAACGGTCAAAACAAGCTCGTGCGAGAAAAAAATGAACCGGTGCAGGTAAAAGAGGCCCAGCAAAAAAACCACTGCAGCAACTATTATAAGTCTTATTTTATCCATGGCGGTGTTTTGATGCCATACTTACGAGTGGCGTATACTCAATAATCTGCGGTTAGCGCGACTGGATGGTCGACCGTACGTTGACTATCGTGCAACATTTGTACTTCAGCGCGAGATAGCTGGGGACTATGGCAAATTATTGGCTGACTGACATTCACTCTCTTTTAACTCAGTGCTGCGGAGCTCAGACAGTTGGCCCAAACCCGCTTTGGCAACAACGGGCGCTTCTGGTTAATCAGCCATACCTTATTCCATATATGGGCTTTGATTTGATCGCGGAGAGTTAGCTTCGGATCATTTCCGGAACCAGTGTAAGTGTCAGAACAAGCTCAACGCCAGCCCCACATTGACATCAATCGTCACTCAGAACGTGAACGAGCCATCGCGAGCCGCTCTCACAGATCTATCGTCACCGAGATGCGACAATTTCGCTATCCGGAAGGCGAAGGAACTATGCAAAATGCGAAGAGGTAGGTAAGGCAACTTGCCACATCGGCGCTGCGCAAGGAAGCGTTTCTCCTGACGTCTGGCGTCTTAGCTTCAGGGGCGCCCTCATTGGATATCCCAGGCTCACGGTGCATCAATGCCATGTTTCAAGCGGGCTAACGTTTTAGATGGGCTTTCGCCAAACCTTATCCTGCAGGCCTGCGCAAACCTGCCAAAGTGCGTCATACCGCATGACAGGACAACATCCGTTACTCTGGGCGCTTCTCCCGCTGACATCAGCAACTCTCTTGCTTGGTCTAGTCTAAGCTGCCTCAGCATATCGGTAGGCGTTGTTCCGCGAACCGTCCTGAATGGCAACTGAAGGCTGCGCGCACTTATGTCGAGCTTACCTGCCACGTCCTCGATTGAAACTGGGCCCGAGAGTCTCTCGCATGATCCGCTCGGCCATGTCGACACGCTGCGCCATCACGAAAAGGCTCGGGCCATCTAATGGGGTTAGTTCGGCATTCATTTCCTCGAGGCAGTCATGATGAGTGTCACGGCGGCTGCGATCACGTCAGTCTTTCCCTGCAAGCTCTCGGAGCGCGCGAACTCTCTAACGAAAAACTGAAGAGACCCGTGCAGGCAACTGGCCGCAGACGACTGGGAAGCGTCCCAGTATTCGGTAGCGGGTGGAACTGCGTCTGGTGCTTTCGATTTGACACGCACCGAGACTGCTACACCAAAGAAGGCTCGCCCCATCAGCGCAACCGCATGGGACATGCGCTACCCTGGCCGCACGAATAAGCCACTACAGTTGTCCACATTGTAGGTGGCATTTATTATCGTCAGGCGGAATTGTCCGGCCAACGGCGAAAAATAGGTGATCCGATCCGGCTCGAGCGAGACCATCCGGTGACCCGTAGAGCGGACAGTGGACACATTGACCTTGCCAAGATCGGGCTTCAGCACCTCGACGGTGCCCGTCAACGGATCATCCAGTGTGAAGTCCTGAACGACCTTCGCGTTGGCTCCAACACTTTCTAGCCGAGTTCCGAAAGCTATGATTTCGTCCCAACCCGACATTTGCGACCTTACCCATACCCACTTATCTGAGGCGGCATAACGCCCAGTTGGTGGGTAGTCCTGCTGCCATACAAATGCAAAACGGCATCTGCTCAGGAATTCGAGAAGCACTTTTTAATTTTATGGTAGTAGACATCTGTCCCGACCCGTCGCCGAGGATTTGGACGCAGCTAAATGTTAGCAGCGACACGCAGCATCTTGATGTCTCTGATATCGACACATTCTGAAAGCGAACGCGGCTCTCCGATAGGCTGATTGTCAGGTCGGGGCCCTTGGAGATTGTTTACTCACAACGAAGCAAGAACCGCTTGGTCCATAAACGGTCATGGGCAAACACAGTGCCCGATATAGTGATAGTTGCATGCCGTACCGGTAGAAAACGCCAACAAGTTGCTTTGCGGCTTGACTGTTATTTGGCCTTTCAGTGAATTCAGGTGGTTGCACTATTTTGAATTGACCGCACAATGCGGACATGACGAAACCAGACGTAAGATTGGACAAAGAAAGCTCTGGGGCAGTTTTACGCTTTTCAGGCAACTTGGTCACAGGGTCTCTTCATCTGGTGGAAGCGGCAGCAGCTCAGATCGTCACCCAGCCCGGTATTTCAGCCATAGACGTGTCCTCGGTTGAAACGCTGGATACAGCAGGGGCTTACTTCCTTGTCAAAGCTCAGAAAAAGCTTGCTGTTGGAGGCAGCGCACCAAAAATTACAGGAGCCACCGAGGACAGAGCACGCCTGATCGAAAAAGTTGCATCCGCAGTCTTCGATGCGCACTCGCCAGGCGACCAGCGGCCAAGCCTTTCGGGCCGCGTCGAAGACGTCGGGCGCGCTGTCGTCGCAGGGTTTGCAAAAGTGGCCGATTTTCTAACCTTTATAGGCTTGGTCATCAGCAGGCTTGTCAGAACGGTTTTCCAACCCAAGCGGCTGCGCGTAACCGCGCTTTTCGCCCAAATGCAGCAAACCGGCTACAATGCGGTGCCCATCATTGCGCTGATGGGGTTCTTGATCGGAATTGTGCTTGCTTTTCAAGGCGCTGTGCAGCTTAGACAATTTGGAGCAGAAGTTTTTGTCGTCGACCTGATCGCGGTCTCGGTCCTGCGTGAGCTTGGGATATTGCTGACGGCAATCATTGTCGCCGGTAGATCCGGCTCTGCTTACACCGCGGCGATCGGCTCTATGAAGGTGCATGAAGAGATCGACGCGATGAAGACGCTGGGGCTTGATCCTATAGAGGTTCTGGTCTTGCCGCGTCTTATCGCACTAGTGCTGATGCTTCCCGTTCTGGGGCTGGTTGCAAACATATGTGCATTGTTTGGCGGTGCGATGATGAGTTGGCTGGAGCTTGGCGTCAGCCCGAATATGTACGTGACCCGCCTGCGGGAAAACACGGACGTCTGGCATCTTGGGGTTGGCATGATCAAAGCGCCCTTCTTTGCATTTACCATTGCAGTTGTGGCGTGTTGGCAGGGGTTTCAGGTGGTTGGATCGGCCGATAGCGTCGGCGAAAAAACACGTTCTTCTGTGGTTCAGGGCATTTTCCTTGTGATTGTTTTGGATGCCTTGTTTTCGGTTTTCTCTTCGGAGATCGGCATATGACGGAACTCAACACAAACGCGCGCGAAGCGGTGATCAAGGTGCGCGGCCTCGTGAACCGCTTTGGTGACCATGTGGTACACGAAAATCTGGACTTGGACGTCTGGCGCGGTGAGGTTTTAGGCGTCGTAGGTGGTTCTGGCACAGGCAAATCCGTCCTCCTGCGATCCATTGTGGGGCTACAGAAACCGGCAGCCGGGCAAATCAACGTTCTAGGTGCAGACGTGCTCCACGGGACTGAAGAGGAAACCGAAGAGGTCGAAAAGAAATGGGGTGTCGCCTTCCAGAATGGCGCCTTGTTTTCCTCGCTCACCTTGCTTGAGAATGTCATGGTGCCCATGCGCGAGCACTTGGAGATGTCTGTCAGCCTGATGCGCGACCTGGCAGAGCTGAAAATATCGCTGGTTGGCCTCCCCTTGAACAGCTGTGGAAAACTCCCCTCAGAGCTGTCAGGCGGTATGGTAAAACGGGCAGCTCTGGCGCGCGCATTGGCCCTGGACCCGGAAATCGTTTTTCTGGATGAACCGACAGCCGGGCTCGACCCGATTGGTGCTGCAAAATACGATGAACTAATCCGTGAGCTTCAGACATCCTTGGGGTTGACCGTGTTCATGGTGACGCATGACCTTGATAGCCTCTATGCGATCTGCGACCGGGTTGCCGTGCTCGCGGACAAACGTGTTCTGGCAGAAGGGCCAATCTCATCCATGATCGATGTGAAAAACGACTGGGTACAGGAATATTTCACCGGACCGCGTGCACGTGCTGCACAAGAGAAATAATTTAGGTATAAATGCTTATGGAAACCAAGGCGAACTACCTGTTGATCGGGCTTTTTACAATCACAGGCTTGCTGTGCAGTATGGTTTTCCTGCTGTGGCTGGCAAAGGTTCAGGTAGACCAACAGTATTCCTACTACTTCATTCATTTCGACAATGTGACAGGTCTGAGCAATGCAGGCGACGTACGCTACAACGGCTTTCCGGTCGGTCGGGTCGTCGAATTGGAGCTTGATCCCGATGATCCTTCTAAAGTCCGCGCGCGCATAGAACTAGACGAGCAGACCCCCATCAGAACAGACACCATAGCGACACTTCAGTCGCAGGGTGTCACCGGCGTCAGCTTTGTGGCCCTGAGCGGTGGCTCCTCAGACGCCCCCATGCTTCCTGAGAACGGAACGATCGAGGCACAGCCAAGCCCGCTGCAATCGGTTTTGGAAGGCGCGCCCGTGCTGCTTCAGCGGGCGGTGGATCTTTTGGAAGACATCAACGAAGTTGTCAGTGACGATAATCGCGCAGCAGTATCGTTGATATTGGAAAACTTGTCGTCTGCATCGGGACGTCTCGACAAAACTCTACAGGATTTCGAAACGGTATCGTCGGATCTAAGTATAAGCGCCAAGACGATAGCGGGCTTTACAACGCGCCTTGAAACGCTTGCGGATTCGGCAGGCGTAACCCTCGATACGGCGACAGAGACCCTGAACGAAGGACGCGCGATGATTGCACAATCGACAAGCACGCTGGAAACGGCGAACGAAACCCTATTGGCTATGGATAGTACTTTTTCCTCAGCCACAGATCTGATCGACGGAGACTTGGCAGCATTCATCGCACAAGGCACGGCCACGGCGCAGACAGTCGAGAATACCTTGAGCACGCTTGAAGCCCCGGCCAAAGCCGCATTCGAAAGCGCAGAAACCGCGCTTTCCGAAGCAGAGCAAACCTTTGCCTCGGCAAATCAGGTTTTCGCAGAAGACATCGACGGCATGATCGCAGATATCCGCAATGCAGTAAGCACATTTGAAACGGCGCTGGTCAGTGCTTCGGAAAACTTTGATGCTGTTTCGCAGGAAGTCTTGGTTGCCTCGCAGTCGGCTGCAAATTTCACAGGCGTCTTGGAAAGCGTCGCCGTTGCGAACCGAATGCAAATGTCGCGGTTCTTGCAATATGGGCTGCCCGAGTTTCTGAAGCTTACAGAGGATGCAGGGCAGCTTGTTCGCAATCTGCAGCGTTTCATCGACCGAATTGACAGAGACCCCGCACGCTACTTTCTTGGCACTCAAGGGTCGGAGTTCAGCAGATGAAACAATTCGCCAATAGATGCGCTTTTTTTATGGGGATGTTGCTCGTTTCAGGATGCTCGGGGCTATTGACGCTGAGCGAAGCCACGTCGCCTGTCGATCTATACTTGCTCACGCCCAAGAGTACTTTCGACCCGAACCTGCCCCGTATTCGGCAGCAAATCGTGGTGACAGAGCCTACAGCCACGGCAGCCATCAGCAACGACCGCATCACGGTTCAGCCCACGCCCTTGGAAGTGCGCTTTCTACCCGGTGCCCGGTGGGTGGACCGCGCCCCTCTCATAATTCAGTCGCTGATGATCGAGAGCTTTGAAAACAGCAACAAGGTAGATGCGGTCGGGCGATCCGCGATCGGTCTGCGGGCCGATTATCTTATCGTAATGGACGTGCGCGAGTTCCAAGCGATTATATCTGACGCAGATAACCCTGACGCCCCGCTTGTTGCGAATGTGAGGCTGAACATCAAGATTGTCGAGGCGGACACAGACACAATCATCGCTTCACGGTCGATTGAAAAGCTTCAGGCTTCTGCCAGTGATGATGCGAATGATATCGTCGCCGCGTTTGACCTTGCCTTGGGTCGCGTTCTGAAAGCGTCCGTTGAATGGAGCATTAGGCAGATGCACCAGCATGCCGTGAACAACGCCGACGGGTCGTAGGGGCGTGGGTCACCGTCAGCAGCATGTACGTGGTGTCGATACGGCCCGCTGAAAACCCTATTGCTGGATGCTCTCCAGATAGACCAGCAATCCGGCGAGTTCGCGTGGCGTAGGCGTAAGCACGCCTTCTATTTCGACGGGCACGAGGTCTTCGGCCATGTCGCCGCCGAACTGCGGCATCACCCGCGCAAGGTGGCCGTTCTCCGGATCACCGTAAATGTAGCTGAGCGCACGTGCCTCAGGGAAAACACCACCATTTTCTTGCGCCAGCACTGTAAGGTTTACGGGCTTGCTTGAAAGCCCACCAGTGGCAGGATCGATGCCTTTACCATCCGTGCCGTGACAGGATGTACAATTCTGCACAAAGAAAGCGGCCCCGTCAGCACGCGTTGGCATTACATCGTTTTCGGTCGTTGTTTGTGTACAAGCGCCCAGCAAAGAAACAATGGATAAAATGGCGGTTGGGTAAGTCTTGCGCATGAATGACCCTATTTTTGGCTACCACTCCAGTATGCATCCATTTGCGAGGCAATAACACCGTATAAGCACACCATCCGGGAAAACCAGATGCACGGACCCTTGACGGCGATCCATGTCTAGCCTGCGAAAAGCGGCGTACTGGCGGCAATGGACCATGCCAAGACGATACCCAGGGCCAACCCAGCAGTCTCCGCCCCCTGACGGCGCGATAGCAAATGCCCCATCGTGCCGTAGACCGCATAGAACAGCACCAGAACCGGCAGCACGGTAAACAAAAGACCCATTTCTTGAGGGAAAACCACCATGCAGGTACCAAGCGCCAAAACAGGCACCGCGCGGGCGATAAACCGCTGCCAAAGTGCCGCACCATGAACCAGCAAACGGTCTGCGATCATGAAAGGCAGGCAGCCGACGGCAAGAACGATCATAAGACCTGCGCGAGGTCCCACCGGTAAGAACGCGGCCGCGTAGCGGTCCAGCGCAAGCGCGAAAATACCAAATCCAAAGATCACAAAGACTGTGATGCCGCGCCAATCGGGGCGCTTCAAACGTTGTCCAGACCCTAGCAGGATTGCCAGCGCAACCGCGCCCCAAACCCCAAAAAACCAAAGTAAGCTTTGAAAAGCCGCAAGACCAAAAATGTCGCCCGTCAACAAGACGGCAGCCACACATGCGGGAAAAACTGGAACAAAAAGTGCCAAGAGAAACGTTTTAATCTGCAAGCGCGGCACCTGCTCGGCACTCTGTGGTAAACCCCGCATGACCCCCGCGCCCAGCACAACTAAGCCAAGTAGTAACAGCGCGATAATCAGCCCCTGCGCAATGGTGCGTCCTTGCGCGTCAAGACCAAAGGCCTGCAACAACCATGCGCGGGCCTCTTCCATCGTTTTCGTGGCGAATAGGACGGCCACATGTTCCGTGTTCGGCGCAAAAACGGCGCGGCGCATCACATCGCCCTGAAGAGCGGTCTCACCTTCTACTGCGGCTTCATCTACCTGCTTGACCATCTCACGACCAACATCGCGTAACCGCGCTTCCCATTCGCCCGAAATCACCAGCAAACGTTTGGGGAATTGCGATGTTACAGCGTCGGAATACATCGATATAGCGACCACCCCTCCCACGCCCGAAAGGTCACGGGCCGCGCGAATGATGATGTCGGTTGCCATGGAATGCCCCAGAACAGAGACACGTTCGGTATCGACGCCAGCAGATTGCAGAGACGCAAGAACCGCTTTGGTCTGCTCGACCAATTGCTGCGTCGTACCCTCGATCCGCGTCACATCCGGCGAAAGCAAGGTGCCGTTGCGCCCATGGCCAAAAAAATCAAATGCAGCGACTTGGAAACCTGCCCGCGCCAGATCGCGCGATATGTACTGCATCATCTGCCGTGAGCCGGCAAAGCCGTGGGTCACCACGACCAATGGCCCCACTACCCCTGTTTTCGGCGAAAAAAGCGACACCTCGCCCTGCGGCGTTTCCAACTGCTGGCTATTGACGGTGTGCCTTTCAGTTTCTAGCCGCCACAGACAGGCCGCAACAACAAGACTGACAAGCACCCAGAAAATGGATTTGCGCCAACTGACAAAGAAAGAATTCCGAGAAACACTCATACTCTAAAGGGCCACATCACGAGAGGTTGAAAACCTCGGGTCGACGCAGCCACAGGACCGCACTAGGTTCCGCTGGGGAGAAGATATGTTCATAGTAAGCCCTTCAACAATTCTGAATTCCAGAGCACTGGAGACTCGCGGCGTTCCCAAACGGATAATAGGGCGGATTTCGCTCTTTCCACGCCAAGGTGCAACAGGGCGACTGGTTTTGAGGTTGTTGTTCGAGGTGCAGGTGTTGCGGTTTTTTGTGGCACTCATGCCATTCGTGGTTGCTATGTTCGTCTGGCCCCATCTGGCGTTGCCGATCTCGCAGGCACCTATCCCTATGCTTTTTCTTATTTTCTTTGTTGAAACCCGTGTCTTCAATATGTCCAAAGAAAAGCGTCAGGCTTTGATGACGGACGCCGAAATGGAAAGCACACTTGATGCGCTGGAGTTCAATGCACGCAGGGTTCTGACGAGAATTGCAGCCCGGAAAGGCCTGCAAAGCGGCGAGGTCCATTTGGTCATAGAACAATCCGAGTTGGGGCGTGTCCCCGTTCTGACGCTGGTGTCGGTTCAGCTGGCGGGCAGCGACCCTCAGGTGCTTGACCTTGATGAAACCGAGCGCCGGATGATCGATGAGGGACTGTTCGACGACGGCCTAACCGAAGAAAGCCTGCACCTTGTCACCCTGCGCCAAAGCAAGAACCTGCGCAGCGTCATCATCGACGCCAGCGAAATTTCGGCCCATGCGCGGATGGCTGCACTTATGGATACAAAAACACCCCCGTTACAATCACAAGAGATCGCATCATGAGTCTGAACGCGTCCGTCCTTTCTGCCGGTGCCTCGCTAAATCTGCTATTAAACGGCTGGGAGGCGCAATCGGCGGGCAAACTCACCGCATCATGGATGCTGCACGGGCGCCCCGGCGTGGGCAAATCGCAAGTGGTTCAACAACTTGCAGATCAGATCGGCGCCCAGCTTTTTGACGTACGGCTCACCACAATCGAACCCCAAGACCTGCGGGGACTACCCTACTACGATCACGAATTAAAAAAGACAGTCTGGTATCGCCCCGAAGACTTGCCCGACGACCCAACATCACCTTCCATCCTCTTTTTGGACGAATTGACCGCCGCGTCACCCCACCTACAGCCAACTGTTTACGGGCTGCTGCAAGAGCGGCGCGTGGGGCTGCACAGGTTGCCGGACAGCGTGATGATCGTGGCCGCTGGTAATACGGTCGAAGACGGTGCGATTGCATTCGAGATGGGCACCGCCCTGTCTGACAGGCTCATTCACATACACATGAAAGCGGATGCGCAGGACTGGCTGGAACACTATGCCGGACCAAAGGGGCTGGCCCCTGCTGTGACCGCCTTTCTGCGGGGACGGCCCGACCTTTTGGACACGACCGAAGACGCGTTGCGGCGAGGCGATGTCATTGCCTGTACGCCGCGCGCGTGGGAACGCGCGAGCGCTATTCTGCGCGCCATCCCGGACCGCAAATCACGCCAAGCCATGATCGCAGGCACATTGGGGGACGCCGTGGCCTCAGAGTTTTCCGTCGTCGCAGATGAAATTGACGCCTCCACCCATATTGACGACCTGCTGGATGCTTCTGAAAAAGAACGGTTTTCTATCTTTCCGAACACTCTGCATGGCATGAATGCTGTTGTTTTTGGACTGATCGGTGCTGCGACACCGAAAACACTTTCCGCTGTGATCACCACCATGGAACAAATTGGGCGCATCCCCAAACACAACACTGATCCTGCTTTTACACGTTTGCCACTGACCGAGTTAAGCGGCTTTGGGTTCGAGATGCTTCTGACAAAGGCACTTAAGGAAGGCTGGCAGGACATGTTTGTTCAATCACCGGCCTATGCGAAATACGTCGCCGCCCGCAAGGACTTGGGACTTGACTGAAGCTGCCACAACAAGGTCAAAGCGCGCAGCCACAGCATTGGCCCACCTACCCGAACATGACCCTGCTCTGTCGGCGCTGGCGTTATGGTGCGACATGCAGGATGCACCTGGCAATGAAACCTTCACCTCAAATGATAGCATTCACATCGGTGCCGACTTTGTACGCCTGCCCTTGCGCGAACAGATCGGCGTGCTTGGCCATCATGTCTTGCACATCGCCTTGCGCCACGAATTCCGGATGGGCGCAATGCAGCAGCGTTTCGGGGCGGCCTTTGACGCCGCGACGCATAATCTGTGCTCTGACGCCATCATTAACGAGTGTCTGGAGCGCGGCGGGCATTCCCTGCCACGCCCTGCGGTTCTATTGAAACGGTTTTTGGAAGACGCGGATGCAGGGGGTCTTGATCCAGCGCAAGATGTTCTGAGCCAATGGGATGTGGACAGGCTGTATATGCAAATCCAGCAGCGTGGCATCCAAAACGTACTGGCGGATTATCAGGAAACGACGGGCTTTAAGCCAGACATTCACCCTAATGAAATTCCGCTCAAAACAGACCGGGATGCGGGCATATGGCGGGCCCACCTCATCCGCGCTGCGCGATCTTCGGGGGCTGCAGGACGCGGCATCGGTCAGCTGCTGCACCATTTGAGCGACGCAACCGCAAGCCGGACGCCATGGGAGCATCACCTGCGTCGCGTCCTCGCAAAAGCGACCAGCCATGATCCAAAACGGTCCTACCGCCGACCGCGATCCGCCTGGATTGCCGCCGATGCCCACGCGCAGCACACGGGCGGTCCACAACCCGTGTTCGAGCCTGCAATAGTGCGTTACGGGATACGACCCCGACTTGTTGTAGCCGTCGACGCCTCGGGCTCTGTGGACCTAGACGTGCTCGCCTTGTTCGCCGGAGAAGTAGTTGGCATCACAAACAAAAGTAACGCCGAAACGCATATCCTGTGCTTTGATGAAGAGGTTTTCGCGCATCGTTGCGTGACGGGGGTAAATGCACGTTCCGCATTTCAGGGCCTCCCTCTAAGACGCGATGGCGGCACATCTTTCATCGACGTCTTAAGCCAGGCGGAAGCGCTAAAGCCGTCGATGATCATTGTCCTGACCGATCTGATGGGTGCGTTTGGGCCCCGACCGTCTGCACCTGTCTTGTGGGCAACACCAATACCGCCGCGCGTCAGCCCACCCTTTGGCACCGTGCTGGAATTGGTGCGCTAATCCTTCGCGGCACGGAACACCCCGATGACCCGTCGAACCTGTCCGGTATCGTCTTTCCGGCCCAGACCAAAGCATTCCACCGGCACGGTTTTTTCGCCACCAATGATAATACGGTGCTTAAAGTGAAATTCACCGCCAGCGCTGCTGACGCGTGATACTTCGGCACGCACCAACTCGCGATCGTCCGGGTGATAGAACGCCAGCGCATCATTTAGGTTCGGCGTGTAAGTGTCTGAATTTTTTCCATGAATACGGTATACCTCTTCGGACCAGAACACTGTTTCGTCTTTGATATCCAAAGACCAGAAACCAACCTGCGCAAAATCCTGCAGCAATATCAACTGTGCCAAGGCGTCCTCGGCCTTGTCGCGCGTGTTCACAACCTCGGATACGTCCTGACCGATTGTGTAGATTGTAGGTTCATCCCCGAAAGGTCTGTAAAACATAAAGTTTTCCATATTGAACCACGTTTCCTGCTCTTCAGTCATTGACCGGAACTTGGCAATCTCCTGAAGGTGCTCTTCCTTGCTTTCCAGAAGCTTGTTGTCCAGCAGTCGCGTGGTGTTCGCGATGGCGTTCGGTGCCAGTTTGAAGAAATTCGCTCCCTCGGCTTTCTGGCGGGTTGTTCCCAGAAAACTTGCCGATTTTTCGCTAATGCGCAGAATTGTGCCGTCCTGTGCGCGGTTCATCATGTAAAGTTCACAATGGTCAAGGATCAGGTTCAGCTCCTGCGCCAATCCGGGGAACTCGGATATCACCATGGTTACACCCTTCATCTGGCCGCGCATGTCGAAAAACGGCGAGCAGGTCAGCTTGAAACGCGAACCGCCGGAATTGAATTCCTTGGTGATGGGCTCGCCTAGTTTGAGCGTCTCGTTGCAGATCGGGGCCAAGGGCGGAAAGCTGTCGGGCAGCATGCATTGGCTGATGTGCGGTGTTGATACAGGGCGCGCAAGGTTGAACATCGCCGCTGCGGCATTCGTCGCCTGGGTGATCTGCAAAGCCGTGTCCAGCACCATGATCGACAGAGGGGCTGTCTCGAGGACCGACATCAGCTCGCCAGTGCGCCCACTCAACTCGGCTGCGGTGACCTGAAGCTCTTCGTTGACGGTGATGAGTTCTTCATTCGTTGATTGCAGCTCTTCGTTTGACGTTTCCAGTTCTTCGTTTGTGGCCTGCAACTCTTCATTGGTCGATTGCAGCTCTTCGTTCAGCGACTGTAGCTCTTCATTGGATGTCTCAAGCTCTTCGATGGTTTGCTGCAAAGCCTCACGCGTAGTTGCAACCTCATCTTCGAGCAGTCGAATGCGGTCGTGCTCTAAAAACGCATCTTCTGTCTCCAACACGGCTTGCGCGCCTTTGGCACGATCGATCTGTAGTTCGGTGAACACAACCAATGCTGCACGCTCGTTTATATCACGCGCGATGATCGGATACACATCCAGCCTGATTTCGGCATCATCTTCTTCAGCCAGCAGATGCCTTACCCCTGTGCGATGCTCACCATGTTTCAACGCAAGCGTCACCAGACTGCGTGCTTCTTCCCGGAATGGCCTGCGCAAAAGGTCGATATGCATTTTCAGGCTACTGGTATCATTCATCTCGATGTAGACGCTGACATTCCCGTAGACCCGAACGATGGAATAGTCGTCGGTAACCAACACAGAATTGCGCCCCAGCGCCAAGGCAAGCGCCTCGAACATTTGCCTGTCGGTTGAATGGCCTTGTGCCTCACGCAGGGGCACTTTTGCAATGTTACGAGATTTCGGAAGCGTTCTGGTGTTGGAAAAAGCGGTATGTTCACTGCGCCTGATTGACCGTCGCCGGTAGATATGAGCCGAATTATTGTCCTGCACGAACATCTCGTCAGAGCCCGCTACGGATTCAGCGGTTCCAAGAAACATAAGCGAATTTTCGGTCAGGGCGTAATGGAACCGAGACATCACTTTGTGCTGCAACGTATTGCCGAAATAGATCAGCAGATTGCGGCAACACAGCAGATTAACCTTCTGGAAGGGAGGATCCTGGCAAACGTTATGATCGGAAAACAAAATGGCGGAGCGCAGAGTTTCAATGACGCGGATACCGTCGTTTTGCTGAATGAAATAACGGTCTGATAATTCTTTGGGGATGTCGTTCAGGGCCGCTAGCCCGTAAAAACCCTTGCGCGCGACCTCTAACGCGTCTTTATCAATATCCGTGGCAAATATCTGAACCTTATCTTTCAACTGAACAGACGGGCCACCAAGAGCCTCGGCCAACATAATGGCGATCGAGTAAGCCTCTTCTCCGGTGGCGCATCCTGCAATCCACACCCGAAACGGCCGGTTTTCATTTTTTTTCAGAAGTGCGGGTAGCATTTCTTTAAGCTGCTCGAATTCGGACCTGTCGCGAAAAAAACGCGTGACCGAAATTAGCAAATCCTTGAACAAAGCATCCACCGCATTGGGGTGCTCACGACAGAACTGTGTGTATTCCTCATGTCCTTCGATCCCCAGCGCCAGCATACGCCGTTCAATCCGTCGGTTGATCGTGGTGTGTTTATACTCGCGAAAATCGACCCGCGTGCGGGCAAGCAGAATTTGCAACAGGTCAGAGGACGGGCTGGACACTGAAAAGTCTTGCCGAAACGCATCAAAATCACGCGCCGACGTCAGTATCTTTTGAAGGTGCGTGCCGATTTCGAAAGGACGCAGGACAAGATCAATGCAGCCCGTCTGCATCGCCGCCATCGGCATGCCGTCGTATTTGGCGCTTTCAGTGTCCTGCGCGATGGTTATGCCGCCCGCTTCACGGATCGCCTGCACGCCGTAAGCACCGTCCGTGCCCGTACCCGACAGAATAATCGCCATGGAATTTTCGCCATGCTCATCTGCAAGGCTCAACAAGAAGCGGTCGACTGATGGTTTCGGGGATGCAACCTGCGTACTTGGCTCAAGCAATTTCAGTTTGCCATCGCCATAAACGATATCGGTATTCGGCGGTGTCACATATATAACGCTTGGATTGGGTTCGATGCCGTCCTTAACGTCTTCGACTTTCAAGCTGGTTTGACGGGCGACCAATTCCGTCATCAGGCTTTTGTGATGCGGCGACATGTGCTGCACAACCACGTAGGCCACGTTGAGCGCGGTAGGCAGCGTGGCAACCAGTTCCCTGATCGCTTCCAGCCCCCCTGCCGATGATCCAATTCCGATGATCGTAAGGTTGTTGTCTTTTTTGGCCACGCTCTGTCCCTGCCTGCTTTGTCCCGCTTCGGGCATCGATGTTTTCGGTAGAACTAACCCAAAAAAACCACCTCTGGCAACTTTGAGTTGCATTTTGAATACAGGTTTCTACTAACTTTTTTATGCGCATAATGCAAAAGACAGGTACCGGCTACGCAACGGTCACCGCACGATGAGTTTACCTCTCATCCAAGACTCCCATGCATGATGGACACCTATTCAACCAAAACGGCGCGAGTTCATGACGACTTTACCAGACGTTCAGCCCATACCATCCGACCTGTCAGAGCGAACAGTTACACTGACCGTAAATCTGCGCTCGTCGGATATTGTTTCCGTCAGATCCTGCGAGGTAGTTGGAAGATGGTTCCGCAACCGTGTCTCTTTTCAGGAGCACCGTAGCATCGACGATGTGCTGGTGAACCGGCTCGCAAGTGCTGTGCGGTCGTGCCTAAGACGGGTTCCTGAGGGTGCACACGTCTTGGCGCTACCTGACTTTCTGGTCGAAATTCCCGGATTGGCCCTAGCGGGCGTCCACGTGATGGTGATGGAAGCCAAAGAAGGCACACGCAGCGCCATTTTGCGTTTTCAAGACTTCATGGGTGCCATCAACAACGCGTTTTGTATGGATATTGGATTTCAGGAATCTTTGCCCAGTCAGGCTGAGAAACTTGCAGTAAACGTACTTGAGGATATCTGCCTGCCCATTCTGGACCTCTGCCGGACTTTTAAGGATGAGGGTACAGACCGCGCAAACGGAGCTTTCGTGCGGTTGGCCGAACGCGCGCAAGAGTTCGAGTTTCAAACAGAGTTGCTAAAACGTTATATTCAGAATGCCGGAATGTCGCCTGCATTGCAAACGTGGTACCTGCAGAGTGGTGACTTTCCAGATACCCGGTTTATCAGCGACTAACAGGCAGTAGCCTTTTTCGTGCCCGAGCGGTATGCCCAATGGCAAGGCATGGGAAAGCAACGCTATGATTGTCCTTCGCTCAGAACTACTCACCGTAGCGCTCTCGCCATATGGCGCGCGCCTCACCGGGCTTTGGCACAAAGATTTTCCGCAAAGCCTTGTGCTCGGTGCGCCAAGCGGTTCTGATTTCACCTCGGACCTGATGTATTTCGGCGCCCTGATAGGCCCCATCGCCAATCGGGTTTCAGGCGGCTGCATTCGAATTGCCGACACAACCTGGAAAATGGAAACCAACGAACCACCCAACTGCCTACACAGCGGCAGCAATGGTCTACATGCGTTGAATTGGACAATAGCAGATCAGTCCGAATGCCACGCTACGTTCCAGATCGTGTTGGATCACGGGCACGGTGGGTTGCCGGGGAACCGTACGTTTATCGCGACATATGCGGTCGAAGATGCCAAGTTGCTGTTGGACATCCACGCGACATCTGACCAAACGACACCAATCAACATCGCCCATCACCCCTATTGGAACCTGTCACAGGAAGTGTCGGTCGGCCAGCATACCCTCAAGACAGCAGCCGACACCTATTTGCCAGTAGATAACGCCACCTGCCCCACAGGCGACATCGCCTCTGTCTCGGGCACGGCTTACGATTTCACACAACCGCGTATGGTGCCAACGGACACCACACTGGACGCAAATCTGTGCCTCTCGAACATACGACGTGCGACACCTCACTTTGCCGCGCGCCTATCTGCCAAGGACGGACCCACATTGGCTATTGCCACAACAGAACCAGGTTTGCAGATCTACAACGGGACGGGTTTGCGCCCTTCGAATACCAAACTTCACTCCGGTCAAAAGCTGGGCTGTGGCGCTGGTATTGCGCTTGAGCCGCAAGGCTGGCCGGATGCCCAATTGCATCCCCACTTTCCAAGCATCTTATGCACCGTTGGCACACGTTATAGACAAAGCACCGTATATTCCTTTGCATAAAATTGGGTCACAAAGGCCTTAGTCTGAACACGACACTGCCCCGCCTTCGGCAGAAAAACCGGCAATCTTTACTATGCAAAATTCAGGTTTTCACAGCTGAAAGGTTCCACAGATGGTCCCGCATACACATCCTGCGCCCAAGCCACCGCCCGCTCCGGTAAAGGGTCAGCAAAAGCCACCGCCGCCGCCGATTACGGATTACGCCAGCATATGAACGCGGCGTGGCGCGCGGCAAAATTAGACGCTACAGTTTCGGACATGGCAACGCCCGTCTCCAGCATCCGAAATTTAGGCCCCGCGTTTGAAGCGGCCTGCGCACAGGCGGGTATCGAAAGCGCCGAGCAGGTCCGCGCACTTGGCGCCGATGCGACCTATGCCAAGCTACTTGAACACGGCATGTCACCTCACTTCATAGGGTATTATGTACTGGTCATGGGGCTGCAAGACCGCCCGTGGAACGATTGCAAAGGCAAGGAAAAAGAAGCGCTCCGCACGCGGTTTGATGCAATAAAAGCGCGCTCTTTCGACAAAGGTCTAAATGGCTTTGAGAAGATGATGGACCAGATCGGCGTCCGGCCCGCAACGAAAAAGGGTCAGCGCAACGGCTGACCCTTCATAATCTGCATGCGACTTAAGATTAGCCGACCAATTCCATTCCGGAAAAGAAATACGCGATTTCGACCGCTGCCGTTTCTGGCGCGTCGGAACCGTGTACCGAATTTTCACCAACACTTTCAGCAAACTCGGCGCGGATCGTGCCGGGTGCTGCGTCTGCTGGGTTTGTCGCGCCCATAACTTCGCGGTTTTTGGTAATGGCGTTTTCGCCTTCCAGAACCTGAACAACAACTGGCGCGGACGCCATGAAATCGCACAATTCACCATAGAACGGGCGCTCTGCGTGTACAGCGTAAAAAACACCCGCTTGTTCTTTGGTCATGTGGATGCGCTTTTGTGCGACGATGCGCAAACCCGCATCTTCGAATTTGGCATTGATTTTGCCGGTCAGGTTGCGGCGAGTAGCATCAGGTTTGATGATTGAAAACGTACGCTCAAGGGCCATGGAAGGTCTCCTGCAAGGGGTTGAATTTGCGGCGCGTCTATCACGCGTCCGAGGTATCGAAAAGAGCATAATTCAATGCCCGCGGCCCAAGGCCATACAGCACATTGACATAGACGCGCCACTGGTTCAGTGCAGCACCCATGCTACGGATCAATGACATAAGCTACTCAATCGAAGGGCGCCCTCTGTTTGACGGCGCAAGTGCTGTAATTCCAGACGGTCACAAAGTGGGCCTTGTCGGGCGTAATGGCGCCGGAAAAACAACCCTTTTCAAACTGATACGCCGCGAGCTCGCGCTTGATGGCGGAGATATATCGCTGCCCAACCGCGCGAAAATCGGAGGTGTCGCGCAAGAAGTGCCCTCGTCCGAGACATCGCTGCTAGAAACCGTTTTGCAGGCCGACACAGAACGCGCATCGCTTTTAGTCGAAGCCGAGACAACGCAGGATCCTGCGCGAATCTCTGAAATTCAGACGCGACTGGCCGATATAGATGCGTGGTCTGCCGAAGCACGCGCAGCCACGATCCTGAAGGGTCTGGGTTTTGACGATGAAGAACAGCTAAAACCCTGTTCCGACTTTTCGGGGGGATGGCGCATGCGCGTGGCGCTGGCGGCGGTGCTGTTTGCACAACCCGACCTGTTGCTGCTCGATGAGCCTACGAACTACCTTGATCTTGAAGGCGCGCTTTGGCTTGAGGCGTATCTGGCCAAATATCCCCATACTGTCATTATCATCAGCCACGACCGTGGGCTGCTGAACCGTGCGGTAGGCGCGATCCTCCATCTGGAAGAGCGTACGCTTACCTTTTATCAGGGCCCCTACGATCAGTTCGCGCGCCAACGGGCCGAACAGCGCGCGCTGCAGGCCGCGATGGCGAAAAAGCAACAGGCCCGCCGCGACCACATGCAAGCCTTTGTAGACCGTTTCAAAGCCAAGGCGTCAAAAGCGAAACAGGCTCAATCGCGCATCAAGATGATCGAGAAAATGGATATGATCGCCAGCCCCGAGCAGGCTGCCAAACGCGTGTTCACCTTCCCCGAACCCGAAGAGCTGTCGCCGCCCATCATCTCAATCGAGGGCGGTGCGGTCGGTTATTCCGATACGCCCGTGTTAAGCCGTCTTAACCTGCGCATCGATCAGGATGACCGCATCGCACTTTTGGGTAAGAACGGACAGGGCAAGTCGACGTTGTCCAAACTGTTGTCTGACCGTCTGGTGCTCATGCAGGGCAAAGCCGTCAAAGCCAACAAGCTGCGGATCGGTTTTTTCGCCCAGCATCAGGTTGAAGAACTGCATGTAGCAGAAACACCTTTGCAGCATATGATCTCGGCCCGGCCGGGCGTGCTGCACTCCAAATTGCGCGCGCAGCTTGCGGGTTTTGGTCTTGGCCCTGAGCAGGCGGAAACCGAAGTTGGTCGCTTGTCGGGCGGACAAAAAGCCCGGCTGTCGCTGTTGCTTGCGACGCTGGACGCACCACACCTTCTGATCCTCGATGAGCCGACGAACCACCTTGATATCGAGAGCCGTGAGGCGCTGGTTGAAGCGCTCTCTGCGTATTCGGGTGCGGTTATCCTTGTGAGCCACGACATGCACCTTTTGTCGATGGTCGCCGACAGGCTTTGGCTGGTGTCAGACGGAACTGTCATGCCCTACGAGGATGATCTCGAGGCCTATCGCAAAATGCTGCTGACACCAGTGAAACCGGTCAGCAAATCTGCCAAGAAACAGGTGGAGGCCCCCAAGGCCAAGACACTGTCGCGCGATGAAATGCTGGCGCTGCGCGCGGATGTGCGAAAATCCGAGGCACGTGTCATCAAGCTGAATGAAATGCGCGACAAGTTAGCGAAAAAGCTGGCCGACCCAGAGCTTTATGAGGACGCAAAACACGGCGAATTGGCGGTTTGGAACAAGAAGTACGCCGAAGTCATGGACGCGCTAGAGCGCGCCGAGGGGCTTTGGATGAACGCTTTGGAAAAGCTCGAGAAATCTGGCGCCGCTTAAAGCTCAAGCCCCTTAAAATGCGGATGGGTCGGATTGCATGACACAACAAAATGACACACATCCGCTCCCATGGCGCAGCATGAAACCTCGCGACAGTAGTAGCGTTTTCCAAGGACGCTGCTGAACAGTTCCGCAAAGACCGCACGATGCCAGTAACACGGATGCTGCGGCTGTGCTTGTGCATCTGCAAGAGGGTTTTCGCGGATCAGGAAATGAATGCTGCCGTCTTCGCGATTGGTCCCCAGCGCACCCGATCCGCAGAAGGTCCATGCATGGTCTTCGATTGCTTTGGTCAGCATCCGTTCGGCCATTTGCGCAGGCATAAGGCGCAGCGCCAGACGCGCCAGACGGGGAATTCGGTTTTTGCGGATGTAGTCAGCAGTGCCCTGCCCTGCCCGTTCCGAAACCGCTTGTGCGCGATCGGGGAAAAGCTGCCATAGCGTATGATGCACCTGCGCCACGTCCTGTTCTTCGATCATCCGGTCACCGGTCGGCATTGGCACGCGGCACAAATCAAGCAATTGCGCCATCACGCCCGCGCCAAGGATTTCGTCAACCGGTGCTTTCAGTTGCAAGATCGCATTCGGCCCGATCAGAGCTTCGGTTTCGGCTGCAATGCCACGCGATCCATCAGGCATCCTCTTGTTCCATTTGCTGGTCGCCACCGCCGCAGGCTTTTACAGCGGCACCGTTTGGCATTTTGAAATCCTGCGACCGCTCGATTGCGCGCTCTTTACCCTGCTTGCGGATCGCTTCGCGCCGCTCTGCGGCACGTGCTGCACGGTCGGCGGACGCTTCCCAGTCTTCCAACTGCGCTTCGGCCAGTTGCCGGGTTTCGTCGAAATTAAAATCGACCTTACCCTTGGTTTGCGGCCCCCAATAGCCGGCCTTGCCAAGATCATAAAAGGTGCGGCTGACACCCGCCTTCAGGAATGCTTTGAGACATCCCAGCAAATATCGCCGGCGATAGCCGGTACCGCGCCACGGGTAGTGGAACAGCGCCTTGCGCATGTAGAAACGCCGGTAGTTTTTCATCACCCCGTCCAGCAGTTCACCACGGGTCAGTGCTGCAGGTTTCATGATCGGTGTAACAAAGTTATATTTTGAGAAATCAAAGATTTCCACCTGGTCCTTCAACTCTTGAAAGAGCGGTGTGAACGGCCACGGCGTATACATCGACCAGTTGGCCAGATCAGGCTGCCAGTCCCATGCCATCTGGAAGGTTTCTTCCAGCGTCTCTGCGGTCTCATTATCGAGCCCTACAATGAACTGCGCTTCGGTGAAGATATCCGCTTCTTTGAGCAGCCGGATCGCTTCCTTGTTTTCCTCGACCTTGGTTTCCTTGTTGAACAGATCAAGCTTGAGCTGTGCGGCAGCTTCGGTGCCGAGACTTACATGTACCAGACCCGCCTTTCGGTAAAACTTGAGCAAATCCTTGTCACGGTAGATGTCCGTCACGCGGGTATTGATCCCCCACTGCACCTTATCGGGCAGTCCGCGTTTGATCAGCTCTTCACAGAACTGGATGAACTTCTTGCGGTTAATGGTGGGTTCTTCGTCAGCGAGGATGAAAAAGCCTACGTCATGTTCGTTCACCAGCTTTTCGATCTCGTCGACGACCTTCAGGGGGTCGCGCACGCGGTAATCGCGCCAGAATTTCCACTGCGAACAGAACGAGCAGGTGAAAGGACAGCCGCGCGCCATATTGGGGATCGCAACTTTTTTGTTGAGCGGGATGTAGATGTATTTGTCCCACTCCAGCAGCGACCAGTCGGGATCAATGCTATCGAGGTCTTTGACCGTTGATGCAGCTTGCGTTGCTACAATCTTGTCGCCATCACAGAATGCCAGCCCTTTGATCGAATGCCGATCTGCGGGCCAGCGTTTTTCGGCGATGGCGTTCATCAGATCAACGATGATCTCTTCGCCTTCACCGCGCACGATTACATCGACCCAAGGCGCCTCAGAAAGGACTTGCTTATACATGAAAGTCGCATGCACCCCACCCAGCACGCGGACGGCATCGGGCGCCACTTCCTTGGCAATTTCCAAAGCTCTTTCAGCGACATAGATAGACGGTGTGATCGCGGTGCACCCCACCACGTCGGGCTTAAGATCGCGTAGCTTTTCGGCAAGGGTCTCATCTTCCAGATGGTTGGTCATCGCATCGATGAAATGCACATCGTCGTATCCCGCGCGCTTGAGCGATCCTGCCAGATATGCCACCCATGCAGGCGGCCAATTGCCGGCGATTTCCGCCCCGCCAGAGTGATAATTCGGATGAATAAAGACGATACGCATGGTGACCCCATCTGTTGTGTATCAAAATATTTACACACCAAGTGTAAACCTACCTTGACATACATCAAAGTAGACCTCCCAACCCAAGATCAGATTTGCCTTCTCAAGCGCGCTGGCCTAAGGCTCAGGCCTGACCGTAGCGACGAGCATACAATGACGATCGACACCGCCTTTCTAATCACTGCCTTCGTCACGATGTTTGTTGTGATTGATCCCATCGGTCTGGCACCGTTGTTTGTGGCCTTGACCCAAGGCAAGTCCGACGCGGCAAGACGCCGGATTGCCCTGCGCGCTACTGGCATTGCGGTGATCCTCCTGCTGGCTTTCGCCGCCTTCGGCGAAGCGTTGCTGAGCTTTGTCGGGATTTCCATGCCAGCGTTTCGCGTGGCGGGCGGTGTTCTGCTTTTCCTGACAGCGCTGGACATGTTGTTCGAGCGGCGCACCAAACGGCGCGAGGACCAATCAGAAGAAGACGAGACCGATGACCCGTCAGTCTTTCCGCTGGCCATCCCGCTGATTGCAGGACCCGGTGCCATTGCGTCTGTGATCCTTTTGATGGGTCAACGCCCCGGGCTTGAGGGCGCTGTGATGGTTTTGGGGGCCACGGGCTGCGTTATGGTGCTGGTGGTGGCGCTGTTCATGGTGTCCGGCCCGCTAGAGCGCGCACTTGGCAAAACAGGCGTGACGGTTGTGACTCGCTTGCTGGGCATGTTGCTGGCAGCACTGTCTGTTCAATTCGTTCTCGATGGCCTTGCCGCCTTTGGGTTTGGGCCCGGCACGGGCTGACATTCGCAACTGGCGCACTATATGTAGACTGTTGATGGCAAGGGGGGCCCTGCAATGGACAGCTTTGAAACAGGTCGGCTGATCTATCTTGTGTTACTGGGTCTGATGGTAATCGGCTGGTTCATCACCCAAGGTAAAACCAACTGGAACAAGACGCTGCAACAGGCGGCAGCTTGGGGATTGATCTTTGGCGGTGCAATCGCGGCTTATGGGTTATGGGGCGACATTTCCCAGACGGTGAGACCGCAGCAGGCGGTCTTTGCCGAAGACAACCGCATCGTCGTACCGCGGAGCGCGAACGGGCATTATTACATCAACGCCGATGTGAACGGCACATTGGTATCTTTCGTGTTGGATACTGGTGCGACATCGCTGGTGCTCACCAAGCAAGACGCGGCACAGGCGGGTCTTAACGTAGAAGATTTGAACTACTACAGCCGCGCGATGACAGCGAACGGCGAAGTCCGCACCGCTCCGGTAAGACTGGACAATATCACCTTGGGCACGGTCACGGACACCAATGTGCCTGCGGTCGTGAACGAGGGCGAAATGTCGAATTCACTGATGGGCATGACGTATCTGCAGCGGTGGGGCAAAATCCAGATCGCTAATAACGAACTCACACTAGTCCGGTAAGAACAGGCGCAGGTTGACCTGACTGCGTCAGGTTTGCGCCTTTTTCTCCCACGAACCACTTTCTTCAGACCAGTATTCTGCGCTCAGGCCCGCTGTCTTGATCTGCTGCCATTGCGCGCGGGCCTTGGTCAACGCGTCTTCTGCATTGCCATCAAAGAGCACGCAAGTCCGTTCCAGCTTGCCGACCTCATCATCCGACACATCGGCCCCGTCGATTGAGATCACACAGGTCGCATCATTCGCCAGATCATTCTCGCAAGTCAGCAGGATGGGCTGCATCGCGTCATGCGGCCCACCAGCCACCCCATGCGGCAGAAAGCTGTCTTCTGGGCCGAGCCATAGCTTTTCATCCAGCCACGCCAAGCGCTCTTGCGATGTACCGCGTACGGTCACGCGCCAGCCCGCCTGCCGCGCCTTCCCCAAGAGCATCACTAGCGTGTCTTCGACCGGGCGTCGGGTGAGATGATAGAACATCGCTTTGCCCAAGGTGGTCTACTCCGTCTCGAAGCTGTCCGCGACAAGCCGGTCAAGCGCACGCACGCCCCAGCCCGTTGCCCCTTTTGGCGCAAGCGCCGTATCGGTCTTGATCGAGGCTACACCAGCGATATCAAGGTGAATCCACGGTACGTCTTTTTTGACGAAACGCTGCAAGAATTGCGCGGCAGTCACGGACCCCGCAGGCCGGCCACCGATGTTTTTCATGTCCGCTATCGGTGATTTCAGCATATCATCATAGGCCTGACCCAACGGCATGCGCCATGCGCCTTCACCCTCTGCTTCTGCAGCCTTGAGGAAGGACTTGCACAGATCATCATCATTCGAAAACACGCCCGCGTTTTCGTGACCCAACCCGATAATGATCGCACCAGTAAGCGTCGCGAGGTCGATCATCGCGGCGGGTTCAAACCGTTCTTGCGTATACCACATCGCATCACACAGCACCAAACGGCCTTCGGCATCGGTATTGAGAATTTCAACAGTGTCGCCCTTCATGGATGTGACGACATCCCCGGGGCGGATCGCTGTGCCCGACGGCATGTTTTCAACCAAGCCAACGATGCCCACGACATTGGCCTTGGCTTTGCGCAGCGCAAGCGCGCGCATCACGCCCGCAACAGTACCCGCACCACCCATGTCCATTGTCATGTCTTCCATGCCTGCTGCAGGCTTCAGGCTGATACCGCCGGTATCGAACACCACCCCCTTGCCCACGAGCGCGAGCGGCGCCTGCCCAGCAGTACCGCCATTCCACTCCATGACGACGACTTTTGACGGACTTTCCGACCCTTGACCGACAGCAAGCAAGGTGCGCATGCCCAGTTTGGCGAGCTGGTCTTCTTCCAGAACTTCCACTTTCAGGCCGATGTTTTCCATCGCAACCAAACGGTCCGCAAAATCTGTTGTGGTCAGGATGTTCGCAGGCTCATTCACCAAATCACGTGTAAAAAATGTACCCTCCGCCACGGCGAGCTTTGGTGCAGCCGCTTCAGAAACCTGACTTGGAGCGTTACACATCACTGTGATTGCACCTTCGGCCGCTTCAGTCCCTGTTTTATGGTCCTTGAAATCATAGTCCCGCAACACGACACCCATCGTGATGTCAGCCGCCCATTTGGAATTGCCCAGAGCCAGCAGAATGTCAGCCTTGCCGCGCTGTTTGCCGACGATCGCGCCCGCAGCCCGCGCTTTATGAACGTCTGTCCGGCGCGGAACGCACAAAACATCAACCGCGTCTGCCGCCAAGCCGGTAGGATATGCCAAGGTAAACACAGCGCCAGGTTTCAATCCTGCCTCTGCTTTTGCCTCCACCGCCCGCTTGAGCGCGCCTTTGGTCAGACGGTTGATCCGCCTTCCGGACACGTCAAGCTGCCCTTCTTCGCCGATCACAATCGCGACGCGACCGGATTGATCTGCGATACGTTCAATGTCGGTTTCAACAAAAGAGACGGAGGTAGGCGTTGTCATGGCGGGAACCTTCTTAAGATTGCAGTCGTGCAACGACGTAGCGCGACTAGAGACCAAAGACCAGATAGCAGTTTTCCCAAGCTGCAGATTGGTCTAACCTGACCGAAAAGCAAGAACAGAACGAAAGAGGGAATCGAAGTGGTACGCATCGACAGATATATGCTGTCGCAATTTCTCGTGCTTTTCGGGTTTTTCGCGCTTGTGCTGGTGACCGTTCTCTGGATCAACCGGGGCGTTTCGCTGTTTGAGCAGCTGATCAGTGACGGGCAGTCAGCGGTTGTCTTTCTGGAGTTCACAGCACTTGGGTTGCCAAAGCTAATCACCACGGTCCTGCCAATCGCAACTTTTGCGGCGACGGTCTATGTCACCAACCGCATGAACAACGAAAGCGAACTGACGGTGATGCAGGCCACCGGGTCGGGCCCCTTCCGCCTGGCGCGACCGGTTCTGGTCTTTGGGACTATTGTTTTTCTGATGGCGTCGGTTCTGCACCATGTTCTTTTGCCCATGTCTCAAGAACAGCTTGGGTACCGCCAAAACGAAATTGCCCAAAACGCAACCGCCCGTCTGCTGACCGAAGGCCGGTTCCTACACCCCTCGGGCAATGTGACTTTCTACACCCGCGACATTGACGACCAAGGTGTCCTGCACGACGTGTTCCTGTCAGACCGGCGTCGCGCAGACGAAGGGGTCATCTACACCGCATCCCGCGCCTATTTGATACGCGAAGATACAGCCACATCCCTGATAATGCTGGACGGGATGGCGCAACGCCTCGACACTCAGACAGATCGGCTGTCGACAGCCAATTTCAGAGATTTCTCATTCGACATTTCTAACTTGGTTCAAAACGAGACAACGCGCAGGCTCGACCCGAGCGGCATGCCGACCTGGGAATTGATGCAGCCTTGGGACACCCTAGCCGAAACGACCGGGCGCAGCGTCGGCACAATTACTCAGAATTTCAACGCCCGGTTTGCGGATCCACTTTTTTGTGTGGTTGCAGCGCTGATCGGCTTTTCCACGCTGCTTGTAGGTGGCTATTCACGGTTTGGCGTCTGGCGCGAAGTTGCGATTGCCTTCGGTGTGCTGGTGGCAATTGACGGCGTCCGCAGTACGTTGCAAAGCCCGGTTCGCAAAGACCCCGACCTTTGGCCCCTGCTCTATATCCCGTCGCTGATCAGCGCGGTTTTGATTATTGTTATGCTTTGGGTGGCGTCCCGGCCACGTGGCGCGCTCATGCGTTTCGTCAGGCGGCCCGCATGATTTTACACCTCTATTTCGCCCGCCGCTTCGCGACATGGTTGGGGGTTTGTTTTGTAGGCCTTTTTGCTCTTATTGCGCTGATTGATCTGGTGGATCAGACCCGCCGCTTCGCAGATCGCGGTGTGAATGCGGGCGGTATTTTCGAACTGGTCTTGCTGAATGCGCCCCAAGCGATCAATCAGATATTGCCTTTGATTGTGCTGCTGTCGACCATCGCGTTCTTCATCACCCTTGCGCGCACATCCGAATTGATCGCAACGCGCGCCGTCGGGCGCTCTGCTTTGGGGGCTCTCGTGGCTCCTGTCTCGGTGGTTATTCTTCTGGGAGCGTTGGCCACCACGATGCTGAACCCGATCGTTGCAGCAACTTCGAAGAAATATGAAGAACTGGCCCAAATATATAGATCGGGTGGCGTGTCCACGCTTTCGATCTCGACCGAAGGGCTTTGGCTGCGGCAACCCACCGATACCGGACAGATGGTGATCCGCGCTTATAGATCAAACCCCGACGCATCGATCCTTTATGATGTGACCTTTCTTGCCTACAATCCGGACGGCACGCCAGTGCGTCGTATCCGCGCCGAAAGCGCAGAACTTGAGGACGGTGCATGGCATCTGCGCAATGTCAAAAACTGGCCACTGGCACGCGGCACAAATTCGGAAGCGAACTCCAGCCAGATGCCTTCTCTGGAGATCCCCTCGACCCTGACCGTGGAGCGCATACGCGAAAGCTTTGGCCACCCCAGCACAGTGTCCATCTGGGACTTGCCCAATTTCATAGACCAACTGGACCAAGCGGGCTTTTCATCGCGCCAGCATCAGGTCTGGATGCAGTCAGAGATGGCGCGGCCTTTGTTCCTGATCTCTATGGTGCTGATCGCAGCCGCCTTTACCATGCGACATACACGCTTCGGCGGCACAGGTCTGGCCGTGCTGACCGCCGTTCTGTTGGGTTTTGCGCTCTACTTTATTCGCAGCTTCGCGCTTATTCTCGGCGAAAACGGACAGTTGCCCGTTATCCTTGCAGCTTGGGCCCCGCCCATCGCGTCGATTTTACTGGCCTTTGGCCCACTGTTACACGCAGAGGACGGCTGATGCTGCGTTTCGTTCTCTGGTTTGTCATATTCGTGTTGCCGCTTGGCGCTCTGGCGCAGGAAGAGACTGTGCCCCGCCCGGCCGTACTGGTGGCCGACGAAGTATTTGTCACAGCCGACCGTGAGCTTGTAGCGCGGGGCAACGTCGAAGCCTTTCAGGGGGCTGTACGTATCAAAGCGCAGGAAATTCGATATGATCGCGTCACCGGCCAATTAACCGTCGTAGGCCCGATCACCTTGCAGGACGGTGACACCATTACTGTTCTCGCCAGTTCTGCTGAGCTTTCACAATCGCTGCAATCAGGGCTGCTGACAGGCGCACGGATTGTTATTGACCAGCAACTACAACTGGCCAGCGCACAGATGCAGCGGGTGAACGAACGGTATAGTCAGCTTTATAAAACGGCTGTAACCTCATGCGATGTCTGCGATGACGGAAAACCACCGCTTTGGCAAATTCGCGCCCGAAGGATCATCCATGACAAAGAGGAACGGCAACTTTACTTTGACCAGGCGCAATTTCGGGTTCGTAACGTACCAGTTTTTTACGTGCCACGACTTCGACTGCCCGATCCAACCGTCGAGCGGACCAGCGGCTTTCTGATTCCGTCTTTTCGCCGCACATCCGAATTGGGTTTCGGTATCAAAGTACCCTACTTTTTCGCTCTGCGCGACGACCGCGACTTGACCGTGACCCCCTATCTGTCCGAGCGGACCAGAACGCTCGAGTTTCGCTACAGGCAGGCTTTTGTGAATGGCGACATCGAATTCAACACAGCAATAAGCCGCGATGACGAACGCCCGGGCAAAACACGCGGGTACTTATTTGGTGACGGCGCTTTTGATTTGCGCAATGATTTCAAGCTCGAGTTTACCATCGAAACAACCTCTGACGACGCCTATCTACAAGACTACGGCTATTCCTCCAAAGACCGTCTGGAAAGTCAGGTTCTGGTAAGCCGCGCGAAACGGGATGAATACGTCGCCGGCAGCCTTATCAACTACCAATCCCTGCGCGATAGCGAACAAAACTCAACCATACCAACCATTGTAGGCGATTTGTTTTATCAAAGGCGGTTCTTTCCAACAGCCGTCCCAGGAGAGCTTAGGTTCACCGCCAATTTACACAATCACATACGCTACTCCGATCGGGACATTGTCGGACGAGACGTGCAACGGCTTAACACTGAAGCCAACTGGCTGCATAGTTTCGACCTGCCCGGCGGCGTTCGTGCAGAAACACAAATGGGCCTCGCGGGGGATATTTTCAACATCACGCAAGACAGCACCACACCTCAGAACCAAACGCAGTTCACGCCCTTTACCACGCTCGCACTACGCTACCCGATGACCCGCACGGAGCAGAGCGGTGCAACTCAGTTCATAGAGCCCATTGGCCAGATTGCCTGGACCGGGTCTTCGCAACTCGACATCCCGAACGAAGAAAGCACGTTGGTCGATTTCGACGGCGGCAATCTGCTGGCACTTTCACGGTTTCCCGCACCCGACAGACGTGAACGCGGAACCGTCGGTGCCTTTGGTATCAACTGGTCACGGTTTGCGCTAAATGGCAGCGAACATGCGCTTACGCTCGGTCAGGTTGTCCGAAGCGAAGAAGATGAGAGCTTCACAGCATCATCAGGCCTGACCGGAACAGAGTCGGATTACTTGGCGGCCGGACAAATCAAAACGCAAAACGGCTTTGCCATCACCGCACGCACCCTTTTTGACCAAAGCTTTAACTTTACCAAAGCCGAAGTTTTGGGCGGCTACAGCCATTCCCGCGGCACTCTCACCGGGAGTTTTCTATGGCTCATCAAAGACCCGGCCGAAAACAGGTTCCTTGACACTTCCGAAGTATTTCTCGACGGGTTCTACAATATCGACCGAGTTTGGCGCGCGCGCGCCGACTGGCGATATGATCTCGTCGAAAACCGGTCGTCGACTGCGGGCATTGGCATAACTTACGAGAATGAATGCGTTGAGGTCGATTTCTCTGTGCGGCGGCGCTATACGTCGTCGTCAAGCCTTGAGCCCTCCACCAGTTTGGGCTTTACCATTGGATTGCGCGGCTTCTCTGCGCGACGCGGAACCGAAACCTATGCCAGAACTTGCGGGTAACACATAAATGCACCAATTCAAAAAACTGATGGCACCATTGCTCGTATCTGCGGCATTGTTGGTCGGAACACAGGTTACGGCACAAGGACTGTTCAGTCCCGCCGTTTACGTCAACGACTCAGTGATTACTGAATTTGAAATCGAACAGCGCCAAAGATTTCTGTCTTTGCTCAACGCGCCCGGCGCGAGCAGAAACGACGTTATCGAAACTTTGATCGATGAACGGTTGCGCGCCGAAGCGGTAGCGCAGGTCGGTTTTGAGCTGTCGGAGGAAGCCTTGCAAGCGGGTTTGGAGGAATTTGCCGCTCGGGTCAATTTGACGAGCGAAGAGTTTATTGCAGGACTTGAAGAGAGTGGTGTCGCCAAAGAAAGCTTCGAAGACTTTGTCCGCGTTGGCGTCGAATGGCGCGAATACGTCGGCGCGCGCTTTGGCTCGCGGCTTGAGGTCACAGAAGCCGAAATTGATCAGGCTTTGGGGTCAGGCTCAGGCACCAGCAACATTCGGGTACTTGTGTCAGAAATCATTATACCCGCGCCAGAAAACCGCAGACAGGAAGTCGAAGAAATTGCGACGCGAATTGCAGCTTCCTCGTCACAGGAAGAGTTTTCCAACTTCGCCCGCGAGTTTTCCGCCACAGCGACGCGCGATCAGGGGGGACGCCTTGAGTGGCAATCGCTCAGCGCGCTGCCGCCGGTACTGAGACCGCTGCTCTTGGGACTGGCACCGGGTGAGGTGACAGAGCCAATTGCCATCCCGAATGCCATAGCCCTATTTCAGCTGCGCGACATTCAGGAAGCAGGCACACAAGCCGAAGAATTCGCAGCCATTGACTATGCGGTCTACTACATCGCCGGCGGCCGTAGCAGCGCAGGGCTACAAGCCGCAAACAAAGTGCGCGCCCAAGTAGACACTTGCGATGACCTCTATGGCTTGGCTCTGGGACAGCCAGAGGAAGTACTGGAACGCGGAAGCCGCCCCGTTGCGGAAATTCCAACCGATATTGCACTTGAACTGAGCAAGCTGGACCCCGGCGAGGAATCAACGGCACTGACGAGAAATAACGGTGAAACGCTAGTGTTCCTCATGCTTTGCGGTCGGACGGCCGTAGACAATCAAGATGTCGAACGCGATCAGGTAGCACGATCCTTGAGAAACCAAAGGCTGAACGAAATTGCCGACAGCTTTCTGGACCAGATACGCGCCGATTCCCGCATCGTCTTTCCATGACAACGGCTCCGCTGCCTGTCGTAATAAGTTGTGGCGAACCTGCCGGGATAGGCCCGGAGATCACCGTAAAGGCATGGCAGGCCCTCAAGGATGATATACCACTGGCTTGGATGGGTGACCCGCGCCACCTCCCTGCGGGTACGACCTATGAGGTGGTCGACGATATCGGCGCGGCTGGTGCCTGCGTACAAAAAGCGCTGCCGGTGCTTGCGCATGCCTTTCCCGCACCAAATCTACCTGGAACGCCAGACCCTGCGAATGCGCAGGCCGTGATCGACGTGATTGCCGCCTGTGTCGGTCTGGTCGAGCGCCGTGCCGCAGGGGCCATCTGCACGGCTCCCATCCATAAGAAAGCTCTGATAGAAGGCGCGGGGTTTTCCTACCCCGGACATACCGAATATTTGCAGGCCCTTGCCAAAAGCGGCGGGCGCGCGGTCATGATGCTTGCCAGCGACGCCTTGCGGGTTGTGCCAGCGACCATCCACATTCCGCTTTCCGCCGTGCCTACAGCACTAACCCCCGCCCTGCTGCGGGAAACCATCGAAATTACCGCGCGCGATTTACGGGACCGGTTTGGGATCAAGGCACCGCGCATTGCCATTGCGGGCCTGAACCCGCACGCGGGTGAACAGGGTGCGATGGGACACGAAGAACTGGACTGGATCGCGCCATTGGTTGCGGAAATGCGTGTAGAAGGCCATGATTTGCGCGGCCCTTTACCCGCCGACACGATGTTTCACGCGGCCGCGCGCACGGGTTACGATGCAGCGATCGCCATGTATCACGACCAGGCGCTGATCCCGATCAAGACGCTGGACTTTGATCGCGGTGTGAATGTCACCCTTGGGCTGCCCTTTATTCGGACTTCGCCCGATCATGGCACCGCTTTTGACATCGCGGGCCAAGGGCGCGCCAGCCCGACCAGTATGATTGAAGCGATCCGCCTTGCGGCCCGTCTGTCGCAGGCCGGAAATTAGCATGCCCCGCAGAACCGCAACCCGCACAGCGATGCAATCGGGGATAAAACACGCATGAGCGCTATCGACACATTGCCCCCCTTGCGCGAGGTGATCCGCACGTTTGATCTGCAGGCGCGTAAATCAATGGGGCAAAACTTTTTGCTCGATCTTAATCTGACTGCCAAGATCGCGCGCCAAGCCGGCGATTTGAGCGCCTGCGATGTGCTCGAGATTGGCCCCGGTCCGGGGGGCCTGACCCGTGGGTTGCTGTCAGAAGGCGCGCGAAAGGTTCTGGCGATCGAAAAAGACGCGCGCTGTTTACCGGCACTGGCCGAGATAGCAGCGGCGTATCCCGGACAGTTGGAGGTGGTGGAAGGCGACGCTTTGACCATTGATCCGCTGGACCGTCTGACCCCACCGATCCGTGTTACGGCCAACTTACCCTACAACGTGGGCACCGAACTTTTAGTGCGCTGGTTGACGCCTGCCGCATGGCCACCGTTCTGGGAAAGCCTTACGTTGATGTTTCAACGAGAGGTCGCTGAACGGATTGTAGCGTCACCGGGCAGCAAAGCCTACGGCCGCTTGGCGATCCTAGCACAGTGGCGGTCGGACGCGCGCATCGTAATGCAATTACCACCCGAAGCATTTACGCCGCCGCCCAAAGTATCCAGCAGTGTGGTTCATCTGACCGCCCTGCCCGCGCCAAAGTTCCCTGCAGATCCAAAAGTGCTGAGCCATGTCGTTGCGACGGCCTTTAACCAGCGTCGCAAAATGCTGCGCTCGGCGCTGAAAAGCGTGGCACCCGATATAGAAGACCGTCTGCGCGTCGCAGGGTTGAAGCCTACCGACCGTGCAGAACAGGTCCCGCTGGAAGGGTTTTGTGCACTGGCCCGCGCGATCGCGGCCGCGTAGCGGCCTTATTCGGCAGCTTTCGGTGCGTCGTCGGGCGCGTCCGGCTGGGACGGTGCATCGCCACCCTCTTCCTGCGCTTGAGCAGGCTTGGGCCGCGGCTTACGGCGAGGGGCGCGCTTGGGCTTGGGCTGGCTTTCCGGTGTCTCTACCAGACCGCTGTCCGCACCCTCTTCGGCAGCATGCGGTTGTGCGCCATCGCCCGCAGGCGCTTGCGTTGCTTCACGTTCCTGACGCTCCACACGTTCGCGGTCCCGTTCAGCCTGGCGCTCTCTGTTCTGGCGCTCTTGCTCCTCGCGGCGTTGGTCAATCTCGCGCTGCGCTTCGCTTAGCATGCGTGTGTAATGCTCGGCGTGCTGCTGAAAGTTTTCAGCTGCAACGCGGTCATTGCTCAACTGCGCATCGCGGGCCAACTGGTTGTACTTTTCGATAATCTGCTGCGGCGTACCGCGTACTTTACCTTCTGGTCCCGAACTGTCGAACACACGGTTTACGACGTTTCCGCCCTGATTATTCGACCTGTTGCGGTTTCCCTTGGAACGGGACCGTGATCTTGATGATTTCATGAAGCTTGCTCAGCCTTCGTGCTGTTAATCGTAAATCCGGAGGTGCGGTGCATGTCAGCATTTCCGGTGGTTCGACATGTTGGGCATAACGCCGCGCGGGACCGCCCAATCAAGGCATCCACCGCTGCAACATCCTTGAATAAACATGGTGCGGCCGTGGCTGCAAGAGAAAACTAGGTTTTCAGCAGCATTTGGCAATTTTTCGGACAAATCCAGCACAAATTAACCAGGTTTAGAAGCCACAACAACGCGATCGCGCCCTCCGAGATCGGGAAGAATCGCTATATCTCCCCAGCCTTGAGCTGAAAAAATTTCCTGCACAGCCCGGGCTTGCTGCCAGCCGATCTCGACCATGACCCTACCTTGTGCGCTTAGATAGCTTTGCGCTTCAGCGGCTATTGCACGGTAGGCTGACAAACCGTCCGCCTCATCCGTCAACGCCAAGCGCGGTTCATAGTCGCGCAATTCGGGCTGCACATCTTTCATCTCGGTGCGGGCCAGATAAGGCGGGTTGGACACGATCAGGTCAAAGCGTCCCTCAACCGCTTCGAACCAATCGGACTGCAGGATCAACGCGCGATCCGCCACGCTGTGCAGCACCGCATTCGCACTGGCCTGCAAACAGGCAGCCGCGCTAATATCAACCCCAACACCCGTTGCATCCTCGCGTTCGGCCAGCAGGGTGACCAGAATACAGCCCGACCCGACACCCAAATCCAATACCGTTTGGAAAGGACTTGAGAGCGCGGCCTCGATCAGGCTTTCTGTCTCGGGGCGCGGGTCAAGCACCTCTTGCGATATATCGAACCTGCGCCCGTAGAATTCGCGCGCGCCAATCAGTTGCGACACCGGAACCCGCACGGCGCGCAGCGCCACCAGTTGGTCATAACGCTCGGCAATGTCGTCGGCGATATCCTCAGGTGCTATCAAGGTGACGCGCGCGGCGTCAACCTGGGCTGCATGCGCAAGCAGAATCCGCGCATCACGGGCGGGATCGGGTACACCCGCTGCGCGCAACCGTGCCATCGCCGCAAGCATTGCTTCGGCTGCGGTCACTGCCCCATCTCCGCCATCTGACGGGCCTGCGCATCCGCCGTAAGCGCATCTACGATTTCATCCAAATCGCCCTGCAAGATCGCATCCAACCGGTATAGCGTCAGGTTGATACGGTGGTCTGTCATGCGGCCTTGGGGGAAATTATACGTCCTTATCCGCTCTGACCGGTCGCCTGAGCCCACCTGCGCCGCCCGATCCGCCGAACGCTCACCATCCACCCGCGACCGTTCCATATCATACAAACGCGCCTTGAGGACCTGCATCGCAATTTCACGGTTACGGTGCTGCGACTTTTCAGAACTGGTCACAACCAGACCCGTCGGCACATGCGTAATCCGAACGGCAGAATCCGTGGTGTTAACGTGTTGCCCGCCCGCCCCAGAGGACCGCATGGTATCGATACGCAAATCATTGGGGTCGATGCGGATATCCACATCTTCCGCCTCGGGCAGCACCGCGACGGTTGCCGCCGATGTGTGTATCCGGCCGCCGCTTTCTGTAGAAGGTACGCGCTGCACACGGTGAACGCCGCTCTCGTACTTCAGGCGGGCAAAAACGTCTTGTCCCTTGACATGAGCCACGACCTCTTTGATGCCGCCAAGCTCGGTTTCCTGCAACTCGATCAGGTCCATCTTCCAGCCCTTGGTCTCGGCATAGCGTTGGTACATCCGCAACAGGTCACCTGCAAAAAGGGCTGCCTCATCTCCGCCCGTTCCTGGCCGGATTTCCAGCATCGCAGGCTTTGCATCCGCCTTGTCCTTGGGCAAAAGTGCCAATTGCAACGCGGCTTCTGCGGCGGGTAAAGCTGCTTTGATCCGGGGCACTTCCTCTTCGGCGAGCGGTGCCATATCTGGATCAGACAGCATTTCTTTTGCCTCATCCAAATCGCTGAGCAATTGTTGATAGGCTCCGATCTGCTCAACAACGGGCCGCAGGTCGGAATACTCCTTCGACAGCGCCGCAATATCGGTGCTGTTGTCACCAGTTGCCATGGCGGCTTCCAGATATTGGAAACGATCAGTTATTTGTCTGAGGCGGTCTAGAGGGATCATTTCCATGCCATCCAATATTGAAAGCCATTGGTCAAGGCTGCATTACATGCTATATTATCCGTATGATACGCATGTCTTTGGCCTTTGTCTTGATCGGTCTGCCCGCCATGGCAGATGTGACGTACCCTAGCGGGAAAACGGTCGACTGTTATTGCACGGATCGCACGGGGTCGCGCATCGAATTGGGGCAAACGATCTGCATGCAGGTTGATGGCCGCATGTTTATGGCACAGTGCCAGATGTCGCTGAATGTCCCGATGTGGCGTGAAGTTGAAAAAGGGTGTCTTTCATCCTCACTGGACAGCAGCGACCAGCCCCTCCAGTCGTTTCCGGTTGACCCCCATGTCTGAGGTTCCAAAGCGCAACCGCGCAAACATTTTGATCTGATCGCCCGCCAATTCAACGGTCGTCAGATCCGGAAACCCAAAAAAGAACGAGCGCGTGACATAGGTAATACGACCTTGTGCAACCGACCCTGCGAGAACATGCGTCCGTTTGAGATCTTTGGCCGCAGCATCCAGCGCGCGTAAAGTGGCCTCATCTCCATCAATCACACGCACAGCGCCACCGACGCGGTCTTCGTTTGATGTAGCTTCGATAGGCACGTGCCACCGATCCGCATCCAGCGGGGCCACACGAATGTAGGCTAACAGCAACAATACTGCAAAAATCAAAACCGTACCGGCCATCCGAATGCCCTTTCTCATAATACGCTCCTTTACCGCCCACGCTATCTGTAGGCCACTCCGGGCAAAACACATAAAAGCTCGAACAGGATATTGGCCCCCACCAAAGCCGTGTTTCCGGATGTGTCATAGGGCGGCGAGACCTCAACCAGATCACAGCCCACAATATTCAAACCCTTGAGCGCTCGGATCAGTTCCATCGCCTGTGGCGTGGTCAAACCACCAATCTCGGGCGTGCCTGTGCCGGGTGCAAAGGCCGGGTCAAGGCTGTCGATGTCATAGGTCACATAGACCGGCGTATCGGGTCCGATGTCCCTGCGGATCTCCGCGCCCAGTGCGGACAGGCTGCGGTGCCACAACTCTTGCGCGGGAAACTGCTGAAAGCCCCAGCCCTGCGCCTCGGTGAAGTCTTCGGCCGTATATCCGGTGCCACGCAACCCGACCTGATAGGTCTTGTCGGCAATGAGAAGGCCCTCTTCATGCGCGCGCCGGAAAACAGTTCCGTGGGTTTCTTTTTCGCCGAACATCTCGTCGTTGACGTCGGCATGGGCGTCAACATGCACCAATGCCACCTGGCCGTGACGCTTGTGCATGGCCCGCAGGATCGGCAAGGTGATCGAGTGGTCGCCACCGATCGCCATCGGCATCGCGTCATAGTCGAGAATGGCATTATAGCTCTGCTCAATGATCGATAGACTTTTGGACAGCGAAAACGTGTTGATCGCCAGATCTCCGATGTCGGCGACCTGCAAGCTGTCGAAGGGTGCGGCACCGGTGCCCATATGGTAGGGCCGGATCATCGCACTTTCCGCGCGCACCTCTTTTGGACCAAAGCGCGTACCCGATCGCCAAGAAGTCCCAATATCCATCGGAATGCCCAGCACAGCCACATCCAATCCTTTGAGGTCATTGACCATCGGCAGGCGCATAAAGCTGTTGGGCCCTGAAAAGCGGGCCAGATCATTGCCACTTATCGGTTGGTTCTTTGTACTCATCAGGCCCCTCCCCGCAGGCGCCAGCCAATCAGCGACAAGATTTCAGTGGCGACATGCGCCCCTGCAATCGCCGTGGCCCCTGTGGTGTCATAGGGCGGTGATACCTCGACCACATCGCCGCCGACGATGTTGATCCCTGCCAGATCACGGAGCATGATCGCGGCCTGTGCGCTGGTCAGCCCCCCCCAGACCGGTGTGCCGGTGCCGGGTGCATAGGCGGGATCCAATGCGTCGATATCAAAGGTGAGATACGTGGGCCGATCTCCCAAAACCTGCTTGATCCTGGCGACTGTCGCTACGGGACCTTGTTCGTGGACGGTGCGTGCGTCGATCACGGTAACCCCCAACGTATCTTCGTTAGTCGTGCGGATACCGACCTGAACTGAGGTCGCCGGATCAACGATGCCGGACTTCACAGCCTTATAGAACATTGTGCCATGGTCCACGCGATCCATATCGTCGTCTGCCCATGTGTCTGTATGCGCATCAAACTGCAAAAGGCTGATCGGGCCATATTTCTCGGCATAGGCTTTGAGGATCGGAAAGGTAATATAGTGATCCCCGCCCAGCACCACGCTTGGCACATCATGTTTGAGGATGCCGCTTATGTGATCCTTAAGGCGCTGCGGGAATGACGGGATATCCGCGTAGTCAAAAGCAAGATCACCGTAATCAGCAATTGCGAATTCCTGCATGACATCAAAAGGCCAGCCATAGGGTCCATCTGGTGCCTGCAAAGCCGATGCTTCGCGTATCGCGCGCGGTCCAAGGCGTGTGCCAGTCCGATTGGTAACCGCCTGATCAAAGGGCACGCCTGTCACAGCAATATCCACACCGTTCAGGTCTTTGGTGTAACGCCGCCGCAAAAACGACGTAGCCCCTGCGAAGGTCAGCTCAAAGCTATTTCCCTTCATATCGGCGCGCGTAAAGGCGTGATCTATTTCGTTCTTTGCATCTTCAAGTGCCATGCTTCAGCCTCTCGCCACCGGCTGCGCGCGCTCGACCAGCCTTGCAAAGAACGACGCACCAATCGGGCCTATTTCATCGTTGAAGTTATACTGCGGGTGATGGCACATCGCCTCTGTCCCTTGCCCCAGATGGATATAAGCCCCCGGACGCGCCTCAAGCATGTAAGAAAAGTCTTCAGCGCTCATCACGGGGGTTGCATTGGCGTCCACGCGATCTTCGCCCGCAATCTCTGCAGCAACCTGCGCTGCAAATACTGCCTGGTCGGGATGGTTGATGGTCGGCGGATAGCCGTAATTGTAGTCAAAACGCGCCTTAACACCGAAAGACGCCGCCTGCCCTTCAATAATCTGCTCCATACGGCGCACTGCCATCGCCTGCACCTCTTTGCTGAACGTGCGCACCGTCCCGTTGATGCTGCAGGTTTCAGGGATCACATTGTGCGAGCTGCCGCTATGAATTTGCGTCACCGACACGACCAACTGCTCAAGCGGGCCTGCGTTACGGCTGACGATGCTTTGCAAGGCCTGGACCATCGCGCAACCAGCCAGTACGGGATCAACAGTCGCATGAGGAAACGCAGCATGCCCACCAACCCCGGTGATAGAAATGGTGAACTCGTCGGCTGCCGCCATGACCGCGCCGGGATTGAGGTTGAAAGTGCCCATTTCCACTTCGGGCGCGTTGTGCATCGCATAAATCTGCCCGATCTCAAAGCGATCCATGATGCCCTCTTGAACCATGATCTCGCCGCCGCCGCCATCCTCTTCATCTGGCTGAAAAATCAACGCCACGCGCCCTGAGAAATTCCGCGTTTCAACTAGATATTTCGCAGCTCCCAATAACATGGCGGTATGCCCGTCATGGCCGCAAGCATGCATCTTTCCGGGATGTGTCGAGGCGTATTCCAGATCCGCAGTTTCATCCATCGGCAGCGCATCCATGTCCGCGCGCAGCCCGATCGTCGGCCCGTCACCTTGCCCATTTATGATTGCCACAATACCCGTTTTAGCGATGCCCTCGTGAATCTCGTCAACCCCGAATTCCCGCAAACGGTCGACAACAAAGGCCGCAGTTTTAAAGCAGTCCAGCCCCAATTCGGGGATTGTGTGCAGATGCCGCCGCCACGCGGTGATCTCATCGCTCATGTCGGCAATCCGGTTTACCACGGGCATGCTCTGGACTCCTTGTTGAATGTTTTGTCAGGTGCATCTGACACCGAAGCGGGAGCGGCTGCAATGGCAGATGATCTGATACACGACCCAGAAGGCGGAATTGAGCGGCTGCTCGAGATAATGCGCCGTTTGCGCGACCCGGCAACGGGCTGCCCGTGGGACATCGAGCAGGATTTCGACAGCATAGCACCCTATACGATCGAAGAAGCTTACGAAGTGGCAGATGCAATCCAACGCAAGGACTGGCCGGATCTGGAAGGCGAGCTTGGCGATTTACTGCTCCAAACAGTGTATCATACGGCGATGGGCGAAGAAGCGGGTCATTTCAGCTTTCAATCCGTCGTGGCCGCGATCAGTGACAAGATGGTGGCGCGCCATCCGCATGTTTTTGGTGATGAAAGCCGCGATAAATCCGCACTGCAGCAAACCGCCGACTGGGAAAAAATCAAGGCCGCAGAACGCGCCGGCAAAAAACAGCAAGGGACGCTTGATGGAGTAGCTATTGGCCTGCCCGCCTTGTTGCGGGCGCTAAAGCTGCAAAAACGGGCCGCTCGGGTTGGTTTTGACTGGCCATCCACGGATCAGGTGATCGACAAGATCACCGAAGAGGCAAAAGAACTGGTAGAGGCGCGCGATGCGCTAACACAAGTCGAGATTGAGGAAGAGTTCGGCGATTTGCTCTTTGTAATGGCCAACCTGGGCCGTCATCTGGGTGTTGACCCCGAAGCGGCCCTGCGTGCGACCAACGCCAAGTTCATCCGCCGCTTCGAAGCGGTCGAGGCGAAATTGGCTGAGCGCGGCAGGACGCCCGCACAAAGCGACCTCGCTGAAATGGATGCACTTTGGGACGAGGCCAAAAAAGAGCAGCGCGCTTAATTTACCTCAAGCGGAATGCCAACCTGCGCGAGGGCTTTGCGGAAGGGTGTTATTGGCGGGATATCGCCTGAAAATGCTTCTATGATTTCACCTGATTTCAGGTAAACCTTAAAATCTGAGCTATCGGTCCATTCTACTATTTCGAGTTTTGCGATGTCGTGCACGGGCACAGGCAATGGGTTTCGCCACGCGGAAAGGATCAGGATTTCATCTTGAATCTCCAGACCATTGATCGGGTTTTTTATGAGCATAAAGAGCAACATAGAAAATCCGATGCCCGCCGGAACAAAGACGATCCATTCGGCGCCGCTGATAAATAATAATAACAGCATGCATGCAAAGGCAGCCGCCATGAAAAAAATAACGGGGCGTCTGCTGGGTTGGCGATACGCATACAGAGTTTGCATGTCCAAAGAATAGCGGCCCATTGCGGCACCAATTTGACCGCTGGACTCTCATCCACGCACTCTGCAAAGAGAGGCTATGACACCACGTAAGATCATAATCGATACTGATCCCGGTCAGGACGACGCCGTCGCCATCCTTCTGGCGCTTTCGAGCCCTGAAGAACTGGACGTTCTGGGCATCACATGTGTTGCCGGAAATGTCCCGCTCGCGCTGACCGCGAAGAATGCGCGCATCGTGTGCGAGCTTGCCGGTAGACCGGATGTTGCCGTGTTCGCAGGGTGCGACCGTCCTCTGGGGCGTGATCTTGTGACGGCAGAACATGTGCACGGAAAAACGGGGCTCGATGGTCCTGACCTGCCTGCGCCGCAGATGCCCTTGCAACGGCAACACGCTGTCGACTTCATCATCGACACCCTGCGCGCTGAGCCCAAGGGGACCGTAACACTGTGCCCTTTGGGTCCTCTGACCAACATCGCCACCGCTTTCCAAAAAGCGCCGGAAATTGTTGACCGCGTGCAGGAAATCGTCTTGATGGGTGGTGCTTATTTCGAAGTTGGCAACATCACCCCCGCTGCTGAATTCAACATTTACGTCGACCCACAGGCTGCTGATATTGTATTTAAATCTGGCGTTTCTATTGTAGTGATGCCGCTCGATGTTACGCATAAAGCGCTGGTCACCGCACCGCGTAACAATGCCTTCCGCGCACTGGGCACACCTGTCGGCATCGCGGTGGCACAGATGACCGAGTTCTTTGAACGCTTTGACAAGCAAAAGTACGGCACTGCGGGCGCGCCATTGCATGACCCATGCGTAACCGCATATCTGCTGGCGCCGCATTTATTCACCGGACGCCACATAAACGTCGAGATCGAAACGAACTCCGAGCTGACGATGGGCATGACCGTTGCAGATTGGTGGGGTGTGACCGACCGGCCCAAGAATGCTCTGTTTGTTGGCGACATTGACGCGGATGGCTTCTTCGATCTTCTGACCACACGGCTGTCGCGACTATGAGCGCGTCTTTAACCCTCGCGGGGCCCGAGCACCTCGAAAAGCTGGACGCCCTGGTCGCTGCCTTTCACAGCGAAGCTGGCATCAGTCTTGGCGCAGAACAGCGCCGCGCCGGAATAGCGCCATTGCTTGACGGTATCCCCCACGGTGCGGCCTACCTGATCGGGCCTGCCCGCGCGCCCATCGGCTATCTGGTGGTCACCTTCGGCTGGTCTTTGGAATTTGGCGGCCTGGACGGATTTATCGACGAAATTTATGTCCGCCCCGGCGTGCGTGGTCGCGGTATTGCGTCGGAAACTTTGCAAGCCTTGCCGCGCGCGCTCGCCGGTGCGGGGCTGAAAGCGCTTCACCTTGAGGTGGCGCGAACCGCGGAAGAGTCCCAAAAGCTGTATCTTCGCGCAGGTTTCAAAGCACGCAGCGATTACATGTTAATGACTAAAACGTTCTAAGCAGGGGTGCGTTGCGACACGTGGCCCGCGCCCCTATATTCTGCAGATGAGTATCTCAGCCCCCTTCGACAACAGCTTTTCCCGCCTGCCCGCTGCGTTTTACACGCGGCAGAACCCAGAGGCCGTGCGCGCGCCATCGCTGATCGCCTATAATGACGCGCTCGGCACATTGCTCGGAATTGCAGATGCATCCGATGACGCACGCGCGGCTGTCTTTTCCGGCACCGAGGTTCCCGAGGGTGCGGCCCCACTGGCACAGCTTTACGCGGGGCACCAGTTTGGCAACTACAATCCCCAACTAGGAGACGGACGGGCGATTTTACTGGGAGAGGTGATCGGCACCGACGGGAAACGCTACGACATCCAGCTAAAAGGATCGGGGCGTACCCCCTACTCGCGTGGCGGTGACGGTCGTGCGTGGTTGGGGCCCGTATTGCGTGAATACGTGGTGTCCGAGGCGATGCACGCCTTGGGCATTCCTACAACACGCGCTTTGGCCGCCACGTTGAGCGGTGAGACGGTGATGCGCGAAACACCCCTGCCGGGCGCTGTCCTGACGCGTGTCGCAAGCAGCCATCTTCGGGTCGGTACATTCCAGATATTCGCGCATCGCGGCCAGATTGCGGACCTCAAGCAACTGACCGATTATGCGATTGCACGCCACTACCCACAGGCTGACGGGCCTATGGGTCTTTTGCGGGCCGTGTGCGCCGCACAAGCCGAATTGATCGCCGCATGGATGTCCGTTGGTTTCATTCACGGCGTGATGAATACCGACAACAGCGCAATTTCGGGTGAAACGATCGATTACGGCCCCTGCGCGTTCATGGACGAATACCACCCCGATACCGTATTCAGCTCGATTGATCAGATGGGCCGCTATGCCTACTCTAATCAGCCACGGATTGCGGTTTGGAACATGGCGCAATTGGCAACAGCCTTGCTGCAACAGCTGGATGAACCAGAGGCGGCCGTTGAAGAGGCTACGCAGATCGTGCACGCGATGCCCCCGCAAATTGACGCGGCATGGCGGCAACGAATGGGAGCCAAGATCGGTCTGACAAGTACCACAGACGAAGATGTGCCATTGATAGAGGCATTGCTGAAACTGATGCAGGACACCGGCGCGGATTTCACCAATACTTTTGACGCATTAGCGAGAGGGGACGCGCGCGACCAGTTTCTTGACCGTGCAAATTTTGACCACTGGCAAGAAGGCTGGCTCAAGAGGATCGAGGGCGAAACAGCTCCGCAGGAGACCATGCAAAAAGCTTCGCCGCGTGTGATACCCCGCAACCACCGCATCGAAGAGATGATAGCTGCCGCAGTTGAGGGCAGTCTAGAGCCGTTTCACCGGCTTATGCGTGCCTACAGCACGCCTTTCGACACGAGCGATCTTGAGTTGATGCGACCGCCCACAAAGGATCAGCGTGTGCCGGCGACCTTTTGCGGCACGTAGACCGAAGGAGTTGACTTCCTTCGGTCATCTTTTTCGCTCACTTGCGTGAAGATTTTTCTAAGAAGCCTGAGCGGTAGCACCACCGCCAGACTTACGCCGACGCCTGCGGCGCGCTGGTTTTTGACCTGCGGCAGGTCTTGCACCATCCGCTTTGCGAGCTTGGCCACCGCCGCGCGACCCACGACCGCGACCACGCCCTTTGGGTGCTTCACCTGCCGGAATATCGGCGTTTTCCCATGGCCTGCCAGAGCCGACCGGAATAGCGACACCCATCGTTTTCTGGATGGCCTTTAACTCTCCCATCTCGTCGGGGGCGCAAAAGGCTATGGCAGCACCATCCTTACCGGCGCGAGCGGTCCGGCCGATCCGGTGCACGTAGTTGTCCGGCACATTCGGCAGATCGTAGTTGTAAACATGCTTTACGTCCGGAATATCAAGGCCACGCGCCGCCACATCAGTCGCCACTAGCACCTTGATTTCACCAGATTTGAAAGCCGCAATCGCACGGTCACGCTGGCCCTGGCTTTTATTGCCGTGGATCGACCCCGCAGCATAACCCGCTTTGACCAAGGACTTCATCAGCTTCTCAGATCCATGCTTAGTCCGGCCAAAAACCAGCGCCCGCTCTTCACGGTGCTTGTCCAGCATCTCGATCAGCAGTGCCGCTTTCTCAGCCTTAGCGATGAAATGCACTTCTTGCGTAACTTTATCAGCAGCCTTCCCAGGAGGTGATACTTCCACGCGAATGGGGCGGCGCAGGTAGCTTTGTGCCAGTTCATTCATCTGTTTCGGCATCGTCGCCGAGAACAGCATGGTCTGGCGTTCACTTGGCAGCACCTGCGCGATTTTGCGCAGATCGTGGATAAACCCCATGTCGAGCATCTGGTCCGCTTCGTCGAGGACCAAAAAGACGGTCTCGTCCAAGCGCACCGCGCGCCGGTCCATCAGGTCCAACAGACGCCCCGGGGTGGCCACCAGCAGATCGACACCGCGTTCAAGCTGACGGATCTGGTTGTTGATTGATTGCCCACCCACGACCATAGTCACCTTGAGGGCGGTTTTTTGTGCGAAGGCTCGCAGGTTCTGGCTGATCTGTGTCGCCAACTCACGCGTAGGTGCAAGCACCAGACCACGCGCGGACTTGGGCGCAGGCCGCCCTTCCAAGGCCAGCATTTGCGCCACAATCGGCACGCCAAAAGCGGCGGTCTTACCGGTGCCGGTTTGCGCCAGCCCCATCACGTCACGCCCGTTCAGCGCATGCGGTATCGCTTGTTTCTGGATCGGTGTCGGGTCCGTCAGCCCCATATCTTTCAGTCGTGCCACCAGTTTTGGCGGCAGGTCCATCATATCAAAATCGCTCATCTTTTTCTTTCCTGCGCAAAGCTGCGCAAAATCATAAACCGCCATCAAAGGCGGTAGTCGGGTGACGCATCAAAGATCGCAAGCACAGGCCAGATGCCAGTGCTTGTCTTGTGCGTTCGGCCCCACGCGTGATTTTGGGAACATAAGCGGGCCTTGCGGATCATGCGGAGGGAGCTGTTTGCTTCCCGTTTTGATACTGCTCACGCGGCAGAAGGCATCGCTTGAAGCTCAAATGGAGCTTTTGGCCGCCGAAGTCAACCAAAAGCTGAAAACACGGGGTGGTGCCTGTGCTGAAAGCCCGCTAAATATTGGCCTACGGGACAGGAAGACGGCATGAACAAATCCATCATCGCAAGATGCGAGACAAATGGCCTTCGTATGACAGGCCAGCGGCGCGTGATCGCGAAAGTTCTGGAAGACAGCGACGACCATCCTGATGTGGAAGAGTTGTACGCGCGTGCATCTGCCATCGATAGCGGCATTTCACTGGCCACCGTGTACCGGACCGTAAAACTATTCGAAGAGGCGGGTATTCTCGACAAGCTTGAATTTGGCGACGGGCGCGCGCGCTATGAGGACGCGGAACGCGACCACCACGACCACCTGATCGACATTAACTCTGGCGAAGTCATCGAATTCGTCGATGAAGAGATCGAAGCGCTTCAAGAACGGATCGCCCAGAAACTCGGTTACGAGTTGCGCGGCCACCGGCTTGAGCTATATGGCGTGCCGCTCAAGAAAGGCTGAGTACCGCTGCACCGTATTCTGCCACCTGTTACGGCCATGGACATCGCGTCCAAGCGCGCCTAGACGGTTCGAGAATCTTGTAAACGGAATACCTTGATGGACAATCTGCGCGGCGCAGGCCTTATGGTTATGGCGATGTTGCTCTTTGCGCTCGAAGACATGCTTATCAAGCTGATGGCCACAGTACTGCCCATCGGCCAGATTGTCGGGATGTTGGGTGCCGGCAGTGCCGCTTTACTGGCGTGCCTGCTGGTACAGCAAAAACAACGCCTGTTTACCCGTCAAATACTCACGCCCGCAATCATGCTGCGCGCTTTCGGCGAATTGGTGGGCACCATTGGTTTTGTGACGGCAATCGCACTCATTCCGTTGTCGACGGCCTCTGCAATTTTGCAGGCCACGCCGCTGTTCGTAACCTTGGGGGCCGCGCTGTTCTTGCAGGAATCAGTCGGTTGGCGTCGTTGGACGGCCATATTGGTCGGTTTTTTTGGCGTATTGTTAATCATCCGCCCCGGGCTTGAAGGGTTCACATGGGAATCCCTGTTTGCATTGCAAGGCGTTATCGGGCTGGGCCTTCGCGATCTGGCAACGCGCCGCGTCCCCGCGGCGACGTCTTCGTTGCAGCTTAGTTTTTGGGCCTTTCTGGTCCTGATCCCTGCCTCAGCTCTGATGATCTGGGCCAATGGCGAAGTCATGACAGCTCCTGACGGTATCACTGCAATCTATTTTGCCATCGCTCTTTTCATCGGCATAGGCGCCTACTACTCAATTGTCGCCGCCATGCGTCTGGGCGAAATAAGTTTTGTGTCGCCATTTCGGTATTCGCGCATCCTGTTTGCACTTGTCATAGGGATAAGTGTTTTTGGCGAACGTCCCGATGCAATGACCCTGACAGGTGCTGCAATCATTGTAGGCTCGGGTTTGTACACCCTGTGGCGCGAACAGCGTGTGAAGGCGACCCGGGCATAACCCTTTTCATCCCTCCCGTGTCGCGCTATCACCGCGCCAGCATCGAATAAGGAAGCAATCGCCATGAGCACGATCATCGACATCCACGCACGTGAAATTCTGGACAGCCGAGGCAATCCGACCGTTGAAGTGGATGTTATCCTTGAAGATGGCACCATGGGCCGTGCCGCTGTTCCCTCTGGCGCATCTACAGGCGCATACGAGGCGGTTGAACGGCGCGACGGTGATGCAGCCCGCTACATGGGCAAAGGTGTTCTGGAAGCCTGCGCTGCCGTAAACGGAGAGATTGCCGAAGCGCTGGTCGGGATCGACGCTACCGAACAGGTCGAAGTCGACTCGGTCATGATTGAACTGGACGGCACGGAAAACAAATCCCGTTTAGGGGCCAATGCGATTCTGGGCGTTTCTCTTGCAACGGCCAAAGCCGCGGCGGACTACTGCACGCAGCCGTTGTACCGTTATGTTGGTGGCACCTCGGCGCGTATCTTACCGGTTCCCATGATGAACATCATCAACGGCGGCGAACATGCCGACAACCCCATCGACATTCAGGAATTCATGATCATGCCCGTTGCGGCAGAGAATATCCGCGACGCTGTACGCATGGGCTCCGAGGTATTCCACACGCTGAAAAAAGAGCTTTCCGCAGCCGGTCTGTCGACAGGCATCGGGGACGAAGGCGGGTTTGCGCCTAACATTAGCTCTACCCGTGATGCACTTGATTTCATTTTAAAATCTATTGAGAAGGCAGGCTATAAACCGGCCGAGGACATATACCTCGCGCTGGATTGTGCTGCCACAGAGTACTACAAAAACGGCAAATATGAATTTGCAGGCGAAGGAAAGTCTTTGACGTCCGAAGAAAATGTCGACTACCTTGCCGCGCTGGTAAAAGACTATCCCATTATTTCAATTGAAGATGGCATGTCCGAAGATGACTGGGACGGCTGGAAAGCACTGACAGACGCATTGGGCGACAAGGTACAACTGGTCGGCGACGATCTGTTTGTGACGAACCCCGCGAGACTTGCTATGGGTATCGAACGCGGATCAGCAAATTCAATGCTGGTAAAAGTAAACCAAATCGGAAGCTTAACCGAGACACTTAAAGCTGTGGATATGGCACATCGTGCAGGTTTCACCAACGTGATGTCCCACCGGTCGGGCGAAACCGAAGATGCCACTATTGCTGATCTGGCGGTTGCCACGAATTGCGGTCAGATCAAAACGGGGTCGCTGGCCCGTTCCGACCGGCTGGCTAAATACAACCAACTGATCCGGATCGAAGAAGCCTTGGGCGAGACCGCAGAATATGCGGGGCGTTCTATCCTGAAGGGATAAACACTGGCGTCGTCGCGGACGCCGCATACACTTGCTCAACTATCGATAATTTCACTGGTTGAAGCGTTCCGGCCGGTATGGCGAGACCCGCGCAGCATTTTGATTGCTCAGTGGCGTGCCCAGTATTTCTTGTGCTGCGATTTCACTGACCAGCGGTGCCAGCGTTGCACCTGAATGCATGGTTGAAACGTAAAGGCCGTCCGGGCCAGCGCTGCCCACAACGGGCCGTCCGTCGACGGGAACGGGCCTGTGTGACAGCGTTACTTGCTCCCATTGAACCTCGCGGCCGATCAACTGCCCCACGCGGCGGGCAGCCTCATCAGCAAAAACAACAGGGTTTTCCTCAATTTTTTCAGCAGCATCACTTTGATGACTGGCAGCTACCGGCGCCAACAACCTGCCTGTGTTATCTTGGCGCAATTCCTGTCCCGGAGCGACCAGAATATGCGACAGCATAGGTGCAAGAGGCTCTGTCCGCAGGATTAACCCGGGACGATCCAGCATCGGCAACGCGACATCAACACCCGCAAGCAATTCCTGCGTTTTCACCCCGGTGGCGAGCACAACATGATCGGCGGGGATCACACCACCAGACCAGCGAATGCCTGCAACGCGGCCCGCCCGAACCTCGATACCAGTTACCGCTACCCCAGCTACGATGCGTGCGCCCATCGATGTGGCCGCATTCAGCGCATCATGACAAAGCCGGCTTAGGTCAACTGCTCCTTCTTGCTCAAAGCAAAGCGCGCGATCAGGTGGTGCGATCTCGGGTTCAAGGGATGCAAAGGCATCACGGTCGATTTCGCGCACATCATAGCCAAGGTCCTTCAACGCCGCGTGCTGCGCATCAAAGGCATCGCCCTGCTGTTCCCAGCAAAGACATCCTTGCCAGACCGTTGCGGTGGTCTTTAACTCTGCCGCCAGCCTCCGGTGCGCGTCCATCGCTGCCGCGCGCAGTGCAAAGTGATCTTCGTCCAGATAAAAGCTTGCGTTGATCCACCCGAAAGACGCCCCGGACGCGGCAGACGCGGGCTGGTTTGCCTCGATGACAGTCACTGCCGCACCTGCGCGCGCAAGCCGGTAGGCCGTCAAAGCCCCAATGATCCCTGCACCAACAACAATTACATGCACTTAATTCTCCTCTTGGCGCGGGTGTTGTCCAAGACTACCTTTCGCCCATGACAGCACAAGAGATCATTGCACACCTACAGCTTTCGCCGCATCCCGAAGGCGGACACTACCGTCAAACTTGGATAGCGGAAAACGCAGGCCGCCCAGCAGGCACATGCATCTACTTTTTGTTGGCAGCGGGTGAAGCGAGCCGTTGGCACAAGGTCGATGCGACCGAAATCTGGCTGTACCATGCGGGTGCACCGTTGGTTCTGTCCATGAGCGCATCGGACGACGGCCCAGCACAGGACTTGATGCTGGGGCCAGATCTTTTGAAAGGCGAGCAACCGCAACTGATCGTGCCGGAAAACCACTGGCAGGCGGCGCGCAGCACTGGCGACTATACCTTGGTCAGCTGCACCGTGTCCCCCGGTTTCCAGTTTGAGGGATTTGTTTTAGCCGATGCCGGTTTCGACATCCCGCGTGGCTAGGCCTGTACGAGAGTAATATCCGTTTGCGTGGGCATACTCAGCGTACCACCACCAACCGCTGCGCGCACGCCTGTGGTGCTGGGGCAGGACGTGGGAAATCCACGCGCCACGCGCACCGCCAAATGGGCGAATGCCTGCGCTTCAAGCATGTCACCGTCCAGGCCGACAGCTTCGACAGGCACGACCGGACAATCCAGCGCCGCCTTTAACATATCCATCAACACAGGATTGTGTCGCCCGCCACCGGTGACCAACACTTGGCAAGGGGGTGCGGGACAATGGCGCATTCCTTCCAGAACGGACGCTGCGCACATGGCCGTCAATGTGGCTGCGGCATCGGCATCACTCGCGCCAGCTACAAGCGCAACCGATTTGGCAAAATCGTCCCTGTCCAATGACTTGGGCGGCAGGCGTGCGAAATAAGGTTCGGCCAGAAACTGCTCTAGCGCGCCGCTTTGTACTCGACCAGCGCGTGCCAATGTGCCGCCTTTGTCAAACGGTTCGCCCAGTCGCGCACGGACCAGATCGTTGACAGGTGCATTTGCCGGCCCCGTGTCAAAAGCCAAGAGGGCGCCCGCTTCTTCCGGCTTGTCGAACGAAGGATCGACGTAGGTCAGATTGCCGACCCCACCCAGATTGAGAAACGCCACGGGGTCTTCGGCTTTGATGTACTTGGCGCAGGCAAAGTGGAAAAACGGCGCAAGCGGCGCACCTTCACCCCCAAGCTCAACGTCTGCCGACCGGAAATCCCAGACGACAGGTGTATTGAGCATTTCGGCAAGCCAGGCACCGCTACCCACCTGCAAGGTCCCTTTCGAGCGTGGTGCATGGGCCAGAGTCTGGCCGTGAAAGCCAATGACGTCTGCAGCCTCAAAATGGTTCAGCAGTGCGAAATGCGCCTGTTCCACCACTTCTGTAGCCGCCCTGACATCATCGCCAGTCCATTGTCCCAAAGCACGGGCCAGAACCTGTTGCTCTTCAGGCGTATAAGGCTGGTAGCGCGCATCGGAAAACCCGTAAATCCTATGCCCGTCGGTCAGCACGACAGCTGCATCCACGCCGTCCAGCGACGTGCCGCTCATCGTTCCCAAAGCCGAGACGACGCCCGTTTTCAAATTGGCCGGTGTCAAAGCCTTTTCCTTTACCCGCTCTGCGCCTATAGAGTGCCTCAGATTGCAAGCTGAGAGCAAGAGCCATGACCTACCATCCCAAATCCGACTTTGTCTCTGTTATGATGGAACGCGGCTTTCTCGCCGACTGCACGGATTATCAGGGGCTGGACGACGCGCTGATGAGCGGTGTTCAACCGGCGTACATCGGCTTTGATGCTACCGCGCCGTCTTTGCATGTAGGCTCGCTCATCCAGATCATGATGCTGCGCTGGTTGCAGAAAACCGGGCATAAACCCATCACATTGATGGGCGGCGGCACGACAAAAGTCGGCGATCCCAGCTTTCGCGCGGACGAGCGCCCATTATTGAGCCCCGAGTTGATTGACGACAACATCGCCGGCATAAAAAAGGTGTTTTCGGCCTACATTGAGTATTCCGACGCACCAAATGGCGCGCTGATGCTGAACAATGCGGAATGGCTCGATGATCTGAATTACCTCGACTTTCTGCGCGATATCGGGCGGCATTTCTCGATCAATCGCATGTTGTCCTTCGAGAGCGTGAAATCCCGTCTTGATCGCGAACAGTCTCTGTCGTTTCTTGAATTCAACTACATGATTTTGCAGGCGTATGACTTTTTGGAGCTAAACCGGCGCTACGGTTGCATCCTGCAGATGGGCGGATCGGACCAGTGGGGCAATATCGTGAACGGCATTGACCTAACCCGCCGCGTCATCGACGGCGAGGTTTATGGGCTCACTTCGCCGCTGTTGACCACGTCGGACGGCAAGAAAATGGGCAAATCACAGTCCGGTGCAATCTGGCTCGATCAGGACATGCTCAGCGCGTATGAGTTCTGGCAATTCTGGCGCAACACGTCAGATGCAGACGTCGGGCGCTTTTTAAAGCTCTACACAGAGATGCCGGTTGATGAATGCGACCGTCTGGGCGCGCTTGAAGGCGCAGAGATCAACGAGGCGAAAATCCGGCTGGCCAATGAGGTCACAGGGCTTTTGCACGGTGCGGATGCAGCCGTCGCTGCCGAAGCGACCGCGCGCGAAGTCTTTGAAAAGGGTGGCGTCGGTGATGACCTTCCAACGCTGACGCTTAGCGCCGACGAAGTGGGCGATGGTATCTCGATTGTGCAGCTTATTGTACGCTCCGGTCTGGCGGGTTCGGGTAAAGAAGCCAAACGTCTGATCGCCGAGAACGGCGCGCGGCTGGATGATGCGCCGCTGACAAACGCGGGGCTCATGCTGGATCAGGGCGCATTGCGTGCGCCGATCAAGTTAAGTGCCGGGAAAAAGCGTCACGCATTGGTGCAACTGGGCTGAACCGAAACCACAAGATGCACCGCGCATGACGCGAACAGTATATCAGGGATCGCACGAACGGCGAACCTGAACCCACGGGCTGCTGCCCGCTGAGACCGAAAGGCTGGCTTATGGAACTCGGTAAATCAATTGCGGTCATCACCGGCGCGGCCTCTGGGCTGGGCGAGGCTACCGCGCGGCATTTTGCGGCATCAGGCGCACAGGTCGCGCTGTTGGACCGCGACATCGACCGAGCACGCGTCGTTGCAAGCGAAATAGGCGGGATCGCATGTGAAACGGACGTGACGGATGAAACATCGGTACAAGACGCAATCGATCGGTCCGTCGGGGAATACGGGGCAATTACGGCAGCGGTGAATTGCGCAGGCATCGCCGAGGCCGCCAAAACTGTCGGACGCGACGGGCCGCATTCCCTACCTGCATTTCAACGGGCCATCGATATCAACCTTGTCGGCACATTCAACGTTGGACGGTTGGCGGCAGCGGCGATGCAACAAAACAAACCGGCCGCAGACGGCGCGCGCGGTGTTGTCATCAATACCGCGTCAATTGCCGCTTTCGACGGACAAAAGGGCCAAACCGCCTATGCCGCGTCAAAAGGTGGTGTCGTGGGATTGTGCCTGCCGATGGCAAGGGATCTTGCATCCTTGGGCATTCGCGTGATGACGATCGCGCCGGGCATCTTCATGACGCCGATGTTGGCAGGACTGGGGGAAGAGGTTCAGGCGCAACTGGCGGCCGACGTGCCCTGCCCGCCCCGTTTGGGCGACCCCGATGAGTATGCGCGTCTTGCTGGTTTCATCGTCGAAGCTGGCTATCTGAATGGCGAAGTGATCCGTATTGATGGCGCGCTTAGGATGCGCTGATGTCGCTGCAAAACCGCGTACAGCCCACAGGCGAGATCCTAGCAACACCCATGCGCGGCAGGTACATGGGCAATCGCGGGATCTTGCATGATACACACCAAAAACTAGGCTCTGCACGCTGGCGCCACAAAGCATGGGTGTGCTGTGTTTTATCCTTCAAGAACCGTCACCGCCCCGTCATGCAGCCAAACAACTACACAGAACTGTTCTTTCTAGATGAAGCCGTGGCCTTTGCTGCAGGCCACCGGCCCTGCGCAGAATGCAGACGTGCCGACTACAACCGCTTGCGCGACGCATTAGGGCTGACGCCTCCAATCACCAAATTCGATGCGTTGCTGCATACCGCCCGCGCGGTCCCGCGCAGCTTTGGGCAGCAGCGCTATAGAGCTGATATGCAAGACCTTCCCGAAGGGGCTTTTATTCTCAGCGACGCGGGCATCGCACATCTGTTACATGCAGACGAGTTGGTTCCATATTCACCTGCCGGTTACGAGGCGCCTGTGCGACGCCCTAAAACCGGCGAGGTCACGGTGCTGACCCCACGCCCGCTGGTCGCGGCGCTTCAGGCAGGATACACGCTCGATATCGCAGCAGATTAGCTTTGGGCTTTTTCTTCCAGCGCAAGCCATTCTTCTTCAGCCTGATCGAGCTTTTCCTGACGTTCCACCAAGGCATCCGTCGCTTTTTGGAACTTGACCGGATTATTTGTGAAGAGGTCTGGATCGCTTAGCAATTCGACCAGTTTGCCTATTTCAGCTTCCAGACGCTCAAGCTCTGCCGGTAACGCTTCGAGCCTGTGTTTTTCAGTAAAGCTGAGCCCCGACTTTGGTGACCCTTTATGCTTTGCAGTCGCATCAGAAGCCTTGGCGCGCGCATTTTCTTCTGTTGCTGCAACCTCGCCGCGCTGACTGATGTAGTCGCTCCAGCCGCCTGCATAAACGGTTGCGCGCCCGTTTCCTTCCATGGCGATGGTGGTCGCGGCAACCCGATCCAGAAAATCACGGTCGTGACTGACAAGCAAAACCGTGCCGTCGTAATTTCCCAAAAGTTCCTGCAGCAAATCCAGCGTTTCCACGTCCAAATCGTTAGTCGGCTCGTCCAGCACCAGCAAATTGCTGGACCGCGCCATGATCTTGGCCAGCAACAGCCGCGCCTTTTCGCCACCCGACAAGGACCGCACCGGCGCGCGCGCCTGTGCTTCGTCGAACAAGAATTCCTTGAGATAGCCCACGACATGTTTGGGCTGACCCCTCACCATCACCTGATCGGCCTTGCCCGATACGCGCATTTCAGGATCGCCGGTCAGGCTGTCCCACAAGGTCATGTCACCATCAAGCTGCGCGCGCGCCTGATCGAAAAGCGCAAGTTCAATATTCGTGCCCAGCTTGACCACGCCGTCATCTGGCGTGTCGCGACCGATAAGCATGTTCAAAAGCGTGGTCTTCCCAACCCCGTTTGGACCTACAAATGCGATCCGATCCCCCCGCTGAACCGTCAGCGAGAACGGCCGCAGGATCGTTTTATCGCCAAAAGACTTGGTGATCCCTTCGGCTTCAATAACTTTGCGACCAGACTTTGGGACGGCATCAAAGGCCATGGCTGCGGTGCCTTGACGTTTGATTTGTGCAGCCCGTTCCGCGCGTAAATCCTGCAACGCGCGCACACGGCCCTGATTGCGTTTCCGGCGGGCCGATATGCCTTCCACAGCCCACCGCGCTTCTGCTTTGATCTTGCGGTTCAGCTTGTGGCGCTGCGTGTCCTCTTCATCCCAGACCGTGTCACGCCATACTTCAAATGCGTCAAAACCCTTTTCCTGCCGCCGGACAGCGCCGCGGTCAATCCAAAGCGTGGCCCGCGCCAGCGCGCGCAAGAACGCGCGGTCATGGCTGATCACGATAAACGCCTTGCGGCTTTGCTTCAGTTCGTCCTCGAGCCAGGCAATTGCTTCGATATCGAGATGATTTGTAGGCTCGTCCAACAGCATCAGGTCGGGTTCACCCGCCATCAGCCCTGCCAAAGCTGCGCGCCGCCGTTCACCGCCACTTGCCGTCTCAACGGGGCGCGCGGGATCAAACTTGAGCCCCTCGCCCGCGCGTTCAACCCTATACATCTCGGATGGATCAAGGCCCTGTGCCGCGAAATCGCCCAACGTTGCAAAACCTGTCAGGTCGGGGTCCTGCTCCATATAGCCGACGGATACACCCGGACCGCGCACCACATCGCCACGGTCAACCTCAACCAGGCCTGCCATAACTTTCATCAAGGTTGATTTACCGGACCCGTTACGCCCCACAAGCGCCACACGGTCCCCCGGTTGCGCCACAAGGCTGAGATCTTCGAAAACTGGATCGCCCCCGAAGGTCAGAGAAATGTCGTTTAGTTGAAGGAGTGGAATGCGTGCCATACGGGGCAGCTATGGTGCAGCGGCGCCAACGTCAATCGCCTTTTGGCACAAGGTCGGAGGCTTTACCGCTGAGCGTCTCGCAATGCGCGCAATAACCGTTGGCGCGCAGGTGGGATCGCCGCGGTTTCCACAGCGGTGAAAACGTGCAGTGTGTTCATGCGGCGGTCGATAACCGCGTGGTCGCTGACCCACCCCCTCATCCCGATATAAGAACGCAACAGCGGCGGCATCTGTTGAAATGCCAGCCTCCGGTCCACCGACGGCGCACAGCTCGTGGCAAGGCAAAGCACCTCTTGAGACTTGTATTTCGGTGACCACCTGTCCGGCGCGCGCGCGTGTTCGTGCAAATATGCAAATGCACTTTGGTAAACCGATGGATCCGTCCCGGCGAAAGAAGAGCACCCGAAAAGCAGCTTTACATCATTGTCATCGACGTCGGCTGTCAGGGTGGCCCATGCAAGGCGCAGGATGTTTGGATCACGCCGGTCGGTATCAATGCAAAATCGCCCCAGTTCAAGTATCTGCCCGTCGAACTTTTCGAGTGCCGTCAGATCATAATATCGGGCAGCATAGCTTTTACCGATATCTGCGCCACAGGCTTTGAACATACGGAAACAGCAAACGACGGCGTCGTTTTGCGCATCACGGATCAGGATATGGTCGCAGGCGGCATCAAGTTCGTCTTCATCACGCGCGCAAGGCAACGCAAATCTTTGTGCGCGAAACCTCTGTGCCTCTTCGATATCGCGTGAATCACGCGTAATGCTGACATGGTAACCGCATGCAGGGACATTGGCGTTTCCAAAAGACAACATCTGTCACGCCCCTGCTTTCTATGCGCTAGGGCGCGGGCGCACCAACAGGTCCAAATTGACCGATATTGCCGACGAGTTGCCGGAAGAACGACCTGTTGGCGACACTGCTATCGGTCACGCGCCGCGTCAGAGTGACGATCTGTCCGCGCTCCAGACCGAATTGCTCAACGTTTCGCACAATACCGTTGTCGTCAAAACTGACGGCAACAACATCCCGTTGGATCACTTCTGGTTCCAACATGGCCACCGTCCTGAACCTGCTGCGCACAAAGTAAAGCGCGTCATCTTCCAAAACAGAGCCCGACCCTGCGCCCCCAAGCGTTTCCTCAACGCTGTCCCGCGTATCAATACCCACAACTATCTGATCCAGATCTTCTTTGGGCGGGATATATCCATGGTTGCGATACGTAGGCCCACACGCAACAAGGCTCATGACCAAGCCCGCCCAAACGAGTGGTCTGGCGTATCGGCTAAGCCGTTTTGCCATGATGGATGGTCCGCGCATGCGTCTGCCCTCTTGCCCTTGTGCGTTCTGGCTTCTATTCCGCTTACACTATGCGTGCGCCATGGTTCAAGAAACGAAAGTGACCAGCATGAAGCAAATTGCCCCCTCCCCAAGCGCACTGCGCGTATCTGAGCTGGCCCAAAACAGGGCGACACCCTTTAGTTTACGCCCCGATTCCCTCCAGCTTAAGGCGATTGCGGCAGAATTAAAGGTTTTGGGACTGCGCAAACTATCCTTCGAAGGGCAGATCAAAGCGGTTGGTTCCGCTGACTGGAAGCTTGAGGCTAAACTTGGTGCGACAGTGATCCAGCCCTGCGTCGTAACGCTAGAGCCCGTGACCACGCGAATCGATGTACCGGTAGAACGGCTGTTTCTGCGCGGCTTCGTCGACGTCGATGCGCCCGAGGCAGAAATGCCCGACGACGATACCACCGAAGCCCTGACCGCCTGGATTGATCCAGAGGCGATTATGCACGAAGCTCTGACGCTGAACCTGCCGCTTTATCCGCGCGCCGACGATGCCGCATTGGGCGAATTGGTGGTGACTGAACCCGGCGTCACCCCGATGCGCGATGAGGATGCGCGCCCGTTTGCGGGGCTGGCCGACTTGAAGGATCAACTGAGTCGCGACACAAAAGACGACTGACACTAAATTATTGAACCAGAATCAAGCTGCCTGTCAGGGGCGCACCCACTGGCAGAAAAAATGCTTGCACGTTCGGTCAATCCCAGTATTTTGCGCCGCTCACCCAAATAGGGTTGGACAAGTGCCCGGCTTGGGCCTAAACGCACGTCACACCCGCCTCTGGGACAGAATTTATGAAACTCGGCTCACCGCGCAGGATTGCTGGCGCGGCAGGCCCCGAACGACAAAAGGCCCAAGACAATGGCTGTTCAACAGAACAAAGTTTCCAAATCGCGCCGCAACAACCGCCGCGCACACGATTCTCTGGTTGCTGCAAACCCGAACGAATGCACCAACTGTGGTGAGCTGAAACGCCCACACCATGTTTGTGCGGCTTGCGGGCACTATGACGACAAAGAAGTCGTTGCTTTGACAGAAGAGATTGATCTGGAAGACGACGCAGCCTAAACCTTTGCCTAATCAATAAGGGCAGCAGGGTTTGGGGGCAGTCGATCGATGACGGCGCAGTCCGATCAGTCACAGTCAAAAGCCAAACGCATCATTATCTCGGTAGATGCGATGGGCGGGGATATGGGCCCCGCCGCTGTCGTTGCGGGCTGCGATCAGTCCGCACGTAAAAATCCCGACCTATTTTTCATTCTCCACGGTCCCAAGGCCGAGATCGAAGGTCTAGTGTCTCGGCGCAAAGCTTTGGCCGGTCGGTGCGAAGTCCGCGACGCCACAGGCGTTGTGACGATGGACGACAAACCCAGCCAAGTCGTACGCAGTGGCAAAGACACGTCTATGTGGTCCGCCATCGAAGCCGTCCGCGATCAAAGCGCGTCGGTTGCGGTGTCTTGCGGTAACACCGGCGCACTGATGGCGCTTTCCATGATCCGGTTGCGCAAGCTGCCGGGCGTCAACCGCCCCGCGATTGCCGTGCTTTACCCGTCGTCGAACCCGCAAGGATTTAACGTACTTTTGGATGTGGGTGCCGACGTAAAAGCGGATGCGGACGATTTGTTGCGCTTTGCGTTGATGGGCATGTCTTATGCGCGTAACGGACTTGATCTGCCGCGACCTCGTGTCGGCTTGTTAAATGTCGGCACCGAAGAGCATAAAGGCCGCACTGAACTCAAAGAAGCCTATGAGTTGATCCGCGAACAACGCGACGTCGCAGGCTTTGAATTTGTGGGTTTTGTGGAAGGTGGCGATATCTCTGGTGATGTATGTGATGTAATCGTGACCGACGGATTTACCGGCAATGTTGCGATCAAGACAGGTGAAGGAACGGCAAGCCTTGTGGGCAACCGTCTGCGCGAAGCATTCAAGTTCACTCCACTTTCGCGGCTCGCGTCAATCCTCGCCTATCCGTCACTGCGACGCCTGAAAAAGAAAATCGACCCTCGCCGCGTAAACGGTGGCGTTTTCCTTGGCCTGAACGGGACAGTCGTAAAATCGCATGGCTCTGCCGATGCCACTGGCGTTTCCTCGGCCATCAAATTGGCCGCACAGCTGGCCGACATACAATTTACTGACAAGCTGGCTGCACGCGTGGCAGGTTTGCCCGCAGAGGAGACTGCCCAATGACACTTCGCGCTGTGGTGATTGGCGTCGGTCACTATCTGCCGAAACGCGTCGTTCCGAATTCAGAGTTTGAGAAAACTCTGGATACGAACGATGAATGGATACGCGCGCGCTCTGGCATTGAGCGCAGGCATTTTGCAGCCGAAGACGAAACCACGTCCATGATGGCCGCCGAAGCCTGCAAGTCCGCGCTTTCGATGGCCGGGAAGACGGCAGAAGACGTCGACGCGATTATCTTGGCAACGTCCACCGCCGATCTGACATTCCCGTCTGCTGCTACGATGGTGCAGGCTGAATTGGGCATGACGAAAGGGTTCGCTTTTGACGTCCAAGCGGTCTGTGCGGGCTTTATCTTTGCGTTAAGCAATGCAAATGCGCTGATCCTGTCGGGACAGGCAAAGCGTGTTCTGGTGATCGGCGCAGAGACCTTCAGCAAGATCATGGACTGGACGGACCGGTCTACCTGTGTGCTGTTTGGCGATGGCGCCGGCGCGGTACTTTTAGAAGGCCAAGACGGTGCAGGTACTTCGGACGATCGTGGCATCCTGTCAACCGACCTGAACTCGGACGGGCGCCACAAGGATCTGCTCTATGTGGATGGCGGCGTCTCTACCGGCGCCACGGGTTACTTGCGCATGCAAGGTAATCAGGTCTTCCGCCACGCGGTTGAAAAGCTGGCGGCAACGGCAACCACTGCCCTCGCATCCGCCGGTGTCACTGCTGAAGAAGTTGATTGGGTTGTGCCGCATCAAGCCAACATACGGATCATTCAGGGCACTGCGAAAAAGCTGGGCCTGCCCATGGAAAACGTGGTCGTCACCGTTCAGGATCACGGCAATACATCGGCTGCATCGATTCCCTTGGCGCTGTCCGTCGGCTTTGAGCGCGGCCAGATAAAACGGGGCGATCTGATCGTGACAGAGGCAATCGGCGGCGGTCTGGCATGGGGTGCAGTGGTTCTGCGCTGGTAAAACGTGAATATTCCGCTGATACGGCCTTACTCCGTCCATTGATATTGAACTCGTCAGATTCGCATCGCCCTATTGTCGTTAAAAATTAGGGGGATAGACATGGCGGACAAAACGCTAACACGTATGGACCTGAGTGAAGCTGTATTCCGCGAGGTTGGATTGTCGCGTAATGAAAGCGCTCAACTCGTTAAATCCGTATTGGAACATTTGTCAGACGCGCTGGTGCGCGGAGAACAGGTAAAGATATCTTCCTTTGGTACTTTTTCCGTGCGGGATAAATCTGCTCGTGTGGGCCGCAATCCAAAAACCGGTGAAGAAGTGCCGATCAATCCGCGCCGTGTGCTCACGTTCCGCCCGTCTCATTTGATGAAAGAACGTGTCGCAGAAGGCAACAAGTCCTGATCTGATGGCCAAATCACCCGATGCTTTCCGCACAATCTCGGAAGTCGCTGACTGGCTGGGCGTGCAAGCTCATGTGCTGCGTTTTTGGGAAAGCAAGTTTGCGCAGGTTAAACCGATCAAGCGTGCGGGTGGCCGCCGCTATTACCGTCCAGCCGACATGTTGCTCTTGGGCGGATTGAAGAAAATCCTGCATGAAGACGGGCTAACTATTAAGGGCGCGCAAAAACTGCTGCGCGAAAAGGGCGTGGGCTATGTCGCCGACCTGTCACAGCCGCTAGACGATCTGACGATTGCGGTGATCGACGGCAGCAGCACCCCCGTTGAGATTGACAGCCAGCCAATGGCAAGTGATGTCGGCGATCTTGAACAAGCGACCGATAGCGCGGCGGAAGAACTCTCCACACCTGATGAGGCACCTGCCCCGGAAGAGCTGGATCCAGAGCCGTTAGAAACACTGCCCGAACCTGAAGAGGCAGCAGCAGACCAACCTGACTTGCCACCAAGCGAAACTTCGTCAGACACGATAGAAAAAGATGCGCCACTTAGCTTTCGGGCAAGGCCGCGCGATACGACACCTGTTGAAGACACTCCACGAGAGACACCGGAACCATCGGTCGAAGTTGACGCCGCTGGTGATGAAGACAATGCCTCGGCCCCGCCGCCAAAGCCCGAACGCATCGAAGTCGCACTGATACACGATCATACCCAGATCGAAGCCACGCCATCGGCCATGTCAAAAGCATTGGCCATCAGGGAACTGTCTGCGGAACATGCGCAGCAAATACGTCCGCTTCTGGCGCGGCTGACACGGCTTCGTGCCAGCATGGCCAACCCCCGCAAAGAACTTCGCAAAGACTAAAGCGGTGGTATTTCTCTCTTGTCACGACGCCCAGATCGGGTATGAAGCGGGTCAAGTCGGGCTATGGCGCAGCCTGGTAGCGCGTCCGTCTGGGGGACGGAAGGTCGCAGGTTCGAGTCCTGCTAGCCCGACCAAATTACGACCCATGCGAAATGCCCGCGCTACTGCAGTGCGGGCATTTGCATTTCAAGGAGACCCGGCATGAGCGGTGTGTTGCCCAACCAGTCGATCGAAGCGATGATCGCCGACAATCAGATCGCAGCAACGCGCAAAATCCTGCCCGAACAAGTTCAGCCAGCCAGTCTTGATCTGCGTCTTGGCAGTGTCGCCTACCGTGTACGCGCTTCATTTTTGTCGGGTCACGATGCGCGCGTGTCTGATCGGCTCAGGGAATTCGAGATGCATCGCGTCGACCTGCGCGACGGGGCCGTTCTGGAAAAAGGCTGCGTTTATGTAGTGCCTTTGATGGAGTCGCTGGCACTGCCTGACACCGTGCAAGCGGTCGCAAATGCCAAAAGCTCGACCGGGCGTCTTGATTTGCTGACGCGTACAATCACGGACGGCGGTACGGAATTCGACCGCATCGTGCCGGGCTATCACGGCCCCCTATACGCAGAGATATGTCCACGGTCGTTTTCGGTACTTGTCCGTCCAGGCATGCGCCTGAACCAAATCAGGTTTCGCCAGGGTCAGGCTGTGTTGGCAGATGAGGAACTTCGCCGCTTACATGACAAAACACCCTTGGTCGACGGCACCGCCGTGATCGACGACGGCTTGGGGTTTTCTGTTGATCTGCGGCTCAAGGATACAACGCTTGTCGGCTACCGCGCCAAACCCCATACCGGCGTGATCGATCTAGAGCAGATCGGCAACTATAATGCCGCCGAGTATTGGGAAGAAGTACACAGTGACAACGGCCAGATCATCCTTGATCCCGGTGCGTTCTATATCCTCGTCAGCCGTGAAGCTGTCACGATCCCCCCGGAATACGCCGCCGAGATGGCACCGTTTCTGGCAATGGTCGGTGAATTCAGAGTACACTACGCAGGCTTTTTCGACCCCGGTTTCGGATATGCCGACGCCGGTGGCAGCGGGTCGCGGGGCGTGCTGGAAGTTCGGTGCCACGAAGCGCCCTTTGTGCTCGAGCATGGGCAGATTGTAGGGCGACTGGTCTATGAGCGCATGGCAGAGGTGCCGACGCAACTATATGGTGTTGGAATTGCTTCGAACTATCAGGGCCAAGGGCTCAAGCTGTCCAAGCATTTCAAGATGCCGGGCTAAAACGCTTCAAAACCTTGAAACGCGGCGCATCACCTTCATGGACTGGCGTGCGCGTTGCATCGCCTCTTTTTGCTCTTTCGACTGTTTTTGACCGGCTTGCGGGCCAGACATGCGGTTCATACCCTGCATGACAGCTTTGTTCAGAAAACGTCGAATAATCATCGTCATCAACCGGTTCATTTTTCTACCCTATTTTTTGTGCCTCAAAAACTAATATAGCGGCAAATGTGGCAAATTTCAGGGCGCGAAGATCAATCTTCGAACAGCTCGCTTTGACCCTCGGCGCTTTCTTCCTCGCCGTCCTCATCGCCCGCACCGATCTGAAAGCTTCCGGGCGGCGGACGGTTTTCCAATAGACCCGCCGCACGCAGCTCTTTAACCCCTGGCAGGTCGCGCGCACTTTCCAGACCAAAATGATCCAGAAATTCGGAGGTAACAACAAAGGTGACGGGTCGCCCCGGTGTCATCTTACGACGGCCAAAGCGGATCCACTCCATTTCGAGCAATTGATCCACCGTGCCGCGCGACACGGAAACGCCACGGATTTCTTCGATCTCGGCGCGGGTGACGGGCTGGTGATAGGCGATGATCGCAAGTGTTTCGATCGCTGCACGGCTCAGTTTGCGCGTCTCTACGGTTTCGCGCTGCATCAAAAACCCAAGATCGGACGCGGTGCGCAATGCCCATGCATCACCGATCTTGTATAGGTTCACACCCCGCCCTTCATAGCGTTTGCGCAAATGCACCAGCGCTTCAGCCGGGTCTGAGCCATGCGGCATGCGTGCGGATAATTCCTTGGCCGTAACCGGCTCGGCTGAGGCGAAAAGAATGGCTTCAACCATACGTTCCTGCTCGCCCATGGGCGGCGCTTCAAAGAGGCTTTGCGCGTCTTCGTCTGGTACGTCTGGGACGTCTGGTGCCGTGTCTTCGCTCACGTACGGGGATCCTTTTTACGCAACTGGATCGGTTCGAATGTGCCCGATTGACGTATCTCCAAATGCCCCTCTTTGACAAGCTCGAGCGAGGCCGCGAAGGTGGACGCCGTCGCAGACCGCCGCCGGCCTGGGTCGATTTCCCAACCTTCCGGCAAATAGCTTGAGATATCCGTCCAGTCGCCCGCGTAGCCGATCAGGCCGCGCATACGCTCCAGCGCCTGCTCCATGGTGAAAACGGCATCGCGGTCCATCACGAACGGCCTGAATTCGTCGCGTGTTCGGATGCGCGCGTAGCCCTGCATCAAATCCAGCAATGTGGCCGTGTATTTGACCTTACGGGTGCGGGTCACCTCATGGGTTTGACCACGCTGGAAAAAGTCACGGCCCAACCGGTCACGGCCCATAAGCCGTGCTGCTGCATCGCGCATGGCTTGCAACCGCTCAAGCTGAAAGGCGAGATGGGCTGCGAGTTCCTCACCGCTGGGGCCTTCGTCGGTCGGATCAGGTGGCAACAGCAAACGCGACTTGAGGAACGCAAGCCAAGCGGCCATCACGAGGTAGTCCGCCGCCAGTTCCAAGCGCAAACGCTTGGCCTTTTCAACAAACGCGAGGTACTGCTGCGCCAGCGCCAGAACCGAAATTTTACGTAAATCAACCTTTTGAGTGCGCGACAGGGTCAACAGCACGTCTAATGGCCCTTCGAACCCGTCGACATCGACAATAAGGGCTTCTGCCGCCAAGCGATCGGCTACCGATACCGTGTCTTCTTCGAATGGTATCTCAGCCATGCTTCAATATCGACCTTCAGGCTCTGTTCAACAGCGCCTCAAGCTGAGCCTGCACGGCCGGAATGTCAATATCATCGGGGGTTCTGCGCGCGGCAAGAGCACGCTCTGCGCGGGTCTGTGCAGCAAAAGTCATCTTGCCCGCAGCCTCGGCCACCTCGCGGCGCGCGTCCAGCGTGCCATTGCAGTGCAAGACTACATCGCAGCCCGCATCCAATGCGCGGCAGCTGATCTGCGTCAATGTTCCCGATAGAGCCTTCATTGATACGTCGTCCGTCATGATCAGATTGTCAAAACCGATATCATCGCGGATCAGCGACATAACTTTGGACGACAGAGTCGCAGGTTGATCATCAAGCGCTTCGTAAACCAGATGCGCGGTCATCCCCATCGGCACATCCTTTAGCGCCGCGAAAGGGGCGAAGTCTGTGGCCTTCAGGTCTTCAAGGGTGGCGGTGACGCGCGGTAAATCATAGTGACTATCCAGCGTCGCGCGCCCGTGACCCGGAATATGCTTGATAACCGGCAGCACGCCACCCGCAAGCATACCGTCAGACGCGGCACGCCCCAGACGCGCAACCGTTTCCGCATCGGTGCCGTAGCAGCGGTTGCGTAGAAAATCATGGGTGTCGTTACAGGCAACATCGACCATCGGCGCGCAATTGCTATCGATGCCAATGCCATAGAGTTCGGCAGCGATCAGCCTGTAGCGCAGATACATGGCCGCTTCCGCATGCTCTCTGGCCGCAGCGACAAAATCCAGTGGCGGCAACCACTCCGTCCAAAGCGGCGCACGCAGCCGTTGCACGCGCCCGCCCTCTTGATCGATGGTGATCGGCGCATGCCAACCAACGCAATCGCGCATGTCATCACACAGCGCGCGCACCTGGTCGGGCGTGTCGATATTGCGCGCAAACAGAATGAACCCAAAGGGTGTCACCTGGCGAAAGAAAGCTTTTTCTTCGGCCGTCAGCCTTAGACCTTCCGCGTCGAGTATCGTAGCGCCAAACGACGTCATACGCTTACCTAGTCTGTACGGGGATGCAATCGACGCCTTCCGCTTTGACCGCCGAACAGAACCGGCGCGTATCGCTCAGGTCGACAAAACCCATCGCGCGCAAGCGGTAAAACGTGCGGCCACTTGATTGTGCTTCTTCAATCACCCGGGATTTATCTTGCAGGATATCCCCAAAACGGGTTTGCATCCGCGCCCATTCCGCCCGAGCCACATCAGGGCTGTCATAAGCGCCCAACTGTGCCAGCCGAGTTCCCGAAGGAATGGCGCTGGGGTCAATCTCGGCGGTTTCCCGCGTCGGTGTAAAAGACGCCGGACGTGCGAGGGCAGCACCATTGGCAGGTCTCAGTTTGGGGCGGACAGACTGGGCAAGACCCGCAGGCGCCGCAGCTTCTGTCACAAGTACTGCAGGCGTAGGCGAGATCTCGGCCGCCGCATCCGCAGCCACAGTCCGCGCACCGACGACTTTGGTACCGTCCGCAGTCACGCGCGGCGCGGTATCGGCCATTAGCTCAGCCACGAGGCTGTCGATCTCGTTCTGCGGCACCTCATCGTCAAGAGACGGTGCTGTTGCCTCAACTGTTTCCGGCTGGATCGCGGGGGTACTGTCAGCAGACGGCGCGGTGACCGACGAAATCACCGGAGACGCAGCGATAGGCTGGTCTTCTGCCTCCAGCAGGACGGTAGGTGGCGCGAGCGTGACCTGATCCACAGGACCAGCCGCCTGACCATTCGCCGCGATTTCATTCACTGCAAGCCCTTGATGTTCAGCGAGCAAACCGCCGGGATCCTCGGGACGGACCCGCATTTCACCTTCAGCGGCGCGTACAATCGGAATGCCGCTTACATCACGCACCATCAGTTTGTAGCCCCAGACACCGACACCCGCGATCAACGCAAGCGACACCAAAGCGCCCGCGACATTTGTCATCGTTGTCAGAGAGTTTTGCCCAACCGGTTGCTGGGCATACGCGCCCGCATCACGGCCATAAGCCCCCATATCATGGGAGAATTCAACATCCGCCATCAGTGCCTCACCGCCGTCAGGGTACATTGCCCGTCTGGTCTGTCTTCTGGTTAACTGCTCTGGCGCGGGTTGCGAATTTTGCTACCGCATTTCCTGCGCCGGTGTAACGCCTAGAATACCCAGACCTGCTGCAATTACAACGCTCGTGGCGCGTGCGAGCGCGATTTTTGACTGTGTGACTTTTGGGTCATCCTGCACAAAGCGCAAAGAAGGCACTTCATTGCCCTTATTCCACAGCGCATGAAAGACGGCTGCAAGCTCGTACAGGTAGAACGCGACGCGGTGCGGTTCGTTCGTGCGGGCCGCTGTTTCCACCAGACGCGGCCATTCGGCAAGCTTGGCAATCAGGCCCAGTTCGGACGGATGATCCAACAAGGTACGGTCCGCCGCACGCAGTGTTGCGTCATCCACCGCGATGCCCACCTCTTGTGCCTTGCGCAGCACGGATGCCACCCGTGCATGCGCATATTGCACGTAAAACACAGGATTTTCGCGGCTCTGCTCCATCACCTTGTCAAAATCGAAGTCAAGCATCGCATCGTTCTTGCGCGTCAACATCACAAAGCGCGTCACGTCAGGGCCAACCTGATCGACCACATCGCGCAGGGTCACAAAGGTCCCTGCCCGTTTGGACATTTTGAACGGCTCGCCATTCTTGAAAAGTTTCACAAGCTGCGTAAGCTTGATGTCGAGCGGTGTCTTGCCATCTGACAACGCCGAGACCGCAGCCTTCATCCGCTTTACATAGCCGCCATGATCCGCGCCAAAGACATCAATCAGCGCGTCGAATCCACGGCTTACCTTGTCATAGTGATAGGCGATATCCGGCGCAAAATATGTCCAGCTGCCGTCCGATTTCATCACCGGGCGGTCCACGTCGTCGCCGTGTTCGGTCGACTTGAACAGCGTCTGCTCACGCGGCTCCCAGTCTTCGGGCTTTTTACCCTTAGGCGGCTCAAGCACACCTTCGTAGATCAGACCTTTTGACTTGAGGTCTTCAATCGCCGCTTCAATCCGGCCCGTACCATAGAGCGATTTTTCCGAGTAAAACACATCCATCTTGACGCCCAGGGCTTTAAGGTCGTCGCGGATAAGGTCCATCATCGCGTCGGTTGCAAAACTGCGTACGTCTTCCAGCCACATTTCCTCGGGCTGCCCAACATAGGCGTCGCCTTTCAGCTCTTTAAGCTTTTCACCAACCGGAATGAGGTAATCCCCCGGATAGGTGCCATCGGCAAAGGCAACCTCTTGGCCGTGGGCTTCAAGGTAGCGCAGGTAGACAGAGCGGGCCAGCACATCGACCTGTGCGCCGCCGTCGTTGATGTAGTATTCGCGTGTCACATTAAAGCCCGCGAAATCCAACAGCGACGCTAAAGCATCGCCAAAAACCGCGCCCCGCGTGTGACCGACGTGCAAAGGGCCCGTGGGATTAGCCGACACAAATTCGACATTCACGCGTTGGCCTTCACCAATTGTGCCGCGCCCAAAATCAGTGCCAGCCTCAAGAACGCTGTCCAAAACGTTGTACCACGCCGCAGGCGCTAATCGCAGGTTCAAAAAGCCGGGGCCAGCGACAGACGCCTCTTGAATGCGCGGATCGGCGCGCAGCTTTTCTGCCAAAGCGTCGGCAATATCGCGCGGCTTCAGGCCCGCAGGCTTGGCCAACACCATCGCAGCATTCGTCGCCATATCGCCGTGGGCCGCGTCACGCGGCGGCTCGACCGTTACGTTGCTGGTCGCGAGCCCGTCGGGCAGCTGTCCGGCGGCAACCATCTGATCAAGACAGTCAAGGACAAGCACACGGATATCGGCGAAAAGGTTCATCGTAAGGTCCCACATCAAAGCTTTGGCGCGGTTTATCATGCAACGGGCGCGGGTCAACCTGCGCTATCGCACCTTGGCCGGTCTAGGTGGCCTCTTCAATCAGGCGCACATGCTCTTGCAGAGCAAAGCGATCGGTCATCCCGGAAATATAATCCGACACGATGCGCGCCAAATCTGTTTCCGAATGCACCGCATCGACATCCTTGCGCCACTGTTTGGGCAACTGGTCCGGATGCGCCATGAAATAGGGGAACAGCTCTTCTACAACCTTCGTCACTTGTTCGCGCATCTCGACCACACTCGGCGCGCGGTACATGCGGTCAAACAGGAAGGCACGGATAACCTTAAGGTCTTCGAAAACATCATCGGAAAACCGAATAATCGAATGGTTCGCCCCGCGAATGTCGTCCACCGACTGCGGGTTTAGGTCCCGCAGGCGCATTTCGGCCAGCCGGATGACGTCTTCAACCAGAACACCAAAAAACCTCCGCAGCGCTTCGTGTCGACGGCGATAATAATTTAACCCGGGATAAAGCGCATCCACATCCGAAAAACAGGCATTCAGAATAGGCAGTTCGGCCAGTTCATCGGTTGAGAAAAGCTCGGCCCGTAATCCGTCGTGAAGGTCGTGATGGTTATAGGCTACGTCATCGGCAATTGCCGCCACCTGCGCCTCAGCACTCGCATATGTCCCAAGCTCAAGATCATGCTCGGCATTGTAAGCCCATAGAGCCCAAGGAATTTCACCCGTGACGGGGCCGTTGTGTTTGGCCAATCCTTCCAGCGTTTCCCATGTCAGGTTCAGACCATCAAACTCTGCGTAGTGGCGCTCAAGATGGGTAACGATTCGAATGGCTTGCGCATTGTGATCAAAGCCGCCATAGGGCTCCATCATCGCCGAAAGCGCGTCTTCGCCCGTGTGACCAAACGGCGTGTGCCCCAGATCATGTGCCAGTGCCACCGCTTCTGTCAGCTCTGCATTCAGCCCCAACGCACCCGAAATCGTACGCGCAACTTGCGCCACTTCGATGGAGTGCGTCAGCCTTGTGCGGTAATAATCGCCTTCATGCTCAATAAAAACCTGGGTTTTGTGCTTGAGGCGGCGAAACGCACTGGCATGGATAATTCTGTCGCGATCCCGTTGGAAACAGGACCGGAAAGTGCTTTCTTCCTCTGGGATGCGCCGTCCACGGGCGCGCGCCGGATCAGAGGCAAAGGGTGCAGTCATCGGCTGGGTCCTTGTCGCCTGTGGTGTAAGTTTCTATATTGCATCGTGTAAGTTAATGAAACCGTTTGACGGAGCACGGCAATGCAACTCCCGCCCACAGTCACACCCCGCGCATTTGCACGGCTCGCCGAGATTGGCGCATCCGATCAGGGCAAAGCGCTCAGGGTCGCCGTCGAAGGGGGCGGATGTTCTGGATTTCAGTACGAGATTGATCTGGATGATCCGCGCGAAGATGACCTGGTCCTTGAAGGGGCCGGCCAAAAAGTTGTCGTGGATGCAGTGTCGCTGCCGTTTCTGGCAGACGCTGTGATTGATTTCAGCGAAGAGCTGATTGGCGCGCGCTTTGTCATCGAAAACCCCAACGCAAGCAGTTCTTGCGGGTGTGGCACTTCATTTTCGATGTAACTTGAACTTAGCGCTACAAACCCCTGTTAAAATTTCATTTTCAGGCTCGCGAAAATCCCTGAAAGAAGGTTTCAAACTGGTCCGAGGATTTCTCTGCTCCGGCAAGGATCGAATGGTGCTCAGGCGGTAGCGCCTGTTCGAGCAGCGCGCGCATATGAGACCATTTAGCCGACCGAGCGGCACCCAATTGATACATCAATTCCGAGATTGCGCGCAGCGGACCGCGTGCTGGCGCTTGGCGGATAATTTCAAACGATCCGGGCGCATTAATACCGCGAAAGCTTGCATGGCCTGCGAATGTTGCCCACCAATTGGTCACCAGATATTCGTGGTAGGCATCTCCGGCTGGTGCAGAGGGCACAGGGCTTATCGTAAATCCGTGTAGCTCTGTCTCGATCCAGTTTTCCCAGATCTCACTAGGTGCATGACCCGCAAAGCGCATGGCCACACAGACCTCTGACAGCAAATCAACATCCTGATCCAGATAGGCCAACAAACCCGCATACTCGAGGCTGGTAATCGCACGCTCGGGTAGTTCCAGCCGTCGCGCGCCATATTCAGAGAGGTAGAACACAATATGCGTCAGCTCATAAGACGCTTTCTTGTTGGGCAGCGTGAATGTTTCAGCGTGCGAGATAAAATCAAACAACCTTTCGGACAGTGCAGCGTCCATCGCCTGACCACCTCGCCGAGCAATCAACCTGCCTGCTTCTGCACGTTGCAGGTCTGACAATTCGCCTTCGACAAAGCCTTTTTGGTGAACCTTATGGCAAAGTTGCTGACCCAGGTTTCCAGGCATGCCCAAGTCTTCCAGATCCAGGCAGATAGATAGCAGAAAACGGTAGTATTGCGGGAAAAAGCGCATGCGTTCTTCGAGTGTTTCGTAAAATGCCGTGTAAGCATCTAACCCAATATGCGGCAAAGCCGCGCCACTGGTCGCCAGAATATTCAGGACTTCCGCATTTTCCTTCAGCCAGAACACGTCATCCGGCGCGCGGCGGTGCTGTGCAAAACTGCGCAATAAGGCCGATTGGCGTTGTCCTAGGTTGGGCCTTTTCGGCAACCCGATAGAAACGACATTGGTCATGGCAACACCTGCTTGGTTCGGAAAAATCTGCAAGATACCGAACCGCGCCCTACCCCAGGGCACGGTTCGGCAATGGATGTTAGCTGACAGGCGTCATGCTGGTTGTGAAGAGACCCGTCGCGTCACCGGACAGCGCATCACGACCGGATACCATGCTTGTGGTGTAAAGCCCCGTATCGGTACCCGTCATCGTTGACCCTTGAGGCGCCATCGATGTGGTGAAAAGGTCAGTGCCTTCGCCACACATCATGTCGGTGCCCAGTGGGGCCATGGATGTTGTGAAAAGACCTGTTGCTTCTCCGCTGTGTGCGTCTGCGGAAGGTGCCGCGTCTGTGGTGTCGAAAACTTCTTTAACCTGTGCGTTCATTGTCATCGTGTATCCCTTTCATAGGTTGGTTAGTGCCCCTTGACGGTTGCTCGTTTAAGGAGAGTTTAGAAGTTTTTTTCTCGTTAAAAGAATTTTAACCTTGGGTTATGCACAGGCAGGTTCAGAGCCATAGCAATCTGTTCAGAAGCAATTCTTTCAGGTTGCATATGGGTAAATTTTTTTTATCCACAGTGGACAACTCTGTGGATATTAACCTTTTTCAATTGTTAGCCATCAAAAGGTTAACGAGAATCATCTCCCCAGAATTAGCGAGTTGGCTGCGGGTTCGCTCTTGCTCCGCTCTGGCGCATCGGCGATACGAAGTCAGACGCTAGCGGAGGGCACGGTCATGAAGATCGCAACATTCAACATCAACGGCATCAAAGCCCGCATTGACGCGCTACCCGCCTGGCTTGATGAAGCGCAACCAGACGTCGCCCTTCTGCAAGAAATCAAGTCCGTCGATGACGCGTTTCCCCGCGAAATCTTTGAAGATCGTGGCTACAATGTCGAAACGCACGGACAAAAAAGCTTTAACGGCGTGGCGATCCTGTCAAAGCCTCCGCTTGAGGACGTGACCCGAGGTCTGCCCGGCGACGATGGTGATGAGCAGGCACGCTATATTGAAGCCACCGTGATGGGCGACAGCCATGCTGTGCGGCTCTGCGGGCTGTATTTGCCCAATGGGAATCCCGCGCCTGGCCCAAAATATGATTACAAGCTGGCGTGGATGGAGCGGCTATACCAGCGCGCTCAGGCATTGCTGGTGGAAGAGATTCCATTCGTGATGGCGGGCGACTACAACATCATCCCGCAAGCGGAGGACGCAGCCAAACCAGAAAGCTGGCGCGATGATGCTCTGTTCCGCCTTGAAAGCCGGGCGGCGTTTCGCAAATTGCTGAACCTCGGCCTTACAGAGGCGTTTCGCGCACGCACGCAGGGGCCCGGGCACTACAGTTTTTGGGACTATCAAGCAGGTGCATGGAACCGCAACAACGGCATCCGCATTGATCACCACCTGTTAAGCCCGCAAGCCGCGGACATGCTGACCGACTGTCAGATCGACAAGGACATTCGAGGGCGCGACAAGCCTTCAGACCATGTCCCTGTCTGGATCGACCTGGCCGCCTAGCCCCATAACGGCGCGTTATTGGTAAATGCGCGGTACAGCCAAGCTATCATGCAACGCGTTGACCGTGCTGGGTGATAACCCGAACCGTTGTGCGAGAGTATGAAGAAATTCGGCTTCTGCACGGTTATCCGGCGTAATCGCGTTCAACGACATGGTGTAGACTTGTGTCTCCAGACCTTTAGGCGTTGCATCGGCAATTGCTGTCGGATCCGGTTCTTCACTCAAGACTTTTTGCACGGCCTTTAGGTCTTCGGGGTCTGCATCGCGCATCGCATCCATCAGCTTGGCTTTTTCATCAGGATCAATGTCACCGTCCGCGCGCGCGGCATAAAGCGTCGCGCGCAGCATGAGCTGTGCCATCTCGTCTTCGTCGGGTTCTTGCGTCGGGTTGTCTTGCTCGAGCAACGCTTCCAGATCGCTAGCGGCTGCACCACCGCGCGCACCTGCAAGCCCGCCCAGCAGACCGTCCAACCCTGTTAAGCCGCCCGCCGAAGCTGTTGTGGCACCCGCACCACCCGTCAACTGGCCGAGCAGATCAGCCAAGCCGCCGCTCGCGCCAGTGCCGCCTGCACCGCCAGACAGTTGGCCCAATATATCGCCCAAACCACCCATACCGCCTGCTTGTGACGTGGCAGCACCTTGCAGATCCTGCATAACAGCACCGATGCCACCGCGCTGATTGACCGCCTGCATACCCTTCGCGACCGCAAATCCTAAGGCCATTTTGGTGACTGTATTCATAAGTGACATCGTCTATCCCCCACAGATATAACTTCGTGTTTCGCCTGAAATGATTGTGAGCATGACATGGGTCTGCGTCCAGTTAAATAATAAGATAGCGCGATCAATTACTTGCGTGGCAGATCGCGGCAAAGCCCATCAAGCCTGAAGTTCAGCATCCCAATAGAGAAAATCCATCCAGCTTTCGTGCAGGTGGTTGGGCGGAAATTTGCGGCCCATGTTGCGCAACTCTTCCGCCGCCGGCTGGCGCGGGGGTTTGCGCAAGGACAGTCCGGTCCGGTGCAGGGGTTTTGAGCCCTTTTTCAGGTTGCACGGGCTACAAGCGGCCACCACGTTCTGCCAACTGGTGACACCACCCGAAGCGCGCGGCACCACGTGATCAAACGTCAGATCTCCGCGCGCGCCGCAGTACTGGCAGCGGAATTCGTCCCGCAGGAATAAATTAAAGCGCGTGAAGGCCACGCGCTTTTGGGGTTTCACATAGTCTTTGAGGACGACAACCGACGGGATCCTGATTTCTGTGCTGGGCGACCTGACAGTTTCATCGTATTCGGCTACGATGTCCACCCGATCAAGCCACGCCGCCTTGACCGCTTCCTGCCAAGGCCATAACGACAATGGATAGTAGCTAAGGGGTCTATAGTCTGCATTAAGAACCAACGCAGGCCGATGTCTTAGGCTTGCCGGGCTTCGGGTAAATTCAGTTCTAAAATCGCCATCCATAGGTGCAGTTTACCTTTTCCGTTCCGCGTCCGGTCCAGCGAGCCTACCCCGCCGATAATCTGACTATATCTCGTGGTTTTGCGCTGACAAGCCCTAGCTGCACCACTAGATGTCGGGACATTGGTAAAACGCCCAGATGACAGGCAGATGACAGTTATCCACAACCGCTTTGCCAACGCGATCATCGGCCCCTCAGGAGTGTACGAATGTGTGATGGTCACCGTCGGTGTAGGGTTGATTTACCAGCTGTCGATTGGCAATCGTCATTCACTGTCGGCTTTGAATTTCCACGTGCAGCATCTTTGCGTCGACGGCTCATAAACAGTACAAACAGGACCGCGAGAAAGATCAGAGTCCCGATATTCGCCTCTGCGAGCAAATCTTGAATCATCATCTTTAACCCATACGTTCGCTATGCTTATGTTTCGAGCGCCTAGGGCTAGGCGTGAGTTAAGACAAAAATGTGTCAAGCCAGTTTTATCAGGTGCAACTTGTGGCCATAAGGTCGCACCGCTACGTTTGCCTCGACGAGAACACGTTGGAGCGCAGCATGACCCTGGAACTGGACTACGTAGAATTTACATCGCCAAATCTTGAACGGACCGAGGCGTTTTTCAACTCATGTTTCGGGTGGGAATTTGTGAGCTACGGGGATGACTATCGCGATATTAAAAAGGCCGGTGTAGGAGGCGGGATTGCACGCGCACCGCACCGCGCCCCCTTACCTATTTTAAAGACGGACCGGCTGGAAGAAACGCTTGAGAAGGTCCGCGCGGCAGGCGCGGAAATAACGGCAGAGATTTTCGACTTTCCGGGCGGGCGGCGTTTTCAGTTCATTGAGCCGGGCGGCACGGAAATGGCGGTCTGGTCAGACGCCTGAGCGCCGGACCGCATCATAGACCCAGTTTATCGCGCATAAAGGCAAGCGACACCGACAGCCCGTCAGGTGCGATACCGTGGCCCGTACCCTTCATGATGTGGGCATAGACGTCTTTCCAGCCCGCTTCTTGCAAGGCCTCTGCGGCTTGCGGCAACGACTGCGGCGGCACCACGTCATCCGCATCGCCATGCACCAACAGAACTGGCGGGCGTACAACGACCTCATCTGCCAATGTCTCGGGCGACAACAACCGACCAGAGAACGCGACGATGCCTGCGACTTCGTCTTCGCGGCGTGGTGCCACGTGCAGCGCCATCATGGTGCCCTGGGAGAACCCGAACAGGACGACCTGCTCGGGCAGCACGTCTTCGTCGACCATCAGTGCATCAAGAAAAGCATTCAGATCATCAACCGCCTGCGCCATGCCGCGCATCGATTCTTCTTCGGATGAGTTGTCGATCCACGGGATCGGAAACCACTGGAACCCGAATGGCGCACCCGCACAGGCTTCGGGCGCATCAGGCGCGATGAACATCGTGTCGGGCAAATGCTCTCCCAAAGGGTCGGCAAGGCCCAGCAGATCCGCGCCATTGGCACCGTAGCCATGCAGAAAAACCACGATGGATCGTGTTTCGCCCGATATCGGCGCGCGGCGCTCAGCGTTCAATACCCGTGTCATGTAATCCCGTCCCTTTGTTTGATGACGCGGTAGTACGCAAACAAGAGCCGCGCTGCAACAGATCGCCACGGCGACCAGTCCAACGCCATCGCGCGCAACTGTGCTTCTTTAGGTCGATCATCAAGCGCATAAAGGCTTTGTGCCGCGACCTGCAAGGCCAGATCACCGGCAGCAAGAACGTCTGCACGTCCAAGGCTGAACATCGCGTAGATTTCAGCTGTCCACCGTCCGATCCCCGGCACCGCAACCAAGGTTCTTACCATTTCCTCATCCGGCAAGCTGCGCAGCGCCGCGTAGTCAATATCTGCCAAAGCCAGCGCTTGCGCATAGCGGATTTTCTGGCGGCTCAGGCCCAGTGCGCGCAAATCATCCCACGTCGCAGTACGAACCGCCTTCGGTGTCGTCAGGGTCGCCTTCTCTAGCCGCGCCCATATCGCATTTGCCGACGCAACGCTGACCTGTTGGCTGACAATCGCGCTGAGAAGTTCCGCGAAACCATCCCCACGGCGACGTAGGGGCAAGGGCCCGGTTTGTTCAAGCGCCATCGCCATCCGCGGGCACCGGCCCGCCAGCCAAGCAGCCCCTTCCGCGACATCCGCATCTGTCTCGATTACCTTGCCTAGCCCCATGCGTTTGCCTCCCACGCCAAAGCCTCGGAAACGGTTTCGAGCATAGGTGTCTGCAGCGGCGCAGGCCCGCGTTCGATCATCATAACAGGGATACCCAGTGCCCGCGCAGCAAGAAGCTTGGACATGCTTGCGGCCCCGCCGACGTTCCGGCAAATCAAATGTGTGATGCCTAACTGCCGAAACAGCCCTTCTTCCTCGAACTGGGAAAACGGCGGCTGACCTGTTACCACTTCAACAAAAGGGAAAGGTGCCGTTCGCGCGGTGGTCCCTGTGTGCCTCAAGTACAGCTTGTCGCCCTGAAAACCGGCAAATTTGGGCAGGCTGGCCCAACCGGTATTGGCAAAAGCGCGCGCGCCTGCCGGCAGGTCGCTCACCGCATCGCGAATGTTGCGTTTCATAACCCAGCGATCCCGTGGCGTGGGCTGCCAAGGCGGGCGCAATATCCGCAAATACGGCAAGCCGAGGTCTTGTGTCGCCGCGCGCAAAGGCGCGCAGACAGCGTCATCAAAAGCATGGCTCGCGTCCAAAACCAGGCTCACGCCCTGATCGGTCAACCAGAGAGCTGCTTCTTGACGGCTCTTGAACTGACCGATCCGCGTGGGCACGGGCAATTCGCCAAACATCCGCTCAGGCTCGGGCAAGCTGGCGATCACCCGCCTTTGGCGCGCCAAAAGCCCTGTAACCAGCCCGTGGGCTTCGCGGGCACCGGCCATTACCAACGTTGTAGAATGTGCATTCATCGCTGCGACTTTAAGCCTATAAGAGGCAGGAGCAATAGGGTTGCAGCCCGCCCACAATTGGCAGTACGCAGTGCGTATGGAATTCACGTCAGACAGTCGCGCGAAACGCAACGTTGTGGTGTTGGTGCTTGCTCAAGCAGTCCTGGGCGCACAGATGCCAATGTTGTTTATCATTGGCGGATTGGCCGGTCAGTCGCTCGCCACCAACATTTGCTTTGCGACACTTCCCATCACATTGATCGTGCTTGGTTCCATGCTTGCAGCGACGCCAATTTCCGCGATCATGCAGCGCTTTGGACGCCGCGCAGGCTTCATGGTCGGTGCGGCAGCGGGTGCTATCGGCGGTGCCGTCGGGGCGTACGGGCTGTATCTTGCGTCTTTTCCGGTCTTTCTGCTCGGTAGCCTTATTACAGGTATTTATATGTCGGCGCATGGGTTTTACCGCTTTGCAGCCGCCGATACAGCCTCTGACGCTTTCCGGCCCAAGGCGATTTCCTATGTTATGGCGGGCGGACTTGCCGCCGCGATTGTTGGCCCTCAGTTGGTCAAGTTCACTGCGGATGCCTATGTCATCCCGTTCATCGGCACTTACGTCGCGATCATCTTATTGAATGTGGTAGGTTCCCTTTTGTTCTTCGGGCTCGACATCCCGAAACCGCCGTCGCCTACAGATGATGACGCGGCAGGCCGATCACGCTGGGAGCTTATAACGACACCCCGTATTGCGGTCGCGGTTATCTGCGGGACTGTTACCTACGCTCTGATGAATCTTGTCATGACATCAACGCCGCTAGCGGTCGTCGGCTGCGGCTTTACCACAAATAATGCAGCAGATGTCGTGACTGCCCATGTGCTGGCTATGTATGTGCCGTCGTTTTTCACCGGCCATTTGATTGCACGTTTTGGCGCACAGCGGATCATGGGGATGGGCCTGTTTATTTTAAGCGGTGCTGGCGGCATAGCCTTGTCCGGTGTGGCGCTTGAAAACTTCTTTCTGGCGCTCATCCTTCTGGGCCTTGGCTGGAACTTTGGGTTTATCGGGGCCACCTCAATGTTGGCGGGTGAACACACACAGCAAGAGCGTGGGCGCATGCAAGGTCTGAATGATTTTATCCTGTTCGGCGGCGTGACGCTTGCGTCGCTATCCTCTGGCGGGTTGATGAACTGCTCTGGCGGTTCGCCCGAAGAAGGCTGGATGGCTGTGAACATCGCGATGGTGCCGTTTCTGGCACTGGCGGGGGCTGCGCTGATCTGGCTGATGTTCCAGCCCAAGACACGGACCGCTTAAGCGCTTTAGGACCACCGCCACAGCAGGATCGACCTTTTAAGCGGTGCAATTTCAATTGTGCCGTCAGCCACGCTTTGCGGCCTTTTGGCGACCTCCCCCAGAACGGCCGGCGCCAGAAAAGCTTCGGTGACCGCAGGACGGGCTGCGCCATCAATCACGGAACGCAAAGCGCCCCGTGTCGGACAGCGAGATCCAGCGTCCCGCGCAAGGGCACCAATAGCCTCACGCCGCCCATCCAAAAGTGGGATGCGGCCATGATCTTCCAGCGTGGGCACTGCCTGCAAAAAACGGGAAAGGCCAGTGCAATACCCTAAATCTTCAACCGTTCTGACGGTTTGATCGGACATGTCCTGGCCCAGTGCCTCAAGGCCAGCAAGCATCAGGCTTGCGGTTGTTTCGGTCAGATAGGTTTCAAAATGGGTCTCATCTTCGAAAGGGTCTTTGTAAATATCCCAGCGCCGCGCCGTCACCAGTCGGTCAAGCCGGGCAGCACTCTCAGCGGTCAGAAAAGTGCTAAGCGGGGTGACGACCTCGTGACGGCGAACGGGAACGCCGTTTGCGATCTCTTCCAGCGCATCGCGCCACCATTGCAGGCGCATCTCGGCGATCATTGGCTCTTGGGTGACCCAAGGCGCGCGCGTCACCTCGACGTTGAAAGCATACAGCGGAAAGAGCACTTTGCGCGCCGCCAAAGGGCTGGCCATCGCAGCGGCGAATTGCTCGGGATCACCTTTTTCGACGATGGCGGCACAGGCAAGAACATCCGCGTCAAAGCTCATTTTGGCCGAACCACGCACAGAAGATACCCAAAACTTTCACGTTCCGCGCGCCACAAGGCGGCCTCGGCCCGGGCTTCTTCAAGCACATCCACAAGGGCCCCGTCGGCCTGCGGCTCTAGGGCTGCAATCCGCGCATCAAGCGGGGTGTAGTACGCTTCCCAAGCGGCATCTGACAAACGCCGTGATGAAAGACACTCAAAGCCCGCGTCTTCGACCGCCTGCAGCACACCGGCCTCGTCGGTCATGTCAGTATACTCAGCCCACCCCATACGCGCGGCATCCGACGGATTTGGCGTGAACCAGCAGACCTGAGAGAATGCCACAACGCCCCCGTCGCTCAGCGCATCGCGCCATGTGGTCAACGCTTTGGTGATCCCCAGAAAGTAAACCGCGCCCGCACACCAGATCAGGTCGAATGGTCCGGAAATCTCGGCCATATCGCCAGTGAACAGCGTGACCGCAGGATCGTCCGCATAGTGCGCACGGGCCTGATCCACAAAAGCCTCGACCTTGTCGAGAGCAGTGATCTGTCCCTGCGGGGCCACATCCTTCAGGGCGGCAATGTCAGCGCCCGGCCCGCAGGCGGCATCGCAAATACGCGCGTCATCGCGCAGGTTGGCCACCTGGGCCGCCCACGCCACATCATCAGGTTCTCCGGGACCTTCGCGCGGCAAGTCTTTGTGCAGATCGAAAAAAGCATCCCAGTAGGCCTTGTTCATGATGGTTTCCAGTCTCGCAGCAGCTTCCAGCGGATGGCGTCCAGTAGTGCCTCAAAAGAGGCATCGACTATGTTGGCCGACACCCCGACCGTCGACCAGCGACGACCTTGCGCGTCTTCGCTGTCAATGATGACGCGCGTGACCGCCTCGGTACCGCCTTGAGTGATACGCACCTTAAAGTCCACAAGCCGCAGATCATCAATGATGTCCTGATAAGGTCCCAGGTCTTTCGCAAGAGCCTTCGCCAAAGCGTTGACGGGGCCGCGGTCGCTGCCCGTCTCGTCCATGGACTCGGACACCGAAAGTTTCTTTTCGCCATCAACCTTCACGACGACGACGGCCTCTGAAAGGCTGACGATCCGGTCATATTTGTTTTTGCGCCGCTCGACTGTCACGCGGTAGCGTTTCACCTCAAAAAAGCTGGGCATCTGCCCCAAGGCGTCCCGCGCTAGAAGCTCAAAGCTGGCTTGGGCTGTGTCATAGGCGTAGCCCAACGCCTCGCGCTCTTTGATGCGGTCCAAGATCAAGCCGAGCGCGGGATCACCCTTTTGCACGACTAAACCAGCGCTTTTCAGGCGTTCCCGCAGGTTAGACTGGCCCGCTTGGTTGGACATTGGAATAATGCGCGCGTTCCCGACGCTGGCGGGATCAATATGTTCGTAGGTTGTAGGGTCTTTCATGATCGCAGAGGCGTGCAACCCGGCCTTATGCGCGAACGCCGAAGAACCCACGAATGCCGCCTGTCGGAAAGGCACCCTGTTCAGGATCTCGTCCAGCATCCGACTGGTGCGTGTCAGGGTTTTCAGCGCCTGATGCGAAATGCCCGTCTTGTAAGCACTGGCATAGGGTTCCTTTAACAGCAGGATCGGGATGAGAGAAGTCAGGTTGGCGTTACCGCAACGTTCGCCCAGACCGTTTAGCGTGCCCTGAATTTGCCGCGCACCCGCATCGACTGCGGCTAGCGTACAGGCCACGGCGTTTTCGGTATCATTGTGTGTATGAATACCCAGATGCTTTCCCGGAATACCTGATGCGATCACTGCGGCTGTAATGTGCCGCACCTCTTCGGGCAGCGTGCCTCCATTGGTATCGCAGAGCACAATCCAGCGGGCCCCTGCATCATAGGCCGCATGGATTGTTTGCAGCGCGTAGTCTGGATTGGCTTTGTACCCGTCAAAAAAGTGTTCTGCATCGAACAAAGCCTCTCGGTGCTGTGCCTTGAGGTGTGCCACGGACTTGGCAATGTTATCGGTGTTGTCTTCAAGCGAGATGCCAAGCGCTGCCTCAACGTGAAAATCATGGGTCTTGCCGACCAGACAAACCGCAGGTGTGCGCGCATTCATGACCCCGGCGAGAACTTCGTCATTCTCAACCGATATACCGGTGCGCTTGGTCATCCCAAAGGCGGTCATGATGGCGCGGGTTTTGGGTCCATCCTCGAAGAACGCGCTATCGGTCGGATTGGCCCCCGGCCATCCGCCTTCGATGTAATCCACGCCCAGCGCATCCAGCGCATCCGCAATGGCGCGCTTTTCCTCGGTTGAGAACTGCACGCCTTGGGTTTGTTGCCCGTCGCGCAGAGTAGTGTCGTAGAGGTAGAGGCGGTCAGTCATGGGTGCTGTCCTGCTGTTGCGGTTTGATGGATGAACGCGGGTTCAATGCCGGCGTCATTTGCGAGCGTCGCACCGGGCAGGATGAAGACGATTTTATGCCTCCGGCGGGAGTTTGTTTGGCAAGATGATGGGAGCTTTTTGGGCGGCAAAGCCTGTCTTGTGGGTCTTGTGGATGCTGTGCCGCGCGTGTGGCGCTTGCCGGTACCCTTTTGGTCTGGATTGAACCTTGATTTGACGGCTAAGACCTTGCCCTGCCTTTGATGGTAGGCGGTTGGTTGGAGTGTTTTCATTCGAGACCATCCAACTTTGCAGGGTCGAAGTTGGGGCCTGGAACGAGTTCTACGTCGCTCTTGGACATTCTCACTTCGACACCTGCAGCGAGCAATTTGTGTTTGAGCCTATCCAGCGTAGTGAAGTCCTTAGTCTGCATCGCCGACTGCCGGGCTTGACAAAGCAAGCTCTCATAAGCGCTCAGGTCGACTGAGGGGGCGTTAGCCCATTGAGGGGGTGCGTCTTGCATGAAGCCCAGAAACTGTAGGGTATAGCGTAAGGTCGAGACATCATTTGCTAGGGAGAGTTGGTGCATTTCCGAGATCGCACCGGCTGTGTTCAAGTCATCAGACAGAGCGGCCACCACCGCATTGTACGGCTTGCCGGTTCCTTGAGCTTGCTCAGCCTGTGCATACCACTTACGGAGGGTCTTCTCTGCCTCTTCGCGCTTCTTCTCTGTCCAGTCCATTGGCTTACGGTAGTGCGTACTCAGCGTTACAAAGCGAATGACCTCTCCCGGTACGCCTTGGTCCAGCAGATCTCGAACGGTAAAGAAGTTGCCTAGGGACTTGGACATCTTCTTGCCTTCGACCTGCAGCATCTCGTTGTGCATCCAGACATTCGCAAAGTCATGTCCTGCGCATTTGCTCTGCGCGATTTCGTTTTCATGGTGCGGAAACATCAGATCGTTTCCGCCCCCATGGATGTCAAACGTCCCGCCCAGCAGATCATGCGCCATAGCCGAGCATTCGATGTGCCAGCCGGGACGCCCCCTTCCCCATGGACTATCCCACCCGGGTGTCGCGCCATCTGACGGTTTCCAAAGGACAAAATCCATCGGGTCCTCTTTGTAGGGTGCGATCTCGACCCGAGCACCCGCGATCATGTCATCCACGGACCGCCCCGACAGCTTGCCGTAATCCTCATAAGACCGCACCCGGAATAGCACATGGCCTTCCTTCGCATAGGCATGCCCCCTGGCGATCAGCTCCTCAATCATGGTAACCATCTGCGCGATGTACTGCGTGGCGCGGGGCATCGCGTTAGGCTCAAGTGCGCCCACGGCGGCCATATCATCCAGAAACCACTGCGTTGTCTCTTTGGTGATCTCGCCGATCGAGCGCCCACTTTCCGCCGCCCGCGCGTTAATCTTATCGTCCACGTCGGTGAAATTACGCACGTAAGTCACATGCTCTGGCCCGTAGACGTGACGGAGCAACCGGTACAGCATATCAAAAACGATCACGGGCCGAGCGTTCCCCAGATGCGCGCGGTCATAAACTGTCGGCCCGCAGACATACATCCGCACATTCAACGGATCGATGGGGACAAAGTCCTCCTTGCGGCGGGTCTTGGTATTGTAAAGCTTGAGCGTCGTCATGACAGGCGTCCTTAGGCGGGGGTCAGCGCGGACATAGCAAGCTTGGGTGTAGATGAAAACGACCTAGAAGCGCCCGCAGATGGGGTTCAGCAAATAATACAGCAAATGGGCGTTGCTTTGGTCATGCACTCTCGTAGCGGTCATACTGACCTTCCGTCAAGAACGATTGATGAGCCGATTGACGAATTGCACCTCCTCTGCGCCCCTGTGCGCCACATCGACAGGAGCATCCGCAATGGGGTTATCACAGCGCATCACAGGTCTGACAGGCGGCGGATCAGACGGCTGGGATGTCTTTCTGAAAGCCCGCCAGATGATTGCGGCCGGCACCGATGTCACCGAGCTTACCATCGGGGAGCATGACATCAGAACGGCAGCACCCATTCTGCAGGATATGCACCGCTCTGCCATGGGCGGTCATACCGGCTATGCCGCCGTACCCGGCACAAAGGCGCTGCGCGAGACCGTGGCACGGCGGGTCAGCGCGCGTACAGGTGTGCCTACAGGTCCACAAAACGTCCTAATCACACCCGGTGGACAGGCCGCCCTTTTTGCCGCGCATATGGCAACATGTGATGCGGGCGACACCGCGCTGTATATTGACCCCTACTATGCCACCTACCCCGGTACGATCCGCGCGGCGGGTGCTGTGCCGCGGGCTATCAAGGCGCATGCTGAAAACGCCTTTCAGCCACGCGCGGAAGACATCGCGGTGCACGCCGGGCCTGCGTCCTCCCTGCTTGTCAATACGCCGAACAACCCCACAGGCGTGGTCTATTCAGCAAAGACACTGGACGGTATCGCCGAGGTTTGTCGCGCAGATGATCTGTGGCTTATTTCTGACGAGGTCTATGACACCCAAGTTTGGGAGGGAGCGCATATCAGCCCGCGCGCCTTGCCCCATATGGCAGAGCGCACTCTGGTCGTAGGATCAATGTCAAAATCTCATGCTATGACCGGATCACGGTGCGGATGGATCGTGGGACCCGAAGACGCCATCACCCATCTGATAAATCTCGCAACGCATACCACTTATGGCGTGCCTGGGTTTATTCAGGATGCAAGCTGTTTCGCGCTGCAACAGGGTGCAACGTTTGAGGCAAAGATCGCCGCCCCCTTCCTGCGGCGGCGTGCATTGGCCCGGGACATTCTTGCCGCGCAGAACACGGTGGGATTGGTTCCCGCACAGGGTGCAATGTATCTGATGCTTGATATCCGTGCGACGGGTATGACCGGCGAAGCCTTTGCCTATGACCTTCTGGACAGCCACCACATCGCCGTTATGCCGGGCGAAAGCTTTGGTCAGGCTGCGGCGGGTCATCTGCGTATTGCAATGACCGTTGAGGACAACGCCTTTGCTGCCGCGCTGAAAACGGTGGTCGCTCACGCGCAATTGCGCGCTGAACAGAACGGTTCTGAGCAATAGGCCTGCCAAGGTAATCGCCAAAAACGACCTGCCGTCGCAAATAGAACAGACGACCCCGTATGCCCTGAGCACACTTAAGGCAGTTCCGGAGGACGTATGAACGGTGACCGCATCAAGATCACGCTGGTATCGCGCACGATAGGTGCCGATCGTGGTCGCGCGGCACGCGGACGTCCCTGAAAGTGGTAAGCCCTCTATTCCCACTTTGACAGGACATACACATGCAACAAAAAACTCAATCCCGTGCCGGTGGCCGCTCTGCCCGCCGCGCCGCTCGTGCAGCACCACTTGCAGAACACCTGCGCCCTATTCGCCCCGGTCTTGAAGGCGGACGATATGCCCCGATGACCGCTACCGAACTGGATCAGATCCATAACGCCGCGCTGACCGCGCTGGAAACAATTGGGCTTGCCGACGCACCAGAAAGCGGTGTGGCGTACCTGACCCGCGCCGGTGCTATTCTGGGCGATGACCGGCGCATACGCTTTCCGCGCGCGCTGGTAGAGGATACGATTGCATCTGCGAACCGTTCAATCACCCTGCACGGACGCGACCCGCGCCACGATCTGGATCTTTCAGGCACACGGGTACACTACGGCACGGCAGGCGCTGCGGTGCATCTGGTTGAACCCAACGGGCGGCATTATCGCGAAAGCACGTTACAAGACCTGCACGACGCGGCCCGGATCACCAATGTTCTGGACAACATCCATTTTCTCCAGCGCCCCATGGTTGCCCGAGACATCGAAAACAATGCTGAGATGGACAATAACACCGTCTACGCAACCACATGCGGCACGACCAAACATATCGGTACATCCTTTTACGATCCTGCGCATGTCGCGCCTGCGATTGAGATGCTGCACATGATCGCGGGGGGCGAAGACAAATGGCGCGAACGCCCTTTCATGAGCAACTCCAACTGCTTCGTGGTCCCACCAATGAAGTTTGCCACCGAATCCTGTCTGGTGATGGAAGAATGCATCAAACACGGCATGCCGGTTTTACTGCTCTCTGCCGGTATGGCAGGTGCCACGGCCCCGTCGACCATAGCGGGCGCTATCGTGCAGGCAACGGCAGAGTGTTTGGCGGGGCTTGTCTATGTTCAGGCCGTCAAACCCGGGCATCCCGCTATCTTCGGCACGTGGCCGTTCGGGCTTGATCTGCGTACTGGTGCAATGACGGGCGGTTCGGGCGAGCAAGCGCTGCTGACCTCGGGCTGTGCGCAGATGCACCGCTACTATGACTTACCCGGTGGGGCTGCTGCGGGCATTGCGGATAGCAAGCTGCCCGACATGCAGGCCGGCTGGGAGCAGATGTGCTCAAACGTGATGGCAGGCCTTTCTGGGCTTAACATGGTGTATGAGGCCGCGGGAATGCACGCGTCCCTTCTCGGATTTTGCCACGAATCCCTCATTTTGGGGAATGATCTGATTGGTCAGGCGTTGCGCTGCGTGCGCGGCATCGAAGTCAACGAAGAAACGCTCGCACTCGATCAGATCAAGTCGGTTTGCATGGGCGGACCGGGCCATTATCTGGGCACGGAGCAGACACTGGGACGTATGCAGGCAGACCATGTGTATCCCGCCTTGGGCGACCGGACATCCCCGAAGGAATGGGTCGAGAACGGCAAACCCGATCTGATCGAAAAAGCAACAGCCCGCAAAGAGGAAATCCTCAGCCACCGCTCGGAGGCCCGTTTTGACCCTGCTTTGGACGCTGAAATCCGTAAACGCTTTAAGATTTACCTGCCAGAATAAGGACGCCGTTAAATTGGCCCGAGCAACCGCATCACATGATATGCGGCTGCTCGGGCCTCCGGGCCTAGGCAGGCATGAGCCCGGCTTCCTGCGCGGCTTCCACTTCGGCCGCATCCAACGCGCCATCGGCATTGGTATCCATGGCGTTGAACGCATCCACCGAGACCTCCGGCATCGCCGCCTGGACCTCGTCGATTGTCAGCAAGCCATCTCCGTTCGTGTCAGCAGCCGTTGCCGCCAGAGCAATGCCCGCGCTGCCAAGGCCAAACAAAGCCGCGAATGCAAGTATACGTGTCATATGATTTACTCCCGTTTAAATGCGGAACATCTCCGCCACATCGGGATTACACAGATCGCCGCACCGGGCATCCTCGCATCGTAGTGACCTGCAAAACAGGCAACCAAGCGCGAAAATGCCCCTAAACTGTAGGTGAGTCGCTGCCGGTCAAAATTCCGCTCATGTACATTTCGGCGGACTTTGACCCGGCTCCCCCTAAAAAGAGCCATTTGCCGCCCATCTAGACTGTTTGCCTAAGATCATAGGAAACCAGCGCAGCGAGACCCAGCTAGCCATTTAGATACTCGGAAAACATCCGATCAGAACGGGTGGAAGCGGGGCCAGTTTTCGTCTCCGGCCACGATGTCGGTGGGGATATCCTCTTGCCGCAGCGTTCGCGCGCGCGGGTGAACCAGCACGTAGAGTTTGCCATCACCCCCTTGCCAGACATTGGGGGTCGCCCGGTGCCTTAGCCTGACCTTCCACAGTTGTGACGTGGGCTGGGCCGAAAAATAGCATTCTGCCGCTAAAATATCGCAAAGCAAAAAAGAAAAAGGGGCCCCGAAGGACCCCTGTTAGTTTCGCCGTTCAAGCTCAATTTGTTAACCGCTCGGTGTTTTTCTGCCTGCGGCCTGAACGTCGTCAGAAGCGAACGCATCCGCCCCGTGTCAGTCGTCCCCGCAAGGCGGGGGCGACGAGGTGGCGGCAGTCGTTTGCAAGCAAACGATGAGAACCACCCCAGTTTAAGGTGGGAAGGAACAAAGTACCGCTCCCACCCTATTCGTCGGGGTGCGTCCAGTCTGGAGAACCAGACGCTACCCCTACACATCCCCCAAGGGATGCGTTTGGCTTAGCTACACCCGGACGTTCCGCCGCATGTGTTGCACTTCATGCAGGTGCCGTTGCGCACCAGCGTGTAGTTGCCGCATTCCCCGCAGGCTTCACCCTCGTAGCCTTGCATTTTGGCCTTTGTGCGCGCGTCCATTTCGACGGTGCCGGTGGCCACGGCTGTGGTGGAGGTCATCGCGACCGCCACATTGCCGCCTTCGACGGGTGCGATGTTGTCAAAGGCAACCGCGCGCTCGGCGAGGTGTTGGCCACCTTGCAATACCACCAGCTCTTGTGGCAGCCGCTTGCGAAGGTACCCGGTCGAGCTGATTTGTTTCAGCACTTCCAGTGACTTGGAGGCCGCACTTTCACTGATTTCCGAGACGTTGCTCACGCCTTCGCTCTCACCCTGCCCCAGATCATCAAAGCTGTGACCCTCAGGCTGGACATGGGCCAGATCGGTGCGGTCCAGATAGCTTACGGCCAGTTCGCGGAAGACATAGTCAAGGATCGACGTGGCGTTCTTGATTGTCTCGTTGCCCTGAACCATGCCCGCAGGTTCAAACTTGGTGAAGGTGAAGGCGTCAACGAACTCCTCCAGCGGCACACCGTATTGCAGCCCGACAGACACCGCGATGGCGAAGTTATTCATCATGGCGCGGAAGCCTGCGCCCTCTTTGTGCATGTCGATGAAGATTTCGCCTAGGTTGCCATCCTGATATTCACCCGTACGCAGATAGACCTTGTGGCCACCCACGATGGCTTTCTGAGTATAGCCCTTCCGGCGCTGTGGCATCTTTTCGCGGTGCGATTTGACGATCTCTTTAACGATGATCTTCTCGACCACCTTCTCGGCGAGAACAGACGCTTTTTCCATCGGAGTGCCGGTTTCGAGTGTCTCCGCGGCTTCCTCGTCGTCTTCGACCAAAGCAGCGGCCAGAGGCTGGCTGAGTTTGGAGCCGTCGCGGTAAAGCGCGTTGGCTTTTACACCCAGCGACCAGCTTAGCTCGTACGCCTTTTGGCAGTCTTCAATCGTTGCATCGTTAGGCATGTTGATCGTCTTGGAGATCGCACCCGAGATGAACGATTGCGCAGCGGCCATCATGTGAATGTGGCTGTCGACAGACAGATACCGCTTGCCCTTCTTGCCACATGGGTTGGCACAGTCGAAGATGCTGTAATGCTCTTCCTTCAGGTATGGCGCCCCTTCGAGGGTCATGGTGCCGCAAACATGGTCGTTCGCCGCCTCAATGTCCTGTTTGGAATAGCCCAATGATTTCAGCAGATCAAACGTCGGATCGTTCAGCTTTTCCGCTGGGATACCAAGAACTTGCGTGCAGAATTCCTCGCCGAGCGTCCATTGGTTGAACACGAACCGGATGTCGAAAGCCGAGGCCAGTGCGGCATCCACTTTTGCCAGCTCATTTGGTCCAAAGCCGTGACCGGCAAGCGTGGTATGGTTCACACCGGGCGCGTTGCCGATTGTCCCGTGACCGACCGCATAGGCCACAATCTCTTCGATCTCTGCAGACCCGTAGCCCTGCTTTTCCAGTGCCGCCGGTACCGATTGGTTGATGATCTTGAAGTAGCCACCGCCGGCGAGTTTCTTGAATTTCACCAGTGCGAAGTCAGGCTCGATCCCTGTGGTGTCGCAGTCCATGACCAGACCGATGGTCCCCGTCGGCGCAATCACTGTGGATTGCGCATTGCGGTAGCCGTACTTCTCTCCCAGCTCCAGCGCTTGATCCCAAGCGCCGCGTGCGACCTCGATGAGACGTGCGTCAGGGCATGACTTGTAGTCAAGCGGCACCGGGTTCACGGCTAGATCCTCGTAGCCACCGACCTTGCCATAGGCGGCTGTGCGGTGGTTTCGAATGACACGCAGCATGTGCTGTGCGTTATTCTTGTAGCCGGGGAACGGCCCAAGCTCGCCCGCCATCTCAGCCGACGTTGCATAGGCAACACCGGTCATGATCGCGGTCAGTGCACCACAAAGCGCGCGGCCTTCGGTGCTGTCGTAGCTGTACCCCATATTCATCAGCAGACCGCCGATGTTTGCATAGCCCAGACCCAATGTGCGGAAGTCATAGGATCGCTGCGCAATCTCTTTCGATGGGAATTGCGCCATCATGACCGAAATTTCCAGTGTCACTGTCCAGAGACGGGACGCGTGCATGTAGTCTTCGACCTGGAATTCACCGTCCTGCAGAAAGGTCAGGAGGTTCATGGACGCAAGGTTACACGCAGTGTCATCAAGGAACATATACTCGGAACACGGGTTCGACCCACGGATCGCGCCATCCTCGGGGCACGTGTGCCAGTCGTTGACCGTATCGTGATACTGGATGCCCGGATCGGCACAAGCCCATGCAGCGTGGCCAACCTTTTCCCACAGGTCACGGGCTTTTATGGTCTTGGTGACTTTGCCGTCGACGCGGTTAATAAGCTCCCAGTCCGCGTCTTTTTCGACAGCTGTCAGGAAGGCGTTTGTCACGCGGATAGAGTTGTTAGAGTTCTGGCCGGAAACCGAGTTGTACGCTTCTGAATCCCAATCGGTATCGTATGTCGGGAACTCGATTGCGGTGTGACCCTGCTTTGCGTAGTCCAGCACGCGCTTGACGTATGTCTCTGGGATTGCGACTTTTTTCGCTTCACGGATCGCTTGCTTCAGCGCATCGTTTTTCGCGGGGTCGTAGGCATCTTCGACAGCGCCGTCCCATTCCTTAATCGCCGCAAAGAGAAGGTTCAGCTTTTGCTCGTGCATTTTGGAGCCTGCGACGATGCTCGCCACTTTCTGCTCTTCGACAACCTTCCAGTTGATAAAATCTTCGATATCAGGGTGGTCGGCATCCACGATGACCATCTTGGCCGCGCGGCGAGTTGTGCCACCAGACTTGATAGCCCCCGCTGCGCGGTCACCGATTTTCAGGAAGCCCATAAGACCGGACGATTTACCACCACCGGACAGTCCTTCACCCTCGCCCCGCAAGCTCGAGAAGTTTGTGCCCGTGCCGGAGCCGTATTTGAACAGGCGCGCCTCGCGCACCCACAGGTCCATAATGCCACCTTCGTTGACCAGATCGTCTGACACCGACTGGATAAAGCAGGCATGAGGCTGCGGGTGCTCGTAGGATGATTTGGATTTTGTCAGCTTGCCGGTTTTATAATCGACATAGTGGTGACCTTGCGCAGGACCGTCGATACCATATGCCCAGTGCAGGCCGGTATTAAACCACTGCGGGCTGTTAGGAGCGGCACGCTGGCTGGCCAGCATGTTGCGCATTTCGTCGAAGTAAGCCTGCGCGTCTTCCTCTGTAGAAAAGTAGCCACCTTTCCAGCCCCAGTAAGCCCAGGCACCTGCAAGACGGTCGAAAACTTGCTTGGATGACGTCTCGCCGCCCATTTCCGCGCCCTCGGCAGGAACGGAGCGCCACAGAAATTCAGGAACGCCCTTTTCTTTCACCTTACGGGTCTTCGACGGCACACCAGCTTTGCGGAAATACTTCTGCGCGATCACATCGCTGGCAACCTGGCTCCAAGACGATGGCACCTCGACTTCATCGAGGCGGAACACAACCGTGCCATCAGGATTACGAATCTCGGACACCGTGTTGATGAAATCCAAGTTTGCATAAGCGTCTTGACCCGCGGTGGTAAATTTACGTTCAATTTTCATGTGCGCTGCCTCATATTCAGCTTTTCATCCCAAGAAACCTGCTGTCATTGCAGCGCGGTCTCCGCCCTTTTGCCATCGGCCAAGGCGCAAAACTCTCCTGCCTCCGAGCTTAAAGATTGCCCGCAGCTGAAAAATTCAGATCAACGATTGATCGTTTGCTGTCCCCGTCCCGTCGGTACGCCTTTCGAGCGTTTATCCACTACATCTTGTGGCGTTACCGTCGGCTTGCACAAACTGGCGTATATTGCCCTACCCGGTCAACGGGGTTTTTAATTTTTTTTTACCATTGAGGTGCTTGACGGATCGCCGTTTTTTAGATTGTGCGAGTTGTTGTGTGATTCAAGTTCTTAACGCAGCGTTAACCAAGAACCGACACCGTGAACCATGCCGCGCCGCAGCGTAGATAAAATCATGAACAATTGCTGCCATTTATCCCAATTGCCTCACGTGGAGGAAAACTACGGGTAAAGGTTAATCGTCAAAAAAGCCGGGTTGGGTCATTCATCGGTCAGCAAAACAGCACTGCCTGAATTTTCCTCAGGCGTGTCGAAAATGTGTCGATATCGCCACATCAAAACTGTCTTGGACCGCGATATCTGGCGTTCATACCCCGATATTGAGCAAAGCGAACACTAGATATAGTGATGCAGCTGAAACTTGGACATAAAAAAACACCCCAATGGGGTGTTCTTTTCTAGTGGTCGGAGCGAGAGGATTCGAACCTCCGACCCCCTGTACCCAAAACAGGTGCGCTACCAGGCTGCGCCACGCTCCGACGAAGCACTCTTTAGACCGCCTTTTCAGGTTTGAAAACCCCTAACAAGGCCAAGCTGCATTCTGTTGTGCAAAACTTGGATGCCGAAGCACATCTCCGACCGAGATTCCCAGTTGCTTTGCCATGCCGCCATTGACCTCCAGTACATGGGTCAAACCATCACCGCCCAAGACCGGTGTTTCATCCAAAGGCTGCGCCCGATGGTGGATGTGCTGAATCACTCCCTGCGGGTCGACAAAAATCATATCAAGCTCGATGAGCGTGTTGCGCATCCAGAACGACAGCCGTTGAGGGCGCGGATAAACAAACAGCATGCCTGCGAAGGCCCCCATTTCGGTCCGGTGCATCAAACCCTGAGCCCGTTCCTCGACATCGTCAGCGATTTCAACCGAAAAACGCGCCTGCCCCCAATCACCTTTCAGAAAAACGGCAGTGTCGGAACAAGCCTGTGCCGCCACGCCCGAGGCGAGGACAATCCACAGCAGCGCTGCGTGAATACCTATTAAGCGTCGGGTTCTAATGCCGCTTCCCAAGCAAAGACCTCAGCTGCCATATGTCCGCGTTTGCCTTCGATCACACGCAAGGCTAGTGCCTCGCCCGGGGACAGGTCCGACAGGCCGGACCGGCGCAAAACTTCCATATGCAGGAAAATGTCATCACGGCGACCAAACACATTGGCAAAGCCAAAGCCTTTGCCCTTGTCGAACCATTTGACACGGGCAGGCTCCAATGGTGCTGCCGCAACAATTTCAGGGTCCAGCGCCGCAATATCAGACAGACCAACAGAATCGTCGCCCTGAGGCGGTAGCAGTGAAACCACCTGCGTGGCCTGCACGCCGCGATCGGTGCGCTGTACTTCCAATTCGACCCGCGCCCCATCCGCGACAGAACTTTGGCCAAAATTTCGCAGGACGTTTACATGCAGCAGAATATCAGGGCCGCCCTCATCTGATACGACAAACCCAAATCCCTTGACCGGATCAAACCATTTAACGACCCCTACAACAGGGCTGGTGGTATCTGAGATTTCGGTCACGCGTTCTTCACCCACATCCCTTGAGCACCTGCATCAGTTTTGCACCAAGGGCTCCCCCGCAATCAAGTTGCAAATTTAGTATCCCGCCGCACCCGTAACGGCTTGCCCTGCAGTGTTGATGATTATCACGCGTTTGTGAAGCCACCAAAAGCACAGAAATGCCACCTAAGATGGATTAAGCAGTGCATTATGCGTAGTAAAGCAGCCCCGTGCACACCTTTCTGTGCATAAATTCACAGAAAAATCCAATCCACCAAACAACTTCAAGAAATAATTCAGGGATTCAAGCGTGTTACCGACCAGTTGTCAGATACGGTCGCACGCCGCCACACAAATCTGTCATGCAACCTAAATTCGCCGTCGGCCCAAAATTCAATCTCGACCGGTGTGACACGGTACCCGCCCCAGAACGGCGGACGTTTCGGATTTGTACCATGCGTCGCCGTCACTTTGGCGACTTCCGCCATTAGCGCGCCGCGACTTCCAAGCGGCCTGGACTGCTGCGACGCCCAGGCACCAAGGCGACTTTTAAGCGATCGTGTTCGGTAGTATTCGTCCGCCGTAGGTCCATCCTCTCGCTCGACCAAGCCGCGCACGCGGATTTGACGGCGCAGGCTTTTCCAATGCATCACAAACGCCGCTTTGCCTGCATGGTCCAGCTCGGCCGCCTTGGCGCTTTCATAGTTTGTGTAAAAGACAAAGCTGTCGGCTTCGACACCCTTCAGAAGAACCATTCGCACGTTCGGCAGCCCTTGCGCGTCAACTGTGCTTAGCGCAATGGCATTGGGATCGTTGATCTCGCTGCCCTGTGCTTCGGCCAGCCAGTTGCCCGCAATCACAAACGGATCGTCCCCTGCGAATTTACCAGTTCTTTTTTCCATCAGCTTGCTCCGAGCGTTCAGTTTCAGGTGCACAGGTGATGGAAACACTCAAAACGTCAAGAGCACAAGACGCCATGATCTTAGGATCGCCGTTGCGGCATCTTGCCTTGATGGGCTGCGCGCAATCGCCTAAAGAGCGGCAGCAGACAGACATTTTTAATTCCGAGGGCTTTTGATGGGAAACGATCTTCTGGCGGGTAAACGTGGCCTTATCATGGGGCTGGCAAATGACAAATCCATCGCCTGGGGGATCGCAAAATCCTGTGCCGATGCAGGGGCGCAGCTGGCTTTTTCTTATCAGGGTGAAGCGCTCAAAAAACGCGTGGGACCTTTGGCTGAGCAGTTGGGCAGCAATATCGTGCTGCCCTGCGATGTCTCGGATGAGGCGTCGATGGATGAGTTGTTCGCGGCGCTGAAAGAAGAATGGGGTACGCTGGACTTTATTGTGCACGCTATCGGATTTTCAGATAAAAACGAGCTGCGGGGCCGCTATGTGGACACCAGCCGCGATAACTTCACCATGACAATGGATATCTCGGTCTATTCGTTCACCGCCGTTGTGCAGCGCGCCGAGAAGATGATGAACCCCGGTGGGTCGTGCCTTACGATGACCTATTATGGCGCCGAGAAAGTCATGCCGCATTACAATGTGATGGGTGTGGCCAAGGCCGCACTCGAGGCGTCGGTCAAATACCTTGCCGAAGATCTGGGCAAGGACGGTATTCGGGTCAATGCGATCTCGGCCGGGCCGATCAAGACGCTGGCGGCATCAGGCATTGGTGATTTTCGCTACATCATGAAGTGGAACGAATACAATTCGCCGCTGCGCCGTACGGTCACGACTGAAGACGTGGGCAAAGCTGCCTTGTTCCTCTTGTCTGACCTTGGATCTGGCACAACCGGCGAAAACCTGCATGTGGACGCCGGCTACCACGTCGTTGGCATGAAAGCGGTCGACGCACCGGATATGAGCAAGGAATAATAGCGTGGTCGACCTGACCCTCGCGCAGGTGATTGCGTTCAACCTGACCCTTCTGGCAGCTATGGCGGCACCTGGCCCCGCGTTTTTGCTAGTCCTGCGCAATAGTGTAGCAAATGGTCGGCGCGCGGGTGTTTTGACCGGTCTGGGTTTGGGTCTGATCGCCGCACTTTGGACGGCGGCGGCCTTGGCCGGACTGGCCGTTGTGTTCGAGATTGTTCCTTGGCTGTACACCGCGATGAAAACAGGCGGGGCGCTATATCTGCTCTACCTCGCGTGGAGGATGTGGCGCGGTGCGGCACAGCCGTTGGAGACGCAAGCCGCAAGTGCAAGCCGCCGTGCCTTTACCTCTGGCATAATCGTCAACCTGTCTAATCCCAAGTCGGTCCTTTTTGCCGGCGCAGTGATCGTCGTGATTTTCCCCGCCGGGCTGTCCTGGACCGATAGTGCCTTAATCGTGGCCAACCACCTGATCGTCGAAATTTGCGTATACACTGCGATGGCCTTTGGGCTGTCAGGTGCCCCGGCCCGCGCGGCCTATCTGCGATTAAAACTTTGGGCGGACCGCATCGCGGCCGGAATTATGGGCGCGCTCGGCCTGCGCCTGCTGCTTGAAAGGGACACATTATGAGCGTCAAAGACCCAAGCCGTCTGCCCCACGAGAAGGGCTTTCATATCAGTTGGGATCAAATCCACCGCGACAGCCGCGCTCTGGCGTGGCGGTTGGACGGGCAAGGCCCGAACGACGGCGCCTGGCGTGCAATTGTGGCGATCACCCGTGGCGGCATGGCCCCTGCAATGATCGTCGCGCGCGAGCTCGACATTCGCATGGTCGATACGATCTCGGTGATGTCTTACCATTCTGGTGGCGGCAAGGCAGATCAGCGGCGCGAAGCACAAATTCTCAAGGCACCCGATGCCGAGATGATGGGCGACGGCACCGGCATTCTTATCATTGACGATCTGGTCGATAGCGGCAAAACGCTCGAGCTTGTACGCGAAACCTATCCGAATGCTCATTTCGCCACCGTCTATGCCAAGCCGAAAGGCCGCCCGCAGGTAGATACCTTCATCACGGAAGTCAGTCAGGACACCTGGATATTTTTCCCTTGGGACATGGCCCTGCAATATGTTGAACCTTATCGCGGCACAGACTGACGCGGGCAGGGTTGGCCCGTTCAGCGGGGACGCAAGCGGTCTGAACTGACCAGGGTACAAGTGTCCCGATTGCTCAAAACACAGCCTGCCGCCACAGCAACCGACGGATTTTACTTCATGACGCTGACACGCACGCAGAACACGTTCAGACCTCCCGTGATGGAAGCAAGGCGCTGGCTGGAAGGTGTGAGCTTGCCGCCCGACATGCCGCTCATGAACGTCAGTCAGGCGGCCCCCGTCGACCCGCCGCCCGCTGCCATGCGAGAGGCCATGGCGCAGGTCGCCCTGACGGACGATTCTGCGCATCTTTATGGCCCGGTGCTCGGGCTCCCCGCGCTACGCGAAGCGCTGGCTGCACAAACGGCGGCGATTTATGGCGGCGAGGTTTCTCCTGAGCAGGTCGGTATTACCTCAGGCTGCAATCAGGCCTTTGCGGCAACAATCGCGGCGCTGTGCGGCGAAGGCGACGAGGTTATTCTACCGACGCCTTGGTACTTCAACCACAAGATGTGGCTGGATATGTCGGGTGTACAGGCTGTACCCTGCCCGACCGGCGCCGATCTGCTGCCCGACCCACAGACGGTTACGAAGCTTATCACGAACAGCACCCGCGCCATCGTACTGGTCACACCAAATAACCCCGCCGGTGTCGAATACCCACCCGACTTGATCCAGGCGTTCATGGATCTGGCGCGGCACCACGGCATCGCTCTTATTGTCGACGAAACATACCGCGATTTTCACAAGATCAGCGGCCCGCCCCATCCTTTGTTCACAAACCCCGATTGGTCGGACACCTTGATCCACCTTTATTCGTTTTCCAAAGCATACCGGCTCACGGGTCATCGAGTGGGTGCAGTTATCACGTCACCGGCGCGGTTGTCTGAGATTGAGAAATTTCTGGATACGGTCGCCATCTGCCCGGGCCAGATAGGTCAACATGCGGCCCTTTGGGGCATGCAAAACCTGTCACAATGGCTGGCAGGGGAACGCGATGAAATCCTGTCGCGGCGCGCAGCTATCGAGGCGGGCGCGCCTGAACTTTCTGCCAAAGGCTGGAAGCTGTTGGGCAGCGGGGCTTATTTTGCCTATATGGAGCATCCGTTCGCCATCAGCTCTGCCGAACTTGCCCCGAAAATGGTACGCGATTGCGGCATTCTGTGCCTGCCGGGGACGATGTTCATGCCCGAAAGCGACACGGCTGGCACACGGCATCTGCGCATTGCATTCGCCAATCTGGACACCGCCGGGATCAAAGTGCTGTTCGGGCGGCTCGCCCAGCTACAAGCCTGAACGGCACAAGCTCTTGCTCCTCTGGGCGGCACCGCATAGATAGGCGGGCAACAGGGTAAACTGCACCGCAAAAAGGATGATCATGGCCAAGGGATCTACCATTTCCAAAACCGCAATCTGGGTTCTGTTGGGTCTTTTGATCCTCGGTCTCGCAGGTTTTGGCGCAACCAACCTTTCAGGCACGATCCGCACCATCGGAACGGCAGGCGACAAGCCGATTTCGGTAGATACCTATGCGCGGCAACTGCAACAGGAAATCCGCGCGGTCGAACAGCAGCAGGGGGCTGCCCTGCCCTTTGCCCAAGCGCAGCAATTCGGGCTGGACCGTGCGGTCTTGCAACGTCTTGTGGCGACCCGTTCACTGGATCATGAAAGCGCGCAATTGGGGCTCTCGATCGGTGATAACGAATTGCGCAACCGCGTGCTCGAGATTAGCGCGTTCCAAGGAATCAATGGTGAGTTTGACCGGGAAGGCTACCGCTTTGCGCTCGAGCAGGCCGGGCTGAGCGAAGCACAGTTTGAAACGCAATTGCGTGAGGAAGTCGCGCGTACGATCGTCCAAGGTGCGGTTTTAGGCGGCATCGCGATGCCGAACACCTATGTCGATACTCTGATGACCTATGTAGGCGAGCAACGCAGCTTTACGTGGTCCGTCGTCACTGCGGCCGACTTGGCGGAACCTGTACCCACACCCGATGACGCGACTTTACGGGCGTATTACGACGAAAACATTGATCGCTTTACCCTGCCTGAAACCAAGGAAATCACCTACGCAGTGCTGAGCCCTGACGCACTACTGGACGAGGTCGAAGTTGACGAAGCGGCCTTGCGCGCCGCTTATGACGAACGCGCGGCCGAGTTCAATCAACCGGAACGGCGCCTTGTTGAACGGCTGGCCTATCTTGATTCCGAGTCCGCAGAAGCCGCGGCAGCATCGCTGGCCGAGGACGAAAGTTTTGACAGTCTGGTGGAAAGCCGTGGTCTGACCCTTGAGGATGTCGATATTGGCGACGTGACGCTGGCTGAGCTTGGCGAGGCTGGTGCAGGCGTATTTGCTGCAGATGTTGGCGCAGTTGTTGGACCCTTCCCGAGCACGCTGGGTCCGGCACTTTTCCGCGTAAATGCTGTTCTGGCAGAACAGATCACCCCATTTGAAGACGCTGTCGAAATCTTGCGCCCTCAGCTTGCCAATGACCGCGCCCAACGTCTGGTCGAAGCGCAGGCCGAAAACCTTGACGATTTGCTTGCCGGCGGTGCCACGCTTGAAGAGTTGGCCGCTGAAACTGACATGGTTGTGGGCAACATCGAATGGAGCGCCCAAAGCGCCGAAGGCATTGCCGCCTATGAGGCATTCCGCGCTGCCGCTTTCGCAGTAGGTACCAGCGATTTTCCGCAAATTGACCGCCTCGACGACGGCGGGTTGTTTGCGCTGCGCTTGGACGCCGTTTTGCCGCCCCGTCCGGCACCCTTTGACGCTATTCGCGACGAAGTCGCGGCAGATTGGCAAGAGACCCAGACGACACGCCTTTTACTGGCCCAGATCGAAGCGCAAGTCCCGGAACTGGAGCAAGGCCGCACGTTTGCCGAACTTGGTTTGGATGCTATCGCAGAAGAGAACCTTCTGCGGACAGATTTCGTTCCGCGCACTCCGCCCGGTTTTCTGAACGAAGTGTTTGAGATGGCCGTGGGCGACGTCCGCGCCATCGAAAGCGAGGTTGCAGCCATACTGGTACGGCTGGACGCGATAGCCCCCCCTGCCGAAGACGGCGATGCCGCACGGCTTCGGGTACAACTGTCCCAACAGGCGGCCCAGCAATTGGCCCGTGATATTTTCGAAGCGTATAACGCCGACGTCATCAGCCGGGCCAATCCACAGATCAATCAGCAAGCTGTGCAAGCCGTCCATGTGAATTTCCCCTGATATGGCGCTGACCCCTGAATTTGCAGCATTCGAGACCGCCTACTCTGCCGGACGCAATCAGATCGTCTACACGCGGCTGGCGGCGGATCTCGACACACCTGTGTCGTTGATGCTTAAGCTGACCGGCGCACAAAAGGATGCTTTTGTGCTAGAATCAGTGACCGGAGGTGAAATCCGGGGGCGCTATTCGATCATCGGGATGAAGCCCGACCTGATCTGGCGGTGCAAAGGCAAAACCAGCGAGATAAACCGCGCAGCGCGCTATGACGGGGATGCGTTTGAGCCCATGAGTGGCAACCCGCTCGACGCATTGCGTGCGCTCATCTCGGAAAGCAAAATAGACTTACCGATTGACCTGCCACAAGCAGCTGCAGGCCTCTTTGGGTATCTGGGCTATGACATGGTGCGGCTGGTCGAGCATTTGCCAAATATCAATCCCGACCCCTTGGGGCTGCCCGATGCGATTATGTTGCGCCCGTCAGTGATTGCCGTGTTGGATGGCGTTAAGGGTGAGGTCACAGTCGTCTCACCTGCATGGGTATCTGATGGTCAATCCGCGCGCGCCGCTTATGCTCAGGCAGCGGAACGTGTGATGGATGCCGTGCGCGATCTGGAACGCGCCATGCCCACAGCGACCCGCGATCTGGGCGAGGCCGACACCCCCGGAGAGCCGGTAAGCAATTTTACCCACGAAGGCTATAAAGCAGCCGTTGAAAAAGCGCGCGACTACATCTGCGCAGGCGATATCTTTCAGGTAGTACCAGCGCAACGTTGGACGCAGGATTTCGCGCAAGATCCCTTTGCGCTGTACCGCTCGTTGCGGCGGACGAACCCCTCGCCCTTTATGTTCTACTTTAATTTCGGCGGGTTTCAGGTCATCGGTGCCAGCCCGGAAATACTAGTGCGGGTTTTCGGCAACGAAGTAACGATCCGCCCGATTGCAGGCACACGCCCGCGCGGTGCCACTCCCGAAGAAGATAACGCATTGGAAGCCGATCTCTTGGCGGACCAGAAAGAGCTGGCAGAGCACTTGATGCTGCTAGACCTTGGGCGCAATGACGTGGGCCGCGTCGCGAAAATCGGCACCGTGCGACCCACGGAAGAGTTTATCGTCGAACGCTACAGCCACGTCATGCACATCGTCTCGAACGTTGTGGGCGAGCTAAAAGAGGGTGCAGACGCGCTGGATGCCTTTTTCGCGGGGATGCCTGCGGGCACAGTTTCAGGTGCGCCAAAGGTCCGAGCGATGGAAATCATCGACGAGCTGGAGCCTGAAAAACGCGGCGTCTATGGTGGCGGCGTGGGCTATTTCAGCGCCGGGGGCGACATGGATATGTGTATCGCTTTGCGCACAGCCGTGGTACAGGACCAGAAGCTTTATATTCAGGCGGGGGGCGGCGTCGTCTACGACAGCGACCCCGAAGCGGAATACCAGGAAACCGTGCATAAATCGAACGCGATACGGCGTGCTGCGGCAGACGCTGCGCGTTTCAGTGGACAAGGCAACCGCTAAGTCATGGCCCGCGCCGCTTTTGACATTGCGGGTCAACAGATTGCTGCGGGCAGCGTCGAGATGGTCAACCTGCCCGTCTCTATCCTGCCCGATCACACCCCTGTAAACCTGTCCGTCGAAGTACATCACGGCAGGCGTGAAGGCCCTACGATGTTCGTATCGGCCGCCGTGCACGGAGACGAGGTCATCGGTGTCGAGATTGTGCGTCGCCTGTTACGCGCGCCTCAACTGGCAAACCTACGCGGCACGTTGCTTGTTGTACCTGTAGTGAATTCCTTTGGGTTTTTGAACCGATCGCGCTATTTGCCCGACCGGCGGGATTTGAATCGCTGCTTTCCCGGGCACCCTTCTGGATCGTTAGGATCGCGGCTCGCCCATATCTTCCTCAACGAGATCGTCTTGCGGTGCGACAGCGGAATTGACCTGCATTCAGCAGCCATACACCGCACCAACCTTCCGCAAATCCGCATCTCGCCGCGCGATGCTGTTACTGCGGCTATGGCAACTGCGTTTGGTGCGCCTGTTGTACTCACGTCACCCTTGCGCGATGGCTCATTGCGCGCGGAAGCCGCAAGCCGCGGCACGCCGGTCTTACTATACGAGGCAGGAGAAGGCCTCCGGTTTGACGAAATGGCCGTGCGCGCAGGTGTGGCAGGTATCCTTCGTGTCATGCGCAGCCTGTCGATGCTGCCCGCCAAGGGTATCGCCAAAGCGAAAGCAAAGCCCTACCTATGCAAGTCTTCCTCATGGGTGCGCGCGCCGGCGGGCGGACTTTTGCGGACCTTCCGCGCAGAGGGTGAACTTGTCGAAGCCGGTGACGTTCTGGCCTCGGTCGCCGACCCGTTTGGGGCGGTGGAAACCGATATCACGGCCCCATCAAGCGGCATTCTCATCGGCCGCGCCATCCTACCTGTAGTGAACGAGGGTGACGCCATCTTCCATCTCGCACAACTCAGCCCTGCGGCCGCAGATGACACTGTGGAAGGTCTGAGCCAGCAGTTGGAGACCGATCCGCTCTTTGATGAAGATGAGATCATCTAGCCCCAACCTTCTCCCGCAATAAGACGTGGCATTGATAAAAAATGTACTTCCAATCCTAGTAAACACAGGCAGCTCTGTCACTTTGGACGTGGCAACCCTGTGGTACCTTTCCGCCAAAAAGAATGAACACAAAGCGTGGCAGATCGAAAACAACTGGAAATCTGCGAAGCATCCAATTGCTAGCAGGTCAGGCCCAGAAGGAGCGCCCAGCACAGCTAAGTTGGCAGTGTTGCTCCAGCCACGCCCTCACGTCGCAGTGGCTCTCTCAACGCAGCACGTCGTGTGCAAGTGTAGATGCCAGTGCGTCTTTGCAGCTTGTGCTCAGCTGGGTTTCGATTGTGTGTTGTAGAATCTACACAATTCCTGTCCGCTGTCCCGCCTGACAGCTTCGGGCGCTAGACTTCAACAGTTTCACGCAGCCAACGAAGCCACGGGCAGACAGCATCATATCGGCATTGGTCACACTGTCACTTAGTTTGCATATATCGGTTGTCGCCGAAGGCGTAGAGACGCCGGAACACTATACCAGCGTCGCAAAGCTTGGGTGTGACTTAGTACAAGGATACCCTGTTGCGAAACCAATGCCAGCCGATGCATTCGCCAACTGGTTCAACGACGCTACCGGCAAACGACCCGCGCGCTGGACGCGTATTGGCTTATTGCGTCAGAACAGCAGAAACCGGCGCCATTGCAACGGTGCCTGACCGATCTTGAAGAGACCAGGATAACAGTGCCGCCAAAGTCTCTGCGCGCAGGCGGCCCAGCATGATTACGCCACCGTCCTGACCTGCTCGGAATGCGGCCTGATCCATAAACCGTCTGATGACCACCTCGGATTGCCCTTTGCCATCCAAGTCCCGAAATACGACTTGCGCAGCAACACCTTCCCGCACCGCAAGTTTTTGCACAGTATTCAGGCCACGATTTTGCGTCACAAAGCCATGGCCTGTTTGCGCAAGAATTTGCGCCACTTGCCGCCCCGCCGCAGGCGTCGTCTGCACTCCGGTCAGCGTGCCTTCAAAGACGCCGATCACTTCGGGCATTTCTTCAAGCGCCACTGACAAGTTCACTTCGGCATCCGTGGCCGTGGCGCCCGCTGGCAAATCAATTCCCGCAAGAACCTCAAAGCCAGCCGCGCGGTAGGCTGCCAAACGCTCAGCCGCGTCAGGCAGTAGTGCATTTACCACGAAACTCACAGGATAAGGCAGCGACTTGATCGCCTCCAAACCGACGACATCAGCGGCAAGATCGACACCTTCATCCATCAAAACCACGGCCATGAGGGGTTTGCCATCAGGCGCTTCAAAGTCGACCCGGTAGCGTTCCAGCGGCGACCCGGCGGGTTCCGGGCCTGCATTTGGTGCCGCTTGGGGTTCTTCGATCGGCCCATCGGCCGCGGGCGCATCATCGCCCCCAAGGGTCGGCAACCGGTTTATCCGGACAGTCGCAACCGGTGCCGGTGCCGGCTCCGGTTCAGACGCCGTCTGCTGTGCCTGCGTCTCTTCAGTGCGATCCGCAGTCTGCTGCACACCCGGTGCCAGAATGGTTTCAATCCTCGCAATCTCTGGCAAAGGCATCTGCCCCGGCAGACTTGGAGGAGCAGAAGCAACCACAGAAACGTTCGAGCCCTGAACCGGGTCTGGCGCCGTTTCAGGTACGGTGACTGCAATCCCGGCGCTAACTTGGGCATCGGCACTATCGTCCTGATCGCCCTTCGCCTCTTGATTTTCGGGGTCTGGAAGGTCTGTAACTTCCGTGACTTGTGGCGCTGCATACTCAGCCGATGCGATAGAAACAACCGCAGCACTGTCAGCCGGGGCGGTGTCTTGCTTTGGTTGTACCGTCACTTGCACCACCTCAGGAGCAGGCGCATCTGGCGCTGCGGCAACCACTTCAGGCGTTTCGACGACAGGCGCAGGTGCCTCTTCAACGGGAAGCGCTGCAATGTCAGTGGCTTCGGCCTCATCCACAGCCGTGATCGCCTCAGCAACAGGCGTATCTTCTTCAAAGGCTGACGACGGTGTATCTTCGGACGGCAAAGACGGCTGGTCAGGATCAATCGCAATAGCCGTTATTTCGAAAGCTTCCGGGACCGGAGGCTCTGCGTCAACCGGCATCGCAATCTCGGTCGAAACGTCTGCCTCGGCCGGCATTTCACCGGTGTTCGGCGCGACGGGCTCCGCAAAGGCCGTGGCCTGAGGGATCGCCTGCGGTTGCGGTGGTTGCGCGGGCTCGGTGCTAATCGGAAGGTTCGGTTCCGTGGATGGCACTTCCAACACGCCATTGCTTGAGTATTGCACCGATGGCGCTTGCGTGTCGGGTACCGCGATTCCGCTAAGACCGGTGCCGTCGGGCGCCGGTGTCTGCGACAAAGCTGATGCGCCGCCTGTCTGCGGCACAGCAGCAGGTGAAAGCGCATCGCTTAAAAGCTCTGCCAGTGTGTCTGGTTGCGGCGCGGGGACATCTTGAGTTGCAAGACCAACGGCCGTCGGTCCGATACCTTCTTTTCCACGATTGCTGCCCGGCGCCGCGTCTTGATCCGACAGCACCGACACGTTGCGCGGCGCCCCCGCATTTTGCGGAATCCCCCCCATAAGCGACAGCAAAGTGACCGCGCCAAAACTTACGCCAGCGCCCCACAAGGTTCCTCGGATAAATCCTTTCGCCACGATCCGCTCATCCTCTGTATCGGTGCGACCGGATCATACCCTTGTCAGGTCTGCCCATTCGTTCACCGTGATGGCCGCACCCTGCGCCTCTTGACGCAGACTGCTAAGCCTGAACATGTATGCGCCACATATACCTCGCCTGAGGCCTTCGCCTCCAGCCCTGAATGAAAAGTTTTGAAGATGTTGCTGCTGATCGACAACTATGACAGTTTTACCTACAATTTATTGCATTATTTGGGGAGTTTAGGCGCCGATGTTGTGATCCGGCGCAATGATGCGCTGGACGTACAAGAGGCCATGGCGATGAAACCGGCGGGAATCCTCCTATCGCCGGGCCCCTGCGACCCGGATCAAGCGGGGATTTGCCTGGCACTCACCGAAGCTGCGGCAAAAGCGAAAATTCCGCTCATGGGCGTCTGTTTGGGGCATCAGACCATTGGTCAGGCCTTTGGCGGCACGGTTGTGCGCGCGGATCAGATCGTGCACGGTAAACTGGGTGAAATCCATCATGAAAACAGCGGAGTGTTCAAAGGCTTGCCATCCCCTTTTGCCGCCACGCGCTATCATTCTCTTGTCGTCGAACGCGCGAGCCTGCCTGCATGCCTGGAGATCACAGCCGCTTTGAGCGATGGCACGATCATGGGCTTGCAGCACAAAGAACTGCCCGTTCACGGTGTTCAGTTTCACCCTGAATCGATCCGCTCCGAACACGGCCATGCGATGCTGCAAAACTTTCTGAACGACATGAAGGTACCTGCATGAGCGACGCTCTGAAACCCCTGATCGGCGCCGCAGCAGACGGCCCCCTGACCCGCGCACAGGCCGAAGAAGCCTTTGAAATTCTGTTTGATGGTGAAGCCACGCCCAGCCAGATCGGTGGGCTTTTGATGGCACTGCGCACACGTGGTGAAACCGTTGCCGAATATGCAGCCGCCGCCGCCGTGATGCGCGCGAAGTGTAACGCTGTGAAAGCGCCCGCAGGTGCCATCGACATCGTCGGCACCGGGGGCGACGGCAAGGGCACGTTGAACATCTCGACCGCAACCGCATTCGTTGTCGCGGGCGCGGGCGTCGTCGTCGCCAAACACGGCAACCGAAACTTAAGCTCCAAATCAGGTGCGGCTGACGCGCTGACCCAAATGGGGCTGAACGTCATGGTCGGCCCAAAAGTCGTGGAACGGGCGATTAATGAAGCAGGGATCGGCTTTATGATGGCGCCGATGCACCATCCTGCGATTGCACATGTCATGCCCACCCGTGCCGAGCTTGGGACACGGACGATTTTCAACATCCTGGGGCCGCTGACAAACCCAGCAGGCGTCAAACGCCAACTGACCGGGGTCTTTGCACGCGAACTGATCCGTCCCATGGCAGAAACACTGGGCGCATTAGGGTCTGAAAAAGCGTGGCTGGTTCACGGATCAGACGGGACTGACGAGCTGACGATTACAGGGGTCAGTTGGGTTTGCGTTCTGGCACCAGACGGGTCGGTTACTGAAAGCGAACTCCACCCCGAAGAGGCAGGACTGCCCACCCATCCGTTTGAGGCCATCATCGGCGGAACGCCCGAAGAAAATGCGCGTGACTTCAAAGCGCTATTGGCGGGCCATCCATCTGCATATCGCGATGCGGTACTGCTGAATGCCGCCGCCGCACTTGTCGTTGCGGATGCAGCGTCCGACCTGCGACAAGGCGTTGAGATGGCAGCACAGTCGATCGACAGCGGTGCCGCGGCTGCAAAAATTGACGCGGTGGCACGGATCACGCAAGAAGGGTGAACCGGTTCAACCTCACCCCCTTGGGAGAGTGGCAGCATCTGCGCTTCTTCGACGACACTTTGGCCCGGATTGAAGCCGCTCTGGCGCAGGAAAGCGGCCCCATACTACCTCCACATGACGAGGTATTCGCAGCCCTTGCGCGCACGCCCCCCGACGCGGTCAAAGTGGTCATTTTGGGCCAGGACCCCTACCCGACTGTTGGGCATGCACATGGATTTGCATTCTCGGCAGCACGCGATACGCGCCCTTTGCCAAGATCGCTTGGCAATATCTTTAAAGAAATGCAGGCCGATATAGGCGCTCACCCGCCACATGCCGATTTGCGTTTTTGGGCGGACCAGGGTGTCTTACTGTTAAATACCGCCCTGACCGTTCGGGCTGGCGCAGCGGGCGCACACGCCAAATTGGGGTGGCACATGCTGACGGCGCAAGTATTGGCGCGGCTGGCAGACCGCCCTCGGGCTTATCTGTTGTGGGGCGCGCATGCGCAAAAGGCTGCGCGTGGTGTCGATGGCGAACAAAATTTGAAAATCGAAACAGCGCACCCTTCGCCGCTTTCAGCCAGACGCGGATTTTTTGGCTCGCGCCCCTTCAGCCGGACGAATGCGTGGTTGCAGGCGCAGGGTCATCAGGCCATAAACTGGGCCAACCCGCCGGAGACATTATGACAGACACCATACTCGATAAAATCAAAGCCTATAAGCTGGAAGAGGTTGCCGCCGACAAGGCCACGAAACCCCTTGAGGCTGTTGAGCAAGAAGCTCAAGAGGCGCCCACTGTGCGACCGTTTGCAGACATGTTGCATCAGACGTCGATCCGCAGCTATGGTTTGATTGCCGAGATCAAAAAGGCAAGTCCTTCCAAAGGCTTGATCCGGGAAGACTTTGACCCTGCGACGCTTGCGGCCGCATATGCGGAAGGCGGCGCTACATGTTTGTCTGTTTTGACCGATACCCCCAGTTTTCAGGGGGCTAAGGAATTTCTGGTGCAAGCCCGCGCCGCGTGCGATTTACCGGTTTTGCGCAAGGATTTCATGTACGACACCTATCAGGTGGCAGAGGCGCGCGCGTTGGGGGCAGATTGTATCCTCATCATTCTGGCATCAGTCAGTGACGCACAAGCACAGGAATTGGAAGATGCGGCAACGCAATGGGGAATGGATTGCCTGCTCGAAGTGCATGACGCGGAAGAACTTGAGCGCGCCAATGACCTGAAAAGCCGCCTCATGGGCATCAATAACCGCAACCTAAAGACCTTTGAGACAAGCCTTGATACAACGCGCCAGTTGTCCAAACTTGTACCGGCTGACCGGCTGATCGTTTCGGAATCTGGACTGAACACACCGGATGACCTGTCAGATATGGCGCGCTATGGTGCGCGCATCTTCCTGATCGGGGAAAGCCTCATGCGTCAGGACGACGTTGCCAAAGCCACGCGGCATCTGTTGGCCCATCCGTTGACGGCAGGAGGCATGTAGCATGGCAGACAAGCTGACGCATTTCGACGCCAAAGGCGACGCGCATATGGTTGATGTCGGCGGCAAGGCGATAACGGATCGCGTTGCAGTTGCCAGATGCAACATTAAGATGTTGCCACAAACCTATGAAATCATTTCAGAAGGGCGTGCGGAAAAGGGCGATGTGCTGGGTGTTGCACGGCTTGCTGGGATCATGGCGGCCAAACGCACGGCTGACCTTATCCCCCTTTGCCATCCGCTACCGATCACCAATGTCGCCGTGGAATTGACGACAGATGCGGGCCTGCCAGGTGTGCGGATCGAAGCAACGGTCAAGACAACCGGCCGAACCGGGGTCGAAATGGAAGCGCTAACGGCCGCAAATATCGCCGCGCTCACTGTCTATGATATGTGCAAGGCGGTTGATAAGGGAATGGTCATCAGCGATCTGCGTGTCGTGCTTAAGGATGGCGGCAAATCGGGCCGGTTCGAGGCGTCATGATCTCTGTCCAAGCCGCGCTGGATCACCTGTTTGACCTTATCGGGTCTGCGCCGCAGGAAACAGTGCCCTTGCGCCAAGCCTATGGGCGCGTGCTGGCATCAGATGTTGTCGCGCAGCGGACCCAGCCGCCTTTTGCTGCCTCGGCGATGGATGGCTACGCCCTGCGCGCCACCGAAGTCGAAGCCGACGCCATGTTTCAGGTGATCGGCGAGGCCGCCGCCGGACACGCCTTTGAAGGCACAATTGGCGCGGGGCAATGTGTCCGCATTTTCACCGGCGCACCGGTGCCGAAGGGCGCTGATTTCATCGTTATTCAGGAAGACGTCACCCGTCGCGGGTCCCTGATCACCTTAGGCCACAAGGTGGGCGGCAAATCACATATCAGACCCGCTGGCGGTGATTTCTCTGCCGGCGACAAGATGGCATCGCCGCGTCGTTTAGGGCCTGCTGATATCGCCCTTCTGGCATCTATGAATATCGGCGAAGTTCCCGTTTGCCGCCGCCCGAGCGTCGCGATCCTCGCCACCGGAGACGAGCTTGTAGCCCCCGGAGAGACGCCGGGCCCGGATCAGATCATCGCCTCCAACAGCTATGGGCTGGCCGCACAACTAGAGGGGTTGGGCGCGCTGCCAAGGCTTTTGCCCATCGCGCGGGATACTGAAACCTCGCTGACAACTGTCTTTGAACTCGCGCTGGGTGCAGACCTCATTATTACCATCGGCGGCGCTTCTGTGGGCGATCATGATCTTGTCGCCGGTGTTGCCGCGCAAATGGGCATGGAACAGTCGTTTTACAAAGTTGCCATGCGCCCGGGCAAGCCATTGATGGCGGGAACACTGCGCGGCGTGCCAATGATCGGGCTGCCCGGAAACCCGGTATCGGCATTGGTCTGCGGCACTGTGTTTGTAGCACCCGTTGTGCAGGCCATGCTGGGTCTTGGACGTACACCGGCCCCACGGCAACGCGCGCGCTTGGCGAAACCGCTGGGCAAAAACGGGCCACGCGAACACTACATGCGCGCGACACTTGACGCCGACGGCCTGCACGCCTTTGATCGTCAAGACAGTTCTTTGCTAACTGTTCTTGCTGGCGCTAATGCGCTGCTGGTGCGTCCCCCGGATGATCCTGCACAGCCTGAAGGTGCGTTGGTCGACTACATTCCTCTTTGACGTTATTTAAAGACAACGTTGACACAAAACGGGAACATGAGTAGAACAAAAACAAATCAGGCGTCGGAGGACCGTAAAGATGCTCACCAAGAAGCAATTGGATTTGTTGAATTTCATTCATAAAAGGGTGCAGCGCGACGGTGTTCCGCCCAGTTTCGACGAGATGAAAGAAGCGCTCGACCTGCGATCGAAATCCGGCATCCACAGGTTGATCACAGCCTTGGAAGAACGTGGATTTATCCGCCGTCTGGCCCACCGTGCCCGCGCCATCGAAATTGTTAAACTGCCCGAAAGTCTGGGCGGTAAACCGCAACCGGGTTTTACGCCCCGCGTGATCGAAGGCGACAAGCCGAATGCGCCCCAGCCACGTGCAGCACAGTCCGTCAGCCCTGCCGCAGCAACAGAAATTCCGCTGATGGGCCGGATCGCGGCAGGCGTACCAATCGAAGCGATCAGCCAACGCGACGCCAGCGTGGCAGTGCCGGGACAGATGTTATCTGGCAGCGGCGAGCATTACGCGCTTGAAGTTAAAGGCGACTCTATGATTGATGCTGGGATCAACGACGGAGATGTGGTGGTAATTCGAGAAACATCCGTCGCCGACACGGGCGATATCGTCGTGGCCTTGGTCGAAGACCATGAAGCGACGCTGAAACGCTATGTACGTCAGGGCAGATCTATCGCGCTCGAAGCTGCAAACCCTGCCTACGAGACACGTATCTTTTCGGACGATCAGGTCAAAGTACAGGGCAAGCTTGTCGGGCTAATCCGCACTTACTAGGCATATCTTAAGGGACGCGCCACGTCGTCCAAAGGCGCGCACCTGTTAGATCACGTACGGATATGACCTTGTGGCCGCCTTCAGCCTCAATGATTGCAACCGCGCCCGTAGTAAGCAGGCGCGGCGGGTCATAGACGTCGCAAAGAAAATCTGCTCTGTTCAGATCGTCAACAGCCACCGAAGTCACGATAATCTCACCCGGGCTGCATCCCCCAAAGGCCGCAAGTGCACGTTTCCCCGACACATGCCTAAGCCGCGTCCCGTCCTTGAGTATGGCACCATTGTCTGCATCCCAACGCGTTGCCGCAAAAGGCTGATCGCTGGGATCGCCATCATTTTCCAACCAGTTTCGGGCAATGAACCCTGCCCCTTTAGGTTTGCTAAGCGCGCGCCCCGCGTCCGTCATAACGCCCACAAGTGTGCCGTTATCCGCAATCAGCGCCGTTGGTCTTTCCGTCATCGCCCAAATCATAAATGCGGCGAGCATTGGCACGATACCAGCCGTTCGCGCGCGACCTTGCCACAGAACAACCCATAAAAACCCCAGCGTCAGCATCGGCAGTACGATACTGCTTGGGCCCGCCACAAATGACCGCGCACCATCAAGCCCGGCAACAAATGCGCCCACTTCCAGAATCCAGCGCAACCCGACGCCCATGATCCAAAGTCCGATCCAATCCAGACCGACCGGTATCAAGCACACCGCCAGCACCGCTGCAGGCACAACAATGCTGCCCATGACAGGAACCGACAGCAAGTTCGCAAGTAACCCGTAGTGCGAAACGGCATTAAAATGGGCGGCCCCTATGGGGGCTGTCGCGATGCCTGAAATGCCGGACGCCAACAGCACACCCAAGACCGGTTGCAGCCATTTTGGACCGATGGTGATGCGTTCATCCCGCATGAAACCAAACACTGCGACCAAAGCCGTTGTTGCCGCAAATGACATCTGAAACCCCGGTCCCAGCAACGCTTCGGGGCGTAGCACAAGGACAATTGTAGCGGCGATGGCAACGGCCCGCAGGCTGATGGCGCGGCGGTTGACCATGATGGCGCAGAGAGCGACGGCCACCATGACGAAAGCACGCTCGGTTGCGACATTGCCGCCCGACAACGCAAGATAGCCGGTTGCCGCAACCAAAGCACCTGCAGCCGCCAGTTTTCGCGCAGGGACACGCAGCGCCAGTGGCGGGATAAGCGCAAAGGCAACTCTGAGCAGCCCAAAGACAAAGCCAGTCAAAAGCCCCATGTGCAGGCCCGAAATCGCCAGCAAGTGCGCAAGGTTACTGGCGCGCAAATCCTCCAATGCCTGCTGGCTGATGGCCGAGCGCGCCCCCGTCGTGACTGCCACAGCAAAGCCGCCTGTATCTCCGGGCAGAACTTCAAGAACATGTTCTGCCGCAGCCATCCGCACTCGAAACACCGCAAGACCGGCATTTCCGTCGCGTGCAGGCGCAATCGCCAGAATGGGCACCCGCGTGTACCCAACTGCACCAAGTTCGGCAAACCAAGCGTGGCGTTGGAAATCAAAACCACCTGGTTCGACCGGCCCGCCGGGAGGCGAAAGATGGCCGGTTGTCATGATCCGCATACCCGGTGCTGGTTTGACGCTGTGCGTTTGATCGCCGTGTAGCGAGATGCGGACACGCGTCGGGGTCCGCTCGGGCAGCACATTTTCCAACACGACCTCATCTAGTGTGATGCGCAGCGCGTCCGAGGCGCTTCGGTCCAGATTGACAACACGCCCTTCGATCGGTCCGTAGTAGCGCCACCCCAAGACCGGCCCCGCAACGTCATGCGCGCGGTGGGCTGCAAGTAAGAAACCAGACAGGATCAGCACAACACCAATGGCAATGGGGCCAGCCGCCTCGCCCAGATAGCGCGCGGTAAGAAGCACAATAAGTAGGGCGAAACCAATACCCCAAAGCAGCGGGGCCTGAGGTTCAAATCGCAAAGAGAAGTAAATACCTATCCCGCTGGCCAAACAAACCGGGACCCATTCAAAGAGAAAGCCGCGCTGGTGCAGTAACTGCAACTTGATGCGCGTTAAAAGCACCGCCTTGCCCCCGTTCTCTGCACTAGATAGACACGCGTCAACACATATGCCCCCATGGTTACTGAAAGGTTAATTCCCGCATGTCAGCGCCTGTCGTTACCCGTTTTGCGCCCTCTCCTACCGGATTTCTCCATATTGGCGGTGCGCGCACTGCCTTGTTCAACTGGCTGTATGCCCGGGGGCGTGGCGGCAAATTCCTGCTGCGGATCGAAGATACCGACCGTGCGCGATCCACACCTGAAGCGACACAAGCTATTCTTCAGGGAATGTCGTGGCTTGGCCTTGATCACGACGGTGGCGTGATCAGCCAGTTTGAAAACGCACCGCGACACGCTGAAGTCGCGTTGGAGCTGCTCGCAGCCGGTAAGGCGTACAAGTGTTTTGCAACCCAAGACGAAATCACCGCGTTTCGGGAAGCTGCAAAGGCTGAAGGCCGCAGCACGCTGTACCGATCACCTTGGCGGGACGCCGATGCCGCAACGCACCCTGATCTGCCCTACGTCGTCCGGATTAAAGCGCCTCTGGAAGGCAACACCGTGATCAAGGACCAGGTGCAAGGTGATGTTGTGATCCGCAACGACCAACTTGATGACATGGTTCTGTTGCGGTCCGATGGTACGCCGGTTTATATGCTGGCCGTCGTTGTTGACGATCACGATATGGGCGTGACCCATGTAATCCGCGGCGACGACCACCTGAATAATGCAGCGCGCCAGATGATGATTTATCAGGCGATGGGCTGGGACGTACCGGTGTGGGCACATATTCCGCTTATCCACGGGCCGGACGGCAAGAAACTAAGTAAGCGGCACGGTGCTCTCGGTGCGCAGGAGTATCAAGCGATGGGCTATCCTGCAGCGGGCATGCGGAATTATCTGGCCCGCTTGGGGTGGAGCCATGGCGACGACGAGTTCTTCACCGACGCGCAGGCGCTTGAATGGTTCGATTTAAATGGGATCGGCAAAAGCCCGGCCCGGTTTGACCTGAAGAAACTAGAGAACCTCTCAGGGCAGCACATCGCACAGTCCGACGACGCTGCACTGCAGAAAGAAATCGTTGCCTTTATAGCCGCCTCAGGGGGTGACGCTCTGGCCGCGTCACAATTACACATGCTGGAAAAAGCGATGTACTGTGTCAAAGAACGTGCAAAAACTTTTCCAGAACTTCTTGAAAAGGCTCACTTTGCTCTGACGTCTCGCCCAATCACGCCCGATGAAAAGGCCGCTAAGTCACTCGACGCGGTATCCCGTGGTATACTGAAAGAATTGACGCCGCACCTGCAAGATGTTAGCTGGACGCGAGATGATTTGGAGGCAACCTTGAACGCTTTTGCAGCGGAAAAGGACACCAAGTTTGGCAAACTGGCCGGACCACTCCGCGCGGCTTTAGCGGGGCGGTCTGTAACGCCTTCCGTCTTCGATATGATGCTGGTTCTGGGCCAAGAAGAAACCCATGCCCGCTTGACAGAAGCTGCAGACTGACGGGTATTCCATCGGTTCAGGCAGCGAAAGAAACGGGCTTGGCCGACTGCGGCGTCAAGCACGGGGCGGCGTGGCGCTGCCTGCAATGATGAATGGAAGGACCACTCATGGCCGAAAGCACAAAATCTGCAAAGCTGACCATTGATGGCAAAGACTACGACCTGCCGATCTATAGCCCAACAACCGGACCGGACGTTGTCGACATCGGCAAGCTTTATGCACAAGCGGGCGTGTTCACCTATGACCCTGGCTTCACCTCAACGGCGAGCTGTGACAGCACAATCACCTTTATCGATGGCGGCAAGGGCGAACTGCTGCACCGTGGCTACCCGATCGACCAGTTGGCGGAAAAATCGCACTACCTAGAAGTCTGCTACCTGCTTCTCTACGGTGAATTGCCCTCCGCGGCAGAGCTGGAAAAGTTCGAAAACAACATCACAATGCACACGATGCTGCATGAGCAGATGCAGAATTTCTTCCGTGGCTTCCGCCGTGACGCACATCCGATGGCCATTATGGTCGGTGTCGTGGGTGCAATGTCTGCCTTCTATCACGACAGCACCGACATTCACGATGTCCAACAGCGCGAGATTGCCAGCCACCGCCTGATCGCCAAAATGCCAACCATTGCGTCATGGGCGTTCAAGTATTCCATCGGGCAACCTTTCGTCTATCCACGCAATGACTTGGATTATTCATCCAACTTCCTGCGGATGTGTTTCGCCGTCCCTGCGGAAGACTACGAAGTGAACCCGATCCTAAGCCGTGCTATGGATCGAATTTTTACGCTGCATGCGGATCATGAGCAAAACGCATCCACATCGACGGTGCGCCTAGCTTCATCCTCTGGCGCGAATCCCTTTGCGTGTATTGCGGCCGGGATCGCATGTCTCTGGGGGCCTGCACATGGCGGCGCCAACCAAGCCTGTCTTGAGATGCTCAAAGAGATCGGTACGCCAGACCGTATTCCGGAATATATCGCGCGCGCCAAAGACAAGAACGACCCTTTCCGCCTCATGGGCTTTGGGCACCGCGTGTATAAAAACTTCGACCCACGCGCGACCGTGATGAAACAATCTGCGGACGAAGTGCTTGATCTGCTGGGTGTTGAAAACAACCCCATCCTTGCAACGGCGAAAGCACTGGAACAGGCCGCGTTGGCGGATCCGTATTTTGCTGACAAGAAGCTTTTCCCCAACGTGGATTTCTACTCTGGTATCATTCTCGAAGCGATGGGCTTCCCGACATCGATGTTCACACCGATCTTTGCCGTCGCACGGACGGTTGGCTGGATCTCGCAGTGGAAAGAGCAACTTAGCGATCCACAGCACAAAATTGGACGGCCACGTCAGCTGTACCTAGGCGAAACGATGCGTGACTATACGGACATCGAAAAACGTTGAGCCGTGTATTCATGTGACATGCAAAGGCCGGGAAGCTGATCTTCCCGGCCTTTTGCATGTGTTATCGAATTCGATAAAAATGCGGTTTCGTCGCATGTTTCGCCTACACTGTTGCAAGAGCTGAACCGGAAATAAGGCAAAATTGTGACATTGTTTCGAGGCGCTCTATAATACACCCTAAAATTTGACCCAGCTTATCCGTCAAGCCTAAGGTGGCTTAACTAGGGCATTGTTTTAGTTGTCATTATGGGTGGATGGTATTGAGTTCGTTGCAGCAGTAAACGCGCTCGTTTTCAGCATCCTTTTGAGTAATTGGTGCGGAAGCTATCAGCTGGCACCGGTAATAAAAGGTAAGAACGAGTACGATTATGCGGAACCAAAATCACGAAACATCCGATCGACTGGCCCGTCAGATGCCAATGGGGCTTGGCGCTTCCGGTTCCCCGCAAGGTGCGCTGATTTCAACCCAAGCCGACAATGAACAGCGCATCGCTGTCGTTTATGAACACGGCGAAACACCTCCAGAGATTACCATCAAGCAAACCGCTGGAAATATTCAGACCGTTATGGCCAACGGTGTCGCGATTGCCATTGTCGCTTGTGCCGCGGGCCCCCAGATATCAGTAACAGACGTCGTATTGGTCGAACGCTTTGCGGGCGCCAAAGACTGAGCCAATGCGCTAGCGTCCCTCGAAACGGGGGGCGCGCTTTTCTGAAAAGGCCAACACGCCTTCTTTGAAATCCCTTGATTTACCAACAGTCCCCTGCTTGCGGGCTTCTAGCGCAATTTGCTCTTCAAGATCGTTGCCCCAGCTTTCGCGCAAGACGGTTTTGATGGCAGCATAAGCCTCTGTGGGGCCAGCAGCGAGGTGCGCCGCGCGCGCGCGCCAGTGCGCGTCAAACGCTTCATCGTCAACCGCTTCCCAGATCATACCCCAAGCGTCCGCCTGGCGCGCAGTGATCTTATCCGCGAACAGCGCCGCCCCCATGGCCTTGGCCATTCCAACCGTACGCGGCATCACATAGGTACCCCCCGCATCGGGGATCAATCCAATGCGCGCAAAAGCCTGAACAAAATAAGCGCTTTCAGCCGCTATAACCACATCCGCAACCAAAGCAAGGTTCGCGCCGGCACCGGCAGCCGCTCCGTTCACGGCCGCGATCGTCGGCACGGGACAGTTGATGATCGCACGCAGCATCGGGGCATATTCATCCCGCAGAGTTCTTTCCAAATCAATATTGGATGCCGTCACCCGGTCCCCAAGGTCCTGACCAGAGCAGAACGCGTTCCCTGATCCGGTCAGCACAACCACACGTGCGACCTTGCCTGCTTCGGTCAGGGCAAAAGTAAGCTCGGCACGCATTTTTGTGCTAAGCGCGTTCATTTTGTCCGGGCGGTTCAAAGTGATAATGGCGACACCGTCGTTCAACGCATAGGTGATCGTTTGGTAATCCATCAGTCATCCCTCGGCTTGGCCCATATGTGGCGAGACCCTAGCAGAAAAAACTTACAGCTAAAGCGGAACGACGCGTCACTCGTTCAGGATTTTCTGCAGGCGTGCCGCTTCCTCGGGGCTGAGTGCTTCTTCGTGAGGGGCCAGCGCGGATTCCCTACCACGCACGTAGAAAAAACCGATCATTCCCGCCAACATAAGCATGATTGGGCCAGCAGCCCATAGCAGCCAGTTTGATCCGCTCGGGCGGGGAGACATGAGTACGAACTCGCCATAACGCGCGACGAAGAAGTCAAAGACTTCTTCATCTGTCGACCCAGCCGAGATCAATTCTCTCACGGTACGCCGTGCGTCCTCTGCCCAATTCGCATTAGACGAAGCCACAGACTCAGATTGGCACACAACGCAGCGCAGTGCATGGTCCAGAGCGCGCGCACGTTCCTCAAGTGCCGGATCACTCAGCATTTCGCTGGGGTCCATGGCCCAGGCCGGAAAGGCCAAGACCACCATCAAGAGAATTGCACGGATCATTCCGCAGGCACCGGTGCAGCATTTGACTTGCGCGCACCCGCCGCCACACGGAAGCGACGGTCAGACAAGCTGAGCAAGCCACCCAAAGCCATCAGACCACTACCGATCCAGATCCAGTTGGTGAGTGGTTTGATATAGGTACGCACCGCCCAGCCGCCGCCGGCCTGTTCATCACCGATCACCACATAGACATCACGCAAAAGATCGTAGTCGATTGCTGCTTCGGTCGTGGGCATTTGCGCCACCGGATATATACGCTTTTCAGGGTTAAGCTGCGCAATCACCTCACCATCCTGAGCAAGCGTCACATAGCCCGTGGTCGACAGGAAGTTCGGCCCCTCGTATCGATTGACCTTTTCAAGCGTCAGAGTATACGCGCCGACATCATAAGGTTCGCCAAATTGGGCAACGCGGATATCTTCCTGCTGCCACGCCATCAACCCACACACCCCCATCATGGTGATCCCCAGACCAGCATGTGCGACCATTTTGCCCCAATCAGCGCGCGGCAGCCGCAAAATCCGTGACCAGCGGTCAGGACCACGACCAGCGCGCTGCACAAAGTCCACAATTGTACCCATAACGATCCACGCTGCAAGAAACAGACCAATCGGCCCCAACAAGCTGCGCCCGGTCTGCATCGCATAGGCCAATCCACCAATAGCCAAGGCCAACACGAATACATACCGCAGAGGCTTGACGGCACGGGAGATGCGCGCACGCTTCCACGGCATCGCGGACCCGATTGGCAGTATCAACCCCAACACCAACATGAAGGGAGAGAACGCCATATTGAAGAACGGCGGGCCTACGCTGAGCTTGCGATCAAAGAACATCTCGGCCAGCAACGGCCACATGGTTCCGACAAAAACGACGAAGCATGACACGGCAAGGAGCAGGTTGTTTGCAACAAGCGCACTTTCACGACTGACCAATCCGAAGACGCCGCGGGCCTCCATTGCACTGGCGCGGAACGCAAAGAGGATCAGCGCGCCACCCATGAAAAAGCCCATTATCATCAAGATGAAAACGCCGCGCTCGGGGTCATTTGCGAAGGCATGCACTGATGTCAGCAAACCCGACCGGACAATAAACGTCCCGATCAGCGAAAAGCCGAATGCAAGGATAGCAAGCAAGATGGTCCAGCTCTTCAGGCTCTCGCGTTTTTCAACAACAATTGCCGAATGCAAAAGCGCTGCGGCCAGCAGCCATGGCATGAAAGACGCGTTTTCAACCGGGTCCCAGAACCAGAAGCCACCCCAGCCAAGCTCATAATAGGCCCACCAAGAGCCCAACGCGATTCCGATTGTCAAAAACACCCAAGCTGCCAGCGTCCAAGGGCGCACCCAACGGCCCCAAGCTGCATCCACGCGCCCCTCAATCAGGGCTGCAACCGCAAAGCTGAACGCCATACTCAGGCCCACGTAGCCCAGATACAAAAACGGTGGGTGGAACGCGAGACCGGGGTCCTGCAGCAGCGGGTTCAAATCCTGCCCGTCAAACGGCGGCACAACAAGGCGCACGAAGGGGTTCGACGTAAACAGAATGAAAGCAAAGAAAGCGACACCAATAGCCGCCTGCACCGCGAGGACACGGGCGCGTAGGGTCGGCGGCAAATTACCACCAAACCAAGCGGCCGTCGCCCCAAACAGTGTCACAATAAGCACCCAAAGCAGCATCGACCCTTCGTGGTTACCCCATGTGCCACTGATTTTGTAAATCATCGGTTTGGCCGAATGACTATTGAGCGTCACCAGTTGCAGGCTGAAGTCCGACACAATGAAGGCCCACATCAAAGCCCCGAAGGAGAAGGCTGTCAAAAGGAACTGTGCTGTGGCGGCAGGTTCTGCCACTGCCATCCAGGCAGGCCAACGTTTATGTGCTCCCACCAGTGGCACAATCGTCTGCACGATAGCCACCATAAAGGCGAGGATGAGGGCGAAATGTCCGAGTTCTGTAATCATAGCGAAGAGTATAAACCGCCCGACGCTGTCATCCAATGACAATCGGTCGGATTAAAGGATCACTTTGTCGCGGGGTCCGCCACCATGCGCTGCCAATCCTCCAGGGCAAGATTTGATCCGGGCTCAATCGATGCCAACCGCAAGCTTGCATCGCTACCCGCGCTTGCGACCCCGGGGCTTTTGTCTGTCAGCCGCCGCAGCGTCTGAATGTTCTGGGCAGCCTTAGGTGCCAAAGCGACGGTTTGCGCAATCGAGCGTTGAAACTGCTGGCTTTTAATCTGATGCCGCGCACCAAAGTAGAACGATACAATGACACCCAACAGCCACCACAAAGGCTCTGGCACGAGGGCAATCCCTTGCATCCGTGCGGCAAACCAGATCGGGTCAACCATGGCTGAGACAAACAACCCCAAAGTGCCAATGGCAAGCGCTGGCCGCGGCAGGCGGTTTACACCGTCCATAAAGCGGTTGAAGACGCCGTCATTCTTGCTTTCAAACTCGCGCCCAAATTGCCCTACCGCCTCGATGCGAAGCTCTTGACCACGGGCGGCCTCTTCTTCGGCGTTGGCTCGAAACACTTCAGCAGTCTCTTTCAAAACGTTGCGATCATTACCAAAAATTATGCCTAGCAAGCTTGAAATCAAACCCATGATGCGACCCTTTCCTGAAATTGTCGGTCGGTCATGTGGTACCGCTCCGAAATGAATTCCTCGGCGCGCTTGATCCAACCGCCCTTACCGCCCGCCGTTGTCCGCGCGTATTTGCGACTTGCCGCGCGTCGGTCAGCAATCCGAAAATAATAATTGCGCCGTGCGATGCCGTAGGCGTCCGCCAGATGGTCGGGCGCGGCCATGAAGGCCGTCTGCGAGGCTCCAATCGTTTGGGGCCCTAATGCTCCGTCGATGGTCAGTCCATGCCCCATATCGCGCAGTAGTCGCTGCAGTATCTTGATCGCATTGGCGCCCGCGTTGACGTACATATCGAAAACGGTTGCATGCAGAACATCCGGAAGCCGTGAGATACGGGGGCGTTCAAAGTAGTGTTTTTCAAAGATTTCGATAGCGTGTGTGCGGGTCAGCGCGCGCACATCCGCGACGGTAACTCTACCATCACGATTCAGATCCAACCCCAACCGCCGCATTGTATGGATCGTAACACCAAAATTGGTAGCACCGCCCGGGTCGTCGGGATCGTTTGCGAACCCGCCTTCACGCGCCACGATCTCTTCTGCGATCTGCCTAACTGACTGCATGACATCCCCTTTGCGCCTTTAGTGACGCAACAGAAGATGTCTTGGGTTTGGTTAAATTCGCTTAACCACAGCGTACGGTATCACCCTTCTGGCGCTTGATAGACGCCTTGTGCCTTAAGCGCGTCAACGACCTCAGCTGGCATGTAGGTTTCGTCATGTTTAGCCAATATTTCATGAGCTTCAAAGACACCATTAATGTAACGACCCGTGCCAACCATGCCCTGATTCTCCTCAAAAAGATCGGGAAGAACGCCGGTGTATGTGACGGGAACCACGCCATTGCCGTCTGTCACGCTAAAGCGGATCGTCTCGCCCTGACCGCGCACGATGGACCCCTCCGACACCAAGCCACCGATGCGGAAGACTTCGTTGGGTGCCGGTGGCTCTGCAAGAATTTGCGTCGGCGCACGGAAAAAGTTGATCCCGTCTCGCATCGCATATCCGATAAGGACTGTCGCAAGGATGAGCGCCACAGTCGCCAATCCAATCACTTGGATACGTCTTTGCTTTTTAAGGTTTTTCATAACCCCTCACGGAAACAACGGTGCCATCAGCAGCCCTTCGGTCTCTTCAATACCTAACATCAGGTTGGCGTTTTGCAACGCCTGCCCGCTAGAACCTTTCGTCAGATTGTCCAACGCCGCAACTACGATTGTGCGACCTGCAACCCGATCCGCAACAACCCCAATATGACAATAGTTTGAACCCCTTATGTGTCGTGTGCTGGGGGCTTCGCCCATTGGAAGCACTTGGATGAACGGCTCATCTGAATACGCCTGCGACAAGGTGTCTTGGATCTCTTGTGCGTGGCCGTGCACGTAGGCTGTCGCCAGAATTCCGCGATTGGCAGGAATCAAATGCGGGGTGAACTGAATATGTACCGGCCGCCCTGCGATCTTGGAAAACTCCTGATCGAACTCACCCAGATGGCGGTGGGTGCCACCAACGGCATAGGCATGATACCCTTCCGACAATTCGGCATGCAGCAGGTTTTCCTTAAGACTACGGCCCGCACCGGATACCGCACATTTAAGATCAAGTATGATCTGGTCCAGATCAATCACTTGTGCTTCGATCAGCGGCCTGAGGATGTACTGCCCCGTCGCTGCATTGCAGCCCGTGCCCGCAACAAGACGGGCCGCGCGGATATCATCACGGTAAAATTCAGTGAGCCCGTAGACCGCCTCGGCTTGCTGTGCGAGCGCCGCATGGGGGTTACCATACCATTTCTCGTACTCCGCAGGATCACGCAGACGGAAATCCGCGCTCAGATCAACGATCTTCAAGCCCGCCGGCAAGCCTGCGATAACCTCCTGACTGGTTTTATGTGGCAGGGCGCAAAAGCACAGGTCAATATTTGCAAAGTTGATATCACTAATTTGTAAAAGCGGCGGCAAGTCGAGGTGACGCAAATGCGGAAATACCTGAGCGATGGTCTGACCCGCTTTGGAGTTTGCACCCAACGCTTTGATTTCCATTGCATTATGTCCGGCGAGCAGCCGGATAAGCTCTGCCCCGGTATAGCCCGAGGCCCCCAGGATAGCGATTGAATATGTCATTTGATATTGTCCGTTCAGGAAAAAGGTATCAGATCAAGCGTGTGAAAACTCGATCTTTCGTCGCAAGAACTGCGTGGCGCGGTCACTGACACGCGCGGGCTTTCCGGTGGTCAAAAATGCAGCCTCTCCGGTTCCGATCATGTTGGGACGACGTTCCAGATAGTCGGCAAGGCTTTCTGCGACCAGATTGGCCTGACTGAAGACTTTAACAGTCTCCCCCAAAGCAGCTTGGAAGGCCTCTTGCATCAAAGGATAATGGGTACAGCCCAGAATTGCCGCGTCCGGTGTTGGCATTTTGCGCTGCAGCGCATCTACGTGGCTACGCACCAACGCTTCCGCCAGCATCATGTCGCCGTCCTCAATCGCATCAACGATACCACCACAGGCCTGCGCCTCGACATCCACACCGATGGCACGGAACGCAAGTTCGCGCTGAAAGGCGCGGCTGGCTACGGTTGCCGGTGTTGCAAACAACGCCACATGCTTGACGGACACTTCCCTAGGCGGCGAATTATCGCCCCATTGCCGTTCAGTCATTGCTTCGATCAGAGGCACGAAAACACCTAAAACGCGTTTGTCCGCGGGCACCCAGGATTCTTGCATCCGCCGCAGCGCTGCCGCTGATGCCGTATTGCACGCGAGAATGACCAGATCGCACCCCGCGTCGAACAACCGCTGTACAGCACTGCACGTCAATTCGAAAATATCATCCGACGTCCGTACACCGTAGGGCGCATGCGCACTATCGGCCAGATACACGAAAGGCACGTCGGGCAACCGCTTTTGAACGGCATCAAGAACGGTTAACCCGCCCAATCCACTGTCAAAAATACCTACTGCCATCCGACTAGCGCCCTCTGAGGCACCACCTCACATGCGATGCCGTTGTTCGAATTCATACCCCAGATCAAAGTTTTTCTGAGGATCTGGAGAAAGCTCATACGTCGCTTTTCGCAAGAAATCCATCATCCCTTTGCTATCTTTTGCAAATTTTGCCAGCGTATCCGAAGAAATCGGTTGTCCGATAGAGACGCGGACAGGCGTATCAACGCGCCGACCGAATTCTTTGATAAGCAAACCCATACGTAGCGTGTTGTGTGTATGGCTGGCGATCTGGAACAAGCGGCTGGTGTGCCCATCAAAGTAGATTGGAAGAACTGAGGCACCGGATTTTGCAATCATCCGCGCAGTAAAATTACGCCAGCCCGGGTCCATCGGTTTAGCAAAAGGGCGTACCGCAGTACTGACCGTGCCGCCCGGAAAAATCCCAATCGCGCCGCCTTGTTCAAGATAGGTCAGCGCCCGTTTGCGCGTCGCGATATTCAAGGCCATCGCCTCTTTATCCTCATCAAAGCTGATGGGAAGCACGACACGGTTAATCTCTTCGGCTTTGCGGAAAACGGAATTGGCCAGAATGCGGAAATCGCCGCGTGTTTGTTCCAGAATATGTCCAAGCGTCAGACCATCCAGAATGCCGTAAGGGTGATTTGCAATCACAATCAAAGGACCTGTCGACGGCACATTCTGCAAAGATCCGTGCACAACGTCGAGCGAGAGCCCATAGCGTTCAAGCATGACGGTGAAGAATTGCCGACCAGCAGCCACATCGCTTTCGTACCCTTCGGCACGTTTGATAAGCCGCAACCTGCCGGTTGAGTTTTCCATTAACCGGATCAGTGCCCGCCCACCTTTGGTTTCGGCGCTAAAAGCATAGCTGATGTCTCTGGTCGTATTTAGGCTCTGTGCCCTCATCCCGGTCCGCGTCGCCCCCTGTTCATCCTGGCGCTTGATCTTGTACCTTCAAAATATGACAAAATCCTGAAGGCTACTCTGCCGCGTCCGACATAGCAGGTCCGCCTGATCGGATCACCGCCAAAAGTTCTTCGCGGCGTTTTGCCGCTTTCGTTTCGTTTGCTGATTTGATCGGTCCAAACCCGCGGATGTCCAGTGGCAATGCAGCCAAGGCCACAATTGCATCCCGCGTAGCATCCGATAATTGCGGTAGTACGTGTTTCATATCCTTTTCGTACTGCCGGATCAAAGCACGCTCCATACGGCGTTCGGCAGTATATCCGAAGGGGTCAAACGGTGTGCCCCGCAGCCAGCGCATGCGAGCGAGAATGCGTAGCGGACGCTCGAGCCACGGGCCAAATTCACGTTTCATCGGTCGGCCGTCCGGTCCTATTTTGGACAGTAGCGGCGGCGCAAGGTTAAAGCTCATTTTGAAGTCACCTTCGAATTCGGCGCGGGCTTTGTCCCGGCTCGACACCAACAATCTGGCGACTTCGTACTCGTCCTTATATGACAGCACCTTATGGTAGCCTTTTAATGCAGATTTCTGAACCTCCTCGTCAGCAATTCCGTCGATCAGGCGGCGGTATCGCTTCGCCAAACCGCGCCCTTGATACTGTTTGAGGTGCTCCGCACGAAAGTCGATTTGTTCGGAAACGGTCTTGGGCAGTTCTATTACTTTTGGCTGCAATTTTTCCGCAACCGCCTCGGGATACAAAACCGCCCAGCGGCCAATTTCAAAGGCGCGCAGATTCCGTTCAACTGCAGCTCCGTTCAGTTGGACCGCCTGCCGGATCGCATCATAGCTGAGCGGCACCAACCCGCGCTGCCACGCTCCGCCGAAGATCATCATGTTGGAATAAATCGAATCTCCCAAGCTGACACGTGCCAGCTCCGAGGCGTCAAACAAATCCAAACGGTCCTTAATGCGCGCTTGCAGCGCCAACGTTAAACGTTCTCGGGGCAAACGGAACTCTGTATCGCGCGTAAAATCCCCTGTGATAATCTCGTGTGAATTGACGACGGCTCCGGTTTGACCGCTCCGCATCAACCCCAGCGTTTTGGCCCCGGCCGAGACGACAAGATCACCACCGATAAGCGCATGCGTCTCTCCAGTAGCAACGCGGATCGCCGAGATATCAGAGGGCGCATTCGCCAGACGGCAGTGAATGTGAACGGCGCCCCCTTTTTGGGCAAGCCCGGCCATTTCCATCATGCCCGCACCCTTCCCGTCGATATGGGCAGCCTGCGCCAGCACCGCCCCGATGGTAACGACACCCGTACCACCAACACCTGTCACAACAATATTCCATGTCCCGTCAATCTGCGGAAGCTCGGGCATGGGCAAGTCAGGAACATCCAACGTCGTGGTCGCGTTCTTGCGCAGTTGCGCGCCCTCCAGCGTGACAAAAGATGGGCAGAACCCTTTGATACAACTAAAGTCCTTGTTGCAAGAAGATTGGTCGATCGCCCGCTTGCGGCCCAACTCGGTTTCTTTCGGTACGATTGAGACGCAGTTCGACTGTACGCCGCAATCTCCGCATCCTTCACAAACATCGGTATTAATAAAAAGCCGCTTGTCAGGATCGGGAAACACCCCCCGTTTGCGCCGCCGCCGCTTTTCTGCGGCACAGGTTTGAATATAAACGATTGTCGACACGCCCGGTGTCTTTGCAAACTTTTCCTGTACAGTTTGCAAATGCGCTCTTTCGTAGGTTTCAACGCCTTTCATGGCCTCAAAATCAACGTCTTCTTTTTCGTCATATACAACGGCGAGGTTCTCAACACCCATCGCTTGCAATTCGCGCACAATCCGGGGGGCGGATAGCTCGCCCTCGTTACCCTGCCCGCCCGTCATGGCGACTGCATCATTGTAAAGTATTTTATAGGTGATGGTCGTACCCGCTGCGAGCGCTGCGCGAATGGCCTGGACACCGGAATGATTATATGTCCCGTCCCCCATATTCTGAAACACATGGATACGGTTTGAAAACGGCGCTTCTCCGATCCAATTGGCCCCCTCTCCCCCCATATGGGTGTACCCCAACGTTTCACGGTCCATCCACTGCGCCATAAAATGGCACCCAATGCCCGCGTAGGCCCGCGATCCATCCGGCACTTTCGTCGACGTATTATGCGGACAGCCTGAACAGAAGTAGGGAAGACGCGCTACGATTTCTTTTGCATTATCAGATCGTTGCGCTTCACGCAGCTCTGCGAGCCCAGCCATGACCCCGTCTGTGTTGCGCCCCTCGTTAACCAGCACTTCACCTAGTTTGAGCGCTATTTCCACAGGGTCCAATGCCCATTTTGCAGAGAAAAACGGCTTACCGTCACGCGTGCCGCCATAAACCCGCCGACCCTGTCTGTTGTCAAACAGCGCTTCTTTAATTTGCACTTCGATCAGCTTGCGCTTCTCTTCAGCCACAACGATGAGATCAAGGCCCTCCGCCCACGCCTCAAAGCTGTTCATGTCCAGTGGCCAGACCTGCCCAATTTTATAGGTGGTTAACCCGATACGCTCGGCCTCAGACGCGTCGATGTTTAACAAACTCAGCGCGTGTTGAAGGTCTAGCCAGTTTTTGCCTGCCGCCACAAAGCCGATCTTGGCGCCCGCCTTGCCCAAAACACGCTTGTCGATCTTATTGGCGCGGGCAAAGGCCTCTGCCGCGTGGCGTTTATAGTCAATCAAACGCGCTTCTTGTTCGATCCGGTCATCGACCAATCGGATGTTTAAGCCACCGTCCGGCATCTGGAAATCAGGTGCGACAAAATTGTAGCGATCAAGGTTTGTATCCACAACGCTTGTTACTTCGATCGTGTCTTTCATCGTCTTTACGCCGACCCAAAGCCCGCTAAAGCGGCTAAGCGCGAACCCATAAAGACCGTAGTCCAGCACCTCCTGAACGCCTGCGGGACTGACGATTGGCATATATGCATCGATCAACGCCAACTCGGACTGGTGCAAAACCGTCGAGCTTTCGCCGGTATGATCGTCCCCCATCGCCATCAAGACACCACCGAACCGCGACGACCCCGCCATATTGGCGTGGCGAACGACATCACCAGACCGGTCAACGCCGGGGCCTTTGCCGTACCATAGCCCGAAAACACCGTCGAATTTGCCTTCGCCTCGCAATTCGGCTTGTTGCGCGCCCCACAAAGCGGTTGCCGCAAGATCTTCGTTTAACCCCGGCTGAAAGGTGATCTTGCTCTCGGTCAAAGGCTTGAGCGCGCGGGTCATCTGCATATCAACCGCACCCAGTGGCGACCCACGATACCCTGTAACAAGTCCCGCGGTATTCAAGCCAGCAGCCTCATCCAGCTTTTTTTGGAGCAGCATCAACCGCACCAGCGCCTGCGTACCGCTCAGCAACACGGGCGATTTTTCAAGATCATAACGGTCGTTAAGTGAAACCTTGTGCGTTCCCATCATATGCCTCCCTGGCCGGATATAGTGTTGCACAGTTCCTCACCATTAATAGGTCATACTACCTGACCTGTATACAAAAAAAGCGTTTACTGGCGTATGCGTCGTCCTAGCCCCTTCATTTCGGACACATATAGCGCTAACAATGCAAGGCCTGAACAGGAAGACGAGATGGATTGGGATAAACTAAGAATTTTCCACGCTGTAGCGGACGCGGGGTCACTGACCCACGCGGGCGACAAGCTTAATCTGTCTCAATCTGCCGTCAGCCGCCAGATTCGGGGGTTGGAGGAGGCGTTGAATGCGACGCTTTTTCACCGACATGCACGCGGGTTGATCCTGACGGAGCAAGGCGAGTTGCTGTTTGACGCAACGACTGCCATGTCCCGCCGCCTAGATACCGCCTCTGCACGCATTCGCGACAGCGAAGAAGAGGTTTTTGGCGAATTGCGGGTGACCACGACCACTGGATTTGGCACGCTTTGGCTCGCCCCGAGGCTTCCGAAACTCTATGAAAAGTACCCAGATCTCAAAGTCGATCTGATGCTTGAAGAACGCGTACTTGATCTGCCGATGCGCGAAGCGGACGTCGCGATCCGCATGAAAGAACCAAGTCAGGCGGATCTTATTCGCAAAAAGCTGATGATGATCCGGATGTGTCTTTACGCGACACCCGACTATCTGGCGGATAACGAGGCACCGAAAGTCATCGAAGATATCCGCCATCACCGGTTGATCTGCCAGAACACGGACAGCGATCAAGTAGGCGCGGGCCGCAGTCTTGTGCAGCATCTGATGACCTACGACATCCGATCCCTTCTGACCGTCAATAATTATTACGGCGTGCTGCAGGGTGTTCTACAAAACCTGGGGATCGGAGTACTGCCCGATTACGTAACGCAGGACTTCCCCGACCTGGTGCCGGTGCTGCCTGATTTGATGTCAGCGGACGTGCCCGTATTCCTCGCCTACCCCGAAGAGTTGCGCCACTCGCAAAGAGTATCCGCGTTCAAAGACTTTGTTCAGGACGAAATAATCACATATCGCAAGCAGTTACGCGCAAAGCAGGCCTAAAGCCCGCCAAGAGCCATGCACAAAACGCATAGCGGGCATGACATCTCCAGTGCAGAAACTGACTTGATCCAAGGCAAAGCGCGCCCTAATTGGGCATTATGCGAACGACGCGCTCTGCGCACGTTCGATACCTCCCTGTTGGACTTGGCCGAGCTTCGCGCTCGGCCTTTTTTTTGACCAGTCCGCAGACTTTCTACTTCACAGGCAAATCCAGGCACCAAGCTGCTGTTCGCTCACATCGTCAAAATGCAATTTCAGAGGCTGATGATCGTCGGAAAATGACGCCGCGAATCCCCGCAGCGGCAATGACCGACGGACGAAGAAGCCTGCGATCCAAACACCCAACAACAGCCCGTTTTTCTCGCGCAGTTCGATTCTGTGGCCCTGCACGTCCCCGTTATCCAGTTTACCACTGTTGTTGGCCATCTGCGCATCAAAGCAAACAAGCCCGTTACTGTAGAACCGCCAGCGCACGTGGCCCCATTCGCATTCATCAATCGTTTCGGGGTTGGTCCATAAAAACTCGTGGTACCTGACATGTTCCTTGTCGCCACCGGTGCTTTGCCCGGCATTAAAGGTGTCGTTATTGGCAGCATTCCATCTGACATAGCCCGCGGGTTCATCCTCGCGGCCGATGGGGATACCTGTGTCTGCAAGACCGAGGGTGGATTTGATTATGTTGTCCCGGTCGACCTTTTTGTCGTCATTAATATCGACCAACTTGCTGAGAACCTTGGACGCGGCGTTCAATATCACAATAAACTCCTCAGTGTTTCGGTCCGTCGCACGGGCCTGTCTATTTGTGCAACCCACAAAGCCGTTTGGCCATCCCTGAATTCTATCCGGCGCAACGCCACGGATACATTCGCCCCTTCCATGCACGCTTTGGCCCATGTAAGAGGTGCGCGACAAAGTCAGACGGGGAATGGGATAGAGATGCAAGAGCCTGCCATCACTGCGGAGTTGATCGCGAGCCATGGGCTGAGCCCCGATGAATACAACAGTATTCTGGAGATTGTAGGCCGCGCGCCGACTTTCACGGAACTTGGCATCTTTTCGGCCATGTGGAACGAGCATTGTTCCTACAAATCCTCCAAAAAATGGCTGCGCACGCTACCCACGGATGGCCCCCAAGTAATTTGCGGCCCCGGCGAAAATGCGGGCGTGGTTGATATTGGCGACGGGCAAGCTGTGGTCTTCAAAATGGAAAGCCACAATCACCCCTCCTACATTGAGCCGTACCAAGGTGCCGCAACAGGCGTTGGCGGCATTCTGCGCGATGTCTTCACCATGGGTGCCCGTCCCGTTGCCGCGATGAACAGTCTCAGCTTTGGTGAGCCAAGCCACCACAAGACACGACAACTAGTGAATGGCGTGGTGGAAGGCGTCGGCGGCTATGGTAATTGTTTCGGTGTGCCCACAGTCGGCGGCGAGGTTCGCTTTGATCCAGCCTACAACGGCAATTGCCTGGTAAACGCCTTTGCAGCAGGCTTGGCCGATGCGGACAAAATTTTCTATTCTGCCGCTTCGGGCGTGGGCATGCCGGTTGTTTATCTGGGTGCAAAGACCGGCCGCGACGGGGTCGGTGGTGCGACCATGGCCTCGGCAGAATTTGACGACACCATTGAAGAAAAGCGCCCCACGGTGCAGGTCGGTGACCCCTTCACTGAAAAGCGTCTGATGGAAGCGACGCTGGAATTGATGGCGACCGGTGCTGTTATCTCTATTCAGGATATGGGGGCCGCTGGCCTCACATGTTCCGCAGTTGAGATGGGCGACAAAGGCGGGCTTGGTGTACGCCTCGATCTGGAAAAAGTACCCGTTCGTGAAAGCGCCATGACGGCTTATGAAATGATGCTCTCGGAAAGTCAGGAACGTATGCTGATGGTCCTGCGCCCCGAGTTGGAAGCGCAGGCTAAAGCCGTTTTTGACAAATGGGACTTGGATTTCGCTATCGTCGGCGAAACCATCGCCGAAGACCGTTTCCTCATCATGCTGGATGGAGAAGTCAAAGCCGATCTCCCCCTGTCCAAGCTTGCGTCTTCAGCGCCCGAATATGACCGCCCTTGGATCGAGACATCCCCCCCGAACCGCTTGCCGATGTACCTGATGTGGACCCGATTGATGGTTTGAAGACGTTGTTGGCCAGCCCCAATTACGCGTCCAAGGAATGGGTGTATTCACAGTACGATACGATGGTCATGGCCGATACGGTCCGCATTCCGGGCATTGGCGCGGGCATTATTCGTGTGCACGGCACCGACAAGGCGCTCGCCTTCACTTCGGATGTGACGCCGCGCTACGTCAAAGCCAACCCTGTTGAGGGCGGCAAACAGGCCGTGGCCGAAGCTTACCGCAACCTCAGCGCCGTCGGTGCGGTGCCTTTGGCGACGACGGATAATCTGAATTTCGGCAACCCAGAAAAGCCCGAGATCATGGGCCAGTTCGTCGGCGCGATCAAAGGTATCGGCGCAGCGGTTGCCGCTTTGGGTATGCCGATCGTATCGGGGAACGTGTCGCTCTATAACGAAACAGACGGCACCGCGATCTTGCCCACTCCCACGATTGGCGCGGTAGGTTTGATCGACCACGTGGACCACATCATCGGGTGCGACGTGCGGGACGGGCATGTGGCGCTGGTATTGGGCGAAACCCAAGGTCATCTTGGCCAATCAGCGATACTGGCCGAGGTGTTTAACCGCATCGAAGGCGATGCACCAGCAGTTGATCTGGTACAGGAAAAAGCGCACGGTGACTTTATTCGGGAAAACCGTGACCTGATCAAAGCCTGCACGGATATTTCTGATGGTGGACTGGCACTAGCCGCGTTCGAGATGGCGGAAAGTGCCGGTATCGGGCTGTGTCTGGACGCAGGTGATACACCAACGCTATTTGGTGAAGATCAAGGACGGTATCTGATTGCCTGTAACTTCGATCAGGCCGAGGCGCTTATGATCGCTGCAGGTCGTGCGGGGCTGACGCTGCAGTCGGTCGGGAAATTCACCGGCGAAACCGTGCGTTTGGGGGCAGCCTCTGCGCCGTTGGCGGATCTGTCAGCAATTTATCGCAGCAGCTTTGCCGAGGCCGTCGCCTAAGCGGAAACCATCTGCATCAGCCGGGTTTTCTCGCCCACATCATCGGGGCGGGAAATCGCAGCCGCCAAGTCTTCCAACGAGGCGATGGAATGACCCGCGCGAAAGCTGTCCACATGGGGCAACATAGCGGCAATACCACGGGCTTTCGGCGCAAAACCGTCCCATCGCAGCAATGGATTCAGCCAGATTAGGCGGCGCGCGGAAAGGTGCAGCCGCTCCATCTGCTTGGCCAATCTGTCGGGGTCATCGCGGTCTAATCCGTCGGTGATAACCAGTACCACAGCGCCCTGCCCCATGACACGGCGCGACCAGTCACGATTGAAGTCTTCCAAACAGGCCCCGATGCGCGTGCCGCCCTCCCAATCCTGCGCTTCCGCACCTGCAGCGGCCAAGGCCGCATCCACGTCCCGCTGGTGCAAGTGCCGTGTGATATTGGTAAGCCGCGTACCAAAGGTGAACGCGTGTACTTTGGCCCACCCCGCCCCTTTTTCGTTTGTGACGGCGTGCAGAAAATGAAGCACCATGCGGCTGTACTGGCTCATCGAGCCCGAGATATCACACAGCACGACAAGGTTGGGCCAGCGCGGGCGGGACTTTTTCAGTGCAATGCTGTGCAGATCGCCGCCTTGACGCATGGCGCGGCGCAGAGTCCGCGCGGCATCCACCTGCCGGCCAAGCAGACTTGACTGCATCCGCCGAGACGCAATCGGCTTAACCGGCAGTGTCAGCCGCGCGATTATCTTTTTCGCCTCGGCCATTTCAGCTGTGCTCATCTGTTCAAAATCGAGCGTCCTTAACCGCTCTTGCGTGGACATGGTCAGGGTTGCATCCACTTCGATCTGGGTCTCGCCCTCTTCCTCGGGCTCCTGCAGGTCGGGTGCCTCTGCGCCATCCAAAAGCGCTTCTGCCGCACGCTTTTCAGCAGATTGCGTTTTGCGTTCTTCCTGCACGCCCCGGACCGCAGGGATCATCATGGCCATCATATGTTCCAGATAACGCGGATCGCGCCAGTATAGTCGGAATACCTGCGCAAAGACGATCCTGTGCTCTGGCCGGTTTACAAAACACGCATGCAACGTCCAGTAAAAGTCGCGCTTTTCGGTGAACCCCGCCGCTTCGACCGCCCTGATCGCGTCAATCACCCGCCCCGGCCCGATCGGAAGCCCCGCGCGCCTCAAAGCGCGTGCAAAATGGATGATATTGCCTGCCAGTTTCGGGTTGTCCGGCAGTTCAAGCGGCGCATATTCTGGCATATCGTTCCTTGTTAGCCTCTTGTCATGAACGACAGATACGGTTGGGAGACAGATCAGGCAGGTGCCAGGGTCGATTTCACATTATCAAGGATACGCTTGGCTTCAGAACCCTGAAGCTTTTGGATGTCGTCCTGATACTTAAGAATTGCGCCCAGCGTATCGGCAATCACCTCAGGGCTGAGAGTAATAACGTCTAGTGCAAGCAGGCATTTGGCCCAGTCGATCGTTTCGGCCACGCCCGGTTTCTTGAACAGATCCTCGGTGCGCAAGGATTGCACAAAGGCCACAACCTCGCGGCTGAGAGCTTCGGCGGCTTCAGGAGCCTGCGCAGTCAGGATTTCGAGTTCACGGTCAAAATCGGGATAGTCGACCCAGTGATAAAGACACCGTCGTTTCAGCGCATCATGCACTTCACGGGTCCTGTTCGACGTCAGGATCACAATTGGCGGCTCGGGCGCTTTAATCGTTCCAAGCTCGGGGATCGTCACCTGAAAATCGCTGAGCGCTTCAAGAAGAAAGGCCTCAAAAGGTTCATCGGTTCGGTCCAGTTCGTCAATCAAAAGAACCGGCGCGCCCCTCTCGTCGGGGCGCATGGCTTGCAAGAGCGGCCGTTCGATCAAATAATCGTCACTAAACAGCTCTGTCTGCAGCGCCTCGCGCGATGCAGTTTGCGCAGCCTCCGCTGTGCGGATCGCGACCATTTGCGCGGGAAAATTCCACTCGTAAACTGCACTTGACGCATCAAGCCCTTCATAACACTGCAAGCGTATCAGACGCCGGTCCAAACCCGCAGCCAGCGCTTTTGCGATTTCCGTTTTGCCGACGCCTGCCTCGCCTTCCAAAAACAGTGGGCGCCCCAATTGCAGCGCCAAAAACACCACGGTGCCCAAAGCGCGGTCGCAGACATATCCCTGGTCTGACAGCATTTTTTGAACGTCATCGATTGTGGCAGGTTGGGTCATGGTGGCTCCTTCGAGAGACTTGTAAGACTGCATCCTGAGCGCAGAGCGTCAAGTGCAGATCGCGCGACATCGTGCACTGCTGGAAAAACATGGTACACTCATGATCGGGGGCTGCTTTGATTCTGGCGGCCATGTTCTGGACTGCGAAATCGACCTAACGCAGTGCCGTTTGTTTGTACGAGGACGGGCATCATGTCAGAGGTAAGAACCGATTTCGGGCCATCTTTGAAGGATTACAGCAGGTCAGACTGGATCGCCGAAGTAACGGAACTGGTCGAGGATGACGGTTCGGTTTCTCGGTTAGGTAAAAGGCATATGGCAATTTTCTCCGAACACGGCAAAACGCTGCTCGTGTCCTTTGAAACACTGCAAGGAATACAGGCCCTATCCCCAAAGGCCCACCCTATGGGATGGAAAATGGCCGAAACACACAACTGGTCCAGTCTGACCCTTGTCAGCGATGGCGACACCTGGTTTCGCAACCCGGCTGTTTACGCCTATTTCGACCACATGGTCGATGATGGCTTTTTCGACGAGTTTGACCGCGTTTTGTTTTACGGCGCTGGGTCCTGCGGGTACGCCGCCGCGGCGTTTTCCGTTGTCGCACCGGGCGCGCGGGTCGTGGTCATTCAACCGCAGGCGACGCTTTCGAATGAGTTTGCGGAATGGGACCAGCGTTTTACTGAAATGCGGCGCACAGATTTTTCGGACAGGTACGGGTATGCGCCAGATATGCTGCAAGCCGCAAAGTGTGCTCATATTATCTATGACCCAACGCAAACAGAAGATGCCATGCATGCGGCGCTTTTTTCCGGCCCGAACATCGTCAAAAAACGGTTGCGGCATTGGGGATCTGCACTGCAGACCGATTTTTTGGATTTGCGAATTCTGTACGATCTTCTCGAATACGCGAACAACGACTTGCTGAGCCCGACCCAATTCGCTGATTTGGCACGGATGCGACGCCTCCATCTGCCGTACCTCAAACGTCTGTTGGCCCGCCTGGATGCCGAAGAACGTGATTATTTGGCACGGTTGCTTTGTCACAACGTAAGTGCACGCATGCGCGCACCTGCTTTTGCAGCAAGGCTTGCGGAATTGCGACAGGAACCAGCATAGTACTGGCAAGATTTGCGACGCTATGCTAGCGACACACCATGACTGAAACGCTTGAAATCCGCCGCCCCGACGACTGGCATCTGCATCTGCGCGACGGCGACATGCTGCGCGCCGTCTTGCCTTCAACCGCAGCCCACTTTGCACGGGCGATCATCATGCCAAACCTTGTGCCGCCCGTGGTAACGGCGGCCCAAGCGGCAGCGTATCGTGACCGGATCATCGCCGCCCTTCCCGAAGGTGCCGCGTTCGAGCCGTTGATGACGCTCTACCTGACGGAAGACACCGACCCCGATGACGTGGCTGCGGCCCACAGTTCCGGTCTGGTCCACGCGGTCAAGCTGTATCCAGCGGGTGCCACCACAAATTCCGCCAGCGGCGTGCAGGACTTCGACAAAATCCGCGCAGTGCTAGAGCGTATGGCCGACATAGGGCTGCCTTTATGTGTCCATGGTGAAGTTACGGACCACGACATTGATATTTTTGACCGCGAGGCAGTGTTTATCGACCGCGTTCTGGATCCGATCCGGCGCAAAACGCCTGGGCTACGTGTGGTCATGGAACATATCACCACCTCGAATGCCGTCGAGTACGCCAGCGCTCAGGATGACACGTTGGGCGCCACGATCACCACGCACCATCTGGTTATCAACCGCAATCATATCCTCGCAGGGGGCATCAAACCGCACTATTACTGCCTGCCAGTGGCAAAACGCGAAGAACACAGGCTGGCACTGCGCAAGGCCGCCACATCCGACGACAGCCGTTTCTTTTTGGGGACCGATTCGGCACCGCACACGGATGCAAACAAGCTGTTGCCCTGTGGATGCGCGGGATGTTTCACCGCGCCCAATACGCTCTCGATCCTCGCGCAGGTGTTCGAAGAAGAAGGCGCGTTGAGCCGTCTTGAAGCCTTCACATCCCTGAATGGGCCCGCCTTTTACGGCATGGCACCGAACGAAGAACGTACAACACTAGTGAAATCATCGCCAACGGTTCCCACGCAGATCGAAACAGATGAAGGCCCGGTGACCGTCTTTGATCCCGGCTTTGAGCTGACTTGGAAAGTGGCCTGAGCTCTTCGGCCAATGAATACCATGCTGCCGACAACAAACCTGCAGCACCCACTACATAGGACAACCGTATGATCCCCTCTTCTTATCCAGATGCTCAAGAAATGGCGCGGTTGACTGCGCGTATGCTGCTCGAGATCAAAGCGGTTCACTTCAACACGGACGAACCCTTTATACTGGCCTCTGGCTTGCCAAGCCCGACCTATATTGATTGCCGTAAACTCATCAGCTACCCACGTATCCGTTCTACTTTGATGGACTTTCTAACCGTCACTGTCATGCGCAACGCAGGCTTTGAAGCTTTTGACAATATCGCCGGCGGCGAGACGGCGGGCATCCCCTTTGCGGCCTTTGTTGCCGAAAGAATGGCCCTGCCCATGACCTACGTGCGCAAAAAGGCCAAAGGCTATGGGCGCAACGCCAGGATCGAAGGGGCCATGTCCGAAGGTGAACGTGTGTTGCTGGTCGAAGACCTGACGACGGATGGCGGTTCAAAGCTGTCGTTTGTGGATGCGATCCGTGAAACGGGCGCGACTTGCGGGCACACGGCCGTCATCTTCTACTATGGCATTTTCCCCGAAACGGAAAAAACGCTCGGCGATCATGGTGTCAAACTGCATCATCTGTGCACGTGGTGGGATGTATTGAACGAAGCCAAAGTCCAAGAAGCGTTCAGTGCGTCAACCTTGGATGAAGTCGAGAAATTTCTGCTGGCACCACGTAAGTGGCAAGAAGCAAACAAGAAATAAATTCTTCTCCACAACCGCTTTCAAACGCGCGCAAAGAATCAAAATCTTAATCAAAGTGTTGTGCTATACTGGACGGATGCTACTATATCGGCATGGCATCGAGGATGTACACAGGGTTGCACTGAACTTATCCCCAGTTCTTTCCAGATAGGTTCAGGGTCCACTTTGCACTAAAACGATGCCACCGGGGCCCCAGAAGCACCAGAGCAGTAAATGCGCAAGCAAGGACAGTCATGAACGAGATTACCGCCTTCAATCCGACAGGTGTGGACGTACAGTCACCGGAAACGATGCCCCACTCTATCGAGGCAGAACAGCAATTGCTGGGCGCCATTCTCACCAACAACGACATCTATGACCGTGTGGCGTCCATCATCGGCGCAAAACACTTCTACGATCCGGTTCATGCGCGCATCTACGAAATCTCGGCGTCGCGTATCGCTAAAAACAATCTGGCGTCTCCGGTCACGCTCAAGTCGTTTATGGAAGACGACGAAGGCCTCAAGGAACTGGGCGGGCCTGCCTATCTTGCGCGGCTGGCGGGTGCGGCCATCTCGGCATTTGCCGTCAAAGACTATGCGCAAATGATCTACGATCTCGCAGTGCGCCGTGATCTCATCCAATTGGGGCGTACAATCTCGGATAAGGCCGCTAAGATCGATGTTGAATCTGAGCCACGCGAGCAGATCGTTGAAGCGGAACAGGCGCTGTATGCGCTGGCAGAACAAGGGCAAGTGGAGAGCGGGTTTCAAAGCTTTCTCAAAGCCGTAACGGACGCAGTTGATGTAGCGAACGCCGCGTACCAGCGTGAAGGTGGCCTTGCCGGTGTGTCGACAGGCCTGATCGACATGGACAAAAAACTAGGGGGCTTGCACCGGTCCGACTTGCTGATCCTCGCGGGTCGCCCGTCGATGGGCAAGACGTCGCTGGCCACCAATATCGCCTTTAACATCGCCAAAGCCTACAAGCGCGGCTTGAAACCGGACGGGTCCGAAGGTGCGATTGATGGCGGCGTTGTCGGGTTTTATTCTCTTGAAATGAGTGCCGAGCAGCTCGCCGCGCGGATTTTGTCAGAAGCATCAGAAGTGCCATCAGAACAAATCCGTCGCGGCGACATGACCGAGACAGAGTTCCGCCGCTTCGTCGATGCGGCCAAGGCGCTGGAAGCCTGTCCCTTGTACATTGACGACACACCCGCCCTGCCAATCGCACAGCTTGCGGCCCGCGCGCGGCGTCTGAAGCGGACGCATGGGCTGGACGTGCTGATGGTCGATTATTTACAACTGGTGCGCGGCACTGGCAAATCCGAGAACCGTGTGAACGAGATCTCGGAGATAACAATGGGCCTGAAAGCCATCGCAAAAGAATTGGACATCCCCGTTGTGGCGCTCTCGCAGTTGTCGCGTCAGGTCGAGAACCGCGAAGATAAACGCCCGCAACTCAGTGACCTGCGGGAATCAGGGTCGATCGAGCAGGACGCCGATGTGGTCATGTTTGTGTTCCGCGAGGAATACTACAAAGAGCGTGAAAAACCCGGAGATCACGATCTCGAAGCCATGGCGAAGTGGCAAGAAGAGATGGAGCGACTGCACGGTCGCGCCGAAGTGGTCATCGGCAAACAGCGCCATGGACCCATCGGCACCGTCGAACTAAGCTTTGAGGGCCGCTTTACCCGCTTTGGCAATTTGGTTCAGCCGTGGCAGCAAGAGCACGATCAGGAGTTCTAGGCCAACAGATCTAAACGCCCTAGTCATGTCATAATGCTCTGGTTGAATTGTGGCATGTACGACAAACCGCCAGATTTGATGACGCGAAAATGGCCCTCGCGCATGGTTATGTACCTCGTAGCGTTATGGTTTTTATTGATTTGTCTACATTTTTTTCTAGGCATGTTCGGCTTGCGCGGGCCGAACTTTTTCGCCACGCCAGTTTACTTGGACAATATCCGCCCCCTTTATCACGGCATGGTTGCGGCAATCGCAGTGTTGGTCGGGGGCATCTGTTACTTGGGTAACAGATTGGAAAACCTGCCAGACCACAAACGAATGAAACCATGGGTCGCACTGACTGTCGGGCCCGTCTTAGGAGCATTGTTTGGCTTTTCGACCTTCAATGTGCACATTCCTTGGTTTGCCACTGCGATTTTTGGGAGTGAAACGCAAGTGAGCTTTAAGGTGTCGCACATCGAACGGGACTTTGAACGGCGCTGCCGCCATCCATTGGTACTGACGTCAGGAGACAAGCTTTGCGGTATCTCCGAAGACCTGCGCGCGACGGTGCGCCCCGGCGATACGATTATCATCAAAGGGCGCGGCACGCAGATGGGTATTTTCCGCCGCGAGGAATTTGTGCAGGCCTCTGACTGACGGGTCATTGCAGCCACCGCACCGCACACTTTTGCCAGTCGAACGTATCGGAAAAGCAAAGTTGTGACTGGACAGGTCAGCCTCCATCTGGCGCAATGCGGTATGCGTTTGCTTTTCTTTCTCCTGATGCTTTTTCCACTGCCGCTCGCTGCGCAAGATGTCGAAGTAGACGTCGAACTGTTTCTGGCGGTCGATGTCTCACGGTCGATGACCGAAGAAGAATTGGATATTCAACGGCTTGGCTATGCCGAGGCGCTTACCAGCCCTGATGTTCTAGCTGCGATCCAAAGCGGGCTTCTGGGTAGAATTGCAGTCACATATGTCGAATGGGCGGGCACTAAGGCGCACCGCGTTGTAGTGCCGTGGCAAATACTCGAGACGCCACAGCAGGCCGAAGAAATTGCTACAACCATTGCAACAACTCTTGGCGTGGGAATGCAGCGGACATCAATTTCAGGGGCGTTAGACTATGCGACCGGCACCTTTGACGGAAACGGGTTTCGCGGGCTGCGCCGCGTCATTGACGTCTCGGGGGACGGGCCGAACAATCAAGGCACACCAGTGGTCGAAGCGCGCGACATAGCAATCGCGCAAGGCTTCATCATAAACGGCCTGCCCCTGATGACCCAAGACGCACTTAGCCGATATTTGGGGTATCCCTGATCTCGATGACTACTATATGAATTGTGTGATTGGCGGGCCGGGATCATTTGCTATTCCGGTGCTGGATTGGAAAGACTTTCGCACCGGCAGTCAAGCGCAAACTGATCCTTGAGATTTCGCACGCACCGTCGCTGGTCATTCCGGTACAGTACGCAGCACCTGCGCCCTACGACTGCCTGATTGGCGAGAAAAACTACGAAAAAAACCGCCGTTACTTTGAAGAACCCTGACCAGAGCCGCGCAATACCAAGCACAGGCTTGACCTTACGCCTTTTCCTGTCATGAACGGCGGATGAGTACCGCGACCCTGACGATTGATCTTGCCGCACTGCAGGCCAACTGGCGCGCGCTGGATGCGCAAACCAGCGTCGAGACAGCGGCCGTGGTCAAAGCGAACGCCTACGGGCTAGGCATTGAACGCGCCGCCCCCGCGCTGGCACAGGCCGGTGCGAAGCACTTTTTCGTCGCCGTCGCCGAAGAAGGTGCGGTGTTGCGGGGCATTTTGGGTGAAGGCCCTCGCATCAGTGTCTTTTCGGGACATATGGCAGGCGATACCGAGATTATTGAGGGTGCGCAGCTTACCCCCATGATTAATTCAGTCTCCCAGTTGACGCGCCACATGGAAAGCTTGCCGGGCCATGCCTTCGGGCTGCAGCTTGATAGCGGGATGAACCGGTTGGGACTCGAAGACGCGGAATGGCGTGCGATCCGCGAGATTGCACTCGCTCAAGACCCCTGTCTTGTGATGTCACATCTGGCCTGTGCCGACGCCCCTGAACACCCCATGAATGCTGCACAATTGGCCTGCTTCAGGCAAATGGCCGAAGGGCTGTCAGCACCGCTGTCGCTGTCGGCCACGGGTGGGCTTTTGATGGGGGCCAATTATCACTTTGACCTGACACGCCCCGGCATTGGGCTTTATGGCGGGTTGCCTTACGTAGACGCGCTGCCAGTTGTGACACTGGACGTACCCGTTATTCAGATCAGGGAGGTGGAGACCGGAGAGACGGTGGGCTACTCTGGCACATGGACAGCGCCCCGCCCTTCACGGATTGCAACTATCTCAGCAGGGTATGCGGACGGGCTGATCAGGCAAATGGGCGCAAGAGCCACGATGCACGCGGGTGATACTCCCGTGCCACTGGCGGGTCGTGTGTCAATGGACCTGATCGGCGTGGATGTGACCGAACTTACCCATGATCCGGACAGCTTGCAGCTCATCGGGCCGCATCAATCGGTGGACACTGTCGCAGGTTTCGCGGATACCATCGGGTATGAAATACTGACGTCGCTGGGGGCGCGCTACAAGCGCGTGTATCGCACATGAATCCGCTTGCCGTTCTCGGTCGTACCGTGCTGTCAGCGCTCGCCGCCATCGGGCGGATCGCGCTCTATGGTGGCGAAACCATTGGCCATCTTTTTCGCCCGCCGTTTTATTCGCGCGAATTTCTGTCGCAGCTTCTTAACATCGGTTGGCTGTCTCTGCCGGTTGTCGGTTTGACGGCCGTTTTCACCGGCGGCGCGCTGGCACTGCAGATTTACGCGGGCGGGTCGCGGTTCAACGCAGAAGCGGTGGTGCCACAGATCGTGGCTGTGGGTATGGTGCGCGAGCTTGGCCCTGTTCTCGTGGGGTTGATGATCGCCGCGCGTGTCACCTCGTCTATTGCGGCTGAGATTGCCACGATGAAGGTAACGGAACAAATCGACGCCTTGGTCACCCTATCTACCCATCCTATGAAATACCTGACTGTGCCGCGTGTCTTGGCGGCCGTGCTTGTCGTGCCCCTGCTCGTCGGTGTCGGCGATATCATCGGGATCTTCGGCGGCTATGCCGTCTCGACGGGAACGCTTGGGTTCAATTCGGCAGGTTACATTAACAACACAGTGGATTTTCTCGAGCCACTTGATGTGATCTCATCCCTCACCAAAGGGGCGGTTTTCGGATTTTGCGCGGCCCTCATGGGCTGCTACCACGGCATGAACTCAGGACGAGGCGCCATGGGCGTGGGGCGCGCGACGAAAGGGGCCGTCGAAGGTGCAGCCATCCTGATCCTTGCTGCGAACTTTGTTCTGACGGGGGTATTTTTCACACTATGATACGCATGGAAGGCATCCAAAAATCCTTTGGCAGCAACCACGTTCTGCGCGGGCTTGACCTGAACATCGAAAAAGGCACGTCAATGGTCATCATCGGTGGGTCTGGCACCGGCAAGTCCATCGCGCTCAAATGTGTATTGGGCTTGGTTGAACAGGACAAAGGCCGCATCTTTGTAGATGGCAAGGACGCCGCCGACACTACAGACCGTGATGCCTTTCTGGCGCGCTTTGGGATGCTGTTTCAGGGCTCGGCTCTTTTTGACAGCTTACCCGTCTGGCAGAACGTCGCTTTCCGTTTGCTGCGTGGCTCGCTCAAACGTCCGCGTGAAGAAGCCCGCGAGATTGCGATCGACAAGCTGCGCCGCGTCGGGCTGAAGCCAGATGTGGCCGACCGGCTACCGGCAGAGTTGTCAGGTGGCATGCAAAAGCGCGTGGGCCTTGCCCGTGCCATCGCCGCAGAACCCGAGATTATCTTTTTCGACGAGCCGACGACGGGCCTCGACCCAATCATGTCGGGCGTTATCAATGAATTGATCCGCGAAATCGTGGTTGAGATGGGTGCGACGGCCATGACCATCACGCATGACATGACCAGCGTGCGCGCGATTGCAGATAATATCGCCATGCTGCACGAAGGCGTTATCCAATGGACCGGCCCGGTCGCCGAAATGGACCAGAGCGGCAACCCCTATCTAGATCAGTTCATCAACGGTCGCGCTGAGGGGCCGATTGAATCTGTCCGCTAGCCGGAAACTCTTCCATAACCGAAATGACGCGTGCAAGCGCCCTTAAAGGGTCAGCGACACCATAGCAGCCTGTCAACCAGGCAACGATTGACTGCATTGTATCTGCAACCGCGCTTAGAACTACGTCGGCGATGATCTCGCACTCCTCCAATGACAACCGCGCGGGCAGTCGTAGATCGCAGGCATACATGAGCATTGCGCGTGTCTGCGACAGATCGGGAACGTCCTTTAAAAACTGCCAGTTCCAAAAGGCGCGCGCGGTATCGTCGACCGCCCAAAGACCTGAACGGTGACGCCAGCGCGGGCTGATGAGGCTACAAAGGCATCAATTTGCTCCGTCGTCGGTCCGCACAGGTTGAACTGGATCGATTCCGGCGCGCGTTCTACTTGTTCCAATTTACGCGGCACATTGATCCACGGTGATGCATTAAGCAAAGCCGCAACATGGTCGTGATTGCCCCGCCCGTCGCCTACGCGACGCGGCAATTCTGCCAATTGCGGGCGAATAACCGCAGCAAACAAGTTTCCCAGACGCAGATTGCAGAGCGGCAATTGGTTTTGCCAACGGCCAAAAGCCTCGGCCAGGACAGGGTGCTTTTTCCAGTTATGTTCGTATGTACGGGACATAATAACAGCGCGTGCCATAAGGTCGGCGTCGTCAGTTATGAGCAAGCCGCACTTGCCCGCGTTCAGCGGCTTGTAAGACTGAAAGCTAAAGCACCCGACCCCAATAGCCGCATGCCCCCGGACACCGCAGCCTCGGGAATAGGCTCCGCCTGATGAAGGTTAGGAATATCGGGAACAGGACTGCTCATTTCTTCATGCCTGAATTTGAGAGATCGTTAGCATATTTGTGTAAAAAATGCGTGACACAAACAATCCAGCGGCACCAGGAGAAGCGCCGCGCAGGCTTTGTCGGCTCGTTCCTAAAAGGCTCAGCCATGCAAATCATCTTCCCGAAGGGGTCCATGTGACTAAAAGTGGTTGAGCCCTTCGCACGCCTGCGCCACAAGGGGACATGGCAAAATCCCCATCCTTCTCCTGCTCCGCATGCGGCAATGTTACAACCAAATGGTCGGGACGCTGCGAGACATGTGGCGAATGGAACACCATATCAGAAGATGCAGGGATCTCGAAAGGGCCAGCCAAATCCTTGGGTGGCAAGCGCGGGTCGGCTATCCAACTCACCGATCTATCAACGCAGGAAGCACCCCCTCCACGCACACAATGCGGCATCACCGAGCTTGACCGGGTTTTGGGCGGCGGACTGGTCGCATCTTCGGCTATTCTTGTCGGCGGCGACCCCGGCATCGGCAAATCAACACTGCTTTTGCAGGCCGCCGCACAGTTTGCGCGCAGTGGGCTGAAAACGATATACGTCTCGGGCGAAGAAGCTTCGGCGCAGGTTCGGATGCGCGCCCAGCGTCTGGGCCTTGCAGACGCCCCTGTAAAGCTCGCCGCGGAAACCAATCTGCGTGATATTCTGACCACTCTCGAGGCGGAAAGACCGCAATTGGCCATCATCGATTCCATCCAGACAATGTGGGCTGACAACGTCGAAAGCGCGCCTGGCTCGGTTTCTCAGGTGCGCGCGGCGGCCCATGAATTAACCACCTTTGCCAAACGCAAAGGGGTCAGTGTTGTTCTTGTCGGGCATGTCACAAAAGAAGGCCAGATCGCAGGCCCGCGCGTGGTCGAACATATGGTTGATACCGTTTTGTATTTCGAAGGCGAGCGCGGCCATCAATTCCGAATATTGCGCGCCGTCAAAAACCGCTTTGGTCCCGCAGACGAGATTGGCGTGTTTGAAATGACCGGCGGCGGTCTCGAAGAGGTTGCCAATCCGTCAGCACTTTTCTTGAGCGAGCGCGGCACACCATCGCCCGGATCGGTCGTTTTTGCCGGTGTCGAAGGCACAAGGCCAGTGCTGGTAGAGTTTCAAGCGCTTGTAGCCCCTTCGCCACACTCGCAAGCACGACGCACAGTTGTTGGCTGGGACGGCGGACGCCTCGCAATGATCCTTGCCGTTCTTGAGGCGCGTTGTGGCATACCTTTTGCGGGTCTTGACGTGTATCTAAATGTGGCTGGTGGCATGAAAGTATCCGAACCGGCCGCCGATCTAGCCGTCGCCGCCGCTCTCCTTAGCGCGCGCGAAGATGCAGCACTGCCCGCTGACACAGTTGTTTTTGGCGAAATTAGCCTTTCAGGCGCCCTGCGCCCGGCCACACAAACCGAAAGTAGGTTAAAAGAGGCACAGAAATTGGGTTTTTCAAATGCGATCGCCGCGGGGGGTGGAAAACCGGTAGGAGTTTCTGGCATATCCCTGAATACGATGCGCGACCTGACAGGCTTTGTGGGTGAAATTTTCGGCGCAGGGTAAAAAGGCAAAAAGAGGCGATTGAGGCAATGGAAAACTTCACAATGGTCGACGGTGTCGTCGCACTTGTGGTCATTATTTCGGCGCTGCTGGCATATGGCCGCGGTGTAGTACGCGAAATTATGGCTATCGTGGGCTGGGTCGCAGCTGCGATCTTGGGCTTTATGTTCGCCCCACAGGTAGAGCCGATGATCCGTGAGGTCCCGGTCGTAGGCGAATTTCTGGCCGACAGCTGCGAGCTGTCAATTATCGGCGCGTTTGCTGCCGTGTTCGCCGTCGCCCTGATCGTCGTATCGCTGTTTACACCCCTGTTTTCCAGCGTGATCCAACGATCGGCTTTGGGTGGCATCGATCAAGGCCTTGGTTTTCTGTTCGGCGTTGCGCGTGGTATCCTGCTGGTCGCAATCGCTTTTTTCGTCTACAACACTGTCGTGACGGGCGAAAGCTACACGGTTGTCGACGAAAGCCGCTCAGCCGCCGTGTTTTCTCAGCTAACTGATGATATCGAAAACGCCGAACCTGAACAGGCGTTAGGCTGGATTACAGGCCAGTATGAAGCACTGGTAAGCAATTGTGGCCAGTAAACGCGCCCTTGCGGCCGCACTGCACTACCGTGTTCTAATTACGCTTGGTGCAAGAAACGCCCGCACTGCACCCATCTCTGCGCGACAATCGGCATCACATGGTGCATCGCTGCGTGACACTGCCTGCGACACGCCCTAAAAAGTCCTCAACCGCCACGGATTCGGAGCTGCCCCGTTGTCCAAAATTATGCCTCCCGCCCACCCGTTTGACACAAGCTACCTGCGCGACAGCGAGGACGGCGACAAACTAAAAGAGGAATGCGGGATCTTCGGTGTGATTGGCGCCGCCGATGCATCCAATTTTGTGGCGCTCGGGTTGCATGCACTCCAGCACCGCGGACAGGAAGCAGGCGGCATCGTAAGCCACGACCCCGAGCTTGGATTCCAATCCGCACGGCGTTTCGGTTACGTGCGCGATAGCTTCACAAGTCAGAAGGTAATGGAAACGCTTACCGGCCCCCTCGCGATCGGCCACGTGCGCTACTCCACCACCGGCTCCAAAGGGCAGACTGCCATCCGCGATGTGCAGCCTTTTTTTGGGGAATTTGCGATGGGTGGCGCTGCAATTGCGCACAACGGGAATATCACCAATGCAAACGCCCTACGGCGCGAATTGATCGAACGCGGATCGATTTTCCAAAGCTCGTCCGACAGCGAATGCATTATCCACCTGATGGCACGATCGTTGCAACGCACGATACCCGAACGCATGGAAGACGCTCTGCGCCGTGTCGAAGGGGCCTTCTCCATCGTCGCCATGACGCGCACCAAACTGATTGGGGTGCGCGACCCACTGGGTGTGCGCCCACTGGTATTGGGTAAGATCGGGGATGGCTGGGCACTATCGTCTGAAACCTGCGCGCTCGATATAATCGGGGCCGAATTCATCCGCGAAATTGAACCAGGCGAAATGGTCGTGATCACCGACAAAGGCGTCGAAAGCCAGTTCCCCTTTCGCCCCCGAAAATCGCGTTTTTGTATTTTCGAACACGTGTATTTCTCACGTCCCGACAGTATTCTCGGTGGCCGTTCCGTCTACGAAACACGCGAAGCAATTGGACGTGAACTGGCAAAGGAAAGCCCCGTAGACGCCGATCTGGTCTGCCCCGTCCCAGATTCAGGTACCCCCGCCGCCATCGGCTATTCGCTGGAATCTGGCATCCCATACGCGATGGGCATTATCCGCAACCAATACATGGGCCGCACGTTCATCGAACCGACAGAGCAGATCCGCAACATGGGTGTTCGCCTGAAACTGAACGTCAACCGCGCCTTGATCCAAGGCAAGCGGGTCATCCTTGTCGACGATTTCGTCGTGCGCGGCACCACCAGCCGCAAAATTAAGGAAATGATCCTCGATGCCGGCGCAAAAGAAGTCCACTTTCGCATTGCGTCTCCACCAACTGCGTGGCCGTGTTTTTATGGTGTCGACACCCCGCAGCGCGAAAAACTGCTCGCCGCAACCATGTCCGAAGAAGAAATGCGGGATCACTTGCAAGTTGACAGCCTGAAATTCATCTCGCTTGACGGCCTATACCGCGCCGTGGGTGAAAAAGACGGACGCGATGCAAAGCAACCGCAGTATTGCGATGCATGCTTTTCGGGCGAATACCCGGTTGAGCCATCTGACCAGATCGACGAAGGTTTTCAAATGAAACCTGCCGCAGAATAACGCGCAGCCCGGTCTTGCGTTGAGACTCAGAAAACGGCACAGATCCAACCATGACAAAAACAGCACTGATAACCGGCGCCTCGCGCGGACTTGGCGCGGCTCTCGCCGAAGAACTATGCGCCACCCATCACATCATTGCCGTGGCCAAAACCACCGGAGCATTGGAAGAACTGGACGACCGCATCCAGGCCAAGGGTGGCTCAGCCACTCTGGCACCCATGGATGTGACCAACTCAGACGCTATGGCAACGCTGTGCCGCGGTATTTTTGACCGCTGGGGAAAACTCGATATCTGGCTGCATACCGCGGTCCATGCGCCTCCGCTTGCACCGGCCCCCCTCATTGACCCCAAAGACATGGCCAAATCCGCGACCTGTAATATTACCGCAACGGCAACACTTGTCAGCTATGTGGCACCCCTTTTGGGCCTAACGGGCACTGCTGTGTTCTTCGATGATCCACGTTTGGGGCAAAAGTTCTTCGGCAGCTATGCCGCGACCAAAACCGCGCAAATAGCGCTCGCACGCAGTTGGCAAGCTGAAACGCAATCAACTGGTCCAACTGTACAAATTCTCACACCGCGCCCGATGCCGACGGCCGTGCGTGCGCGTTTCTTCCCCGGCGAAGACCGCAGCCCCCTGACATCCCCGAAAGACGAAGCAAAACGATTGCTGGCCGAACTCTAGCTTTTTCATCTTGCCAAAAAAACTCCCGCCGGAGGCTCCGGCGCTTGCTGCCTGCGTCCGGCTCGCCTATCAAGGCCAAAAGGGGCTCAGCATGCGCATTCTCATAACCAACGACGACGGGATCAACGCACCGGGGCTCAAGGTCTTGCATGACATCGCGACCGATCTTGCAGGAGCATCGGGCGAAGTATGGACGGTCGCGCCCGCATTCGAGCAATCCGGCGTCGGCCATTGCATCAGCTATACGCATCCGATGATGGTCGCCCAGATGTCCGACCGCAGTTTCGCAGCCGAAGGCTCACCTGCAGATTGCGTTTTGGCAGGCCTGCACGATGTGATGAAGGATACTCCACCAGATCTTGTTCTGTCCGGCGTGAACCGCGGCAACAATTCTGCCGAAAATACACTTTACTCGGGTACGATTGGCGGTGCGATGGAAGCGGCACTTCAAGGTTTGCCCGCAATCGCACTGTCGCAGTATTACGGCCCCGAAAATCTCAGCATCGAGAACCCTTTTGAAGCGTCCGTACAAAACGGCGCCGAGGTCGTACGCCGCATTCTGGCCCACACACCCGGAGAGACCAGCGGCTACCGGTTGTTTTACAACGTGAATTTTCCACCCGTTCCCGCCGCCGGGGTCAAGGGTATCCGACTTGCCACCCAAGGCTTCCGCGAGGGTTTGGGCTTTTCCACCGAACCACATATGGCCCCTTCCGGCCGACGTTTTTTGTGGATCAAGGGCGGTGACCAGCGCAGACCCACCGCCGAAGGCTCAGATGCGCACCTCAATCTCCAAGGATACATCTCCGTCACACCCATGCGTGCCGATCTGACGGCCCACGATGCAATGGCGTCGCTCAGCGGGATCAATTCATGACCTCCGAGGCGACCGACGCGGAGCGGAAAATGCAATTTCTGTATGCCCTGCGCTCCAAGGGCGTAACAGACAAACGCGTTCTATCGGCGATGGAAGTCATCGACCGCGGGCCGTTTATTCGCGGCATCTTTGCTGAACGCGCCTATGAAGACATGCCACTACCCATCGCCTGCGGCCAAACCATAAGCCAGCCATCCGTTGTCGGCATGATGACCCAAGCCTTGAATATCTCACCACGCGATAAAATCCTCGAGGTGGGTACAGGCTCTGGCTACCAGGCCGCAATTCTGAGCCGACTAGCACGGCGCGTCTACACCGTAGACCGCCACAGCCGTCTTGTGCGCGAGGCGCGCGCACTCTTTGACGAAATGAACCTGACCAACATTACGGCCATCACCGCCGATGGCAGTTACGGTCTGCCCGATCAAGCACCGTTCGACAGGATACTGGTCACAGCCGCTGCAGAAGACCCGCCAAGCACGTTGATCGAGCAGTTAAAAACGGGCGGTATCATGGTCATTCCAGTCGGCCAGTCCGACGCAGTACAGCACCTGATCGTCGCTCGAAAGACCGAGACCGGCGTCGATTACGAAGAATTGCGCCAAGTTCGCTTTGTTCCCTTGCTGGAAGGCTTGGGTCAGGACAGTTAACCTGCTATATTGTGTCTGAATTAGCGTTGGGCACAAACTGACGCAGGCTCTTCGAGCACTTTTGAGGATATGCAGATGGTAATTTTCTTTTCCCGCCAGCGGGCCTTCCGTGCAACGATGACCGTGAGCGCTCTGGCTATTTTATCAGCTTGTAGCCAAGGTCTGGACTATGATCTGAGAGGCATAGGTGGTGGGTTGTCTACCACGGATGCCGCAGCCCAAGACACGACTGCACCGCCCCCAACCCCCGATAGCAGAGGCATCATTTCATACCCAACGTACCAGGTCGCAGTCGCGCAAAACGGTGATACGATCAATAGCGTGGCCAGCCGACTGGGGCTGGATGCACCAACACTGGCCCGTTTCAATGGCATAAATGAAAATGCTCCACTAAGGAGCGGTGAAATCGTGGCTCTGCCCACACGTGTCGCCGAAGGGTCGCCTCAGGCCGGCCCTGTAATAACCGGACCGATCCAGTCGGGCGGCGTAGATATAGGCACGCTGGCAAGTGGCGCGATAGACCGCTCTGGCACGACCAACACGGGCGGTGACGTGCGCGTCGCAGCACTGCCCCCCACCCAAGCCGCAGCTCAGACAGGAACCGAGCCCGTACGCCACAAAGTCGTGCGCGGAGAGACCGCCTACACGATCTCGCGGCTGTATCAGGTGCCTGTCGCATCGCTTGCCGAATGGAATGGTTTGAGTGCAGATTTCGGTATCCGGGAAGGGCAATACCTGCTGATCCCTGTCGCCCAGCAAGCGCCCCCCGCCACAGTAAGCGAAGATGTGCCGAAACCTGGTACAGGCTCTCCCACACCGCTGCCACCAAGTGCCGCCAAACCGCTGCCCCCCGCGCAGGCACCTGTCATCACTGCAGCGCCCGAACCTGAGCCCGAAGTTGATGTGGGCGAACGCACCGCAGCCTCGGACGTGGCTCGTATGCTGTTTCCCGTGAACGGCGCTATTATTCGTGAATTTTCCAAAGGGAAAAACGAAGGCATCGATATCAAGGCCGATCCGGGCACTGCAGTACGTGCCGCCGATGAGGGCACAGTCGCTGCCATTACAAAAAGTGCAGAAGGTATCCCGATCATCGTGATCCGTCATGAGCCGGAATTGCTGACCGTCTATGCCAACGTTACAGATGTTGGCGTTGAAAAGGGTGCGCGTGTAAATCGTGGTGACGCGATTGCCAAGCTACGCAGCGGGAACGACGCCTTTGTGCATTTCGAGGTGCGGCGCGGTTTTGACAGTGTGGATCCAATGCCCTACCTGCGGTAGTAGAACGGTGCTACAACACCTGTGCTAGACTAGTGAGGCCAGAAAACCCTTAAAATGCCCTAAACACGCCCAAGTCTGGCGTGGACCCGCCATCATCGCGCCACGTTTCCATTGAAGAAACAGTAAAGGCAATTTGATGAGATCGGTTCGTGAAATATGGCAACGTTTTACAGGTATGATGCTGCGATTCTAGGCTCGCAAAGCTCTCAAGGTGTGAATGGCGCTGCGGTAGATTACCGCTTCGCACCATCCGGCAACTGGAGCTACACCGGCTCAAACACAAGCTTTATTGTTGAAGAAGCGCGCGAACTCGAATACACGCTTTGATGGCGACCGTACGAATGAAGAAATCTCACCAAATTTTCAAATCGGCGCAAACCGTGCCCAAACCGTTGAGGTGGATGGCTCGGACAGACAAGTTATCTGGGATTACACCTTTGAGGTAAGCAACGACACGGGTACATGGCGTGTCGCAGTAATTGACGTTGATTTGGACAATAGTGACGTCATCGAAGCAGGCGCTGAGAACGGGTATTTCCTTATATTTCCAGACGGAATGCCTCCCGAAGGTGTAAATCTGACCGTGGGCGCAATTGTCGAAAACGACAACGCAACATCGCACGCGGGTCTGGATGCTACAGTAGTATGCTTCGCTGCCGGTACTTTGATCGAAACACAAAGCGGCCCCAAAGCAATTGAAACGCTGTCTGTTGGAGACATGGTGCTGACGCGCGACGCAGGCTATCAGCCTTTGCGCTGGCTGGGCAAAACTGCAGCCGCAGCACAAGGCGAACTTGCACCTATCGTTATAACCAAGGGTAGCCTTGGCACGACAGATGATCTGGTCGTGTCACCGCAGCATGCAATCCTGATCGAGGATTGGCGCGCCGAGCTTTTGTACGGGGAACCAGATGTGTTGATTCGCGCAAGAGACCTGCTGAGCCATGACGGCGTTTACCGCAAACCGGGCGGCATCATAACGTATTGCCACATGCTGTTCGATGCCCACCAGTTGGTCAAAGCCGGCGGCATCTGGTCGGAAAGCCTTTATCCGGGTGAAATGACCCGTGGCATGGTTGCGCCGGAAACACGCCAAGAAATCGAAACACTTTTCCCCGATCTGAAAGGATACGGCCCGAAAAGCGCGCGCTGTCTGCGCCGCTATGAAGCCGCCTGTTTAACCGCATGACACATACATTCTCTTTCAAAAAGCCAATTGTATCTGCTTATTTCACGTTGGGTCGCAATGATTTAGGCGTTTGCAAACAGCTCAGCATTTCTTTGCAAATGCATCGTCCACGCAAAGTTCTGAAATCAAACGTGGTTCAACTGGTGCGCCCGTTCAACCGGAAAGTGCCACACCGCGACGGCCCGCTAAATCAGTAAAATATTGCCAAGCCACACGACCCGAACGTGACCCGCGGGTCGCCTGCCATTCGATCGCTTCTGCGCGCAGCGTGTCGTTGTCTATGGCGACACCATAGGCGTCACAATATCCTCGGATCATCGCAAGATACTGATCCTGATCGCAGGGATGAAATCCCAACCACAGGCCAAAGCGATCCGACAGAGACACTTTTTCTTCTACTGCCTCGGACGGATTAATCGCGGACCCACGTTCATTTTCGATCATATCACGGGGCATAAGGTGACGGCGGTTTGACGTGGCATAGAGCACCACATTGTCCGGTCGGCCTTCTATTCCACCGTCCAAAACCGCCTTGAGGCTCTTATAGTGTGCATCATCGTGACCGAACGACAAGTCGTCGCAAAACAAGATGAAGCGATAGGGTGCACCACGCAGTGCATTCAACAAACGCCCGACAGAGGGCAGATCTTCCCGCTGAAGTTCGACCATCCGAAGCACCTCATGTTCTGCATGAAGCGCACCGTGGATTGCCTTGACCAGACTTGATTTTCCCATGCCCCGCGCGCCCCACAACAAAGCGTTATTCGCAGGCAGCCCTTTGGCAAACTGTTCCGTATTGGCCAACAACGTATCCCGTGACCGATCAACCCCGATCAGCAGGGGCAAATCAATCCGCGACACCCGCGCTACCGGCTCAAGACGGTCCGGTTCTGTGTGCCAGACAAAGGCCGAGGCTTGTGCAAAGTCCGGCGGTGCAAGAGGTGCGGGTGCCAAACGTTCCAGCGCAGCCGCGATGCGGTCCATCGGGTCATCAATCACGTCATCCAGTCCTTATTCGTCGTAATAGCCTTCAGCCCGCAACTTGGCTTCGCGTTTTGTCTCCACACGCCGCACGAGGAAAATGGAAACCTCGTAAAGACCGTAGACGACCACAAAAAGGATCACCTGCGTGATGACATCGGGCGGCGTTACAAGGGCCGCCAGAACCAATATCGCGACCACGGCATACTTGCGCACGTTCCCAAGCCCTTCGGAACTAACGAGCCCCGCCTTGCCCATCAACGTCAGCAACACCGGCAACTGAAAGCACATCCCGAAAGCCACGATGAACTTGATCGTAAGGTTTAGGTATTCCTGCGCGGAACCTTGGAAAACAACGCTCAGGCCCGGTGAAGTTGCGGGGTCACCTGCGACCGCCTCGCCCTCTGCGCCAAATTGCTGAAAGCCCAGAAAAAAGTCGTAGGCCAGTGGGGTAACGACATAAAAGGCAAAAGACGCGCCCAGTATGAACATCACAGGAGACGCCACAAGAAACGGCAGGAACGCACCCTTCTCGTTTTTGTAAAGACCAGGCGCCACAAAGCGCCACATCTGGTGCGCAATTACCGGGAACGACAGCATCAAGCCACCAAGAAGCGACACCTTGATCGCGACAAAGAAGCCCTCCTGCGGGCTGATAAAGATCAGGTCGCAGTCCTGTCCCCGTTCAGACAAAACTTTGCAAAGCGGATCGGTCAGGAAGTTGAAAATCGGGGTTGCGACCGTAAAACAGATGATCATCCCGATGAGAAACGCGATCACCGACCGGATAAGGCGTGTACGTAATTCCGCCAGATGCTCAATCAGCGGGGCTGCACTTTCATCTAAGTCTTCGGATGCGCTCATGTATCACTCTTTTCAGATGGTGCGACCTTCGCCTCAAGCTCTTCTGCCTTGGCCTGCGCGTCTTGTGCTTCCTTCAGCTTGCGGTCTGCCGCGGCACGGGCCGTCGCGGCCTGTATCTTCTTGGCGGCCTCGGCACGCTCTTCGGTCATCTCGGCCTTCTTCGCAACGAGCTTTCCGGTTTCGCTTTCAGGATCAAATTTGGTCAGATCGGCGGCGGCGGATTTCACGCCGTCCATAGCGCTGTTGACCGGATTGGTTGCGGCTTTCAAACCCTTGGCCATGTCCTTGACACCGGCATCATCAGCCGCGTCATTCATGGCCCGGCTGAATTCCCGCGCCATGCCTTTAGCCTTGCCAACAAACTGCCCCAGCGTCCGGAACATCACAGGCAAGTCTTTGGGACCGATTACAATAAGCGCAACGATGCCGATAACCAGCATCTCCGTCCAACCAAGGTCGAACATGGATCAGACCTTGTCTTTTTCAGTCTCGGGCGTGACGTCCTTGGCTTCCTCAGAGGCGTTCGCGATCTCGTCTTGCCCCTCATTGATACCCTTTTTGAAGGACGTGATACCTTTGCCGACTTCGCCCATCAGGCTGGAAATTTTTCCGCGCCCGAAGAGAACCAGCACAACAACGGCGATGAGCAGTAGGCCCGGAAGCCCGATATTATTCAACATGACATGTCTCCCAACAGCTTTGGCCCCAAACAAGCGAGGCGGTCGGATAAGTACCTAACAAACTCTGACGATGGTGGGAGTCCAAAGTGACCGACCGACACCACGACTTGACCAAAAATATACGGAAATTGCCACTGGCACAAGACAACTGACAGGTTTATGTCAGTTGTAACCTCTTAAGGTGGCTTGGTCATGTTCAGAAACAGGAGAATACCATGAACACCCCCACCATCGCTGAAATCGTAACCTTTCGGTTGAAAGAAGGCACCAATCGCCGATGACTTTACCATGGCTGCAGGCCAGATGACCGCATTCCTGCGTAGCACCGGCGCATTGGTGTCGCGCAGTCTAAGTGCAGATGACGCAGGACTTTGGACGGACCATCTTCTCTGGACGACAGAAGCCAAAGCGAAACAGACGGCCAAAGCAATGTTTGAGCGACCCGAGGCCGTTCCGTTTATGGAGATGATAGACACAACCGACATGTCCATGCGACACGCGAAACTCGCCCTGTATTATCCACCGGAGCAATATGCGCAGAACTGACCGCCTTTTTGATATTATCCAGATCCTGCGCGACGGAAAATTGCATCGCGCGCAGGACATCGCGGACCGCCTCGAGGTTTCGGTACGTACGATATACCGCGACATGGATACGCTTGTTGCCTCAGGCGTTCCGGTCGAGGGAGAGCGTGGCGTCGGCTATATGATAACCGAGGCGATCACCCTGCCCCCGCTCACGCTGTCGGTGGCAGAGCTTGAGGCATTGAACCTTGGCATGGCGATCGTCGGCGAAGCTGCTGATCCTGATTTAAAGGCCGCAGCGATCAGTCTCGCGGATAAGATAGACGCGGTTTTGCCAACGCAGGTCGTGGCTGAAGCTGACGCGTGGAAGTTTGCGGTCTACCCGTTTGCGAATGCGGCGCGGGGATTTGCCCATATGCCGACCCTGCGCGCCGCAATCCGCGCCAGACAAAAGCTCAGGCTGGTATATACCTCTAAAGATGGCAGCGTGACCAACCGCGTCGTCCGGCCTTTGCATATGGAATACTGGGGCCGCATCTGGACACTGACCACGTGGTGCGAGCTTCGTCGCGACCACCGCGTTTTCCGTGTTGATTTGATCCAAAGCGCCGAGGCACTGCCCGAACTTTTCGTCGATGAACCGGGCAAGACACTTGCCGATTACACGTCGGCATAATGGCGATCGCCCGGTTTTTCTCCCAACCGTTAAATAGTGCTACGCTGAAATTTAAAAAAAACAAAAAGCACGAAAGGCTATGACGCATTTCAGACGGTAGTTGTCTCCTTGCAAAGTCAGGGGTTGGTTTTCAAGTACGCAACAACACGCTGAAAGGGCGCAAAATTAGCAATTAGGACGATCTGTGAGACGTTTGGGAAGATGACATTTTTCCATCAGGCGTCGCTGAATTGTCGCGGCTGCAACAAATGAGATGCACCGACATCAAGCCTGAAGCCGTTAAAATGGCCGGAAAATGAATTATCAAGCGCGGGGGTTGTTCTTGGTCTCCGCGTGCCTTTAGGTTCGACCCATAACAACTAGAGGTAATGAACCATGAAATGGGCGCGGATCAAAACAGCAGACGGCTTAATCGTGACAGGCATTTTAGAGGGTGAGATGCTCCACCCGCGCGCGCAACTCGGATCTGACGCGCCGGCAGGTGACCCTATTCCACTGACAAATTCTACGTTGTTAGCACCGGTCGCACCCGGCAAGTTCTTGGGCCTGTGGAACAACTTTCACGCCGCCGCGGAAAAGAACGGATGGACGCCGCCGGATCACCCACTTTATTTCTTCAAGTCGGATACGTCCTTGACGGGACCAAACACCGAAGTGCGCATTCCTGATGGGATTGGGCGCGTGTTGTTCGAAGGCGAACTGGGGATCGTGATCGGCAAGACGTGTTCCAACATATCTGAACACGAAGCAGAAGATGCGATCTTGGGATATACCTGTGTGAACGACTTCACCGCGCTGCAGGTGCTGAGTGCCGATCCGTCCTTCCCGCAGTGGACCCGCGCAAAAAGCTTTGACGGGTTTGGGGTGGTAGGCCCTTGCATCGACACCGATGTCGACTGGAAGGCTTTGGAAATCAAGGTACTGGTAGGCACCCGTGAACGGCAATCCTACCCCGTATCAGACATGATAATGCCGCCTGCGCAAATCGTCTCGATGATATCGCAGGATATGACTTTGCAGCCCGGTGATCTCATTGCCTGCGGCACCTCGGTCGGCGCGCGGCCTGTAAGAGCCGGCGACGTTGTCACCGTTTCAATCGAGGGCATCGGAGACGTCACCGTCACAATGACGGCGGGCTAGTCTTTCAAAACCCAGCCGATTTGTGGCGGCAGAAATGCCTCAACGCTGGCTTGGGCAATCACGATTGGCCCGTCTGCGTCCGTTTCGACGTTCAGCCCCCCCTTGACGACGCGGACCTCGGCGCGGCCACGCGGCAGGATCGCCACCAATGCCTCTGCATCGACGTCTTGGGGCTCTTGCACGCCGACGGTGACCTGCACGCGCATCTCATCATGGCTTAGCCCGACGGCGCCAAAAAGCGGCAATGATGAATGGCGAAAGGCATCTTCGATCGCGCGTTTGGCGGCTTTGGTATAGTCCTGCCCGTGCAGGTCGTTGCCCATGCCCATCTCGATTATAAGTCTTTGTTCAGCCATCCGCCCGCTCCATTTCAAAGCCCACGGTCAGTGCGACATTCGCCATGATGGTCGGATGCCCTTCACCTTCGGGCCGCGCAATATCAAGGCCACCGTGCTGCACGTTCACTTCGGATTGGCCATAGGGAAACACGGCGCGTATCGCATCCAGATCGACCTCTTCCGGCTTTTGCACACCGATATCGACACGAATGCGCATATCCGTTTTCTCAAAACCGAAAAGCTCCGCCAGATTGATCGAATTGTGCCAAAGTGCGTCTTTGACGCCCCGCACGGCAGCTTGCGTGTAATCTCCACGCCGCAACGACGTGCCCATACCAAATTCTACCAGTAACTTCATTTGCTTCGGCCCCTTGTGCCAGATTGGTTCGCCGGAAAAACAAAGCACTTGTCACGCCGGATGGTCAGCCACATGACGGTCCCAGCCTTTGGCAAAAACACGTTCGGGACAGTCACCTTGAGGATCGAGCCGTCATAGTCCATGCGAAACTCTACAAGGCTTTCGTTGCCCATGAACCGTGCGCGGTCGACGATACCCCGTGCAGCAGTGCCTTCGGTCGCTGTAGGTTTCGGGCCCTGACCGGCGCGGTCAAAGTCGATCCGTACGTGCTGTGGACGAAAAACGATATCAACAGGCGTTCCATCCGGCACCCCAGGTGCCAGAAACTGGCCAAACGGCGTTACTGCAAGCGCACCACTGACCATGGCACCCAGCACGTTGGCGTCCGAGAAAAAAGAAACAGCGGCCCGGTCAATCGGTCGCGTGTAGACGTTGTAGGGTGCCCCTTGCTGGACGATGCGCCCATTGCGCATCAACGCTATTTCATCGGCCATACGCATGGCTTCATCAGGTTCGTGAGTGACCAGCAACACGCCGGTGTCCTGTTCTTTGAGGATCGTCAGGGTCTCATCACGGATACCGTCGCGCAGTCGGTTATCAAGACCCGAGAATGGCTCGTCCATCAGCATGATCTTGGGTTTGGGGGCCAGGGCCCGCGCGAGGGCGACGCGCTGTTGTTCCCCGCCGGATAACTGGTGCGGATAGCCTTCGATGAAACGCTTGAGGTCCACACGTTCCAATAGTTCTTCTACCCTCGCCCGTTTCTCGTGTTTGGTGCCGGACTTCAGACCGAAGGCCACGTTTTCTGCGACACTGAGGTGCGGGAAAAGCGCGAAGTCTTGAAACATCAGTCCAATCTCCCGACGCTCGGGCGGGACGCGGAACAGCGTGTCACAGATTAGGTGCCCGTCCACGTAGATCTCGCCGCTGTCTTGCATCTCGACGCCGGCGATCATACGCAGTGTCGTAGATTTACCGCATCCCGAAGGTCCCAAAAGGCAGGTCACCTGCCCCGGTTGAATGCTCAGGGAAACATCGTCAACAACGGCGCGCCCCTCAAAGCTGCGGCGCAGATTTTTGATTTCAAGCCGAGGCGCAGCGGTCGTCACTAGGTCTTCTCCGGAAATCTTATAGAATTCATCGGAATAGCAGCTATCAGCACTGCAGCCCGCCCGCAAGCACGACGGCTTGCGATCCGGCTACAGGGCAAGGATAGTGATCACCCGCGTCTCAAAGAATGGAGAAAACCGCATCAGCACGATCAACGCCATTAACCTGCAAGATCAGTCGGTGCAGTCCGGGATACCATTTAAATGTCGTGGCATCCAATTTGATTCTATGACTTTTCGATAGGTGCAGCGGTTTTGCCGGACCAACCACACCTTGCTTGAGCTTAAAGACTTTTTGCCCCGTTCGCCCGTTTGGTCGCGTGAAAACGATCCGGTAATCAACCAATACCGGCGTCTGCGTTTCACTGACCAGCGTTGCGTTAAACTTTAGCGTATCCCCGATGGGCAGTTCAGCGTTCTCAATAGCAACCTGTGCCCGCAGCGGGGCATCGGCCTTGTAACCCAATGCCGCCATTGCGCCGGTATTGCCCGATTTAATCAATGTGCGGAGCCCGTGGCGTCGCATCCACGCCAATTCTTTCTGGCCCTGCTTACCAATCGCCTGCCATTCCTCCAACCTTTTCAGCACCCTATCGGGCTCGGTCTTGGACAGATCATTCAGGTGATTGGCAACCGACCGCGTGACAAACCGTGTCGGGTCCGCATGCAGCTTGTCCAGCAGTGGCAGGGTTTGGTCCGATGTCAAATCAACTGCCTTGGCCCACGGCAGTTTGGGTCGTGTGCCTTCGCTGACCAGCCTGCGCACGTGGTAGTTTTCGTCCTCTGCCCAGCGATGCAGCTGCGCTAGGGTGTGCTCAGGCCAGCGATTGAGAAACGGACGTATGTAGAATTCCATCGAAAACCGCTTGGTCGCGGCATACAGCAAAGCAGTTGCGCGGGCGCGGTGTTTTTCCAGCCCATGTCGCACAGCCAGAATACCCGGTGCCGCGTGAATGAACTGGCCAAAATCGTCGTCACGCAGGGTCGGGTCCAACGGGTCCGGCATCGCAGCTTCCAACTGCTCCGCCATCTCTTCGAAATCGGGGGACAACTGCGCTTCAAGACAATCGGCAATCCACTCAAGCCGCGCCATCAATTCCCGGTCTTCAAATCCCGACAATACGCGTGTCGAAAAAGCATCCGCATCAAACGATGGCAGCGCTTGCGCGAACTCCTGCGCCAGTTGCCCGATCGATTGCGGATTAAAAAGTTGATCCTTCAGCGAAAACCCTGCAGCCACGACCTAAATCGTAGCGTTGGTGCCGCCACCATCCAACAGGATGTTCTGTCCCACGATGAACCCTGCATGTACCGAGCATAAAAATGCACAGGTCGCGCCGAATTCTTCGGCAGTCCCATAACGTCTGACGGGGATGGTCGCACAACGGCGCGCACGCGCCTCATCAAGCGATATGCCTTCGCGTTGTGCCACAGGCCCGTCTAATGCCTGCGCACGATCTGTCGCGTGGATGCCCGGCAACATGTTGTTGATCGTCACACCTTTTTCGGCCACCTGACGGCTTGTGCCAGCGACATATCCGGTCAACCCTGTGCGCGCAGCATTGGACAGCCCCAACTGCGGGATCGGTGCTTTGACGGACTGCGACGTGATGTTTATCACCCGGCCCCAGCCTCTTTCCATCATGCCCGGTAAAAGCGCTTTCATCAAAGCGATCGGCGTCAGCATGTTGGCATCCAGCGCGTTAATAAAATCTTCGCGGTCCCAGTCATGCCACATGCCGGGCGGTGGCCCCCCTGCGTTAGTGACCAGAATATCCACGTCGCCTGCGGCCTCCAACAAGGCTGCCTGCCCTTCTGGTGTCGTCACATCAGCCGCCACGGTCACAACGTCGACGCCGTATTCGGCGCGGATCGCATCAGCTGCGGCTTCCAGCGCCTCGGCACCACGCGCGTTCATGACAAGATCGACGCCCGCTGCAGCCAAAGCTTCGGCGCATCCCCGCCCCAAACCCTTGGACGATGCGCAAACAACCGCCCGTTTACCTTTAATGCCTAAATCCATGCGATATTCCCCCTGACTTTTGCCAGCCACTATCACCAGATTCGAACGAGAGACCAGCACAACACCCAATTGTTTTCCCCAAGAATGCCACATTTTTTCGGTAAAACGTTTTAAAATGACCAGAAGGATCCTTCGCATGGCCGCGATGCCTCCGCCCCCCGCGACACTGTCGCTTGCGCCCAGCAAGACGCTACCGGTTTATCCATCAGACGCTTTTCGTGTGTCCTACGGAGCCAACGAAGGCGACGGATTAAGCTTTGCCGAAGACCTGATGCTGGACGATGTGTACCTACTGGACACCTCCGCCCAAACGATGAGCCTGTCGCTTGCACGGCAGGGGCGTAAAAACATCGTGGCGGACGCGTCCGAGGCGGGCACCGCAGGATCGGAAATACACCTCGATTGTACAGTTACCTTGATGGACTACGGCACCAAAGTGACCGAAGTGCTGGTGCTGGTCGAAGTTGATACCGGCGGCCACGCACAGCAAGTCTATCTGATGCCGCTTGCACCGCTTGAGCCCAAGGTCGAATACCGGCTGGTTGGTATTGATACCGAAACGGCCGACCGCAAGCTCGCGCAGGTCGCATGTGTTTCGTTCACGCGCGGTACGCAGATCGCACTGGCCACAGGACGGCAACGTAAGGTGGAAGACCTGCGCGCGGGCGATGCCGTTTTAACGCGCGACGCAGGCGTTCAAAAAATTCGCTGGATCGGCCAAAATACCCAGCGGGCTGTTGGCGCTTTCGCCCCGATCAAAATAGCTGCTGGCAAACTGAACAACATCAACGATCTAGTTGTAAGCCCCGACCACCGCTTGTTTATCTACCAGCGTACAGATCACTTGGGACTTGGCCGCGCGGAGCTTTTGATCAAAGCCCGCCATCTGGTCAACGGCACTTCCGTAACTGTGCAGGAAGGCGGTTTCGTCGACTATTTCCAGCTGCTCTTTGACAGCCACCAGATCATTTACGCGGAAGGGATTGCCGCCGAATCCATGCTGGTGGATGACACAACAGCCCCGCTGCTGGACAAGTCGGTATTGAAAGACCTGGCACTGAACGCCAACAGTCACCACGAACTTGACGAACGTGATGTGAAAAAGGCGCTGCTAAACCGCGCCGACGCTGTTGACCTGCTGCGCAAAGCGTCAAAGGGATAGCACTCTGATCGCTTGCACTGACGCCCCCCCTCGCCTATAGCCGCAGCCATGCTGGACACGCAAAAAAACCGCCCCGATTTGCCGCCTGAAATTGCGCGACGCCGTACGTTCGCGATCATCAGTCACCCTGATGCCGGCAAAACGACGCTGACAGAAAAATTCCTGCTGTTCGGTGGGGCGATCCAGATGGCTGGCCAAGTCCGCGCCAAAGGCGAAGCGCGGCGCACCAGGTCAGATTTCATGGCGATGGAGAAAGACCGCGGGATTTCTGTGTCTGCCTCGGCCATGTCATTTGACTTCAAACACTACCGGTTCAATCTGGTAGATACGCCCGGCCACTCTGACTTTTCCGAAGACACCTACCGCACGCTGACCGCCGTGGATGCCGCCGTGATGGTCATTGACGGCGCGAAAGGCGTCGAAAGCCAGACGCAAAAGCTGTTTGAAGTCTGCCGCATGCGCGATCTGCCAATTTTGACTTTCTGTAACAAGATGGACCGCGAAAGCCGAGATGTCTTTGAAATTATAGATGAAATTCAGGAAAACCTTGCGATTGACGTGACCCCTGCCAGTTGGCCCATCGGCGTCGGGCGGGACTTTCTAGGCTGCTACGATATTCTGCGCGACCGGCTGGAGTTGATGGATCGGGCCGACCGGAACCGGGTGGCGGATTCAATAGAAATAAATGGCCTTGATGACCCCAAACTCGCGGAACACGTGCCAGCCGATCTATTGGAAAAGCTGCGCGAAGACCTCGAGATGGCCCGCGAGCTTTTGCCACCACTAGACATGGCCGCGATGCACGAAGGGTCCCTGACACCGATCTGGTTCGGCTCTGCCATCAACTCCTTCGGCGTCAAAGAACTGATGGAAGGCATTGCCACCTACGGTCCCCAGCCACAAATTCAAAAGGCCGAGCCAAGGCAGATCTTACCCGAAGAGCCAAAGGTTTCAGGCTTTGTCTTCAAAGTTCAGGCGAATATGGACCCCAAGCACCGCGACCGCGTGGCTTTTGTGCGACTGGCATCGGGCCACTTTAACAGAGGCATGAAGCTCACGCATGTGCGCTCAAAAAAGCAGATGGCCATTACCAACCCGGTGATGTTCCTCGCGTCTGACCGCGAACTGGCCGAAGAGGCGTGGGCGGGCGATATCATCGGCATTCCAAACCACGGTCAATTACGCATTGGCGACACGCTCACCGAAGGCGAAGCGTTGCGCGTAACAGGCATTCCATCATTTGCGCCTGAACTGTTGCAGGGCGTGCGCGCGGGTGATCCGCTGAAAGCCAAGCACCTTGAGAAAGCGTTGATGCAATTTGCTGAAGAAGGTGCCGCCAAAGTCTTTAAACCGTCGATCGGATCAGGCTTTGTCGTCGGCGTCGTGGGGCAGTTGCAATTCGAAGTGCTGGCCAGCCGGATCGAACTTGAATACGGGTTGCCGGTGCGCTTTGAAGCGTCGCAGTTCACGTCGGCGCGCTGGGTTAAAGGTGACAAGCAAGCTGTTGAAAAATTTTCTGAAAGTAACAAACAACACATCGCTTACGACCATGACGGTGACGTGGTTTACCTCACGCGGCTGCAATGGGATATCGACCGCGTCGATCGCGATTATCCCGACATCAAACTGACCGCGACCAAGGAAATGATGATTTAAGAGATCAAGTCAGGTGATTGACAAAGAAGAAATACATCCTGGTGGCTTCTACAAGCTTCTGCGCGAATTAGACCGACGACAGCAACCATTTCTGGACGTTGCCTTGGTGCTGCCCCCCGCTGATGTAGATCTCGATGGCCTTTATCTTGATCGCGTCCCCCCGACCACGCAGACACCCGAAGATTGCCCCAAATACTCTGCCGCCGCGAAATGGGTCGAACTGCAAACAGAGTTTGAAGGGCAAAGTGCGCTGTATCTGGTACACGCGATGATGGTTGCGATTTCGCGCCGTAAACACCCGCCACAGCTTGCGCTGGATTTGTTTTTCCGCATTTGGGCTGAGAAGGGCCAAGAGCTGGCGGCGGAGCTTCCAACCAGATGGCTGATATCTGCGGCAACCACATTTGCCGATTGCGGCCAAACTGGTGACCAGCGCGCCTTGGGCATGGGGCTTTCCACCCTGTTTGACATGATAAAACTGCACGACAGCGAACGACGCATCACGGGGCAACCGGGCAACACCCCTTTCCGGCACAAAAAGGAAGTACGCCGTGCAACCATGCCGATGCGTATGAAACCCTATTCGCTTCGGACCGGGGATTTGGACCGCGTGATGCTCGCGCGTCTTTGGCAATTGTGCGAGCGGGATGGAACGATCAAACCATTGGGCATGCGCATGCTCTGGATGGTTATGACAGACCGGCGCACAATTTTTGGACGGGTTGAGAAATTCAAACGACGAGGCGACAAATGACCACAACACCACGGTGGGGCATCTGCGCGACGGTAAAAGCACCGACAAACGACATATTACGTTTTGTCGCATATTATCTGGATGCAGGTGCGGACCGCATCTGGATCTATCTAGATGAACCGAACCCAGAAGCGTATGACGCATTGGACCGCCACCCAAAGTGTCATGTCATCACTTGTGATATCGACTATTGGCGACGGCTTTTTGGGCGCCGTCCCAAGAAACATCAGGTGCGCCAGACACAAAACGCCACCCGAACGCTCGCACGTGCAGGCGCGCTGGACTGGTTGCTCCATGCAGATGTAGATGAATTCCTGGTAGCACCACGTGCCATTGCTGCGGTATTGAGCGAGCTACCAGCCGACGCCATGACAGCCCGCGTCAGGGCGATGGAGCTACTATCAAACGATACCTTCAATGGCGGCAAAATGGCGTTCAAGGACTTTGTCCCGGCAGGCCCCAACCGAGACACCATTGTCCAAGAACTATACCCTCATTACGGCGCCTTTCTCAAAGGCGGATTTCTAAGCCATCTGGCGGGCAAGATATTCGTGCGGACAGACCATCCGCATATGGAACTGCGAATCCACAATGCGTTTTTGGACGACGTCAAAAACCCCGGCGAAGTAGCTCTGAACGAGATGTCGCTTGCGCATTTGCATGCCTGTGATTGGGCAAGCTGGCGGGAAAATTTCGACTACAGGCTGGACAAAGGAGCGTACCGCGCGGATTTGGCACCGGCGCGCCCCCGCAACAAGGGCGGCGTGACGCTGCACGAGGTGTTAAGCGGAATCATCGCAGAGTCAGGGGCCACGGGTTTGCGGCAGTTTTTCGATGAGGTGAGCGCCGACACACCGGCCTTGCGTGCACGATTGCAGGCACATGGGCTTTTGAGAGTTCATGATCTGCAACTTGATGCCAAGCTGCATCACCACTTTCCAGATCATGATCCACCTGCTGCAACTGTTTGACCCCAGCCCTGCGACTTGGTAAGCAGCACAACATATCGCGGTGCGTACCGCCAGTTGGGCCATTCGGGCCGATATAAACGCTGCCGCGGGCCAAGGAATGTGTCCGCTAATTACGGATACATATGACCAAATTTTCTGAGTTGAATCTCAACCCCAAGGTTTTGAAGGCCATCGAAGAGGCCGGTTACGAGTTCCCCACCCCCATTCAAGAAGGCGCCATACCGCCCGCACTTGAAGGGCGTGATGTTTTGGGCATCGCCCAGACGGGAACGGGCAAAACGGCAAGCTTTACATTGCCAATGATAACGCTTCTTGCACGTGGACGTGCGCGCGCACGGATGCCCCGCAGCCTTGTTCTGTGCCCTACCCGCGAATTGGCAGCACAGGTGGCCGAAAACTTCGACACCTATACAAAGCACATGAAGCTCACCAAAGCTCTGTTGATCGGTGGCGTTTCATTCAAGGAACAAGACAAGCTGATCGACAAGGGCGTCGACGTATTGATCGCGACACCGGGCCGACTGCTGGACCATTTCGAGCGCGGCAAGCTGTTGCTAACCGGCGTACAGATCATGGTTGTCGACGAAGCCGACCGTATGCTCGACATGGGGTTCATCCCCGACATCGAGCGTATTTTCAGCCTCACGCCATTCACGCGACAGACGCTTTTCTTTTCCGCAACCATGGCGCCCGAGATTGAGCGTATTACCAATACGTTTCTTTCGGCCCCTGAGCGTATCGAAGTTGCGCGGCAGGCCACCACGTCCGAGACGATTGAACAGGGCGTGCTGATGTTCAAAACCAGCCGCCGCGACCGAGAAGGCACTGAAAAGCGCAAGGTTTTGCGCGCGCTGATCGACGCAGAGGGCGAAAAATGCACAAACGCCATCATCTTTTGCAACCGCAAGACGGACGTAGATGTTGTAGCCAAGTCGTTGAAAAAATATGGGTATGACGCAGCGCCTATTCACGGTGACCTAGACCAAAGCCAGCGCACACGCACGCTTGACGGTTTCCGCGAAGGAACTTTGCGCTTCCTATGCGCGTCGGATGTTGCGGCACGCGGCCTCGATGTTCCATCGGTAAGCCACGTTTTCAACTACGACGTACCGAGCCACGCAGAAGACTACGTGCACCGGATTGGCCGCACCGGACGCGCCGGGCGCGACGGCAAGGCCATTATGATCTGCGTGCCGCGTGACGAAAAAAACCTGGACGATATTGAACGGCTAGTGCAGCGAGAAATTCCGCGACTTGAGAACCCATTGGGTGTCAGTGCGCCGGAACCTTCTGCTGAACCGCAAGCCCAGGACCAAGGCGAAGACAAGCCCAAGCGTAGCCGATCACGCAGTCGTAAACGTGAAGACGTACCTGCGCCTTCTCCTACTCCTACTGAAACTGATGCTGCGACACCGGATGTGGAAACAGCGCCTGCAGTTCAAGAAGCGCCTGCAGCTGCAGAAGAAAAACCGCGCAATCGCAGCCGTGGGGGGCGCAATCGCGGTGGACGCAACGACCGTGAACAAAATACCGTCGTAGGTCTTGGAGAGCATACGCCGGAATTTATAGGTCTAAGCTTTAAAGATCGCAGCGCGAGCTGAATAAAAGTGGCCTTGGCTACAACCAAGGCCACTATCTACTTTGCAGACTAGCTTAACCGGCTGACAACGATCGTGACTTCCGGCTTTTTGCCGATCTCATCCTGTGCTGTCTGGCGCACAACGCGCCGAAGCCCTTCTTGCAACTTTGCGTCATCGCGCAGGGTTTTAGGCTCTGCACGACCAAGCCACTGACCCAAATCCGCTTCCAGAACGTCAACAAGCGACGCATTGCTGCGTCCTGTCTCCGACAGGCCCTTAATCTCGCACCAGGGATCGCCCAAAGGTTCATCTTCTTCATCGACAATCAGCGTAACGACAACATGGCCGTTCAGCGCCATTCTGATCCTGTCACGGACAACGCCGTCCAGCGCCCCGATCTGCACCGAGCCATCAAGGTACGTGCGACCTGTTTCGATATATTCAGCAATTTTCGGCTGGTTGCCAGACAGATCCACCATCATACCATTTACTGCAAGAACGCCTGTCATTCCGTTGCTTTCGGCGACTTTCACGTGCTCGCGCAGGTGACGATGTTCACCATGCATAGGAATTACGATTTGCGGTTTGACGATAGCTGTCAGCTTTTCAAGGTCAGGCCGGTTCGCGTGACCCGACACATGATAAAGGCCTGAGCTGTCGTCGACCACATCGACACCCTGTTCTGAAAAGGCGTTCATAATGCGAATGACCCCTTTTTCATTGCCGGGGATAGTTTTGGAAGAAAAGAGGAACAGATCGCCTTCTTTGGTTTCCATCCCCTGATATTTGCCACGCGCCAGCTGCGCCGACGCCGCGCGCCGCTCGCCCTGAGAGCCGGTAACCAGAAGCATCAGGTTCTCACGGGGAATAGACTTGGCATCTTCGGGGCTCACGACTTTCGGGAAGTCCGTCAGAACACCGGTTTCAATGGACGCTTCGATCATCCGGCGCATCGCCCGCCCCATCAGTACAATAGACCGCCCTGCCCGCGCACCGGCATCAGCAAGAGTTTTGACCCGCGCCACATTTGACGCGAAGGTCGTAGCGATGACCATGCCCGATGCATTCTGCACCAGCTTTGTGATATCCGGGCCCAAAGTCGCCTCTGACCGGCCGGGGTTTTGGGAAAACACGTTAGTGCTGTCACAGATAAACGCCTTGACCCCGTCTTTGCAGACCTCTGCCCAAAGTTCAGGGTCGAAAGGCTCGCCCACAAGCGGCGTTTCATCCAATTTGAAGTCACCCGAATGAATGACGCGTCCTTCGGGGCTGTCGATGACCAAGGACGCACTTTCCGGTATCGAATGGGAAATCGGCAGAAATGACACTTTGAAGGGGCCTGCGGTGACCTGCTCGGGCCATGCTGATACGGTTTTCACCGTATCCTCACCATACCCGTGTTCTTCCATCTTGCGCCGCGCGATATTAGCGGTAAACGTCCGCGCATAGATCGGTGCCTTCAGGTCCTCGTAGGTATGGGCAACCGCACCCACATGGTCCTCATGCGCGTGGGTGATGAACACTGCTTCGATCTGGTCGCGCCGTTCCTTCAGCCATGTGATGTCGGGCAGGATCAAATCTACGCCCGGGCTACCATCCATATCGGGAAATGCCACACCAAGGTCCACGACAATCAAACGCTCCGCACCGGGCGCGCCATAGCCGTAGACATAAGAGTTCATACCAATTTCACCTGCCCCTCCGAGGGGCAGATAGATCAAACGTTCAGTGCTCATATGCTTTAAAGTTTATCCTTGTTGTATGCGTAAATCACGGCAAGCCCGTGCATCGTCAGATCATCCTGAAAAGCGTCAAAAAGCGCCTCGGACTGCTGGAATAGCGGGGCCAGCCCCCCCGTTGATATCACGCGCATCTCTCGATTGCGCTCTGCTTTGATCCGGTCACATATCTCACGGACGAGACCGACATAACCCCAAAAAACACCCGACTGCATACAAGCCACCGTGTTTGTCCCAACCACCCTTTGGGGCCGTGAAATATCCACATGCGGCAGTGCTGCTGCAGCCTGATGCAATGCCTCAAGACTTAGGTTCACACCGGGTGCAATCACGCCACCCACATAGGCGCCATCGGTATCGACCACATCAAAGGTGGTAGCCGTCCCGAAATCCACCATGATGAGATCCCCGCCAAAAAGATCATACCCTGCCACCGTGTTCACCAACCGGTCAGGCCCTATTTGCGTGCCTTCGTCTACGCGCACATCAACCGGCAACAGGCAGTCAGGCTTGCCCACCACCATCGGGCGCGTGCTAAAGTAGCGATCCGACAAAACCCGCAGGTTGAAAACCACACGCGGCACCGTCGATGAGATGATGACATCAGTGATTTGCACATCCAGTTTCTGGAACTGCATCAATGTGCTGAGCCAGACATAGTACTGGTCCGCTGTTCTTTGCCATTCGGTCGAGGTCCGCCACGTGGCCAGAAACTCTTTTCCGTCCCAGATGGAGAAAACCGTGTTCGTGTTTCCGCAATCAATCGCCAGCAACATATCCGGCCCCCTCCTGCATCAGAAATAGACGTCCGCCGCCGCGATGCGTTCCACGCCACGCGCGCCGCGTAACACAAGTTGGCCGTCCTGGTCCACATCCTCAAAGGTGCCAGTGCGCGTGTCGCGGCCCGTGCGCGCTGTTATCACCTCACCCAGACGTGCTGCATGGGCCAGCCAACCTGACCTAATGGGCTCAAATCCGAAGTCCGTAAACTGTTGCTCAAGGCGCGCATAGTGGCCCGCCAGAACGGCGAGAAAAGCTTCGGGCGTGATATGCGCTTCCGTCTCGGCCAAGACCGAAACAGGGCGTACGGCACCTTCTTCCACCTCGTCTTGACAAGGTGCCGCGATAAGATTGACGCCCACACCAATCGCTACCGATCCGGCCCCACCGCTTTCCAGCAGTATGCCCGCGACTTTGCCGCCATTGAGCAAAACATCATTTGGCCACTTCAGGGAAAAGGCATCATCGCGCCCTGTGACATCAAACAAGGCGCGTAGTAGCGCAAAGGACATAACAAATGAGCGCAGCGCGATCTGCGCCGGTGCATCGCCTGTCCGCAACACCAACGTCGCTGCAAAGTTACCTTCGGGCATCATCCACGCACGGCCGCGTCGCCCCCGACTGGCGGTTTGGCGGTGCGCCATCACCCAGAAAGGTGCCGGTTCCGTGGCTATCATGTCTTTTGACACGTCTAGGGTCGAACCGACCTCATCAAACACAAAGCGCCCGTATCCCGCTGGCCACGTCATCATCGCGGACAAAGCCCGCGAAAGCACGGTGTCGCGTCCGGCGAGGTGCTAGTTGACAAGTGTTGCCGCCGCTGAAGCCGCCGCGGCTTCTACACCGAACATATTAGCGATCCCCAAAATCATGATCGCAGCCGAAGCCAGAAGGAAACCCGACAGTATAGGTGATCCGCCAGCGTCGACACCCTCTTCGCTTTCGTCGCCGAAATACATATAAAAGACGATACGCAGATAGTAGTAGGCGCCGATTACGGATGCCACAACACCCGCCACAGCAAGCCATGCAAGGCCACCTTCGTATGCGGCGCGCAACACGTAGAACTTACCGAAAAAGCCCAGCATCGGCGGCACACCCGCCAGCGAGAACAGCAAGACCAGCATTGCAAGCGCCTTACCGGGTTCTTTTTTGGAGTACATGTTCAACGCCCGGATATCTGTTACCGGCTGCCCGTCACGTTCCATCATCAGAATAAAAGCAAATGTACCCACGTTCATGGTGACGTAAATTGCCATGTAGATCAGCATGGCCTGCACACCCAATACGGTGCCTGCCGCCAGACCCATCAAAGCGTAGCCCATATGCGCAATCGACGAAAAAGCCATCAGGCGCTTGATGTTTGTCTGACCAATAGCGGCAACGGCGCCAAGGAACATAGAAGCCACCGACAAAAGCGCGATGATCTGGCTCCAATCGCTGACTGCATTGCCGAAGGCGTCATGCAGCACACGCGCAAAAAGTCCCATAGCCGCCACTTTGGGAGCCGTTGCAAAGAAGGCTGTGACGGGCGTGGGCGCGCCTTCATAGACGTCCGGCGTCCACATGTGGAAAGGCACAGCAGACACTTTGAACGCAAGGCCCGCGATCAGGAAGACAAGGCCAAACAACAACCCAAGCGATACTTCACCATGCTGTGCCGTCTCGATGATACCCGAAAACAGCGTGGTCCCCGCGTAGCCATAAACCAGTGACGCACCATACAGCAAAAGACCCGACGACAGCGCGCCAAGCACAAAGTATTTCAGGCCCGCCTCGGTAGACTTAACACTGTCACGGCGCAGGGACGCCACAACATAAAGCGCCAGAGACTGCAGCTCTAAACCCATGTAAAGCGTCATCAGATCACCGGCCGAGACCATTACCATCATACCAACGGCTGCAAGAGCAATCAGCAATGGGTATTCGAACCGCAGCAAATCGCGTTGCTTCATATAGTTTTCCGACATCACCAGAACGGCGGCTGCAGAAAACAGGATGGTGACCTTGGCAAAGCGGGAGAACCCATCCTCGATCAGCATACCGTTGAAGGCTACGTTGGTCCCCGAGCCGTGGACGGCAATCCATGCGCCCAGCACCACCATCAGGCCCGCGGTGAGCCAGACCAGCGTCGAAGCAAGGGCGTCTTTTGTGGTATAGACAGCGACCAGCAGCATCCCCATCGCATAGAGCGATAGGATAATTTCCGGCAGGATGAGGGTCAGATCAGCGGAAGTCATGGTATCCGTCCTTTAGTTCGATGCCAGCTGGCTTGCAGCTTCTGCCGCGGCCAGTGCCGTATCATAATTTGCAACCAGCGCGGCCACAGCAGGGCCGGTCATATCCAGCACGAGTGCAGGATACACACCCAACAGCAGCGTCATCGCCACGAGCGGTGCAAAAATCCAACGCTCGCGCGGGGTCATATCCGTAATTGACTTGAGGCTTTCCTTGATGAGGTCACCCATCACGACACGGCGGTAGAGCCAGAGCGCGTAAGCTGCCGAGAAAATCACACCTGTTGTTGCCACTGCCGCGACCCAAGTGTTGACCTGGAAGACCGCCATTAGCGTAAGGAATTCGCCCACGAAACCGGATGTACCCGGCAAGCCCACATTAGCCATCGTAAACAGCATGAAAATCAGCGCATAGGCTGGCATCCGGTTGACCAGCCCTCCGTAGGCGTCGATCTCGCGCGTGTGCATCCGATCATAGATCACACCGACACACAGAAAGAGAGCGCCCGATATAAAGCCATGGCTTATCATCTGGAAGATCGCACCATCCACACCCTGCTGGTTTGCCGCGAAAATACCCATCGTGACAAAGCCCATATGCGCCACAGAAGAATAAGCGATTAGCTTTTTCATATCTTCCTGAACGAGCGCCACAAGCGATGTGTAGACAATGGCAATGGCGGACATCCACAAGATCATCGGTGACCAAATCTCGGCCGCTACGGGGAACATGGGCAGCGAAAATCGGATAAAGCCGTAGCCACCAAGCTTGAGCAAGATCGCAGCAAGCACGACAGAACCTGCCGTCGGCGCCTGAACGTGTGCATCAGGCAGCCAAGTATGGACGGGCCACATCGGCATCTTGACCGCGAAACTCGCAAAGAAGGCCAGAAACAGCAGCGTCTGCATACCGCCAACAATCTGCACCCCGAGGATTGAGAAATCCGCAAAGGTGAACTGATGCTGCAACAGCATTTCGATGTCCGTGGTGCCCGCGTCGGCGAACATACCCACCATCGCCACAAGCATCAATACAGAGCCGAGGAAAGTATAAAGGAAGAACTTGAAGCTTGCGTAGATCCGGTTCGCCCCACCCCAGATGCCAATGATCAGGAACATTGGGATCAGCCCTGCTTCGAAGAACAGGTAGAAGAGCACCAGATCAAGCGCCATGAAAACACCCAGCATCAGTGTCTCAAGCAGCAGGAAGGCAATCATGTATTCCTTGACGCGGTGGGTCACATTCCACGACGAAGCAATGACCAATGGCATCATGAAGGTGGTCAGCATCACGAATAGAACCGAGATGCCGTCGACGCCCATTTTGTACTGAAGCCCAAGCAGCCAGTCACGCTCTTCCACAAACTGAAAGCCCGTGTCCTGCGGATCAAAGCCCGCCAGAATAAACAGCGACACCAGGAAAGTGGCTGACGTCGCAAACATCGCCACCCATTTGGCGTTACGGTTTGCGTCCTCATCGTCACCGCGCAAGAACACCAACAGGATCAGCGCAGCTAATGCGGGAATGAAGGTAACTATCGACAGGAGGTTATCCATTAGTTTGCTCCTCCCGACAGCGTCATCCACGTGATAAGGATTGCAATGCCGATGACCATCGCGAAGGCATAGGTAAAGATGTAGCCCGATTGCGCACGTCCAGCGAGACGCGTGAAGAAGGGTATGATGCCCATAGCGATCCCGTTAAGGCTGCCGTCAATGACATCCCCGTCACCGCGCTTCCACAAAAAGCTGCCGATCCACTTGGCGGGTCTGACGAAAATCACATCGTAAAGCTCATCAAAATACCACTTGTTTTTGAGGAACAAGTACAAAGGACGCTGGTTTTCGGCCAGACGCTTGGGCAATTCAGGGTTCACGATGTAGAACCAATATGCGACCAGAAAGCCCAGTAGCATGGCCGCGAACGGCGATGTTTTCACCCAGTATGGGACCTTATGCGCGTCATCCAGCAACGTGTTATCCGGTGCAATATACAAGGCACCTTCACCTGGCTGGCCCGCAAAGACGTAGTGATGCTCGCCTTCTTTGCCGTATGCGTCGCCGTGGCCTTCATCCGCGTGATCGTCGCCATGGCTTTCGGTTGCATGATCGTCGCCCTGCGCGCCCTCTTCTCCATGCTCTGACGCTTCGGCATAAGGAATACCGTAGAACTTCGCGACCTTATCCGTGTGACCGAAGAAAGAGTTGTACCAGACCATACCGGCAAAGATCGCACCAAGCGCCAGCACGCCCAGCGGGATAATCATCACCATCGGGCTTTCGTGTGCATGATCGTGTGTGTGTTTGTCACCACGCGGCGTGCCAAAGAACGTCAGGAACATCAGACGCCAGCTATAGAAACTGGTAAAGAGTGCCGCAATCACCAGCGCCCAGAAGCCGTACATTGATCCCGCAGCAAAAGCCGATTCAACAATCGCGTCTTTCGACTGGAACCCGGCAAAGCCGATCGGAATGTCGCCCAGCGTCAAAATCCAGACAGGGATGCCCACGCCGGTAATGGCCAGCGTGCCGATCATCATCGCCCAGAAGGTATAGGGGATCTTTTTGCGCAGCCCACCATAGTTCATCATGTCCTGTTCGTGGTGCATCGCGTGGATGACCGACCCGGCCCCCAAAAACAGCATCGCCTTGAAGAACGCGTGGGTGAAAAGGTGGAACATGGCCGCCGAATACATGCCAACACCTGCCGCCACGAACATGTATCCCAGCTGCGAACAGGTTGAATAGGCGATCACGCGTTTGATGTCGGTCTGTACCAGCCCAACGGTTGCGGCAAAGAATGCTGTTGTCGCCCCGAGCACGGTGATGAATGCCGTGGCCTCAGGTGCGAATTCCATGATTGGCGACATACGGCACACAAGGAATACGCCAGCCGTTACCATAGTCGCGGCGTGGATCAGCGCAGACACGGGCGTTGGCCCTTCCATGGCGTCAGGCAGCCACGTGTGCAAAAGCAATTGCGCCGACTTGCCCATGGCACCGATGAACAGCAGCATCGCAATCAGGTTCGCGGCATTCCACTCTGTCCAAAGAAAGCTAAGCTGCGTTTCGGCCAATTCGGGCGCTGCTGTAAAAATGTCGTCAAAATTGATGCTGTCGGTCAGGAAGAACAGCGCGAAGATACCCAGAGCGAAACCGAAATCTCCTACGCGGTTGACCACGAACGCCTTGATCGCCGCCGCATTCGCACTCGGCTTGCGATAGTAAAAACCGATCAGCAAGTAAGATGCGACACCTACGCCTTCCCAGCCAAAGAACATTTGCACAAGGTTATCTGCCGTTACCAGCATCAACATCGCAAAGGTGAAGAACGACAGATACGCGAAAAAACGTGGCTTGTAGCTTTCGCCGTCTTTCCACTGCGGGTCATGATCCATGTAGCCGAAGGAATAAAGGTGCACGAGGCTGGACACTGTGGTGATGACGATCAACATGATGGCCGTCAAACGGTCCAGCCGGATCGACCAATCCGTGCTCAGCGTACCACTTTCGATAAACCGCAGGATCTGGATCTGCTCGGTCGTGCCGTCAAAGTGAACAAATACCGTCCATGACAGAATTGCCGACAAAAACAGCATGCCGGTCGCAAACCAGCACGCCGCCGTCTCGCCCATAATTTTCCAACCGAAGCCGCAGATTAATGCGCCAACAAGCGGGGCAAAGAGGATTATCGTTTCCATTAGTTAAACTCCAATCCGCGCGCGCCGCTCTGACAATTCGGACACTTACGTAAATGGCAATCAGTGCCGTTGGCACCATAGACCTGGCCACAGTGCGCACATGCCATCTGGTAAACCTTCTGTCCGTGGTCCGTGCCGTCCAGCCCTGTATTTCTAATCACGACTTGTTCATTCCGATTAACAAAGCCTGTTTTTGTCGAATATCCTGCTTCAGGCATTTCTTCAGCCCTTCATCACGTTGACATCTTCGACCGCGATGGTGCCGCGGTTACGGAAGAAACAGACCAGAATGGCCAGTCCGATCGCTGCTTCAGCCGCAGCGACCGTGAGAACAAAGAGTGTAAAGACCTGCCCCACCAAATCCCCCAGAAAGCTGGAGAAGGCGACAAGGTTGATGTTCACTGCCAAAAGCATCAATTCAATGCTCATCAGCAGGATGATGATATTCTTCCGGTTCAGAAAGAGCCCAAAGATGCCGATAACAAAAAGTGTCCCAGCCACCGTCAGGTAGTGTTCAAGTCCAATCATTTTTCACCATTCCCAACCCAGCAGTGGATAGTCGTGCTCCTCGCAGGCATGTGCTGCCAAAGAAGCGACGGGCGCCTCGCGTTCAAACGCGTCTCCTGCGTGAACGTGGTCGTCTACCGGAAAGTTTTCCGGCGCGCTGTCGCCTTCGAAGATCAATTCAAACGTCTCATCGACACAACTGAAGCTGTATATCTGATGTATGCTGCCGCCGTTAGCATCCGAGCGGGTATGCATTTGCACCTTCCCGTCGCCGAAATGCTCACTTGCAATCGCATAGCGGTTATCGACCCCTTTAATTTCCCGCTCCATTTCCGTTTCCGCTGAAACGGGCAATGTCTGACAGGTGAATATGACAGCCAATGGCAGCACCCCCGATATGTAATTACCGTTCACCATCTGCTTACAATCCCTGCCCCGGCTTCACGTCTTTCAATTCCATTGCTTTGGCGGGATCACGCATCATTTGCGCGATCACATCTTGCCGTTTGACGTCCGAGCGGTGGCGCAGCGTCAGAACAATTGCACCGATCATTGCGACCAAAAGGATCAGACCCGACAATTGGAACAGCAGGAAATACTGGTCGTATAGGATCAGCCCCAAGGCCTCGGTGTTGTGGCGGTCAACCGGTGTCACTTGGGCGCGCAGGCCCTCGGCGGCTGCATTGCTTTCCCACGCGCCAAAGGCCATCACAAACTGCATCAGGATGACGACCGCGATTAACAACGCAAGCGGCATATATTTTGCCATCTCAGCCTTTAGTTCGGCGAAATCGACATCCAGCATCATCACAACGAACAAAAACAGCACCGCAACCGCACCCACGTAGACGATGATAAGCAGCATCGCCACGAATTCGGCGCCAAGCAAAACGAATAGGCCTGCCGCACTCAGGAACGCCAGAATAAGCCACAGAACCGAATGCACCGGGTTGCGGCTTATGACCGTAAACAAACCTCCCGCAATCACGCTGACGGCAAAAAGATAAAAGGCAAAAACTGTCATTCTTCGTCCTTTTCTTCACTCAGCACGTCTTCTGCCAGTTGCAGCGCGCGTGTCATCGCAGGCAGCCCCGCGAACATCGACATTTGGCCAATGGTTTCAACGATATGCTGTTTGGTGGCACCCGCTTCTGACGCGTGACGTACCGCCTGTCGGAAGGCCATATCGTTCTGCGCGCCCTGCATGGTCAGCCCCGCAAGGGTCAACAGCATACGCGTCCGCGCATCAAGCCCACCTTCGTTCAGCGCGTTGCCGAACATCATTTCCATCATTTCCTTGGGCATTGTGCCCATCATCTTCTCAAAGCCCTTCGGGGTAAATGCCTCCATCGCGGGGAAGGTTTTGGCCATCTCCTGCGCTTGCGTCATCATCGCGGCAAAGGGGTTCATGCCGTCAAAGGAGTTCTTGTCATCACTCATCTGTAGGGTGCATCCAATTCGAGATTGCGGGCAATTTCCGCTTCCCAGCGCTCGCCATTGGCGAGCAGTTTGTCTTTGTCGTAGTAAAGCTCTTCACGCGTTTCCGTCGCGAATTCAAAGTTCGGGCCTTCTACGATGGCATCTACCGGGCAGGCTTCCTGACAGAAGCCGCAGTAGATGCATTTGGTCATGTCGATGTCATAACGCGTCGTGCGGCGGCTGCCGTCATCACGCGGTTCGGCATCAATGGTGATCGCTTGTGCGGGGCAGATCGCTTCGCACAGCTTGCAGGCGATGCAGCGCTCTTCGCCATTTGGATAGCGGCGCAACGCATGCTCGCCCCGGAACCGAGGGCTCAGTGGCCCCTTTTCATGCGGATAGTTCAGCGTAGCTTTGGGCGCAAAAAAGTACTTCAACCCCAGTTTCATCCCAACCCAGAAGTCCTGCAACAGGAAATACTTGGCAGCGCGTGTATAGTCGATCTGTGTCATAACAAACCCTCCGCAACTTTCCTAAATTCAATTCGTTCCTTGCCCATCGACGTTTGGAATTCTTGAATGAATGCAACCGCATCAGGACTGTCCGGCGACACGCCCTGTTCCTCTACGCATCGCAACCAATCATCAACCAGGATGAAACGTCTTGCCATTTCCGCAGACACGGGCTGATTATTCTGCAGTGCAAATTGCATAAAAACGGCTTCATCAATGTAGCTGTATATCGCCAGAACGTGTTCCCCGTCCTTATACTCCATCGCGCGCGCGTAACGGTCTTTCCTTCCTTCGGCACTTACCGGAGGCAAAGCGTCATACCAGCTTTGAAAGGCTGAGGCGCAATCCGCAACAGCCGGTTGTACGCTCAACGCGCCAGCAAGTGTGATTGCTGCTGCCACGGACTTCAACCTCCCATACCCCAGCGCGCATAGGCGCCCCAGAACCATTCGAATTTCGCAGCAAAGGCCACAAAGACCACCCAGACGAGGCTGAACGGCAGGAACACTTTCCAGCCCAGACGCATCAGTTGGTCGTAGCGGTAACGCGGTGTGATCGCCTTGACCATCGCGAAGAGAAAGAAGAAGAACGCCATCTTCGCGACCATCCAGAGCACACCGTCAGGCAGCCCCGGAATGGGTGACAGCCAGCCGCCGAAAAACAGCAGCGAAGTCAGCGCGCACATCAGAAAGATTGCGATGTATTCACCCGCCATGAACAACAGGAAGGGCGTAGAAGAGTATTCAACCTGATAGCCAGCAACCAGTTCGGATTCCGCTTCGGGCAGGTCGAACGGTGGGCGGTTCGTTTCAGCCAAGCAGCTGATAAAGAACAAAAATACCATCGGAAAATGCGGTAACCAGTACCAGCTGAAGAAGCCGTAAGGGCCATCTTGCGCAGCAACGATACCGCCAAAGTTCATCGAACCGGTCGAGATAATCACACCGATGATGATAAGCCCCAAGGACACCTCGTAAGAGATCATCTGCGCGGCAGATCGCAATGAGCCGAGGAACGGGTATTTCGAGTTTGACGCCCAACCACCCATAATGACGCCGTAGACCTCAAGCGAAGAGATCGCAAAAACAAATAGGATCGCCACGTTGATATCGGACAGCACCCAGCCATCGTTAAACGGGATCACAGCCCAAGCCAGCAACGCCAGCACAAAGGACGTCATTGGAGCCAACATGAACACGGTCTTATCCGCGCCAGCAGGCACCACGACTTCCTTTACGACATATTTCAGCGCGTCAGCCACAGTCTGCAAAAGTCCGAAGGTACCAACGACGTTAGGCCCCCGTCGCATCTGCACGGCCGCCCAAATCTTGCGGTCGCCGTAGACCAGAAACAGCAACGACACCATCACAAAGCCCACAACCGCAAGCACTTGCGCCAGGATCAGGACAGCAATGCCGCCGGGAGTGGTAAAGAAATCAGCCATATGTCCTCACACCATCGGTATTCCGCTCTCCTGACAGGCAGCCGCAACGACTTCGGCGTCCATTTTGACAAGCCCATCAGGTAGGTTTGGCGAGATGGTGTAAACAGCATCTGCCGACCACACGCCACCCTCTTTGTATACTTTTGTGCGCAAATGCCGCGCAAAACTGAAACCGCGGTCCAGCGTATATGCCGCAGCTGCACAATCTGCGTAGTTCAGCACGTCGCGTTCGCTTAACGCTTTGGTCATCGCAACGTTAAACTGCACAAGGTCCACATCCAGCACAGTTGTCTCAATCCCGAGGTAATCAGGGATCAAGTCCTCTGCCATCGGCACTGGTGGCCCGCACGCGGCAAGCGCCAAAGGGGATATGAATGCAAATCGCATCATTCAGCGGCCATCGCCTCTTGTTTGCGTGCTTTTGCGTTGGCTGACAGCTCTGCCATCAGCTCTGACGCGCGTGCAATCGGGTTGGTCAGGTAGAAATCACTGACCGCCTGCTGGAACGTGGCCTTGCCCAACTTGCCGCGCGCCAGCGGCTGCCATTCGTTTTCGGGCACGGTGTCGATCTTTTTGAGGTGCGGCACCTCTTTGACAAGAGCCTGACGCAGTGCCGCGATGCTGTCAAAGGGCAATTGCGCGCCCATTTCAGCGGAAAGAGCACGCAGGATCGCCCAGTTTTCCTTGGCTTCACCCGGCGCAAAGCTTGCACGTAGCGCCAGTTGCGGTCGCCCTTCGGTATTCACGAAAAGCCCCGGTTCTTCGGTATAGGCCGCTCCGGGCAGGATGATGTCGGCGCGATGCGCGCCGCGATCGCCATGGCTGCCCTGATAGATAACAAACGGGCCTTCTTTGATCTCGACCTCGTCCGCGCCGAGGTTGTAGATAACTTCGGCCTGCGATGCTGCATCCATACCGCCATCGTTTACCGCACCAATATCCAGCGCGCCAACGCGTCCCGCCGCCGTATGCAGTACCATGAACTTAGACTTGGTTTTTTCTGCAAAGGCCATCGCTTCGGCGAGAACAGCCGCACCATCCGCTTCGCGTAGCGCGCCAGCGCCCACAATCACCACGGTGTCTTTGTCTTCAATACTGCTTTGGTCGTCTTCCATCAGCTTCGAAAGCGCTGCGCGATCCGTACCCAGATGAGTATATTCATAGGTTAGATCAACGGCTTCGCCGACCAATCCGACATTCGCGCCCTTTGTCCATGCTTTGCGGATCCGAGCATTGAGCACCGGCGCTTCGACCGCAGGGTTCGCACCGATCAGCATCACGGCAGAAGCGGTGTCCAAGTCTTCGATTGTTGCAGTACCCACATACCCAGACCGATTGTCTGCTGGCAGCTTGGCACCATCGGTACGGCATTCCACAATGCCCCCTTGCCCTTCGATCAGCTGCTTAAGCGCGAAAGCGGCCTCAACCGGTGCCAGATCGCCCACAAGGCCAGCCAGTTTCTTGCCCTTCATTGCCGCAGCCGCTGCGTGCAAAGCTTCGGGCCAGCTGACCGGTTTCAGTTTGCCATCTTTGCGCACATAAGGCCGGTCCAGACGCTGGCGGCGCAGACCGTCCCAGACAAAGCGCGTCTTGTCTGAAATCCACTCTTCGTTCACACCGTCGTGGTTGCGTGGCAAAAAGCGCATGACTTCGCGCCCCTTAGTATCCACGCGAATGTTCGAACCCAACGCATCCATTACATCAATGCTTTCGGTTTTGGTCAGCTCCCACGGGCGCGCCGTAAAGGCATAAGGCTTTGAGACCAAAGCGCCAACCGGGCACAAATCAATGATATTGCCCTGCAAGTTGCTATCGAGCGTTTGGCCAAGATAAGAGGTAATCTCGGCGTCTTCGCCACGGCCCGTCTGACCCATCTGGTGAATGCCGGCGACTTCTGTCGTGAACCGCACGCAGCGCGTACAGGAAATGCAGCGTGTCATATGGGTTTCAACCAGCGGCCCAAGATCCAGATCCTCGGTGGCACGCTTGGGTTCGCGGTAGCGCGAGAAATCTACCCCATAAGCCATCGCCTGATCCTGCAGGTCGCATTCCCCGCCCTGATCGCAAATCGGGCAGTCCAGCGGATGGTTGATAAGCAAAAACTCCATCACACCTTCGCGCGCTTTCTTGACCATGGGCGAATTTGTCTTGACCACGGGAGCCTGGCCTTCGGGACCGGGGCGCAGGTCCTTGACCTGCATCGCACAGGAGGCTGCAGGTTTGGGAGGGCCGCCAACGACTTCGACCAGACACATGCGGCAGTTGCCCGCAATTGTCAGACGCTCGTGATAGCAAAAACGCGGGATTTCCACGCCTGCTTCTTCACAGGCCTGAATGAGCGTCAACGCCCCATCCACTTCAACCTCGTTCCCGTCAATGACTACCTTACGCAGATCACTCATTTTTTTCGCCTTCATCCTGCAACCGCACACCGGCGGCCGCGCTTACGTCCAACATCAGTCGTCGGGGCGCAACAACGCGCCCACGCTTGATTTCTTTTCCATTTCCAAACGCCCGAGAGCGCAATAGCCATCCCTGTTCTGTGTGAGGCCTTTTGACTTCATGTATTCGGCCGCACGTTCACGCAATCTGGCCTTTTCCGCATCAGATTTCACATGAGCTCTGATTTCATCTTCGGTATACCCCAGCTGCAGCGCGCGATTGCGTAATTTTAGTACTTCAAGCGTCCTTTGGAACTTCCGGCTCGCAATATCAGGGCACTTCTTCTTGATTTCCTGTGCCAGCCCGATAACGTAAAGCCCCTCGTCGAGGTCACGTTCGTCACGCAAACCAGATTGTGCCAAAGCACCCTGTGCCAAAGCTACTGACATTACAGCGCTCGCCATCATCACCCTATACATCCTGTCTCTCCATTATCCTGTGCAGTTGCTGCTCGGAATGTGGCAAAACCACCAGTCGATATGCAATAACAGGCGCTGATATGCGGGTGTGTCTCGGACATGTTCATTGCGGGCAAGTCCCCTTTAGAAGGAGCTTGTCATCCTGAATGGTCAGCGCCTCATCAGGACTGTCCGGCCCGACGTCCCAGTCGATTGCAGAACTTCCATAGCGATTGACGCAGTACACCGTCGCCTCGTAACGCGCCGCTTCACGCGCACCGACGAGCGATGCCGATACCGGCTGTACAGAAACCGTGAATTCCTCGCGGCTACCGCGATCTGTATCGATCTTTGTGCGGAAAAACTGCCCATCGAACAGGATGTCATCTTCGTCCGGCCCGCAGGCCGTCAGCGCAAGGGCTGCAATCATAAGAGGGGCTGCAAAACGCATCTTGTTATTCCGCTGCAACCGGTCCGCACCGGTTGTCCTTCCACATTTTGGCGTCTTTCAGGTACGACCAGCCGAAGGCATGATCGCTGTCGCCGTTTTCTTTCAGATGTTCCAGTCGCTCCAAAGCTTCATCGAGCGTAGGTTCATGCCCCACTGGCACCCACCACATCACGAAATGCATCTCGCCCAGCACTTCGAACCATTCCTGACGACGGTCATAGAATTGCTTGTGGATCGTGCCCCAGACATAGGTTTCAAGGTGTTTCACGCTTTCCCAAACGGTCAGGTTCGCGACCGATTGCGGGTCATCTCCAATTGCATTCTCGGTGTTTCCCGTGCCCGGTTCACCCGAACCTTCCATCATCCAGACAAAGCCGGGCATGCGTTTGCCCAGACCGTTAATCCGGTCGAGGTTTGCCATGAACTCCGCCACCCGCGGGTCATACGTGGGGGCGGCAAGGCGACCTACGTTGAGTTCTGCAAGGTGCATCATCTATGCCTCTCCTGAAAGCTCCGTGGCGCGGGCCAAGGCTTCACCGCCAGCCAAAATGCTGCTGCTGTAATCAGTAACCCCAACACGCAAACGCCAATGGCCCCAAGACAGCCCTGATGACGGAAACCCACCGAAAAACACTGATAACATAGAATTGCCAAAGACGCTAAAACGCTCCCAGCGGCCATCGCGCCCGTTACAGTGCGCACAAGTCCCTGATGTCCCGTGCGTAACCATCCCGACGGAGCCGCCAAACAGCCAGTCCGGCGAAAGGCACCGAAGCGACCGCGAATGCTGGAGCCATCATGAATGCCCATGCTTCAATCACTCCGCCGCCACCGCTGACACGCGGCCCGAACGCTTGTGCTTGATGCGATCCTCGATCTCGTCGCGGAAGTGCCGGATGAGGCCTTGGATTGGCCACGCGGCCGCATCGCCCAAAGCACAGATCGTATGGCCTTCGACCTGTTTGGTTACATCAAGCAGCATGTCGATCTCTTCAGGCTCCGCCTCGCCGGTCACCAAGCGGTCCATCACGCGCATCATCCAGCCGGTGCCTTCACGGCAGGGCGTGCATTGCCCGCAACTTTCGTGCTTGTAGAACTTCGACAAGCGCCAGATCGCCTTGATTACATCGGTCGAGTTATCCATCACGATCACCGCCGCCGTGCCAAGGCCAGAGCGTTGTTCGCGCAGGTAATCGAAATCCATGATCGCATCTTTCATCTCTTTGCCGGGGATCATCGGCACCGAGCTACCACCGGGGATCACCGCCTTGAGGTTCTCCCAGCCGCCACGGATGCCGCCGCAATGCGTTTCGATCAACTCTTCAAAGCTGATCGACATGGCCTCTTCCACAACACAAGGGTTGTTCACATGGCCTGAGATGGCGAAAAGCTTCGTGCCTGCATTGTTCGGGCGGCCAAAGCCTGAAAACCATTCAGCTCCCCGCCGCAAGATTGTTGGCACAACTGCAATTGATTCCACGTTATTGACCGTTGTCGGACAGCCATAAAGGCCCGCCCCCGCCGGAAATGGCGGCTTCATACGTGGCATACCCTTTTTGCCTTCAAGGCTTTCGAGCAAGGCGGTCTCTTCACCGCAGATGTATGCCCCCGCGCCATGATGCAGGTATATATCAAAGTCCCAGCCAGAGCCTGCCGCGTTTTTACCGACTAGACCAGCGTCGTAGGCCTCGTCAATTGCGGCCTGCAGCGCTTCTTTTTCGCGGATGTATTCACCACGTATGTAAATGTAGCAAGCATGCGCATTCATCGCGAAGGACGCGATCAAGCAGCCTTCGACCAGCGTATGCGGGTCGTGGCGCATGATCTCTCGGTCTTTGCAGGTGCCCGGCTCGGATTCGTCAGCGTTCACCACCAGATAGGCAGGACGACCGTCGCTTTCCTTGGGCATGAACGACCACTTGAGGCCGGTTGGGAAGCCCGCGCCACCCCGTCCACGCAAACCAGATGCTTTCATCTCGTCAACGATCCAGTCGCGACCTTTTTTGATGATATCGGCGGTCCCATCCCAATGGCCACGCATCTGCGCGCCCTTCAGCGTGCGGTCGTGCATACCGTAGATATTGGTAAAGATGCGATCTTTGTCCTGAAGCATGCCGCTTCCCCTTTTAGCTGTCGTCGCGCGCAGCTTGGCGCGCACGTTTTAATTGCCACGAGACGATGAACGACCACGCAAGGGCCGCCAGGGCGAAGAGATCGATGAGTATGGAATGCCGCGTCGTCAGCCCTAGCTTGGGCGCTAACCACAGCGAGATCAGCCAAAGCACAACTGTGCCCACAATCACGAGGCTGACCATCCGTCCTTTGGCAGCCAAGGCACGGTCCCGTGCCTCGGCTGTTTTCTCTTGCGCACTCATGAAGCCTCCTAGCTTCTCCGTGTAAAGGTCAGTCCTTGCCTTTGGCCAAGGCTTTTGCCTGACCGACCCAATCATCTCGTTCGATACGTCCTTTGAAACGCAGGCGCTCGTCGACCCACGCGATATCTTTCTTTTTCAGCTTTGCCACCTGCTCGTAGTGCCAGATGCCCAGCTCGTTGAGCGTCTGTTCAAGCTTTGGCCCGACACCGCTGATCTTTTTGAGATCATCCGCCTGGCCTCCCTCTGGCGCATCAAGCATCATTGCAGGCCGATCACCCGATGCGGCGGCTGGTGTTGCCTGTGCTGCAGGGGCGGGTTTCTTCGCCGCTGGTTTCTTTTTCGGCGCCGATTTTGCAGCGACTGGTGCCGGTGCGGCCACCGGTGCCGCAGCTTTGGGCGCACCGGCCTTCGGAGCAGTGGACGTGGGCGCTGATGCAGAAGGCACCGGCGGCGTGGTCAGGTTTAATTCATTCGGCCCCGGCAAAGGCCGCGTCATCATCCAGCTCAAGACACCGCCCACGACAACAAAGACCAGAAAACCAACAAAGGCGCCCTGCAAAAAGCCCCAGCCGCCCAGAACCCACAACAAAGTTCCTGCAAGCGTGGCGACGGCAAAAGCAGCCAGCCAGCTTCCCAGTGCCAATTCCATCTTCGCGTTTCTTTTATCCATGAAGGCCTCTCTTTCGGTTTTTTACGCAATCAATATCTATAGATATCGACTTTTTCCGCCCGGTGGAAAATTTCTCACGTCTGTTTCTCCGCAAGCGCTTTTGCCTGCCCGACCCAATCATCCCGACTGACACGGCCCTTAAAGCCGACGAGGTTCTGATCGGCCCATGAGACCTCAGCGTCCGTCCAGCTAGCAATTTGGTCGAAATGGTAAATGCCGATCCCGTTCAACACGCCTTCCAGCTTCGGCCCGACGCCGCTGATCCGCTTGAGGTCATCGGCACCTTCTTCGCGCGGACCTTTCAGGGCGTCCGGTTGCGCGCCTGCTGGTACTGCAGTCGGTTCAGCCTTGGATGCTGGCTTTTTCGCGGCCGATTTCTTTGCCTTTTTGGGCGTGGGGGCCGCGTTTTCATTCGCACCCTGCCACGGCATCGTCAAGGGCACCTCGGTGCCATCTATGCGCTTGACCGTATCGCCAATGTCAACGGCAAGCTGAGCAGAGGCATTGTATTGCGTCTTGCCACTATCATATTCTGTTAATGATGTCAGACCCTTAAGCGGTTCAGCAGCATAGCGACCATTCTGCGGTCCAGGCACCGGCACTTTGCCCGCCGCCAATTCATCGATGATCTCGCCCATGCGCGCGGCGGTCAGGTCTTCGTAATAATCCTTGCCGATCTGCGCCATGGGTGCATTCGAACACGAGCCGAGACATTCAACCTCTTCCCACGAAAAATTCCCATCGGCTGACACCTGATGCGGGTTTGGTGCTATCTTTTCCTGACACACTGCAACCAGATCTTCGGCACCACAGATCATGCAGGATGTCGTGCCACAAACCTGAATATGCGCAATGGCCCCCACCGGTTGCAACTGGAACATGAAGTAGAATGTCGCCACTTCCAGCCCACGAATATAGCTAAGACCCAACATATCCGACACGTGCTCAATCGCCGGTTTGGACAGCCATCCTTCTTGCTCCTGCGCGCGCCACAACAGCGGGATAATCGCAGATGCCTGACGCCCTTCGGGGTATTTGGTGATCTGGCCTTCTGCCCATGCCTGATTCTCGGGTGTGAAGGCGAAGCTGTCTGGTTGATCGGGATGAAGGCGACGAAGCATCAGATAGTATCCTGGATAAGTGTTACCCGGTCCACACGGTCCATGACCTGTTCGACCAGCATTGGCATTTCTGTATTCATAAACGCGATGAGCTTAGCGCGTGCCCAGGTCGTAAGCCCGACCAGATAAAGCGCTAGCATTACAACATAAAAGATCACCCCGGCGGTCAGTCCAAAAGCAGCCGACTGGCGTTTCGCACCGACGCGGGCACTTATCCAGTAAGACAGCAAAAAGACGAGCACGAAACCCGAGGCGATAAGGAACATCAGCGGTCGATCTCCCCAAAGACCACGTCCATGGTCCCGATGATCGCAGCCACATCAGCCAATTGGTGACCGCGCGACATATGATCCATCGCCTGCAGATGCAAAAAGCCCGGAGCACGAATTTTAGACCGGTACGGCTTGTTGGTGCCATCTGCGACCAGATAAACACCAAACTCACCTTTCGGGGCTTCAACGGCGACATAGACTTCGCCCGCCGGCACATGGAAGCCTTCGGTATACAGCTTGAAGTGATGGATGAGGCTTTCCATCGACGTTTTCATATCCGACCGGCTGGGCGGTGTGATCTTGCCGCGGGCGAGAATATCGCCTTGGCCTTCCGGTTCCTGCAGTTTCGCAACGGCCTGATGGATAATGGACACGGATTGGCGCATTTCTTCCATCCGCACAAGATACCGATCGTAACAGTCACCGTTCTTACCTACGGGTATCTGGAAATCAAATTCGTCGTAGCATTCATAAGGCTGCGCGCGACGCAAATCCCAAGCAAGGCCAGAGCCCCGCACCATCACGCCAGAGAACCCGTATTCGAGGATTTCCTCTTCGGTCACAACGCCGATATCCGCGTTGCGCTGCTTGAAAATGCGGTTTTCAGTCAGCAGTCCGTCAATATCGGCAATCACTCGCGGAAATTCAGTTGCCCAGGTTTCGATGTCATCCAACAGACCGTCCGGCAGGTCCTGATGGACCCCTCCGGGGCGGAAATAAGCGGCATGCAAACGCGCACCACAGGCGCGTTCGTAGAAGACCATCAGCTTTTCACGCTCTTCAAAGCCCCAGAGCGGTGGCGTAAGCGCGCCGACGTCCATAGCCTGTGTAGTGATGTTCAGAATATGATTCAGAACGCGGCCAATCTCGCAAAACAGCACGCGGATCAGCGACGCACGGCGCGGCACTTCAACACCTGTCAGCTTTTCAATGGCAAGACACCAGGCATGTTCCTGGTTCATTGGTGCCACATAGTCGAGCCTGTCAAAGTACGGCAGGTTTTGCAGATATGTCCGGCTCTCCATCAGCTTTTCGGTGCCACGGTGCAGCAATCCAATGTGCGGATCGCATCGCTCGACGATTTCTCCGTCAAGCTCCAGCACAAGGCGCAAGACACCATGTGCCGCCGGGTGTTGCGGCCCGAAGTTAATGTTGAAGTTACGGATTTTCTGTTCGCCGGTTAAAGCGTCTTCAAAGCCTTTGGAGCCGTCCATCATGGTCTTTACTCCCCTTCCAGGTGTGCCGCTGTACGGAACACCTTGGTCAATAGTTTCCATGCCCCGTCCACACGGACGAAGCCTAAGTGATCTTCATAACGCACAGGAGGTACATCTACGGTAAGGTGTACCCGTGCAATATCGCCGCCAGCATGATCGATGCTCAGAATTTCATATGACGCAGGCGCCGGAAATGCAGTACGCCCCCGCACGCGCGCCAGATAGGCGGTTTTGTCCCAGAATGTCGCCTCACCGTTTTCGATCAGCGTCATTTGAAAGCGCTCATGGCACAGATCTTCGAAAACATCCGCGCGGGCAAAATACACCGCATCACCATAAGCCCGCGCCGCCGCGTGCAGATCGTTCATCGCATCATGGGCTTTTTGCGATCCGTCCATCAGACTGACACCTCCCGCGTCGAGAATTGTGGCTGGGCAGCCGCCCCTACCACAGTGCTTTCTCCGCACAGGGAGAAATTAGATCCCGACTGTGCTGGCTTGTCAAAAACAGCCCCCATCACCGTCTCTCCAACTCTTGCAGCTTGATGCTCATCCACCAAATCAACCCCAACGCGCCAAGCGGAATAATGCAGGCCAGCGCCCAATACTTGTTGATGCCGAAATGCGGTAGCAACTTGAGCAGCGGGATCACCGTCAAAACGGTAAAGACGAGCCAAAATATACCTTCCATCAGATCACCCCTTTCCTGCCGCAAGACACTGCCAAGCGCCGGGTGATTCCACGACAAACAAAATCAGCAGGCATCAGCATAGCGCCTCGCTTTTCAGCGATTCAGACGGCAACCGCGCCACGAGTTTGCATAGCACACTTTCAGTATTCCGGCGTTCGGCTTGCACACGCAACATACATGGCGCGTGCGGTCGCCCCTTCGCCATGTTCCAATATCCGTACTCTTTCCATTCAGGGACTGAGACGTTCGGATGCGGTTTGAAATAGTGGCTCAGCCATGTTGTGCCTGCCGTTTGCGCCCCAAACACAAAGAACAAAAGATCAACCGACGCAAAGCGCCCGTCGACTGCATCGTCAACATGAGGATATGAAGCCACGCCGGTCACGCGTTCAGGCTTCTTTTTTTTCGTCGCCGGGCAGAATGTATTCCGCACCCTCCCACGGGCTCATGAAATCGAACTGACGATACTCTTGAACAAGGCTGACCGGCTCGTAGACCACGCGCTTTTGCGCCTCGTCGTACCGTACCTCGGTATAGCCTGTTGTCGGAAAATCCTTGCGCAGCGGGTGGCCGCGAAATCCGTAATCGGTGAGGATACGGCGCAGATCAGGATGGCCTGAAAACAGAATACCGAACATGTCAAAGACTTCACGCTCGAACCAGTTTGCCGAAGGATGTACCGAAATGACAGAGGGTATCATCTGATCTTCCCGAATGCTTACACGCAGACGAACACGGTGGTTTTGGTACATCGAAAGAAAATGATAGACGACGTCAAAGCGTTTCGCGCGGCCCGTGTAATCAACGGCCGTAATGTCCACGAGCGTGGAAAACCGGCAACTTGCATCGGTTTTGAGAAACTCCACAAGGCCGACAATATTGGATGGCGTCACATCGATATTCAATTCGCCGTGACTTATATCCCAACCAAGAACACAATCTGTGCGCTTTGCTTCGATATAAGTGCCTAGCTCTTGTAAGGGGTCAGACATCGGGGTCCTCTCTTGTTGCGCTTGTGCGCACCTGCCCGCTTACCGGACGATGGTGCCTGTGCGCCTGATCTTGCGTTGTAGCTGCATAATTCCGTACAGCAGGGCCTCTGCTGTAGGCGGGCATCCTGGCACGTAAACGTCGACCGGAACGATGCGGTCGCACCCGCGTACGACGCTGTAGGAATAGTGGTAATATCCGCCTCCATTGGCGCAGGAACCCATGGAAATTACGTAACGGGGCTCTGGCATCTGGTCGTAAACCTTGCGCAGCGCGGGCGCCATCTTGTTGGTCAGCGTACCGGCCACGATCATAAGGTCTGACTGGCGCGGGCTGGCGCGCGGTGCTGTTCCAAAGCGTTCCATGTCATAGCGCGGCATGGCGGTATGCATCATTTCGACCGCACAACATGCAAGACCAAACGTCATCCAGTGCAGGCTGCCGGTGCGCGCCCAGTTGATGATGTCTTCGGTAGACGTCAGCAAAAAGCCCTTGTCTTGCAGTTCGCGGTTCAAGTCCTGCGTTGCGACCTCGCGATCGGCTCCCGCATCATATGTTCCAGCAGCTACTGCCATTCCAGCGCTCCTTTTTTCCACTCGTAGGCAAAGCCAATCGTCAAAACGCCCAGGAAAACCATCATCGACCAGAAACCGACCATGCTTATGTCTTTGAAGGCAACGGCCCATGGAAACAGAAAGGCGATCTCGAGATCGAATATAATGAACAGGATCGACACCAGATAAAACCGTACATCGAACTTCATCCGCGCATCATCGAACGCGTTAAAACCACATTCGTATGCGGAAACCTTTTCGGGGTCCGGATTGCGCACCGCCAACACGACGGCGGCGAGTATCAAAACAAGTCCAAGTCCTATGGCCACGGCCAAGAAAACTAGGATCGGCAGGTATTCCCGTAGCATCTCATCCAAGGGATGGCTCCTTCTGTCTTCCGGAGCTAAATGCCCCGTGCTGCCCCGCGGCGAGTGAGGCTTGGTTAGGTCTACGCCTGTGGGCCATCAGGGTCAACCGAGCGCAGGCGGGAAAAACTGCCGCAGGTCGGGTTCCTGTTACGCTAATTTCAAAGCAATGCGGCTTTGAAATCAGTAATATGCGCTGAATTGACTTAGTCTGTGCGTGCGAGTTCCAGCAAGGATTGGTAGAATTGTGACGTATGTGCCGTTAACAGTTGGCATTGATCCACCGAGCAAACCGGTTTTGACCCTATAGCGCCGAGGTATCGCAGGCTTCGTTTTCATCGCGAGTTCACCGCGAGGACTGGAACTTCGGCAAGAAGTCCAGGCATACGGATGTTGCAGATCGGTTGAGCAGACTGGCATGGCTGGGCACACGCGTCGAAAAGACTACACCACGTCTCAGCACAGCAAAGCTGTTCTGCGCGTTTTAGGGATAATTTCACCGTTTAGTAACACATTATTGATCCAACCACGTTGATCCGCCGTATATTAGACTATGACAAGCGATTGGGTGGCCCACGTACCCGCCCATCGTATCCGGAACAATCTTAAAGGACTGAAAATGAACAGACGTTTTGCATTGAAAGCAACAATCGCAGCTGCTGCGCTCGCGACCGTATCCGCATGCGCCGGCACAGGTGGCAATGACATTGTCGATGTTGCAGCAGCAAATGGCGACTTCACAACGCTCGTAGCAGCCGTACAAGCGGCAGGTCTGGAAGACACGCTGCGCGGGCCAGGCCCGTTCACAGTTTTTGCCCCAACCGATGCCGCATTTGCTGCACTTCCCGCCGGTACGGTTGAAAGCTTGCTTCTGCCAGAAAACAAAGACACGCTTGTCAGCATTCTGACATATCACGTTGTGCCCGGTTCGGTTCAATCAGCAGAGCTGCTTGGCCGCGTCCAAAATGTTGCAACCGTCAACGGTAAAACCGTGCGAATCGACGGAACCGGCAGCAAGCTTGGGCCAGCCGTGCGGGTCAACGATGCAGACGTGGTAGGAGCGGACGTCCTCGCCACCAACGGCGTGATCCATGTGATCGACAAGGTGCTGTTGCCGTAAGCGCCAAAGATCGAAATTTTGAAAGGCCTGCGCGATCCGCGCAGGCCTTTTTCTTTAAGACGGCGTCATCCATGCAGCTTTGCGCTTTTCAAAGAAAGCAGCGATGCCTTCTTGCGCCTCGTCACTCTCCCAGCGCGCCGCCAGCGCTTCGATAGACATGTTGATCGCTTCGGGCGAAATGCTCCCGCCCAGATCGCGCACCAGTTTTTTCGCGGCAGCAACCGCTTGGGGTGCGGCATCAAGATAGGGCTGGATTTCGGCTTCTATAGCGTCTTCTAGCGCCTCTGCTGACACGGTTTTTGACACGATCCCCAGTGCCACGGCCTCTTGTGCGTCAAATATGCGCGCAGACATGAAGACCTGTCGCGCCCGGCCTTCGCCCATACGCGCAATGACATACGGACCAATCGTTGCAGGAATAAGACCTAACCGAGTTTCGGTGAGTCCGAGTTTGGCGGAAGACACCGCCACAACCACATCACAGACACAGGCGAGCCCAACGCCGCCCCCAAACGCGTTACCTTGCAAAGCACCGACAAGAGGTTTGGGCAGCGTGTTCAGCGCATTCAGCATATCAGCTAGCTTGCGGGCCTCAACACTCCGCGTGACGGCGTCCATTCCAATCTGGTCGCGCATCCAGCCCAAATCACCGCCTGCGCAAAAGGATTTACCCGCGCCGGTCAACACAACGACCCGTATTGCGTCATCTGAACCCAAGTCATGTGCCGCAGCAGTCAAGTCATCCAGCATCTGCGCCGACATCGCGTTGTGCTTGTCGCGGCGGTCAAGTGTCAGCGTTGCAACGCCGCGCGCATCTGTCTCTACAGTAATCGTCTCGTACATAAGTTAGATTTACTCTGCCGGTTGAGGCGTCGAACGTAAGGCCTGCGCCAAGCGTGCCGCGTCTTGGATGACGTCCAGATCAAGTCCTGTGTCGTACCCGAGGGCTGCCAGATGCGCCGCCACGGCTTCGGTCGCTACATTGCCCGCCGCACCCGGCGCAAAGGGGCACCCGCCCAAACCACCGACCGCACTGTCAAAGACCCGCAGACCAAGACTGAGAGAGGCGTCGATGTTCGCCATCGCACGTCCCTGTGTATCATGATAGTGGCCCGCAAGACGCCCAACCGGGACCACGTCGCGCACCGCCAGAAGCATCCGCGCGATACTGTCGGGTGTTCCAGCGCCAATAGTATCGCCCAGACTGATCTCGTAGCAGCCCATCGAGAAAAGCTGGTCCGCAATGTCGGCGACTTTCTGTGGCGCCGTCGGCCCGTCGTATGGGCATTCGATTACACAGGATACATAACCACGCACCGGCAGGTCGATATGGCGGGCTTCCTCCAGGATCGGCGCAAACCGCTCGATACTCTCTGCGATGCTCGCGTTTATGTTTGCTTTCGAAAAACCTTCGGAGGCGGAGGCAAAAATGGCAATCTCGTCTGCTTCGGCCGCGCGTGCATCTTCAAAACCGCGCAAATTGGGTGTCAGGGCCGCGTATCGCGTCCCCGTCCGGCGTTTGATGCCAGCCAGCACCTGTGCTCCGTCTGCCATCTGCGGCAGCACCTTTGGCGATACAAAACTTGCAACTTCGATCCGCCCGAACCCCGCGTCGCTTAGCCGGTCGATCAAGGCTACCTTGTCGGCCAACGCAATCGGCCTTGGTTCATTTTGCAGACCGTCGCGCGGCCCCACTTCAAAAATCTCGCATGGTCCCAAGCTCATCACACATCCTCCCCTGATGTTTTAATCACTCTAACGGCCAAGGCGCGTAAAAGTCTTGTGTATAAATGCCGCCGCTGTCCGGCAGCGCATCTTTAAAGGTATCGCGGTCGGTAATCCGGTCGTACCACGCCGTCAGCGCCGGATGATCATCGGTCTTTGCAAAATGGCGCGCCATATAGACCGCCTGCCCCACCGAGATGTCTGCCGCCGAAAAGCCGGATGTCAGCAAATAGTCCCGGTTTTCAATCGGGGTCGACAGGCGCGCCTCAATCGCGTCATAACATTTCTTCACCCGCGCAGCTTCGAGTTTCATGATGATCGGGCTGCGCATGTAATCCTCGAAAAGCGCCACATGCTGTTGCGTGAGGGCCGCCACATGCTGGCTAAGCGTTTCTGCAAAATGCACCCAAACAAGCCAACTCATCCGGTCTGGACTACCCGCGCTGCGCCCCAGCCTGTCAGGGCTGAACCGTTCGCACAGGTATTCCGTGATAGCCCCGGTTTCAAACATGCGCTCCCCCTCGATCTCAAGCGCGGGCACCCGCCCCGCCGGAGACAGCGACAGGAACTCGGGCCGCCGTAGGGTTTGGTCAAAGGGATAGTGGCGCACCTGAAAAGGCACTTCCAGTTCGTTCAGCAACCACAGTGTCCGCATGGAGCGGGACTGCGCGCAGTGATGCAATACGATCATCAGCTTTCCTCATCTTCCAGACGGATCAGGGGGGCGCCTGCGACGACCTGATCGCCTTCCTTGACCATGACTTCCGCAATGATGCCGTCGCGGGCGGCAAGCAGAGCATGTTCCATTTTCATCGCTTCGAGTACCGCCAACCGCGTGCCCTTGGTCACCTGTTGGCCAGCTTCCGCGTCCAGCAACTTGATAACGCCGGGCATGGGCGCATCGATGCGGGTGGTATCAGACAGGTCTGCCGTGGCTTGTTCCAAGGGGTCTATGACCTCAAACGCAAGGCCGAAACGATCAAAAACGGTGATCGCGTCCGGGTGCCGCACAGCATGCGGTGCCGCCAGACCGTCAAACAACCAATTTCCCCCGAGACGCAGAGCCGTAACATCCGTATCGCCTACGTGCCAAAGCTGCTTGTCCGGTCCGGACAGTTCCACCGAGATCTCTCTGCGATCACCCGCATGTTCCAACGTGACGCGGTGGCGAAGCGGTTGCCACAGCGTGAATCCCGCGTCAGCCGAGGGATCATCCAAATTGAGTGCAATCATTGCAGCGATGGCAAAGTGAAACGGCTCGGGCGTCGGCGCGGCGGTCAGGCTACTTAGATTCCGCTCAATCAGCCCTGTATCAAAATCGCCTTGCCCAAACCCCTCATGCGCGGCCAATGCCCCCAGAAACCCAAGGTTGGTGACAGTGCCCGCCACCTCGCATGCGCCCAGCGCCTGCCCAAGCCTTTGCAAGGCAATGGCGCGTGTTTCTCCGTGCACAACCAGCTTGGCAATCATCGGGTCGTAAAACGGACTGACCTCATCTCCAGCCCGGACACCGCTGTCGGCACGTGCTGTCTCGGGAAAGACGAGATGGCTCAGCCGCCCCGTCGCGGGCAGAAAGCCTGCGGGCACATCTTCGGCATAAAGACGCGCCTCAAAAGCGTGCCCGTTCATCGTGATTACGTCCTGAGCTAAGGGCAACGGCGCCCCCGCCGCGACACTCAACTGCCAGGCCACAAGATCAATACCGGTAATCGCTTCGGTTACAGGATGTTCGACCTGCAGACGCGTGTTCATCTCCATAAAGAAAAAGCCGTCTTCTCGCAGGCCATTTGCCCCGTCGACGATAAATTCCACCGTCCCCGCACCGCTGTATCCGATCGCTTCGGCAGCTCTCACGGCAGCCTGCCCCATGGCCGCGCGCATGTTCGGCGTCATCCCCGGTGCGGGCGCTTCTTCGATGACCTTCTGGTGACGCCGTTGCAGCGAACAGTCACGTTCAAACAAATGCACTGCACGCTTTCCGTCTCCGAAGACCTGCACCTCGATATGGCGCGGACGTTCAACGTATTTCTCGATCAACACATCAGCATTGCCAAAAGCTGTTTGCGCCTCGGATCTGGCGCTTTCCAACGCATGCGCGAAATCGGCAGGCGCAATCACACGGCGCATACCCTTACCACCACCGCCCGCGACTGCCTTTATAAGAACCGGATAGCCGATTTTGTCGGCTTCTTGCGCTAGAAATCCTCCGTCCTGATTGGGGCCATGGTACCCTGGAACAACCGGTACACCGGCTTTTTCCATAAGCACTTTGGCTGCATCTTTAAGACCCATGGCGCGAATTGCGTCTGCAGACGGTCCGATGAAGACCAGCCCCGCCGCGTTTACCATCTCTACAAACTCAGGGTTCTCGCTTAGAAACCCGTATCCGGGATGGATCGCCTCTGCGCCGCTGTCGAGGGCCGCGCGCACGATGACGTCACCGCGAAGGTAGCTTTCACCGGGCTGTGCCGCCCCGATATGAACTGAAGCGTCTGCCATCATTCTGTGCTTGGCGCTGATGTCCGCGTCTGAATAAACGGCAACGCATTCGATCCCCATGGATTGCGCGGTGTCCATCACCCGACAGGCGATTTCACCCCGGTTCGCGATCAATATGCGCTTGAATAGCCTCGTTTCGGGTGTCGCTGACATCAGCTGAAATCCTCCACGACTTCAAAAGTTTCTACAAGCATCAGCACATCATCCTGAAAGAGGCCCGCACGCCGCAAATAGGCCTCGTAGCCGGCCTTCCAGTCCGCAAGATCACGAAATTCACCCTGTGGCGGAATCCTACCCGCATCCATATCGCAAAACTTGATCCGTTCGATGGCCACAGTGCGCAGGGCAAGTTGCGGCATACCGCCCCAATCGAGAGCTATATCTACGCGACCCGGTTCCGGCAGTGGTTCTGCCCGCGCGGCATATGCGTCCCACGCATCACAGGTCACTGTCTTGCGACCGGTGCGGACCAAATCCAATATCAGCGCATTCAGCGAAGCGCTGTCGCCGAAAGTGAAGGTAATCGCAGCAGGATAGCACGCCTGTGCTTGCTCACACGTTAGCATCACACGCCCCCTGCCAAAGTCTTACATGCGGAAAACGCCAAAGCGGGTCTCCTCGATTGGGGCATTCAGCGCCGCACTCAGTGACAAGCTTAGCACATCACGGCTTTTGCGCGGGTCTATGATCCCATCATCCCAAAGGCGCGCCGATGCATAGAGCGGATGGCTTTGCTTTTCGAACATGTCGATGGTGGGCTGCTTGAAGTCGGCTTCTTCGTCTGCGCTCCAACTGCCGCCCGATCGCTCGATCGCGGCGCGCTTCACAGTCGCAAGCACACCAGCGGCCTGCGCGCCTCCCATGACGGATATTCGACTATTCGGCCATGTCCACAGGAACCGCGGGCTATAGGCGCGCCCTGCCATGCCATAGTTACCCGCACCGAAGGATCCGCCAATCAGCATTGTCACCTTTGGAACATTGGCACAGGCCACCGCCGTAACCATCTTGGCGCCGTGCCGCGCGATGCCCTCGTTCTCATACTGGCGGCCAACCATAAAGCCGGTGATGTTCTGCAAAAAGACCAGCGGGATGCGCCGTTGCGCACAAAGCTCGACAAAATGCGCACCCTTTTGTGCGGCTTCGGAGAAGAGAACACCGTTGTTGGCGATGATCCCGACAGGGCAGCCTTTGACATGTGCAAAGCCCGTGACCAGTGTTTCCCCAAAGCGAGCCTTGAATTCGTCAAAACGCGATCCGTCTACAAGCCGCGCGATGACCTCGCGGCTGTCATAGGGCGTTCGCAAATCGGCAGGTACAACGCCCAGGATTTCTTCGGGATCGTACGCGGGTTCTTCGCTGGGCAGAAACGCAACCGTGTCGGGCTTGGTCCGGTTCAAACCGCGCACAGCGCGGCGCGCTAACGCAAGAGCATGTGCATCATCTTCGGCCAGGTAATCCGCCACCCCCGACAGCCGTGTGTGTACGTCCCCCCCGCCCAGATCTTCAGCCGTGACAACCTCTCCGGTTGCGGCTTTGACCAATGGCGGCCCCGCCAAAAATATCGTACCCTGTTCTTTGACGATGATGGTCACATCCGACATCGCCGGCACGTAAGCCCCCCCCGCCGTACAAGAACCCATGACCACCGCGATTTGCGCAATGCCCGCGGCACTCATCCGCGCTTGGTTATAGAAAATACGTCCGAAATGGTCTCGGTCGGGGAAAACTTCATCCTGATTGGGAAGGTTCGCGCCACCACTGTCGACCAGATAGATGCACGGCAAATGGTTCTCTGCCGCGATCTCTTGCGCGCGCAGGTGCTTTTTGACGCTGATCGGATAGTAGGTGCCGCCTTTCACCGTAGAATCATTGCACAAGATCATGACTTCATGACCCTCGACGCGTCCTACGCCTGCGATCATGCCCCCACAGGGTGCCGCGTCGCCGTACATGCCATGCGCCGCTGTGGCCCCTATTTCAAGAAACGGGCTACCGGCATCCAACAGACCGGCCACACGGTCGCGGGGCAACATCTTGCCGCGAGACAGGTGGCGCGCACGGGCGGCTTCCCCGCCTCCCTCAGCTGCCGCACGCGCGACACGAGCAACGTCCTCCAGAGCGGAAAGATGCGCAGTGCGGTTGGCCTGATACGTCTCAGAGCCGGTGAGTATCTGTGATGCTAGCTTCATGTGCCGCCTCCCGTTTTTACGCGACGATGTCTCGGTAAGCGTCTCATGTCTTCGGCTCCTCTGGGGCAGCAGGCTGCGCATCAAGCAGTATTAGCTGCCCAAAGCGATCAACCGGGTAATCATAGCGCGTTTCATCCTGTGCGATGCAAGTTACCACGATCCATACTGCCGCGATGTCCGCGGGCTGCCCCGAACAATCTGTCGCGCGTGCTGTCGTGCCATGGGTGTCGAGGTACTTCGCTGTATAGGCAAGGATCACATCCGTTTCCGTCAAAGTCGCGGCTATCCAGCCCAGACGAAACGCCCAGAGGCCAACCGCCACGGCAAGTGCCGCGACAGGGACAAACCATATCCAACGCGGCACTAGTTTCGTGCCTTTCGCGCAACATGTGCTGCGACGCGGCGTCGCTGTTGATCCATGTCAAAGCAGCACGCCGGCCAAAGGTACAAAACGCAGCCACGACATTCAAAAAGGCTAGAAGTAAAATGACTCATTCTCTTAAAGCCCTGCTGCTCAGCACTGCATTGGCTGTGGTCGCAGGCCCCGCGCTCGCGCAATCTCAAGGTGACTGGACCGTCGGTATCGGCGTTGGCAATGTCAATCCAAAATCCGATAATGGTGATCTTGCTGGTTCCGGTGCCGACATTGACGACGACACCCGGCCGATCTTCACTTTCGAATACTTCGTCCGTGACAATCTTGGTGTTGAGCTGTTGCTTGCCACGCCGTTTAAACACGACATCTCGCTGGACGGCCTTGGTGAAATTGGCAGCACCAAGCATTTGCCGCCCACCTTGTCGCTGAACTACCACTTCCCGACCAACAGCGCGTGGAAGCCCTACATCGGCGCCGGCATCAACTATACCAACTTCTTTAAAGAAAAAAGCTCGCTCGGGAAACTGGAACTCGATAATTCCTGGGGTTTCGCGGTTCAGGCGGGCGTCGACTATATGCTGACCGATACCGGAATGCTCCGCTTTACTGCACGCTACATCGACATCGAAACAGATGCCGAACTGGACGGTGCTGACATCGGCACAGCCAAGATCGACCCCGTTGTCCTGTCCGTCTCTTACGTGATGAAGTTCTAAGCGCCCTTGGGCATTTTCAAACTGGCCTGATCCGGTGTGATAAACCATCGGTTCAGGCCATCGACGCCATCATTTCGCGGCCAACGAGCATTCTTCGGATTTCTGAAGTGCCCGCACCAATCTCCATGAGCTTTGCATCCCGGAACAGGCGCGCCACAGGGCTGTCGCTGAGAAATCCGGCACCCCCCATTGCTTGCACAGCCTGATGGGCCTGCTTCATAGCCTCTTCCGAGGCGTAAAGGCAGCACGCCGCCGCGTCCTGTCGGGTAACATCACCCCGATCACAGGCTTTGGCGACTTCATAGACATAGGCACGCGCCGAATTCATCGCCGTATACATATCCGCAATTTTGCCCTGCATCAGTTGAAAGCTGCCGATTGGCTGACCAAATTGCTTGCGTTCGGCCATATAGGGCATGATTGCATCCAGACAGGCCGCCATGATACCGGTCCCGATCCCGGCAAGCACCACGCGTTCATAATCCAGACCGGACATCAGTACTGCTACACCGCGCCCCTCCTCACCCAGAACGTTGTCAAACGGCACCTCCACATCTTCAAAAATCAACTCAGCCGTGTTTGATCCGCGCATGCCCATTTTGTCAAAATGGGGGCTGGTTGAAAAACCGGCCATGTCCTTTTCAATGATGAACGCCGTGATCCCTTTTGATCCCGCGTCCGGGTCCGTCTTTGCATAAACCACCAGTGTGGTCGCATCAGGCCCGTTGGTTATCCAGTACTTATTCCCGTTCAGCCGATAGTGATCATTGCGCTTTTCCGCGCGCAACTTCATAGACACCACATCGGAACCGGCCCCCGCTTCGGACATAGCCAACGCGCCGACATTCTGACCGGACAAAAGTTTTGGCAGATACTTTTTCTTTTGCTCTTCAGTGCCATTCAGTTTGATCTGATTGACGCAGAGATTCGAATGCGCACCGTAGGACAAAGACACAGAAGCCGAAGCGCGAGCGATCTCTTCGATCGCAACCGTATGCGCAAGATAAGACATTCCAGCGCCGCCATAGGTTTCATCCACAGTTATACCCAAGAGGCCAAGTTCTCCCATTTCTGTCCAAAGCTGTTCTGGGAAGACATTTGAGTGGTCGATATCAGCGGCCATAGGCGCCACCCGCTCTTGCGCCCAGCGGTGCACCATCTCACGCAACGCATTTACGTCTTCGCCCAAATCGAACTGCATGGTTGCGTTAAACATCGTGCAAGTGCCTCCCTTGGCGCTAAGCTCCATAAATGAACAAGCGTTCATATCTTATCCAGCCGTCGGTTATCGGTCAAGACAGGCGCTGGCCCTATCCTATTGGAGACTATCAGTCAGGCAAACACTTCGCGGTCAGCCGTCCTGCCTGACTTTGTCGGATCAGTCAGCAGTTTGAAATACAGACCCTACTTCTGCACGAATAATGCGTGCAATCTGATCGCAGTCTTCAAGCGAAAAGGTCAGCGGCACGCGCATATCAACAACACCGGCCAATATCCGGTCGGTCGCAGGCATTGCCGGGCTAGGCGCATAGCGCCAGCTGTCATAGCGGCTGGTAAACGCGACGGGTTCGGACGCGCCGAACCATTTCAGCTCAACCCCCCGCGCACCACACCGCGCAACCACATCCTGCACCGCATCTGACGGCCAATCCAACAGCAAAAACTGGAAAGAAGACCCAACAATCGTCTCTTCTTTGGGTCGGTCAATGACAATTAAACCGGGCGTGCCACGCACGCCCTCTTCCAGACGCGCATACCGTTCATTCCACCGCGCGCATTGCGCGGCCAGATCAGCCACTTGTGGGCGCAGTATCGCAGCACGCAGATTGTCCATCCGGCCTGAAATATTCGGCGTCTCGTAGCGGATATGCTCGAACGCCTCCTTGGGGGGGGCGGCTAAATGCCGTTCATATAACATGTAGCTGCCCGACAGCATCACCGCCCGTGCAGCAACATCTGGATCATCCGTGACAAGAAAGCCGCCCTCACCCGAGTTGACGTGCTTGTACGTCTGACACGAATAACACCCGACTGCGCCAAAACGACCAGACGGAATACCGTTCCACGCCGCCCCCATCGTGTGTGCACAGTCTTCCACAACCGCCACGCCCCCGGCGGTGCAGATCGACATCAGCCTGTCCATATCGCACAAATGGCCCCGCATATGGCTTAGCAGCAAAACCCGCGCCTGCCCGATTTTGGCTTGGAGGTCATCAAGATCAATTGTCAGGCTCTCGGTGACGCCGACATAGACCGGTTGCGCGCCAACCGCCGCAATAGCCCCGGGCACAGGCGCAAGTGTGAATGCATTCGACAGCACCTTGTCGCCGGGCTTAACCCCGAGTGCACGCAAGGCTGTTGCCATCGCGTACCCGCCTGATGCCACGGCAAGGCAGTATTTCGCCCCGACAGAAGCTGCGAACTCCTGCTCAAGCAGGGCAGTTTCACTTATTTCACCAGGCTTTGTGTTATAGCGGTGCAAACGACCGTGGCGCATGACAGCAATGGCCGCTTCTATACCCGCTTCGGGTATCGTTTCCTGTTGGGTGAAGCTGCCCTTGAACACTTCCTGCATGGCGTATCCTTTTCAATGCGTGGCGACAGTGGCCCGCACCTGAAAGCGCGTCAAGTCAGCAAGTGATCCGTCAAATCAGGTAAATCACCATATTGCTCCAACAGAGCTTCGGGCGTCAGCGCCGCCATATCGCCCCCTGCAGGACCAAAGGTGACCAAAACACTCGGCACGCCTGCTGCGCGCGCGGTGTTGCGGTCTGTATCTAAATCGCCCACCAGCAGGCACTTTTCCGGCATCCCACCCGCGCGGCGCGCCGCTTCAAACAGGGGCTCGGGGTCAGGTTTGCGCACGGCAAGCGTGTCCGCACCGATCATGGACGCAAAGGCGTCGCGTACGCCAAGACGTTGCAACAGGGTTTCCGCCAGCCCTTCGGGTTTATTGGTGCAGATTCCAACGCCATATCCTCGCCGTTTCAATTCCTCCACAGCGTCCATCGCACCAGGGTACATAACGGTGTGCACATCAATTGCTTCACCATAGGCTTCAAGCAAAACGGGATAATACCGGTCAATCTCGACACTGTCTTCGGCGCGGCCCAGTCGCGCCATCCCCAGCGTCAGCATCGCCCGTCCCCCGCGCAAAGCCGTCGCCTGATCTGCCATAGGGTCAAGCATATCCCCCGCACCCATCTGGCGAAAACACACATTTGCGGCCGCAATCAGATCGCCACTGGTGTCGGCCAATGTGCCATCAAGATCAAAAATTACCGTTTTCATTCTCTACTGTTTCCTTATGCGCGCGAAACCGCGCCCCTTTGTTGCAACTCGCAACCATCTTTGATGGCATGCGCCTTGCGCCTTGCGTGTAAGCGGATAAACAGACGCAACATAGATTACAAAGAGTTTTCACATGGACATCGCTCTGGTCATCCTTGCCGCTGGTAAGGGCACGCGCATGAACTCGGATCTGCCAAAGGTCCTTCACCCCCTCGCAGGCGCTCCGCTCCTGATCCATGCAATGCAGGCAGGTGCCTCTTTGTCACCGGGTCATACCGTGGTGGTGGCAGGCCATGGGGCGGACGCCGTGCGCGCAGCAGTGCTAGAACACGACCCCGGAACGCAAGTTGTAGAACAGACCGAACAGTTGGGTACAGCCCATGCCGCATCTCAGGCGCGTGACAGCCTCAAGAACTTTGATGGTACCGCCATCGTTCTCTTTGGCGACACACCGTTTGTCCATCCCGACACTCTTGCTTCAATGGTCCAAGCTCAGGCAGAGTCTGACGTTGTCGTGCTTGGTTTTGAAGCCGCTGATCCCGCCCGCTACGGACGCTTAGTTATGGCAGGCGATACACTTGAAAAAATCGTAGAATTCAAAGATGCCACAGATGCAGAGCGCGCCATAACGCTTTGTAATAGTGGCGTTATTGCCTGCAACAGCGCTTTGCTCTTTGATCTGATCGACGACATCGATAATAATAACGCCGCTCAGGAATACTACTTACCGGACGTAGTCGGACTGGCCCGTGCGCGTGGTCTCAAGGCGACCGTGGTGCGCTGCGATGAAAGCGAAACGTTAGGGATCAACACCCGCGCAGAACTGGCCGCAGCAGAAGCCGCGTTTCAGGCGCGCGCGCGGCAACAGGCCTTTGAAGACGGTGTGACAATGCCTGCGCCTGATACGGTTTATTTTGCCTTTGATACCGTGATCGGGCGCGACACCCTGGTCGAGCCGCATGTGGTATTCGCGCCGGGCGTAACGGTCGAAAGCGGCGCCACGATCCGAGCGTTTTCGCACCTTGAAGGATGCCATGTGGCCCGTGGCGGTGTGATCGGACCCTATGCGCGCTTGCGCCCAGGTACTGAACTGAGCGAAAACGTCCGTGTCGGCAACTTTGTCGAGATGAAAAACGCGCGGGTCGGCACGGGCAGCAAGGTCAATCATCTCAGCTACATCGGTGATGCCACTCTTGGAGAGCGCACAAATATTGGCGCGGGCACGATTACCTGCAACTATGACGGCGTAATGAAACATCACACCCATATCGGCGATGACGTGTTCATTGGGTCCAATACCATGCTGGTGGCACCCGTGCACATCGGCGATCAGGCCATGACCGGGAGCGGATCGGTCATCACTTCGGACGTAGAGCCAGAGGCGTTGGCGCTGGCCCGTGCGCCACAGATCGAAAAACCCGGTATGGCGAAGAAACTCTTTGCCATGCTCAAGGCCAAAAAGGCCCAACAACAAAGAGGTAGCTAACGATGTGCGGTATTGTGGGCGTTCTGAGCAATCACGAAGCGGCGCCGATCCTGGTGGAAGCGCTTAAACGACTTGAGTATCGCGGCTATGACAGCGCGGGTATCGCAACCGTCAATGATGGTGTGCTGGAGCGTCGCCGCGCGGTGGGCAAACTGGTAAACCTGTCGGATCTTTTGGTGCATGATCCGCTGGCAGGCAAGGCCGGCATCGGTCACACCCGCTGGGCGACGCATGGTGCCCCCAATGTCACGAACGCGCACCCTCATAAAGCGGGGCCCGTGGCCGTTGTGCACAATGGGATAATCGAAAACTTCCGCGAACTGCGCGAGGAACTTGCCGAGCATGGTATCAAGTTTACGACCGAAACGGATACTGAAACCGTAGCTCTGCTGACGCATTTCTACATGTCCCAAGGCGCAGGCCCTAAAGAGGCCGCCTATAAAACGCTGGACCGGTTGCGCGGTGCTTTTGCGCTGGCGTTTTTGTTTGACGGTCAAGATGATTTGATCGTTGCGGCCCGGCGCGGATCGCCATTGGCGATCGGTCATGGTGAAGGCGAAATGTATGTGGGTTCGGATGCCATCGCACTTGCGCCGCTGACAAACCAGATCACCTACCTTGAAGAAGGTGACCGGGCGGCACTGACCCGCACCGGCGTCGTGATTGAAGATGTCAACGGCCAAGTCGTCAAGCGCCCGATCAAAACGACGCTGGTGGACAGCAGTCAGATCGACAAAGCCGGACATAAACACTTCATGGCGAAAGAGATCGCCGAGCAGCCAGCCGTGATTGCCGAAGCGCTCAAGAACTACCTTTCAGAAAGCGGCGACATCATACTGCCAGAACCCGGTATTGATTTTACCAAGATCGACCGGCTGACACTGGTTGCCTGTGGTACCGCCTACTATGCTTGCTTAACTGCAAAATACTGGTTTGAGCAGCTTGCCCGCATTCCGGTCGAAGTCGATGTGGCGTCAGAGTTCCGCTACCGCGAACCGCCGATCCCTGCCGCAACAGCCGCACTGTTCGTCAGCCAATCAGGCGAGACGGCAGATACGCTTGCCGCGTTGCGCTTTTGTGCAGGCAAAGCGTCTTCTATCATGTCGGTCATTAACGTACCCGAAAGCTCGATCGCGCGGGAAAGTGATTTGGTATTACCCATTCACGCAGGCGTGGAAATCGGAGTGGCATCGACCAAAGCGTTTACCTGCCAGTTGGTTGTGCTCTTGCTGCTGGCCCTAAAAGCCGCGTCCGAACGCGGTGAGATGGACGCCAACACCTTTGCGGATCATGTCTCGGCGTTGCGCGCCATGCCAAACACGATCAGCACCGCTTTGGGGGCTAATGCGGAAATGCATAATGCGGCCCTGAAGCTAGCCGAAGCGCGTGATGTTCTGTTTCTAGGGCGTGGATTAATGTACCCCCTCGCACTCGAAGGCGCGTTGAAACTTAAAGAAATCAGTTATATACACGCAGAAGCTTATGCAGCAGGCGAACTAAAACACGGCCCCATTGCGCTAATCGACAAAAAAGTGCCGGTGGTTGTGATGGCCCCTCGCGACGCATTGTTCGAAAAAACGCTTAGCAACATGCAAGAGGTTATGGCCCGTAAGGGGCGCGTGATCCTTGTGTCCGACGCGCGGGGCATCGCAGAGTTCGGACAGGGCGCTTATGCCAGCATCGAATTACCGCAAGTCCCCGACGCCCTGACGCCCATTCTTTATGCGATACCGGCGCAGTTGCTGGCCTACCATACGGCTGTGGCTAAAGGCACGGATGTGGACCAGCCCCGGAACCTCGCCAAGTCCGTCACCGTGGAATAGCGTATGGCCACCCAGTACAATGCATTGAACGACGCGCTCACTCAGTTCATTATTGCCCAGCATATCTTTTTCTGTGGCACCGCTGGACCCGAGGGGCGCGTCAATATCTCCCCCAAAGGGATGGACAGCCTGCGCGTGCTTGGTCCCAACCGCATCATCTGGCGCAACCTGACCGGGTCGGGCAATGAAACGGCGGGGCATCTGGCGCTGATCAACCGCATGACGCTGATGTGGTGCGGGTTCGAGGCAAAGCCCTTGATCCTGCGCACCTATGGCAGCGCCAAGACACTGCATCCGCGCGACACTGAATTTGCGACACTCAACGCCCATTTCCCACATTCCGATGGCGCGCGCCAGATATACGACATGACCGTCGAGATGGTGCAAACCAGCTGTGGCTACGCCGTGCCTTTCATGGGCTACGCGGGCGAGCGTGACGTGCTTAAGACATGGACCGAAAACAAGGGGCAGGACGGGATTGCCGACTACTGGGAGACGCGCAATCAAAGCACAATCGACGGCGCGCCCACCTTTATTCTGGGTCAAGACGACGGTTAGTGGTGCAGAAAGCGGGTTTTTGGGCTCTGGCCGCGTGCGCGTTTAAGCAATGCGCGGCAAAACAGGCTTCAAATTTTGCGGAAGTGACTGCAAGTTGCCGGAAAACAATACATCTACCACTTGATCCGCTGCGTTATTGGCTTGCCCAGTCCCCGAGGGAAAGGTACCAATTACCGTATGAATGCTCCGTTGATTGACCCGTTTGCCCGCGCGATCACCTACCTGCGCGTCTCCGTGACAGACCGTTGCGATTTCCGCTGCGTCTATTGCATGTCCGAGAACATGACATTCCTGCCCAAGAAAGAACTGCTGACGCTCGAAGAGCTTGACCGTCTGTGTTCGAATTTTGTGGGCCTTGGCGTGGAAAAGCTGCGCATCACGGGCGGCGAGCCTTTGGTCCGCAAGGGTATCATGACGTTTTTCAACGGCATGTCCCGCCATCTTGATGCGGGCACGCTCAAGGAATTGACGCTAACGACAAACGGAAGCCAGCTTGAGCGGTTTGCGGCAGACCTCTACGCGGCAGGCGTCCGGCGCGTGAACGTATCGCTCGACACGCTGGACGAGGCCAAGTTCGCCGAAATCACCCGCTGGGGCCGTCTGCCACAGGTGTTGCGCGGCATTGATGCGGCACAAGCTGTCGGCATGCACGTCAAAATAAACGCCGTGGCCTTGAAGGGCTTTAACGAAGCCGAGTTGCCTTACATGACCGAATGGTGTGCCGAGCGCGGTATCGACCTGACGTGGATCGAAGTTATGCCCATGGGCGATATCGGCAACGAGGACCGCTTGGATCAGTACTGGTCACTCAAAGATGTGCGCGCACGCTATGCCGAGCATTATACCGTAACTGATCTGGCCGAACGCACAGGCGGCCCTGCGCGCTATGTCCGGCTGGAAGAGACGGGCCAGAAGATCGGCTTTATCACACCGCTCAGCCATAATTTTTGCGAGAGCTGCAACCGCGTGCGGGTGACCTGCACTGGTGAAATTTACATGTGTCTGGGTCAGGAAGATGTGGCGGACCTGCGTGCTCCCCTCCGGGCTTATCCCGAGGATGATACGCCCTTGCAGGATGCCATTCGTGCAGCCATCGCGCGCAAACCAAAGGGCCATGATTTCGACTATTCCCGTCAAAAACTGGACGGCCAGATGCCACGCCACATGAGCCATACGGGCGGCTGATACGCGCCATGCGCCCGCCGCTTCTTTATCACCTGTATGTAGCGGCATCGGCCATGCTGGTGCCTTTCTTTGCTTGGATTGAAACACGTAAACTGCGGGCGGCAGGCGTTCCCATCGTTCGCGCCCATGAAAAGCTGGGGCATGCCACAGCAGCGCGGCAAGGATCGGGTCCGCTCGTATGGTTTCACGCCGCATCCGTGGGCGAAAGCCTGTCCGTTCTCGCGCTTATCACCGAAATGGGCCGCCTATTGCCAAGGGCGCAGTTTCTCATCACCTCGGGCACAGCCACATCGGCCGAGATGGTCGCAAAACGCCTGCCCCCCCGCACGGTACATCAGTTTGCGCCCCTTGATGCCCCCGGCCCGGTGAAACGCTTTCTCAAACACTGGCGACCCGACGCGGCAGTCTTTGTGGAAAGCGAGCTTTGGCCGCAAATGCTGCGCCGGACAAAGGACACGGGGGCGCGCATGGTGCTTGTGAACGCAAGGATAAGTGCAACGTCACGCAGCGCTTGGGCACGTCGTCCGAAAACCGCGCGATACGTGCTCGGCAGCTTTGATTTGATAATGACGCAAAACGACGAGATGGCGCAGGCAATGATCGAAATGCATGCGCCGATGGACCGCGTCGCACGGGGCATCAACCTCAAGGCCCTGTCCGACCCCTTGGAACAAGATCATGCAGTACTGGCAAAAGTGCGCACCGCTCTGAAAGGGCGCCCCGTCTGGGTCGCGGCATCCACCCACAAGGGAGAAGAGGAAACTGTGCTGGAAGCGCATAAGACCCTTATGCAGACCCATTCCGACCTGTTGCTGCTGCTCGCGCCGCGCCATCCCAACCGCAGCGCCGAGGTGTCGCGTATCATCGACCACGCAGGGCTAAGCTATGCAATCCGCTCAATCGGCGACTTGCCTGAGTGCCACGCCGTTTACCTTGCGGACACTCTGGGCGAGCTTGGCAACTGGTATGCACTGTCTGACGCAATCTTTCTTGGCGGTTCGCTCAAGCCAATTGGTGGGCACAACCCCTTTGAGGTCGCACTGGCGGGCAAGGGTGTCATATCTGGCCCCGAAGTGTTTAACTTTAGTGAAACCTATGATGAATTGCAGCGCTACGGTGCGGTCAACTTTGTACAAGATGCAGATGGTATCGCGGCGGCAGTGGATGATCTGTTAACCAACACCGAGGCGGCCGAAGAGTCGGGCCGTGCGGCGCGCGCGTTTGTGCGCGGCAAGGCATCGCAACTGAACACAATAGCGCAGCGCTTGGTCGCAAGCCTTGGGCTGGAAGAGCGTCACCCATGACCGCCCCTGCCAAAATACCAGACACCGCCCAGATTGACGTCATCGCCCCAAACTTCAAACGCCGCCATTCCGGCGTTACCTCGACGGTGATCCGGCTGGTGCCTGTGCAGGCACGCGATATTGCCATCGTAGCATCAGGGCCGGACCTGCCACCCGAGGTGCCGAACCTGCCCCCCTCGAAATTGCCGTGGATATCGCGCCGCGGACCACATGGGGCGCGGGTCTGGCATGCACGGCGCAATGTCGAGATGCTTGCGGGGCTGGCCCTCAAAAACCTGGCGGCCAAGAAAGTCAAGCTGCTCTTTACGTCTGCCGCGCAACGGCGGCATACAGGGTTTACCCGCTGGCTGATCCGGCGCATGGACGCTGTCATCGCAACCTCGGCCAAATCAGCCCGGTACCTGGAACGCCCTGCAACGGTCATTCATCACGGGGTGAACTGCGACGACTTTCAGCCGGTTGAGGATCGCGCAGCACTGCGCCGCGCGTTAGACCTCCGCGATGACGGCCTGCTTGTCGGCTGTTTCGGGCGCATCCGCCATCAGAAAGGGAATGATCTTTTTATCAAGGTCATGATCCGCGTTTGTCAGGCTGTTCCGGACGCACGCGCGCTTGTCATGGGGCGCGCAACGGATGAGCATCAGGAGTTTCTGAGCGACCTCAAAAAAGAGGTGGACGCCGCAGGACTATCCGAACGCATCCTGTTTCGGGACGAGGTGCCAATCGCGCAGCTTGCCGCGCATTTTCAGGCGCTTGATCTTTATGTGGCACCCCAGCGGTGGGAAGGGTTCGGCCTCACGCCTCTCGAGGCGATGGCCTGCGGTGTACCCGCCGTGGCCACAAAAGTGGGCGCGTTCGAAGAACTCATCATCGAAGGCGAAACCGGACATCTGGTCGAGATCGAAGATGTCGATGCAATGGCGCTGCATGTGACGCATCTGCTGACGGACCACGCAGAACGGCACCGTTTTTCCGAGGCGGCGCGCGCCCATGTTCTAGACCGGTTTTCGATAGAAGCCGAAGCCGCCGCTATCATTGCGGTCTACAAGCGTCTATTAACCGAGAAGTGATCCGAACTGCCGCAAACTAAGCTGCCGGCATCCGGTTCTCAATCAGCTCTGCCCAGTAGCTGCATCCGGCCGGGATCGCCTCATCGTTGAAATTGTATTTGGGGTGGTGCAAAGCCGCACTCGGCCCGTTGCCCATCAGGATATACGCGCCCGGTCGTTCTTCCAGCATGTAAGAGAAATCTTCACCGCCCATGACCAAATCCGCATGTGCACAACCGCCCGAAACCGCCGCCGCCACGTCTGCCGCGATCTCCGTTTCGCGTTCATGGTTGACTGTTACCGGATAGTTTCGCTGATATCGCACAGTCGCAGTCGCCCCGAAACTTGCCGCAACACCCGGCGCAATTGCCTTAAGCCGTTCTTCAGCCAGATCGCGCATGTCAGGCGCCAGCGTGCGCACCGTCCCCTTCATACGCACCGTTTGCGGGATGACGTTAAACGCATCTGACGAGGTTTTAAAAGACGTCACAGATACAACAATCTGCCCCACAGGGTTTGCATTGCGGCTGGCAATGGTCTGCAAAGCCAGAACGATGTGACTGGCAACAACGGTGGTATCCACCGTTTCATGGGGCTTTGCCGCATGGCCCCCGCGCCCTTCTACTTCGATCTCGAACAAATCCGTTGCCGCGAAAAAGGCTCCCGGACGAATGGCGAACTCACCGATTTCCATGCCGGGCCAGTTGTGCATGCCGTAGACTTCCTGAATGCCGAAACGCTCCATCAGGCCGTCCTTGCACATCTCCAACCCACCGCCGCCGCCTTCTTCCGCAGGTTGGAAAATGACCACCGCTGTGCCGTCAAAATTGCGCGTTTCGGCCAGAAACTGCGCCGCCCCCAGCAGCATCGCCGTATGCCCGTCATGCCCGCAGGCGTGCATTTTCCCGTCTTCCGAAGATGCGTATTCGACGCCTGTCTCCTCCAGTATCGGCAAGGCATCCATGTCGGCTCTGAGGCCCACGACGCGACCAGAAGTATCCGTCTTTCCTGTGATGACGCCCACAACGCCAGTGCGCCCGACACCCGTGACGACCTCATCACATCCGAATGCGCGCAGTTTCTCTGCTACGAACTCGGACGTGCGGTGCGTGTCGAACTGCAACTCCGGATGCTTGTGCAAATCCTGCCGCCAGGCCGCGATTTCGGGCTGCAATTCGGCAAATCTGTTTTTTACTGGCATATCAAGCTGTCTCCCGGGGACCATCGGCGCGGCACAGGTGCCATCCGCTGGTTCCCGATATAGGCAAATCGCGCGGATATCACCAGCGCACTTTGCCCAAAAGATGGCATCAAAGTCCCACGCCAAGGTCAACGGCGCTGCCGTCCGAAAACCGCGTGGCGCGGAAACGGGTCAGATCATGGGCGGGGGTGTCGCCTTGCGCAAGTTGCGACAGGATCCGGCCAAACGCGGGGCCGATCCCAAAGCCATGACCGCTAAGTCCAGTGCCGACGGTCAAACCCGGTATTGCTGCAATGCGGTCAACTACAGGCACAAGATCGGGCATCACATCTATCATCCCCGCCCAGGCATGCGATAATTCAAAAGCAGGCAAACCGGGGAACAGACGCGCAAAGCTACGCTTGATCTCGGCCAGTTTGCCCCTGTTGGGCGTAGGGTTCAGCACGCGCATCTCCTCGAACGGCGTGGCCATATCGCCATCCCACCGGCGCGCGGTGCTCCATGCGTCAGGGTACCCACGTGGTGCGCGCGGCAAAAACCTTGTGCTGAAAGGGTCTGCGCGCAGCTGCGGCAGGAATTTGGGCAGTGCGCGGAAGGCTGCGGGACCAATGAAAAGCTCGTGAAATCCACCGCAGGCCAGCGAATAGCCACCATCGACACGCGGGCGAAAAGCAATCGTGTCGTCAGCGGCACCACCGACATAAACCGCGCGCAAGGGCGTGGTTGCAGCAACGGTGGCCCGTACCGACAACTGCGGCAGCTTAATCCCGTGGTTGGCCAGAAACAGCGCGGACCAAGCGCCACCGGCAAGGATCACTTCCGAACATGCGATGCGCCCTTTCTCTGTGATCACACCGCTGACGCGCCCCCCGGACGTGTCCAAACAGCGAACCGCGCACTGCTCGAAAAGCTGCGCACCGTCTCGTCGTGCAATACCGGCCAACGCAGGCACCGCGACCCAAGGTTCTGCCCGCATGTCGGAAGGGGTGCAAAGCGCCCCCGCATAGCGGCGCGACATGCCAGGGATCAACGCCTCGGTTTCGGCTGAACTCAGCAGATGCGTATCAATATCCAACGCAGCCGCGTGGGGGGCCCATGCCGCATAGCGGTCCAGTGCCGCATCGTTCGGGGCCAGATAGGTCACACCACCCTGCACCAAGCCGATATCGACGTTCGTCTGGGCTGCAAGCTCTTTCCAAAGCACCGTGGCCTCTTTCATGATCGGCAACTCATGCAGATCACGCCCCTGCTGGCGGATCCACCCCCAGTTCCGGCTTGATTGTTCGGCAGCGATTCTGCCTTTCTCCAAAAGCACCACGCGCCGCCCCGCGCGCGCCAGATAAAGTGCAGCGCAGACACCGACCACACCGCCCCCGATCACCACAACATCGGTCGCGGTGGGAAGTGTACCACCATGTGCGACAGGTGAATTCCCGGTTATTGGAAAAGGCTGCATGGGCTTGTCCCGTTTAGTCACCAAAGCAAATCGTCATGGTGTCCCAAAAAACATCAGCCGCACAGACGCGACACCAAGCGCTGCATAAAGGCGTGACCCGCGTCAAACTGCGCAATTGTTATAAACTCGTTGGGCTGGTGGGCCTGCGCAATGTCACCGGGGCCGCAGATGACAGCGGAATACCCCGCTTGCTGGAATTGTCCCGCCTCGGTGCCGTAACTGACCACATGGCTGGCGTTGTCACCGGTCAGGCTACGCACGAGGCTTTCGGCAAGACCTTCGGCTTCAGGGATTAAAGCGGGCACATTGAACCGTTGGCTGATGTCAATTCTCGTGTCGGGCACGACGCTCTGCATCATGGCTTGAACGGTGGCGACACGCTCGCGGTATAGCGCCTCCCATTCTTGTTGAGATTCGCCCGGTACAACCCTGAAATCCATTGCAAAATGGCAATCCTTAGCCGTGATGTTATGTGCCGTCCCACCCGCGATCTGACCCACATGTAACGTCGTGAAGGGCGGATCAAACGCGATCGCCAAATCGCTCGGACGTGCATCCTGATTGGCGGCGTTCATCTCGTTGGCCCATTCGATCAGCTTGGCACCATACATAATCGCATTAACGCCGCGATCCATGAGCGAGCTATGCACTTCAAAGCCCCGCAGATGCGTGTCAAACCCCATCCCCGCCTTGTGCCCTGTCACCGCTTGCATCATCGATGGCTCACCAACAATCACCGCCGCCCCTTTGGGTAAAACCGGCTGCATGGCTTCGATCATCGGCGGCGCTCCTGTGCACCCAACCTCTTCGTCAAAGCTAAGGGCGATCTGCAAAGGCTGCGTCACACCCGCGTAATGCGCCTCGACCAAGGCCCAGATGGCGAGCGCATCAAAGCCTTTCATGTCACAAGTTCCACGGCCATAGTATTTGCCGTTTTTCTCAGTCACATCAAAAGGATCCGTGTCCCACGGCTGCCCATCAACGGGCACAACGTCGGTATGACCCGACAGAACGATTGCACCCTCTTTCCAAGGACCAACATGCGCAAAGAGCGCATGTTTCGGTTGAGCGGGGTCAACGTAGCGGTGGCTTTTTATACCGTGTCTTTCAAGATATCCGGCCACCCAATCGATCAACGGGATGTTGGTGTCGCGACTAACGGTTGGAAAGGACACCAGCTTTTGCATGATCTCCAAGGCGCTAAGGCGTTCGGTCATAGTCGGTACCCTCCCGATACGGTTAAAATCTCGCCGGTGATTTCCGATGCCGCATCTGATGCCAGACACCGCACAGCACCCGCAATACCCTCAGGTATCGCACGGCGGCCAAAGGCTGTCATTTCTGTAAAGGAGCAGGTCAATTCGGCGTTGCGGGGGGCCTCAGGGATGTTAACTGCACCCGGTGCCACCGCGTTCATCCGAACACCCGAGGGGCCCAATTCTTTGGCTACGGCCCGCGTCCACAGATCAAGTGCAGCCTCACTCGCCCCAAAAAGGGCCGCCCCTGCAGGCGGTAAAACCGCATTGACCAAAGGTATATTAACGATCGCATCACCTCTTTGAGGGTATGGCAATGCTGCCGCCAACAAACCGTGCGGTGCAAGCAAATTTACGTCGTTTATCACCCAAAACCATCCATATCAAAACCATTTACAGGCGAACCTTCAAGTGAGCCTGCGTTGTTTACAATCACATCCAAGCGCCCAAAACGCGCCATCACCGCGCCGATGACAGCTGCATAGCTGGTGCTATCGCAAAAATTGGCCTCACTGGACATCCCCCGTCGAGGTCCTCACCGAGATGAGTTGTGCTATATGTCACCGCGACGTCATGATCTGCCGCCAGATCAAACGCGATAGCGCAGCCCGATCCCCGCGCGCCGCCCGTAACCAAAGCGACTTTGACCTTCTTGTCGCACATCATGGCGCAGCCTCAATACCCGCTATCGGTTTCCAGCACACGGTGCCCCGGCGCAACTTCGCGGTACACTGAAGGCTCGGGCGTGTAGCTGACCGGATGGATCGGCGACGGGATCGGTTTAAAGTTCAAGTCACGCTCATCCTTGCGCTGGCGTGGGTCGGCAATCGGCACCGCCTTCATTAACGCCTGAGTGTAAGGGTGTTGCGGGTTTTCAAATACGCTGGCACGGGGCCCGATTTCGACAATACGGCCAAGATACATCACGCCGACGTTGTGGCTGACCCGCTCGACCACTGCCATGTCGTGGCTGATAAAGAGATAGGAAATACCCAACTCGGCCTGAAGCTCCATCATCAGGTTCAAAACCTGCGCCTGCACCGATACATCCAGCGCGGATACCGCTTCGTCGGCAATAATTAGCTTTGGATTCAGGGCCAAGGCACGCGCGATTGCCACGCGTTGGCGTTGCCCGCCCGAAAGCTCGTGCGGGTAGCGCCGCATAAAGCTGCGCGGTAATTCCACACGGTCAAAGAGCATGCCCACACGTTCGTTGACCGCCTTTCCCTTCAACGTACCGAAATTGTGGATCGGCTCTGCCACCTGATCGGAAAGCTGCATCTGCGGGTTCAACGACGCAAAAGGGTCTTGAAAGATCATCTGCATATCAAGGCGCGCATTGCGCAAGCTGCGCTGGTCCAGAGCCATGATGTCTGTGCCGTTTAGGTCAATCTGCCCCGACAGCGGCTCGACCAGCCGCAGGATAGAGCGACCAGCCGAGGATTTTCCGCACCCGCTTTCCCCAACAAGGCTGAGTGTCTGCCCCTTGTTCACTACAAAAGACAGATCCTCAACAGCGTGCACATTCGCGACCGTACGCCGGAAAAAGCCGCCCTTCACCGGAAAGCGCGTGGTGAGGTTGTTGACCGTCAAAAGGGGCTCGTTGGTACCTGGGATCGGTTTAATTTCGTCGTTTTCGCGGCCCAGCAGTTTCATAGGTTCGGGATAGGGTTTGCCCGTCATTTCCCCCAGCTTGGGCACCGCCGCCAGCAAGGCTTTGGTGTATGCATGTTTCGGGTTCTCGAATATCTGCTCGACCGGGCCTTCCTCAACCTTTTTCCCCCTGAACATCACCACGACACGGTCCGCCATCTGCGCGACGACCGCCATATCATGCGTGATGAACATGACCGCAGTGCCAGTTTCACGTTTGAGCCGGTCCATAAGTGCAAGAATTTCAGCCTGAATGGTCACATCCAGCGCTGTGGTCGGTTCGTCAGCGATCAGCAAGCGTGGTTTGCACGCCAGCGCCATCGCGATTACCACACGCTGGCGCATGCCCCCCGACAACTCGTGCGGGTATTGGTCCAAACGCCGCTCTGGTTCAGGTATGCGCACGTCGCGCAAAAGCTCAAGCGCACGCGCGGTCGCCTCGGCCTTGCTGAGGTTCTTGTGCAGCCGCAGCCCTTCGGTAAGCTGCCGGCCCACGGTGAACACGGGGTTCAGCGCGGTCATGGGCTCCTGAAAGATCATGCCGATCTCGTTGCCACGGATCGAGCGCATCAGTTCCTTGTCCGTGTTTGCCAGATCGACATCAGGCGCATTGGGGCGGTCAAACAGCAGTTGTCCGGATGTAATCTCTCCGCCCCCAAACTCGACCAGACGCATCAGCGACAGCGACGATACGGACTTGCCCGACCCGCTTTCCCCCACAACGCAGACCGTTTCACCCGGATTTATGTCGAACGACACATCTTCGACGCCTACAACAGGGCCGTCTTTTGTCTGGAATTCGACGCGCAGTCCTTTGATCTGCGCAATAGGGTGGATGCCGTCGTCAATCGTGTCTTGGTCTAGCATGCAGCGCCCCTACTCTATTTGGCTCGACGCTAAGGCCAAGATTAGACCACTGTCAAACAGATCAGCCATTTTCGCCGGCTCAAAAGGTCGAAAGGGTTGCAATTTCCGCAAAACATGCTTCGATGCGAGTAAGCGTTTGGGGAACGTGGAACAGCAAACCAAGCCTGGTACGCGTCAGATGTTTGACGACCTCATTCACGCTAAAAAAACACGTGGAAGACCGCGTGATAAAAACAAATGGCATTCACGTGTCCAACATGGAGTATAGCATGAACCTGAAAACCTTACTGATGGGCGCCATTGCGACCACAGCCCTTGCCCCCGCCGTCCTGGCGGACGGCCACGAGGGAGAGCGCGGCCGCGACGGTCAGGTCAATATCATCTACTGGCAAGCGCCATCGATTTTGAACACCTATCTGTCCGGCGGCACCAAAGATCTTGAAGCGGCATCGCTGGTGATCGAGCCTTTGGGCGGATACGACGAGAACGGCAATATCATCCCGCGCCTCGTTGATGAAATCCCGACCGTCGAAAACGGCGGCGTCAGCGCAGATCTGACCACTATCACCTGGAAGCTGTCCGAAGGCCTTGTTTGGTCCGACGGCACACCTGTAACATCTGCAGACGTGAAATTTACAGCGGACTACTGCATGCACCCCGAAGGTGGCTGTGCACAGGGCGCCAAGTTTGACGGTGTCGACACGGTCGAGATTATTGACGACCTGACGGTCAAGGTGACCTTCACGCAGCCGCAACCAAACCCGTATGGACCCTTCATGGGGGGCCAGTCGCCAATCATTCAAGCGGCACAGTTCGCGGATTGCCTTGGCGCTAAAGCACCCGAGTGTACCGAAGCGAACTTTAACCCAATCGGCACTGGTCCATTCGTTGTGACGGATTTCCGTCCGAACGACGTGATCCAGATGGAAGCCAACCCGAACTACCGCGACCCCAGCAAACCTGCGTTTGCCTCGCTGACATTTAAGGGCGGCGGTGATGCGACAGCAGCGGGACGTGCGGTTCTGGAAACAGGCGAATTCGACTACGCATGGAACCTGCAACTAGCGCCCGACGTACTGGCCAAAATGGCAGAGGGTGGCATGGGTACGCCCATTGCAGCCTTTGGTACATTGGTTGAACGGATCGAAATGAACCTCACCAACCCGTCGCCAGACCTGCCGCCGGAAACCCGCGCAACCGTCGCCGAACCGCACCCGTTTCTCAGCGACATCAATGTACGCAAGGCGCTTTCCATGGCAATCGACCGCGAATTGCTGGTTGAAATCGGATACGGCCAAGCGGGTCGTCCGACGTGTAACCTCGTCCCTGCTCCGGCGCTTTATGCCTCTGAGAACACAGAGTGTCTGACGCAAGACATCGCGGGTGCCAACGCGCTTCTCGATGAAGCGGGCTGGGTAGACAGCGACGGAAACGGTATCCGTGACAAGGACGGCGTAGAGCTATCACTGCTGTACCAGACATCCACAAACGCCGTGCGTCAGGACTTTCAGGCGCTTATCAAAGACTGGTGGAGCCAGATCGGAGTTGAAACCGAACTGCGCAACCTTGATGCGTCTGTCTTCTTCGGCGGTGATCCCGGTTCGCCCGACACATTCCAGAAGTTCTATGCAGACGTTGAGATGTATGCGAACAACTTCGATGGAACCGATCCACAAGCCTATCTGTCGGCCTACCGCTGTGGCAACGAACCCAAACCGTCCAGCCAATGGCAGGGTGAAAACATCAACCGCTTCTGCGATCCTGAATACGACGCCCTGCTCGACGAGCTGGCACGCACAGGCGAGCTAGAAAAGCGCGGTGAGATCGCCAAGAAGCTCAACGACATGCTGACCAAGGACACTTACACCATCGTTCCTCTGGTTGACCGTGGCCGGGTTTCCGCACACTCCAATACATTGGGTGGCGTGATCCTGAACACATGGGATTCCGAGCTTTGGAATGCATCCGACTGGTACCGCACCGGTAACTGATCAGAATTTGGGCAGGGCGCTGGTCTCACCGCGCCCTGCCCTGTTGTAAGCACGTCAAATGCTTGCCAGCCTGCGCATAAAGAGCCAACGATAATAAGAAACGCTGTGAGGGCACCTACATGCTGACATATACAATCCGGCGTTTGGTTCTTTCGATCCCAACACTTCTGTTCATCAGCATCGTTATCTTCCTACTTCTGCAACTCGCGCCCGGTGATCCGATGGCGCAAGTGCCACTGACCGTTCCCCCCGAGGTTAAAGAAAAGATGCGCGAGGCCTTGGGTCTGGGCGCGCCGATTCATGTGCAATACTGGAAATGGCTGGTTCAGTTCTTCTGGATCGAGCCTCAGGTGCTAATCGACCACTGGTTCGGCACGACCTTTTCCGAAGGCAAACTGCGCGTCATCAGCTGGCAGACACGCTCACCGGTGATGGATATCGTGATCCAGCGTATGCCCCAAACCCTCTGGGTCGTAGGCATGTCCTATATTGTCGGTATTCTGATCGCCCTGCCCATCGGCATCTATTCCGCGTACAAGCAATACTCTTTGTTCGATCAGGCGGGGACCTTTGTATCAATGATCGGCTTTTCGATCCCACCCTTCTTTTCGGGCGTCGTGGTGATCGTGATCTTTTCCGTCAATCTGGGCTGGTTCCCTTCTATCTACGACACCACTCACGTGGTAACCGATTGGGAAAGCTTTAAGGTACAACTGCAACAGATGGTGATGCCCGTTATGGTGCTCGCCCTGCAAACGACCGCACAGATCAGCCGTTTTATGCGCGCGTCAATGCTTGAAAACCTCAATCAGGACTATGTGCGCACGGCCCGCGCCAAAGGACTGAAGGAAAGTGCTGTGGTCTTGGTACACGTATTGCGCAACTCGATGATCCCGATCATCACCGTGATTGCCCTTGGCATCCCATCGATCTTTGGTGGCGCGATCATCACCGAGACGCTGTTCAAGGTAAACGGCATCGGTCAGTTGTTGCTGACAGCGCTTTTTGCCAATGACTTGCCGATGGTTATGACGCTCACCTTTATCTTCGCCATTCTGATCGTGATGTTTAACCTGATTGCAGACGTCCTTTACGGCGTGCTTGACCCGAGGATCCGCTATGACTGATCAACGCGTAAACGCCGCTGCGGCCGAAGTCGAAATGGAAACCTTTGGCGCCCTAAGAGACAAGGAGCCTCAAAAGGAACCGCGTTCCCAATGGAAAGATGTTTGGGACCAGCTGCGCAAACACAAGGGCGCACTGATCGGCGGTGGCTTTTTGCTGTTTATCACGCTGTTTGTTTTGGTCGGCCCATGGGTATGGCGGGTCGACCCCAAAGCACTTGATATCCGCAACAAGGACCTGCGCCCGATCTATACGCTGTTATGGGACGGTGACGCCAAAACCCTATGGTCGCGCCCCTTGGGGACCGACAACCTTGGCCGTGATATCATGGCGACGCTGATCGCGGGGGGGCGCGCGTCGCTTGCCGTGGGCTGGGCTGCGATGGTCCTTTCACTAGTGCTGGGAACAGTCGTAGGCGTCTGTGCGGGCTATTTTAAAAAGCTGGACGGCGTTTTGATGCGGTTAACGGACTTGTTCCTGTCCCTGCCCATCCTGCCGCTCTTGCTGGTGGCGGTCACGCTCTTCCGCCAGCCATTGCGCACGGCCTTCGGGCCAGAGGGTGGCATGTTTATCCTGATCGTCGGCGTCATCGGTATCACCTCATGGATGCCAACTGCCCGTATTGTACGCGGTGAGGTACTCGCCCTGAAGGAACGGGAATTTGTGCTGGCAGCCCGATCTATCGGAACCAAACCCGGTCAGATCATCCGGCGTCATTTGTTGCCCAATGTGATCTCGCCAATCATGGTTTCGGCAACCTTGGGACTGGCCGCGGCTATCATCGCTGAAAGTGCACTATCTTTCCTTGGCGTCGGCTTCCCGTCAGACTTCCCGACATGGGGCAAGCTGCTGGCAGATGCGGTGCCCCGGATGGAAGAATTTCCCGAGCGCGTGATGCTGCCGGGGATTCTCATTTCGGTCACGGTATTGTCGGTCAACTACCTTGGTGACGGGCTGCGCGACGCTCTGGACCCCCGAATTCGGGGCCGGTAGCCGCAAACGGGCCCGATCAGCAAATTAGGACCAGCGTTCTACGCAGAAACCTCAATGCCCTCAAACGTTCTCCTGCAGCGCACTTCAGCGAACAATCTTCGCCACGGCGCGGCCGAGTAGAACAATGTTCCGCCGAGAGCACCTAGTCCAGCAATACATATGCTTGATTTGCGATGTTTAGCAGGCCATTTGGAACAGTATTCCGAAAAAGGGGCGCTGCCATGTTTGAAGAATTGGGATTTGAGACGCTGACTGCACCACAGGTCACAGTGTTTTTTGCACTCGCCGTTGGTGCGTTGTTCGGCTTTCTGGCGCAGCGCACAGCCTTTTGTTTCCGCCGCAGCCTTGTTGGCGAAGACCGCCGCGCAGCACTCGGCGTTTGGCTCACAGCCCTTGCAGCGGCCTTGGTAGGCACGCAAGCAGCTGTATATGCTGGCGTAATAAGCTTTGACGATCACCGCTTCATGAATACAGACCTGCCTTGGCTGGCTATTGCCGTTGGCGGTGCGCTTTTTGGTGCAGGCATGGTCCTGACGCGCGGATGTGTGTCGCGCCTTACTGTTTTGACCGGCAGCGGCAACCTTCGGGCGCTGACCGTTTTGCTGATATTCGCAATCACCGCACATGCGACGCTGAAAGGCATCCTCGCACCGCTGCGTACCTCCTTGGGTGCGGTCACGCTATCACTTGAGAACGCGGCTTTGCCTGGTTCTGCATGGGCTTGGGCAGCTATCATTGCCGTACTTGCAATTACTATAGCGCTGCGTTCGGGCAACCGTGTCCAGCAGCTTGCGATGGCGGTTCTGATCGGTCTGCTGGTGCCTGTTGCATGGGTGGGCACTGGTTACGTGCTTTATGACGACTTTGACCCTGTAGCGATGGAAAGTTTGTCGTTCACATCGCCTGCTGCAGACACACTTTTCTGGACGGTTGCCTCCACATCGATCTCTGCCACCTTTGGCACGGGTCTGATTGGTGGCGTGCTGACCGGTGCGCTGATAGCGGCACTGCTGTTTGGGGGCTTCCAATGGCAAAGCTTTACCTCGCCCCGCGAAACTGGTCGCTATGCTGCCGGTGCAGTCATGATGGGCGTTGGAGGCGTGCTTGCAGGTGGATGCACCGTCGGTGCTGGCCTGGCTGGAGTGCCGACGCTGTCGATCGCCGCTGTACTGGCGATTGCGTCAATCGCACTTGGCGCGCTTGGCACGAACGCAGCACTGCGCGCAGCTACTCCACGTGGGCGCGCAGACGGCGGATGGCCCACCACACAAACGCAACAACCGGCAGAGTAACCAACGCGGTCAGCGTGCCCGTGCTTAGTCCCATGGTATCGGCCAGCGGATACAGCGTGTAGCCGACAAGCGACACAGCGTAGTAGCTGATCGCCACGACCGACAGACCTTCGACGGTGCGCTGCAGCCTCAGTTGCAGGTCAGAGCGTTTGTCCATGCTTTCCAGCAGGGCTTGGTTCTGCGCGGATCTCTCCACGTCAACCCGGGTGCGCAGCAGGTTCGACGCTCGTATTGATCTGCTCGACATGGACTGTAGCCGCCCTTCTGCCGATGTGACCGTGCGCATCGCAGGCGCATACCGCCGCATCATGAACTCGGCAAAGTGTTGGCGGCCCTGAAAACGTTCCTCGCGCAACGCTTCGATGCGCTGGTTCACCAATGCTTCATAGGCGCCTGTCGCCCCAAAACGGAACGAAGAGCGCGCGGCCAGCGTCTCAAGCTCGGCAGAGGTGGAGAGCAGCGCATTCAGCGTCGTCTCGGCGCTGGCGCGTTCATCGGACATAGCCCCCATCAGGCTGGTTAGCTGCGTATCCAGTTCGTTCAGTTTAGGCTGCAACTGCCTGACGCGCGCAAAGCCCAGCATCGACATCGACTTGTATGTTTCAATTTCGCACAGCCGCTGCACGATCCGTCCTACGCGCCGTTCGCTTGTGGTCGGGCTGGCAAAGACAGCAAAGCGTAAATGACCGTTCTGATCGATCCGAAAGTCACCCGCGACGATCGCATCATCGTCAAGGACGGAGGCAGCTGCAAGGCTTTCGCTGACAAACCAGTCATCCAGACAAGCAGAGATCTCTTCATCGTTTTCAGGTCGCGGATGGATATCAATAAGCACCGAAGTCACGCGCTGACCCGGTGACTCTGCTAGCCAGTCTGCCGGAAAAACTTCGAACTCTGCAGGATCAAAGGACCGGTCCGGCGCGCCTTCGCTGAACACGGTATACGTGACGAATTCGGTGTGTTGTTCCCACTTCACCCAGTGTTTGCCAATCTGGCCATAGTAGTGCGTCGCCCCCGGTTGCGGGTGCGGGGCACCATGACGGTCCAGCAAAGCGGTCAGATGGTCAAGATCCTGCTGCCGGTCGCGGCTTACAGCATCATTGGGTTGCTTTATAGCGATGTAGGCCGCAGAACACGGCGCCTCCATCGACGGAAAAGGCCGTGCGTGCAGTTCGTTCGCTAGTTTGTAGCGTAGTGGATGATCGTCGATAGGCGGCATTTGTTTCTCTCCGGGATAGCATGAGGGATAACGTACAATTCCGCCAAGTCAAATATTTTTTAGATATTTTTCAACATGTTAAAAGAATGCAACGGCATACAAAGGCAAAATCACAACGAGATGAACAAACTACGGGCAAAATGCAAACTCAAGCGCATGACCTAAAACAAAGCTAGGTCACAATTGCAGCACTACACCCATTAGCCCGGTAAGGCCGATGATCGCCCTTTTGAACAGTGTTAAACCCGGTTCTTGGCCGGTGACTGAGGATGCTTTGGGGTTATCATAGTGCCAGCGCAACGCCCCCTTTTCCGTCAGCAAAAGCCGGTATGTAAAGTTGCGTACCTGTTTCTCGATTTCATCATGCATGAACCCGCCAAACTGATGGCTGTCTACGAAAACGCCGACTTCGGTATTCAGCTTTACGGAGCGAGGATCAAAATTCAACGACCCGGCGAAAACCTCATCCCGGTCTATGACAACAAGCTTGGTATGCATCACTAAACCTCTTTCGTCACTCGCTGGCAGCGTTCCCATGGCCTGCAAGGCGTCGGGACGCATCTCAAAAAGCTCAACTCCTGCGCGCAGCAAATCATGTCGATGCCGCCGGTATCCCGCATGCACGTAGGCGTGGTTCGTTGAACCCACTAAATCGGTAATAATGCACACATCCCCCGCACCGCCGGACCAATGATGCTGATTTCAAAGTCGGCAAATTCGGAGACGGTCTGTATCTGATAGTATTCATCCGCGATATTGCGCCCGCCCACGATGGCCACAGCGCCGTCAGCAGTGAAGGTTTTGTTGTGCATCCGGCGGTTCACCCGCGCAAACTCGGCCGCTGGTCCCAATGCTTTGGGTCCGGTTCGCATCGCGGGGTTGAACACCCGCACCTCAATGTTCGGATGCGCGTCGAGCAATCCCAAAGCATCATCCGGCACAGTGGTAAAGATGTCGTCCAGCAAAAAGCGAACGCGCACGCCACGGTCTGCCGCATCCAGCAAGGATCGGGAAATCAGTGCACCCGGCAGATCTTGTTTCAACAAAAAGTACTGCAGATCGATTGTATGTTCATCGGCTTCGGTAATCCGCAACCGCGCACCCAGTGCCTCGTACCCCTCAAAGAGCGGAATAAGCGAACTATGCGCAAGGTCCCTGTCGCGAGCCAATATACCGGTCGACTGTTACAAGCTGGCCGTAGCAGGCGCGACAAGGGCGCGAGTAACAGGCTTGGGCACATCGAGGGCACCGGTGCGCAAGCTGCCAGCAGTACCATAGCCGCTGCGCCACATACCTCAACCAAACGCCCGCAACAGGGCCGTTGCCCTTCCCTTACATTCATTTCGATCCCCAGGCTCTTGGGAAGCTTAGTAATTGGTTTCTGCCGTCGCCATCGCCCTAAGCACGGGTCATAAAAAAACGCGCCGGATGGAACCGGCGCGTTTCAAATTTCCGTATGCTATATGATCAGTCGATCATCGGCAGTAGCTTGTCTAGGCTTGCCTTCGCATCGCCATAGAACATCCGCGTATTGTCTTTGAAGAACAGCGGGTTTTCGATGCCAGAATATCCTGTGCCCTGCCCCCGTTTGGAGACGAAAACCTGCTTGGCTTTCCAGCACTCCAATACCGGCATGCCGGCAATGGGGCTGTTGGGGTCGTCCTGCGCCGCAGGGTTGACGATGTCGTTGGACCCGATGACGATTGCGACGTCCGTATCAGGAAAGTCCTCGTTTATCTCATCCATTTCCATCACGATGTCATAAGGCACTTTGGCTTCGGCCAGCAGCACGTTCATGTGACCCGGCAGACGACCCGCAACGGGGTGGATCGCAAAGCGCACGTTCTTTCCCTTGGCACGCAACTTGCGCACCAGTTCAGCAACGCCCTGCTGGGCCTGTGCGACCGCCATACCGTAGCCCGGGATGATAATGACGCTGTCCGCCTCGTTCAGGGCCGTAGCAACACCGTCAGCCTCGATCGCGATCTGTTCGCCTTCAACGACCATCTGTTCTCCTGCGGGGCCGCCAAAGCCGCCAAGGATCACGCTGATGAACGAACGGTTCATCGCCTTACACATGATGTAGCTTAGGATCGCACCGGAGGAGCCGACAAGCGCGCCCACAACGATCAGAAGGTCATTGCCAAGCGAGAAACCAATCGCCGCCGCCGCCCAACCCGAATAGCTGTTGAGCATGGATACAACGACAGGCATATCCGCGCCACCGATCCCCATGATGAGATGGTAGCCAATGAACAAGGCAAGGAGGGTCAGCAGTACCAGCGTCCAGCTGCCAGAGCCGCCAAGATACATGATAGTAAAGACCAACGAGAGGCCCGCAGCACCCGCATTCAGCAGATGGCCACCCGGCAGTTTCGTCGCTGAACTGTCCACTTTGCCCGCCAGCTTGCCATAAGCGATGACGGAGCCGGTGAAGGTCACAGCACCGATCCAGATGCCCAGGACAAGCTCGACTTTGAGGATGTTGATCTCGACCTGGCTTTTCTTGGCAATCAACTGGCCAAAGGAAGACAGCCCTTCATAAACCTCTTTGGGCAGGCCGATGGCTGTAAAGCTGCCCTCTTCTGTAGCGCCGAGAACCAGTTCGTTCGCTGCGAAAAGGCTTTCCATGTTGTTGATCATGATGTCGGCGTTAAAGCCAACAAAGACCGCAGCCAGACCAACGAGCGAGTGCATGATCGCTACCAACTCGGGCATCTGTGTCATCTGCACCTTAGTGGCCAGTTGATAGCCGACACCCGCGCCAAGTGCGATCAGCACGACCGACACAACACCCAGTCCCTGACCGGGGCCAAAGAGCGTTGCGACAACCGCAATCGCCATACCGACGATGCCGTACCAGACGGCGCGTTTAGCACTTTCCTGACCGCTCAGACCGCCAAGGCTGAGGATAAAGAGAACAGCGGCAACCGCATAGGCTGCAATAGTAAATCCGAATTCCATGTGTCCGTTCCCCTTACGATTTCTGGAACATGGCGAGCATGCGCCGTGTCACGAGGAAGCCGCCGAATATGTTGATAGAGGCCATAAAAATTGCCAGTGCCGACAAAAGCGTAATCAGCAACGAACTTGACCCGATCTGGATGAGCGCACCCAGAATAATGATCGACGAGATCGCATTCGTGACGGCCATAAGTGGCGTGTGCAGAGAGTGTGCAACGTTCCAGATCACCTGGAAGCCGATAAAGACAGCCAGAATAAACACGATGAAGTGCTGCATGAAACTGGCTGGTGCGACAAGGCCCACGGCCAACAGCAAGCCGCCGCCAATAGCGAGAAGTCCGACCTGATTGCGGGTCTGCAGCTTGAAGGCCGCAATCTCCGCCGCGCGCTTTTCTTCCGCTGTCAGCTCTTTTGGTGCTTCCTTCTTGGGGGCAGCCGCAATCGCTGCCACCTTTGGGGGTGGCGGTGGGAAGGTGACTTCCTTGCTGTGCGCGATAGTCGCACCACGGATCACGTCATCTTCCATGTTGTGGTTGACCACACCGTCTTTTTCCGGTGTCAGGTCCGTCATCAAGTGACGGATGTTTGTAGCGTAGAGGCTGGAAGACTGCGTCGCCATCCGGCTTGGGAAGTCGGTGTAGCCAATGATCGTAACACCGTTGTCGGTGACGATTTTCTCGTCCATGACGGTTAGCTTGCAGTTGCCACCTTTTTCCGCCGCAAGATCGACGACCACGGAACCAGGCTTCATCGCCTTGACCATGTCTTCGGTCCAAAGCTCGGGAGCTTCGCGGTTCGGGATCAGCGCCGTGGTGATGACGATGTCCACCTCAGGCGCCAGTTCGCGGAACTTGGCCAGCTGCGCTTCGCGGAACTCCGGGGAAGATACAGACGCATAGCCGCCGGTGCTGGCGCCGTCTTGTTGTTCTTCCTCAAAATCCAGATAGACAAATTCAGCGCCCATGGATTCGACTTGTTCGGCCACTTCGGGGCGCACGTCAAAGGCGTATGTGATTGCACCCAGTGACGTAGATGTACCGATTGCTGCAAGGCCCGCAACACCCGCCCCCACGACCAGCACCTTCGCTGGAGGGACCTTGCCCGCCGCTGTAATCTGGCCGGTAAAGAAACGTCCGAAGTTGTTGCCCGCTTCAATGACCGCACGGTAGCCTGCGATATTCGCCATCGAGCTAAGCGCGTCCATTTTCTGCGCGCGGCTGATCCGCGGGATCATTTCCATCGCGACGACAGTGGCCCCCTTGTCGGCGGCCTGCTTCATCTTGTCTTCGTCCGCAACGGGGCTGAAGAAGGAAATCAATGTCTGGCCTTCGCGCAGGCGTTTCATCTCGGCATCAGAAGGGACGCGCACTTTGGCGACAATATCGGCGGCTTTCCAAAGAGCTGCCGCCGTTTTCACGACCTCAACGCCCGCCTCTTTGTAGGCAGCGTCCGAAAAGCCCGCCTTGTCACCGGCGCCTGTCTCGACGACGCACTCATATCCCAGCTTTTGAAGCTGCAATGCGCTGTCGGGCGTCATCGCAACACGCGCTTCGCCTTCATAAATTTCTTTTGGTGTCCCGATCTTCAATTGAAGCTCCCCCGTTTGATACGTTTTCGAGCAATCTGGTGCACAGAAGTGCATTGTCCAGTACCGGCAACAAGCCGAAGGCACAAGCCGCAAGATCAACTGTGATCGCTCACATAAGCCGTAATGTCACAGCCAACGGCGTGTTTTCTGGGCATAGCGGGCAAAATCTGCGCGAAAATGGCGTCGCAGGCGGTTCTCTTCGGGAATGACAAATCGCGTCTCAAGCACCCAGAACAGCACGGGGACCAGCGCCAGCGACAAGACAGCGTCCCACCGCAGCGCCAAACCCGCTAAGATCAGAACGTCCGCCAGATAGATGGGATTGCGGCTACGTTTGTAGACGCCCGACTGGATCAGTACTGAAGCCTCCTGATGCGGCACGATTTTTGTTTTGTGGCGTCGAAACTCCATCGCGGCCAGCAGGATCAAAACGGCCCCTGCTCCGACCAGAAGACCGCCCAGTAGCATCGTCATGGGATGCGCCAGACTTAAGCCCAACGTCATATACTGGGCTTGAAAATAGGCCAGGGCCGCAAAAGCCAGCAACCACACCGGCGGCATGTCCAACCACTTCATAGAACCACTCCACTTTTACGCGCTGCATATTGCGCGGCGATGCTGACAACTGCAATGGGGTGCCGCTTGCGCATCTTGCCGGAAAAGCTACTGTTCAGTCAGTCGAGGGAGGGCACCATGGCACTGACAGGCAAGCACGCGTTGGTTACAGGCGGCGGCACAGGCATCGGCCTAGCGATTGCGCAAGATCTGGCGGCAGCGGGCTGTGTCGTGACTATCACCGGGCGGCGGCAGTCGGTCCTTGATGAAGTCGCCCACCAGACCGACGGGTTGTTCGGCCTTGCCATGGACGTGCGCAACGAGGACAACGTGATCGCCCAGACCGCCGCTGCAGTGGCCGCGCGCGGACCGATCCAGATTTGCGTGGCAAATGCAGGGATTGCCGAAGGACGCGCCTTGCATAAAACCGACATGGAATTCTGGCGCAACATGATGTCCACCAACCTTGATGGAACGTTCCTGACGGTCCGTGAAGCGTTGAAATCCATGCGCACCACCGATTGGGGCCGTGTAATTGCGGTATCGTCTATTGCAGGCCTGAAAGGCTTGCAGGGCGCGTCGTGCTATACTGCGTCAAAGCATGGTATGATCGGCTTGATCCGCGCACTGAGCGAGGATTATCTAGGCCAGAACTACACGTTCAACGCACTTTGCCCCGCGTACGTGGACACAGAAATTGTGACGCGCAACACCACTGCGATTGCGCAACGTGCCGGTGTCAGCGCAGAAAAAGCCAAGGACATGATGGTCTCAGCCAATAAGCATGGACGCCTGATCTCGCCCAAAGAGGTGTCGGCAGCGGCTATGTGGCTTGTGTCGGACGGTGCGGCAAGTGTGAATGGTCAATCCATCGAAATCGCCGGCGGAATGATGTAGTTGCCAGATTACCTCCTGGATCAGGCGACGCGGCTTGCGCTGCGCGCTCCGTTCTTCCAGTCACGCGCTGCATCCCCAAAAGCCGAAAACAGTGCCTGCGACACCGGATCTTGCGCTGCATTATATTCGGGGTGCCATTGCACGGCCAGAGTGAACCCCGAAGCCCCTTCGATATAAATCGCCTCAGGCGTACCGTCGGTTGCATGCCCATCAATCACAACGCCTTGCCCTGCGGTTTTAATGCCCTGCCCGTGTAGCGTATTGGTCATAACCTCGGACTTCCCCATCAAACGGTGGAAAACGCCCCCTTCGGCAAAGCGAACCTTGTGGCGCAACTCAAATTTTTCGTCCAATGTGCCATCCGGTGGCATACGGTGGTTCATGCGCCCCGGTAGCTCACGGATTTCAGGATACAGCGTGCCGCCCATTGCAACGTTTACTTCCTGAAAGCCACGGCAGACCCCAAAGAACGGCTGCCCTCGCTGCACACATGCCCGCACAAGACCCAGCGCGATGTTGTCGCGCGCACGGTCGAATTCCCCATGCGCAGGGGTTTCATTTTCGCCGTATTCCTGCGGATGTACGTTGGGACGCCCACCGGTCAGCAAAAAACCATCACACAGATCGAGCAACTCGGGGACGCTAACCAAGTTCGGATCACTCGGAATAATGAGCGGCATGGCACCAGCCACTTCGGCAATCGCCATCGAATTCATCATTCCGCCGGTGTGAACGGGATATTCCTCGTTCAAGAGCGTGTAATTACCGATAATGCCTATGACCGGACGCGTCATTTCGCTCCCTCTTGCTGCGATGCGATGAACATAAGGCTAGGATGCGACCTTGAATAGACCGAAGCCGTACTTACGCCTGTGCGCAGTTGCTACAGAACAAAGCATTCGCCTAAAAAACAAGCGAAAAGTGCTGATTAGCCGGTACCCGTCAACCCGGCGCCCTCGATCCCAACCATAGCTGCCGCGAGATCATTCTCAGATGTGTCGCCTGTAACGCCCACTGCACCAATGATCTGACCCTTCTTGTCGTGTACCAAAACCCCACCTGGAACAGGCACAAGTTTGCCACCGAATAGTCCGTTCATTGCCAGCATGAAATATGCCTGATCGTCCGCACGTGTTTTTTGCGCGGTGCCTGCAATGCCCATCATAATCGAACCATAGGCTTTTCCATACGCGATCGAGAAACGGCCCGGGGACGCGCCATCTTCACGCTCGAACGCTTTAACGTGGCCACCCGCATCCAAAACCACCACCGACAGTGGCTTGAGATCCATCTCGCGGCCTTTTTCCAGTGTTTTACGCACGATTGTTCGCGCTTTTCTCAGACTGATTTCCATGTTGCCCCTCCCGGACGGTGCTATTTTCGTAAAGAACTGCGGGCTGGTATTACCCTGATGCTTTGACTTTACAGCGACGCTTTCAACTCTAGCCTGCGCGCATGCAGCACCGGTTCGGTATAGCCCGACGGCTGCGAACGGCCTTTGAACACCAGATCACAAGCTGCCTGAAATGCAATCCCGTCAAATGCAGGTGCCATGGGGCGGTAAAGCGGATCACCCGCGTTTTGTGCATCGACAACACCCGCCATTTTGCGCATCGCCGCCATAACATTCTGCGCGTCCACCACACCGTGGTGCAGCCAATTGGCGATGTGCTGTGCCGAAATCCGGCACGTCGCGCGGTCTTCCATAAGGCCTACGTCATTCATATCGGGCACTTTCGAGCAGCCAACACCCTGATCCACCCAACGGACGACATACCCCAGAATACCCTGCGCGTTATTTTCGATTTCCCGATTGATCTGGTCATCGGTCCACTTCTGGTACTCGGCCAAAGGAATGTTCAGAACCGTATCCACGTAGGCGCGCCGCCCCCCTGCTTTCAGCCTTTGCTGAACTGCAAACACGTCAACCTTATGGTAGTGCAGCGCATGCAGTGTCGCCGCCGTCGGACTGGGCACCCATGCGCAGTTCGCACCTGATTTCGGGTGTTCGATCTTTTGCTCGAGCATTGCCGCCATCAGGTCAGGCATGGCCCACATCCCCTTGCCGATCTGCGCCTTGCCGCTCAAACCACACTCAAGCCCGATGTCGACGTTCTGATTCTCGTAGGCCGTGATCCAGCTTTTACGCTTGATAAAGTCTTTGCGGCTAAACGGCCCCGCCTCCATCGACGTGTGAATTTCATCCCCCGTACGGTCCAGAAAGCCGGTGTTGATGAAGGCCACGCGGGATTTCGCGGCGCGAATGCACTCCTTGAGATTGACGGACGTGCGTCGCTCTTCATCCATGATGCCAAGCTTGACGGTGTACTGGGGCAGCCCCAATATTTTTTCAACGTGGGTAAAGGTGCTGTCTGCGAAGGCCACCTCGGCTGGTCCGTGCATCTTTGGCTTCACAACATAAACAGAGCCAGTGACCGAGTTGCCGCTTTCGCGCTGGAGATCGTGCATCGCAATCAGCGTAGTAATCATGGCATCCATCAGACCTTCGAAAACTTCGTTTCCGTCCCGGTCCAGAATGGCCGGATTTGTCATCAGGTGGCCGACATTGCGCACAAGCATCAGCGCGCGACCTTTAAGCACCACATCTTCGCCGTCGGGTCCCGTCAGAACATGATCGGGGTTAAGGCTGCGGGTCAGTGTGTCGCCGCCCTTCTCAAATGTCTCGGACAAGTCGCCGCGCATGAGGCCCAGCCAGTTGGAATACGCAACGACCTTGTCTTCTGCGTCCACACAGGCAACCGAATCCTCGCAGTCCATGATGGCAGAAATTGCGCTTTCCAATTGAACATCGGCAAGGCCCGCCTGGTCCCGCCCACCAATGAAGTGCGTCCGGTCAAAGATAAGCTTTACGTGCAGGCCATTGTTACACAGAACGATGGCATCAGGCGCTTTCGGATGGCCGGTGTAGCCCACGAACTTTTCGGGTTGCGACAGGGGCTGGTCGTCCACCAGCAAGGCACCCTTGTGCACGATGTAGCGCCGTGCGTCAGCGTGGCTGATTTTTTCCACCGGAAAGGCTTCATCCAAGAAGACGCGCGCGCGGGCCACGACCCGTGCACCCCGCCCTTGGTCGTAGCCACCCTTTGGTGCGGGGCTTCCCATGGCATCCGTGCCGTAGAACCCATCATATAGGCTGCCCCAGCGCGCGTTGGCTGCATTCAGCGCATAACGCGCGTTTGTAATCGGAACCACCAGTTGCGGCCCCGGCACTGACGCGATCTCTGGATCAACATTGGCGGTGTCTATTTCAAAGGCTTCCCCTTCGTCGAGTAGATAGCCAATCCCCCTCAGGAACGTTTTGTACTCTTCGTGATTATGCGACTGACCGCGGCGCGCCACATGATAGGCATCAATCTTGTCTTGAATGTCTTGCCGGGTTTCCAAAAGCTCGCGGTTCTGCGGGCCGAAGCCGTGCACCAGTTCGGCAAATCCCGACCAGAAGGCGTCCGTGTCGACACCAGTGCCCGGAAGCGCGCTTTCCTCAAGGAAAGATACAAGCTCGTCCGCGACTTGAAGATCGCTTCTATTTTGGTAACCGGCCATGCGCTGTACTCCCTTGGATGTCGCTGTAACAACTTACGGGTCGTTTAGGCAGTTTGTCGCAGGGAGGCAACCGGCTCATGTGTGGCCAAGGATGCGTCTATCACCGTCTCAGCTGGAACGTTTCCGCTGACCGCTGCATTTTTTCGAGCAGTAGCGGACGTCTTCCCAAACCTTTTCCCATTTCTTACGCCATGTGAAAGGCCTGCCGCAGGTAGCACAAAGTTTCTGCGGCAGTTCCGATTTCCGACGCATTGCCATTACTCACCTTCAGCCGTCGCAGGTGTTAGCAGTGCTTCGGCCTCTTCGCCCGAGACCTGCGTGTACCCGTAGATCGCAGCAGCAACAATAACCGCAATGGCTACACCGATCCACAGACCGCGCACCATCGTGATGTGACGGCTTTTTTGGCGATCTACATTTACGTCAGGGGCTGACATCAACTTCTCCTTCTTTAGGTCTATATTCGAACCCGTCTTGCCGACGGGCATGTACCGACCTAACGTCTGGACGACTGAAATCGTTCCCGGAAAGAAGCCAACACATGCGCGATGCTGCACCTGAAACCATTTATCTCAGCAACTACAAGCCATTTGGTTTCGAAGTTGAAAAAGTCGAACTGACCTTTGATCTGCATCCGAACGCTACGCGCGTGAAAAGCCGGATCAGCTTTGTACCTCACCCAAATTCAGATCACGATTTTTTTCTTCATGGCGAGCAACTTAAACTGATATCTTCAACCATTAATGGGCACGCTGTAACACCAAAGATCAGCCCCGAAGGCCTGACCTGCGACGTCCCTGACGGCCCCTTCATCTGGGAGGCCGAGGTCGAGATCGACCCCGAGAACAACACCGCCCTTGAGGGGCTTTACATGTCGAGCGGCATGTATTGCACCCAATGCGAAGCTGAAGGGTTTCGCAAAATCACCTATTATCCCGACCGGCCCGATGTGATGAGCACATTTACCGTCAGGATCAATGGCCCACAGCCGGTTCTGCTGTCCAACGGGAACCCTGTCGCGCAAAGCGATGGCTTTGCTGAATGGCATGACCCCTGGCCCAAGCCTGCGTATCTCTTTGCGCTGGTTGCAGGTGATCTGGTTGCGCACTCTGACAATTTCACGACTGCATCAGGCCGCCAGGTTGCTCTTAACCTCTATGTGCGCCCCGGCGACGAAGGGAAATGCGCCTTCGGGATGAAAGCCCTCAAGGATTCGATGGACTGGGACGAGAAAGTATATGGTCGCGAATATGATCTCGATATTTTCAACATCGTTGCCGTGGACGATTTCAACATGGGTGCGATGGAGAACAAGGGTTTGAATATATTCAACTCTTCTGCCGTTCTTGCCAGCACCGAGACATCGACCGATATGAATTTCGAACGTATCGAGGCAATCATCGCACATGAGTATTTCCACAACTGGACGGGCAACAGGATCACCTGCCGCGACTGGTTCCAATTGTGCCTCAAGGAAGGTCTGACCGTCTATCGTGACAGCCAGTTCACTTCTGACATGCGATCAGCTTCGGTAAAGCGGATTTCAGATGTAATTGATCTGCGCGCGCGTCAATTTCCCGAGGATCAAGGCCCGCTTGCCCACCCCGTCAGGCCCGAAAGCTTTCAGGAGATCAACAACTTCTATACCGCGACAGTCTACGAGAAAGGCGCAGAAGTGATCGGGATGCTGAGGTGTCTTGTCGGGGCCGAGGCTTATGGCAAGGCACTTGATCTGTACTTTGAGCGTCACGATGGTCAGGCCTGCACAATCGAAGACTGGCTTGCGGTCTTTGAGGATGTGACAAGCCGTGATCTCACGCAGTTCAAGCGGTGGTACAGTCAAGCAGGGACGCCGCGCGTAGCCGTAAAAGAAGACTATAAATCTGGCACTTACACGCTGACTTTCACGCAGTCTCTTGCGCCCTCCCAAAGCACGCCGGACCCGCAACCACAGGTCATCCCGATTGTCACCGGCCTGCTGTCTTCAACAGGAGAGGAGATCGTACCAAGCCGGGTACTGGAACTTACGCAGGCCGAACAGTCCTTTACCTTTGAAGGACTGTCAGAACGGCCCATCCCATCGGTTCTGCGCGGTTTTTCCGCCCCCGTTGATTTGGTCCGGAACACGCCGGATGCAGACTTACCTGTCCTCCTCGCCCATGACACCGATCCGTTTAACCGCTGGGAAGCAGGCCAAAAGTTGGTGCGCGCCAACCTCATGGCGATGATTACCGACGACGCGGCACCCGACGCCGCTTATCTGGATGCGCTATATCCAGTCGTGACCGATCCGCAACTTGAACCGGCATATCGCGCTTTGATGCTTGGCCTACCCAGCCAATCGGACCTTGCGGCCGAAGTACACAAAATGGATACAGCGCCCGATCCGCAAAAAATCTGGCAAGCGGTCGAGGACATGCGGGATGCACTGGCCCAGCGTCTGGCAGGCATTCTACCTGACCTTTATTCAGACCATCAGGTGACCGAGGCCTACGCGCCCAGCGCCGATCAAGCGGGGCGCCGTTCACTGGCCAATGTGGCGCTTAGCCTCATCTCACGGACGGATGGTGGGCAGCTGGCGCAAAAACAATACGATGGCGCTGACAACATGACACAACAGCTTGCGGCTTTGGGCGTTTTGTTGCGCGCAGGTTCTGGCGCAGCGGCACTGCACTCATTCGAACAACAATGGACCCAAGACCGGTTGGTCATGGACAAGTGGTTCGGGTTGCAGGTTATGCAAGCCGCGCCTGCCGATGCAGCAGCCACTGCGCAGGCGCTGACCGAACACGCCGATTTCAACTGGAAGAACCCCAACCGGTTCCGCGCAGTCCTGGGCGCACTTGCGATGAACCACGCGGGCTTTCATTATGAAAGCGGCGACAGCTATAGGCTGCTTGGCGAATGGCTATTACGTCTTGATCCTGTTAATTCCCAGACAACGGCGCGGATGTGCTCTGCCTTTCAGACGTGGCGGCGGTACGACCTCACGCGGCAGGAAAAGATCGCAGCCGTTCTGGACCGTATCCTTGCCGCACCAGACCTGTCACGCGACACGACTGAAATGATTACAAGAATTCGAGGGAACTGATCCATGAAACCTGTCATGCTTATTACCGGTGCTTCTGCCGGCATCGGAGCGGCTTGCGCAAAGATTGCAGCCGAACGCGGGTACGATCTTGCGCTGAACTACAGGTCGGATGACGCAGGTGCTGAAAAAGTGGCCGAAAGCTGCCGCACCGACGGCGCGCGCGTGTTGCTGTGCAAAGGCGACGTGTCCGACCCAGAGGCCATTGTAGACATTTATAGTAGGATCGATGCCGAATACGGACGGCTTGATGCACTAATTAACAACGCGGGTGTCGTCGACCAGACCGCAAAAGTCATCGATGTGACCCATGCGCGCCTCAAGCGGATGTTCGATATCAATGTGATCGGCGCGATACTGATCGCAAAAGAAGCGGTACTACGTATGCAGGCAGGCGGCCAAGGCGGCGTAATTGTCAATATATCGTCGGCCGCGGCAAGGCTTGGGTCTGGCAATCAATATGTCGACTATGCAGCTTCAAAAGCAGCGATCGACACATTCACAAAAGGACTGTCTGACGAAGTCGCAGGGGACAATATCCGCGTCATGGCAGTTAGACCCGGACTTATTGAGACAGAGCTTCACGCCAAAGGCGGTGAGCCGGGACGCGCGGACAAGCTTGCGCATATGGTACCGATGAAGCGAAAAGGCTCTGCCGAGGAAGTAGCCCTCGCAGTCATGTGGCTTTGCTCGGACGAGGCAAGCTACGTGACGGGCTCCACCTTGGATGTGACGGGTGGACGCTGACACTTTTAGCTTCCGCCGCGAAGGGCGCAATCGCGCAACGCTGCTGGCTGTGGCAGGCGTTTGGTTTGGCCTGATCGCTGCGGTCATTCTTGTGGATGCCGCCGTCTGGCTGATGGCGGCGGTAGGTGCTTTTACGTTGCCTGCACTGTGGGATCTTTACCGCAATCCCGCCTCCGGCCTTGATTTCAAGCCAGAGGCGCTCACGTGGTTCACGGGATCAAAAGACGCATCGGTCAGCTGGAGCGAAATAGACCGCGTCCGGCTTGACACGCGGCTCGATTTTTCGGTGCGGGCCTCTGCGGTTTTGCATTCGGGCCGGAAAGTCCGCATACCTTATGAATGCACGCCGCCACACGCGGTGCTGGAGGCTGCGCTAAACGCGCGTGGCGTCCGTACAGAGCGACACCACTTTTCCCTGATCGGTTAAAACTGTCATTTATCTGCGGCGCAAAAAGACTGGGCGTTCAACCAAGCCTCTATGTCGCGCTGCTTTGATGTCACACGCATCGGCCCCCAATCCGCTGCAACACCGCGCCAGCGTCCGTCATTACCCGCGATCACGCCATCGCGCGGCACCGTCACCGCCATAATACGGATTGCACAGCTTAGGTTTTCGCCACCATTTTTCAGATCAGCCCCAGAGCCCGCGCGGCAATCGTAGCCCCGTGCCGTTGCAGGCGAGATTTGCAACAATCCAAACCATTTCCCATTCGGGCTGACAGCTGCAGGTTTGTACGTGCTTTCATGCTTGGCCAAGGCCGATAGTAACCCGACCCAAAACGCTTCTCGCTGGGCCGTGCTGGCGTCCTTGTAGGCCGGGCACCAGCGATCCATGTCCGCAGGCACCATATCAACCAAGGGCTGACCATGTGCATTCAGTGCATTTACGGCAGCAATATTCCACTTCCTGTGATTGGGCACATGGCTCCAGCGCATGTCGGGCAGCTTCTCTATAACCACTGGTGCGGTCTTGCCATCAGAAGGAGCGACTTCCTTGCAAGAGGCCAGAGCCAGCGCCAAAAGAACAAGTGTCATTATCCGAGCCATAGGTCCATTTGCGCGAATTTAGCCAGCCATGGCAAGGCTTCATCAACCGCTTGGCGGCTTTGTCCCGGCTATTGTGTGGCAGTTCTGCGCCATCGTTATCAATCAGTATACAAGCTGCATGGATTGTCTCCGGGTGCGGCACCAATCAACGTGATATCTCCGCGCGGACGCCTTCTTTCAGCCCAAAACGACGGTCATCTTCCAGACCACTGCTAGGATTGGACCCTGTTAAATGTCACTTTTGTCAAAGATTTTGCGCTTCACGCAGCCCGCAAGCGAAGATGTGCCACTGCGGCAGCCCCCTGTAGCGCCAGCACCTCTTGAACAAACGGCTGCTTCGGCAAAGGGTACCGCAGCACTGATGATCGCGTGCCCCAGCCCAACCAGAGAAGACAAGGCACGTGATGCGCACCGCTTGCGTGGTCAGTTTCTGGCCCGCCAAGACCGCTGGGAAGACCTGAGCGCTGAGATTTCTGCAGCCGATACAGAGCTTGCCGCAACATCCGGCGCCATGCCAGTCGCGGATTTGCTTTGCTACGGTGCACGATCGGATGTTGTAGCGGCTGCAGAACATGTCTTGATTGATGGCAGGCCGTCCCGCGACGCGCCTTTGCTGCAAGGCATCGAGGCGCTTGAGGAAATGCTGGCAGACGCACCGCAAGATCCCATCCGCGCCATTACTGTAGCACAGGCACATATGGACATCGGGTGGGCATGGCGCGGGACAAGCTGGCAAGATCAGGTTCCCCAACAAAACATGGACGCATTCGACGCACATTTTGACCGGGCGCGCGACATTCTGGAACCTTTTGAGGCCACGTGCGCAACATCAGCACTATACTGCACCGCGCGCACGGCCTTGAACGCCAGCGGCACAACACCCGGCAAATGCGTAGCGCTGGAGTATGAGCAACTTATTGACATCAACCCCATGAACCCTGCTCCGATGCGCGCATTGGGCAATTACGTGTCGCCCAAATGGTACGGTAGTCATCAGGACCTTGAAGTCGAAGCGCGGCGGACTGCAGCGCGGACTGCAGCATATTGGGGTGCAGGCGGATATACGTGGGTGATGTTTGACGCTCTGGCGGGTGATCCCACCGCCTGCGCCAACCTTGATGCCGATTTTTTCATCGAAGGGTTGCAAGACATTCTGGACCGCATGACCGACCAGCATACCGCGAATACACTCGCTGCCTTTTGTGCGCATACCATCGGCGCCCACCGCACCGGTCACCCGCGCGCCGACGCGACTCGCGCGCGTATCGCGGAATGCGCCCATTGGATCGTCCGCAATCACCTAACAGAACTGCACCCGCTGATCTGGGCACATGCAGCCGCCGGATTTGACAACGGCTTGCGCGTCCCCTCACCGCGCCGCTTTGAAGCCACGGGGCAACAGAATGCCTTGCGGGTCATTGCGACACTCTTTCAGAACGAAATCGCCGACGGGCGGCGCATTATTTTCACCGCCGAAGGCCCCGTGGCCGAGCACTGCTAAGACCAAGGACAAAAGGACGTACAATGGGACAGATACCACAAGACGCCATTCACTGGGATAGCGGTGACTGGATTGAATGGCACCGCAGCACAACAGGGCTGGACGACCGGCCTTGCACGGCCGCAGCACAAGACACCCTGGCACGGCTGACCGCATTGCACGTGAGCCTTTTGCGCGCGGCAAGTGGGTATTTCAGGATGACAGGGCATCACCTGCCTGTTTACCGCGAAATTGCGCATACATACGTGGCGATTCATTGTGATCTGCCGTTCGAGGGGCCGCAACGATCCTGCGCGGATACGGGCATCGAAATCATGTGGCTGGAGCCACACGCCGCCGACAGCATTGTCCACGTTGATCTGACCCTCCCCTTCAATACGCTGATCGTCGTGCGCATCAACGACAATTTCAAACCAAAAGCAGCGATGATCCAGCGTGGCGCCCTACCCGACAGCTACGATGGGCTCTACCCGCTCAGCTGGCGCGCAATTCCACATAAATTGTGATCGCGCCCGGGCCTGCTGCGTTTTGACTGCACTGGGTCTTGCGGCACGCAGCGCGCTGGCCTAAACCCACGTCCAGCCATTGCTGTTTGAGGGACACGACCCATGCTCGATCTGACCTACGAAACACCCAAACCCAAAGTCATCGCGGGCGCGAAGCACGATTGGGAACTTGTGATCGGCATGGAAGTCCACGCACAGGTCACCTCGAACGCGAAACTCTTTTCAGGAGCATCGACCAAATTCGGGGCCGAGCCCAACAACAATGTCTCTTTCGTTGACGCGGCCATGCCGGGCATGTTGCCCACGATCAATGAATATTGCATCGAGCAAGCCGTGCGCACAGGCCTTGGCCTGAAGGCCGAAATCAACCTGATGTCCGCATTCGACCGTAAGAACTATTTCTACCCTGACCTGCCGCAGGGCTACCAGATCAGCCAGCTTTACCACCCCATTGTCGGCGAAGGCGAAGTATTGGTGGAAATGGGCGACGGCACGGCGCGCCTTGTCCGTGTTGAACGTATCCACCTTGAGCAGGACGCAGGAAAATCTATCCACGATATGGACCCGAACATGTCTTTTGTGGACCTGAATCGCACCGGCGTCGCATTGATGGAAATCGTTTCGCGCCCCGATATTCGCGGCCCCGAAGAGGCGGCGGCTTATCTGGCGAAACTGCGCCAGATCATGCGCTATCTGGGCACCTGCAACGGCGACATGCAGTCGGGCGCCATGCGCGCCGATGTCAACGTCTCGATCTGTCTGCCCGGCGCTTATGAAAAATATCAGGCGACACAGGACTTCAGCCACCTCGGCACGCGCTGCGAGATCAAGAACATGAACTCCATGCGGTTCATCCAGCTGGCCATTGAAGTCGAGGCGCGCCGCCAGATCGCCATCGTCGAAGCGGGCGGTCGCATCGATCAGGAAACGCGCCTTTATGATCCTGACAAAAACGAAACGCGGTCCATGCGGTCCAAGGAAGAAGCGCATGACTACCGTTACTTCCCCGATCCCGACTTGCTACCGCTCGAGATTGAACAGGGGTGGGTCGACGACATCGCAGCCAATCTGCCGGAACTGCCGGATGCAAAGAAAGCACGATTTATGGAAGCATTCGGTCTTGCCGACTATGATGCTTCGGTTTTAACGGCCGATCTGGACAGCGCGGGCTACTTCGAAGCCGTTGCCAAGGGCCGTGACGGAAAAATGGCCGCAAACTGGGTGATCAACGAATTGTTTGGCCGCTTGAAAAAAGAAGACCACGATATCACCGTCAGCCCCGTCAGCCCTGACCAGTTGGGCGGGATCATAGATTTGATCGCCTCTGACGAGATTTCGGGTAAAATCGCCAAAGACCTGTTTGAAATCGTTTACACAGAAGGCGGCGACCCCGCGCAAATCGTCGAGGCGCGCGGCATGAAACAGGTGACCGACACCGGTGCCATCGAAGCGGCAGTGGACGAGATCATCGCCGCCAACCCCGATCAAGTAGCCAAAGCCAAGGAAAACCCGAAGCTGGCGGGATGGTTTGTTGGTCAGGTGATGAAAGCGACCGGCGGCAAGGCGAACCCAAAGGTCGTCAATCAATTGGTTGCGTCAAAATTGGCTGACTGACGCGATACGCCTTTTCATATTTCAAGCTCCTCTCGATGGTCACCCATCGAGAGGAGCTACGTAACAGTCGCGCAGTATTTCATTGGCCGGCGGTGCATTGCGTCCTACGGTGCATGTGACGCAATCACCACCAAGGCAGGCGCATGACATCTCCCTTTCGGTCCTCCGTACATAAAGTTCGCCCCGAGTGGATTGACTACAACGGTCATATGAACATGGCCTATTACGCTGTCATATTCGATGAAGCTGCGGATGAGATTTACCCGCAGCTAGGCTTCGGACCGGACTATCAAAAGAGTGGCTTCACCACATATACGGTAGAATTCCATATCTGTTACCTGCGTGAACTGCATCTGGACGATCCCGTCACGGTCACTCTGCAACTGCTCGATTTCGACGAAAAGCGGTTTCATACCTACCAAGAGATCTGGCATCAGGACGGCTGGTGCGCCGCAACTGGCGAGTCTATGGGGCTGCACGTAGATCAATCCGGCCCCAAAGGTGCGCCCATGCCTGCTGAAATCCTAGCGCGCATGCAAAACCTGTACGACGCGCATCGCGACCTTCCGCGCCCTGACCGTGCCGGACGCAAAATCGGTATACTTCGCGAAGACTGAAGACAAAAAAGCACACAATGCCGAGCTGTGTGATGCCACGGCTTTCACGCACATCACGGTGTTGCTATAGACATTTGGTAAATCAAGGCGGGGGTGCCATGTCACATTATGAGTATCGGGTCGTCGCAGCACCCGCACGCGGCGTGAAAGCCAAAGGCATCAAGTCAGCAGAAGCGCGTTTTTCGCATGCTCTTGAGCAAATGATGAATGCTATGGCGTCGGAAGGCTGGGAATACCAACGCGCCGAGACGTTGCCATCAACCGAACGCTCGGGCCTGACATCCACAACCACCACGTGGCGAAATGTCCTCGTCTTTCGACGCTTGATAGAACAAGAGCAAACAAACGTCTCAACCGCCGCGCAAATAACGCCGGAACCACCCGTCACGTCGCCCGTTAAACCGCAACCTCTTCCAGAGATCGTAGCGCCCACCACACCTGATGATGACGCGTCCCAAAGCGCGGGCGCCAGCCGTATGTTGAGCGACAACGGCGTCGAAGAATTGAGCGAAGTCTCTGGCCTCACCAACTCCTTAACGCAGCTTGCCGCCACTCGAAAATCAAGAATTTCAGATGATTAGACGGCAAAGCTAAACATCTACATCAACCGCCAAAGCGTGGATGCTGGCGATCAGTTCAGGACCTAATGCGCTGTGCACCGCGCGGTGCCGTGCCAGCCGGTTCATGCCCTTGAAATTCTCAGAGCGGATCATCACGTTAAAGTGGCTTTCAACCCCATCAGTGAAACCCGAGTGCCCGCGATGGCTTTCTGTGTCATCGACCACTGCCAATTCGCGCGGTGCAAATGCATTTCGCAACCGATCTTCAATATCTTGCCGTTTAGACATTTTTTTTCCCTGCCCCCTTCACTCTTTTCACACGCAGTCTAAACTAAGCGGCCTCAACTCGTATAGGTGCCAAAAATGCCAAAGCCCGATCCCTTCGGATTCGACATGTCTGTGTCTTCGTCCAAGAAGAAAAATCCGCGCGGTCGCCGCGGGATGTCCGGTGCTTCCGAGACATCAACCCGCATCTGCGACCATGACGGTTGCGATGAGCCCGGCAAATACCGCGCGCCGAAGGCACCAGACGTGTTGGACGACTATTTCTGGTTCTGTCAGGCCCATGTGCGCGAATACAACCTGAAATGGAATTTCTTTGACGGCACGACCGAGGCAGAGCTGAACGCACAAATGTCAAAAGACAAAGTGTGGGAACGTGCGACCAAACCCATGGGTGATCCGGAAGCGCGCGCTTGGGCACGTTTGGGCATCGAAGACCCCCATCAAGTCTTGGGTGCCAATGCCACACAAAACCCCGGCAAAGGCCAGCAATCCGGCCGACGGCTGCCACCCACCGAACGGCGCGCCGTTGAAATACTCGAAGTGAAGGACAATTTCAGCAAGACCGAAGTGCGCAAGGCCTACAAGGCGCTTATCAAAGTGCTTCACCCCGACATGAACGGCGGCGACCGCAGTCAGGAAGAGCAGCTGCAAGAAGTCGTTTGGGCGTGGGAACAACTCAAAGGAAGCCGCAACTTCAAGGACTGATGACCTGTTAGTTGACCGCAACTGGCACGGCCCTTTCCCTTGCACCTGATCGCAATATGTTGCACGAGGTGGCGCAGGCGTTCGGCGCCGCCCCACCACCTGTTATTTGAAGGACAAGAAGCTCATGGCCGATGGCGCACTGGACATAAACACAAAGCCCACCGAGGATATCAATGTCCGCGAAGTCTTTGGCATTGACACCGATATGGTCGTCAAAGGTTTTGCCGAGTTCGAGCGATCGTGTGCCCGATCTGGACAGCACCTACAAATTCGACGCCGACACAACATTGGCAATTCTGGCAGGCTTTTCGCACAACCGCCGCGTGATGATTCAAGGCTACCACGGAACGGGCAAGTCCACGCACATCGAACAAGTGGCGAGCCGCCTCAACTGGCCAGCCGTCCGCGTCAACCTAGACAGCCATATCAGCCGTATCGACCTGATCGGAAAGGACGCGATCAAACTGAAGGACGGCAAACAGGTTACTGATTTTCAGGAAGGCATTTTGCCGTGGGCCCTGCGCAATCCAACCGCAATCGTTTTTGACGAATACGATGCCGGGCGCGCGGATGTGATGTTCGTGATCCAGCGCGTACTGGAAGTAGACGGCAAGTTGACGCTACTTGACCAAAACGAGGTCATCACTCCGCATCCCTATTTCCGTATTTTCGCGACCGCCAACACGGTTGGCCTTGGCGATACCACCGGCCTGTATCACGGGACACAACAGATTAACCAAGGCCAGATGGACCGCTGGTCATTGGTTGCGACGTTGAACTACCTCAGCATTGACGCCGAAACCGCGATTGTTCTGTCGAAAAACCCGCACTACAACACCGAAAAAGGCCGCAAGACCGTTAAGCAGATGGTGACGGTTGCAGACCTGACGCGCACAGCCTTCATGAACGGCGATCTGTCGACCGTCATGAGCCCCCGTACCGTGATCGCATGGGCACAAAACGCCGAGATTTTCCGCAACGTGGGATACGCGTTCCGGCTGTCGTTCCTTAACAAATGTGACGAGCTTGAGCGCCAGACAGTGGCCGAATTCTACCAGCGCCTCTTTGACGAGGAATTGCCGGAAAGCGCTGCAAGCGTGAGCCTGGGATAGCAAGAAATCGGCAAGATTGATTGCACGAACGGTCCAGTCGGGTGATTATGGTCTGGCGAACGGTCGCGGAACTGAAGGGAAACCCCGAATGAGCAAACCATCGGACAACCCCGCAGACGCCTTCAAGAAGGCGCTGGGTGAGGCGACCAAGGTCATGGCCCATGATCCGGAACTGACCGTCAGCTATTCCGTTGACCCTGCGGGCATGTCGGGGGATTCGATGCGGCTGCCGCAGGTGAGCCGCCGTATGACTCGTGCCGAGGTGTTACTTGCACGCGGCACAGCGGATGCGCTGGCACTGCACCGACGCTATCACAACGGCCAGACTCACGCCAAATACCTACCGCAGGGCGAGATGGCCCGCGAACTATACGAAGCAATGGAAACCGCCCGCTGCGAAGCCGTCGGCGCGCGGGAAATGCCCGGTACGGCAGGGAATATTGATGCCAAGATCGCGCATGAATCGATGCGCAAGGGATATGAGCAGGTCAATCAGGCCGCAGACGTGCCTTTGTCGACGGCTGCTGGTTATTTGATACGGCACCTCGCGACGGGTCGCGAACTACCCGCTGGCGCGCAAAACGTGATGGAGCTATGGCGCGGGTTTATCGAAGACCAATGCGGCGGCACTCTGGATAATCTTGATGCGACGCTGGCGGATCAGTCGGCTTTTGCGAAATTTTCGCGGCAGATGATCTCGGATCTGGGCTATGGCGATCAATTGGGTGATGACCCCGACCAGATCGATGAAGATCAGGAAGACGAAGCCGAAGACGGCACCGACGACCAGCAAGAGCCCGATAGCACCGGACAGGATGATCAGGACGAAGAGGACGCTGATGCCTCGCCTGAGCAGTCTCAGGAAGAGCAGCAGGATGCGGCGCAGGCCCAGGTCTCCATGGATGACATGGCAGATCAGGAAATGGGCGAAGAGGCCGAAATGCCCGAGGGCGAAGCGCCCATGGAGCCGCCCGCCCCACAGCCTGTATCGGACGCTGACCCGAACTATCAGGTTTACTTAGCGGATCATGACGAAGAAATCGGCGCGGAAGAATTGGCCGAGCCCGTAGAACTTGAGCGTTTGCGCGCCTATCTGGACCAGCAGCTGGAACCGCTTAAAGGCGCGGTCAGCCGGCTAGCCAATAAGTTGCAGCGCCGGTTGCAGGCGCAGCAGAACCGTTCTTGGGAATTCGATCTGGAGGAAGGGATACTTGATGCCGGCAGGCTTGCCCGTGTTGTAGCCAACCCGACAACACCGCTAAGCTTCAAGGTCGAGAAAGACACCGAATTCCGTGACACTGTTGTGACGCTGCTCTTGGACAACTCCGGCTCGATGCGCGGGCGGCCGATTTCAATTGCGGCGATTTGCGCGGATGTACTGGCGCGAACGCTGGAACGGTGCAACGTCAAAGTTGAGATACTGGGATTTACCACGCGCGCGTGGAAAGGCGGGCAAGCCCGTGAAGCATGGTTGAATGATGGGCGGCCCCTGCAACCGGGTCGACTGAATGATTTGCGGCACATTGTCTATAAATCGGCAGATGCGCCCTGGCGGCGCACACGTCCCAATTTGGGCCTGATGATGAAAGAGGGATTGCTGAAAGAGAACATCGACGGTGAAGCGCTGGAATGGGCACACCGGCGGATGCTGATGCGCGCCGAAGCACGCAAGATCCTGATGGTGATTTCTGACGGCGCACCCGTGGACGACAGCACGCTGTCAGTGAACCCGGCGAACTATCTTGAGAAGCATTTGCGCGACGTGATCGCCATGGTGGAGCGTCGCAAAGCCGTCGAGTTACTGGCCATTGGTATCGGGCATGACGTGACGCGCTATTATGACCGAGCAGTTACGATTACGGATGTGGACCAACTTGCCGGTGCAATGACCGAGCAGCTTGCGGCATTGTTCGACAGTGATCCGCGCGCGCGCGCGCGGATCATGGGGATACGGCGCGCGGGCTGAACCTGCGGAAGCCTCCGGCGGGAGTTTATTTGGCAAGATGACGGGAAGCCGAGCTATGTTCCAGACATTCGAAGTGACTGCGCGCCCCGAGCAGGGGCCACCGCGTCTGGCCGATTTGCGTCACGAGATGCAAAAAGAGAAGCTTGATGGTTTTTTGATCCCGCGCGCAGATGCCCATCAGGGTGAGTATGTGGCCGCGCGGGATGACCGTTTGGCCTGGCTTACCGGGTTTACCGGATCAGCGGGCTTTTGCGCCGCTTTGGCGACCAAAGCCGGTGTGTTCATCGATGGTAGATACCGAACGCAAGTGAAATCACAGGTTGCGCAGGATTTCACGCCAGTCCCATGGCCGGAGACGCATTTGGCGGATTGGCTAAAAGATGCCTTGCCGGACGGCGGTACAGTCGGGTTTGATCCATGGTTGCATACGACAGGTCAGGTTGAAGAGCTTGAGACAAAGCTTGAAGGTAGCGCAATCGTCCTCCGGCAGTGCGACAACCTTGTGGACCGGATCTGGGCGGATCAACCAGCCCCGCCAATGACGCCTGCCAGGGTCCATCCCTTGGCGTTTGCTGGTGAAACACACCATGACAAACGCGAAAGGTTGGGACAGGAACTGACGGCGGCCGGGCAAAAGGCGGCCTTGGTCACTTTGCCGGACAGCTTGTGCTGGTTGTTAAACCTGCGCGGTGCGGATATTCCGCGTAACCCTGTCGTTCAGGGATTTTGCGTTCTGCAGGCGGATGCGCATGTCCACGTGTTTATGAATCCAAGCAAACTAAGCGGTCTTAAAGCGCATCTTGGAGAGCATGTAACGGTTTACCCCGAAGACGCGCTGGTTCCATTTCTGCGAAAGATGCAGGGTCCTGTGCGCGTGGAAAAGGCGACCGCACCGGTGTTTTTAGCTGACGCACTGGCGGAGCGGGCGGTGTGGGGCGCAGATCCCTGTTCCCTACCCAAAGCCTGTAAAAATTCAGCGGAAATCGAGGGAAGTGCTGCTGCCCACTTGCGCGACGGCGCTGCTGTATGTGCCCTGCTTGCGTGGCTGAGCGCACAAACACCCGGTCGTGTGTCCGAGATTGACGTCGTCAAAAAGCTCGAAGGGTTTCGCCGCACTGACAATGCGCTGCAGGATATCAGTTTCGAGACAATTGCAGGCACCGGACCTAATGGCGCCATCATGCACTACCGTGTCACCGAAGAAACCGACAGCACACTGGAAGAGGGCCAACTGATCGTGCTGGACAGTGGCGGCCAGTATCTGGACGGCACCACTGACATCACGCGAACGGTTGCGATCGGTGCTCCGCCGCAGGACGCCGCCGAAGCCTTTACGCGCGTCTTGAAAGGCATGATCGCGATGACACGCCTTCGCTGGCCGAAAGGCCTGGCTGGGCGCGATCTCGAGGCCATAGGACGGCTGCCGCTGTGGATGGCGGGACAGGATTTTAATCATGGGTTGGGCCATGGTGTGGGGGCATATCTGAGCGTTCATGAAGGCCCGCAGCGTTTGAGCCGCATGAGCACAGTTCCGCTGGAACCGGGCATGATCTTGTCGAACGAACCGGGCTACTACCGCGAGGGCGCATTCGGCATCCGGATTGAGAACCTGATCGTGGTGTGCACGGCGCCCGACCTTCCCGGCGGGGACCCTGAACGAGACATGCTGTGCTGGCGCACATTAACCTTCGTGCCGATTGACCGTACGTTGATCGTCACAGGCTTGCTGACCGAGGAAGAACGTGTCTGGATTGATACGTATCACGCTCAAGTGTTGGAAAAGATCGGCCCACGCGTGGACACGGCAACACGCGAATGGCTGCAGGCAGCCACTGCCCCAATTTGAACCTTACTCGTCCTTGCGCGTTTACAATTGCGCAGGCGGAAAATAAGGTAACGCTTCATCAGGGAGACACGATCATGGCACAGCATATTACGATCCGCAAAGCACCGGGCACATGGAGTGTGCGCGCAGGCGGCGCTGTCTTGGGCGAGAGCAACGATGCGCTCGAACTGATTGAGGGCGACTACCCCCCAGTGATCTATTTTCCACGTGATGACATTGCTATGGCGTTCCTGGATTCATCAGATAAATCAACGCACTGCCCACATAAAGGAGATGCCACGTATTTCTCTGTTGTGACCAAAAGCACGACGTTGTCCAACGTGGTTTGGTCCTACGAAAATCCAAAAGATGACGTGGCGCGGATTAAGGATCATTTGGCCTTTTTCACCAATGGCGAGGTCACGGTTGAACAGCTCTGATCCTGGTCAGGAGTGCTCTTCTGCTGCGGTTGCGGCCAGGGCACGGTTATAGACCTTTAGGGCGTCCAAATAGAACAATGCGCCAACCAGTTTGGCCGGTGCTTGCGCCGTTTGGCGTGACATAACCGGCACGAACGTCTCGCCGCCTTCGAACATAGGCATTGCCGCTTCTAGCGTGGCATCCGGGCGGATGAAAAAGCCCTTCTCTACCAGCGCGCGGCAGGCTTCTTCGTCTGCGGCTTGCGGGTGTGATACATCACGTACGACGGCGCTGACGCGGAGCATCGCCAACAGGTAGGTTTGTGGACCCGCCGCCAGATGGATGTTGCGTCGTTCTAATTGTGTGAGGAAAAAACTACGGTCCACAAGCTGTGATGCCAATGCTGTAGACAAAGACACTGCAACCATCACTGCAAGACCCGTTTGCCAATCCCCTGTCAGTTCAAAGACGATTAGGGTCGTTGAAATCGGCGCCCCCAGAACAGCCGCCGCGACAGCCCCCATGCCCGCCAGCGCATAAAGCGAAATGGAACCCGATACATCCGGGAAAACGCTGGTCGCAACGAGGCCAAAACTAAGGCCAGTCAATGCGCCGATCATAAGGGAGGGAGAGAACACACCGCCGCCCATACGACCCGCCATCGTGATTGCAACGGCTGCTGTCTTGAGCACGGTAAATACAACCGCATCCCATAAAATCAACTCGCCGCTCAAGGCGCGGAAGGTCGTTTCGTAGCCCACGCCGATGATGTGCGGATAGAATATCGCGATCCCCCCGAGCATCGCACCAGCGAATGCGGGTCGCAGCCAACGCGGAATACGAAACTTTTCCTGAACGGCCGTACCAACATCATCCGCCCAAAAGATCGCACGCATCAATGCGACCGCGACAAGGCCACTGACCAACCCAAGCAGCAGGTAGGCAGGTAGTTCCTGATAAAACTGGACTTCGTTGACGGTCGCCAGAGAGAATTCAGTAACGCCGCCGAACTCCAATCTGTTGATCACAGTGCCAGCAGCACTGGCGATTACGATGGGTGCGAAAGCGTGCACCGCAAAGTGCCGTAGTACCACCTCAAGCGCAAACAGAGCACCGGCAATCGGGGCATTAAAACTTGCCGAGACCGCGGCAGCGACAGCACAACCCAACAGATCGCGCCCCGTGATGCCATCCGCCAGAATGCGCCGGTTGACCCAAGTGGATATAACGGCGGCCAAGTGTACGACAGGGCCTTCACGCCCTGTCGATCCGCCTGTACCCAGCGTGATCATTGACGCCAGCGCAGATGCAAGACCCGCTTTTGTCTCGACGCGGCCATCTCGCATGGCGGCACCATAGATCACGTCCGCCACGGAGCGCGCGCGCCCGTCTTTGGTAAATGTGTGCAGGATGACCCCGACAACGAGCCCCCCGCAAATGGGGATTATCAGGATCAGATACCAAGGCAGAGATTCTGCAAAACTGTGCAGCAGTCGCACATCTTCGGTCCCGTAAAGGTAGGTCTGCAAGGCGTTGACACCCTTGCGAAAAAACAGTGCGGCGAACCCTGCGGCGATCCCCACGACAAGCGCGATGAACCAAAACTGGATTTGACCGGGGCCACGGTGCCGCAGCATGTCATAGCCCTCTTTACAAGAGGTCAGCGCCAGTTCGTACTTTTCACGAAGAAAGGACTGTTTTTTACCGGACATGCTTCTGCGCCACTATGCACTTCCTGTGTAGGGCAACAAAACTCTAGGCGAAACCCCTTGCGCCTGCGGCAATCCGCGTCAGCCGGCCAAAAGTGCCTTTGCTGCACCACGTGCCTCTTCGGTAATCGTGTCGCCTGACAGCATGCGGGCAATTTCGTCAATGCGTTCTGGCGCAGGCAAGGCCGTGACTGTCGAAGTTGTCATCCCCTTGGCCACGCGTTTTTCGACGCGCCAGTGATGCGCGCCAAGGGCTGCCACCTGCGGCGAATGGGTCACCACCAGAACCTGCCCTGCCTCGGCTATGGCAGCCAGACGACGCCCCACAGCATCAGCCGTAGCACCGCCGACACCTCGGTCGATCTCATCAAAGATCATGGTCAGACCAGTCTGATCGCGCGTCAGGCAGACTTTGAGCGCCAGCAAGAACCGGCTAAGTTCACCGCCGGATGCGATTTTGTTTAAGGCACCAGATGGTGCGCCCGGGTTTGTGGCGACAGTAAAGGCAACAGCATCGACCCCACCAGGCCCTGCTGGCTCAACCGAGACATTAGTTTTGAAAACGGCACGCTCCATCTTGAGAGGGGCAAGCTCTGCTGTGACAGCTTTATCAAGTCTAGCGGCAGCCTTATTGCGCCCGTCTGTCAGCTTTGCGGCGGCTTCAACGTAAGCCGCCTCTGCCGCCTTTGCCTCTTTCTGCAATTGCGCAAGATCTGCATCGCCTGCATCCAAAGCCGCTAGCTTGGTACGCAGCCCATCTGCAAAATCCGAAAGCTCGTCTGCAAGGACGTCATGCTTGCGTGCCAGTGCACGAATCGCAAACAACCGCTCTTCGGCTTCTTCCAACTCAATAGGATTGAAGGTAAGCCCCTCAATGGCCTTGACGATCCCATCCATGGCCTCATCCAGTTCCGCAATCGCACGCCCCAACGCCGCCAGAGGTTGCTCAAGCGCGCCTTCCGCCGCATCCGCCGCGCCGTCCAGCCAGCGTACTGCATCGCTTAACGCGGATTCAGCACCTTGATTGCCCAACACTTCATGCGCGCGGATCACATCACTGCGGACTTTTTCAGCCCCTTGCATCATGCGCCTCTGCCGGTCGAGGTCGGCTTCTTCACCCGATTGAGGGGCCAGTGCGTCTAGCTCGGCAACCGCATGACGCAGGAAATCCTCCTCATCGCGTATCGCGGCCATTGCCGCTTCGGCAGTTGCCAGAGCCTTGGCCGCGTGCCCTTTTGCAGTCCACGCGGCTCGGACTTTTGCCTTCAAGGCGTCAAGCGCACCAAAATCATCCAGAATATCACGGTGCCCGCGCGGATTCAGCAGCCCGCGATCATCGTGCTGGCCATGCAATTCGACCAGAGTGTCAGACAATGCGCGCAATACTTCGCCTGAACACCTGCGGTCATTTACCCATGCGGTCTTGCGACCGTCTTGCAAGTTGATACGCCGCAAAATCAACTCGTCCTCGCAGGGTAAACCGGCTTGCGTCAGGATTGCGCGCGCAGGATGGTCGGGTCCAAGATCAAACCAAGCCGTAACTTCACCCTGCTCGGCTCCTTGGCGTACCAGATCAGCCCGCCCACGCCACCCAAGCACAAACCCAAGACTGTCCAGCAAAATGGACTTACCCGCCCCGGTCTCACCCGTCAGAACGTTCAATCCCGGCTGGAACGACAGCTCCAACCGGTCGATTATCAACATGTTCGAGATATCCAGCCCGCGCAGCATCTGATTAACCCGTCAGTTTTTTCGGCCGTGCCGCGTCAGAGCCATTCGCCACGGATCGTCTGGCGGTACAGCTGACGCAACCAGCCATCGCCACTGGCCTCGGGGCGCAGCCCCTGCCCGGTCAACAAAGCAAAGCTGTCTTGGTACCAAATGGTCGACTGGTAGTTGAACCCAAGGATCGCACCAGCCGTTTGCGCTTCGTCCGTCAAACCCAAAGACAGATAAGCCTCAACCAAACGGTGCAACGCTTCGGGCGTATGTGACGTTGTTTGGAAATCCTCAACAACGACACGGAACCGGTTAATCGCAGCGGTGTAGTGTTCGCGGCGCAGGTAGTAACGCCCGATTTCCATTTCCTTACCCGCCAGATGGTCAAACGCCAGATCAAACTTTAGAACCGCGGACCGCGCGTATTCACTGTCGGGGTAGACTTCGATTGTCTGGCGCAAAGCTTGCAATGCTTGAAACGTCAAACCCTGATCACGCCCAACTTCGTCAATTTGGTCGTAATAGCTTAAGGCCAAGAGGTATTGCGCATAGGCGGCATCATCATCGTCGGGGTAAAAGTCGATGAAACGTTGCGCGGCAGACCGGCTGTTGGGGTAATCCTGATCCTGATGATAGGAAAACGCCTGCATAATTAACGCTCGGCGCGCCCAGTCAGAATAGGGATAAAGGCGTTCGATTTCCGCAAAGTAAAACGCGGCATCATCGGGGCGATCGCGTGTTAGCTCATACTCGCCCCGTTCGAAAATCTGCTGCGGCTGGTATGTTTCAAGCGGGATTTCCTGCTGGTTGAATACGGATCCCGTCGTGCGACCGTCATCACCACTGCAAGCTGCCAGCGCCGAGCACAGTAGCACGATCATGAAACATCGCTGTCCAGATCCTTGCGCCATCATGCTGAATAACCTTCGCTTCTTTGCGTGTGCAAGCCTTGTCGCGTGCACGTTCACACATGTCCTAACACAGAAATTTCCGGTGCAAAATGGTCTTTGCGACACATCGGAACTTTAGGGCGGAGCCGTATGCTTCAGGGCACAGAATTTTGGGTTCCGCGCCGATTCTCACGACTGGTTCTTTCAGGCAACGGCTGGAATTTCGTCCCAGATCAGCCCGTACCCGGGCAAGCGCGACGCGTGCTCTGCATCACAAACGATCATGCGCATCGCATCTGGCGTGGCGAAAAGCTTACGCAGCAACGTATTTGTCAGTGAATGACCTGCACGTACGCCCTTGTAGTGGCCGATCAACGGTGCACCCGCCAATGCAAGATCGCCCAAAGCATCCAACATCTTGTGACGTACGGGTTCATCTGCATATCGCAGACCGCCCGGACTCAGGACACGGTCAACTGAAAAAACAACCGCGTTTTCGCCAGAGTTACCACCCAATGCAAGGCCGTTTGCGCGCATCGCATCCACGTCCGCCTGACGGCAGAACGTGCGGCTATCGCAAAGTTCCCGCGCGAATGTCCCGTTATTCATCACAAGCGACTTTTTCTGATGTCCAATGGCTACATCGTCGAAGTCAATTTCAAAGTCGATTTGCAGTGTGTTGGCAGGTGCCAGCGATGCAGACGCCTCACCATCGGTCACAACGACTTCTTTCAGCACTTCCAAAGCACGCACTGGCGCGTTCAACTGACGCAAGCCGCGCTGCGTGATGCCCCGCACGAACGGAACAGAAGACCCGTCAAGGATCGGCACTTCGGGGCCATCAATTTCGATCAACGCGTTGTGCACGCCACAACCGGACAATGCAGCCATGATGTGTTCAACAGTTGAGACCTGCAAACCCGATGTATTCTGGATCTTCGTGCACAAAGGCGACCGCAATACAGCGTCCCAGCGCGCAGGTACCATCCGGTCACCCAGTGCAATGTCCGTGCGCGCAAACCAGATGCCGTGCTCGGCAGATGCCGGACGGATGGTTACGTTCGCGCGATGACCTGAATGCAAGCCATAGCCGGAAAAGCTGATTGGAGATTTTATCGTTGTCTGCACGTGGCCCCCACGAAATGACGGAACTCTGTCCGGTTGAGATTTATCTAGTGACAGGGGGGCCGCGGCTCAACACAATCTTTGCGACGGTCTGAAACACATCTGTTACAATTGAGCGCAAACACGCCACCAAAACATTAATTCATTGTTTTAAAATTAAAAAAGGCCGCATCACTGCGGCCCCTTTTCGTCATAACGTGATGTATTTAGTTCGCTTGGCGACGCAAAAACGCTGGAATTTCGATCCGCTCCTGATCCGGATCCTGCTGGTCTTGTGGCACCGGAGCAGGCGCTTGCGCCCGTGATTGCATGCTGGGTTGCTGCCGTGCAGCGTGTGGTTGCGCCCCTTCGGAGTGCCCCGTCATGCGATTAATAAGCGAATTGATCCCAAAGCGGGAACGTTCTTCATGACCAGCCTGAGGTGCAGCCGCTGGCCGTTGATGATCGCCAGGCACGGACTTCGCCGCAGCAGCACGCAAGCGCGCCATCGCCTCTGGTGAAGGTGTACCAGGAGCGCGCGGTGCCACGTATTCATCCGCTGGTGCAGTTTCAACGTCAGCACGGTTTGGCTCAAAAGCGGCAACCTGCGGCTGGTAGGCCGGTGGCGGCAGATCATCTGATCCCGCAATATGCTCATCGTCAAAGATTGACTCAGCCATATCTTCGGCGGCGACGCGCTCAGCGTCCAATTCGCCAAACAAAGATGGCTCGTCGTTCACGTCACCTGACACTGCCACAACCTGCTCACCCTCAGGGGCTGCTTCCTGTGCGACCATTTCTGGTGCAGGTGCTTCTTCCACCGCCACCGGGCGCAGTGGCTCGGACATGGAACGGCGCGGCAAAGGTGTTTCGGTGTTTACATCCATCGCATCGATGCCAGTTGCAACAACGCTTACGCGCATCGTGCCGCCCATTTCGGTGTCGAGTGTAGAACCCACAATGATATTCGCCTCTGGGTCAACTTCCTCGCGGATACGGTTTGCGGCCTCGTCCAGTTCGAACAATGTCAGATCGTGACCGCCTGTGATGTTGATGAGAACGCCTTTGGCGCCGCGCAGCGAAATTTCATCCAGCAGCGGGTTCGCAATCGCTTTTTCGGCGGCTTGCACCGCGCGATCCTCACCGTCGGCTTCGCCGGTGCCCATCATGGCCTTGCCCATCTCATCCATCACAGCGCGTACGTCCGCAAAGTCGAGGTTAATGAGGCCCGGACGCACCATCAGGTCCGTCACGCCTTTTACACCTTGGTAAAGTACATCATCCGCCATCGAGAACGCTTCAGTGAAGGTTGTCTTTTCATTGGCAAGACGGAACAGGTTCTGGTTGGGAATGATAATAAGCGTATCGACGACTTTCTGAAGCGCTTCGACGCCCTCTTCGGCCTGACGCATCCGCTTTGCACCTTCAAACTGGAAGGGCTTGGTGACAACACCAACGGTCAGCACCCCCAATTCGCGGGCTGCTTGCGCGATAATCGGAGCCGCACCCGTACCGGTGCCGCCCCCCATACCAGCTGTGATAAAGCACATATGCGCGCCTGCCAGATGATCGACAATCTCCTCAATGCTTTCTTCGGCGGCAGCCGCACCAACGGTCGCGCGCGCACCTGCGCCCAGTCCTTCGGTGACCTTAACGCCCAATTGCACGCGGTTGTCAGACTTTGCCTGCTGCAGCGCCTGTGCGTCGGTATTGGCCACAACGAAATCGACGCCATCCAGCGCCTTATCAATCATGTTGTTAACCGCGTTGCCGCCGGCGCCGCCAACACCAAATACGGTGATCCGAGGTTTCAATTCTGCCTGTCCGGGCATCGATAGGTTAAGTGTCATATTTAAATCCGCCTGTGCTTCAGCCTCGCATTCGCGAGCGTTTTTGCTGCCAATCCTGCGCAAACTCTATCCGTTTGAAGCCCTAGGGTCACGCAAAAAACGCAAACTTACCACAAAATATAGGCAGAGCCTTGCAAAACAAAGCCAGTATCTTGCTTGATCGGCAAGATGTTGCGAAAAATCAAAGACTAGCCATAGAGAGCGGCGCACGCGTATAGGCGCAGAGCGGAACTCTGCTACGGCTCATCTAAGTTTTTTGGGGCTGACTGCTCGGTCCGCCTTTGTGATTTTTTATTAGACGCCAGCTTAATCAATTCGATCCAAAAGCGCCATTATTTACCAGTTGTCGCGAAACCATTTCACTGCCCGCTTCAATGAGCGTTGCGGGTAGCCGTCGGTCGGAATGTCAAAGTCCCACCATTCGTCTTGCGGGTGCGCGGCAAAGAGCGACAAACCAACCACGGACGAAAACGCGGGGCCGGTGGCCGCCTGTGGCAACCCGTGAACCCGCAGCGGGCGACCCAAACGGACCTGCTGGCCCAAAATTTTGCTGGCCAGACCGTCAAGACCAGGAATTTGACTGCCACCGCCCGTCAGAACGATCTGTTGGCTCGGCAGATGGTCAAAACCGGCTGCATCCAGACGTGCGCGTACCTCTTCGAGGATTTCTTCAACGCGAGGGCGCATGATCCCGATCACCTCGGCGCGGCTTGCCGTACGGCGATCATGCTCGAAATCGCCCGTGTCGCCGCCAATCTCGATCAATTCGCGGTCATCCACACCAGTGGCATGCACACCGCCGTAAAAGGTCTTGATCCGTTCGGCATTCGCCGTCGGAATTTGCAGACCCATCGAAATATCAGAGGTGATGTGATCGCCGCCCATGCGCACGGTATCTGCGTATATCATGTGCTTTTTGATGAAAATCGAAACGCCTGTCGTCCCGCCACCCAGATCGATGCAGGCCGCGCCAAGCTCTTGTTCGTCTTCTACCAGGGAAGCAGTGCCACTCACGTAGGCCGAAGACGCGATACCAGCAAGCTCCAGATCACAGCGTTTTATACAATGCGCAAGGTGCTGTACTGCAGCACCATCAACCGTCAGCATATGCATATCCACGGACAGATGGTTGCCCAACTGCCCCCGCGGATCAATCAGGCCAGACCGGTGATCAAGTGCAAAGTTCACCGGCTGCGCGTGCAGCACTTCGCGCCCTGCACCGTAATCAGGCACATCGCAGGCAGCCATCACACGGGCCACGTCTTCTTCCGCCACCGCCTCGGCTTCAAGAGGGATTTGCGCATCCAACCCATAAGACCGTGGCTCGGCCCCTGAAAAACAGGCAATCACGTGATCCACCCGAATGCCCGCCATCTTCTGCGCGCCCTGCAAAGCGGTGCGAATAGCACGCTCAGTTTCCGGCATCGCACAAATCTCACCGAATTTAACACCCCGAGACCGTGTCGTTGCAGCGCCAATGACACGAAAGGCCGACTGCCCCGCGAGCGAGCCGATCTCGCCTTCGTCACTTAGGGTGGATAAGCTGTCAAAACGTAAAACCAGACAAGAGATTTTCGAAGTGCCAACGTCGAGAATGGCAACCACACCGCGCTGCATCGCTGCCTTGCGCATGTTTCGCATCTGCCGTTGGCTGTCGTAAAGGTCGCTCATTGTCTATTGCCCTGATATTTGTCTGATATTCCACCATTCGTCGGTGGCGTATTCGCTCATCTGAACGGTTGGCCTTGCGCCAAGGCGCAGATCCACCCGCTGGATATCGCGGCTTAAAATGTCTTGGGCCCCGTCTAACGCTATGACCCGCTCTAGTGCTTCAACCGCACCATCTTCGGGCAGCAAAATACGCTGATCGCGATCCAGAACGACATCCCAACGGCGGTCGCCGACGCGGACGACCCCCCGCAGCCTATCACCCAAAGGAGCAGCTGCTTTGTAAATATCCAGCGCCTCGGGCACATGATCTGTAGCGCCCTGCCCCGCAATAAGCGGCAAATCAGGCCGGTTCATACGCCGACTGAGACCGCGAACCGTGAAGCCTTCGGCATCCACAAGGCTGAGACCCGCGTGATCGCGCCAGATAATCACCGGGCGGCGACGCTCGACGTCAACTTGCAGCACGCCACCGGGCCTAATGCGCACAGTTGCCGTTTTCACGGGATCAAGCGTCATCACACGGTCCCGAATGGCGCCCAGATCAAGTTCGAACGAGCTTAGTGGAAACTCCAACAGAACTTCGGCGCGTATTTCCTGTGCGAGGGCGTCGGTCGCCCCATCGATCGCCATCAGATGAACCATAAATTCGGGGCGCGTCTCGAACCGGGCTTTTGCCTCTACAACCGTGTCGACCAGCGTGGCGCGGCGGGTCTCGTCCGACAGCCACCAAGTGCCTGCTGCGAATGCCAGAAGCATCGGAACGCCCGCGCGCAAAAACAGAATGAACGCCGGCGTCAGCAGCAACCGCTGGAACCGCCACGCCCAACGAGAGGGTGCGGGATCACAGGTTTTGTCAGCGCGCGCACCGCGGATCATCGGTCGCATGACGCGTCCTCCACCATCCATGCGCATAGCTCGCCAAAGGGCATGCCGATAACGGCCGCTTGCTCTGGTGAAAGCGATGTCGCCGTCATGCCCGGCTGTGTGTTGGTTTCCAGCAAAATCAGCCCTGCGGCACCTTTACTTTCATCCCAGCGGAAATCGGTGCGGCTGACACCGCGACAGCCAAGTGCCTGATGTGCGCGCAAAGCATAGTCGAGGCACAGATCGAAAATGTCTTGCGGAATATCGGCAGGCACCACATGCTTGGACCCGCCCACCTTGTATTTGGCGTCGTAGTCGTACCAGCCGTCGGTAAGGATGTCCGTCACCGTGAGCGCGCGATCCCCGACCACGGTTGTTGTCAATTCGCGCCCTGGGGCAAAGGCTTCGACCATCACTTCGTGTGGCATGTCATCATCCAGCTGTGGGGGGCCGCTTGTCACGTCATGCACCAGGTAAACCCCAACGGAGGAGCCTTCATTGTTCGGCTTGACCACATAAGGCGGCGACATGACGTGGCGCGCGCGCACCTCATCTGCTTTCGCGATCACACTCGGCACTACGGGCAGACCCACGGCGGCATATGTTTCTTTGGTGCGCTGCTTGTCCATCGCAAGTGCAGACGACAAAACGCCCGAGTGCGTGTAAGGAATCCCCATCCACTCGAGCAAGCCCTGAACACAACCATCCTCGCCCCAGCGACCATGGAGACAATTCAGCACAACATCCGGTTTGATTTCCGACAAACGCACAGCCAAATCGCGGCCCGCATCGACCTCAACCACGTTGTATCCTTCGTCCCGCAAGGCAGCAGCACACGGTTTCCCGCTGGACAACGACACTTCGCGCTCAGCCGAAAGTCCGCCCATTATAACTGCCACTGTCGGGGGTGTCCTGCTCGACTGACCCACCTTGGCGCCTCTGATCGGGCCAGTTGTTGGCCCATTTTGTTATATGTTGCCCAGCTTTTGCGCCGGTTCACCGTCTATTCTTGTGCAAATCGTGACAAATTTTCGTTAATCAGACACTAACGCATCACCGATCCGCATAATTTCCCATTCTAGCGTGATACCGCTGGAATCGTAAACCTTTTTTCGCACGTCTTCGCCCAATCCTTCGAGATCTTCTGCCGTAGCACCGCCTGCGTTGATCAAGAAGTTTGAATGCATCTCGCTCATCTGTGCGCCACCGCGCGTGGCTCCGCGCATTCCAGCGTCATCAATCACTTTCCAAGCCTTCAGGTCATGCACGTCATCTGACTTGCCAGTGGATGAAAAACCGGCTGGATTTCGAAAAGTGGAACCCGCGCTGCGGTCCTTGGTGGGCTGGGTTGCGTCGCGCTTGGCAAGCTGCGCATCCATCCGAGCCTGCAATTCCTCAGGATCACCCATTGGCGCGTCAAAGATTGCTTTGGTCAGAACCCAACCATCGGGCAAATAGCTTTTCCGGTAGGCCAGATGCAAATCCTGAGCGGGGATCGACCTGTGTTCGCCTTGGCGCGTTACGACCTCGACCTCGCGCAAGACATCAGCGGTGTAAGTGCCATAGCAGCCGGCATTCATACGCACCGCACCGCCAATACTGCCTGGAATGGTTCGCAAAAAGGTCAAATCCAGCCCTGCATCCGCAGCCTTGCGAGCCACATGCGCATCGAGTGCTGCCGCCCCTGCGACCACCCGTGTTCCGTCTGTTTCTATCGTGTTGAACCCACGCCCGAGCCTGATGACAACAGCGCGCAAACCACCATCCCGCACGATCAGATTTGATCCAACTCCCATGGGAAATACCGGCATATCTTGCGGCAGTGCCCCCAGAAACGCCTTGAGGTCTTCAACGTCCGCTGGCTGGAACAGCCAGTCAGCAGGACCTCCGACGCGCAACCACGTCAGATCGCTCAAGGCGCGTTGCGGCGTCAGACGGCCGCGGACCTGTGGCATATCTTGCATATACTTCTGCTACCGTGATGCTCTGCTCTTTATCCAACGTCCCAGATAGATAACCGGCCAACGTAAAACCGACATACCTGCAGCAAGCACAAGCATCCCTACAATGGGCCCGTGCTGCCACGTAACAAACCCTAAAATCGGAATGCCAATCGCGATAAGCCCGTAGGCATTGCGCCAATGGTGATCTTTGCTGGGTGTCATCGCCAGAATATTTGCGATCAGCGCCCAAAGTGCAGCGAATGTTAGCGAGAGGGTCATTTAGGGAGCTCCGGTTTCATGCCACGCGCACGCGCCCACAAATACCGCAAGGGGTTGCGGAACATGGACACAAAAGCAAGAACGGCCAATGCGGCGGCCCACCAACCGACCACGGTACCAAGCCAGACGATCAAAACAGGGGCCAGTATCAGCAAAGCCACCCCTGGTACATATTGGTGCCGCATCGGCAGCATGGCGACGGCAGCACTCGCCAGAACCCAGCCTATGCATGCCCATGCCAAGATCATTTTTCACCCCGACCGGATCGAGTGAGCCCGGCAGTAACTCCCAGCATTGCACTGGTCGCGATAGGTATAGCAACATAATAGAGCAGGAATAACGGCAACATCCCGCTATAGCCGACAGTGGCGCGGCCCCATGCCCACATCGCAATCACAAAAAGCAGCAGCACACCAATTGCCGCAACAGCGCCATCTTTGATATCCCTCTGCCAAAGCCAGTAGCACCCGTAAGCTGCAGCGGCACACAAAACAAAAATGCTGCCAAAAAGAGCCACCGACATCAGGCAGCCCCTTTGCGCAATCGCGCCGGCAGCCCGTTTGCCCAGGTGCTAATGGTACCTGCACCGAGACAAACAACCATATCACCGGGACCGGTTTGCTCTCGGACCAAGCGTTCAAGATCATCTTCACCAACGACAGCACGGGCGTGTCGGTGACCGTGACGGATAAGACCCGCCACAAGATCATCGCGCCCTGCCCCCTCGATGGGATCTTCGCCAGCGGCATAAACCTCGGCAATGCCCACGACATCGGCATCGTTAAAACAGGCGCAAAAATCATCAAAGAGGCTATGCAGGCGCGAATAGCGGTGCGGCTGGTGCACGGCGATCACGCGCCCGTCCGTCGCCTGCCGCGCCGCTTTCAGCACCGCTGCTATTTCAACGGGGTGGTGTCCATAGTCATCAATAATCGTCACGCCATCAATTTCACCCACACGTGTGAAACGTCGGTTAACACCGCCAAACGCGGCTAACGCTTCCTTGATGACTTCCCCTTTCATACCCAAATGCCGCGCCACAGCGATCGCAGATAGCGCGTTGGATACGTTGTGATCCCCCGGCATCGGCAGGCTGCAGCCTTCGATCATCATGCCTTCGGCTTGCAAGGCCACATCAAAATAAGCGGTCCCCCCTTCGTACCGAAGGTTCACTGCGCGTACGTCCGCCTGTGCATTGAAGCCGTACGTAATGACCCGACGATCCGAGATTTTGCCAACCAGCGCCTGCACTTCGGGATGATCGGTGCAACACACGGCCACACCGTAGAACGGAATGTTGGATACAAAATCGAGAAAACCTTTGCGCAGCGTATCGAAGTCACCCCAGTGCTCCATATGTTCGGGGTCGATGTTGGTCACGATTGCGATTGTCGCGGGCAACCTGTTGAAGGTGCCGTCGCTTTCATCCGCCTCGACCACCATCCACTCGCCTTCGCCCTTACGCGCGTTCGAGCCGTAGGCGTGAATGATGCCCCCATTTACAACGGTTGGGTCAAACTCTCCTGCATCCAGCAGCGTCGCCACCATGGTGGTCGTCGTGGTTTTCCCATGCGTGCCTGCAACAGCAATGTTAGATTTCAGACGCATCAACTCGGCCAGCATTTCAGCGCGCCGCACCACAGGCAGCCCCTGTGCCCGTGCCGCATCAAGCTCTGCGTTGCCGGGTTTGATGGCACTCGAGATGACAACCACTTCGGCATCTGTCACGTTCTCGGCGCGCTGACCTTCGAAGATATGCGCGCCCAGCTCTTCCAGCCTGCGGGTGATCGGCGTTGATTTCAAATCGGAACCCTGCACGCGGTAGCCATGGTTCAACAAGACCTCTGCGATGCCCGACATGCCGATTCCACCGATACCGACGAAATGGATCAACCCCACATCACCGGGGAGTTTTGTCGCTGCATTCATTGTTTTTGCCCCTTTGTACCCAGCGTCTCAACCATATGAGCGAGCGCCTCTGTTGCTTGCGGCTTGCCAAACCGCGCGGCAGCCGTTGCCATTTGCATAGCCGCTGTCGGATTGTCCAGAACCGACAGGATCTGTTCTGCCAAGGTTTCCGGCGTGGCCATGGATTCCGGTATCATAATAGCACCGCCCGCATCGACCAAACCCCGCGCATTTGCAGTTTGATGGTCCCCGGTTGCTGCTGCAAAGGGAATCAGGATCGAGGGTCGCCCGATCACTGACAAATCCGCCACAGATGATGCACCGGCACGGCTGATGACCAATTGCGCCTCTGTCATCCGACGCGGCAAATCGTGAAAGAACGGCTGCACATCTGCTTTGACGCCATGTTCGTCATAGTACTTTGCCACACGCTCTTCATCTTCAGCCCGCGCCTGATGACTGACCCGAAGGTTTTTGAGCATTGCCATCGGCATCGCGGCAATTGCGGGTGGAACGACATCGCTGAGGATGCGCGCGCCCTGGCTTCCGCCAATGACCAGCACCTCCATCGGGTAGTCGCCCGGACAGATATACCCCGCCTCGGCCCGTTCCAGAACGGCGGCGCGCACCGGGTTTCCAGTGTGCTGGCCTTCGACACCATTAGGCAGCGTGGTAGGCCATGTGCCACAGGCAATAGCATCGACACGAGAGGCAAAAGCCGTGTTCACGCGGCCTAAAATGCCGTTCTGTTCATGGATCATGCGCGGCAACTTCAGAATAAAAGCCGCTGACATCGCGGGTATGGACGGGTAGCCGCCAAAACCCACAACGACCGACGGGCGGTCTTTCATGAATGAAAACACACTGCCGACTACACCTGCCGCGATCTGAAAGGGGGCAACTGCCTTGGCCACAAGCCCACCACGCGCGAAAGTTGCACTGCTTATTTCTTCAATTTCCGTTTCTTGCGGAAAGCCACTGGTGTAGCGTGCGCCTCGTGCATCAGTTGTCAGCTTCACGCGCCAGCCGCGCTGCAACATCGTCTCTGCCAAGGCTTGTGCGGGGAACATATGCCCCCCTGTGCCGCCTGCGGCGATCAAGAGCAGCGGCGCGCTCACCGTGGCCGCCCACGTGACAGAAGATCACTGATTTCACCTTGCGGGCGCGTGCGCGTAAACGCGAGCAACATGCCAACCGCGATGCCAGAGGCGATAACCGAAGAGCCACCGTAGCTCACGAAAGGAAGTGTCATCCCTTTGGCGGGCAAAAGGCGCACAGCCACGCCCATGTTAATCATCGCTTGCACACCAATCATGCAGGCAAGCCCCGTGCCTGCCAGACGGATGAACGGGTCGCGTTCGCGCACCAGCCGCACAAGCGACCGCACAACAATCGTGGTATAGAGCGCAATAATCGCAAGCACCAGGATCAACCCGTATTCTTCTGCAGCGACGGCAATGATGAAATCGGTATGGGCATCGGGCAAAGACCATTTCACCTGACCCTCGCCGACCCCGACGCCAAAAAAACCGCCCGCCTGAATGGCGTTCGTGGCATAACCAAGCTGCGTCGTGGGATCGATGTCAGTACTGAGAAAGCCGTCAATGCGGCGCGCAAAATGCTCGGAATTGGCGTAGGCGACAGCGCCGCCGGTAATGACGAGACCTGCAAGCGCCACCAGCAAAATCATCGACGCACCCGCGACGAAATACATCACACCCCAGCCAAACAGCACAAGGCAGGCCTGGCCAAAGTCAGGTTGCAACGCAAGCATCAACACAATCGAGACACACAGCGCAAATGACCAAGTCTTGCCTGGCGGGCCGTTCAGATCGGCGGATGCGGCCATCATCCAGGCCGCGACAACGACAAAACCCGGTTTTAGAAACTCGGACGGCTGAACAGAGGCAAAGCCCAGCGAATACCAGCGGACAGCACCCTTGCCAAAATCCTCTCCAAAGAACGGCAGGAAAACCAGCCCGATGAAAGAAACCAAAAAACCCAAAACCGCCAAACGCCGCACCAACGTGGGCGACATCATTGACAAAACCAGCATCACCAACAGCGCAATTGAGCCAAAAAACGCCTGCCGCTGTACATAATGAAATGGCTCGAACCCGTTTTTCGCGGCAAGCGGAGGTGACGCGGCCAGCCCCAAAAGCAAGCCGACGGCAAACAGCATAAGCACACAAGACAATGCCCATTTATCGACCGTACGCCACCATTTGGGGAGGATCGGCTCGCCATCACGAACCGGAACTGCGCCATAGACCATTTCTGTCATGGGTGCCTGCCTTAAATTACACTGCCGATGCGCCCCGTTTTCGGGGTCTCTCGCGCGCAGTGTAGCGTGAAACCGCAGCCATTGCTAGCCTCAACACTTGCAAAGCCGCCCGTTTCGCGGCAGGTGCAAGTGATGTTCGTTGACGTCGCAATAATTGGTGCCGGTGCTGCAGGTATGATGTGCGCCGCTTACGCAAAAGGCCGCATCCTGATTGTGGATCATGCCCGCGCGCCCGGTGAAAAAATCCGTATCTCGGGCGGTGGGCGCTGCAACTTTACGAACCTGCACAGCGCGCCTCATGCGTTTTTGTCGGAAAACGTGCATTTCGCGAAATCCGCCCTTGCCCGATACACCCAATGGGACTTTATCGAACTGGTGGACCGTCACGGCATTGCCTGGCACGAAAAAACCCTTGGCCAGTTGTTTTGCGACAATTCCGCCAAGGATATTATCGCGATGTTGCGCGGACTAATGGCCCAGAACGGCGCGGATTTGCGTTTGCAAACGACTGCGCGCGACTTTGCAAGGTCGCCTGATGGCTATTCCTTTTCGCTTGAAAGCGATGGGCAGACAGAACAGGTCACCGCAAAGACACTGGTGATTGCCACGGGTGGCAAATCAATCCCGAAAATGGGTGCGACCGGTCTTGCGTATGAGATTGCGCGCGACTTCGGGCTTGCCGTGACAGATACACGCCCTGCACTTGTCCCCTTTACCTTTCCCGACCGCCGCTTTGCAGATCTGTCCGGGGTGGCGACACCGGCACGGATCACGGCTGGCGACACCTCCTTTGACGAGGCACTCCTGTTCACCCATCGGGGGCTATCGGGACCTGCTGTATTGCAAGCGTCATCATACTGGCGAGAAGGCAACCCAGTCAGCGTCAATCTCGCACCGCAGGCAGATCTCTTCCACAGCCTTAAGGAAAAACGCGGTCAAGCGGGTGGGCGCAAACTCACCAACGAGCTTGCACGCTTCCTGCCCGCCCGGCTTGTCGACCATCTGGCACCGGAAATGGATATGAAAGGAAATCTTGCAGATCAATCCGACGCACAGTTGATGGCACTTACAAACCAATTGCAGCATTGGGAATTGACGCCCGGCGGCACCGAAGGCTACCGAACAGCCGAGGTCACACTTGGCGGAATCGACACCGATTACCTGTCGGCCCGCACCATGGAAGCCAAGTCAGTACCGGGTCTGTTTTTCATTGGTGAAGCCGTGGACGTGACGGGATGGCTTGGCGGGTACAATTTTCAATGGGCATGGTCATCCGGCATGGCTGCAGCGCGCGCACTGCAATAGAGCTTATAAGACAGGCTCGTCTACAGGTGCTTTAACACCTCTGCAACGAAGTCATCGCCGCGCTGTTCAAAGTTATCGTATTGGTCGAAGCTGGCAGCCGCAGGGGCCAAAAGCACCACATCACCAGCACACGCCTCTGATGCCGCTTGGGAAACCGCCGCCGCCATTGTTGTGCAAACGGCGGCCTCGACAGGCAGCTTCATGGCAAATGCAGATGCGTCCCGGCCAATGACATAGGCTTTAGTCACATTTTCTTCGGCTGCGGCCTTCAAAGCGTCGAGGCCACCCTCTTTCTCCAAACCACCGCAAATCCAGCGGATCGATCCAAAGGCAGCCAAAGCTTTGGCGGCGGCATCTACGTTGGTCGCTTTGCTATCATTTACAAAACGCACACCGTCCTTTTCACCTACAAGTTGGCTGCGGTGCGGCAAGCCCCCAAAACTGTGAAAGGCGCGTTCGATGACTTTGGGTGCGAGCCCTAGCGTCCGGCAAGCCGCGTAGGCCGCACAGGCATTCTGATGATTGTGTACACCCGGCAGGCCGTCAATTCCGCGCAAATCTATCGACGCTACCTGCTTGCCCTTGCGCATTTCCGCCAAGAACCCTTTGCGTACAAAAATATTCCACCCCGGCCCGGACAGCTTTCGTGACACGGAGATCCGTATCACACGGTCATCCACACGCCCTTCGGCCAGTTGCCCTGCCATAAAGAGCCCCTCTGCCTCATCAACGCCAATAATGGCACGATCAGGTCCTCCTTCGGCGAAGAGGCGTCTCTTGGCGGCAAAATACCCCCCCATCCCGCCGTGCCGGTCCAGGTGATCTTCGGAAAGGTTGGTGAAAACCGCAACGTCCGGTGTTAAGCTGCGCGCAAGATCAGTTTGATAGCTTGAAAGCTCCAACACCACGACTTCCCCGTCATGCGGAGGGTCGATGTCGAGGACTCCGCGCCCGATATTTCCTGCCAGAACCGAAGGGCGGCCAACTTCTTCCAGAACATGATGGATCAGTGCAGAGGTCGTCGATTTTCCATTTGAGCCGGTCACGGCGACAACGCGCGGCGCGATGTCAAAGTTGTTCCAGTCTGGCGTGGCAAAAGATTGAAAGAACAGGCCGATATCATTGTCCACCGGAATACCCGCTTCCAATGCCGCGGCTACGACATGGTTGGGCTGCGGGTATAGATGCGGAATGCCGGGACTGACGATCAGCCGCGCGATATCCTCAAACTGTTGCGGTGTCGTAAGAGCTGCGCATTCAAACCCTTCAGTCTCAGCCGCCGCACGCGCCATTGGGTTGTCGTCCCAGCAAACAGGGGTGGCACCGCCTGCTGCGAGGGCACGTGCCGCGCTCAGGCCGCTGCGCCCCAATCCCAGAACGGCAACCCGGGCGCCTTCCAGTCCGACGACGGGGATCATGGCGAAGGGTGTCGGGGGCTCTGCCCCGCCGCTTTGCGGCTCCCCGGAGTTTTTTGGGCAAAGTGAAAGGGCATGTCGAGTGTCATTACCGCACCTTCAGCGTGGCCAGACCAATCATCGCGAGGATCAGCGAGATGATCCAGAAGCGGATCACGATGGTGCTTTCGGCCCAGCCCTTCTTTTCATAGTGGTGGTGGATGGGTGCCATCAGAAAAACGCGTTTGCCTGTACTTTTGAAGTAGAGGACCTGGATGATCACGCTTAGCGCTTCCACGACGAAAAGACCGCCTACGATGGCCAGTACGATCTCGTGTTTAGTGGCTACCGCAATGGCCCCAAGTGCGCCACCCAATGCCAGCGATCCGGTGTCGCCCATAAAGACGGCGGCGGGAGGGGCATTGTACCACAGGAATCCGAGGCCCCCGCCGAAGATGCCTGCCGTGAAGATGAGAATTTCCCCCGTACCCGGAACATAGTGAACATCGAGGTATTCGGTGAAGTCGACGCGGCCCACGGCATAAGCGATGACGCCCAGTGTCCCGGCAGCAATCATCACCGGCATGATGGCCAGACCGTCGAGCCCGTCGGTGAGGTTCACCGCATTCGCGGCACCCACGATAACGATCACCGAGAAGGGTACGAAGAGATAACCAAGGTTGATCAGTGTGTCTTTGAAGACCGGTAACGCAAGCCTGTTTTGTAGCGCTTCGGGGTGGTATTGCGCCGCCCAAAAAGCCGCCACAGCCGCGATCGCAAAGCCCAGTAGGAGCCGCACGCGACCCGGCACGCCGGCGGTTGTCTGTTTGGAGACCTTCGCGTAGTCATCCATGAAGCCGATTGCAGCGAATGACATGGTCACAAAGAGCACGATCCAGATGTAGGGGTTGTCGAGCCGCGCCCAGAGCAGGGTCGAGGTGAGCAGTGCGCCGACGATCAAGAGCCCCCCCATGGTTGGCGTGCCCTGCTTGACGAAATGCCCTTCGGGTCCGTCGTCACGGATCGGCTGACCCTTACCTTGTCGGCGGCGCAGCACCGCGATGAGCGGTTTGCCGAAGAGAAAACCGAAGACCAATGCAGTCAGAAAGGCCCCGCCCGCCCGGAACGTGATGTAGCGGAAGAGGTTGAAAAAGTCCCCTCCGTCCGAGAGCAGCGTTAACCAATATAGCATTATGTCATCCTATTCTTCGTGCAGCGGGGCATGTCCCATTTTACGGATGCCGTCAACGATCAGCGCCAGCTTCATGCTGAGCGATCCTTTGGCGAGCACCACATCGCCGCTATCAATGAGTGTCTTGAGGCGCAGAGTTGCGTCTTGGGCCGTTTCAAACCACCCGCCCCTTTTTGCTTCTGGCAAGATATTATAGAGCGACCGCATCAGCGGCCCGATGCAATGGATCACGTCAATGTCGTTCATGGCGGGCAAGTGCGCGAGCCCCGCATGCAGAGCGATTTCGTCTGGCCCGAGTTCCTTCATGTCTCCGAGAAAGGCAATGCGGCGCCCTTTGGACACGCGACCGATGTCGTTTGTTACTGCGGCCGCGGCAAGCACTTCAAGTGCGGCGGCCATAGATGTAGGGTTCGCGTTATAGCTGTCGTCAATCAAGTCAAGCGTGAGGCGCGTGTCCACATTGTCCAGATATATCCGCTCGCGCTGTCCGCGCCCCTTGTAGGGCTGCCAACGCCCAAGCGACCCAAGCGCCAGTGCCACGTCAGTGCGCAAGGCTGCCATGACTGCAATTGCACCCAATGCGTTCATCGCAAAATGTCGTCCGGGAGAGCCAAGCTTGTACAGCAGCGGGACATCCCCCATCTGCGCCCGCACGACGGTCGTTTCCCCTTGAATATCGACGCGTATAAGTTTGAAATCATATGCAGTTTCACCAAAAGTGATATCGCGCAGCTTGCAATCGTGCGCTTTGGCCATAAGGATCGCTGACGTCTCGACATCCGCATTCAGAATGGCAATTCCGTTCGGCACGACCCCCTCGTAAATCGACGCTTTTTCAACGGCAATGCCGGTAATGTCATCGAACGCCTCAAGGTGTGCGGCGGCAACTGTCGTGACAAGTGCAACATGCGGAGCTGCCATCTTTGCCAAAGGTGCGATCTCGCCGGGGCGGTTCATGCCGATTTCGATAACTGCGTATTCGGTGTCTTTGGGCATACGCGCAAGCGTGAGTGGCACGCCCCAGTGATTGTTGTAGCTTTCGACCGATGCATGCGCGCGACCCTGGTCCGAGAGCATCGCTAGCAACATCTCTTTGGTGGATGTTTTGCCCACACTGCCAGTGACAGCAGTAACCTGACCGGTCATGCGCGCGCGGCCCGCGCGACCGAGGTCTTCAAGACCGCGCATGACATCTGGGACAACCAATAGCGGGGCATCAGCAGAAACCCCTTTCGGCACATGGCTTACCATCGCGGCTGCCGCGCCTTTTTCTAAAGCTTGAGCTACAAATGCGTGGCCATCGCGCACATCTGTAAGTGCCACAAACAGATCGCCTTCTTGCAAAGTGCGCGTGTCTATCGAAACGCCGTTTGCCTGCCACTCGGTTGTAGTTTGCCCGCCTGTGGCCTCTGCCGCTTCTGCGGCTGTCCAAAGTGTCATGCGCACCCCCCGTCCAATGCTGCAATCGCAACGCTTGCCTGTTCAACATCATCAAACGGCAACACGTCATCCCCTATGGTCTGGCCAGTCTCATGGCCCTTGCCGGCGATCAAAAGCGCGTCCCCCGGCCCCAGCGCATCGACACCCCGCAGGATTGCTTCAGCGCGGTCACCGACTTCCATAGCCTCAGGCGCGCCCAATAGGACAGCGGCGCGGATGGCCGCGGGATCTTCGGAACGTGGGTTATCGTCGGTGACTATGACCAGATCGGCATTGTCTGCGGCTGCCTGCCCCATGAGAGGGCGTTTTGTGGCATCACGGTCACCGCCCGCACCCACGATAGCAATCAAGCGCCCCACTACATGCGGCCGCAATGCCGCCAGAGCCGTTGAGATCGCATCCGGCGTATGGGCGTAGTCCACAAAAACAGGTGCGCCGATGTCACGCGTTCCGGCAAGCTGCATCCGACCACGCACGGTAGTAAGGTCTTCAAGTGTGTTAAAGACGTCGAAAGGGTGGTCCCCGCATGCAATGGCCAAAGCCGCGGCAAGCATGACATTCTCGGCCTGAAAGCCCCCAATCAGACGCAAACGGCGCACATGTTGTTTACCTTGATACCTGAACGCCACCGTTTGACCCGTCGCATCGACCTGAATATTGCCCAGATGCAAATCGCCGATGTCGCGCCCGACACTTATGACCGGACATCCCCGCGCGTTTGCAATGGCCGCCATATCCACACCACGGTCAACGTCGATGTTTATGACTGCTTTCGCATCTTCCGGCAGAACGCGCGCGAAAAGGCCCGCCTTGGCGTCGAAATAGTCCTCAAAGCTGGCATGATAATCCAGATGATCCTGCGTAAAATTCGTAAAACCGGCGGCTGTCAACGTCACCCCGTCAAGACGCCTCTGATCCAACCCGTGCGAAGACGCCTCCATCGCGGCATGCGTGACGCCATGCGATACGGCCCCGGCCAATGCGCGATGCAGCGTAATAGGCTCAGGCGTTGTATGCGCCAGCGGCGCTTCCCAAGCGCCTTCAATTCCGGTGGTTCCCAGATTGATCGCGTGGTGCCCTAGAAGGGTCCAGATTTGGCGCAAAAAGGTTGCAACGGAGGTTTTACCATTGGTGCCTGTAATAGCGACAACCGTTTCAGGTTGCGCGCCGAACCAAAGGGCCGCAGTCCGCGCCAAAGCTTCGCGCGGATCTTCCGAGACGACAACGGCCGCGTCACTGGCAGACAGTTCCGCTTCGGCAATCCGCGCACCTGCCGCATCCGTCAAGATGGCCGACGCCCCCATGCGCAGCGCATATTGAATGAACTCGCCGCCGTGAACTTTGGTGCCCGGCATTGCCGCGAACAGAAAACCGTCGCGCACCTCTCGACTGTCGACGGCCATGCCTGTGACTGCGGCTTGCCGCCCGCCACGGGCTGTCAGGCCCAGTTGTGAAAGTGTCTTTGTCTGCCCGCGCATTGCCCACGCCTTTGCGGCTTAGTTACTGGTCAGCTTTATATCCATAGTGGACTGGGGTTCAACGGTTGGTCTCAGCCCGAGCAAAGGTGCCACCCGACGGATCATTTCTGCGGCAACAGGCACCGCGGTCCAACCGGCGGTGCGGCGCGGCTCGTCGCCAATGGTATCTACCGGCTCGTCCAATGTGACAATAAGAACGTATTTCGGGTCATGTGCGGGGAAAATAGACGCAAATGTCGCGATGACTTTGTCTTCATAGTATCCCCCACCTGCGCGGCGCGGCTTGTCCGCTGTGCCGGTCTTGCCCGCAACGGCGTAGCCTTCGACCTCGCCAAAGCTGGCAGTGCCTTCTGTCACAACCTTACGCAACATTTTAAGCGACTCCTTGGACGCTTGTTCTGTGAAAACACGCGGTCCTTTTTCCAGAGTATGCCTTTTCAGAATCGTCGGCTGAACCTTATAGCCGCCGTTAGCGATGGCCGCATATCCAGCAGCAAGATGCATCGGAGATGTCGACAGCCCGTGCCCGTAGGATATCGTCATTGTGCTGAGCTCGGACCAATTGGGCGGCAATAACGGACGGCCTGTTGCTGCTTCGACAAGCTCAAAACCGGTTGGCTCCAGCATCCCCAACTCTTTGAGAAATGCCTTTTGTCGTACGACGCCGATTTCCTGGGCGATGCGCGCCGTGCCAATATTGGAGCTTTTGACAATCACTTTCGTGACCGACATTTCGTCACCATAATTGCGGAAATCGCGAATCCGGTGCCTGCCCCATCGCAATGGGCCTTTGGTGTCGATGATTGTATCGGGGTTGGCCAAACCGAGATCCATGGCCTGCGCCACGGTGAAAATCTTGAACGTCGAACCAAGCTCGTAAACTCCCTGCACAGAGCGGTTGAACAGCGGGCTGTCAGACGCGTCACCAGATGTTGCCACACGCGGGCGCTTGTTGGGGTCGAAGGTTGGCAGAGACACGACGCTGATAACTTCGCCCGTATGCGCATCCATCAAGATCGACGTGGCACCCTTGGCGTTCATCAACTTCATGCCGCCAAGAAGCACCCGTTCCGCAGCGGCCTGAACCGTCAGGTCAAGCGACAACTCGAGCGGGGCGCTGCCGTTGGCCGGATCGCGCAGGTAGTCGTCAAAATACTTCTCGACGCCAGCAACACCGATCACTTCGGCGGCGTGCACGCCTTCTTTGCCAAAACTGGCCCCGCCCAAAACATGCGCGGCAAGCTGACCATTGGGATAAAGGCGCATATCACGCGAAGCAAAAAGCAGCCCCGGATCACCAATTTCATGCACCTGCTGCATCTGCTCAGGGCTAATCTTACGCTTTATCCACAGAAACTTACGTTTTCCTGTGAAATCCTCCAAAAGCTCATCTGCTTTGAGATCTGGGAAAATCCCAGCCAGTTCCTGCGCGGCATGCGCGGGGTCAATCATGTGCGGTGGCTGAGCGTATAGCGCGTGTGTCTCGAAATTGGTTGCCAACAGACTGCCGTGGCGGTCCACAATATCGGCGCGGGCCGCATGGATTTTCGCCCCCAAAGCATCAACGCGCGGTTCTTGCGGCTCGGACGTTGCCAGAGTGCCCATGCGCAAACCAACGGTCAAAAAAGCGGCCAGAAAGAACAGACCCAACACCAAAAGCCGCCCTTCGGCGCGTTGCCGCGCGTGATCACGCATCTGCTCATGGCGAATGCGGATATTCTCGCGCTCAATCGCATCGGGGTTTTCCCCTTTGTCACGCGCCTCCAGAATTCGGGCAAGTGGCCTGAGTGGGGTACGGATCATTGGTCTGCCTCTGTTGCGTTGCCGTCAAAGTTTGCCACTTCAACGATATCTGTGATCTCGATGATAGGATCGGGCGGGTAGGCCACCTGCTCGACGTGGCCGAATTGCTCGGGGCGCAGAGGCAAAAGGCCAAGGCGGTCAAAGTTGATATCGGCCAGATCACGCAAACGGTCGGGACGGTTGAGATAGGCCCACTCGGCCCTTAACATCGACAAGCGTTCGTGCGCCTCGCGAATATCGCGGCGCAATTCGCGCGTTTCGGACAAAGCACCTTGGGTTGCGTAGTTTTCGCGGTACGCCCAAAACGCAAGCGAAATCACACCCAGCATGGTCAGAAGATATAAGAACGTTCTCATGTTTTCCCCATCTTGACCGTCGGCATGCCGACGGATTTCGCATCAATCGTGCCCGCAGGGGCATCTGTACGTTCGGCCACGCGCAGCTTTGCGGACCGCGCCCGCGGATTTGCTGCCACTTCATCCGCGTCAGCCACAATCGCCTTGCGAGAGCGAAGCTTGAAGGCAGGCGCATCGCGTTCGACTTCAGGCGCAAACCGGTTCGCATTTCCGCCGGCACCTGCGCGCGCGGTCAAAAACCGCTTCACCATCCTGTCTTCGACAGAATGAAAGGTGACCACGGCAAGCTTTCCACCCGGCTTTAGCGCCCGTTCTGCTGCCATAAGACCCTTGATAAAGCTCTGCATATTCATCGTTCACGGCTATTCTCAACGCTTGGAAGCTGCGTGTAGCAGGATGCGACTGTCCCGGTTTGGCGCGCGGCAAACACCCCTCGATGAGACCAGCCAGCTGAAGCGTCGACGTAATGGGGGCATCGGTCCGTGCGGCCACAATCGCCTTGGCTATGCGCCGGCTTGCCCGCTCCTCACCGTAGTGAAACAAGATACTCGCAATATCTTCGGCCGTGGCGTTATTGACGATATCGGCAGCCGATGGCCCCTCTTGACCCATGCGCATGTCAAGCGGCCCATCTCTCATGAAGGAGAACCCCCGCTCTGCCTGATCCAGCTGCATCGAAGATACGCCCAAATCCAGCACAACACCGTCCAGATCCTGCGCATATTCATCCATTTTTGAGAAAACACCGTGCTTTTGGACAAGCCGGTCACCATACTCAGCCGCCCACCCGGCGGCCATTTCAAAGGCAAGCGGATCTCGGTCAACGGCGATCACCGTCGATGCACCCGCATCGAGAAGGCCACGCGTGTAACCGCCAGCACCAAAGGTACCATCAAGCCAAACCCCGGTCACAGGGGCTACATTTTTCAGAATTGCGGGCAGCAGAACAGGAATATGTGGAGAAGACGCCTCAGGTTTGGCCGCAGCAGCCATGCTTCAGTCCTCCTTTCCGCCATCCAGGAAAATAAGCGGATCAAAGTCGTCTGGCAGCTCGTCCAGCCAAGCTTCGGTTTTTGAAGCTTCTTCAGCCTCATATGTATCGGGCTCCCAAATCTGGAAGGTATCACCGGCAGCAATGAAAAAGGCCTCACCATCAAGACCAATCTTTTGGCGCAGCTTGGCCGGCAGGACCAAACGGCCGGTCTCATCTACCGATGTCGGAAAGGACTGACCATGAAACAGGCGTTGAAGCATCTTGCGCTCCATCGAACCACGCGGCAGGTCGTCAATTTTTGCATCCACCTCTTCAATGGCCTGCATTGTGTAGCATTCAAGGTAGTTGCGGCGGTGATCACCGTAAACAATCACAAGCTCGGGCGCGTCGCCTGACGTCCAGTTAGGGTCCGAAGCCTCAATCACACGCCGAAAAGAGGCCGGGATAGACACCCGCCCCTTCGTATCGACCTTGTGATGGCTCTCGCCTCTAAACCTGCGGCTCACTGCCTTGTCCCAATTCAATCACCGTCTCAATTGCGGCGCGCATTCCCCCGGTGGTAAAAATGGAAACGGCGGATCGATCAGCTGCCAGTGATCGATCCGCCGTCCTCGTCCCGCGTTGCGGGGAAGTCCAGCTGCGCGCGCCACCTGGGGGGATGTCTGCTCGCTCGCGCGCCGGATCTCTTGGTCTGATGAAAGCGAGGTGCCTGTATGAAACCTGCTAGAGTTTTTTGTATGCGTGGGGTCGTTTGGTGCCCCTGTGTCTCGTTCTCATCCGATGAATAAGGGATACTGTGGGAATACATGGTCTGGCAAGGTTTTTTTCACCACCTTTCATCTAAATATTGTTTTTGGGCACACTTCAAAACAACATGTAGAGCTAAAACTCATAATTTAATAGAAAATATTGACAGTTTTTGCTCAACAAACACAACATGTAGATAAATTTGCGATGCGCAAAAAATTCCCACGAATTCCCAAGAAAATACAGAATAGTACGAACAGAGAGAATTCGTTCACCCATTGTTCTCGCCGAGATGGATCAGATTATTCAAATACTTCCCAATTCCACAGTGATTCGAGCGAATTCACAGTTGCGAGGCCGACACCTTTCCCATGATATCCCAACTCGGAAGATGACTGACCGCAAAACGTGTTCTAGGGAACAACCACCGCATAGCGAAAATCATCACGCGATCAGGCACGGGTAAGCTGGTGTGCACAGACCATACGATCCGACACGTGAACCGCTGCGCTGTAAAGCAGATCAGGCCATGCCGCCTTTGATCAGTCCTTGGGCGATCCTTGCATAGGCTTCAGCCATAGCACCCTCGCCTGCCGCAATGGGCGTGCCGCCATCACCAGCCAACCGCGTATCCAGATCAATCGGCAGCGCGCCCAGCAAAGGCACCCCAAGCTTCTCAGCCTCGGCTGCCACACCGCCCTGCCCGAATATCTGATGTTCCGACCCACAATCAGGACAGACAAACATCGACATGTTTTCGATCAGTCCCAAAACAGGGGTTTTTAGTGTGCTGAACATATCAAGTGCCTTGCGCGCATCGATCAAGGCCACGTCTTGGGGCGTTGACACCACGATTGCACCTGTCAGTTCGGATTTTGTGCAAAGTGTCAGCTGCACATCGCCGGTTCCGGGCGGCAGATCGACAATCAACACATCAAGCTCGCCCCACTCCACCTGTCCCAGCATCTGCTGTAAAGCGCCCATTAGCATCGGCCCGCGCCACACGACGGCCTTTGCCTCTTCCAACATGAATCCGATCGACATCAATGTGACACCATGCGCATGCAGCGGAATGATGGTTTTGCCGTCCGGGCTGGCCGGGCGTTTGTTGATGCCCATCATGCGTGGCTGGCTTGGTCCGTAAATATCCGCGTCCAGCAACCCCACCTTGCGGCCTGCCCGGGCAAGTGCAACGGCAAGGTTTGACGAAACAGTGGATTTACCCACCCCACCCTTTCCAGAGCCGATGGCGAGGATACGTTTGACCCCTGCCGGTTTTGTTGGCCCGTCCTGTGGCTTGGGGTGCCCGCCGATCTTTAAGCTGGGGGCGGGGGGCTTTTGCGGTGCTGGTCCGTGTGCTGTCAGCGCGACTGAGGCATTGGTAACGCCTGGCAATTCCGAAACGACCTGTTCGGCCGCGTCGCGCAAAGGAGCCATTTGCCGCGCGACTTCGGGGCTGGGTGCCTCGATGACGAAGCGCACGGTATCGTCGGAAATCGTCAAAGCGCGAATCAAATCATGTGCAATCAGGCTACGGCCGTCGGGTAACAAGACCCGCTCCAGCGCAGCTTCGATTTCGGCTTTGGTCACAGGCATGCTTAAATTCTCCCCGGTTTGCACTTCCATATAGCAACTGAAATCGCAAGCACCAGCACAGTCCGGCATTTGCCCGAGACTTAAGCGCTTTGCCCGGTTTTGCATCGCACGGTCTATGCATATGCTGCATGGCAGCAATGATTTTGAAGCCATTGTGCAACTGCAGCATTTACCTAAGTATTAGGCCAAGAACAGGAAACAGAGAAAGCAGAAGATATGGCTCACTTTGCAGGCACACACACGCACAGCTTTTCAGAGCGCTTTTTGGCAGGTGCCGCGACCATTGCACAGACGGTCGCCACCCGCTACGCGCACTACCGCACCTACCACAGATCTGTGGCAGAGCTACGGAAGCTAAGCGATCGCGATTTGAAAGATCTCGGCCTTAACCGCTCAATGATAAAGAGCGTGGCTCTCGAAGCTGCGGACAAAAAAGGACGTATGTAGCTAGAAATCTTTCGGGCGCCTCGCTCCTCCCTGAGGTTCCCGCAAGTTTGCGGCGGCATCTCTCCTCCTCCCTGATGTCGCCGCACATTGACAAAGATGCGCGCAACGCGCGTGTCGGCCCGGTCGCAAGCAACACGCGGAAGGGTTCATCGGATCAGGCGTCCATTTCCTCCTCCCTTGGGCGTCTGTTACTAGGCGGCGGCATCCTCCTCCTCCCGATGCCGCCGTCCCTTATTCAGGGCCTTTGCAGGTCCAACATCATACTGCCGGTGATCTTCCTCCCAGAATGCACCGTCGGTACGGAAAGCGGTCCTCACCTCCCGAGGGCCGCTTTTTCTTGGCAAAAAGCATAGCAGCGCAGATCGAAGCGTGTCCGCACAAGGCCGCACGCGTATGCGTCCCCGAACGCGCGCTAAAGTTTCCATCGGAAGAGTTTTGCGCACGTTATAATAATGCGCTCGGTTTGTAGAAAATCAGAACGGAATGTCGTCAGCACCAGTGATAAACTTGGCCACCACTTTTTTGACACCCGCTTTCTCAAAAGCGATTTCGAGCTTGTCACCCTCAATGCCCTGAATGGCCCCATAACCGAATTTCTGGTGAAAGACGCGCTCTCCAATCACAAAGCTCGACACCGCTGACATGTCGATCACAGTGTTCTTTGCTTCTTTGGGCTGGCTGACACCGCGTTCCTGACTGCGCGCCTGTAGCCGTCGCCATCCGGGTGAGTTGTAAACATTCGCCTCTGCCGCCTGATCGTGCAGATTGCTTCGGGGGGCTGCAGCACCGTACCCGCCGCCGTACAGCCCCGGAGGTGTCAGGACCTCGACGTTTTCTTCTGGAAGCTCATCAATAAACCGCGATGGCAGACTGTTTTGCCACTGGCCAAACACACGCCGGTTGGCGGCAAAGGAAATCGTACAGACCTCTTCGGCACGGGTGATGCCCACATAGGCCAGACGCCGCTCTTCCTCGAGCCCTTTGAGCCCGCTTTCATCCATGGAACGCTGGGACGGGAACAGCCCGTCTTCCCAGCCGGGCAAGAAGACCATTGGAAATTCAAGACCCTTGGCCGCGTGCAGCGTCATGATCGACACCTTCGCACCGCCATCGTCGCTTTCGTTGTCCATGATAAGGCTGACGTGTTCGAGAAAGCCTTGCAGGTTTTCAAACTGTTCCAGCGCTTTGACAAGTTCCTTGAGGTTTTCCAACCGGCCCGGTGCCTCGGGTGTTTTGTCGTTCTGCCAATGCGCGGTATAGCCAAATTCGTCGAGGATAATCTCGGCCAATTCCATATGGGTGATTTCGGGGCGCGTAGCGTCGTCCTCCACCACCGCATCAGGATCAGCGGCCACACGCGCGCGCATCAAGCTGCCCCAGCGGTCTATGCCCTCCACAAGCTGTGCCAAAGCAGCACCTCCCTTTCCGCCAATGGCCTTGGTCGCAGTACACAGTCGCGCCCCTTCAAGAAGGCTGACACCATTACTGCGCGCCATGCGCTGGATCGTTTGCTGCGCCTTATCACCCAGGCCGCGTTTAGGCGTGTTCACAATCCGCTCGAACGCGAGGTCATCGTCAGGGCTGACGACAACACGGAAATAGGCCATGGCGTCGCGGATCTCCATCCGTTCGTAAAAGCGCGGGCCACCGATCACGCGGTAGGGTAAGCCGATGGTCAGGAAACGGTCCTCGAAGGCGCGCATCTGGTGGCTGGCGCGCACAAGGATGGCCATTTGGTCAAGGCTGACCTTGTCCATGCCGCGGGTGCCGCGCTGTGCTGCTTCGATCTCTTCGCCGATCCAGCGCGCTTCTTCCTCGCCGTCCCAATGGCCAATCAGACGCAGCTTTTCGCCGTCATCACGGTCGGTGAACAGCGTTTTGCCAAGGCGGCCCTTGTTGCCCGCGATCACGCCCGAAGCTGCCGCAAGGATATGCGGCGTAGAGCGGTAGTTCTGCTCCAACCGGACCACATGCGCGCCCGGGAAATCCTGTTCAAACCGCAGGATGTTACCCACTTCGGCGCCGCGCCAGCCGTAAATCGACTGATCATCATCGCCCACACAACAGATGTTCTTGTGCCCTCCCGCCAGCAACCGCAGCCACAGGTATTGCGCCACGTTGGTATCCTGATACTCGTCCACCAGAATATACGCGAACCACCGCTGGTATTGCTTGAGCACGTCCTCGTGGGTCTGGAAAATCGTCACCATGTGTAAAAGCAGATCGCCAAAGTCACAGGCATTCAGCTCTTTCAGGCGCGCCTGATACTGTGCATAGATCTTGATACCCTTGTGATTGTAGGCCCCTGCGTCGGCACTGGGCACCTTGTCGGGTGTGAGTGCACGGTTCTTCCAGCCATCAATGATGCTTGCCAATTGACGCGCAGGCCAGCGTTTGTCGTCCACACCCTCTGCCGCCACCAGTTGCTTGAGCAAGCGCAACTGATCGTCGGTGTCCAGGATAGTAAAGTTGGACTTCAACCCGGCCAATTCCGCATGACGGCGCAACAGCTTCACGCAGATTGCATGGAATGTGCCCAGCCATGGCATTCCCTCTACCGGTTGCCCAAGCATTGTCGCCACCCGGTTCTTCATCTCACGTGCAGCTTTGTTGGTGAAAGTCACCGCCAATATCTCGTTCGGGCGCGCCCGACCGGTATTCAGAAGGTGCACGATGCGCGCGGTCAAGGCACGGGTTTTCCCGGTGCCCGCGCCCGCCAGCATCAGGACGGGCCCATCCAAATGCTCCACCGCCTCACGCTGTGCGGGGTTCAACCCCTCAAGATAGGGTTGAGGGCGCGCAGCCATCGCGCGCGCCGACAATGACGCACCTTCAAAGGCGTCCATTTCATCAAAACTGCTCATACCCACAGCCTACCCGTCAATGACGCGAAGATAAAGAGACGTTCACACTCTGTTCTGTGCATATTCCACTCTGGACAATTCTCTGATCTGGCACACAAATAGAGCGATGGACCTGCACAGCACCTACCCCGCCATTTCCGATCTGCGCAACCGCGCCCGCGCGCGGATACCGCGCTTTGTGTGGGAATACCTCAATTCGGCGACGGGAACCGAAGCGACGAAACTGCGCAACAGAACCAGCCTTGATCGCATCGGGATGATGCCCTCTATCCTGCACGGTGAATTTCAACCTGACCTGGCAACAGAATTTCTAGGCGTCACGCGCCCCCTGCCTTTCGGGATTGCACCCGTCGGCATGTCGGGTTTGATGTGGCCTGATGCCGAAGGCCACCTCGCCCGTGCGGCCGCGCGCGCGGCACTGCCCTATACGCTTTCCACGGTCGCCAGCCAGTCGCCTGAAGATCTGGCACCACACCTGGGCCCCGACGCATGGTTCCAGATGTACCCGCCCCGCGATGAAGGCATTCGCCGCGACATGCTGGACCGCGCGCGCGCAGCAGGCTTCAAGACGCTTGTATTGACCGTCGACGTACCGGTGGCCTCCCGCCGGGAGCGGCAAACGCGGTCAGGTTTGACACAACCACCCCGCCTTACCCCGCGCCTGCTGGTACAAGTGGCATTGAAACCTGCTTGGGCATTGGGCATCGCGCAACGCGGGATGCCGCGCATGAGAGGGCTGGAAAAGTATACTGTGGAAACGACAAACGCCCTGTCGTCGACACAGCATGCTGGCTACCTTCTGCGCACATCACCCGATTGGGAATACGTCGCATGGCTGCGCGCACATTGGGCGGGGCCGCTTATCGTCAAAGGCGTGTTGCGCGCCGAGGATGCGGGACCGCTCAAGACAATCGGTGTGGATGCGCTTTGGGTGTCTAACCATGCAGGCCGCCAGTTTGATGCGGCCCCCGCCAGTATCGACGCGCTGCGCGAGATCCGCGCGGCGACCGACCTGCCGCTCATTTTTGACAGCGGTATCGAGGGCGGTCTCGATATACTACGCGCTTATGCCTGTGGCGCGAATTACGTCATGTTAGGCCGCGCCTTTCATTATGCGTTGGCTGCACTTGGGACGCGCGGCATAGATCATCTGATCGACATTCTAATAAAAGACATCACTGCAAACATGGGACAACTAGGAGCCAAAACGCTACGTGACTTGCCGCAGCCTTTCACGCTTGCCTAATTTACCCCCAATGAGGGCAAAATACCTGTTTTTATAGTCAATCCGTTGTGCAAGCGCAGCACAACACCACACGACACCTTCTATCCGTTTACGCCAGTCTCTATTGGTCTTACACAGACAACAACCTGACATCACCACGAGGCCCACATGCCAGACTTCAAGAAAATCCTGATTGCTAACCGCGGCGAAATTGCCATCCGCATTATGCGCGCGGCCAACGAGATGGGTAAAAAGACGGTCGCCGTCTACGCAGAAGAAGACAAGCTGGGCCTGCACCGGTTCAAAGCGGATGAAGCCTACCGCATCGGTGAAGGTATGGGACCGGTCGCGGCGTACCTGTCAATTGACGAGATGATCCGCATCGCCAAGATATCCGGCGCGGATGCCATCCACCCCGGCTATGGTCTGTTGTCGGAAAACCCAGAATTTGTGGATGCCTGCGATCAAAATGGCATTGTCTTTATCGGCCCTCGTGCCGAGACGATGCGCGCGTTGGGGGATAAAGCATCAGCACGGCGGGTCGCGGTCGAGGCGGGTGTACCCGTAATCCCCGCGACCGAAGTGCTTGGCGACGATATGGCAGCGATCAAGAAGGAAGCCAAGGAAATCGGATATCCATTGATGCTCAAGGCGTCATGGGGCGGCGGCGGACGCGGCATGCGCCCGATCCTGAAAGAAGAAGAACTTGAGGAAAAAGTACGCGAAGGCCGTCGCGAGGCTGAGGCCGCGTTTGGCAATGGCGAAGGCTATCTGGAACGTATGATCCTGAAGGCGCGCCATGTAGAGGTGCAGATCCTCGGCGACAAACATGGCGACATGTACCACCTTTATGAACGCGACTGTTCAGTCCAGCGCCGCAACCAAAAAGTAGTGGAGCGTGCCCCCGCCCCTTATTTGACGGAAGAACAGCGGGCCGAAGTTTGCAAACTGGGTTATGATATTTGCAAACACGTAAATTATGAATGCGCTGGTACTGTCGAGTTCCTGATGGATATGGCGGATGGCAAATTTTACTTCATCGAAGTGAACCCGCGCGTGCAGGTGGAACATACCGTCACCGAAGAGGTCACAGGCATCGATATCGTACAAGCCCAAATCCTGATCGCTGAAGGCAAAACAATTGCCGATGCCACGGGCAAACCGACCCAAGAAGATGTCCAACTTACGGGCCACGCGTTACAAACGCGGATCACTACCGAAGACCCCCAGAATAATTTCATTCCCGACTATGGCCGCATCACTGCCTTCCGCGAAGCGACAGGTATGGGCATTCGCCTAGATGGCGGAACAGCCTATTCGGGCGGCGTCATCACCCGCTACTACGACAGTCTTTTGGTCAAGGTCACAGCTAAGGCACAGACACCTGGCGCCGCAATTGCCCGGATGGACCGCGCCCTGCGAGAATTCCGTATCCGTGGGGTCAGCACCAACATCGCCTTTGTCGAAAACCTGCTAAAACACCCGACGTTCCTTGATAATACCTACCACACCAAGTTCATTGATGAGACGCCCGAGCTTTTCCAATTTTCCAAGCGGCGCGACCGCGGCACGAAGGTTCTGACCTATATCGCGGACATCACCGTGAACGGGCACCCGGAAACCAAAGATCACCCGCGACCGCCTGCGCACGTTAAAGACCCTCGCCCCCCGGCACAAATGGCCGAACCGATGATGGGCACCCGCAACCTGCTAGAGCAAAAAGGCCCGCAAGCCGTTGCGGATTGGATGAAACAGCAGCGCCAGTTGCTGATTACCGACACCACCATGCGGGACGGTCACCAATCTCTGCTGGCTACCCGGATGCGGTCAATTGACATGATCAAGGTGGCACCAGCCTATTCCGCCAACTTACCGCAGCTTTTCTCGGTTGAATGCTGGGGCGGTGCGACTTTTGATGTGGCCTACCGCTTCTTGCAGGAATGTCCGTGGCAGCGCTTGCGTGATCTACGCGCGGCAATGCCAAACCTGATGACGCAGATGCTGCTGCGGGCCTCGAACGGTGTGGGCTACACGAATTACCCCGATAACGTCGTGCAGGAATTCGTACGTGTGGCGGCGAATACCGGCGTGGACGTGTTCCGCGTTTTCGATAGCCTGAACTGGGTCGAAAACATGCGCGTCGCAATGGACGCTGTGATCGAAAGCAACAAAATCTGCGAAGGTACGATCTGTTATACAGGCGACATCAATGATCCTGATCGCGCCAAGTATAACCTCAAGTACTACGTCGAGATGGGTAAAGAGCTCCGCGATGCGGGCGCTCATGTGCTGGGCCTCAAGGACATGGCGGGTTTGCTCAAACCGGCCGCCGCACGCCAGCTTGTCCGTGCTTTGAAAACCGAAGTGGGCCTGCCCATCCACTTCCACACACATGACACGGCCGGCGTGGCTTGTGCCACCATCCTCGCGGCCTCGGAAGCCGGTGTCGATGCTGTCGACTGCGCCATGGATGCCCTGTCGGGCAATACCTCCCAAGCGACACTTGGCTCTGTCGTCGAAGCACTCAAGCATACCGACCGTGACACAGGTCTGGACATCAACGCAGTGCGCGAAATCTCGGACTATTGGGAAGACGTGCGTAACCACTACGCGGCGTTCGAGACGGGCATGCAAGCCCCTTCGTCAGAAGTTTATTTGCACGAGATGCCAGGCGGACAGTTCACCAATCTCAAGGCGCAGGCCTCCTCACTCGGGCTGGAAGACCGCTGGCCCGAAGTCGCGCGGACCTACGCGGCTGTAAACCAGATGTTTGGCGATATCGTAAAAGTCACTCCATCCTCCAAAGTCGTAGGTGACATGGCTTTGATGATGGTGTCGCAAGGCCTCACGCGTGCCGATGTGGAAGACCCCGCCACCGATGTTTCCTTCCCCGACAGCGTGATCGACATGATGCGCGGCAATCTGGGGCAGCCTCCGGGCGGGTTTCCGGAAAATATCGTCAAGAAGGTGCTAAAGGATGAGAAACCCAACTTCGAACGCCCCGGCAAGCATCTGCCTCCGGTCGATTTAGAGGCCGTACGCAAGGATGTATCCGAAAAGATGGAAGGCAAACCCGTCGATGACGAGGACCTGTCAGGTTATCTGATGTATCCAAAGGTGTTTCTGGACTACATGGGCCGCCACCGGACCTATGGCCCCGTGCGCACCTTGCCGACCAAGACGTTCTTTTACGGCATGGAACCCAGCGAAGAGATCAGCGCCGAAATCGACCCCGGTAAAACGCTCGAAATCCGGCTGCAAGCCGTGGGTGAAACCAATGAGGACGGCGAAGTAAAAGTCTTCTTTGAACTGAACGGCCAGCCCCGCGTTATTCGTGTGCCTAACCGTCTGGTCAAAGCCACCACACAGCAACGCCCGAAAGCGGAAACCGGCAATGCAAAACACATTGGTGCGCCCATGCCGGGTGTTGTCGCTTCTGTCGCGGCCAAAGCAGGTGCAACCGTCAAGGCAGGGGATTTGTTGTTGACCATTGAAGCAATGAAGATGGAAACGGGTATCCACGCTGAAAAAGACGCGATCATCAAAGCCGTCCACGTCAGCCCCGGAGGTCAGATAGATGCCAAGGACCTGCTCGTAGAGTTCGAGTAGAGGAACAGCAGCGACCACCGCTGTACTTTTCCAGACATAAGATGGGAACATATCAACAAAAATGGCGGTCGGACTTTCATCGGGCCGCCATTCTTGTAAATTCTGTCCGCTTTTACGCGTAGCCGTACATATCCGGGTCAAAGATCGTTTCGTAGCCCATGTCTTCAAGCGCCGCGATTGTCATGTCAGATAGCCGCCACTTGATACGCTGTCATCTGTCGTCTCGGAGGTGGTCGTGGTATCGCCCCCCTTTTTCGCCCAGCTTGGTTTTGCGCCGCCGCCATCGTCAACGCTGAAAGGCTCGTTGGCGGGGATGGGGTCATCCAAAGTCACATTTGTCAAAATTTCTGCGGGTGCATCAGCTTCTGCCAAAGCGGCAACGGCACGCTCTGACCCGTTCAAAAACGCTTCAATCAGCTTTTCATCAAATCCATCGGGGAGCACCTTTTGCATAGGCCCTTTGAACAGAACCTTCGCCATCTTGTCATGCTTTATGCTCGCGACTTTCGATGACGCAACCCCAGTCCACTGGCGACAATATGGAAAGACTTAGATGCGAATAGGGCGCCTCGTGTAAAGGGGCGCCCTATTCGCATTTTCTAGCGGAAATCCGCAGACGCTATCAGGAGCGTTTCTTGTGCATCCGCAACACACCGAATGCGCCCATGCCCGCGAGGATCAAAGGCAGACCCGCTGGCAGAGGGACTGGTGTTGTGCCGCCGCCGCCGCTGCAATTGAGATCACCCTCGTCACACGTCCTGTAGTAGATAGATGCGTGAGACAAATCTTTGGAAGAGGTCCACGTGCCCGAAAGAGTATCAACAAGGAAGGACCCCCATCCGTTGCCAGCTTTCAGGTTCACCATCACGTTCAGGTTCGTTCCCAAAGTATCGATGCCCCAATTGCCAGATTGATCGCCATTGGAGGGCCCGGCACTCGTGAACAATATGCTACCATCGCCGGAGGTGGTATCATCATTTTTGTCGGCGAGTATCCAGCCATCGAGACCAAACACTTCGAAAGTAGAGCCTCCAGGGCCAGTGTTTGGGAGTATGGTGTTCGAGTCATTCCCAGAAAAACACTCCGCCATCAACGAGTCCGTCAGCGACAGATCTGCGTCATTACGCCTGTTCCAGTCGAACATGACATCGTTGCCGCCGAGGCTCCTCCAACGCCAACGCCTACGGCAAACAGCGCAGCGCCACCGGCCATGATTATGCGTTTTGATAAATTCATCTTTCAATCCTTACCTAGTCAAATCGCTATCTCTAGTCGACCTGTACTACTGTTTACGAAAGTGACACCGCACTCCCACCCAAAAGCCACACCTACGCTTTTTACCTGCGGGACTCCAACGATAAACACATTCGCGCCACAATTTGGCCAATTTTACCATCGGAAGTAGTGCCTCACGAAACCGTTATCGCCAAAGTGTTATATATTGTTGCTATAGAGCGCAGTTTTGGTGGGGAGATATCGATCTACGTCGGCTTGGTCCAAAGGTGATTCGGCCTCTTGTCCCAGATAGCAATTGAACATGGCGCACATGCTTTGACTGGTCGCGAATTGTCTTCTTTGCAAATTATCCCAACGCACGCGCATCACTGCTTTTATCGTCAGAACACCCAAACTTGGTTGTAGAAACTGCGTCACTACCACCTGCGCGTCGAATAAAAGTTTTTACTTAAGGTACTCATTTTCCTCTTGCAGCCGAGCGGCAGCGAAGTTATCTCCAATCTCACCCAAGGATGCGGGCGTAGCTCAGGGGTAGAGCATAACCTTGCCAAGGTTAGGGTCGGGCGTTCGAATCGCCTCGCCCGCTCCAATGGGAACCTAAAAAAACAAGACCTTACAGATACTTATCTTAAGGCTTGTTAGTATCCAGGCACTCTTGACTTCCGAATTTAATGTGAACATTCACATCCAGAGTCGCTAGACCGCTCTTTGAGTGTGCTTCATGTGTTGCTTGGCAAGGTGCTCAAAGCAGAGCTTTGGCGGGTATGCTCTACCCCTGAGCTACGCCCGATTTTGCTAAACGAGCAGTCTTCTGCCCAAAATTCTGACACTCCCCACTTCATAATAATGGGCAAACAGGCCAATCGCTGATTGTGCCTGTCTGGATGTGCTTAAATACAGGGGAAACAGATGATTCACTGGAAAGTCATTAATAGCCGAATAGCACTTATAACACTGCTTGCGTTTCTTTCTCCCGCAAACCGCGCAGACAGCAGGGAGATCGATATTCAAAGCATTGTTGATCTTGGCTTTATCATACGTTGCTCTGAAATGATCGGAACAAACTATCTGGATCAAATCGAACTGGTGTATTCTGGCGAGACCGCTGCAGATTACCTACCAAAACTCACTGTAGATATTTTTCAGACAATGCGTGATCGCCCTGACAGGCGCGAGGACAGGGGAAGATCATATTACGATTGGGGAACATGTGAGGAAGCGGCGAAAGTGACCGCTAGTGGAACTGCAAATTCATCTGGAAATTTTCAACATTAAGATCGAAGTCGACAATTCTAAGGACAGCCCATTATACCAGTTCACAGGCGCTGGCAGTGAAACATACCTAACGGTTGGCCAATGGAAATTCACAAATATGGATGGCCCTTTTGCCATCGAAGAGCCAATGCTCACTCAAGAGAGTATACCGTTTTACAAAGGTAAGACTGTCAGTTCAGTGAATAGAGCGTGGCGACAGTGCACCATGTTGGGTGATGACGGCTCGTTCTCGACTTTGGAAGCTTTCCTCAAATCCCACGAATAATTCCCTGCGTCTGCTTTGCGATGAACTTTCACCAATAGTTATCTATCAGGAGTGAACACCTTAGCTCCTACCCCTAAGCATCGCGCCCAGACCACCGTTGTTCAGTTGCTGATAGATCGGTGCGAAATAGCGTTCCTTTTGATCCCGGTCCAGCGACCGGTTCACATCGAAGACCGCGAACAGTTCAGAATGGGCGTGGGTTCGCCGCATGGCTCGGCCTACGTCCAGCGAGTGTGCCAGTGACCTGGCGCTTTCGGCATTTTCCTCACTGTAATACCACAAGTGAGTTTTGGAGATATTGAAAGAGTTTCCAGCCGCGTCCTTCCATTTGCGATTTCAACCGCGTGCGTGTTGTAAACAGCGGTTGGTAAAATATGGTGCACTCGAGACGTTGTCATTTCAAACCTCCTTCACTTTAACCATACGGATTGTCTTTAGCCCGGCAGCCTTGATGGCGTCGTGTAAGCTGTCAGACACCATTAGATAGGGGTCTGTAAAACCGCCATCCCACCACAGATGCGCATCTGGCAAATCAGCTTGCGGACCGCCGCCTTTTCATACGTCCGCAACCGAACAGTACGCGGCATTGTATGTGCGCGTGTCATGCGCGTGGCTTCGAGAAAACGTTCCTCTTCCACCCGGACATCACTGTGCTCTTCATCCAGTGCCGAAGTATGAACGCCCGGCACAAACCCGAAATGCGCGCCTTCATATTCCACGTGACGCTTGGTCAAAAGCGTCATCGGCCAGATGTAATGCCGCCCGGGATCATGCGCTTCTATTAGGTCTTTCAAAGCCAGGCTGATAGTCATTAGCCCGTTCTCTCCGTACCAAAGATCCGGGAAGCCGGAACGCTTTTTGATGACGATCTGCGCGCGCGGGACAAGGTTCATATCCAAAGGCACCTTCGCGCCTTTGAAAGCTTCCGCTGGTTCAGAAGCGGCATCTAACCCGATGGCATACATCCACTGCTTTCCAGATTCTTGGTCAAAGCCTTCGGTGTGTATCCAACCGCCACGGCCATCCCGTGTTTTTTTTGAAAATCCCTGTCATTTCGTCACCTGTATTTCTGAATGCAGACCCATGTTATTCGGCGGACGGACAAATCGCCCGAGCGAGGTCCAAATCCTCTTTCGACACCGCGTCAGTGTTCCGATGTGCCGTGATCCATTTGTTCAGCGTCGACATCCCGACACCCAGATCATCAGCCACCTGCCTGCGCGTTAGCCCACTGGTCAGTGCGATACGCGCTGCATCTTGGCGGAATTCGTCCGTCCGTTTCAGTCCCATAGTCAGTCTCCTTTGGTGCAGTAAATGCCATCAAAGGAGCGGCATCAAAACGTGACAGGTCCATGTTGATACCCGCACCCACTGTATTATTAATACCACGTAGATTTTTTTCTACGCCAATTACCTGCGAAAATTTATAATTTATTGACTTTCAACAAGTACTCTGGGCAATTCTGTTCAATCAAAAATATAATGAAATTGCCGACACAAAGAGACGTAGCATTGGTGCCTGTGAGCACATCGCCAATACCGTGGTTGAAATCCTGGAGCAGTTGAGCCTTTGTTACAGTGCTAACCTACCGCGCTGATGTTGATGGCTTGAGAGCCATCGCGATACTGCCAGTGGTTCTATACCACGCGGGAGTACCAGGAGTTTCCGGCGGCTTCGTGGGCGTAGACGTATTCTTTGTCATTTCTGGTTTTCTCATAACATCAATTGTCGCTGCAGAAATATCCGAAAATCGATTTTCTCTGCTGTCTTTTTACGAAAGGCGCGCTCGGCGCATTCTGCCAGCACTCACGGTGGTTGTGCTATCAACATTTGTGCTTGGCTGGTTTTTGCTGCTCCCCAGCGAATACAAAAACTTGGGTCAATCCGCCCTCGCGGCAGCCGTATTTTTATCAAATACGTACTTTTCGAACCAGATCAACTACTTTGCGCCAGCAGCCGAATTTGCCCCTTTGCTGCACACATGGTCGCTGGCAGTCGAAGAACAGTTTTATCTCTTTTTCCCTCCGCTATTGGCCATTCTTTTCGCCTGGCGGGGACCAAAGGCCGCGCTTTGGACTGTTTTAGGGCTCTCGGTTTTCTCATTTGTTGCAGCAGTGGCTATACTTCCAGACAAGCCCCACTGGGGGTTTTACTTGATTTTCTTCCGCGCTTGGGAACTCGGGATCGGCGCCCTGCTTGCCCTGTCTCTTATGCCACCACCGCGCCATTTACTGCTGCGCCAAGTCATCGGTATAATAGGTCTCCTCGCAATACTTGTTCCCGTTTTCCTCTATGATGCGAACACATCCTTTCCAGGGCTAGCAGCACTGCCGCCCGTTCTTGGGGCCGCTGCAATCATATATGTAGGTTCAAATGGCCTAGGAAGCATCGTCAACAGGATCCTCGAATGCCGGTCGTTGGTGTGGATTGGTTTGATCTCTTACTCACTTTACCTATGGCACTGGCCCATATTCGCTTTCCTTCGTATTGCAAGATCTGAGATATATTTGCCCCTGTCGGTCAGTGTTGTCGCGGTTGCGGCTTCCTTTTTGATTTCTTGGGCGTGTTACAAGTATGTAGAACAGCCATTTCGCGTAAAACCGTCAGGTGGGTTAAACCGCAACGCCATCTTTTCGCTCTCCGGAGCAATGTTTTTTGCGATGATAATGGTTGGCGGTTTGTTGCACGTGCATGAGGGCATACCCAGCCGGGTCACCTCTCACGTGGCAGCGATTGCTGCGGTCTCTGAAAATAAAGCGCCAAACACTAATGGATGTATAGGTTCCCCACACCAAGGGTTTCACTGTCTTTTGGGAGTTCGTACCAGTGATAGCGATCCTCTGGATTTTCTATTTTTTGGTGATAGCCACGCCGCCGTCATAAATCCAGGCCTTGACCTTGCGGCACAATCTGAAGGCAAACTCGGTGTCTTCTCATGGTTAAATGGTTGTGCTCCTAGTCGGCATGTTCAAAGAGCGCCTGACCCGTACAACTGTTCTGAATACAATGAGGCGATTTGGTCTTTTCTAAAAGAGCGATCAGATATTAAAACAGTCGTCTTAGCCGCCCGCTGGACTCTTTACGTTGAAGAAGCATTCTACCGAGATGAAACAGATCCGCCGTTCATCCTGGAATGGCTGGGTGCTGCGGATGTCATGCCAATTGATGCAGATGCTGCGTTAATTCTTGAGGTCGGCTTGAAAGCCACAATCGAGGAGTTCTTGAGTACAGGCCGCAAAGTAGTGATTTTGGGTCAAATTCCAGAAGTCGGGTGGGACCTGCCGGTTGTTTTGGCTCGGAGGGAAATGCTCGGTTGGTTTCCATACCCCTTACCGATGTTAACTGAGGCAGACTTTGAGGCAAGGGCCGCCAAGGCAGAAGCAATTCTCACACGCGTCGCCGCAACATCTGACGACGTTCGCTATCTCCGCATTAGCGATTTATTTTGCGCGACCGGCGACTGCACCTTAATTGATGCAGAGGGGCTGCCACTTTATGTAGACGAGGATCACATTTCTTTAGCAACAGCAAAAGAATTGTTACCAGACAGACTTGTGGAAATTTGGTTGTCTGCGGATCGATAAAGTACGGTTGGACATCTGGCTGACGACCGTCCGCTTCAGACCCGCCATTAGGGGTTTTTCACACTCGAACATCCCAGGATATTTCCAGCCAGAAACTCGGTTTAAAGTGTTTCTCCGGTACAGGCTGAGAAGCCGATGGCCGCAACTAGAATGACGGTCACTCCACGTGACTGGCCTTTTCCAATGAGTGTCCTGGTGGGACTCGGACCCACAACCTCGCATTTCGTCAGTAGGGTGCTCTATCCAACGAACAATACGTCAGTATTTATGCAAACGAGGTTTTCAGCCCCCCTACCCTTTAGTTCCTCAGGAGGTTCCGAGCGCAAGATGATCGCCACCGTATCAGCATCTCGCCCTTGACCGGATTACCCGTTACTTTTGGGGCGAGATCACGCTACATATTTGAAGTGTTTTTAAAAGTCATTTCCCGGTGATACTTGAAGCCATTGGTTCAATTTTCAGCCGTACCGACGCATTATCCTTTCCGGTCGTTTCCGAACAACTCGGGTCTGTCCCGATGCATTTGAGGGGTTCTCACAATAAGTCAACTTGCATGGATCTGCTTTTCGGCAAAAGACCATGGTAACATTTTCGCGTATACCTAGAATATTTTTCGCTGGCGGCATTCAGCATCTGATGAATTCGGTCATGGATGATAATTGTGACGGTTCAAAGATCCTGGCCGCCCATCGCGCGAACGACCGCAAGGTCGGTGAACCTATGCAATCAGATTGCCTACTGGATTTAGACGTGGCCGAAGGATGGCCCCCCTATGCCACTTTCTCGGCGTCAAAGTTGCCTCGCGCACCTTTTCCCACCATCATGTGCGCGCGCAGTTCTGGCAGGTTTTCAGTGCGCAGCCCACGCCACCCAAGTCATGCTACTCTCACCGCCGCGCAGATGGGAACGCGGCACACGTGGGAACGGTGTACTGCGCTACCCCTCCTCAGCAATTGGCGTTTGCGGTAGGGTCGCCCCCCGCGCCTGCGCCACATAGACCGAAACCGCCATTAGATCGGCCATTGTCATAAGGCGCCGTTCCTGTACCAGTTTCGCCAACGGCCCGGCCTGTGACCAGTCCGACTGGGCGGCGAAATGTCTGGCAACTAGTGGCGCTGTTTCAGGACGCATGCTGACCAGTTGCGCCAGTGTCTGGTCGATTTCACGGGCCAGATCAGCATTTGCAACACCGCGGTGCACCGCCAGTGCACCGATCACACCTTGCAGCTTATCAATCGGTTGACCGGGGTCAGACAATAGCTTTTCATCGAGATAGGTGACACCCGATATACCGTCCAATTCCACAAGTGCCGCAGCAAAAGCGCCGATATTGTCCGCCCAGGCCCACGTGCGGGCACGTTCAAAATAGTCGTATACTTCTGCGCGCGCTCTGACGTCATCACTCAGCCCCAACATCAGAACCCGTATGGGTTGATACGAATAACCGGTGGGCGTCCACAAATCTGCCAGCAGGTCTTCGACAGGAATTCGCAATTCGAGCGACTGCAGCATCTGGTAAGGTGCTTTGTCCAGCTCGCGAACAGATAATTCGCGCAGAGCCGGGCTTTCGCTACCTTGCAGCGCCTCGAAAACGGCAAACCGGGACTGCACGTAGGTTTCCGCCCAGACATCCGCATTTGCCAAAACCGTCTCAAGCACCACGCTAAAATTATCGTCTACATAGGCAACGTGCGCCCATTGGCCTGTATCGTCAGCACGCAGCATAACGGTGTGGTCTGTATTGCGTTCTAGCAAACGTCGATTGCGCGTATCGACCAACAGGGGAACATCGTAGTTGCCGCTGTCCCCGCGCAGAACCTCGACTACCTTGTAGGCAAATTTATTTTGCGGGTCCGGTCGCGCAAGAACCAGCGTTTCAGCTTCTAGGATCCAGTCGACCGCCGTGCGTTCAGGTTTGGTGAAATCAAACGCACAGGCTTGCACAACACTGGAATAGGGTGCGGGAGCGATCCCGAGCGAAACAACCACACTGGCTATGATGCCAGCAATGCTTTTTCTGGTTTTCCTCTGCATCCCTTTCTTGATCGTCACGAGCACTAATCCATTGGCTTAGTAGGGTTCGATACTGTCGGCGGACAAAGCATATCCAATTTCGGCAAGTTGGGTCTTGGTGGAGGCCGAACCAAACATGCCAACCACATTAACAGCTTCAAACAGTCCACTGCTTTCATAAGGTTTTTCAGTCGTTACAAATACAAGCTGATTAGCTGGAGGTGGCGGAACATGAACGCAAGCGCCAAGGTAAGGCACAAGAATGAATGCCGTGACACCTGTTCCGGAATAGTCGATGGGCACGATAAAGCCCGGCAGACGCACAACCTGTCCGTTCCAGTCCGTTCGGATACCACTGGATTCAGGTTGTTCGCTCATCAAAGTGGACTGATCATGCTCGATTAATCCCTGAAGCGTGGGGGGAATGAATGTATCCCCTTCAGGCACCAGGTCTGACCACTCCAGGTCGATGTAATCCTCGGCCAAAGCGATTGAAGGCGATACAGCAAGCAGCCCAAGTCCGGACATTACCGCTCTGCGTCTTATCCGTTGTCTTCCCATTCAAAGACCTCCATCTCATCTGCTTCAAGCGAGTAACCAATATCTGCAAGCTCGGTCGCCTGAAACTCATGTCGCATGGTTCCTGTTACCCACACCGCTTCCCACAGATCATCGCTTGGCCATGGTGTTTCGGTCATGACAAAAATCAATTGATTGGGCGGCGGCGGCGGCACGTGGATACAAGCCCCCACATATGGCACCAGAATAAAACTTGTGACGCCAGCAGAGGACACGTCCCATGGTATGATGTACCCCGGCAATTTGACGTAGGCACCGTCCAGTGCGGCATTCAGCCTGGTGCCATTTTCATCAAACTCCGGCAACCATCTGTCATTCTCCGCGTCAATCTCCCCCTCGCCAATAATCTCAGAGTACGGCACACCTGGTTCGATCAAATCATCCCAAGTGATCTCTTTCGGCGACGCAGCCAAAGCGGCGCGGGGCAACAAGGCCCCCACGGTTGCCGTTGTCACCAGGTGGCGACGTGATATCCTCATCCAGTGTGCCCTTTCCTAAATCTTTACCATCATACCATCAGCCAATGACATTCGATAGGCTCTGAGCGCGGGCACAAGGCTCACAATTACGCCAGCTACGACAACGCCCATGATAACCCACATTTCGCGCAGGGTCGGTGCCTCAACGGGCAACCACAAGCCGAATGCCCGGTCCACAATAGGCTGCGCCATAAAAAGCCCTGCATATAGCAAAACTAATCCTAAAAGAGCTCCGATCGCAGCCATCACAGCGGCCTCAAGCACGAGCATCCCCAAAATGATACGAGGCCGTGCGCCCATCGCGCGAAAGATTGCCATTTCACGCCGCCGCTCGTTCAGGCTGGAAAAAATCGTGGCCATCATCCCGATCAGCGCTGTCACGACCACCATACCCGACACCCCCATCAGCGCTATCTCTGCAACGCCTACAATCTGCCACAACTCCTGCAACGCGACACCGGGCAGAATGGCAAGTAGCGGTTCTTGTGAGTATTCATTGATTGACCTTTGCAGACCAAAGACCTGAAGACGGCTCTTGACGCCGACAAGCGCTGCAGTGACCGCTTGCGGCTGCAAATCCATTTGTCGGACCGTATCCGCCGGCGTTGATTGCCCCTGTATTCTGGCACCGCTTTGCCAATCAACATGGATCGCTTCGATCGCCTCAAGGCTTACAATCACGGTGCGGTCCACCGGCGTGCCCGTCTTTTCCAAAATGCCCGACACGCGGAAAGGTTGGTCATCATGGTGCGTGAAAGACGCAAGCCCATGCGACACAACAATCGGATCATCGGTACGATACCTCAGTGTGGCCGCCACGTCCGCGCCGATCACGGCATCAAAAAGATCCGCCATGATTTCACCGTCACGCACCGCCAACGACTGACCCGACCGGTACTTGTACCTGTCAAAAAAAGCGGTGCTCGTGCCCATCACGCGAAACTGCCGATGGCTGTCCCCCAGCGAGATCGGAACGATCCAGTCCACTTCGGGGCGGGCAGCAATATCCTGATAGCTTTCCCACGTCAGATTGTTGGTTGCATTGCCGATACGAAATACCGAGTACAGCAAAAGCTGCACAGACCCCGAACGCGCGCCGACAATAAGGTCAGTACCGGAAATCGTATCTGCAAAACTTGCCTTGGCTCCCGTGCGCACTTTTTCCACGCCCAAGAACAAAGCAACCGAAAGCGCAATCGCCAAAACCGTCATCGCAACCGTCAAGATGCGCGCCCAAAGGGACCCCAAAGCAAGTCGCAAGATCATGCGGCCTCGACTTCATTGGATGTTATTTCAGACATATGAAGCACGCGGTCGAACTGCGCGCCGAGCCGCGCATCATGGCTAACCATCAATAGCGTCGTGCCAGTGCTCCGTGACTGCGAAAACAGAACATCAAGAAACGCAGTTTGCGTTGCTGCATCAAGCGCTGACGTCGGTTCATCCGCGATGATAAGTGGCGGCGCCCCTATCAAGGCGCGCGCCGCGGCCACACGCTGCTGTTGACCAACACTGAGTGTCCCTGCCCGGGTTTTCATCACGTCCTCAGGCAAACCCAAGTCATGACACAGACGCATAGCCTCATCCCGCGGTGACACGATGCGTGCCCTGCGCCCTGGCGCGAACTGTAAGGGCAATAGGATATTATCTTCGACACTCGCGTAAGGCAGCAAGTTAAACTGTTGGAAAATCAAGCCAATCTGCTCGGCACGAAATCTGTCGCGTTGCCCCGCCGACAAGTTCGCTATATTCTTGCCTGCAACAGACACCGATCCGGACTGTGCAATAATCGTCCCGCAAATCAACGACAAAAGCGTCGATTTACCCGATCCGCTTTCACCGAGCAGCAAGACAGTCTCGCCCGCTTTCAAGCTGAAACGCGGCACATACAGCCCGAAAGTGCCGCGCCCCGGCCAGCTATATCTCACATCTTCAAGGTCCAGAATCGGCGCGGCATCACTCATAGGCGAGACCAAATCAGAACATACCGCGCAGGTCCAGAGAGGGTGCATCGCGCTCTACGTCAAAGGCCGACGCGCCCGCCTCCGAGATGACCTGAACCTCTATTTTCTTTGCATTTGGAAAGGTTTCGAAATAGGCAAAATCGATGCTTTGCACTGCGGTCGGGTCAGCACATTCCAACATGTATTCCGCGTGAAATTCCGTGTGTCCCACTGCCTCTTGGTGCTCACCGTGTTCATGGTCATCGTGTTCGGCATGTTCTTCGTGTTCGCCATGATCATCATGCGCATGCTCTTCTTGGTCATGATCCTCATGACTGTGATCCGCATGGTCCTCATCATGGTGATCGTCATCATTCTCGCTTTCCAGGCTCGCGCTTGCCTTGACGACGCTGCACCCTGCCTCTACCGGCAGCAAAAAAAGCTCTAACGGACGTGCAAGTGTTGCGACCGCCGCATCAACTTTCGCTCGGTCCTCGGCGCTTTTTGCCGCATATTCAAACCCGACGATATCAGCGCCCGGCACATGAAGTTCCATAGCCACCCTCTGCCCATCCAGTGCGATATCCAATTGCCCAACGCCGTGTTCATGCGCGCCCAACTGACGCGTTTCGCTTGCCAGAGTTTGCCCGGCAAATGTAGCAAGAGCCGCAATAAAGGGGAGCGTTTTCATACACTGTATCCTTTCAGAAGAATAAAAAATCAGGCTGTGCAGTCTTTGCATAACCCATGCATTTCCACAGTATAGCGCGCGGGTTTAAAGGCCGTTTGAGATGGAATGGCCGCCAATTGTGAGAGTAGTTTTGTGCCATCATGCTCTTCGACGACGCCGCAGTCTTCGCAAATGGCCAACACCGGAACAGACGCATCATGATCACAACGACATGGCACGAAAGCCTTAAGCGATTCCAGCTTGTGCGCACGCCCCTGGTCCGTGAGCGCGGCCAATGCGCGATAAACAGTAGGTGCCGCGAGATCGGGTTCGTCCACCTTCATGTGATCCAAAATGGCGTAGGCCGTCATCGGCTTTTCATGCTTGTTTAACACATCAAGCACATCCGACTGCCGCGTTGCCGCCTGCTTGCGCATATAAAAAACCTTCAAAGTTATTTGCCCTAAATTTTGTTACTTTATAAAATAACAAATCGCAATCCAGACTTGAGTACCCGGGCCATTTAGAAAACTCTTGGCTCAATTGCTTGCCGGTGTACTGTGCAACGAGGGGGTATTTTGATGACAATTTATAAGAGCAGTCTTGCTGACGTGGCGTTGACGGACAAGACCGTTACGCAACGCGTTTTCGACGGAATTGATCCTGAAATGACTGTGCTCATCGATGGCCCGACAGGTCGCAAGATGACCGGAGCAGAGTTTATTTCCGGCGTGCAGTCCATCGCGGGAGGGTTAACCGCCCGCGGCTGGGGATCTGGTGGTGTGGTTGCTCTGATGGCGCCAAATGTTCCCGAGTATTGTGTCGTATTCCATGCCGTTGCCTGGGCCGGTGGTACGGTCACAACCATCAATCCGACGTATACCGCGCATGAGGTGAACCATCAGCTAGTCGATGCCGATGCGGACGTTTTGGTGACAATCGCAGCATTTGCAGAAACAGCTGCAGCGGCTATCGAGGGCACAAAAGTCAAAGATATCGTCATCATCGACGATGCGCCTGACGGGATGATCCCGCTGCAAGACATTATGGGTGCCCCCCTGCATGACCAGGTACCCGTTGATGTGACCGAGCATATCCTCGTTTTGCCCTATTCGTCGGGTACGACGGGGTTGCCCAAGGGGGTCATGCTTACGCATCAGAACGTTGTTGTTAATATTGACCAATCGCTGCCCGCGTCGGGCGTTACAGCAGGACAAGTGTCCGTCGCTTTCCTACCCTTCTTTCACATCTACGGGCTGCAGGTGATGCAAAACATGCACCTCGCCGCCGGTGCAGGGATTGTTACGATGCCGCGCTTTGATCTTGAATTGTTCCTGAATTTGGTGGTCGAGCACAAAACGCCGTTGCTTTGGATCGTGCCGCCTGTGGCGCTGGCGCTGGCAAAGCACCCGCTGATCGACAGCTATGACTTGGGTATGGTCGAACAAGTCACTTCAGCTGCGGCCCCTTTAGGTGCGGATCTTGCGGTAAGCATGGGTGCGCGGATAGACGCGCGCGCTGTCCAAGGCTATGGCATGACGGAATTATCGCCTGTAAGCCATTTGTCCGCTTATGGGGTCAGCAAACCGGGCTCGTCCGGCGTGACGCTGGGCAGCACAGAATGCCGCATTGTTGACCCCGACAGCCTCCAAGATATGCCAACCGGCCAAGACGGAGAGCTTTGGATCCGCGGCCCACAAGTGATGAAAGGGTATCTGAACAACGAAAGAGCCACCTCTGAGACCATTGTTGCCGGAGGGTGGCTCAGAACCGGGGATATTGCACATTTTGACGAAGACGGCTTTCTGTTTATTACAGACCGGCTGAAGGAGTTGATTAAATACAAGGGATTTCAGGTCGCGCCAGCTGAACTAGAAGCAGAACTTGTGACCCACCCTGCAATTGCGGACGCCGCCGTTATTGGAACGCCGGATGATGAGGCCGGAGAATTGCCGACTGCTTTCATTGCCGCTGTGCAGGACCAACCGATACCAACCCTCGATGACGTTCAAGCGTATCTCAAGGACCGCCTGTCTCATTACAAGCAAATCCGCATCCTGCATGTGATCGACGCAATTCCCAAGTCAGCCTCCGGCAAGATTTTACGCCGCCATCTACGCGATCAATTCAAGTCTTGAGCCACTAACGGCGGGCGTCGCCTTGTAATCGCCAACGCCGCTTAGCAGTGTGGGCATATTGCCCTTCTGCGCGAGGATAAATGTTTCATCCGCACCATTTAAGCTCAGACTAAGCCGCCTCTTGTTGATCGGCCAGTGCGGGCCCAAGATCAAGAATACGTATCATCTGTCCATCGACGACTGTAAGCGCGCTTACGTAGTCATGTTTGCCACCGTTCGTCATGTCGGGCGGCGGACGCATGTCGTCGCGCGTCAATGCGATGATATTCGATACAGAATCGACCAACAGGCCAACCGCCATATTGTTGACTTCTGCCACGATAATAACGCTGCGTGCATGAATTTCCGGTGATGCCAATCCGAGGCGAGCAGCCAGATCAATCAACGGCAACATCTCGCCTCGTAAATTGATGACACCGAGCTCATAGTTGGGGGTGTCAGGCATTGCCGATGGTTCGGTCCATCCCTTGATTTCACGGGTCAGGGCTATGTCAATTGCATAACACTCACCACTTACCTCAAAAGACAGATACTCAACAGTTTCGGTCATTTCTTAAACCCTTTGTCGCGCTCGGGTAATGCGCATGGAATTATTGCGTATGCATGGGTCATGCCAAGAACCACGCCCGAACCTGCGCGCACGCCGCGCGCAAAGCGCATCTGCATCAAAGGAAATCGATTGTTCATTCGCGTATCCATACCAGTCCTTGAGGTACAATCCACGATTCCGATTATCATCGGGTTAAGCGCGTCTAACCCGTTGGCGTGCAACCAAGCGCCCCAACACAGCCTTAAAACTCAGCCATGCATCCAAATGCGCAAGCCTACAGACGATCCATGAAGACTTTTCGGGCGGCAGGGTCTCTACTTGGCGGTTTGCGACTGTGTCTCGCGATCAGCCTGTGGCACGTCAAAGGTAGACCACATCGCATCATGCTTCGGCGCAGGCGGAGCTTCGCAGGCACGCTTGTGCATATTTACCTTGGCAATAAAGTTCGCCGATATCGGGGCCGTCACGAACAAAAACGCCAGAATTAACAGCTCGTGAAAGGAAGGCTGGCCAATGGAATAGGAGTTTGCCATAGATGCGATGAGAAAGGCACCGATCCCCACGGTCGCAGCCTTGGTGGGCGCATGCAGGCGGGTCATTGAATCGTCGAGCTTTAATAGGCCGATTGCCGCGACAAATGTAAAGATCGCACCGATCACCAAGAATACGACTGTGGCGTATACAGCAATGATTTCCATGGTCATTCGATGATATCTCCGCGCAAAACGAACCGTGCCAATGCCACGGTTGACACAAAACCAAGCATGGCCACGATCAATGTAACCTCGAAATAGACGCGCGTTCCTTGTGCCACACCCAGCAAGACAATGAGGCCAATCGCGTTCAACACCATCGTGTCCAGCGCAAGAATGCGGTCTCCGGTATCAGGTCCGATTACCAGCCGAACCATCGCCATCAGTTGGCTGACCGACAAAATGGCAAAACCCGCGATTAGCATCCAGTTCATTAAGTCCTGTGCAAAACTCATTGGAAAATCTCCTTCAGTCTCGCTTCGTAACGTTGTTTGATTTCATCCCGCACTGCATCGGGATCAGGCGCGTCCAAAGCATGCACCAGCAAACTATGCCCTCCATTAGACAAATCCGCCGATACCGTACCGGGCGTCAGCGTGATCGTCCCCGCCAAAAGCGTGATGGCTTCTGGTTTGCGCAAATCCAACGGGACCTCGACCCAGGCTGGGCTCATCTGAGCGTTCGATTTTGTCAGAATGATCCACGCCACCTGAATGTTCGCAACAATGATGTCGTAGATTACGATCAGGCAATAGCTCAGCATCTTGCCTGCACGAAACCCTTCTGGTCGATCAGGCCACCAAACCGCCGTGATACGCGGGATGATAATGCCAAGTATGATGCCGAATACGACCATACCAGCGGAAATGTTGTTTTGTAGCGTGACCCAGACGATTGTCAGGATAACTGTCAGAAGCGGGTGCGGGAAAACCCAGTTAAGCACGCGGGTCATATCAATGGTCTCCCTCTTTGGGCTTACTGAGCTTGCCCGGTGTCTCCAGCACGGTAGAGATATAAGGCTGCGGCGCATAGAGTTGCTGGGATGTTGTTGTCATATATCTATGAATGGGCCCCGCGAAAACGGTGTGCATCATCAGCAAGCCAACCAACCCGCCGACGGCCACATACGACAACGTCGAAGGAGGCGGAGGCAATACCTCCCCTTCCTCTCTGGGGACCGACTTGGCTTTCCAGAACACAATGCTGCCTGCACGGGAAAAACCGACAATGTTCACAAGGCTCGAGATCAGAACAACACTGAACACCCACGCCACAGCTTCTGTCGGGAAAGAGGCTTGCAGCACCAAAAGCTTGCCCAGAAACCCGGACAAGGGCGGCAAGCCTGCCATCGCGATTGCGGCCACGAAGAACAACGCGGACACCAGTACCGCGCCCGCAATTGACGGCATCGCCACAAGTCGCAGATCAGCGCGGCTGGACTTCACCATATCAACAATGAGGAACAGTGCAGCCGCCGCGAAAGTAGAGTGTACCATGTAGTAAAGCGCCGCTGCCGTACTCTCAGGTGTAAAGAGAGAGATCGTCACCATGACCATACCCATCGAACCGATCACCGAAAAGGTAACCAGCCGGTCCAACTTTCCAGCCGCCAGCACGCCCGCCGCACCAACAGCAACTGATATCAGTGCTGCAACGAGCAACCAGTCACTTTGCAAACCGGCGGTTACTTCCAGATCAGGCGGAAAGATCATCGTGTAGACGCGGATGATCGCATACGCACCAACCTTGGTCATGATCGCGAAAAGCGCCGCAACCGGTGCAGGTGCCTCTGCGTAGCTTGAGGGCAGCCAGAAGTGCAACGGCACCAGTGCCGCCTTGATCGCGAAGACCAAAAGCAGCAAGACCGCAGCGACCCGAATGCCAACTGTCTCAGACGGATCAATCGCCGTCACCCGCTGGGCCAGATCCGCCATATTCAAGGTGCCCGTCTCGGCGTAGATCGAGCCGAGCGCAAAAAGAAACAGCGTAGAGCCGATCAGATTGAAAAGCACATACTGCACACCTGCGCGCAGCCGCACATTGCCGCCCGAGTGGATCATCAACCCATAGGACGCGATCAGAAGCACCTCGAAGAATACAAAGAGGTTAAAGAGGTCGCCCGTCAGGAACGCGCCCATAATCCCCATAAGCTGGAATTGGAACAGCGCATGGAAATGCCGCCCCCGGTCGTCCCAGCCGGACCCGATCGCATAAAGAAGAACCATCAAGGCGAGTATTGCTGTCAGCAACACCATCAGCGTCGACAGCCTGTCTCCAACCAGCACGATGCCGAAGGGGGCTGCCCAATCCCCAAGTTGATAGAGGGTGATCGTGCCGTCAGATGCCTGCCATGCGAGGCCTGCAGCAATAACGATCAAGCCCAATACACCGGCCACCGAAAACACACGCTGAATGCCGATGTGGTAGCGTGCAGCCAACACGATAAACGGGGCGACCAAGGCCGGCAGCAAAACGGGCAGGATAATCCAATGGCTCATGGCTTATCTCCTTCGCTCGCAGGCTCGACCGGATCATTGATCGCGTCATCATCGCCCCCCAGATAAGCGCCCAGGGCGATCATCACGACAACGGCCGTCATCCCGAAGGAAATAACGATTGCGGTAAGAACTAAAGCTTGCGGCAAAGGATCCGAATAGATGACCCCCTCCACGCCCTTCTGCAAAATAGGCGCACCCCCGACGGTTAAACGTCCGGATGCAAACAAAAAGATGTTCACGGCATAGGTCAGCAACGAAATACCAATAATCACTGGAAACGTCCGCAAGCGGAACACCAGATAAAGGCCCGCAGCAGTGAGGATACCGATGGCAGATGCAACGAGAAGTTCCATGTTACGTCCCTCCCCCTGCTTTCAGGGATGCTGGATCTTCCCGCGATGGATCAATGTCCATTGGGTGCTCGACATCAGGTACGTCCTGACGACGCGCCAACCGCGACAGGCTTTCAAGCGTCAGCATCACAGCACCAACCACGGCTAAAAAGACACCTAGGTCAAACAAAGCAGCGGTCGCCAATTCAAACTCGTTGAAGGGCGGTATACGCACATAGGTGAAATCAGACGTCAGGAACGGTTTGGCCACGAACCAAGACCCGATCCCCGTGAGCCCGGCGATCAATACACCGGCGCCAATAATCCCGTGATAGGGGTAGCGCAGGCGCGCCGTGGTCCAGTTAAAGCCGCTGGCCATGTACTGCATGACCACACCAATCGACACGACGAGCCCGGATATAAACCCGCCCCCCGGATCATTGTGGCCACGCAGGAAGATATAAAAGCCGACCAGCATGACAACGGGCATCATAACCCGCGTGAGGATGACCATCATCATCGGGTGCATGTCACCGGCAAGCGGCTTGTCAGGTACACGATTAAGAAGACGAGCACGGACTGGGCCGCCCAAAAGGGCTTCGGTCAACGCATAGATAAGCAGTGCGGCGATCCCCAGAACGATAATCTCGCCGTAGGTGTCAAAGCCACGGAAGTCGACAAGGATCACGTTCACCATGTTTGTGCCACCGCCACCTTTGTAGGAATTCTCAACGTGGAAAGCAGAGATTGACGGCAGGACAGTGTCACGCAGCAGGTAGTGATAGGACAGACCAAAGGCCGCGACGCCGCCCGCAATGGCAATCGCGCCATCACGAACGCGGCGCATCACCGAGCTTTCCAATGGCGTGTGATTGGGCAGAAAATTCAAAGCCAGCAGGAGCAAGACAATCGTGACACCTTCAACCGTGAACTGCGTCATCGCTAGGTCTGGCGCGCTGAAATGCACGAAACCAACCGAAACGATCAGCCCAGCGATCCCCATCAGGATGATTGCCAGCAACCGGTTTCGGTGCAAAAATACCAAACCAACGGTCGCGGCGACCAACATCAGCCATCCTGCGATAGCGACACCATGCGCCGGTTGAATGGCGCGCACAGGGGCGCCGACGGTTCCGGTCGCCCACGCATAGTACGCCTGCGCCGATAATGGCGACGGCACCAACAGTTGCATAGCGCGAGAACGATCCGTCATGCAGTGGACGGATGATCTTTTCGGCCACCGTAACAATCGCTTCAACCAATCCTTCAAAAATCACCTTGGCCTCAGGGCGCGGTATGGCATCCCATGCCCTCAGCATCGGTTTGAACAGCATCAGCAGCACAAGACCGCCAACGACGGCGATGATCGACATGTATAAGGCGGGCACCAGACCGTGCCAGATCTTGATATATTTGGTTTCCAGTACCGCCGCTTCACCCATGACCGCTTTGGCCACAAGGAAAACGAAATCCTGCACGAGAAACGGCGCGATGCCGATCACAACGACAAGCACCACAAGGATCGCAGGCGGCATCCACATACCGGCACCCGGGTCATGCGGCTTGGCTGGATAGTCGTCACGCTTGGCGCCAAGGAATGTATGTGAAATCAGCCGGAAAGAATACGCAGCCGAGAATGCGGAGCCCACCACAACCAGCACCGTCAGCAACCACGGTGAGCCGAAGAAGTCGGTGTGATAAGCCTCTTCCAGCATCATTTCCTTGCTAAGAAATCCGTTGAGCAGCGGAATGCCTGCCATCGACAAAGCGGCCAATGTGGCGATCACAAAGGTAATCGGCATCAAGTGCCTTAACCCGCCCAATCGCCTTATATCCCGCGTATGCGTCTCGTGATCCACAATACCGGCGGACATAAACAGCGCCGCTTTGAAGGTCGCATGGTTCAAAATATGGAAGGTCGCCGCCAGCGCGCCAAAGGCAGTGCCGGTGCCCAGTAGCATTGTAATCAAACCCAGATGGCTAACCGTGGAAAAGGCCAATAGCGCTTTCAGATCGTGCTTGAATAGCCCGATGACCGCACCCAGAACCATGGTGATAACGCCTGCAGTCGTGACGATGTAAAACCATTCAGGCGTGCCGGACAACACCGGCCACATGCGCGCCATAAGGAAAATACCCGCCTTTACCATCGTTGCTGAGTGCAGGTATGCCGAAACCGGCGTGGGCGCTGCCATTGCGTGTGGTAGCCAGAAGTGGAACGGGAATTGCGCAGACTTGGCGAAGCAGCCCAGTAGAATAAGGATCAGTGCCGGCACATAGTAGGGGCTTTCCTGAATCATCTCGCGATTTTGCAAAATCACGCTCAGGTCATAGCTCCCAACGACCTGGCCAAGGATCAGCATTCCCCCGATCATCGCAAGCCCGCCCATACCGGTCACGGTCAGCGCCATCCGCGCGCCCTGACGCCCTTCGGGAAGGTGCTTCCAATACCCGATCAACAGGAATGAAGAAAGCGACGTAAGCTCCCAGAAAATAAGTAAAAGAAGGATATTGTCGCTTAGAACAATCCCAACCATCGCCCCCTGAAAGAGCAGCAAATACGTAAAAAACTCGCCCATATTGTCGTCGCGGGACAGATAGTAGCGCGCATATGTGATGATGAGCAGGCCAATGCCAAGAATGAGCATCGCAAAAAAGAAACCCAGCCCGTCCAGCATCAGATTGAAGTTCAGGCCCAGAATGGGCATCCAGTCGACGCCAACCGTCACGACCTCACCCGCAAAAACGGCCGGTGCGTTGGTTAACAGTCCAATAAATGCAGATAAAGTCACGGTGAAGGTGATGCCCGCACAGGCTGAACGGCCTGCCTGATTCATCAATCCAGGCAAAAGGGCGCCCACAAAGGGCAAGGCGACGATAAGGAAGAGGGACACGCGAACTCCTGATCTGTGGGGCCTAACTAGGTGCCTTGATATGTGGCAGATTTCAGTCGGACCTCAAGAGAAACCCACCAAAATCGTCAGAAAGAGGCGATTAGGACGTAGATTTCGGTCCTGAAACCGCTCTTTTATGCATTTCCGACGCACAGCCTCAGGCGTGTGCGCTTGAAACGCGTTGAATTATCTTGTCGCAGTCACGTCTCCTACCCGGTTTTTTCGCATGCAACACTGCACGCAGAAAACGGGTGCTAGTTAATTGGGAAATCGCGCAGGCATTGCTCTGCATAACGCTCAAAATCTTCCAGCGTATCAGTCACATTGCGTCTGTCGCGCACAATCTCCAGCGCGGCTTTCTTCTGGGCCCACGTTCCGGACACATGACCATCGAGAATGAGAAATGAAATGCCAAGCATCACTTCCTTCTCCGCCTCGCCGATACCACCGGCATCCGACAGCGCCACGGCAGTCAATGCCACAATATGAGCGCAGCGCAACGCCGCGGCTTCCTGTCCTTCGTACTTTTTGGCTTGGGCAAATGCCGGGGTGACAGCCAGAAACAGAAGCAGTGTAAAAAGGCGCCGCAGGGATCTCAAAATACCTTGAATGTCATGGTCGTCATAGACCTTTCAATCCCCTCGATTTTCAACAGGTTTTCGTTGATGAATTTACCAACATCAGCATCCTTGGGAATATACAGCTTCATCAGCAGGTCATATTCGCCGCTTGTAGAATAAAGTTCGGAATGGATTTCACGCAGCGCGATTTCTTCGGCGACTTTATATGTCGTGCCGGGCGTGCAACGGATTTGGACAAAAACACAGGTGGTCATGGTCGTTTGGTTCCTTTTGGCGCGGTGCTGCCCGCTGGTTGCAGGCTGGCATATCGGGCACAGGGGCTGCAATCCCTGAATGTGGCGTCTTGGCGCGCCTGACGGGACTGTTATAAGGGCGGCGAAACTATCAGGTCCGGAACCCGCACTATGCGCACGCACACTATCAAACGTTCGACAGCAGAGACCGAGATCACCGTCACCGTCAATCTTGACGGAACGGGCGTCTATGACAACAAAACTGGTGTCGGCTTTTTCGACCATATGCTTGACCAGCTGGCGCGCCACTCGTTGATCGATATCACCGTGCGTGCAAAGGGTGATTTGCACATCGACGACCACCACACCGTCGAAGACACCGGCATTGCCTTGGGACAGGCGTTGGCTGCCGCTTTGGGGGACAAACGCGGCATTGTACGTTATGGCTCCTGCCTGCTGCCGATGGACGACGCACAGATACGTTGTGCGCTTGATCTGTCCGCGCGCCCCTACCTGATCTGGAACGTCGATATGCCGACGGCCAAGATCGGCAGCTTTGACACCGAACTGGTGCGCGAATTTTTCACAGCATTGGCAACGCATGGCGGCATCACCCTTCACGTAGACATGCTGCACGGCATAAACGCACACCACATCGCCGAAGCTACTTTCAAATCCGTAGCGCGTGCCCTGCGCCAAGCGGTCGAAACGGACCCACGCAAAGCCGACGAGATCCCGTCGACGAAAGGCGCCTTATAACGTGCTAACGGCTATCATCGACTACGAAAGCGGCAACTTGCATTCCGCGCAAAAGGCGTTTGAACGCATGGCGCTGGAAACAGGTGCGGGCGACATTGTTGTGACAGGCGACGCAGATGTTGTCGCCACTGCAGACCGGATTGTCCTGCCCGGCGACGGCGCTTTTCCGGCTTGCATGGCAGAGTTGAAAGGCCACTCCGGTCTCTACGCCGCGATGATCGAAGCAGTTACCCACAAGGCCCGCCCTTTTATGGGCATATGCGTCGGCATGCAGTTGATGGCCACGTGGGGACGCGAGTATCAGGATACCAAAGGCCTGGATTGGGTGGCGGGTGAGGTAAAGCGTATCACCCCGTGCGATCCGTCGCTAAAGGTACCTCATATGGGCTGGAATGACCTGATACTGGACGGCGATCATCCGGTTTTCCAAGGCATTCAGACCGGTGACCACGCCTATTTTGTGCATAGTTACCATATGGTTGTCGCAGACTTAAACCACCGGCTCGCACATGTTGACTACGCAGGCGACGTCACTGCTGTGATCGGCCATGACAATATGATTGGTCTGCAGTTTCACCCCGAAAAGAGCCAGTCTGCGGGCTTGCGCATGATCGCAAACTTTCTGCGCTGGACACCGTAGACCGATAGGGTCGGCATCGTACTTAAAGGGTCTCTCGTAGGCGTTTGTTCGGTCCGCAAGAACCAACGCCTGAGATTTTCGAGACCTGCAGCCCAAGCAACGACGCCAGAATAAGAGACTACCATCGCAGGCAACAACTCGAATCAAGTTCTGAAGCTTACGCCAAACCCTTAGCCTGTTGCGGCAAGCGTCAGCCCCGACACCAGATACAATTCTGGCCCAGATTGACCCCGGGATCGCGTGGCACAGACCAACCGCCACGCGTTTAGTGTGAATATCAATCACGTCATTCACAGCCGCCACAACAACGCTATGGCCGGGTGAAGGCGGGTCTTACGTGACACGTACGTTGTTGTGCCAAAGCAAACTCGGAATGCGCTCTGATCCCTCTGATCGTGAAGAAGTAGTCATAGACGGTGGTCTTTTGTTCCGTGACCGAACCCCGGTAGCGGTATATTCCGCAACAAATCGCATACCGCTAATCCTTCTTCATTGGGCAATAGATTAGCGCGCAAACAAATCCCACAGGCCTAAAAGGGCCAAACGAACAGGCCAATCAAGACGGCGTGTGTGATCGAACAAACCGGCCAGTCACATGGCCGGCATCCGCCAATTTGTCACTCAACCCGGGACCAAGTTTGTTTCGAACAGAGCAGTCCGCCTGCCACGCAACCCGAAAGCCGCATACTGTCGCCATCAAGTGCAATTTTACCGATATAGATCTTGTTGTTGCTGGGCCGCCAGACTTTGCCACGGTATTTTCCGTTCCCCTCAGATGCCATATCAATTACCAGCATCTTTCCAAGATTTGGCGACGCATACTCGGCCCCCTCTTTGAACGTGCGCGCGATTTTTCCGCAAAAGGTCACGCCACAAGGCCCAATATCAACATGCGCAAAGGCTCCATCGTCAGTTTCGGTCTGCCACATTCCTTCCAAAGGGTCCGCAAGTACGATCCCCGCACTCAGTACCAGCGACAGCGCGCCCAATCCAAATTTTGTCACCGTAGTCTTCTCCCTCAAATTTCCCTTAGGTTGACCGCCCGGGGACATGTCATGCAAGAGTGACCAAACGTCTCGAAACTGATTGACCTAAGGTCGCGTTGCATTTTCCCAAAGCCTCGTGCAAGAGCGTCGCTACGAGCATTTAAGACAACCCATCAGGACCCAACCCATGATCCTATATCCAGCAATTGACCTCAAAGACGGCCAGGCCGTCCGCCTCGTGCACGGAGACATGGATCGCTCTACTGTGTTCAACGATGATCCAGCGGCACAGGCAAAAGCATTCGTTGCAGCAGGTTGCGAATGGCTACATCTTGTCGATCTGAACGGCGCTTTTGCGGGTACTCCGGTAAATGCAGCACCCGTTGAAGCAATCCTAAAGTCTTGCCCCGTGCCCGCACAACTCGGCGGCGGGATCCGCGACCGCGCAACAATCGAAAGTTGGCTTGATAAAGGCCTTGCACGCGTCATCCTCGGGACTGTGGCCGTGGAAAACCCCGATCTGGTACGCGAAGCCGCACGCGCCTACCCAGGTCAGGTCGCTGTGGGGATTGATGCCCGCGCAGGCTTTGTCGCAACAAAGGGTTGGGCCGAAGAAACCAACGTCCAGGCAACAGAACTTGCCAAGTCATTCGAAGACGCAGGCGTCGCGGCGATCATATATACCGATATTTTGCGCGACGGCGCCATGGGCGGCCCCAACGTCAGCGCGACAGCCGATCTCGCAAAAGCGGTTGATATCCCAGTGATTGCCTCAGGCGGCGTCGCTTCACTCAACGATCTGTCAGAACTGAAAGCCACCGGCGTGATCGCAGGCGCCATCTCGGGCCGCGCACTTTATGATGGTGCGATCGATCTTTCAGCAGCCCTCGCAATGCTGCGCGACGAAGGATGAAACAAGAACCCTCTCACTTTGCCAGATAAACTCCCCCCGGAGGGCCGGCTCACCACCTTGCCCCGCCGCAGCGAACCACTTACACCACCACTATGTTGAAAACCCGTATCATACCCTGCCTTGATGTTGCAGACGGCCGCGTCGTGAAGGGCGTCAACTTCGTTGACCTGCGCGACGCAGGTGATCCGGTAGATGCCGCCATCGCCTATGATGCCGCAGGCGCGGATGAACTTTGTTTTCTCGACATCACGGCAACCCATGAAAACCGCGCAACAATGTATGATGTAGTAACGCGCACGGCAGAGCATTGCTATATCCCCCTTACCGTCGGAGGAGGTGTGCGCACGGTCTCAGACGTCAGGGCACTCTTGCTGGCAGGCGCGGACAAAGTCTCGTTTAATTCAGCTGCCGTCGCCAATCCCGATGTCGTGACACAAGCCGCAGACCAGTTTGGCAGCCAGTGCATTGTTGTTGCCATCGACGCCAAAACCGTGTCCCCGGGCAAATGGGAGATTTTCACTCACGGAGGACGCAAACCCACAGGCATTGATGCCGTGGCATTTGCAATAAATATGGCAAATCACGGCGCGGGCGAGATCCTGTTGACCTCTATGGACCACGACGGCACCCGCGCTGGCTTCAATCTGCCCCTAACGCGTGCGATTGCGGACGCAGTCCCTGTGCCCGTTATCGCATCAGGGGGTGTCGGGACACTGGACCATCTGGTCGAGGGGGTCACCGAAGGCGGCGCTTCTGCGGTACTTGCGGCCTCTATCTTCCACTTTGGCGACTACACAATCGCGCAGGCCAAAACCCATATGGCCGCTGCAGGCATCCCAATGAGGCTGACATGACACTGAACGAGCTTTACGCCGTAATTTACGCCCGTAGATCCGCTAGCCCCGAAAGCAGCTGGACCGCGCAGCTTCTCGCCAAGGGGCCAGAGAAATGCGCAGAGAAATTTGGCGAAGAGGCAATCGAGGCTATTATCGAAGCCGTCAAGGATGATCGCGCAGCGCTTACCAAAGAAGCGGCCGATGTTTTGTACCATCTTTTAGTGATGCTGGCCGCACGCGATGTGCCTATCGAAGACGTGCTAGAAGAGTTGGCATCACGCGGAGCGCAATCTGGGATCGCTGAAAAAGCAGCGCGCTCTTAGCAAAGGAAACCGTCCCTGCGACTACAGACGCGACGAAATAACACCCGTTGCAAACCCACCCATCCGCAACTCACCAAACAATCGCTGATACTCGATTTTCGGGCAGCGGTTCTGGATCACTGTAATGCCCCGCGCTTCGGCTTTTGCAGCTGCCTGTTCATGCGACACGCCAATTTGCATCCAGATGGTTGCAAGCCCCGGCAAGACCTCCAGCGCTTCATCCACGATCTCCGGCACTGCCTCAGAACGGCGAAAAATATCCACCATATCAACGGCACCATCTATATCGCTCAATGCGCCGACAATCTGCTTGCCGAACAGTGTCTCTCCGACATGTCGGGGGTTTACAGGGTCGATCTGGTATCCTTTCAGGTCCAGATAACGCGCAACATAATAGCTCGGGCGCACAGGGTTCAACGAAACACCCACTACAGCGATCCGGCGGGTTCTTTTCAAAATATCTTTGAGATGAGCGTCGGTGTAATCCATGCCCTACCCTACGCGCAGACTTTGCGAAAAAAAAGAGCGCCCGATGCCTTTGGCAAGGGGCGCTGAAAAGGTACGGAACGAGGGACAGTCTAAGGCGTTAAGAGCGTTCCGAGCTCTTAAGCTATTACTTACATAAGTGCACAATACCGGCGTTAAAGATCATCTAACGAATCTGTGAACGAAACGATAATGTCCAATACCGCATGACCGGGTCAGTCGATGATGTCTTCGATAATATCGAAAGCTTCTTCGAAGAAATGCCGCATCAACCCTTTGCGTTTTTTACGATACTTAGGGCGCGGCGTGTCATACCCGTAGGATTTGCGCGACTTCTTCTTTTCCTGCGGTTTTTCGCCGGGATAGCGATACGGACGCTCGTTTCGCGCCCGCCGCGCAGGCTCTTGCGGCAGATTTTTCATGTTGTGCAACGGAGCACCGCAACTCGAGCAGGCCAGTTCATGCCTGTCTTTGTCCAAAACAAGTGCGGCCCGTGAACCGCAGTAGCAGCATGTCGCAATTTTCGTCGGATATCCCATCAAGTCGCCTGCTCTAGTCCTTCTTCACCGCATATAAGGCAATTGCAGCGGCATTCGAGACATTCAAAGAGCCAAAGGCACCGGATGCGTCAATGCGCACAAGATGATCAACGGTCGCTTTGGTTTTTTCGCGCAATCCCGGACCTTCCGCCCCCAGAACAAGCGCGACTGGCCGGTCCCGCTTGCCTTCAACCGCTTCTTCAACCGTGATGGTCGCTTCGCCGTCAAGCCCGAGGACCAGATACCCCATGTTCTGCAACGCGCGAATCCCATCTGCGAGATTGCGGAGCCTCAGATAGGGTTGCCGTTCCAATGCACCGCTTGCTGATTTAGCCAAAGCACCCGTTTCGGGTGCCGCGTGATGACGCGTTCCAATAACGGCAGATGCACCCAATACTTCGGCAGAGCGCAAAATTGCCCCTACATTATGCGGGTCTGTTACACGGTCCAACAACACGACCCGAGGGGCTACGGGCCCAATGCAAACATCTTCAAGCTTGCCCCAGTTTAACGGCTTAACCTCAAGCGCCGCCCCTTGGTGAACGGATCCCGGATCAAGCGGCGCGCTGAATTTACGCGGATCGGCGACCTCGGGCGTCATGCCCGCCGCATCGATCGCATCCTGAAGCTTGGCTTGTGCATTCAGCGTGACCACCAAGCGTAATTTTTCCCGCTTGGGGTTCAACAAGGCATCGCGCACTGCATGCAATCCGAAAAGCCAGACAGTCTCGCGGGTTTCGGCTTTTTGGTCCTGCTCTTTGCGCACGACCCACTTGGGCTTTTTCATTGCAACCTTCCAACTGTAATTGAAGGTCAAAAAGCGACGGATTTCGCCTTGACGCCTCTAAGCCTCGCTTGTAATCACGCCTTCACTGCCGATGCAATGCTTTGGCAGCGTGGGCGACAGGCCGCAAGGTGTGGCAGGGGACTGTAACTCCCTCGCGGAGACGCACGCCTGGTTCGATTCCAGGGTCGCCCACCACTTTGAAAAAATTAGGTTTTATTGTAATTTCAAAAATTCTGGTTTTCGCCAAAATTTTGCTAAGAACCCTATATGCACCCAGCCAATGGGGAATTGGATAAAGTGGATAGACAACATTTTGTGCTGCATAAACAGCGTCTTGCCAACTGATATTTGGAATTGCAAACTCCATCGATCTATCCGGACGGATCGAATTTGAAAAACTTAGAAATTGAAGCCGCCTAAAACCACACCGAATTTGCCCACAAAACTCTTGCTGCGGATCCACCTAAATCGCTTGAGATCGCTGCGCAGAACGGTGGCCCACACTCAGATCTCGTACGCTGGGCCAAAAAGAACGGGGTTTCGTGGGATTACATCATTTTAGGGGATATTACGCCGCTTCTCATTCAAGCATCGAAATGGCGCAAAAGCGCGGATAGCAAAAAGCTTCGATGCGCATTCACCAGCACCAAATTATTTATTGTACGGCTCAGGCTGCCTAGTATTACGAGAATTTGACTGTTAATCAATTGGTCGTAGGTTCGATCCCTACCGCCGGAGCCAATATCCCTTTTTAATTTCAAACCTTTACCTCTTTTAAGGAGGTATTGCGTCTTATATGAAAAGTATAGAGTCACCAATTAGTGACCATTTAAAACACGTAGATGCCGCTTAAGTTCAAACCGCAATTGAACCAGTAATATTTTGATAATCTCACCGCAATTATGCGAGAGCACTTGGACACAGCCCATGTTCTGATCTCATCACTGGTGCGATAGTTGAGGCCAAGTTTCCGCGATCTTCCACGAATGTTTATGCCGCACGCGGACATACTCGCACGTCGTGCGTAGATGCCCTCGAAAGCGCTCAGTCGGTCAAGCGCCACGCTAAGACCGGCCTCGATTTCAACTTCACGCTTGTTACGCACACCAACAAGGTACGACTGAAACGCGTCAACAGCCGGGTTCAAAGCGGATGCAGCCAAACTCGCGTTCGGCTCGCCGCTATTGGGAGTATTGTCAGACAACCTTGTTTGATTGAGAAATTTCCCGATAGTCTCCAGTTTACTAACGCACCCGTGGTTCGCATAGACAACCCGCCAGCTATCAACTATCGGCGCCCCTATCTCATTTGGAATTGCTCCATGAAGAAGGACGACAACCTCCCCCTTTTTGAGATGCCCCTGAAGCTTACAGAGTGGAGCACTGTTTTCAGGAAAAAATATTCCAGCATGATCAGAAAACCACTCTAGAATTGGGTGCCCATCCCAAAGGTATTGCACTGATGGCCAGCTCCGCTCCTCAGTTTTGGCATTATCAATCGCAGTATTGATCACGTCCGTGCGATCAGTGAGCTCAATCAGACTGCCTTTTCCAACGGCCTCAACCGGCATGTATCGGTCATCTACTTCATCAGAACGGGCATACCCGCACCTGTGATCCTGTCATGGTGAGAAAGCGGCAAATAACTAGTAGAGCTTTGTGTATCTGTATCCACGACCCTGAAGAGCCACGTCTGCTCCCCATTTCAAAATTAGCCCACGTTTTGATAGTGCAGCGAGCGAACGTGAAAGTGAGGCTCTTGTGGAATTGGTTTTTGGCAAGCCCAGCGCCTCTTTGATCTCCATCGGACTCATTGCACTTTCCAACGGAATGACTGTCTCGAGGGATCAATCCCATTTGACTGGATACGGCAGCACCGCCAGAATCTCCTTTTGCAAATTCGACAAACCGCGGCCCATAAGTGTCCCAAAGGTTATTAACCGATAAACCCTTCTATAAAGCATACACGAAAACTATATTTTCTATATTTTTAAAGGCGGCGGTTAGTTTCGACACCCTGTCCGAAATATGGCAAACTAACTAAAAACCTCCCCGCCGGTCAGGTCCAGAGGCAAAGCTGTAAGGATTGACCCCCCACCCCCCCCTTGGATGGAGCGGGACTGGAATCGAACATTCTCTGAACACCAATAAAATGGATATGACATTTTACAGGATAACTGACGTAAGATCGTTAGTCTCAATCTGTTTCGCCGAAAACCTGATCGGTCGCTGCCAACCATACTCTCTCTTTGCGACACAACCATTCCACGGCTTCATCCAAGTTGGCATGGTCAGTCACGTCAATTTCAAGCGACAGTCCCGGATGCCGCGAAGAACTGGGATCATACATCTCATTCTCGACCAACGCTTTAAAATCGATCTGTTTGGCTTCAAAATACTCCAGAATATCAGCGGGCGTCGTTCCGCGGCGTCCTCGAAGAAACACACCTACGCCAGTTAGCGCAATGTATATACTTACCACCAGGTTAGGCGCATGCTCCGGCGTTAACCACTGGCTGAATGCACCATTGGGAACCAATCCTTGTACAGAGAAGAACTCAGGAGAGTGTTCAACAACACGTTCCCAAAAAGCAGTTCGATCTTCAGCGCGTCGCGACTGGGAACGTTTTTCCCTCTGTTCCGCGTGCATCTGGCGTTCCCAGTTGTTAGGGCGTTCAAGGTTTCTCGGCAAAGGACGGCCAGTGTTTTTCACCATGACCCGATCAAAACTAGCATTATGCGCAACTATGAGATCGGCATCAGCAATCAATGCATCTACCACCGTCGCGTTAATAGTTTTTCCTGCGACCATTTCAGCGGTCAATCCAGTGATGAGACTTGCTTCTTCGGAAATCAAAACATCTGGCTCGCGAAGCCCTTCGAAGGTCCGATCATGGTCAATCTCAAGAATCCGCCCAGAGTTCAGTTCATAAGTAAACGGCAGCATCGCGAGTTGGATATGCCTGCAGGATGCAAGGAACCTCGAAGCTTCTCAGTGACAAAGGAACCCGCCCAAATTGTGTATGCGTCATTTGGGATTTCCGATACGCTGATGATAGAGACGGAAGCCTATCAGATGAGGAGTACGACATGAAACAGCAGCGCCTCGACCCGGGTTGGGCTTGGACCAAGAAATTCAACCTGTCTGCCGGAGTGAAGGTTGGAGATACCGTCTACACGTCAGGATTAGTGGCATTCGATAGCGACGGGAATGTGGTAGGTGAGGACGTCTACACTCAGTCAATGCAAACCTTTAAGAATATCGAGCAAGTGCTTTCTGCCGCTGGCGCCACAATGGCTGATGTCATCAAGATCAACACATTCCTGACCGACATCTCGCAGTATGGCGAATTTGGCAGAGCGCAAACGGAGGCTTTCCCGGCTGGTGTCCCGGCCAGCGCGGCCTATGCAACACCTGCGCTCGTTATGCCTGCGCTATTGGTTGAAGTTGAAGCCATAGCAGTGGTGGGTAGCGGAAGTTGAAACCAACGCGCTAAAGTTAGATAGGAATAGCCTGTTATTGCGGGCAACTTCTCGTTTGTCCCGCGTTCCAGCCGCTGGAGTTTGGTGCTGTGGTCGAGCGGTTTGAGCCCGAAGCTGACGCCGACTGGGACGCACAGCACACAAAGTTTGGAGTTAATCTACTTTCAACTCGTTGTAGGAGAGCATTACCTGTTCGCGGTAGGCGGGCCTTTCCTGCCGTTTGTCGCACACAGATCATCTCGGGCTTGGACAGTGGAGCACCCGGAGTGGAGGGCGGAAAACTGCCTTTCACGGCCATGGGCACTCAAGCCCTTTCCTGGAAAGTGGATGAGTGCGGGGATATGCGACCTGACGCGGGCCGCCTAAAGGGCTTTTCTATCTCATCCGGAGGTGCCAAGCTTGTGGATAATTGAGGAAAGAGAGGACCCAGCATGGCTGAGGCGATGGAAGCAGCGGTGCGGGACTATGTGGGCGCCATTACAAACTCGCGGCGATGGAAAGCTTTCGAGCCACGCGCAGGCGACATCGTCGTCTGCACGCCGCCCGAATCGGGGACGACCTGGACGCAAGGGATCGTGGCCATGCTAATTGCGGGGGCGGCTGAAGTGGACGCCCCGACTTCGATAAAGAGCCCATGGATCGATACAATGTCCCGACCGATAGAGGAGGTTATTGCGCACCTCACCGCGCAGGACCATCGGCGGCAGGTCAAGACCCATACGCCGATAGACGGCATACCGCTCTGGGCGGAACTGCGCTACATCACCGTCTACCGGCACCCCATCGACGTGCATTTTTCGTTGCGCAAGCATGTTGCGAACCAGAAGAAGGCGGTGCCTTGGCACGGGTTAATCCCCGACAACCCCTCGGACAGTTTCCGCATCTTCTTGGAGGGTGATCACTGGGAGGGCGCGAGCCTTTCGTCTATCATCGAGCATTACCGGGAGACACTGAAACGGGAGCCGCGGGAGAACCTTTTGCGTCTGCACTACGCGGACATGCTGGCCGACCTCGACGACGCAGTCGCGAGGATTGCCGCCCACGTCAGGATCGCCCACCCTCCGGAGTTGATGGCGGCGGTGGTGAATGCGGCGAATTTCGAGAACATGAAGGCCAACGCCAGCAACTTCGCCCCTGCGGCGGGAAAGGACTTCTGGCACAGTGACGATGGCTTCTTCGACAGCGCGACGTCGAACAAATGGGAGGGACAGCTGACGGCCGAGGACCTCGCGACCTATGACGCGCGGATGGCGACACTGCTAACTCCCGAGGAGCGGCTTTGGCTGGAATGGGGTCGCGCCGGTCCGTGATGGTTGCAACTTCGACCTGGTCCTGAGCGCCGCGTTTCTTCGGCAATGCCGTTCACCGCGGCAAGAACGACCGGCAGCAACGGGCCGATCTGGTGGCGTCTGATTTTTCCACGCAAGCAAAATCCGGGACGTCTCCATCGGTAAATCTGGGCTCTCCACCGTCATTCGCCGCGCGCTGTCTGAACGGCAGGTCTAGGAGTTCCGGACCTTCGCTGCGCCGCGGTTGAACTGGTAAGATGCGGACAACGCGGCCCCTGCTTCCAAAGACACAGATGTCCGCAATGCGGAGTCAATGGACGTTCAGTTTAGTGTTGGAAAAAAATCATGAGGGCTTGGGCTTCATATCTCGCAAGAGTTTGCTTCCGTCGTCGCTTGCTACAATATCCGTAACTGAATCGCTTCTTTGCGAAGTCGTAAATGGAGATGGGCGAGCCATCTCTGGTAGCAATCAACTGGGTTCTGCGCCTTTTCGGTTCCAAAACCGGTGGAGAAAGGTGCACTCGCCGCTCGCTTATCGGGGGTTGAAACAGGCGAACTCCCTGCCGCTCTGATCTGTTGTCAGAGACGGTTCTTCTCTCCGGCACTGATCTGTCGCAAAGGCGCATCGTTCATTGAAGGCACACCCTACGGGAGGCGACAATGGATCGGGCAATTCGGTTTCGGCGCTTTCAGGTGCGGCGATGGGGCGTCCGACTTCGGGGGCGCTTTGTGCTAGCAGTGCGGTGTAGGGGTGGCGCGGGTTCGCGAAAATCTCTCGTGCGGAACCGACTTCGACGATTGAGCCGAAATATAGGACCGCGACGCGATCACTGACGGCTTCGACGACCGCGAGATCGTGACTGATGAACAGATAGGTCAAGCCGAATTCTTTCTTGAGGTCGGCCAAGAGGTTCAACACCTGCGCCTGCACCGACACATCCAAAGCAGAGACTGGTTCATCAAGGATCAAGATGCGTGCTTCAGCCGCCAGCGCACGTGCGATGCCGATCCGTTGCGCCTGCCCGCCGGAAAACTCATGCGGGTAACGATCAAGGAATTCCTCACGCAGGTTCACGGCCGTGAAAATCTCGCGGATGCGGGCGGCGCGGGCTGCTTTGTCCAGATTGTGGAGTTTGCGCAGGGGTGTTTCCATGATCTGGCGGATGGTTTTGCGCGGGTTCAGGCTGCTGATGGGGTCTTGGAACACATATTGGATGCGTTTGCCAAAGACAGCCGGGTCGGCATTGTCCAGGACCGCGCCCTCGATCTCGATCTGGCCTGTGGTCGGGGGCAAGAGCCCCACAAGCATTTTGGCGAGCGTGGATTTACCGCAGCCGGACTCCCCCACGATGCCCAAAGTCTCGCCGGTTTGGACCGTCAAGGTCAGCGGCTGGACCGCGTGGACCATGCCCCTGGGCGGCCCAAGCAGGCGTTTGCCAACGGGAAACGACTTCGACAGTCCGATCAGTTTGAGGGCCTCGTTCATGCGCTTTGTTCCAGTGTGGCTTCGGGGAACAGGCAGCGTGTTTTTCGCGCCGTCTGGGTCGGCACCAGATCAATGGGGCCTGCGCTACAACCAGCCTGCGCCTTGTCGCACCGTTCAGCGAAGGCACAGCCGGTTGGCAAGCGATCCACGACCGGCGGCAGGCCGGGGATCGCAGCCAGTTTGCGCTGCCCGCCACCCAATGTCGGCACGCAGTCGATAAGGCGGCTGGTGTAGGGATGCTGGGGCGCGCGCAGAACGGCCTCGGTCGGCCCTTCTTCGACAATCTGGCCTGCGTACATCACCGCCACACGGTCGCACAATTGGCCGACAACCCCGAAGTCGTGGGTGATAAAGATGATGGCCAGCCCCCGTTCACGGCGCAGATCGCTCAGCACAGACAGGATTTGCGCTTGCACCGTTACGTCCAGTGCCGTCGTCGGCTCATCGGCAATAATCACGTCCGGATCGTTGGCCAGCGCCATCGCAATTCCGACGCGCTGACGCATCCCACCCGACATTTCGTAGGGGTAGCTGTCGATGCGGCTTTCGGGGTTGGGAATCCGCACGGATTTGAGAAGGTCAATTGCGCGGGTGCGGGCCTCAGCCTTGGAGACGGCCTCATGGGATTGGATTGCCTCAACCAATTGATCGCCGACCTTGTAAAGTGGGTGCAATGTGGCAAGTGGGTCTTGGAAAATATAGGCCACGCGGCGTCCGCGCAAAGATCGCAAAACCTCGTATGGCGCGCCAATAATGTCCTCACCATCAAAATGGACGGCGCCACCTGCGATAACGCCCGGCGGCGATGCGACAAGGCCCATAACGCTAAGCGCGGTGACCGACTTGCCCGAACCGCTCTCGCCGATGATACCAAGGCACTCGCCCTTCTCAACATGCAGATCAACGCCGCCAACGGCTCTATAGACTCGGTCGCGTACGTGGAATTCGGTTCGCAGCCCTGCGATGTCGAGCAGGCTGTCGGTCTGGGCGGCTGGCACGGGCCCTTTGCGATCCACCGCGGTTGCCGGCATCGGACGGCTGAGCGCGCCGGACTTCAAACGCGGATCAAGCGCATCGCGCACCCCGTCGCCCAGCAGGTTGATCCCCATCACGATGATCAAGATCATCGCACCGGGCACGATAGAGGTGTGAGGGTTCGTGATCAGTGCAGAGCGCGCTTCACCCAACATTGAGCCGAGGTCTGCCTGCGGTGGCTGTGATCCAAGGCCAAGGAAGGACAGGCCTGCCGTTTCGAGGATCATCCAGCCCACGGTCGTGGACATTGCGATGACAATTACAGGCAACACGTTGGGCAGAACCTCGGACAGAATAATCTCGCGGTCGCGCATGCCGGCCAAACGGGCGGCGTCGATGAATTCCTTATGGGCGATGCCCACGGTGATGCCACGAATATTGCGGGCAAAGAATGGCACGTTGACGGCGGCGACAGCGATCAAGGCGTTCATCAATCCGGGGCCAAGGGCGGCGACGATCGCCAGCGCCAGAAGTATGTAGGGAAAGGCCATCAACATATCCACGCCGCGCATGATGATGTTGTCGGTGCGCCCACCGTAGTAGCCCGCGATGATCCCGATGGCCGACCCGATCGTGGCGGCGATAATTGCGGCCACCAGCCCCATAGCAAGGCTCAACCGTGTTCCCCACATCAGACGGCTCAGCAGATCACGGCCCAGATGGTCCGTGCCCAGCAACGCGCCTTCGCTAAACGGGGGCAAAAAGCGGTTGGGTGTGTCCGTCACATCCGGATCAGCCAGCGGCAAAAGCGGCGTGATCAGGGCCAGAAAAACGACCACACCGATGACGACCAACCCCGCCAGCGCCAAGCGGTTGCGCGCCAGAAGCTTCAGAAATGCCATCATGTCTTGATCCGTGGATCAAGCAGGGCTTGGGCCACGTCCACCATGATGTTGAACATCACATAGCAGCCCGCAATGAACACCACACCGCCCTGAACCAGCAAAATATCGCGTTTCAGGATCGCATCCACCAGCATCCGGCCAACGCCAGGCCATTGGAACACGATCTCGATATAGACGGCACCCGACAGCACGAACCCTGCCTGAATGCCCAGAATCGGGATGATTGACACCATCGCGACCCGCAAGGCGTGCCGCCAGATTACGCGCCGCTCGTGCACGCCCTTTGCCCGTGCGGTCCTGATGAAATCCTGCCGCAGCACCTCAAGCATGGCAGACCGCGCCAACCGCGCGATCACACCGGTCGCCACCACGGCCAAGGCAAGGGCTGGCATTGTTAGATGATCCAACAGAACCCATAGGTTGCGATCCCCGTAGATCGGCCACATGCCCGAGACGGGGAACCAGCGCAGTTGCACGGCAAAGATCAGGATCATCATCATGCCAAGGAAGAACGACGGGATCGAAATTCCGAGCAAAACCACGAAGGTGATGGCCTTATCGGCAAAGCCGTATTGGCGCGCTGCCGAAATCACGCCCGCCGCAATGCCAAGAATGGAACATAAGACAAACGACGTCCCCGCAAGGATCAGTGTCGCGCCGAACCGGTCCAGCACCTCGTCAAGCACGGGGCGGTTCAGGGCAAAACTGCGCCCGAAATCGCCCTGCAACATATTGCCGAGCCAAATGAAATAGCGCGGCACGAGCCCCTGATCGAGCCCGAGATCACGGTTCAATTTCTCAACGTTGTCCGGGGTCGCATAGGATCCAAGGATCGCCGTCGCCGGATCGCCGGGAATCATCGCCATGATCAGAAACACGATCACGCTGATGCCCAGCAGCACCGGAATGGCCGAGAGGAGCCTTTTGAGGATATATCCGGTCATTCGCCCTCCCGCCGTAGCGGCGCGGCCCCGTCATCAGGGCCGCGCCTGTCGCTTAGTTCTTGGTCACGTCATCCAGCAGCAAGAAGAAG
>CAWCLQ010000012.1:0-645528 GCA_963796445.1 uncultured Alphaproteobacteria bacterium | reverse complement strand
CGCCGTTCATGTCAAGATTTCGAACGGCAGCTTGTATTTCACTTGCGTTGCTCTTGCAGCCAAAGCAAAGCTGGCGGTTCCCTGCCGCGCAATTACGCTTTTGTAGGGCAACCTGAGAAGTCTGCCGCGCCTAATCGGACAGGTCGTCTCAGGCGATGCAGTCGCGCAGCGAAGCGTCCTCGTACGACCCTACTTTGTCCGAATGCAATACAGGGCAAAGGTCCACGGTTGTTTAAAATGAGAAACCCGGAAGCCGCGATCATTCCGCTGCTGATGTTAGCCGTTCGTTGGATGCTGTTGGTTTAATATGCAAATCCTGCTGTGGATAGGGAATGGAAATCCCGGCATCGTCGAAGTTTTCTTTTATCTGCTGAGTGAGATCCCAATAAACGTCCCAGTAATCCGTAGTCTTCGTCCACGGGCGGCAGATGAAATTCACCGAACTGTCGGCGAGTTCATGTACGCGGATTACTGGTTTAGGCTCGTCCAGCACCAATGGGTGCGCCTTTGTTGTCTCCTCAATCACGCGCAGCGCGTCCGGAATTGAATCCTCATATGAAATTCCAAACACCAGATCTACACGCCGGGTCAGGCTAGCGGTGACGTTGGTTATGACATTGCCCCAGACATTTTTGTTAGGAATGACAATAACCTGATTGTCTGGCGTCACAACCGTTGTGGCCACGATACTGACCGATTTTACAGTTCCGGCAACACCGCCAACGTCGACATAGTGGCCTTCGTCAAAGGGTCGGTTGATCATGATCATCAAGCCGCTTGCGAGGTTGCCAAGAGTGTCTTGGAAGGCAAAAGCCATGATAAATGACGCTCCGCCAATAAGAGCAAAAACTGGGGAAATATCTATACCAAGGGCTGACAAAACCACCATCAATCCAATTGCCAGAACCACCCAGTAAACCAATGTTACAAGGAAGGCCTGAAGCAATTTTGACAGGTTCGGCACATGACCGATCCATCTGCGCGCAAACCGCCGTACAAGCTTTGCAAATATCAACAGGCCGACCATCGAACTGATGATTACACCCGTCTGGATTGCCACCTGAACACCACCTTCGCGATCTGTCAGCCAACGAAATGCCTCAGCATAGAGCGTTTCGTAATCTGACGTACGCGTTTCTTCAACGATCACTGAAGAACGATATGCCCGGTAGTCGGAAATCAGCGCAGGATCGCCACCCTTCTTTTCAAACGACGAAACTACCTTAGAATACTTGTCGAACAAAAGCCCCCTTTCGAGGGCAAGTTCTGCGAGGTTTTCTCGCGCAGCGTCCTCAACGGCACCATCTGTTCGATTGATCGCAATCTGTGCGGACATGACCTCTTCTGTTTTCGCACGCACGATCTCCAGCCATCTCTCAGCAAGAATTTCCAGTTCCGGTTTCGTCAACGGAATCAACCGAAGCTCAAGCTCTTTGGCGTCAATGCCGCTATTCAGAATCTCTTGGGTCAATCCGGTTTCGCCATCACGCACGGACTCATTCACAGCGGCAGAAGTCACTGCTTCGGCAATACGTCCGGCCTCTTCTTCCTGAGCGGTTTGTTGAGCTTGAACAAAACTCGCGGACAGTAGGAGCGCAAAGGCCGTAAACATCGAAATAAAAAACAAACTTGCCTTGATTGGTATCCATTTGGATTTTGGCTGAAGCATTTTTGGGCCTTTTGTTATGATGAGCTTAGCAGTTTCGGTTTTGAGCATATCTAATGAAAAACAAGACGAGATCCCATACCGAAGCCTAAAAAAATGACACTCCACCAACAGGCTGCTTTTTTGTCAGTCAAGAACAACGTCTTTGACTTGTGTCAATCGGGGTGGCGAGGATGGCAGCACCGAGCCATTCCGCATTGAAGACGTGCCCAAGGTAACATAGCAGACATTAGCGACACCGCAGAAAGCGGGTAGTTTGGGCTCGATGCAGTCATTCAGCGAATTTTGGTGAGTGTCGGCTCTGTCGCGTTAAGCAGCCGTTCACGACCGGAAATTCGAAGTTTTGGTTCTGGATGACTGCTTTCACCAGCACCGGACGTTCGCTGCACTTGAACGAATGTCTCAGTTGCGGACTTTGCAGACCTTTGCTCCGATCAATCCAACCGGTGCTTTCCGCTCAATGCCACCTCTGACCGATGTGTTGAATGCTGCGCGGCAGGGTCATCAGACCGGCCATACGTGCCCGCCGCAGCGATCTTGGCTAGCAAAGACCGTGCGCGGCATTCCGCGCCAATGTCGCATATGAGTGGTCAGAACTCTGGCTGATAAGTTAACTTACTACGAGTGACTTCTTTGATTGGCCCGAAATGACATTCATATCGACACCCTCGTATAATGCGGATGCCCACAAGTACGGTGTGCTTTTCGTCTTTGCGGCTGGGGTTCTGTGGTCAACGGTCGGTCTTGGTATTCGAATGATCGAAGATGCCGTCGTCTGGCAGATTCTGCTGTATCGGTCGATCAGCATGTCGCTATTTCTATACGTGGTTATTCGAATGCGGTCGGGCGAAAGCCCCTTTGTTCAGATCCGCCGCATTGGTTTCCCCGCTGTTATCGCAGGACTTTCACTGGTTGCAGCCTATACCGGTGGGATCTACTCAATTCAGAACACCTCGGTCGCGAATGCCATGCTGCTTTTTGCGACAGCACCGTTTATGGCTGCGGTTCTGGGATGGATCGTTCTGCGTGAACGCGTGCGCTTCGCAACCTGGATTGCGATTGTTGTTGCCATTGGCGGGATCGCGATCATGGTTGCCGACAAGTCCGGCAGCGTCGCCCTTAAGGGTAGTCTTGCGGCCCTTGGATCAGCCTTTGGTTTCGCCGTCTTCACTGTGGCGTTGCGATGGGGTCGAACAGGTGAGATGCTACCGGCGGTCTTCCTTTCGGGTCTCTTCGCCATCGCCATCACCTTGGGGATATGCGCAGTTCTCGGGCTTCCGCTCGTTCTGAGTTCGCATGATAGCTTCATCTCGATGGGAATGGGGGTTTTCCAGGTTGGTGCGGGTCTGATCCTCTACACGTTGGGCTCGCGTAGCCTTCCCGCAGCAGAGCTTGCCCTGTTGTCTCTGGCCGAAGTCCTGCTTGGTCCACTTTGGGTCTGGCTCTTTCTTGGCGAAACGGCGAGCGTGAATACGCTGTTTGGCGGTGCGGTTCTGCTTGCGGCCATCGCTGGGAATGCGGTCTCAGGCAAGCGACGAAAGCCTCCGCCCATCACCGCACCATAGGCGTGGTCGGTGGCGGGCTCGTCGGTGCTGGCGTGGGCATCATTCGCGACTAGAAATTCCAAGGTTTGGTTCTGAACGACTGTTTTTATCCGCACCGGACGTTCGCTGCACTTTGGACGAATGTCTCAGTTGCGGACAAGGACGAAACCGCTCTCGCGGTATTGGCGCTTGTGGTGGGTGATGGGCGATGATCGGAGCGCTGCGATTTGGTGAACTGACGCGCCTATCGGACGATTGGGACCTTCTCAATCTGACGATAGGAGGTTTCAATGTCAGAGCAATATGTACCGGCACTGCGCCGTCGTTTCCTCGAAGACATGCAGATCAAAGGTCTGCAACCGAAGACGCAGACGATGTATCTGCGGGCGATGCGGGACTTCACGCGGTTTCTGGGGCACGCGCCGGATAGCGCGACGCCGGAAGAACTGCGGGCGTTCCAATTGGATATGAAGGAGCGCGGCGTAGGTGCGCCGACATTCAATAATCGACTGACGGTGCTGAGCTTCTTCTTATGCGACCACGTGCCCGCGCCCTGAGATGAAGCGGCATATGCGATATCAGCGGGCGGCCAAGAAGATCCCGGTGGTGCTGAGCGCAGAGGAAGTGGCACGCATTCTGGAAGCAGCACCGGGACCCGGTCTTCGCTATCGCGCAGCCTTCAGCGTTGCCTATGGCGGCGGGCTGCGCGCAAGCGAGGTCACCCATTTGAAGGTCGGCGATATCGACAGCGACCGCATGTTGATCCGGATCGACCAGGGCAAAGGCCGCAAAGACCGGCATGTGATGCTGTCGCCAAGCCTGCTTGAGTCTGCTGCGTGACTATTATCGTGAAGCTCGACCCGCGAGGCTGGATCTTCCCGGGTCGCAACCGGGTCGATCCGATCTCGACCCGGCAGTTCAACCGGGCTTTTGGCGTGGCGCGCGACTTTGCCGAGATCAAGAAGCAGGTGTCGCCCCACACCTTGCGGCACAGCTTTGCCACGCATCTGCTGGAGGGCGGGACCGACATTCGTGTGATCCAGGTGCTGCTGGGGCACGCCAAGCTGGAAACGACGACGGTCTATACGAAGGTGGCGACCAAGACGATCCAGGATGTGACCAGCCCGCTTGATCTGCTGGTGAGCCGGGAGGCCGGCCCCGGTTAAGCCGGGCATCGATGCCCCGTCCCAAACTGGAGGTCGCGGATATCTTCCGCGCCCATGGGCCTGCCTATCGCCGGGACCATGCCGGGCATCTGAACCTGCCGCAGTTGAAAGTGATGTCCGCGATTGAGACCTGCCGGACCGCCGCGCTCGGCGGGCATGTCGCGGCCTGCACCAAATGCGATCACCAGCACATCGCCTACAACTCGTGCCGCAATCGGCATTGCCCGAAGTGCCAGGGTGCTGCGGCACAGGACTGGATGCAGGCGCGCATGGAAGACCTGTTGCCGGTCGAATACTTCCATGTGGTCTTCACGCTGCCCGCGCAGATCGCCGACATCGCCTACCAGAACAAGGCGGCGATCTACGGCCTGCTGTTCAAGGCGTCGGCGCAAACGCTCCTGACCATCGCCGCCGATCCAAAACATCTTGGCGCAAAGATCGGCATGACATCGGTGCTGCACACATGGGGCTCAGCGATGACGCACCATCCCCATGTCCACGTCATCGTGCCGGGCGGCGGATTATCACCGGATGGCAAGAACTGGATAGGCTGTCGCTCTGGGTTCTTCCTGCCTGTGAAGGTCCTGTCGCGGTTGTTCCGTCGTCTCTTTCTCGAAGGGCTGATCCGATTGCACAAGGCAGGCAAGCTCAAGTTCTTCGGCGATCTGTCAAAGCTGGCCGATCCGGATGTCTTCGCGACCCACCTGGCCCCGCTGCGCAAAACCAACTGGGTCGTTTATGCCAAGCCGCCCTTCGGCGGGCCCGAGGCCGTGCTGGCATATCTGAGCCGATATACGCACCGGGTCGCGATCTCAAACCACCGCCTGGTCAGCGCGGATGCCGACACTGTGGCCTTCCGCTGGAAAGACTATCGCATCAAAAAGGGAGACCGGATGAAGGTCATGCGCCTGCACCACGGACGAGTTCATCCGCCGGTTCCTGATCCATGTCCTGCCCTCCGGCTTCCACCGCATCCGCCACACGGGCTTCCTCGCAAATGGCATCCGCCGCGACAGGATCGAAAAGATCAGGCAGTTGCTTGATGCCAAACCAGAACCTGATCAAACGCCTGGATGAGGCCACAAGCACCGAACCAGATGATCCACCCGCGCACCAGCTTTGCCCCAAATGCGGAGGCGCGATGATCATCATTGAGACCTTCCTGCGCGGCCAAAGACCCAAATGCCGCGCTCCGCCATGGGAGGACGCCGCATGATACAAAAGGAAAACCCGACACTGGCTTGCGCCGACGCCGGACCAGTCAGTGCGGCCTTCTCAGAAAATCCGATGCCACATCACGCCTGTGGCGGCAAAATGGGACACCAACTGGCAAAGTCATGCTGGGTAAATCGACCGGCCGACGCCGACTGTCGTCAAAATCCCGCCCGCTCCGCGCATCAGACGCTGCGGCCGTAGCGCACAATCCCCATAGCAACGAAAACAGCCCGCGCTTTCCTCCTTGTCGGATTTGTCGCCGCTGCAGCTCACGCTGACAGCAGCCACAAACCTTAGACGAAGCCGCCCTTTGGCGGGCCCGAGGCCGTCTGGCATATCTCAGCCGATACACGCACCGGGTGGCGATCTCGAACCACCGCCTGATCAACGCCGATGACAACACCGTAGCCTTCCGATGGAAAGACTATCGCATCAAGCGCGGAGACCGAATGAAGACCATGCACCTCACCACGACTGAGTTCATCCGGCGGTTCCTGATCCATGTCTTGCCCTCAGGCTTCCACCGCATCCGCCACACGGGCTTCCTCGCGAATGGCATTCGCCGCGACAAGATTGCAAAGATCAGGCGCTTGCTTGATGCCAAGCCAGAGCCTGATCAAACGCCGGGTGAGGCAACCAGCGCCGAATGCAACGATCCACACGCGCAACAGTCTTGCCCCAAATGCGGTGGTGCGATGATCGTCGTCGAGACCTTCCTGCGCGGCCAAACACCCAAATGCCGCGCCCCGCCATGGGAGGATGCCGCATGATACAAGAGGAAAACCCGACACTGGCTTACGCCGACGCCGGAGCAGTCAGTGCGACCTTCTCAGAAAATCCGAGGCCACATTACGCCTACGACGGCAAAATGGGGCAAAAACGGGCAAAGTCATGCTGGGTAAATCGACCGGCCGACGCCGCCTGTCATCAAAATCCCGTTCACTCAGCGCATCGGACGCTGCGGCCGTAACGAACAACCCCCATAGCATCGAAAACCTGCCCGCGCTTTCCTCCTTGTCGGATTTGTCGCCGCTGCAGCTCACGCTGACAGCAGCCACAAACCTTAGACGAAGTGTGCATTCACGGCAGGCAATCCAATGTCAGCTTCTTAGGGCAAACCACTTTGCTGCGACGCTATGGCACCATAACACAAAGAAGTTCGAACATTATTGAGGCCCCCAAAAATGCAGTGCCGCCGCCTTGATCAAAGGGCGGCGAAACTTCAACTAGATCGGCACCAATGATATTCACTTTATCTAACGCTCGGACGACCTGGATTGCTTGATACGAATTGGGCCCACCAATTTCAGGTGTGCCTGTCCCGGGCGCAAACGTGGGGTCAACAAAGTCTATGTCGTACGAGATGTACGTTTCAGACTGCCCAACAACTTCGCACGCTTCTTCCATCACATCTGCAACACCACGCGCGTGAAACTCCTCTATCGGGATGACCCGAATGCCAACGGCATCGGCAAAATCGCGATCTTCGCTATCGTAGGTCGTTCCACGAATACCGATCTGAACGACTTTCTTTGGATCAAGGAGACCCTCTTCAACCGCGCGTCTGAAGGGGGTACCGTGGGTATATTTTGTACCGCCAAAGTAGCTGTCGAAAAGGTCTGTGTGGCTGTCGAAATGGATCATCGACACCGGTGCATCTTTGGCCAGAGCGCGCAGAACCGGCAGCGAGGTCAGGTGATCGCCGCCAGCGGTCAAAGGGCGAACATCAGCTGCCTTAACCTGCTCATAAAAGGACGTGATCCGCGCCATAGTTGCCATCAGGTCTGCGGGGTTTGGCGCAACGTCGCCAAGGTCTGCGCAATTAGCAGCTTCAAAGGGGCGTATACCCGTGGCGCCGTTTTGCGCTCGCATCATTGTTGACATGTCCCGAAGTTGGCGCGGCCCGTGTCGTGGGCCGGCGCGATTGGTGGTGCCGCTATCCCAAGGCACGCCGATCAAGCCAATATCAACGTCGTTGATCTTTGGATCATCCAGCGCGACATGCGGCAAGCGCATAAAGGTCGCAACGCCTGCAAAACGGGGAAGATCGAAGCCTGAAACCGGTTGGAAGTACGTATCGCTCATTGGAATTCTCCGTTATTGCATCACACTGCCACCATTCACACCAAAACATTGGCCTGTGGTGAATTTGCTATCAGGGCCGGCCAAGTAGCTGACCATCGATGCGATTTCTTTTGGATCGCCAAACCGCGCTAAAGGTGTGGCCAAGTCTTTAGCCAAGGCTTCGGGGCTCATCGATTCAGGCTTGGTCATGTCTGTTGCAATTGATCCCGGGGCCACCGCGTTGACTAGAATGTCCGGTGCGAATTCATGCGCCAGACTGCGCGTCATACTGATAACAGCGCCTTTTGATGCGCAATAAGCAGTCATATGCTCGCGGCCCAGTATGCCAAGATCGCTGGCTATGAAAATGATACGGCCCGATCGTGCACGCCGCACAAATGCCCGAGCTGCTAGAAATGCCCCGCGTAGATTGACAGCGATGACACGATCAAAGTCTTGCGCAGTTGTTTGCCCAAGCGGTGCTTCTTTCAGGATACCGGCGTTATTGACCAAGATGCTCGGTAGCCCCAAAGCCTTTTCAGATGACGCAAAAAAAGCTTCAACGTCATCTTCAATGGAAACATCACAGGGAAAGCTAAATCCCTCGGTCAGAGCATTAATATGGCTCAAGGTTTCTGCGGCTTGAGGGTCGTCGGCATGGCAGAATGCAACCTTTGCACCCTGTTCCGCCAAGGCCAGGCAGATTGCCCGCCCAATCCCGCGTGACCCACCGGTCACGATAGCTGTTTGCCCCGAAAGGGTCATGACATCACCTCACCGCGATCGACGTTTATGGCTTGTCCGGTGATGTTGCGCCCGCCATCGCTGGCCAGAAACATATAGGTGTCGGCCATATCTGCGGGTGTCATCAACCCATCGATGGCCTGAGCCGACATAATTTCAGCCAGCAGTTTTTCTTCACTGGTATTGCTGGCTTCCGCAAGTTCGCTCAGTGAATTCATGGCCGGTCCGGTTTTCACCCAGCCCGGACAGATTGCGTTCACGCGGATACCGCGCTGCCCAAGTTCTTTAGCCCAAGTGCGCATTAGGCCGACGTTTGCGTGTTTCGAGGCGACGTAGGCTGAAAAGCCACCAACAGCCGTTTTCGCCCAAATCGACGATGTGATAATGATCCGGCCACCATCGGGAATTCGGTTGACCAATGTATCTGTCACGTTGCGCGTGCCGTTCACATTGATGGATATAACACGTTCAAAAGTAGCGTCGCCTGATGGATTGGCTCCGCTCAAAGGGGTGGGTTTCTCTAGCCCCGCGTTGTTAATCAACACATCTACGCGCTCAATTCCAGCAAGCGCAGCCGTAACGGCCGATGCATCGGAAATATCGCACTTAATAGCCTTAACATTACCGTGCATACCGGCGGCGGCCTCATAGATACTATCGGTTGAGGATAGGATTGTAAGGTCTGCGCCAGCCAGAGCGAACGCCGCAGCCACACCTTGGCCGATGCCGCTACTAGCACCGGTGACGAGCACTGATTTTCCGGTGAAATCGAATGAAATGGACATTAGGTGCTCCTCTTTAGGCCTCGCGATGCCCTTCTTCGCGCATGAGACGCATCAGCTTTTCTTCAAGCTCGGAATACCCTTCCATGCGGATGATCCGTTCTTTGTCTGCGATCCGTTTTCCTGCCTTGAACTCAGGGGTAATCTCTTCTTTCAGGCGGCCGGGATGGCTCGACAAAAAGATGATCTTATCCGCAAGGAAAATCGCTTCTTCCAAGTCATGCGTCACGATGACCATCGTTGTGTTGGTCTTCTCTGCGATGTCGATCATTAACTCTTGCATCAACCAACGTGTCTCGGCATCCAGTGCACCGAAAGGTTCGTCCATCAGCAATACTTCCGGACCGTTCGCCAGCGTGCGTGCAATGGCTACGCGCTGACGCATACCGCCGGAAAGCTGCGAAGGATATGCGTCGGCAAATTTGCTCAGGCCCACAAGGCTGAGGAAATGGTCGGCGCGTTCTCGGCGTGTCGCAGTATCAACGTTATTGACCTTCATGCCGAACTCAACGTTTTTGCGTACGGACAACCAATCAAACGACGTATAGGCCTGAAACACCATGCCGCGATCCTGGCCTGGCCCGGTTACGGTCTTGCCACCGATAACGACTTGGCCGTCTGTCGGGGTCTCAAGTCCAGCCATCATCCGCAGAACCGTCGATTTCCCACAGCCAGAGGGACCTAACAAAACACAGATAGAGTTCTGGTCCACGCCGAAGGTTACGCCTTCAACGGCCTTCAGTGTTTTTCCACCACCGAGAGTAAATGTCTTTGAGACGTCACGGACTTCTAGTTGCGTGGCAGACATCAGTGTTTGACCTCAAGGTAGGGGAACAAGCGGCGGTGTAGCGTTCGAAAGAGCACATCCGTCAGCAAGCCCAACACACCAATCACAATGATCCCGGATAGTATCTCGTCGGTTTTCAGAAACCTGCGAGCCCGCATCATCATTGCCCCTATACCGGTCGTTGACGCTACGATCTCTGCGATAACCAGATAGGTCCACGCCATAGCCAGCATCTGACGCATGGCGGTAACAATGTCAGGCAATGCGGCGGGGAAGACGACCTTTAGAACCACGACATATCGATTGGCACCCAACGTCAGCGCTGTTTCAATCAGTTCTCTGCGGACATTTTTCGTATGGTCCATCACTAAAGTTATCAAAAAGAAGATGACCCCAATGAACAAAAGAGCAAGCTTTGGCGCTTCGCCAGTTCCAAACCACATCAAGAGAATAGGGATGAAGGAAGGCGCCGGAAGATAGCGCCAGGCTGACACAAAGGGGGCAAATATCGCTTCAACCGAAGCGAATGTTCCCATTGCCACGCCCAAAGGAATGGCGACGGCACAAGCCATCGCGAAAGAAATAAACACGCGCCAAACAGAGATCAGAACGTCGCTTGAAAACCCGCGATTTACGAACAGATCGTAGGTCGCCGCGAGGACCTTTTGAGGCGATGGGACCAAGAGCTCATTTACCCAGCCCAAACTTGTTGCCAAGATCCAGACCCCAAAAAAGACGGTCCATATACCTATTGCAGAAACAATGCCTTGAACGCGCCCAACAGGGGATCGTACCGAGAAGAAATCCCTTGAGGGCTTGCTGTGTTTCATTAACTCTCTCTCAGGCATTGGTGGCCCTGCGCATACCAAAAGAACGCACAGGGCAAGGGATCATATCAATTTGGCAGCAGCTCTTGTCTGTACCCTGCCGCAACAAGATCACCCATCAAGCTACAATCAATGCCCGCAGCCGCATCCACGGTGTTTTCCATAAGGCCCAGCTTGACCCACCATTCATTGATCGTCTCGATCGTGCCTGCCATGGCTCCGTTTGCCATACCAAACGGGGGGGCGCCGTCCAACACGCCACAAATCCGCGCTGACTCGTCGAAGTCGAGCATGTAGATGCCGCCTTCAAGGCTCTTGCCGTCCGTGCCAATCACATAACCGATGTCTTCCTCTGGCCATTGTAAGAAGGCTGCCAAAGCTTTGTTCGCCTCTTCGACGTTCTGGTTCCAGTACGACAAAGCATCCCAGCGCGCCTTTAAGACGGCAACCGCGGCGTCACGGTTTTCGGCAACAAAGTTTTTGTTCATATACATTGCATCCATGTATATGCCCGACTTAAGCAAGTCGGCATCGCCGGTATTGATCGCGCTACGCGCACCGGGACTGGCCTCAATCACTTTTGAGATCCACGGCTCATACATGTATCCGGCGGCAATATCGCCTGAAAGCATAGGCCCAACCGCTTCATCAGCGTTCAGGTTGACCCACTCAACCGAGTTCAAGGTCGACACCCTCTCGGTCCAACCACATCCCCATCAACAGGTGGCCGATGTAGGCTTGTGGCGCGGAGACTTTTGTACCGGCTAAAGTGTCTACTTGGACATCAGGTGCAAGGATAATGTGATCAACGCCATAAGACGGGTTCAAAAACGCGACGTTCACGACATCAAAACCCTGATCAACAATAATTGGTGTATAATCCGCAGTGCATCCGTACACATCTAGTTTGTCCGGCGGCCAATGCTGAATGGCCCCCAATAGGGTCTTCAAATATTGTTATTGCCAGTTCATGCTCCGGTAGCATGCCCTGCTGGCGCGCAAGCTCGAGCATCGCGTACCCTGGCCATGAAACACATACTCCGACTTTGATTTCGTCAGCCGCAGCGGCACCTACGCCAAGGGTGGCAGACATCGCGGCAGCCGCGCCAAGTGCTTTGATAATTCGCATAGTTTATCCTTTCCCAGTTTTGTTTAACGCAATTCTTGGTGCAGAAAATTTTTAATGCAATAAAAATTTGTACTCGACTAATTATTTTGTTTGATAAAGCTGCGGATTGCCTCTTATGATTGCAGTGTGTGACCTTGAGGAGGGTTTTGTGGTTGGTTTAAGAGAACGCCAAAAGGAAAGCCGTCAGGCGGATATTGCACGTGCTGCCAAGGCCATGTTTCTCGAGCATGGGTTTGATAAGGCCACTATTGAGGGGATCGCACAAGAGGCGGGTGTATCGGGCGTAACGGTTCATAACTACTACGGAACCAAATCCGGCATTCTGTTGGCTTTGGTGGCAGAGAATGACCGGACATTAATTTCGAAGCTCGAGACCGAGCTTGCACCCCCTCCACAAGATGTGACGGAGGTCACCGTTACGTTTGCAAAAGTAATCATGGAACATGCGCTACTTAACTTACAAAAAGTGATTTGGCGTCAGGTGATTGCAACGGTAACAGCCAACTCAGACAATTCGATTAGCAAGCCGTATTTTGATCTGGACCAAAAGCTTGCTCAAGTGCTCGTCTTGCAGATGTCTCGAATGCAGGCTGCCGGTGTGCTACCAGCGTCAGTTGTGCCCGAACACTTGGGTAAAGCGCTGTTTCATCTCCAGAACGCGCGTTTCATTCAATTCGTATGCTCAGAACAGCTGCAAATCGAAGACGTTTTGCGCCGTATCAGAAATGATCTAGAGGCTCTTTTTGCCGTTCAGGTGGCTTGAGCAATTTAGTCCTCGCAAGCATTTTCCCAGAAAGGAAATCTATGTTTCTTCATCCGATTTCATGGCCGGTCGGCAAGAAATGCGCAGCATCAGTCACCTTTGACATTGATGCAGACTCACTTGTCCGTGTGGGTAAGCCGAAAGATGCAGAGCTACGGCTACAACCAATATCGATGGGCCGGTATGGTCCAACTGTAGCAGTCCCGCGCATTCTGGAAACATATCGTCGTCTTGAGTTGACGCAGACATTTTTCATGCCCGGATGGGTGATGGAGCAGTACCCCGAAACGGTAGAGGCGATCCTGAAAGGCGGTCATGAAATCGGCCACCATTCCTGGGCCCATGAAGACCCGATGGAACACTCGGACGAAATCGAAGCAGAGCTTTTTGAGCGGGCACTCGACACCCATGTCAAGATGACGGGTCGCAAACCGCGCGGATACCGTGCCCCCGTGTATAGTATCACTCCGGCCATCGTGAACCGGCTGATCGAACACGATTTCCTGTATGATAGTTCTATGATGGCCGACGACCTACCCTACGAGGTTGTCACCAACAAAGGCTCGATCATTGAAGTCCCCCCGCATTGGGGAACGGACGACTGGCCCCCGTTCGCGCACATGGGCGAACTTGATTATATAATGCCCGTACGGGGGCCTTCGGATGGCATCAGGGCCTTCATGGAGGAGTTCGATGCAATGTACGAGACCGGAGGTTTCTGGATGCCTGTCTTGCACCCTTTTTTGACGGGCCGTCTCGCGCGTTGGCGGGAGATGGAGCGGCATCTTGAGCGGATTGTGACGCAAGGGGACGTCTGGCTCACATCGATGGAAAAAATCGCTGAACACTCGAAAGCGCAAGGTACTAAATTGCGGTTAGAATTCTTGGACATTGGATAGGTTCGACATTTGTACAGCGAGCCTGCGTGTCTTACCATCTTTGTCATGTTGATCCGGCCAAACTGGCGCTGCGCACACTTTCAGAAATCGTCTATCTCTTTCCCAAGAGCAGACATTAGCTACTGAGCAGAAAACCGGCAGCTATGGGCTCGACTCGGTCATCCGAGTGTTTTTGTCGGATGACCGCTTAAAGCTGTTCAGCGGTCATTCGAAAGGCTGCAATCCGTTAGGCCGCTTGCTGGGGCGTCGTACTGACCTCTATGCTGCTGGCTGTATTTTTGAGGCGTCGCGTGAAAGACCATCGAGTCTTAACCGCAACCCAAGACCAATCCATGTACTATCTCGACCGCTACATAACGGCGCAGGCAAGGGATTACGCCATCGCTCTCAGGGAACTCCACGATGGACGAAAGACCAGTCACTGGATGTGGTACATTTTTCCGCAACTAGCATCGCTCGGGTTCAGCCATCGGTCCAAATACTATGGTCTGGAGGGCTTGGGTGAAGCCAAGGCATATCTTGATGATCCGGTCTTGGTCCCGCGCTACCTGCCTGTGTAGAGGCCCTCGTCGCACATGACGGCAAGCCAATCCACGAGATCATGGGCGACGTCGATGCCAAGAAGCTGTGATCCTCGCTGACCCTGATGGATGCCGCCGGTGGTGGGCCGCTCCTGAGCAAAGCGCTTGAAGTCTTCTACGGCGGTACGCGTTGCGATCATACCGTGCAAACTCTCCGAGACGGCTGAGCCGGAAGCATTGTCGTTTTCAATGACCTCAGCATCGGGACGAAGCAGACGCTCACACTGAGGTCGCAGATTTACTCGAGTGCGTCGAAAAGCCCTTTAAAGTTGCCGCGACCAATCCGGGCCGTAACTGGCCCGAATACCTCATTTCGGTTTACTTGTAGCGCGACAAATCTCTGATCTGGTATGGCCTAAACTCCAGCGTTCGGAGGATTTGAGACGTACTGTCGACCTGATCGTCGTAGCGGCCTTGTGGGAACTCCCCCATCTCCTTGAGATAGGTTTCCAGCCAGGGTGCTGATTTCGGAAGCCGAACAAAACCGGCCTCGATCTTGGCGCATTGGACCGACATTCTTTCGACCTTGCCGCCCTGGGGATTCAGACCCTGAACGTCCTTAAATCCATCGCGCAGCAGATCGTTTCCCAACGCTATGCCTACACCGGCTTTTTCGACAACGATCAACCTAGGCTTGAATTTCTGGCGACTTGCGCGGGCGGCGCGCAGCAGATCCGGATAGTCATACTGCTCCCTGTGCACGTCAAGCAGGTCAATGTGGTTGTTGATCAGCCCCCAGGTCGTGCAGACGGAATAGTCGTTGTCGATGCCCGGCACGGAAGCCGTGTCCCAGCTCTGCACAACCGCTTCATATTGGCTGGGGCGCGGTGGCCCGTTATAAGTCCTGAACCACTCCGTTTTTACCAGATTGCCCCCTGGCAGTACAGGCGACTGCTGATACTGCGCTTCGAATGCGGCCGTCCCCAGCTCCCGGCGGATGCGCTCCAGTTCCGCCGCGTCGACACGTTCTTCATGGAGCAGGTCTCCGATTTGCCGCTCCCAGACAGCTCCGTCGCCTAGGGGCAAGACCTGTGGCTCGGTGGCGATGGCCGGCAGGTTCAGAACCTCCCAGTCGCCGAGTGGAAGCAGCCGCCCGATCAGATCATCCACGTGCAGCCTCTGGGCGATAATCACAATGGCACCTGTCTTTCGGATTGTTCAGCCGGCTCGCCGCAGTATTTCGCAGCCAGGTGTGACTATTGTCGCGTTTGACGAGTGACAGTGCGTCATCCGCCTTCATGAGATCATCATAGATCAGAATATTGCCGCCTTTTCCTGTCAGCGTACCGCCAACTGACGTGCCGATCCGGCGGCCCTTTTTTGTGGTGTGAAATTCATCAGCTGCACTCTTTGAAGGATCGATCATCGTCCACGGAAACGTTTGACGATAAAATGCCGCGCGTATCAGGTCGCGTGTCTGCCGCCCGAAATCTTCTGCGAGGTTGCTGCTGTAACTGGCACACACGATCTTTTCCGAAGGGTTCCTGCCCAGAAGCCAGGCAGGAAAAGCCACACTGGCCACCTGCGATTTCATGAAGCGCGGTGGCAGCGTGATGATCAGCCGTTTTGTTTCGCCCGTCGCGACCTTTTCAAGCGCGTGACAAAGCGCCCGGAGATAAAGCCCGTCGATGAACTCCTCCCCGGGGTTGAGGATAGGAAAGCCGCGGCGCACGAAAGCGTAGAGGCTGTTGCCGTATACATTCCGGATACCGTCATCAGAAATCGTCATCTGACGCCTCCTCCTTCAGGTCGACAAGCATCTTCTGCCAGTCCGACTCGGCGAGCATGACCTTGAGATCCTCGTCGGAATAGCCGGTTTGCGCTTCGTCTGCAGACATCTGAGAGGCGACAGCGATCATGTTCGTGAGAAGACGTGCGGCAGACACATCGCCCTTGGAGCCCTTGTTGAACATGGCTGAAATGACGACATCGATTTTTGCCATCTTTTTCTCGGCCCCGTTTTCAACAACGGTGACTTTCTTGGCGGCATGTTTCGCGATCAGTTTGTAAATATTCGCAGCGCCCTTTGGACGACCCTTTGGATTGCCCGACTGGCCTGGCTTGAACTGATGCTCCGGGGGTGGTTTCCCATAGCCGACATCATAGGGTTTGTCGTCATCGCTCATCAGAAATCCTCCGTGCCCGCATTTTGAGACCAAGGGGACGCTTCCTTCCGTGTGCTCTCACTTGCGCGCTCTGCACGAACTTCCGAGAAGGTCTGACCAGTACCCGTCAACCGCGCCTCAAGACCTGTCATCTTCTCCCAACGCCGGACGGCAACATCGATATAGGCCGGTGAGATCTCCAGACCGACGCAGACGCGATGGGCGCGCTCCGCAGCCAGCAAAGTCGTTCCGGACCCCAGGAACGGATCCAGCACCATCTCTCCCAGTGCAGTGACGTCGAGAATGGCATCGCGCACCATCTGCACAGGTTTCACGGTCGGGTGCAGCGAGAAATCATCTTCATCCGATTTGCGCCCGCCCGTAGCGCCGGCATAACGCCAGAGGTTGCTGCGGTTTCGGCCATGAGCGCCCAGCTGAACGTTGTTGCGATGCGGCGCCCCAGGTCGCTTGGCCACCAGGACGATTTCGTGCTGGCTTCGATACAGCGAGCCCATCCCGGGCTTGTCTTTGCCCCAGACGCAGAAGTTGATCAGTTCCAGTCCCAGTCCGCGCAAGACGCGCATCTGGACATCCACGTGCCTCCAGTCGATGCAGAGAAACAGGATGCCACCTGGTTTCAGTGCCTTGGCCATGTTTTCGGCCGTCGCCGTCGAGAACGCTTCGTACTCCGCAGCGGACATTTCGCCAGAGCCCTCAGCGAACTCCTCAAATTTGCCCGTCACAGCACGCACGTGACCATTGACGGGCACGTTGTAGGGAGGATCTGCAAAGACGGCGGAAATGATTTGATCGCCTGTCACGGCGGCAAGATCATCAGGACTACGGGCGTTGCCACACATCGCTTTGTGACTGCCCAGCTCCCAGATATCACCAGGGCGTGAAACCGCAGCCGCATCGGACGCCGGCAATTCCCCTACCCTGTCGACCGGATCCGCCTCGTCCGGACCCTTGTCATCCAGCACGAGGACGTTATCAATTTCCGAAATCTCGAAGCCGGTCACGGTGAGGTCCACATTGAATTCGAGCAGGTATTGGTACTCAAGCCTCAGAGCCTGCTCGTCCCACTCACCGCGTTCCTGCAAGCGGTTGAGCGCGATTGACAAAGCCCGCCGTTCAAGCTCCGTGCAGTCTTGCAAGATAACACAGCGTATCGATTTCAGACCCAGCTGCCGTGCAGCTTCAACAACCGTATGGCCATCGATCATCAAGAATGACTGGTCCAGCAGGGGAAAACGACAAACTCCAAAGGTTTCGATTGAGCGTTTTACCCAGCGACACCTGTCGATTGCTCGGTTTGCGGACTCGCTGCTCCGCGATCCTGATCTTTTCAATCGGAACATCGACGAATGTCAGATCGCGGTGCAGGTCGTTACGCTTGCCGGGCGGCGACTGCAGATTCGAAGCAGACTTTGGCTCATGGCTATCTGCAACGGCTGACGGTCCGGTCGGGTCAGGCTGTGCGCCACCTGGATGATCCACTGAGTTGTCAGACATATTGTCATTTCCTTTCTCACTATTTGGAGGCGGGAAATGCGGACAGGAAGCCACGTGCCCGCAGATTAACGACGATCGACTGTATCGGGGATCAAAGTTTTTTAGGTTCTCCAAAGGTTTTTGTTGTGGTGGCAAGCACGATGCCACCACATGTCGCCCCGGGTCACAAAAAAATTCTATATATAGTTGACGAACGCGCTTCAGGGCACTGCATTGCGACTTCTGAAACCGCTCCCCCGCTGGTCGGTGTTTCTCAGACCCCGCCCAGTCGGCAAATTTGTAGGCAGACCGCACTGCCCTTTTATGCGAACTGCGAAACGAAGCGGCGTTCGGCACGGCGATCACCATCCAGGATAGAAATCCAGGCCACTTTCCGCGGGCCCAGTCACAGACAGATCTCTGGCAAGTCGGTTTACCAGATCTGCACATTCGATCTCGCAACGCCACCTGTGCGACATGACCTCGTCAGGAAACATCAGTCCAAGCAGGTTCCCTGCAATCGCACCGGTGCTGTCGCTGTCGCCCGAATGGGTGACAGCGATCTTCAGGCCGTGCTGAAATGATTTGGCAACCAGACAGGAATAGAGTGCAATCGACAGGGCTTCTTCAGCGGTCCAGCCACCGCCAAGCATTTCGACCGTTTCCGGCGTTCCGTCTTCAGATGCACACAGAGCCACTTTAAGTGCCGAGCTGTCTCACCGCTGTAGCGGTCGAGCACTTCATGGCTGCATGACGAACGATGTCCCGTTGAGCACCAGACGAGAGGAATCATCGTCCCATGCCGATGCGGCTGTCCTGCGCCGTTCCTGACCATGTGTCAACGCGGACGTCTCGGCCGCAAGCTCTTTCCCGATCTCCGGCATAAATGGCGAACAGGCGACAGGTGCGACGCGCATGATGGCCCTGCACCCTTTGAGTCATTTTTGCAGGCTGACCGAAACCATCGCAGCGCCCGAGCGCCCAGGCATGTGTTTCCCGGCGCGCGCCTGACATGAAGACTCGGATCCGAATCAAACCGCTATTATCACGTCGCGTCGAGGGCGTCTCTCCCTGGGTGGTAAACCATCGCATGAGCGCATATGTACGACTCCGGGCGGATAGCAGATGCCCTTCGAGATCCCTCGTGTTCTCGCCCGTAGAAGACCTTCTGCGGTAAACAGTGTCATTTGCGTATCGTCGGTGATGGAGCCGACACGTCCGTCATGAGGCAACATCTCGTCAACGCCGTTGGGAAACGCTTACAGTATGCGATCCAGAGACCAGAACTCGATTTCAGCGCCAAGAGCATCACCGATCGCGCCGCCAAACAGGCTGGCGAGAGCAAGCTTCGACAGCCTGTCTTCCGGACCTGCAGCTATCCGCAAGAAATTTCTCTTGTTCGATGTCTCGATTGCTCCGGGTCTTGCGCCGTCCGGACTATTTCCATCGCGCGTCGTGGGTTTCACCGCGTTCGATCAGAAGAAGGGCTGCCATCATCCCCGACCTGCCCAGACCGCTGCGACAATGGATCAAAAGCCGCTCGCCTCTGTCGAGCAACTGGTGAAACTCGGTGATAACTGCACCCAGATTTTCATGCTCCCGCAGACCGGGAACCCCGAAATCGGGCACCGGGAAATGATACCAGGTCATATCCGCTCTCGGATGTCATCGCCCAGATCCGGTACCTTGAGGAACTGCAACTCTCGTCCTTCCACTAGCGACAATATGCGTCCGCGCCCCATTGCCGGATGAATTGCAAGTCGGATGCTTGACGCAGCCGCCAAGGACACGTGCGCCCGCCACGGCTGCTTTGTGCCCGGGCATCGATCAGACCGATATGACCGGGGCCAACTCTCACTTCGTTGATGACTCAACTGCTGTTCCTCGGCTGTCTGTCACATCCTGATGTTTTGTCCTCACCGAGTCAAGGCAGCGTGGTCAAAACAGCTTCTGACGTTTAGCTAGTCATCTAAATCGCTCCTTCCCTGTTATGCCAAGTGCGTTCACTGTTGGGGCCACGAATTTCACTGTTTTGCTGCTTAGGGAAATTTACCCTATCTATCTGAAATAATGTAATAAAAATTACGCCGCTTCAGAAATATTTGCCGAAATTCGCACATTTTCCCTGTATAATTTCCCTGTTACCAGGGAAATTTGGGCGAGACTGGATAGCTCAAGACTGCGAGCACAGCCAACCACTCCCTTGATTTTCGAAGCTGAGAGATTGCCGCGGTATTGTGGCGTGTTTTCCGGCGCTTGCCGTATGGGGTTTCCGACAGAGACGCGGACGTGAGCGCAAAAACGGCCAATTTCAGGCCGCAGTCTCTGTTTGCTATTCCGGCGGTACGAGTTTGGGTGATTGAAGGAAGTTCTGGCTTACAGCTTCGCGAACTGCTCGCGCTGTTCTGACCACGACTGCCGGGACACCCGATTTGATGAGAGTGTCGGACGTCAGGCCATCGGGCTGTTCGCCTCCCGCGATGGCATCGAGGATATCAGGCGCAAGCATCGCGAGATCGACGACATCCTGAACGCGGCGCTTTGATGTACCCTCGGCCCGTGCGATCTCAGTGAATGTCTTTCCTTCAATGATCATCGCCATCCAGCGTTGCGCTTTGACGATGTTTTGCACCAGCGTCCGGTCAACCTCGGGCGGCGCATCGCCAAGATGCAGTTTCAGCTCGACGCCGCGCCGGCGCATCCGGAATGGCGATGTGAGGGTCAGTTCTTCTGTATTGATCCGATCTGCATCACATTCGAGAGCCCGCGCGAGTTCATCCGGGCTCAAATGAACCGTCAGTGTGCCCGGGCTCAGATCAGCCCGGTCGATCAGTTGCCAGGCACTGCGTTTGTTTGCTGGATGGCATGCAGCTTCGTCGATTTTGCAGCAATCTCTGACGCTGCCAGATCCCGGATAAGCCGCGTCGCACTATCGTGGCGCTGCAGATGCTTTCTGACGAGATCCGCGATCAGCCCTTCCAGTTGCTCCGCGGGCAAACGCCAGGCGTCGGGATGCTTCTGGCTTCGGTCCTTCACCAGCCTGTGAGAGATGTAATAGCGCAGACGCTTGCCATTCTTCCGGCTGTGGCTGGGGGTCAGACGGTCGCCGGTTTCGTCAAAGAGCTTGCCGGCCAGCAGTGATCGCGTGGCCTTGCTTTTCGTGCCGCGGGCCTTTTGCGCCCCGTCTATCAGCATCTGCTGAACCTGATCCCAGATGGCGGGGTCGATGATCGCCGGATGCTGCCCCTCATAGACCTGACCCTTGTGCCGGATGCGTCCGGCATAGATCGGGTTGCTCAGGATGTGATGGATATGACCGCGATCAAATGGCTTACCACCGGAAACGCGCCCTGCCCCGCGCACCCGTCGACGTGACCTGAGGCCCAGTTCTTCAGCACGCTCTTTCACGATACGGATGAGGCCATGTTCCAGATAGAGATCATAGAGCGTCCTGATCGTTGCGGCTTCTTCGTCATCGATCTTCAGCGTCCTGCCATCTGCCTGATACCCAAGCGGGACATTACCCCCCATCCAGAGCCCTTTGCGTTTCGACGCCGCGATCTTGTCCCGGATGCGTTCGGCTGTCACCTCACGCTCAAACTGGGCAAAGCTGAGAAGCACATTCAGCGTCAGCCGCCCCATGCTGGTCGCCGTATTAAAGCTCTGGGTCACCGATACAAACGACGCCTCTGCCTGATCCAGCCGCTCCACCAGTTTTGCGAAGTCAGCCAGAGACCGCGTCAGCCGGTCGATCTTATAAACCACGATCTGATCGACGCGTTTCTCATCCACCGCCTGCATCAGCCGCTGCAAAGACGGCCGTTCGAGATGCCCACCCGAGATCCCGCCATCATCATAGCGGTCCGGCAGCAACTCCCAGCCTTCATGTTTCTGACTGGCGATGTAGGCTTCACAAGCCTCTCGCTGCGCATCCAGCGAGTTGAAGTCCTGATCCAGCCCCTCTTCAGAGCTTTTGCGGGTATAGATGGCGCAGCGGATCCGGCGCATCACTGCACTCCGAAGAAGCGCGGGCCGGACCAGTGGGCGCCGGTGATGTGTTTTGCGAGGGCGGACAGCGATCGCCAGGATTTGCCATCCATGACGTAGCCGCCGTCCACCACTTCAACCTGATAGGTCCGCCCGTTCCATTCCCGAACCAAGTGGGAGCCCGGTTTTGCGGTGGTCGGCACAGTCTTGCCGGAAGCAATCTGTTGCAGGCGGCGCGTTGTTTTAGCCGACACGCCGCCCAGCGCCCTGTTCTGCGCTCCCATATCAGCACCCGCTTCATGAACTGCGGCGAGAGGTACTTGGGCGGTGGGCGGCCAAATGCCTCTCGCCAACGTTTCAGGCATTCGGCTCGATCCAATGCTTCGATCAATGATATCCGGATCGACACCTCATTCGGTAGATCCCTATTCATCTGTCCCGTCCTGCTCAACAATCCGATACACCGACCCTTTGTCGGTATCAGTGCGCGACACATGCGCATCCAGCTTTACGCTGCGCAGATATCGCGGACCGTGCTGTATGCGGCTGCCAGCCGAATGTCTTTTGAAGCTGTGCAACCGATACACCGGACTTGCGGGTGAGTAACTTTCGAAGCTGCACCTGTCGCGTGATTTTGTTCGCCCCAGGCTTTGGCTTGTCAGCCTTTTGCGTTTTTATGTCTGATACTGTCATCGTGGTCTCCACTCTGCAGGCAAAGGCCAATCCCTCGCCTCGTACTGAGTGGAGCCCGGACATCCCGGGCGGTGTCATACTATGAGTTCAGTACCGCTCTGCCGCGCTCAGAAGTCCAGTCAAAATACGCAGTGTGGGCGGAAAGTGTGCATTCGCTGCAAGCGCGAGTTGCCAGTGCGTCAACGGCGAGAGCCGACATTCAAACAGTCACGGACCAGGAGTTTGTGCTGCGGTGCGGAAGGCGGCTCCGAGCCCAGAGCAGCTGGATAGATTTTGCGTCCTTCGCACGTGCCGCAACAAAATCGACCGAAGCCTTCAGCTGCATCGCACCAAGAAAAGCGGCCCTTCTTTGTAGGCGCAGCGAAAATTGGGCAGCCTATGACCGAGTTGCGGGACTTACAGGACCTTTGCCACATTTGACCCAATCCGCGCGAACGGGGTGCAATGGCACCTTCAGATGAAAGGCTTTTGGACGAAAACTCTGAAAAGAACTCCCAATGACGGCCCGAAAGCTGCTACGTTAAACGCACGTGATGAGAGCAAGGCAGTGAGCTCGCTACACCTGCCACAGAAAGCGAACATGAAACTCAAAGATTTGACCGGCATTGCAGTTTTAACCTTCTTGGCGCCCGTCGTCACGCAAGCTGCCGGCCCCATTGAACTGGTAATAGTCTCTTGGGGTGGAGCGTATCAGAACAGTCAGCAAAAAGCGTATTCAGAACCCTACGCAAAGGTGAAGCCGGAAGTCAGTTTTGTTTGGGACGAAAGTTCGGCTGAAGCTGTTGCCAAGCTGCGCGCAATGGCTGAGGCTGGAAACACCACTTGGGATGTCGTTGACGTTGTTGCATCGGATGCAATCCGCCTTTGCGACGAAGGGCTCGCGATGGAAATCGATCATGATGAGTTACTGGAGCCCGCGCCGGATGGAACGCTAGCATCGGATGATTTCGGTAATTTGATCGTTTCCGACTGCTTTATTCCACAAGTCGTCTACTCGACAGCGTTTGGGTATCGAACAGACGTCGCTGAATGGAACGGTGCGGTTCCAGATGACATTTGCGACCTGTTTGACCTGAAGGCTTTCCCAGGAAAACGGAGCCTCGAAAGGCGCCCGATTAACAACATGGAATGGGCTCTGCTTTGCACGGGAGTTCCAAAGGCAGACGTGTACGACCTGCTCGCGACTGAAGAAGGACAGGTCAGAGCCTTGGCGAAACTTGACGAAATCAAAGATCAGGTGGTTTGGTGGACTTCCGGCGCTGAGACGCCGCAACTTCTTGCGGACGGAGAAATCGTGCTTGGCTCGGCCTATAATGGTCGCCTCTTTTCCGTTATTGAAGAGCAAAAACAACCAGTGGCAATGTTTTGGGATGGTCAAGTTTTCGATCTAGACGGTTGGATCATCCCGGAAAACCTTTCGGAAATCCGCAAGCAAGCGGCACTTGAGTTTGTACGTTTTGCAACTGATACACAGCGCCTCGCGGATCAGGCAAAATACATACCTTATGGCCCTGCACGGGCATCATCCGCACCGCTTGTTGGCAAACACGCCGAACTGGGCATCGATATGGCGCAGCATATGCCAACCAGCCCAAAAAACGCTCAGAATACGTTTTTGTATAACTATTCGTGGTGGGCAGATTACAGGGACGATCTGGACGCTAGATTTCAGGCCTGGCTGACGCAATAAGCACATATTTAGGAACGTCTCGACGCCAAGCCTGCCTCTAAAGACGCAATTGGTTTGGGAAAATTGGTGGGTCCATGCGTTCGAACAGACACACGAATTGGAGGACAGCGTTGTGGAACGCAAACTAGCAGCCATTTTAGCTATAGATATTGTTGGTTATGCCGGGCGTGTGTCGCGAGATGAAAACCAGACCCTTGAGAAAGTGCAGACCATGGGCCGGGAAATCATCGGAATGCAGGTAGAAGCGAACAGAGGACGCTTGTTTAAGTCGATGGGTGACGGCTTTTTAGCTGAATTTTCGAGCACAAATGAAGCTGTGAACTGTGCGATTGGTATTCAACGGGCGAACCTTTTGGCATCGCAAAATTCCAATGAAGACCCACTTTTGCTGCGCATCGGCGTATCCTTGGGCGATGTGGTCGTGCAAGGCGATGATTTGCTTGGGGACGGGGTAAATATCGCTGCCCGGTTGGAGGCAATGGCTGAGCCCGGAGGGATCGCAGTTTCGGCTGACGTCATGGCGCAGATCAGGGGCAAAATTAATCTACCACTAGAAGACTGTGGCCACCACCGTCTGAAAGAAACAGACGCGCCAATTCACGTCTATATGACGCGCTCTGGACCCGGAGAAACGGGTGGGTTCATGGACATAGACGAAGCAGCATTGCAGAAAAAATTGATTAAAGGAGGATGTTTATGCGGCGCTATTCGCTACGAAATAAATTCGCCACAGATTAGCACAGGCTATTGTCACTGCCGGATTTGTCAGAAGTTCACTGGCTCCGCGATGAGTACTTGGACCGCGTTTCCAGTATCGGCTGTGCAATATGTTGATCAGGAACCGCGTTATTTTGCTTCATCTCCGATTGCGGAAAGGGGATTCTGCCCGCAATGTGGCGCAAGCTTGGTCTATAGACTGATCCAACCCCGAAAAGCTGCTTATCTGGTTGTGTTTACCTCGAGCTTGGATGAACCACAGGGTCATGCACCCGCAGCCCATTCCGGGATAGAAAGTAAGATGCCTTGGATCGATATTCTTGATGATTTGCCACGTACAAGGACTGCAAACTCAAGAGTTTTGCAGGAGGCATGGACCAGTGTCGGCATGCCAGACCCCAAAAGCTGGGGACCGATGGCAAAGCCGCCCGACGTTTTCTGAAAGAAATAGGAAGCCATCAGAGAAAAAGCCGTGCATGCAAGTCCAAGCCTAAAGCACAGACCAAAAGCTGCCACTACCAAAGATGCTTTAGTTAACCTTCAGTGCCTTTGGGCGGCCATGATTGGTAAGCTGAGGGTAATCCGACCTGCCCTCGAACCCTCGCTCATTGATCGGGCAGTCCCGCTTTCTTCAGACTCTCCAGCCAAATCCTGCGATTTTGCGGATGGTTTCGAGATCCCGCGAACTGCCGCTGCATCGCTGATACGGACAGTTTTGGATTAATGGCCAGCGCTGCCTCTATCTCATCCATCGCATCCTCAGGTCGGCCCAGCTCAATAAGGTTGGCTGCGCGCAGTAGATGATGGAATACGCGCCAAGTATTGCTTGTCGCGACGGTTCCAAGCTGACGCGCTGCTTCAAGCGCTTCTTCGTGGCGGCCAAGATGGAACAAGATATGGCCTTTGTAGAAATACATGTTCTGCAACAGCGGATCTCGGGGACTGAGCTTGAGGGCCATATCGATCTGGGGCAGCGCTCGATCTTGGAAGCGAAACCAATCGAGTGTGTGCGCAAATTCCAAGCGAATGCGGGCGTCATTCGGGTTAAGTGCTACAGCTCGCTCCAGATTTGCGATAGCTGGGTCTGCATCACCAGTAAATCGGTAAAGATATCCCAAAGCCGCATGCGCCTGAGCATCTTGATCGTCCAGTTCAATGGCACGTTTGGCAGCCTCGGTCGCAGACACCAGCGTGTCATGCGGGTTCTCAGCCCATTGAAAGAAAAACATGGTGCCGAGTGCACGCGCCAACAGACTGTATGCAGTGGCAAATTCTGGATCACGATCAATCGCCTGCTGCGCATAACGCACCGCAACTTCTTGCGCATCCTTTGAGTAAATTTCTTGGCTGTTACGCCCGCGTAAATATAGGTCCCACGCGCCCATGTCGTCGGTCGGTTTGTCTCTTACCCGGACAGCGTCAGATGCATAAATCTCAGGTAGCAACTGGCCCGCAATCGCTTGGCTGATTTCGTCCTGAACGGCGAAGATGTCGGTGAGTTTGCGATCAAAGGTTTCAGCCCAAATCGTCTTGTTGGCATCGATATCTATTAACTCACCACTGACCCGAACCTGTTCACCGTCTCGACGCACGCTCCCGCGCACCACATATCCAACGCCTAAATCGCGCGCGATTTCCACAGGTGTGTTCGAACCTTTTGCGTAAGAAAACATCGTCGCACGCGATACAACAAACAGCTCTCGATGGCGCGAAAGATGCGCAATCAGGTCGTCGGTCAACCCATCGACAAAATACTGCGCGCCATTTTGTCCATCAAGGTTTTCAAACTGCACGACGGCCACCGAAGGTTTCCCCGTTGCAAGCGCTTTGGGTTTCATCGTGAACAGGGTCATTGCAATAAAGACGGCAGCAACCACAACAGCCATTGCAGTAACAATCATAATCCGTCGCAATTGGTTGGACGGGGCCTGCGTCGCAGCGGTGCCAGTTGTTACCTTGGCGACAAACTGGAACCCCCGTTTGGGAAATGTTTTTATATACTTAGAGGTGGTCGCAGCATCGCCCAAGGCCTTGCGGACAGATCGAACCCGCGTATTGAGTGCGGCGTCCGTGATGGCACGCCCGTCCCAGATTTCCTCTATAAGGTCTTCTTTGCTGACGATCCGATCTCGGTGTCGGATCAGAACTTCCAATAGCCGTATGGCTTGGGGTTCCAAAGCGATGGGTTGCCCACTCTGCGATAATCCACCGGCAGCCGGGTCAAACTGAAAGTCATCAAAAGAATACATCAGTCACCCTATCCCTTCGCCGATCTTTTTCTCAATGAACTTTGGGGATTGTCACCTCGATATCAGGAAATATCAGCTTTCGATCAAGCTTACTCAACCTGCACAGCCTACCACTGCTACATGGGCAAGTGCCCAAATAATTCATCAGAAACATTGGAGAACTCACGTGACACATTTGCAAACTTGCGCAATGGCAACCACTTTTGCATTGGTGGCCAGCATCGTCGCCGCCGGAACCGACTTGGAAACCGCGATCAACAATGGTGGTGAGATGCTCGACTCAGTCCAGATCGCTGAACTGATTGTTGGAAAAATCGTAACCGCCAAATCAGGAGATAAAGAGTTTCGTTTCTTCTATGACCCAAGCAATGTCTTGGAAGGCGAACTGACAAACGGTGGCTGGAAGGGCACCGGGACCTATGCAATCACTGACAACAATCAGGTCTGCGTCTCTATGGCAGCAGACAAGGGGCGTTATCGCTGCCTGACGGCGGTGCGGGTCGGCGAAACGGTGCAGAAATTCAACGTAGACGGTGAAATGACCTTTGAATTGCTCGGCTTCGAACCCTCGTCAGGCCTTTGAAAGCGAAGGGCCCTTACGGTGCGTTGGAAAAGACAGCCGGAAAAATGTACGCCCGTATGGCTCTCCAAGCGCCCAAAAGGGAAGCAAGCCTTAAGTTGACTTTTTTGGGGGCATTTCCCTAAACCTACCGTTGGTTGTGATGCAGTCAGTGGCAGGTTTGTCCGGAGGCTTTGCGGTTGTTCGTTGCGAGGTCTGCAAGGAACGCAAATGTTTCTGGCTCGACCATGGGCGCTGCTCCTGTTTCGCAGTGGCCTCAAGGCTTGCCTGCGTTCCGGTTGCATCCTTGTAGGGTCAAGTCGAAGGAACAGCCATCGACATGTGGGGAAACTGCTATGCACGTGAAGGTCCGCTTCTGAGGCGTCGGAAGATAACTTGTCGATTTCGCCGTATGTCTCCTTAGGGCCGTCCTCGCTTTCGGATCGCAACGCCTTCTGTCTCGATGCTGCGCCGCATCCGATGGCCGCTGAGAGCCCGAAATACCGAATGCTGCGTGATGCATGGATGTCTGCCTTTGGGGCACCCGGGTTCAAACGCCCGGGGCAAGTGAGGAGCTAAATTAGTCTGGCCCGTCATGGCTCGGTTGCAAAAACAGCAGCCGCGCGGACCCCGTTTATGAGGCAAATTTCGGACGCTTGTGCACTTCTTTGCTTTATTTCGACCATGCCGCCCACCCAAGCATGACGGATTGGACTCCGCCTTCGCGTACGCCTTTGGCGAGAGTTGTATATTCAACAACTGTAGTTATGATCCAGTTACAAAAAATGGGAGGATTGATATGTTTAGGAAGACCCTCGTTGCTGCGGCGTGTCTGTCGATAGTGGGAACAGCTTCATTGGCGCAAGAAAAGATGCGAATTTCGCTTCAGCTTCCGCTGACAAGCCATCTGGGTGAGAATCTTGTGTTGTTCGAGAAAGAAGTCGAAGAGCGCACCGGCGGTGCAATTGATGTCGAGATTTACGACAGCGCCACACTTTACAAAGACAGCGAAGTGCCCGCAGCGGTTGGAGCCGGGTCGATCGAAGCGGGCGTTGCCTCGCTAACGCGGTATGTGGGTGACGCGCCGGTGGTGGACGTGTTCTACATGCCGTTCCTTTTCAACACCGAGGACAAGGTGCGCGCGGCAGTAGCCGAAGGATCGCCTGTCCGAGAGGTGCTGGAAGAAGAGATCGCCAAAACCGGTGGGCAGGTGCTTTATTGGCAGGCCTACGGTGGCGCGATTTTGTTGTCGCAAGAAGATCCGATCCGTACGCCTGCTGACCTTGAAGGCAAGAAAGTCCGTGTCTTTGGCAAAACGCTCGGTGACTTCGTGAGCGCCGCTGGTGGCGCGCCGACGCTGATTTCCGGATCTGAACAGTATCTAGCCTACCAGCGTGGCACTGTGGATGTCGGCATGACTGGGGTTTCAGGTGTGAAGTCCCGCAAGCTTTGGGAAGTCATGGACACCATCACCAAGACGAACCACGCGGATATCGAATTCGTCGTCGTGGTTAACACGGAGTGGTGGGGCAGCCTGAACCCTGAAGTTCAGGGACACATTCAGGCGGCGGCCAAGGTCGCTCAGGACGACGTGCGCGACCGGATGAGCCAGATCGAAGCGGATGCCTATTCGGCGGCCGAAGAGAATGGCATGACAATTGTCGAGTTGACTGACGCAGAACTTGCCGAATGGCAGTCTGTCGCGCAGCCTGTCTTTGACAGCTATCTGGAAGCCACAGGCGAATCGGGTCAGAAAATTTTTGACGCCCTTGGCGTGAATTCCGACTCGTAAACGCTTTTGCTAACCCTTTGGAAACGGGCGGTCTTCGGGCCGTCCGTTCGATGTGCATATGTCTTTGATTAGCCGCATTTCCCATCTAGCCTGCGTGATTGGCGCCGTGCTCATGGCCGCAACCGGTGCGATGCTGACCTACGAGGTCATCGCGCGGTATTTCTTTATCAAACCGACCATCTGGGCGGCAGAGCTTAGCCAACTGTGCTTGGTCTGGGGTTGTCTTTTGGCGATGGCCCATCTGCTGACCCTACGGCGGCATATCACGGTGAATGCGGTGACAACTCTTTTGCCGGATGCCGGACAACGCCTCTGCACCTATATCGCGCTGATTGTGGTGATCGTGTTTTCGGCCATCGTGGCCTTTTGGGGTTTTGATATTTTCTACACGAGTTTCGAGCGCGGGCGCACAACCGGGTCGATCCTGAATATGCCGATCTGGATTTCAGAGGCATCGGTGCCCGTAGGATTTGGGCTGCTTGCACTGCAAGGCGTGGTCGAGCTTTTGCGTCTGAAAGACGCTGAAAGCGCCAGCCTGGGGGCGACACACGAATGACCATTATCCTGATCCTTGTGACGCTGTTTGTCATTTTGCTCTTGGGCGTGCCTGTCGCGTTTGCGCTTGGGGGAATGGGGCTTGGCATGCTCCTGCTGGGCGGGTTTTCCCCTCTCATGGCCCCGCAATCAATTTTATCGACCCTGAACGGGTTTATCCTGCTGGCTGTGCCGCTGTTTCTATTGATGTCGAACCTGCTGCTTAAAGGCGGTGTTGGGCGCGATCTTTTCGCTGCGGTGCAGGCCTGGGTGGGGCATTGGCCTGGCGGCCTTGCCGTGGCGACGATCATCAGCTGTGCTCTGTTTGCAGCGATTTCCGGATCATCTGTGGCAACTGCTGCTACGATCGGCACCGTGGCCATCCCCGAAATGATCAACCGCGGTTATGAGAAGCGTTTTGTGTATGGCTTGCTCGCCGCGGGCGGCACACTTGGCATACTGATCCCGCCATCGATTCCAATGATCGTCTACGGATTTGTTACGGAACAATCGGTGATTGCACTGTTCCTTGCCGGGATTGGGCCGGGACTTGTGCTGGTTACGCTGTTCATCGTTTATGCGATGCTACATGCCAAACTTTCGGGCAACTTTGAAGACGTTCCCAAGGCCACCTGGCAAGAGCGTATGACCGCGTCAAAACGTGCGCTTCCGTCAGTGGCACTGGCCGCACTTGTCATCGTGGGTCTCTATTCGGGCGCATTTACCCCAACCGAGGCCGCGGCCATCGGTTCTGCCGCGGCGCTCTTTATTGTCACGTTCTGGCTGCGCTCCCTCACATTGGCAACATTCTGGGAGGCTGTCCGCGAATCCGCCATCACCACTGCCGCGATCCTGTTGATCGTCGCCGGGGCCAAGGTATTCGGCAAAGCCATCGCGCTTTACCGTATCCCGCAGGACATTTCGGCGTTCCTCGCGCAAACTATCGACGGGCCGATCATGTTTATCATCGTGGTCTCCATAGTGCTCTTGCTGATGGGACTGGTGTTCGAGGCGTTGTCGATGATCCTCATCATGACACCTGTTCTTCTGCCAGCGGCACTTGGTCTTGGCTTTGATCCGATCTGGTTTGGTATTTACATGGTGATCATGGTTGAATGCGCACTGATCACCCCGCCGGTCGGGTTGAATCTTTACGTCATCCAATCCGTCGCTCGCACGTCACTTGCAAACGTGGCGCGCGGTGTCTGGCCTTTCCTTGCGTTGATGCTCGTTACGGTGGGCATCCTTTATATCTTCCCGGACCTCGCTCTCTACGTCCCATTCAAATGGTGAAATCATGAACCACGTAAAAACGCTACGCGATCTGCTGGCGCAAGACACCTGCCACATCATGCCCTGTTGCTTTGATGGGCTATCTGCAAAGTTGATCCAGCAAGAGGGCTATGCGCTGACTTTCATGTCGGGCTTTGCCGCCTCTGCCAGCCGGATCGGTGCGCCTGACCTTGGATTGATGAGCTACGGCGAAGTGGTCGATCAGGCCCGCAACATCACCGACGCTGTCACGATCCCTCTCATCGCGGATGGCGATACCGGGTATGGCAATGCCATGAACGTGCGCCGCACTGTTGCAGGTTTCGCCAAAGCAGGCTGCGCTGCTGTGATGATCGAAGATCAGGTTGCACCGAAGCGCTGCGGCCATACACCGGGCAAAGCCGTTGTGTCCCGAGACGAAGCTTATGACCGTATTCGTGCGGCCGTGGACGAACGCGAGGCTCTGCGCGCACAAGGGAGCGATATCCTGATCCTCGCCCGCACCGATGCGCGCCATGAACACGGGCTGTCAGAAGCCATTGATCGCGCCACAGTGTTTGCCGAGCTTGGGGCCGATATTCTATTCGTTGAGGCTCCCAAAACCAAAACCGAAATGCGCGAGATCTGTGCCAACTTGCCCGGCCCGAAAATGGCCAACATCGTGGAAGGCGGCGCAACCCCGGACTTACCTAACGTCGTGCTGCACGACATCGGCTATTCCATTGCAGCCTATCCTCTTTCGCTGATGGCCTCTGCAATGCAGGCCATGATTACAACGCTGCGTGCGATGCGCGACGACGCGCGCCCGAACCAGATGGATTTCTCCGAACTTCGCCAGCGCATTGGGTTCAATGATTATTACGAGACGTCAAATCAGTATGGTTCGTCCAAGCGCAATTAGAAGGATGGTTGCGGTGGGCGTTGGTGGATGGCGATGGCGATGGCCAAAGTTCGGTAAATATTCGGATTGGCGAAGAACTCTTCGACCTGCTGGCATATGCAAGACTGATTGAAGCGGACTTCGTAGCCTACGCAGCGAACGGCAGGATTGTCCCGCGTTGCAGTGATAGGCGGATTTTTGACTAGCGTCTGCTATCGCCCAAAGCTGTCATTGGAAGCAGAAAGTTCGGTTTTGCGTGACCGAACGACTGCTCAGGGGCGCTTAGCTGTCATCTGAGAAAAACAGTCGGATGACCGAGTTGAGCCCACACCGTGAATTCGTATTCTGTGCTGCTTGCGCTCGCAGCGCTGGAAATGCTGCATGAGCGAAAAACTCCATGCCGCCGCGCAGCGAGAGAAGCGGCCACTCGTGCGGCTCGCAGCAAGGATCGGGCGTCAAATTCACAGTTCGCTTAGACGAAGTCGCCATTCGGCAAGAGCCACGTGAAGGCCTCCTCGGCGACGCTTTGCTGACCTTCAGAACTGCATGCACGCGAAATGCACGCCCCGGGCACCTAGAAGTCCTAGACAAGCTAACGGATTGGTCCGGTCCTCCGATAGCTTCGCGATCTCGTGATTTCTGGTGCGAACCGAGACTTCAACCGAAAGATCACTAAGGGCGCCCAGACCTCCTGAAAAACTGCCAGAGACCGGCACGACCTGGTGAATGTCCCGGCCAACTGCAACCGGCACAAGGTTCTGCGAGCCAACGCTCCGGTTGGTTGGGTCGAAGGCGATCCACCCAGCGCCGGGCAGGTATATCTCAACCCAGGCATGGGTAGACCCGGCACCTGCGGACCCGATAAGGCTGCCTTCTGGATCGGACAGGTAGCCGGAGACGATGCGAGCCCCAAGTGCAAGCTTGCGGGCTGCCTCGGCGAGCAGGACCGCGAAATCGCGGCACGAGCCCCATCCCCGGTCGAGAGTCTCGATCGGCGACTGGGTACCTTCGTCATCGCGGCTCTGATAGGAAATCTGCGTGAACACACCATTGCTGATGTCCTTCAGCAAAGACAGCGTGTCTGTCGGGCGCGCCATGACAAAGCCTTCGACCCATTGGGCAAGGCGGCCATCGACGTCATCGTATTGCGGCACCGTCAATGCACCTAGGTCCGTCCATTCGTCGGCGGCGTAGACAAAGGGGTATTGGGCGGCCGAGGCCGCGATGGCAAAGACCGGCCAGACTGGCGCGGTCAGTTCCACGCTGGCGCGGCTTTCGATCACCAGATGATCTGTCGGACCGTCAAAGATGGCGGTGGCGATGGCGTTGCCGGCCACATCATGCGCCCAGGTAACGGCTGCCGTCGGCGTAATGGACAGATCGTGCGAGAAAAGACGCAACTCACGCGTTTCGCGTGGACGCAGCATTAGCCTATGCGGTCCGAGAGAGACCGCCTGACGGTATCGGTAGGTTGTAGTGTGAAGGATGTCGAGGCAGGCCAAAATTTGGGGGTCCAGTGTGGTTCGAGCAAGACGGCATGCAAGTCGATGCGGATCAGCGGCGGCGCGATGACCCGGAGCTATCGGGCACGGCGTTTCGCCAGGCGTTCAACCTTTTGCAGCGCCGACAGATCCGCTCTCCGAACCCTTCGCTCCAGAAGACAACATCGCATCTCAGGCAAGGACGTTTTCGAGGTATGTCGCCCAAGGCCCTGTCGGGCGCGATGTCCGGCGCTGCCACATCGGCCATGGCCTTGTTCGCCGTCATATCTGTTCTGCTACGAGGCATCTCCGCGAGGGCGGCGACGTTTCCGGTCGCGAGGGCATGCCTTCGTTTTCGGCAGCCTGGATTGACGCAATTTCGCGTGCTCCTTGGTGCGCTGGCTTCGGGTCCAGCACATCCCTGTCAGACTGGGGCGTTCGGTGCCCAGAATAGAGATGCCGCAGATGTGCTGCAGACACCCCGTCAGCCTCCATCACGAGGCGCACCATCGGATCTGCCAGCATTTCCTCGAGAAAGAGGTCGGACAACGCCTTGCCCGTCAGCTTGTCCCTGGCGCGTGCGTGGTCGAGCTCGGCAAGGGAAACGGTCAGAGCCCGCGCAAGCCCGGGATGCGATATCCGGGGATGAAGCTTCACCAGGACGGAGGCCTTCCAGGCTACGGGATCCTGTTTATCCGGGGGTGAAACCAACTCCGTTTCGATCTCGTACTCTCCCGCCGGGAGCGTCTCGTTGAAGCCGGATACAGTGAACGGTCGGGCGAACACCGCGACGGTCTTGCTCGTCAGATCTTCCATCGCTGTGATCCTCCATGTTGCTGCTGAGGGTGGCCCGCGCTCCCTTTGAGAATGGGGCGCGTGGCCTTTGCACGTCTCAAGATGTCTTGGATTTCGCTGGCGCGTCCTTGACGACGGCCTTGGGCGCGTCCGCCTTGGCAGGTGCCTTTGCTGTTTCGGCAGGCTTCAGCTTCATTGCGGCCGCAGCCCTGGCGGTCAGGTCCTTGAAAGACATGTCATCGATCCTTTGATTGGCCGATGCTAAATTCCTCGTCCATGCCGGACCGGGATACTTTGCATCGGTATTACCTATATGGGGACTGGCTACCCGATTTACGATGGTGCACCGCGAAGGAAAACAAGGTCAGTCAGGCCAATTCATCGGTCCAGACCTTGAATTCCGTCAAAGTGTTGTCCCCGAATGTCTGGGTCAAAGGCACATCGGCGGCATCGCGGCCACGCGCGATCAGAATTCTCGCAAACCTCGGCTTGTTGTTCCGCGGGTCGAGCATGTGCCATTCGCCAGCGAGAAAGACCTCCATCAATGCGGCGAAGTCTCCAGGCGGATGAGGCAGAGGTTCACCGATGTCGCTCAGATACGGCACACATTCGCTTCGCCGAACCAAAGCAGCGGAGATTTACGGCAAGACGGGCAACCTTCGCGCTGTGCAACTTCTGCTTGGCCATACGAAGGTCGATAGCACCGTGCGTTATCTAGGTGTTGAGCTGGAAGATGCGTTAAGCATTGCTGAAAGAATCGACATCTGAACGAAGTTGGTGGACGCCAACATCCGTTCGCCAATCCAGAACGTGCCTTTGTGCTTGCCAACCTTGACCTCTTTTGGGGCATAGGTGGTCAGAAATGATTCCAGAGTCATCAAACGTTGTATTTTCGACGTTAAGAGACTATGTGAAAGGTACGAAAGTTGCGGTTCTCTGCGGCATAGGCGCATCAGCCTGCCAGAGCGGATCACAATCCTCCATCATAAAAATTCAGTTATCACGTCCTTTAGCAGGGATGTGATGTTTGGGAAGGTTGCCGATGTCATCGCGCACGACCACGTCAGTTGTGACATTTCTTCATCCGTTTGTGGTCGCGGGATACACCGATGAACTGCCGGCGGGTGATTACGAAGTGTTGGCAGACGACGACGTCATGCTGAGCCACAGCTTTGCGGCATACCGACGGACAGCGACTTTTCTATTGATCAATTGGGACGCAGGAAAGACAGAACTGCGCGCAGTGGATCACCGAGACCTGGAGTTGGCTCTGGCGCAGGATCAAGCCAACGCAAACACAAACTAATCAAAAATAGTGAGGCGGCGCTTTCTCCGTCAGAGGATCAAAAATGACATTTCCCGAATGGACGAAACCCGGTGTTTACGGCACCTTGGTTGGCGCGGTAGCTGTCTCTATTCTTGGCTTCACGTGGGGCGGTTGGACAACTGCAGGCAGTGCAGATGAGATGGCTCAGAGCTTTGCTGCCAACGAAGTTACATTGGCGATGGTGCCGGTCTGTTTGAATCTTTCACAAGTTGATACAGAACGCGCCGCAAAATTGGCTACACTTCAGGAGGCTTCTAGTTTTCAGCGGCGCAATGCGATGATGGAAACAGGCTGGGCCACTTTGCCGGGCACTGATGCGCCAAGCCGGGATCTGGCAGACGCGTGTCTTGCGGGGCTTGAGTTGGATGGATCGTAAATCACAAGTAAAGAAGCAGCGACCTCCGCAATCTAACACTGCCCATATCCCAGCGGACACACCAACAATCATGGTCCTATTTATTGGCTTGAGTGTCGCTTTCTTGCTGCTTGCACCACCTGCATTTGCCCAAACCGCTGCTCAGCCAATGCCTGAGAATGCCAGTGCCAAAAGTTACGGTGATGGATGGGATTGCAATATTGGATACCGGTTGAACGAAAATGCCTGTGTCGCTGTTATCGTGCCGCAAAATGCATACGACACGAACCTGTCCTACGGTTCTGGATGGGAATGTCTGTATGGGTTTCGCAGAACCGATGAAGCTACATGTGTTGCAGTAGAGGTACCTGATGGTGGGTTTTTGGACCCGTCAGGCGAACGGTGGCATTGTTTGCGCGGCTACGCCAAGGTCGATGACACGTGTCAGGAGATCGTGCTGCCTGCAAATGCATACTTGGCAGATGCCTCTTATGGCTCGACTTGGAATTGTGAACGTGGGTTTGAAACTACTGGCGACCTGTGTACTGCCATTGCGGTCCCGGCCAACGCCTATCTGAATGGATCGGGATACGGTCAGCCTTGGACATGTGAGCGTAGTTTTTTTGAACAAGCCGGTGTGTGTGTAGCGGTCGTGATCCCCGCCAATGCTTACTTTGACAATGCAACCTACGGCACCGGTTGGAGGTGCGAACGCGGATATGCGGCGTCAGACCAAGGCTGCGAAGTCATAGATATTCCTGCCAATGCCCATCTGGACCGGTCGGGAAACCGCTGGGAGTGCAACAAAAATTTCCAAAAATCAAAGGGGCTGTGCGTGCTTAACAACTAGGCGAAAAGTACGGCGAAACCTACTTCAAAATGCGCAGGAGAGGACAGCTCTGTTCTCCGTGCCGACCATAAAAAGAGAACTTCAATGGAATTCAAATCTGAAATTATCGACACCATCCGACACCCTGTCAGGGGCGCTCAAGCGCCACCAATAACCCAGATCGAACCCACAAATCTGACTTCAAAAATGCACGTCACGGCTGCACCATCAGCAGTCGTGTATTGCGAGGAAAACTTCGCGCAAATTGATGGCAAGACGGCGAATGGCCTTGTACGCCATTCACAAGCCTATCGCATCCTTTCAGTCATCGACAGCACTTGTAGCGGACAAGATAGCGGTTTCGTTCTCGACAAGGTGAAAAACCACATACCGATCTTCAGTCATCTGGATGCCGCAGTCGCCCATGAAGCTGTCATTCCCGATACGCTGATCTATGGGATGGCCCCTTCAACAGGGCGTCTTTCGCCCGCGGACCGGGCGGTTGTTTTGAAAGCGATAGAGCTTGGCATGAACATTGTGAGCGGTCTGCATGAATATCTAAGCGATGACGATGAAATCGCCGACGCTGCATCTGAACGGAATGTCACGATCCGCGACATACGCAAGCCAAAACCCAGCAAGAACATGCGCCTGTTCGATGGTAGTGTTGGTGGTGTCAAAGCTCTACGTATTGCAGTTCTCGGCACTGATTGCGCCATCGGAAAGCGGACAACAGCGACCGTTTTGGCCCGGGCCATGAACGCGAAGGGTATCAAAACAGTGCTCGTCGGCACAGGCCAAACCGGCCTGATGCAAGGCGCTCAATACGGTATCGCAATGGATGCCGTCCCGCCCCAGTTTTGCTGTGGCGAGCTTGAAGGCGCGATTGTTGCGGCCTCTGAGGCTGAACAACCCGATGTTATTTTAATCGAAGGCCAGGGCGCACTAAGCCATCCCGCATTCTGCACATCTGCTTTTATTCTGCGGGGCAGTCAGCCGGATGCAGTCATCCTTCAGCACGCCCCCAAACGTGCACATCGCTGCGACTTTCCCAATATGCCAATGCCCACCCCTGCAAGTGAGATTGCCCTGATTGAAGCCTTTGCCGATACAAAGGTCATCGGTGTCACGCTCAATCACGAAGGGATGACCGAAGCCGAAATCACCGACACCATGGCGGCACTGTCGCAAAAACTCGGGGTTCCTGTGACCGATGCGCTGGCCCGACCGGTGGCTCATTTACTCGGCATAGTGGCGGCTGCCTACCCCGGTTTGACACAAAGGCCACCTATCGCCGCGATATGAGCTGCCCGCGCATAGAAGTGGATCTCAGCAAGATACGTCGCAACACGCAAGCCGTCGTTAGGAGCTTACGCTCGCGTGGGATCGGCGTCACGGGCGTTACCAAAGCTGTCTGCGGGCATCCTGCGATCGCTCAGGCTATGCTCGATGGTGGTGTCTTGGGGCTTGCAGATGCACGTATCAGCAATGTGAAAAGGTTACGCCAAGCAGGCATCACATGCCCAGTCACTCTGATCCGTACGCCAATGTTAAGCCAGGCCGATCAAGTCGTTCAGTCCTGCGAAGCGAGCTATAACACAGAGATTTTGGTCATTTCGGCACTGGCCGCCGCCGCACTGCGTCATAGTCGCGTCCACGGGATCATTCTGATGGTCGAGATGGGCGATCAGCGCGAAGGGATCTTGCCAGAGAATCTGGCGGACATCGCCCAGCAGGTTATGAAAATGCCGGGTGTTGCGTTGAAAGGCATTGGCGCAAACTTTGCCTGCCTGAACAGGCGCTCACCTACGGCCTCTCAAATGGCGGCTCTTTGTAATCTGGCGAATGAGATTGAGGGTATATGCGGCCCGTTCCTAAAGATCGTGTCTGGCGGAAATTCTGCCAACCTGCCTTGGGCGCTTGGCGAACACGCGACGGGTCGCGTTAATGACCTCCGTCTGGGTGAGGCGATCCTTCTGGGTGTTGAGCCAGTGTCAGGGGACCAGATCGGCGGGATGCACACGGACGCCTTCACTGTTGTTGCCGAAGTTATCGAAACGGATGCAAAACCCCCGCCTTCCCCTATCGCCCTGATCGATCCAACTACGGAACGACTTCGCATTGTGACAACCAGTGCTGCCTCTGCGCGCATGATCCTCGCGATGGGACATCAGGACACCGACATTCTGGGGCTTGCAATGCCTGTTGGAAGCACATTGATCGGCGCAACCAGCGATCATCTTGTCATTGGAACGCCCCGAACCCTGCCAAAGGTGGGTTCCGAGGTGAGATTCCAGATGAAATACAATGCGTTGATGCATGCCATGGCCGCGCCGGACATCAAAGTAGAACTCATGGGTAATCCACCCACACGACCATCACGGCACACCCAAGGCAAGGTCGACCACCTAGCGCTGGTTTGAAAGACCTCGCTTGGTCCAGCCGACGCTAAACCACAAAGGAAACTGAAAAATGACGAAACTCACAAAAAACACTCCGTTCAAAGTGTATGACGCGAAACCGGAAACCCCGATGGATAAGACGACGCGTGTTGTCAGACAAATGGTCGACGAAGAAACGGAACAACGTGACGCCAAGAATTCCCGACTGCGCAACGCCCGCCTTGAAAGAGAAGCGAACACGCCACCAGAAACCAAAGCTTCAGCAGCGTCCAAATCGCGTCGCACGAAAGCCGCTTCAACGCGGTAGTTGAACTTCGGCGGCTTTGTGTGCGTTAAGTGCTCCGCTGGGAAACAGGCACTTCAATCAGGCTGAAATCGGCCATGGCCGTTCCCAGAACTTCCAATTGTCCAAGCCGATCATAAGGATCCATCCATGACAGACGCAGAGCGATCCCCCGAAAAAACCCACTATATCTGCCAGACTTATGTTGAAACGAAGACTGGGTACAACGGGCAGGCTGGCCTGAAAATCGACAAGCAGTTCGAATATTCAACCGCATCTGGGGCCCAAAACAGAGCTGAACGCGAAGCCCAGAACGAAGACTGTGCAGGTGCTGACGCCTATGTGGTCAGCGAAGACCCAAACAGTGGAGAAGTCGGACCTCCAGAATTTCTTATGAGGCTGGGCAATGTCCCTGAAATTGACGAATTCTAAAATTCGTCAAGAAACGGAGAATTGCCCATTCGGTCCCTACGAATTCGATTGGTAAAGCACCCAATTCCGAGCATACAGTATCATGTCGTTGACAACACTCAGATCCGTTCTGCATTTCGCCCGATACTTGCCTTTGTGGTCCGCCCTCACGGTTTTCCGGTGGCGCGCCTTTGACGTCAGGTCGCGTGGTCTAGGGACAACCTTGGGTTTTATCCTGCGCTGGTTCCCGCCAGCAAGAAAACGATTTGACCGTGAAGCGAAGCGCATCTTCCCCAATCTGAAATCCTCGCAGCGTGCAAGGCTTGGTCAGGAGATGGGCCGCCAAATGGGGCGTACCCTTTTTGAGATATATCACGACGCTGAATTCCAGACGCAACACCATAAATTTAAGGTTTCTGGCCCTGGCCTGAAAGCAATAGCGGACGCAAACGCAGTTGGAAAAGGGGCAATAATTGTATCGGGCCATTTCGGTCAGTGGGAGGCCATTCGCGCCGTACTAAAAGTGAATGGACTTGAAAGCGGCGCGGTCTACCGCCCGAACAAAAACAGTCACTACGAGCGTCGGATTCTTGCTGGTATCGAAGCGGGTGGGAAACCGATCCTGGCCACGGGTCAGGTCGGCACAAGGGCGCTCGTACGTCATCTGCGCAATGGCGGAATCATTTCCATTTTATTAGATGAAAAATACGCTGAGGGTGTCCGCCTGCCGTTTCTTGGTGTCGATGCACTTACCTCCCTGTCTGCTGCCCAGCTTGCTCTCAAATACGACCTACCCATGATCCCCGCCTATGGCATTCGCCTCAATGACGGGAATACCTTTAGTGTGGTCTTCGAAGCGCCAATACCCTTCACAGATAGCACAACCATGACCCGCGCCTTCAATGACAGCCTGTCCGAGCGGATCATAGCAAACCCAGAGCAATGGTATTGGCTGTTGAGACGGTGGGACGATCGGCCAAAACCCTAGGCTCAATGGCCAGGGATGCATCCTCGTACCTTGCTTGCCGAGGACGTGAGGGGTTTTTGACTGAGCAATATTGCGTCAGCAAGACATTGCTTTGGCCGCGTCTCAATGATCTCGGCACCGCCCAGCGAAAAGGCCGTTTAGAATTGACGTCAAAAGGCGGGGTTGAATGGCCGCATTAGCTACGTTAGCTGCACCGCAGCGGCAGAAATGCCGCAAGCGCGAAACGATGCTGCGTCAGCAAAGTACGAAAACCAAAAGTCGGCAAAGTCCGCAACTGAGACCTTCATTGTGACCGCAGCGAAGGTCCGGTGCTGGTGAAAGCAGTCATCCAGAACCAAAAGTTCGAATTTCCAGTCGTGAACGGCTGTTCAACGCGGCAGAGCCGACACTCACCAAAATTCGCTGAAGGACCGTTCCGAGCCCGAAGCCGCCAAATTGAAAAGCCAACCAGCGCGACCCTAATACGCCAGACCATTCGGGCTGCGCAGGCATCAAACAAGCGCGGCGCACACGATTATAAATATCCACAGAATACATCTCCCGCCCTCCGAATAAACGAAGGACACAAACTGGCGGATTTTTACTCCGCTACAACTGCGCTATGCCGCAGCCGTTTCTGCGGCCCATTATTGCTGTGCGTTTTACACAGCAATCCAAAGAAGACAGAGCCGGAAAAGCCATGGTCACTGTTGAACAGGGTACCGCCCGTGCGCGCAAGGAGCGGATAGATCGAAGACGACGCGCGATCAAACAGCCGCCCAATCGAGCTCATCGACTCTCCGCGTTGCCAGCGGTCCCAGATATCCGACTTCTGTTTGTCCGTGAAAAATATGCGGCGACGATACTTTATAGGGCTCACTCCATCTTTCCAAAAAGAATAGAGTGTTGCGTCGACCGGTTGAAATCGCCGGACTTTGCGGTCGTTCGCTCATGTTTTCCAAATGGCGCATTCAGCCGCCTTCGGACGCTCGCTGACGTCGTCGATCGGGCCTTATTGACCCTTCGCAATAGACCCAACGACACATTTTCTGGTACAGACAACAAACAGACTAAGGATATCGTCCGCATGGAGATCGATATACGCGCTTGGCTTGAAGGTCTCGGGCTTGGCGAATATTTCGTCGCCTTTGAGGAGAACCGTGTCGATGGGCAGGTGCTCGCTCATCTTACGGCTGATGATCTGAAGGATATCGGTGTCACCGCGGTGGGACACAGACGCAAGCTGCTGGAAGCGATTGCAAGCCTCGGTGCTGATGATCAACCAGATGAGGCCGTTGCAGTTGGTGCGCAGGACCCTGGGGTAATTGCGCAGCAACACACGGGCGAACGACGGCAAGTGACGGTTCTGTTTGCTGATTTGTCTGGGTTCACCAGACTGTCATCGTCAATCGATTCTGAGGAAGTGCATGAGTTACTTGCTGTCTATTTTGAAGTAGTCGATGGACTCATCCGCGACTTCGGAGGAACAGTTGACAAGCATGTCGGCGACAGCGTGATGGCCGTATTCGGCGCGCCAGTATCGCATGGGAACGACGCGGAAAGAGCTGTCCGCGCTGCAGTCGCGATTCAGGAGGCAATGCCCGGCATTTCGGAGCGCATTGGCCGCCCTTTGGAGGCCCATATAGGGATTGCCAGCGGAGAAGTCGTAGCGAGCGGATTCGGATCAGACAGCCATTACACGGTAACCGGAGATTCCGTGAACCTTGCCGCAAGGCTTACAGACAAGGCGCTGGCAGGCGATGTGTATGTCTCTGAAATGGTCCGTCGGGCTGTTGGAACCGCACTCGCAGCAACTGATATGGGAGAAATCTCGGTGAAGGGACTGGCCGTCCCGGTTCGTGTTTATTCAGTGCACGGAAGCCAAACCTCGTCTGATGCGCCTCCTGACCGTCCGTTCGTAGGCCGATTGGCAGAAACCCGGCAGTTCAGGATCGCACTTGAAGCCTGCGAGGACGCCAGACAGGGACAGCTCATCCATATCCGGGGCGATGCTGGAATCGGAAAGACCCGTCTGACAACTGAATTTTGCCGCCTCGCTGTTGATCGCGGCTTCGTCTGTCATCGCTCTCAGATCCTCGACTTCGGTGTCGGCAAGGGACAGGACCCTGTGCGGATATTGGTGCGCAGTCTCCTCGACCTGCCCGCCGCAGGTGATCTGGAAAGCAGACAGGCGGCAGTGCGGCAGACAATCTCCGACGGAGCAGTTTCGGAAAAAAGCGAGGCCCACCTCAACGACCTTCTCGATCTGCCGCAGTCGGCGGAGAGCCAGGCAATGTACGATGCGATGGACAATCTCACTCGCAATGTCGGGAAGCTGCAGACGGTAGTCGCACTGGCCCGCCACTTGAGTAACAAACGTCCACGACTGATCGTTTTTGAGGATCTGCACTGGGCGGAAAAGATCGTGCTTCAGCAGATCGCCGAACTTGGTCATGGCGCTTCTGACGCCCCCATTTTGATTGTGTTGACTTCGAGAATCGAAGGCGATCCGCTTGGTCCGTCTTGGCGGGGTCAGATCGCCAGCACGTCCTTCATGACCTTTGATCTCGGTCCGCTGAGCCCTGCCGACGCTATGGGGATGGCGGCAAACTTTGTCGGTACGGCAAACAAGTTCGCACGAACCTGCATCGAACGGGCTGCAGGCAACCCGCTTTTCCTCGAACAGCTTCTTCGGAGTGCAGAGGAAACCGGCGAGTTTCAGGTTCCCGGATCGATTCAGAGCATCGTACAGGCGCGCATCGACAGGCTGCCGATCGCAGACAAGGCTGTCGTTCAGGCCGCATCGGTTCTCGGTCAGCGCTTCACCCTTGTCGCGTTGCAGCATTTGATTGACGATACCGGCTACGACTGTTCACGGCTTACACTGCACCAGCTTGTCCGGGAGCAGGGCGAAGATTTTCTGTTCGTGCATGCGCTTGTCAGGGATGTCATCTATGGCTCGCTGCTGAGATCCCGACGAAATGAGCTGCACCTCGCCGCAGCAGATTGGTTTAAAGAGAGCGATCTGCCATTGCGTGCCGAACATCTGGAACAGGCCGGGCACGAGGGTGCCGCCGAAGCCTACCGCGCAGCGGCCGAGGCGCAGGTAAAAGCTCTCAGGCTCGAACACGCCCGCCGCTTGGCAGAGCGCGGCCTGGCGCTTGCGGTGGAGCCGTCGACCGTTTTTGCCCTCAACGCAATGCTAGGCGAACTTCTGCGAGAGCTTGGTGAACCGGAACGTTCGATTGACGCTTGGCAAGAGGCGCTTGCCAGGCACAGCAACCAAACGGAACGGAGCATCGCCCTGTTGGGTATCGCCGAAGCAATGCGCATCGTTGAACGCATAGACGAAGCGCTTGCTCTTGTGGACGAGGCGCAACCAATCGCCGAAGCGCAAAATCTCAAGGACGTCCTGATGCGCCTGCATCATTTGCGGGGCAATCTGTTGTTCCCGAAAGGCGACATCACTGGCTGCGAAGCCAGTCACAGACACAGCATCGATCTCGCAAGGCAAATCGGATCGGCCGAAGGGGAGGCGCGCGGGCTGGGCGGGCTAGGCGACGCGGCCTACGTGGCCGGTCGTATGAGCACTTCACATGACGTGCTTTCCGAATGTGTCGAAATCTGTCGAGAGCACGGCTTCGGTCGCACGGAAGTCGCAAACGCCGCGCAGATATGCCAGACTAAAATTTTTCGGCTCGAACTCCGTGAGGCCATTGAACTGGGGAAAACGGTCATTGAGGCAGCGCGCCGCGTCGGACATGACAGGGCCGAACTCAACGCCGCGACGGCCTGCCTGTTCGCCGCTACAGAACTGAACGACTGGTCGACGGCCGAAGAGTACGGGAACTATGTTTCGGCTCTTGGAGAAAAGCTCGGATCTGTGCGTTTCAGCCAAGAAGCGATGGCATTTATGGGTGTCCGGCTGAATGCGCAGGGCCGGTCGGCTGAGGCACTTTCCAAGATCAGAACGTCGATCGCAGCGGCGCGGGAACTGGGTTTCTCTTTCGGTGGACCCAGAATGCTGGGACATCTTTCCCGAATTACAAAAGATACGAAAGAACAGGATGACGCGCTGGCAGAAGCCGAAGCGATCATCCAAAGCGGCTGTGTCGGACATAACCAACCTTTTTTCTTCCGGGATGCCATCGAAGTCATGCTTGATCGGGGCGACTGGAACGATGTCAGCCGCTATGCCGATGCTCTTGCGGCGTTTCCGCCGGGCGAAACTCTCCCATGGTCGGAATACTACTCGGCGCGGGCGCGCGGGCTTACCGCATGGGAGCAAGGCGCGCGCGATGATGAGGCGGTAGCCACGCTCAACCGCTTACGGGACGAAGCCCAGCGGATCGGACTCGTGTCCGCAGTGCCTGCCATCGACCGGGCTCTCGGCATAGCTTGAAAACATTCCGGTGCAAAACCAAACCTAACCTGAAGCATCGCAAACAACAGCTTCAGCCGTCATTCAAGTTATTTCAAAAACCCGCTCATAACCGAAGCCGTTTCTGAAGTTTTTGGGTCTCCCGCGATAGCAGACGTTCGCTGCGACACAGATTTTAGGGAACTATGAATAAGCCCTTCGCGCATCAAGCCAAGTTGTTCTGACAAGATCCATCAAACTCTTCGGGGTTCATGCGCATCTGCGTCCTCGGGATTTCCTCGGTCGCCGGTGACCCAGCTCAGTCGAACATATCGGGCTGGTCAATAATAAGCTGGTTCCAGATCGTTTGGAAATGCAGCCACCCGATATACTCGCTGCCCACATGCTCGCGGCTGTAGCGTGCACGATCCTCGGGTATTTGGATCGGATCGATGCCAGAGGCGGCGATATCGAGTTGCTGTTTGCAGCACCGCTCTAGCGCGATGAACCAGAAGGCGGCCGACTCGATGCTGTGGCGGCTTGCGGTCAGCAGGCCATGGTTCTGGTGCAGCGCCGCTTTTACGCCCTTGAAGGCTTTGGATACGTCTGAGCCCGCGTGGTTTTCGACGGCGACCGCACCGCCTTGTTCGCCGATCACGACATGGTCCTCAAAAAATGCACATGCGTCCTGCGTAATCGGGTCGATAGGGCGACCCGTGGCGCACCACGCGGTGCCGTAGGTGGTATGCGCGTGGCACATGGCGATGATATCGGGGTGCTCATCATGGACGTTGGCGTGCAGCACGAAGCCGGCGCGGTTCACCGCATAGTCGCCCTCGATCACCGTGCCAGCGTGATCGACGAGGATCAGGTTCGACATTTTCACCTTATCGAAATGGACGCACATCGGGTTTGTCCAGTATAGGTCTGGGCGTTCGGGGTCTCGTATGGTCAGGTGCCCGGCAAAGCCATAGTCGAACCCTTGCTGGGCAAAGGCGCGGCAGGCAGCGACCAAGCGCTCTTTGCGGTGGCGGCGATCATCCTCCACGTTGTCGAATTCCGGCAGTTCAGGAAAGATCAGACCCTTCCTGCTCGGGTTGGTAAATTGGAACTCGGTTTCCGAGATCCAGCATGGCTTTTACTCCCTTGGGCTGTAGCGGCCAGTGTGCCACGATCGTCTGACGACAGAGGATGCGGACTGTTTGATGAATATTCAATGCAATAACTACAATAATTGTTATCCTTCACTGCAATATATTGGCGGAGGTTTAATGCGAGATTTGGGCATAGGACGATGAAGGACGATAGACTTCTGGAGATGCGGGTTTATCAGGCCGTTGTCGCAACCGGGGCGTTCACGGCCGCCGCGCACAGTCTCGGGGTCAGCCAACCTTTCGTCAGCCAGACTATTCAGCGGCTGGAAACGCGTCTGGGTGCGAAGCTTATGCACAGGACCACACGGGGACATCGCCTGACTCCCGAAGGGCAACGCTTTCTTGAGGTCGCTCACCGGGTGCTGGCCGCGGTAGAGGCGGCGGAGGCCGAATGGCAACTCAGCGACACACAAATCGAAGGACTGCTGCGCGTCTCCGTGCCCATCGCATTCGGTCTGGACCGGATCACGCCAGCAATCCCGGACTTCCTTGCGCAGCACCCCAACCTTTCGCTTGAAATGCGTCTGACCGATGACACCGAGAACCTGATCGACGATCAGATCGATGTCGCGATCCGCATGGGAAAGTTGGGTAATTCCAGCCTTATGCATCGGCGGCTCTGCGGGTTGCAACGCATCGTCGTGGCGACCCCGGCACTTGTTGCTCGCCATGGCCTGCCAACGCGGTCATCCGAGCTGGAAGATATGCCTTGTGTGGCTTGGGATGGCAGCCGCGAGCATCTAAACCGCTGGAAGTTTCTGGAGGATGGGAAGGAAGTGACGTTTCGCGCCGAAAGCCGTTTCCGGAGCAATCAGGGCATGTCACTTTATCAGATGTGCCTTGCTGGTGTGGGTGCAATGCGGATCGCCGAGCATTTGGCCCGTCCGGCGATTGCCGATGGGCGCCTGGTGCAATTGCTTCCTGAACACACTGCCGTCGATGATACGGCGATCTACGCTGTTTTCCTGCCCGACAGGCACATGATGCCACGTATTCGCAGCTTCATTGACTTCATGCTCAATGTTTTTCGTTCACCCGACTGGGAGGCAACCGAGACTACCGACTAGCGATGCCTCTATGGCTCTTTTGGCTGCATGGAATTAGCCTGACGCTTGTCGCGCATAGCATCGGTAGTGATAATGGGAATTGAATTTGATTTCGATCAACGCTCCGGACAGTTTCCCGGACGAGAATGAATAGGCAGTGTTCAGTCGTTCACATTTGGAAGGCCTCCGACGAGCCCGGCCCGATAGAGAGACAATATTTGGAGCGCGTGAGCTTAAGTGCTGGGAGGTTTTGGATCAAATAATGTGGGTTTTCGGCACCGATGACTGAACTTCTTGGACACTTGTTTCACTAATAGATTACCTTTTTGATTTCGTGACAGCACCGAAGATGCGTAAGGGAACTGATAGTGAAAAAGCGAGAAACCATAACGCTTCCGACAGGCGAAGTCCCAGGACCCGCACCCATAGACGCGGGATGTGCCTTTGCCATGGCAGTCTCCAAAGGCTGCCCTGGAAGACAAGGATGCCCCAGCAAGGGTTGCTGCGATCCTGAAAAGCGAAGGGTATCTGCAAGCTGACCGAAGACGTTGCCTTTCTGAAGTCCGATGACATGCGAGGTGTGCGTCTGCAGCTTGATTTCATGAAAGCTGAGCACGGGCTCGCGGATCATGAGGTGAAGCATACGATAGTTGTATTTGGCGGAACCCGAATTCCCGAACCCCTCGCTGCGCAAGCGCGTCTGGATAAGGAACGCAGCAAACTGGATGCTCACCCTCAAGACCCTAATTTGCGAAGGGCAGTTTCAATTGCACAGCGTGTTTTGAAGCGAAGCCGATACTACAATATTGCACAGGAATTCGGCGACGCTATCGGCCGCATGAAAGAGGTCCGGGCCGGCGGAAGGATTGCCCTGATGACAGGCGGTGGCCCGGGGATAATGGAGGCGGCGAACCGTGGGGCATTCCATGCCGGGGCAAAGTCAATTGGTCTGAATATATCGCTGCCGCATGAGCAGTTTCCCAATCCCTATTTAACAAAAGGGCTCTGTTTCCAGTTTCATTACTTTGCGCTGCGGAAAATGCACTTTCTGAACCGTGCACGGGCACTTGTAGCTTTTCCTGGTGGCTATGGCACGTTGGATGAGGTGTTTGAGACGCTGACGCTCGTACAAACGCGAAAAATCACGCCTTTGCCAGTTGTTCTGGTGGGGCGCGAATTTTGGTCCCGTGCCATCGACTTTCCATATCTTGTTGAAGAAGGGGTTATTGATCCTGAGGATGAGGAGCTGTTCTGTTTTGCAGAGACGTCTGATGAAATTCTGAAGATTATTGCTGAATGGTATATGCAGGCAGGTGACCCGCTCATCGAAATTTCGGGAAACCTCTAGCTGCAAACAGGATAATCGCAAATACAAAAAGGAGCCGACCTGATGAGGCTTTCATTTCACGGTGCTGCCCAAAACGTCACCGGATCTTGCCATCTGCTTGAGGCAGGAGGACTGAAGATTTTGATCGATTGCGGAATGTTTCAGGGTGCAAAACATGCTGACGAAGAGAACGCGGGCGAATTTGGGTTCGAAGCCTCAGAAATTGATTATCTTCTGCTGACCCACGCGCATCTGGATCACTGTGGTCGTATTCCCCTGCTTGTCAAACGCGGATTTACAGGAGAGATCATCACTACTGCCGCAACCCGTGATCTGACTAAACTGATTATGATGGACTCAGCACACATTCAGGAAGAGGACGCAGCACGAGCCTCAAGGCGTAGGCAGCGCGGTGGAAAAGAGGATATCCAGCCGATCTACAATCAGATCAACGTATTGAACGCTCTGGATTTCTTCGGGAGAAATGCCGCTTACGATGAAGGCATTGTATTGAATGATGCTGTAACGGTGCGTTTCATCAATGCCGGCCACATTCTGGGCTCTGCCTCTGTTATTGTGGAAGCGACAGAAAGTGGAATTGAACGGCGGATCGTTTTTTCCGGCGATCTGGGCAGCCCGGGTCATGCAGTTCTGTCAAATTCAACACCGCCGCCGAATTGTGACTATGTGGTTATGGAGACCACCTATGGCGACAGAATGCACAAGAACCTTGACACCTCAGTTGTTGAGTTTGTGGAAGCGATCAGCAAGACTATTTCCCGCGGTGGAAATGTCGTGATCCCCACATTCGCGATGGAGCGGACGCAGGAAATCCTATTCCATTTGAAAAAGGCGATTGAAGCCAAGCAATTGCCCAGATCACTGACTATTTTTTTGGACAGTCCTATGGCTGTATCCGCGACCGAGATATTCCGTCGTCATGCGGACGGTTTCAGTGATGAAGTGCGCGATGAAATGCTTGCCGGTGAAAAGCCTTTTAATCCGCGAGGGCTGCGCTTTACGCGCCAAACAGCGAATTCCATGGCGATCAACCGAATTCGGGGCGGGGCGGTGATTATGGCAGGGTCAGGAATGTGTACTGGCGGACGTGTACGCCACCATTTGAAACACAATCTCTGGCGTCCGGACTGCAGCGTCATCTTTGTAGGATTTGCTGCGGAAGGTACGCTGGCGCGCCAGATCGTTGATGGCGCAAAACATGTCCGTATTTACGGAGAGGACATTCAGGTCAAAGCAGACATTTACACGATCAATGGATTTTCTGCGCACGCTGACCAGCGAGAGCTTTTGTATTGGGCATCTCGCGCAGGGAAGCCCAAGAAGATTTTTCTTGTTCACGGAGACTACGACAGAGGGATGTCCCAGATGCAAAAGGAGCTAGAGAAAAAGGGCTTATCAGTTCACTGCCCGACGCTCCATTCAGCATTCGATTTGGAGTGATAAAAATGGCCAGAACAGGTGCTGCAGCAGTGCTTACGGATTAGTCCAGTTCGATCGGATTTTGACTTCAGTTTAGGGACAAAAGCGTCTTGTTTGAGTTTTGTTTCGTATAATGACGTTGAGAATTAAAGCGGGCAGATGCTGCGAATTTGAGCGAAAGAAAGGGCCCAAATGATCGAAATCGAACACAGTCGAAACAATAACGTCATTACTCTGCGCGCGTCAGGCACGCTTACGAAGGCTGACGACGATACTGCAGTGCCTGAGATCGAAAATGCTATGGTCCTGGCGGACGTGCCTTTGAAAATGCTGTTACGTCTTGAAGATTTTCATGGCTGGGCATTAGACGCTTTATGGAATGAATTGGCCTTTGAGCTTAAACATCGTGGTGAATTTGGCTCCATCGCAGTTGTTGGTGATACGAAACTTGAAGAATGGGGGACCTTGTTGTCGTCGATCTTTGCCAAGTCTGATATACGGTTCTTCCACTTTGAGACGGAAGATAAAGCACGTGACTGGTTGCAGAAGTCTCAGATTTTGAAGCCAAAAATGTGGTAGTTTCTGATGCCGCCTGAGAACATGGTCATGCCACGCGCCTAATAGTAGCGTTTTTGCAGCATTCCATTTGCATAAATCCAATTGATTTTTTGCTGCAAGCTCTTGTCTAACCTTTGAGTGGAGCAGAGTGTAGATGCAAACTCAGTAAGGATAAGCTGAACTGGAACAATCGGATGTACTTCTTTTGATAAAAGTTAAAAATATGATCCTCAGTGACGGGGAGCAGGTTGGTGAGCGATGACCCGTACAAGATCTTGGGCGTTAGTAAGGCGGCGACTCAGGACGAAATCAAAAAAGCCTATCGCAAACTTGCAAAGAAACTGCACCCTGATTTGCATCCCGGCGATGCCGGAAAACAGGCAGAGTTTCAGGCCGTAACGGCCGCGAATGATCTGATAGGTGATCCGGAAAAACGCAGGCGTTTCGATGCGGGAGAAATCGACGCCAGCGGTCAGGAACGACAAGAACGTCAATATTATCACCAATATGCCGAACAGGATGCTGGACGGCGCTATGATTCCGGCGTTGACAGAGGTAATTTCGACGACGCCTCAGACATTTTTTCGGAGTTGTTCGGACGTCGTCAGGGCAGCGGTGGCCACCAACAGGAGTTCCATGCGCGCGGCCAGGATGTCAGGTACCACATTGACGTCGATTTTCTGGACGCTGCTCGGGGAGCAAAGCGGAGCGTAACGATGCCTGATGGCAAGGGCATCGAAATTACAATTCCCCGTGGGGTCAAAGATGGCCAGAGCCTGCGCCTGCGCGGCAAAGGTGGCCCCGGCTACGGGCAGGGTCCTGCAGGCGACGCTTTTGTTACCGTCAGCGTGCGTCCTCATCCCGTTTTTGTCCAGGACGGAATTAACATTGAAGTTGAGTTGCCTATTACGTTTGATGAAGCGGTGCTAGGGACCAAGGTTGAAGTCCCTACAATAGAGGGCGCCGTGGTCATGACTCTTCCGAAGGGTGTATCATCGGGACATCGTATGCGGCTCAAGGGGAAGGGGATTGCGGGCGGAGATCAGTTTGTGCGCCTCAGGATCGTGCTTCCGGAAAAGATCGATAAACGGATGGAAGAACTTGCGGCAGGCTGGCGTGAGCACGCGAGTTTCGATCCGCGCAAGGAACTGCGGAGGAACACATGAGCTTCGATGAACGAACAGTCGTTGGACAGGTTCGGCGCGTGAGCCTGAAAGAGCTTCGGATCTGGGTACGCGAAGGGTGGGTGCGTCCTGCGCAAAGCGACCGGGGTCCGATATTTGATGAAGTAGACATCGCCCGCGTTCGGCTTCTGTGTGATTTGAAGAAGGACATGTCGTTGCCAACGGATGCGCTTCCTGTGGTGCTCAGTCTGCTGGATCATCTGCATCAGACCCGCCGCGAGTTGCGCGCGCTTACCGCTGCCCTTGACACTCAGCCCGAAGATGTACGGCGCACGGTGGTGACCAGATTTCATGATATACATAACGGAGTGAACGACACAGACAACGAAGGGTAGGAGCCGGGAAGCAAGCCATTTGGCCCGTTGTTGGACAATTGAATAGGAGTAACTGACGAATGCACAGGGATATTGAAACAAACCGGCGTGTCCTGCTTTTGGCCTATCGGCGCTTTCTCGAAGTGGACCGAGCGTGGGACATGGCACTTCGAGAATTGAACTCTTGGTTTCCATCTGCAAAGCAGGTTGGAGTGTCGACATTGGGCAACCCGGGCTCACCAATCAGACGTCTCCATGATCAACGCGACCGCGCGTTAAGGCAATTAGAGGCAGCGTATCAAAAGCTTGAAGTGGCGAAGAAACGTATGGCTGTAAGACGTCAGCAAACGCTGGCACAACAGATCCTGTTTATCAAAGATGATGGTTACTAGGCTTCTAAAGCCGTTAGAGGACCAGATATTAAACGCTGATGTAAACCATGCGTTTTGCAATAATTCTGAGATCAGACTGACTGGAAGATATTGTCAGCAGGATTTGGGATGAGGCGAGCAGAGTTGCTTAATGGCTTCTTGAAATAAGAAAATATGATGTTGCTGTGCGGTCTGGCTGGTGCCGGACACTTGATTTGTGTCAAGGTCGTAGCCGAGAAGCTTGGATAAGATTTCCGATTAGAGCTTTCAATGGAATTAAGAGTGGAACTGAATTTGATACACGGTGCCCTGTCAGTTGGTACAATTGGGCTGGGTCTCTACCTTTTCGGGCATCCGCTTGTGTTTAAAGGACAGTCAAAATTAGTGAGGGGTGTCATAATTTGGGCGGTGCTCGTCTTAACTTTGCGGGCACTTGATTATGCATTCTTGCCTTAAGGGATCAGGTTTCGGAACAATAACGAAACTCGGAAAAATATGGGGTTAGCTCTGACACCTTCGTCAAACGGCGAGCCGCAGTCTCAATGTTACAACCATCTCTTATGGTTAATTAACACGGCACGGAAAAGTAGAAACTATGACAGACCAAGACGAGATTTGGAAACTTGAAGAGCGGTTCTGGACAGAGGGTGCTGACAGTGCAAGGCATATGACGGCAAGCGATGCTGTCTTCGTTTTTCCCTATCCAGCAGGGATCCTCCAAGGAGATGCCCTTTGGCGGGAGAGTAGTGTTGCTCAGAGATGGCGGTCAGTTGTCATTACTGAGCGCTATTTCAAAAAAGAAAAAAACCTCGCCTTTCTGGCCTATCATGTCTCAGCTGAACGAAGCGACACACCGCTGTACGAAGCCCTTTGTACCTCTTCTTATTTCCAGGATGATGGCAAATGGCTACGAATAATGCACCAGCAAACCCCTACTATTTAAAAGCGTTCGCTGCTTTACTTTTGCCAGCCTACGCTTTGTCCCGTGTGGATGAGTGGTTAGGAAATAATGCTGTAAACGAGGTAACTTGATTGCATTAGGCTGCTAGCGCCTTCTAAGAAGATTTTAGCTTTTAGAAACGAATAAATTCACTGACACAGGAGAAGGTATATCCCGTCCGAAATTCTGACAATCACCCTCAAACCTGCGGTCGATTATGCAACCTCAACAGAGCGTGTAACTCCGGGGCCGAAGCTATATTGTCAAATGCCGCAGATTGATCCGGGCGGAGGAGGAGTGAACGCCGCGCGGGCGATTGTGAAACTGGGCGGCAGTGTGAAGGCATTTGTCGTGGTCGGAGGGCCAATGGGCGATCGCTTATTGGACTTATTGGCGTCGGAAAAAGTCCCCATCGTGGAACACCGTGTTGTTGGAGAGACGAGTTACAGTCTGGCGGTCACCGATGATGAGACGAACGAACAGTTCCGCTTCACCTTACCCGGAAGCCTGATGGGTTATGGCGAAGCTCAAGCGCTTCTTGACCAGATTTCAGGCACGGTACCAAGCGATGGGCTTGTTATACTCAGCGGTGGCGTTGCCAATGGTCTAGCGGAAAATTTTCCACAACAAGTGCAGTATGTAGTTTCGCGGTGCAACGGACGTCTGGTCGTCGATACTTCAAAGGCGCCGCTCTTGCGTCTGATCAATACTCCTGTCGCTCCTCTTGATGTTCTGCGACTGGACCGCAGTGAAATCGAAAAAGCAGTTGCACAACCAATGCGATCCATCGCCGACAATGTTTCTTTTACGGAAAATTTAGTCCAGCGCGGTGTTGCGCGAATTGTTGTAACAGGACACGGCGCTGAAGGGTCAGTTATGGTCGCCGGCGATAAGAAATTCTTTTGTCACGCCCCACAGGTTCCGGTGCGCAGCAAAATTGGGGCAGGGGACGCGTTGGTGGGCGCCTTTACGTTGTCACTTTCACGTGGCGATCCGCCCGCGAAGGCCTTGAAATGGGGCGTAGCCGCCGCCGCCGCAACGGTTAGTACCGAGGGAACCGCACTGTGTGACCGTGCAAAAACTGCATCCTTGTTACCCGAGTGCCGATTAGAGCGTTTCTAAGTTCGATCTGTCTGCACGACGTTCGCATTTAAGCTGGACCAGGAAACTCTTAGTGTGGGGTACATAGTCCTCGGGTCCGTTGCCACCCGCGGCGAGCGCCATTGCAAAACTGTTCTTTGCCGCATTGCCCGTCGGATTGGCGACTCCGGCGGAGTCGGCCATGCTCTCTAGGTAGATGAGGTCCTTTCTTGACCGGAAGATCGCACATTGGAGCTAATCTGCGGCACTCGCTCTACCGGGCTATGTCTGCCTGAAATCCTTGCCTATGTGAGGCCTTGGACCAAGACTTCCACTGGTCGCCTCTGGTGCCCGTATTGTAAACAGAGCCTGACGACCTCTTTGTTCGGGGGACCAGACAACTTGCGCAATTTCAGCTCGTTCTCACAAAGCGTTTTCCATGACCGAACCGAGCCGGCGTGCAAATGCGGCGGGATCGGATGGCACTTCGCCTTCCGCGATCCGCGCTTGATCCAGCAGCAAATGGGCCGCATCCTTAAGCAAGTCATCGGATTCAGCCTCATCGCTTTTCGCCCGCTCTGCGAGTTTTCGGATAATGTTGTGGTCTGGATTCAACTCAAGCACACGAGGCATACCTTGCTGCAGTTGACCATGCCGCTTTAGTATACGTTCAAGGTTGACATCCATGTCGCCCTCATCCGCGATAAGGCATACGGCGCTATCAGTCAGACGCTTGGACAGGCGCACGTCTTTCACCGCATCGCATAGTTCTGCTTTGATCGACGCGACAAGCTCGGCGATATCAGGCGCCTCTGGCTCATCCTTTTTGTCGTCAGCGTCTTCATCCCTGGCGATTTTATCCAAATCCGCTGCGCCACGCGTGATGGATTTGAAGGGCTTGCCTTCAAATTCGGTGACGTGTTGCAGCCAGAATTCATCAACCGGGTCGGACAACAGCAAAACTTCTACGTCCTTGGCTTTGAAGCCTTCGAGATGCGGAGATTGAGCAATCTTTGCCGCGTCTTCACCGGCCATATAATAGATCGCGTCCTGGCCATCTTTGCAGCGGCCCACGTAGTCGGACAGGCTCGTCAGATCAGCGCTTTGAGTGGAAGAGAACCGGCAAACCTCTAGGATCCTGTCGCGCAATGCCGGATCCTCAATCAGCCCCTCCTTCAACACAGCCCCAAAATTCTTCCAGAACACCGCATATTCTTCAGGTGCCTTGTTGGATTTCTTCTTTAACTCGCTCAGCACCTTTTTCGTGATCGATGTTTTGATTTTGGCCAGTTTCGGATCCGACTGCAGCATCTCGCGCGAGACGTTGAGCGACAAATCCTGCGAATCCACAATACCGCGCAGAAATCTCAGGTAGGTAGGGATCAGGTCTTTTGTCGTATCGGAAATGAAGACGCGGTTCACATAAAGCTTAACGTGGCTTTTGCGGTCCGCATCGAACAGGTCGAAGGGCGCGACCGAAGGAATGTAGAGCAGGCTTATGTGGTTAACTGCGCCTTCAACCCGGTTGTGCATCACATGCCAGGGCTTGTCGAATGCATGCGAGACGTGGTGATAGAACTCTGTGTGTTGGTCTTCAGTGATGTTTTTGGGCGCGCGCGTCCAAATCGCGGAGGCTGCGTTCAGCGTATCTTCGCCGAGTTTAACCGGGAAGCTGATATGCTCGGAATAGGTCTTGATGATTTGGCGGATGCGGATTTCTTCGAGAAACTCTTTCGCATCCTTTTTCAGGTGCAGCACCACAGTCGTACCGGGCGCATCGCGCTCTGCGGGTTCAATCGTAAACTCGCCTTTCCCGTCTGATGACCACTGCCAACTTTCGTCCTCACCTGCTTTACGCGTCAGGACATCGACGCGGTCTGCCACCATGAACGCGGAATAAAATCCAACGCCAAACTGGCCAATGAGTTCCGGTGCATCCTTGTCGCTGGATTTCAATGCTTCGACAAATGCACCTGTTCCAGACCTTGCAATTGTTCCAAGCGTTTCCAGCAAGTCGTCATGGCTCATTCCGATGCCATTGTCTGAGACAGAGAGCGTCTTCGCCTTTTTGTCGACGTCGAGAGAAATAGCAAATTCCTGAGAGTTTTCAGCGAGAGCGGGTGTGGTCAGGGCTTCATAGCGCAGCTTGTCGCAGGCATCAGACGCATTGGACACCAACTCCCGTAGGAAAATTTCCCGATTGGAGTAAAGTGACCCAGCAACGATATCTAGCAGTTGCCCCACTTCAGTCTGAAATGAAAAGGTTTCTTTCGTACTGGCATCATTCATATTGCAAAGCTCATTATTCATGGAAGTGCTGGTTGGGACCTACGGTTAAAATATGAAACCGCACAGTCGGTTTCAACCTGCAAGAAAGCGCCATCCGATCGAAGAAGTGACGTATCGCTATTTTCCTAAGCGCTTCAAACAGAACATTGAATGGTGCGCCGGTTCTTCCGTAAAGAACACGACCCATCGGAGTCTCAGCAATATCGCTCAGGCCCAATCCATTGCGCTTCTGAATACCGGTCTCCGTGCGCCCAACCGACTGGCAACACCGCTTCAATACGCTCAAGATCAGCTTCCAAAAGGGTCAATTCAGCGCCGGAGACACATTCCCGAAAATGCTCAATCGAACGTGTTCCCGGGATCGGAATTACATGCTCCCCACGTGATAGCAGCCAGGCATTCGCTAACCCTGCTGCAGACGTCCCCATCTCTGCGGCCAGTCTGCGGAATCGCTTTGTGATCCGCAGGTTTTCGGTCAGGCTCGGTTCCATGAATCGTGGATTACCAGCAAGAAAAGGTAAGTCGGGTATTTTCGCAGGCGGTATCGGGTTATCTGTGAGCAAGGACCGGCCCACAGGCGAGAATGCCACCATAGCCACGTCAAGTTCGGCACAAGTCTGCACCAGTCCAAGATCGGGAAAGCGCGTCGATAGGGAATATTCAGATTGTACTGCAGCGATTGGATAAACTTTCATTGCGCGCCGCAGCGTCGAAGGCGCCACTTCCGATAGACCAATTGCCCGGGTCTTGCCCTTTTCAACCAACCGACCAAGATTGATCGCCGTTTCTTCTGGTGAGAGGCGCGGGTCACGGCGGTGAGCATAGAAGAGGTCGACACAATCAACGCCAAGACGTTTCAACGACTTGTCCAGTTCAACTTCAAGATGTTCCTCGGAATTATCGAAAACGCGGTTTCCGTCAGGGTCAGTTGTTATCGTTGCCTTCGTCGCGATAATGAATTCCTCGCGCGCTGCCGGATTGGCTTTAAGATAGGTTCCGATGGCGCTCTCTGACTTACCCATTCCGTAAACATTAGCGGTGTCGAGGTGCGTGACGCCCACGTCACGGCAGGTATCAAGGATTGCATGGCTCTCAGTCTCGTTCGTCGGCCCATACATGTCGGAGAACGACATCGCACCATACCCGATTGCCCCAATCTCTGGCCCGTTGGCACCCAATTTGCGTTTTTTCATGTTATCCTTCTGCTTTCGGAGGCTTTAAAACTCGTTGCCTGCATGTCATTTTGACGACACAGAATTCTTGCATCTGGGATCTTAGAATACTCAGTGCATCCGGCGCGGTCGCCCTGCGCTATCCGATGTGGCATCGGCTTCAGCGGCGTCCATACCCTCTCCCACCATAGCGAGAATGGCAGATATCGGTGCGCCCGCCCGCGCTACCCCAGACACCAATTCAACGATTAGACGGTCGCTGAGACAATCTATGCAGATGTCTTTTTCCTGTGCGCGTTCACCAAGAATTTTCAATGTATCCTCGATGAACTCTTCAAAGCCCTGGTCGTCTTCGTGAATAGAACTGTCTGCCATCAATCCTCTCTCTCGCGCAAAGGCCGAGTAGACGCCAAATACGCTGATCTTAAAACTCCGCTCCCGCCCATCCCTTTCATCCGAATAGCGCGGGGTAACTTCCCCGTACTTAGACCCTGTGTACAGACCAACGGCAACCTTAACTCTTTAGTCGCTCATCGATGTCCAATTTTCATGCCCCTGAACAGATTTCGGAATTCATTTGGCTGGCATCGACAATATTGCTCAGGCACGTAGAACCCATTGATATACATAAAGATTGCGCCTTCTACTTCCTGTCCGCCCACGATGCCATCTACAACCGATTCTAATCTGCAACGCTACCTGACCTCTCGCCCAAGTCTCCGTCAAATGCGCGCTAAGGCGCTTGCCGAATGGCATCAGATTGTTGCTGCTTAACTTGGGGGTGTTTCGATTTCGCCGGGCTGCCCAAGTTACCGTGACATTGCCCCGCGCGGAGGTAGAGTGACAAGATTTATCACTCATAGATAATATCAAAGATTCGTTAACGAACAACACTAGCTGTTTTGGCATGGATAAAGAAAAAAGCGAAGTGGGGGGACCACCGAACGGGGCAGTCACTTAGAGATTTTTTCCTCATAATGTTTCCGGTTATTGTGAGCTTCATTTATACAAAGACGCCGGCAACTTTCAAAATCGTCCAAACTGGAGGGACACAGAATGCCAAGTAAAGCAAAAAAGCTGACGATCGGGGATCTGCATCTGAACGATATCAACGGGATGAACGCGGGCATACGAAAGATGATTGCGGCCCTGATCGCGCAGATTGCCGCAAGTGGAAATAGAAAGCATAAGGCGCCGTAACAAATTCAATAACTTAGAGGTCAGAGAGAGTTATCTGCCAGACCCATCCGCTCCCCCCGTAGCGCTCACCTTACGCCGCGCGCCGACGCAGTGCCGGTTCCCAGTTCGATGATTTCGGCTGTGATCGCTTCCTGTCGTACCTGGCGCAGAGTCGCCTCGAATTCGCCCAGCTCGCGCGTGATCTGGCTGCCTGCGGCGGACATGGCCTCCATTCTTGCCTCGTTCTCTGCGGCAAAGGCATGAAGCGCCGCCTTGCAGACCAGGGCATGGAGATAGTCCCCGCTGAGACTATTGATGAGGGCGTCGGTGGGTAGCTGGGTCAGTGGACGTGTCGCCCCGGGCGGCGGCAGGGCCGACAGATCGATTGGCAAAAGAACTTGCCTGACGACTTGAGGTTGCCCGGACGCCCATCCGGCATGGATCATATCCATACGGTCGAAGCGGCCCTCGCCCAGGGCGCGGTAGATTGCCTTGGTAATCTTATCGGCCAGTTTCGGGATGCCGGGCGTGTGCGAGGACATCGGCGCGGACCAGACCGGATCGAGCCCGCGCGCGGCGGCGATCGACAGGCCACGGGTGCCGATCAGAAACAGGCTGGCGGTCGACAGTTCGGTCCTCGATGCTGTCCAGAATGCGTTCGCTGAAGGCGCCGGCAAAGCCCTGTTCGGCGCAGAACACTAAAAGACCGGTGCTGCCGTCGGCTTGGCCTCCGGAGGTCTTGGCCGATGATGCGGGACTTGCGGGGCCAAGCGCGTTGGATATGGCGGCGGCAATTGTTGCGGCATAGCTGTCGACGGCCTTGATCTCGGCGCGGGCGGTGCTGGCGCGCGCGGCGGCGATGCCCTTCATCGCGTTTACCACGGCCCCCAACTGGCGAATGCCGTCGATCCGGGCGCTGACATCGGCCAGTCGTTCGGTCATGTCGCTGGTTCCGTATCGCCAAGCTGCGTCGCAAGGCGGGTCATCGCGGCCATCAGGGCGGCCCGTGCCGTCTCATTCAGTTCCCCGGTCTCGGAAATGGCGCGCAAGGCATCGGCGGCATCCTGGTCAAGATTTTCCGGCAGTTTGTCCCGAAAGGCGGCAACAGTATCGAGCGACAGGGGGTCCAGCAGCCCTGACTGCACGGCGAGCAGGAGCGCCACCTCATCGGCCAGGCGAAGCGGGCGCATTCTGCGGCTGACGCAGGATTGCGCGGATCCTTTTCCCGCGTCTGAGTTGGTCGCGCACGCGACCTTCGGGCATGCCGCCGAACCGGGTGAAGACCTCGAGCTCCAGAAACTGCGCATAGTCGAGCCGCAGCGTGCCGGCCGCCTCGCGCAGCACAGGCGCCTGGGTCTTGCCGCCGACACGGCTGACGCTCAGCCCCACATCCACAGCTGGTTTCTGCCCCTGATGGAACAGATCCGCATCCAGCACGATCTGCCCGTCGGTGATCGAGATCAGGTTGGTCGGGATATAGGCCGACAGGTTCCCCGCATCGGTTTCCGCAATCGGCAAGGCGGTCAGCGACCCGCCGCCACGCGCCTTGGACAGCTTGGCCGCCCGTTCCAGCAGGCGGGCATGGATGTAGAACACGTCTCCCGGATAGGCCTCGCGCCCCGGAGATTGCCGGGTCAGAAGGGCGATCTCGCGGTGGGTGGCGGCGTGTTTGGACAGATCGTCGATCACCACGAGGGCGTGCTCGCCCTTGTCGCGGAAATATTCCGCCATCGTGACGCCCGCATAGGGCGCGATCCATTGCAGCCCCGGCGCCGAGGCGGAGCCCGCGACCATCACGATGCAGCGCGCGAAATTCCCATGCGCCTGCAGCGCGTCGATGGCGCGGCGCACGCTGGATGTCTTTTGCCCCACGGCGACATAGACGCAGATCATGTCGCTGTCGCGCTGCGCGATCATCGCGTCGATGGCCAGCGTCGTCTTTCCGGTGGAATGGTCGCCGACGATCAGCTCGCGCTGGCCCCGGCCAAGCGCGAACAGCGTGTCCATCACGAGTATCCCGGTCTGCACCGGCTCGGTCACGAGATCGCGTTCGATGATCGAGGGCGCCGGGCGCTCGATCGGCCAGCGCTCTTCGGCCTCGATCGCCCCCTTGCCGTCCAGCGGGCGGCCAAGTGGGTCGACGATGCGCCCGAGCAGCGCGTCGCCGACAGGCACGCTCACCACTTCGCCAGTGCCGAAGACGGCGTCGCCCGCCTCGACCTTGGTCGCCGCGTCGATGAACACGCAGCCGATCAGATCGGGGTCCAGAACCCGTGCGAACCCGAATTGGCCGCCCTCGAACCGCAGAACCTCGTCCAGCCGCACGTCGCGCAACCCCGAGATCATCGCCACACCGTCCCCGATCTCCTCGACACGGCCCCTGTGTTCGGGTCTCGGACCCAGTGCCGCGCGACGCACTGCGCCTTGCGCCGAGGCGAACCAGTCTGGCGCGTCAGGCGGCATTCTCGACCTCCTTCAGGATATTCTCCAGATCGGCCCGCCAGCTGTTGTGAAGCACGAAATGCGCGCTGCGGAGTTCCAGTCCGGCGATCAGGCTGGGATCGGTGACAAGACGAACGCTGGGCGTGCCGCCCAACGCATCCTTTACCGCTTGTTCGATCTCGGCCCTTTCCGCATCCTCCGGGTCTGTCGCGGTGACGATCTCGATGTCATCTGCCGAGGCTATCAGCGCCGCGCGGTCGGATGCGGACATGTCCGCGATCGCCTCGACAAGTTGCGCAAGGAACGTCGCCTGAACCGTCGGGTGTGTTGAACCGGCCGAGAAGCCGGGCTGCAATCTCGACCGACAAGTTCGGCGGCCCTCGCCGCATTCTCCTTTCGCGCGGTGTTTCGGTCGCGGTCAATGGCGGTGCGCGCGGCAGCGATCAGGGAGTCTGCCTTGGTTTGCGCATCCTTCAGCGTGGCTTTCGCGACTTGTCCGCCGCCGCCTTGGCCTCGGCAAGTATGGCATCGCGTTCCGCAGCGATTCCTGCGCGGGCCTCAGCCACCTCTGCAAGCGCAGCATCGGCTTTCGCTTGTGCTGTCTTGCCTTCATCCAGCATGGCCTGCGCCGCTTCCTGCCGCCGGGTGATGGCCCCGGCAACCGGACGCCAGAACACGCGGCTGAGCAGCCAGACGAGGATCAGGACGTTGATGGCCTGAAGACCCAGTCCCCACCAATCGAGCGTCATGCGCTCATGCCAGTAGCGGGTTGGCGAAGAGCAGCAGGAGCGCAATCACCAGACAATAGATTGCCGTCGTCTCGATCATCGCAAGCCCGACGAACAGCGTGCGCGAGATCGTGTTTGCCGCATCGGGCTGACGGGCGATGGCATCCATCGCGGCGGCAACGGCGCGCCCCTCGGCAAGTGCGGGTCCGATAGCGCCGAAGGCCACCGCAAAGGCGGCGCAGAAGATACTGGCAAGCGGAGCATAGTCCATCATGAATCCTTTTTCGTTGGGGAAGGGGCAAGGTCGGTATTCGGTGGGGTGCGCGCGCCGTCCTCGACCGCAGAGGTGATGAACACCATCGCCAGCACCGCGAAGATGTAGGCCTGCACCAGCCCGGTCAGCAGATCGAGCGCCATCAATGGGATCGGTACCAGCAGGCCAGCCAGCGAGGCGACGATGCCAATGACGAACACCCCGCTCATCACGTTGCCGAACAGGCGGACGAACATGGAAAAGACCCGCGTCAGGCTTTGCAGGATGTTCAGCGGGATCATCACCGGATTTGGGCGCGGCGAAAGTTTTCAGCCAGCCGCCAACGCCGCCCGCGCGTATGCCGAACCAGATCACGGACAGGAACACCAGAACGGCGAGGGCGGCATCGGTTTCAAGCTGTGCGGTCGGAGGGTCGATCCCCGGCACAAGCGAGGACCAATTCGCCACGAGGATGAACAGAAAGAGCGTGCCGATGAACCCTCGATAGGGTGCGGGCGCCGCGCCCGTTGTCTCGGTAATCTGGGTGTCGAGCGTGGCGACCATCAGTTCCAGCGCGGCCTGCCGCCGGGTTGGTCTGAGGTCTAATCGGCGGGTCAGGGCAAAAGCCCCGATCACCAGTATCGCCATGATCGCCCATGTCGTGACGATGGCTTGCGTGATCGGAACCGGTCCGATCTGGAACAGGACGGTGGAGTCGAGCGGAGAGTTCATGTTTGGATCTCCCGCATCCTGCGGAGCATCATCCACTTGGCGCAGAGGACCCCTGCAAGGGCCGCCAGAAGGGCAAGGCCGCCCGGCAGCACGGCGATGAAGAACCCGGTGGCCAGAAGCGAGATGCGCGCGAGGGTCAGGACGATCGCCCTGAGCGGTTTGCCTCCTTTGACGATCAGGTTGGCGGTCTCGCGGAGTGCGCGGAAATAGCCATATCCGATGAAGAGCCCACCCAGAAAGCAGATCGGAAGAAGGACGATTAGCGGGAGAGTGGAGGGATCGGTCATCGTGCGTTCATCCATTTCCAAGCGGTCCAGCCGCCTATGCAAAGCCCGAGCAGCATCATCGGGGCGCTCCAGAAGATGCCCGTCTCAAATTGCGCATCGAGCCAGCGTCCGAAGAACAGGCCCGCCAAGGTCGGCACCACGAAGATCCAGCCCAGCACGCCGATCTGCGCCAAACGTCGACCGACGGACATGTCACCTTCGCGCAGCCACTGCTCGTGACGGCTGCGATGCTTGCGGATTTCCTCGACCAGAGGATCGGTCTCTGGGGGTTTCGATGGGTCTTCGGTCACCGGAACTGTCCCGTGTCTGCGCCCTGCGCAACCCGCTGATCATCTGGCGGATGGCGTCCATCTGCAGTCGCATCGTCTCGACATGCTCAACCCGTTCTTCGTCGGCGTCGGTCTGAAACCGGGTCAGAACCTCCGCGTCCAGCGTGGCCAGATCGTCGCCCGCCACTGCCTCGCGGGTGGCGATCGCGACGGTGCTACCGCCGGTCACGGTCAGCACCCCGCCGCGCAAGGCGCAGAACCGCTCGAGCCCGGCGGTTTTCCAGCTGAGGATGGAAACCGCGAGCGCGGTCAGAAACGGGGCATGGCCGGGCCGAATGCCGAAGCTGCCGCTGGCGTCCTCGGCCCGCAAGCTTTCGGCATCCTCGTCCACAACGACAGACAGGGGGGTCACGATCCGCAATCTCATGCCGCTTCCTCGGCGTCGGTGGCGTCCGAGGCATTTGCGGCCGCCTCTTTCTGTCTTGCGTCCTCCAGCGTTCCGACCATGTAGAGCGAGCTTTCCGACCACTCGTCGGCCTCGCCGTCCAGAATGGCGCGGCACCCCGCGAGGGTCTCGGCGAGCGGCACGCTGGCGCCCGATGTGCCGGTAAAGGCCTCGGTCACCATGAAGGGTTGGGTCAGGAACCGCTGCAACCGCCTTGCGCGTTTGACGATCAAGCGGTCGGCTGCGCCCAGTTCCTCGACCCCCAGCAGCGAAATGATGTCGGCCAACTCGCGGAACCGTGCCAGTGCCTGGCGCACAGCCTCGGCGGTCTCGGTAGTGGTCCTCCCCGACCACCAGCGGATCGAGCAGCATCGAGGACGAGCCCAGGGGGTCGATCGCCGGATAGAACCCCTCGGCTGCCTGAGCTCGCGACAGCATGATGACGCAATCCATATGGCCGGAGATCGTGGTCACGGCGGGGTCGGTGAAATCGTCGGCTGGCACATAGACGGCCTGAATGGCGGTCACGGCAGACCCTGCCACAGAGGCGATGCGCTCTTGCAGGCCCGCGACCTCGGTCGCCAGTGTTGGCTGGTATCCGACGCGTGAGGGCAGGCGACCCAGAAGGCTCGATACCTCGGCCCCGGCCTGAACAAAGCGGAACACGTTATCCATCAGAAGCAGGACGTTCTTGTGCTTCTGGTCACGGAAATATTCCGAAATTGTTAGGGCGGTCAGAGGAGCCCGCCAGCGCGCGCCGGGTGGCTCGTTCATCTGACCGTAGACCAGCACGGTGCGCTCCAGCACGCCCGAGTCCTGCATTTCGGTCAGCAGTTCATGCCCCTCGCGTGATCTCTCACCAACACCCGCGAAGACTGAGATACCTTCGTATTTCTCGACCATGGCTCGGATCAGTTCCATCACCAGAACGGTCTTGCCCACGCCTGCGCCGCCGAACATCGCGGCCTTGCCGCCCTGCGCCATCGGCGTCAGCAGGTCGATCACCTTGATCCCCGTCTCGAATACATCGGTGGCACTGGTCTGCGATTTCAGAAGCGGTGGCAGGGCGTGGATCGACCGTTGCGGTGTATCCTCAGGAAGGGCGGGCCCCTTGTCCTGTACGTTACCCACGACATCCAGAAGCCGCCCAAGAACGGCTTCACCCACGGGAACGGCCACCTGCTCGCCGCTGGCATGAACCGAAACCCCACGGGCAAGACCTGCGGTGGATTGGAAGCCTACCGCCCGTACTGTCTTTTGATCGAGGTGGCTGTGGACTTCGAGAATGAGAGCAGTCGGGCGGTCCCATTTTACCACCAGCGCAGAATTGATCGGTGGCAGGTCGGGTCCGGCAAAGACGACATCCACGACTGCCCCCCTGACGGCATGCACGACACCGTCGAGGGACAAGCCGCGATCATCCACCTTCGCGCCGGTCCCGACGCTGGTGGCGCCAATGCTCGGTGTCGGATCTGCGTCATTGGGTGTCAAACGAGGCCTCTTTGCTTGCCTGTCGCCAACAGCCAGCCAGAAAACAACAGCCTGCGGGGACCACTGAAACGAAGCATAGAATGCTGCGCGACGGAGGGCGCTGATCTATATCAATGCGATCGCCACAGGTTTTTTGCTACACAGGGTGCATGGCCCGCTCCGGCTTTTGGCGGCACGATCGCAACGGTCTGGAACACGGCATTTGGTAACAGGAACGTCAGCATAGGATAGGCTCAGATGACCAAGCGCACGCAGCCCAAGGCACCTGCGAGAAACGCGGAGCAGGGCACTGTCAGACAAAACCGGCTTGAGGCGGGCAGGGCGGTTTCGTAGTCTCGCTGGATGACCAAACCTGACCCATTTCGCTATTTCAAAACGAGCCGAGAGATTATCCGCCTGGCGGTGATGCTGTACGTCCGTTTTCCGCTGTCTCTTCGAAATGTTGAAGATTTGCTGCATGAACGCGGCATCGATGTCAGTCATGAAGCGGTGAGATATTGGTGGCATCGGTTCGGTCCATTGTTCGCGGCGGAGATACGAAAACGCCGAATTGCCGGGATGAAGTCGAGCAGTTGGCGCTGGCATCTGGACGAGATGTTCGTGAAGATCAACGGCGAGAGACACTATCTTTGGCGGGCTGTCGATCATGAAGGCGAAGTACTGGAAAGCTACGTCACAAAGACGCGCGATAAGAAAGCCGCTTTGAAATTCCTGAAGAAATCAATGCGTAAGCATGGATGCCCAGACGTATTCGTCACAGATCTGCTGCGCTCTTACGGCGCGGCGCTGAAGGAAATTGGTTTGGAACACCGCCAGGAAACTGGCCGTTGGCTGAACAACAGGGCAGAGAATTCGCACCTGCCATTTCGACGACGGGAGAGGGCGATGCTTCGTTTCCGGCGCATGCGAAGTTTGCAGAAGTTCGCCGCCGTCCATGCTTCAATTTACAACCTCTTCAATTCGGAACGCAGCCTATACACCAGACCAAATTTCAAGCTGAACCGTGCCGCTGCTCTGGCCGAGTGGCGCGGTCTCGGCGCGGAATAACAGACAGTCTCACTGTCCTTTCGGAGACGGGTTCGAATTAGTCTGGCAGCACCCCAGCGTGTGTTTGTCGATGAATGTGCCTGTGTTGGACCCAAAAACAGTGTGCGTCGAGAAATCCGAAGTCTATCAGGCAGAGCAAATGGACAAGCTTGGCATCGAAGTCGTTGAGGTAGAGCTGCGCGATGCATATGCGTTTGGCGGCGGATTACATTGTTGCACGGTGGACGTCTTCCGCGAAGGTGTGTGCGAGGACTACTTTCCCGAGCAACGCTGACCCAAACCTCGGGGTAGGCGGCAGCGTGCTCTGAGCCAGTACTGAGGCGCTAAGTGACATCGCCGCTATTCGGCGATGTCTTCCGCCCATAGCTCGGGTTTTTCGGTGATGAACCTTTTCATCAACTCTATGCAGTCGGGGTCTTCTGCGAGAATTACCTCGACCCCGCGCGAGCGTAAAAACTCTTCGTTGCCGCCAAAGTTTCGGGTGTCACCTACGACTACGCGCGGGATGCCGAACTGGATAATCGTGCCGGAGCACATCATGCAGGGACTAAGCGATGTATATAGAACGGTGTCGCGGTAGGTCTTTTGGCGTCCCGCTTTGCGCAGCGCGTCCATCTCACCGTGGGCGATCGGATCACCGCCCTGCACGCGCTGGTTGCGGCCCTGAGATACTACAGCACCGTTTCGCGCCAGTACTGACCCGATGGGGCAACCACCTTCGTCATAACCTGCTTTCGCCTCTTCATAGGCGACCCGCAGGAGGCGTTTGTCATCTTCAGTCATCATTCTGAACCCCTTTCGGCCCCGCCGGGGGCGCTTCGTAAAATGGTATCTTTTCAACGGAAGGCGACCATGTGCCTGTCTTTTCCAGCGCGTCCATGTGATCCGCTACGCCTGCCAAAGTGCTAAACCAGACATCCTTCGTCTCGAGCGTTGCCTCAATCCATTTTTCCACGAGCCGCCACCGCGCAAGGCGGCCGGTAAGGAAAGGGTGTACAATCAGCATAAAAAAACCGCCCGCCTCATACTGTGCTTCGAATTCTTCCCAGAAAGCGCCCAACCCTTCAGACGGAGACTTGACCGGCATCATGTACCCGATTTCTTCGAAATGGGCGAAGGGGGGCCAATCATCGGTTCCCCAGTGAACCGGCATTTCAAGCAGCCGCCCGTTGGGGGTCTCAAGCGCGTGAGGTATATCGTCGCCCATAAGCGAGCTGTCATACCGGAGCCCGTGCTCAAGCGCCAAATCGATCACCTCGTCGGTGATGTTGTACACCGGTGCGCGATAACCTTGCGGCTTTTGTCCGCAGATGCGCTGATGCGCGTCGAGGGCTTTTTCAAACCATTCGCGCTGATGCCCGTAGGTGGCAATCGGGTCTTCGTGCAGATATCCGTGGTGACCTATCTCGTGGCCATCTTTGAGAATGTTCTCAACCGTTTGCGGGTATTGTTCAATGCACCAGCCTGGCAGGAAGAAAGACTGCTTCAACCCAAACCTGTGGTAGGTATCCAGAATGCGGGGCATGGCCACGTTCGGACCGTAACGTCCCATTGTGATGGGATAAAGCCGACGGTGGCTATCTGCAGGCTTTGCAATATGGATCAGGCTATCAGCGTCCATATCAAAGGTTATGGCTACTGCACATTTTGCACCATTGGGCCAAGGAATAGGATTGCGGATCATAGCTCAGCCCTCCTCCAGAATATGGGCGTTTGCCGTCGACCAGCTCAGCCAGACTGATTGATCCGCTGCCAGATCAAGGTTCAAAACCTCGCGCTCTTGCATCTGGACTTTGAATTCATGACCGTCATTGCTTTCTAAAAACAGGGTGACGACTGATCCGATGAATTCTTCGGAGATGAGCGTGACCTGCACCTTATTTGCATCCTCCGGTTCATCGCGGCTAAGCGACACCAGATCAGCAGAGACGACGAAGCTGGTTTCTTCTCCGGTTGGCATCTCATTCTCTGGCGGTTTGGCAAGAAAACGCCCCGCGGGTGTGACGATAGAGACCGCCTGCGCATCCACCTGATCGACCTTGCCGGTAAGAATGTTGTTGCGTCCAACAAATTCAGCAACAAATCGGTTTGCCGGCGCGCGGTAGATGTCTTTGGGGGAGCCGACTTGTGCAATATCACCCTGGCTCATGATGACGACACGGTCTGCCATGGCGAACGCCTCTGACTGCGAGTGTGTCACATAGACGAAGGTGATCCCCAACTCTTTTTGCAGCCGCGTCAATACGCCCTGCATCCGGATCACAAGGTTTGCATCAAGGGCAGATAGGGGTTCGTCCAGCAACAGCATTTGCGGTTCCATTACAAGGCTGCGGGCCAAGGCCACACGCTGCTTCTGTCCGCCGGATAGCGTGTCAACATTCCGGTCCGCAAATTCCGCAATATCCATCCGCCCCAGCCAATCCAGCGCGCGCCTCTTGCGTTCGGCTTTATCGACACCACGCATCTGCAACCCGAATTCGACATTTTCGCGCGCTGTCAAAAAGGGGAACAGTGCAAGAGACTGCCACACCAGCGGGGTATCCCGCTCGTGCGGTTTGACGTCATTCATCAGTTTGCCTCCGATGTGGATTTCGCCAGCAGTCGGCGTCTCCAGCCCGGCCAGCATCCGCAAAGTCGTTGTCTTGCCGCAGCCCGAGGACCCCATGATCGCCAAAAACTCGCCCGCGTGTATGTCGAGGTTAAGGTTACGCACAGCGACAAAATCGCCAAAGCGCTTTTCAACATTGCGGAAGGTCACAAGAGGATCGGTCATTTTAGGAATAGCTCTTTGTTTGGCGCCGGAAGAGGATCACTTGCGCGATGATCACCAGTGTCATCGAGGTGAGGAAAACGAAAGTACCGATGGCATTGACCTGCGGGTCGATATTGCCCTGCACGATCTCAAGGATCACAACGGGGACAGTTTTGTTCAAACCCGATACGAACCACGCAACGGCGAATTCATCGAAGGAAACGGCGGCTGTCAGACAAAGCGCCGACACGATGGCCGGCGCGCAAAAGGGCAATATAACGTGGCGCATCGTTTGCCATTCACTGCCGCCAAGGTTCCATGCAGCAGCTTCAAGGTCGGGGTTCATCTGATGCAGCCTCAACCTAATGATCGCCATGGCGAAGGGTGCGGTCAGTACGGAATGCGCAAGGATAATCGACCAAAGCTGCCCTGACAGGCCAAGCCGCGATAACCAGGCCAGCATGGCAAGCGCCATGATTATTAGCGGGATTGTGGGCGGTAGAAGTATCAACGCCAGATACAGCCCCTTAAAGCGGAAGTTGTACCGGAAATCGGTATAGGCCGTGCAAAACCCCAGTGTTGTCGCCAGTACGGCAGACGACGTTGATACGATGATCGAATTGCGTACTGCTTCCCAGACATCGGGGTCAGTCAGAATTTTCGCGTACCATTCGGTTGAAATATCGCCCAGCGGGATCGTCGGAAACCGTTGCGAATTCAGGGAAAATACAAGGCTGAACAGGATGGGCGCAAAGATGAAGGTAAAGATCAGCGCAACATAGAGCGCGAGAACGATATTGAGCATCTTTGACGACATCATTTTGACCCCTTCGGCTTGCGATAGGCCAGTGCGATGGCAGTGAACGCTATAGTAAAGAGTGTCAGCATCATCATGATTGCGACCACCGCCGCGCGCGGCCATTGCTGGCCTGACTTGGTCGTATCAAGGATCAGGATCGGCAGCGTTGGTTCTTGTGAACCGCCAAGATAGAAGGGCGCCACAAAATCGCCGAATGCCAGAATAAAGCAGAATAGTGCTGCGATTATCATACCGGTTTTGGACAGGGGCAGAACGACACGCCAGATGGTCGCCAGCGGTTTGCACCCAAGGTTGCGCGCGGCCTCAATCAGGTTTTTGTCGATGTTTGCCATGGTCACCGTTTGCAAGATCACTGCAAGCGGCAGCGTCAGGGTGAGATAGCCGACAATCGTGCCAAAGTGCGTGTTGAGCATTGTGAACGGTCCAAGCCCAACAAACCCTAGTATTGCGTTCAAAACACCACTTTCCGCGAGGATCACATACCACGAGAACGTGCGCACCAGGTATGATGTGAAAAACGGAATGATGAGCAGGAACACTGCCCAGCTGCGCAACCTGTCCGAGGCTCTGAATGCCAAGGCCCACGCGGCCGGAAATGCGATTAGCATAGCGATGGATGCGCTAAGGCTGGCAATAAACAGCGTGTACCAATAGCTATCCCAGAAATACCCACGGCTGAGCATCTTTTGCCAGTTCACGACCTCGAACGCTTCGGTCATGCGGTAGTTTTTCACGACAAAAAATGAAATCGCGACCATGAACAGAACGGGGCCAACAAAGAACAGCAACTGCCACAGGATGATCGGCACCCGCCATGTCAATGCGTAGAGATCGATGGTCTTTTTCGTACGCAAGCGGTGTCGCCTTTCAGCCAGTTAAAAGCGGGCCGCCAGCATGTGCCGGCCCGCCGTTTCTTTGTTTATCTTACCCGGTTAGGCGTTCTTGTATTCCGACCAGAAATCGTTCCAGTCCTCAAGTGTCTGCTGTTGAGGGATGTCACGGTAGTGGATGCGGCCTTCGTTGATTAGGGCAATTGGCTCGTTTGGCATGCCGTCGATCTGGTGGCTGCGTTCGGCCTCTTTTGCATCGACTTCTTGCAGCAACGCGCGACCACCTTTTGTGACGCAGAAGCCGGGATAAGCCAGCATTTGCGCGGATTTGACCTGTCCCTCGGGCGACATCATGTATTGAATGAAGGATTTAACGAGGTCCGCTTTCTCGCTATCCTTGCCGATGCAGTAGCTTTCTGTGAACTGAATGCCGCCTTCTTTGGGGATAATGGACGCGACAGGTGCGCCATCACGTTCCAAAACGCCTGTGATCCAGTCGCCGATACCGCACATCGCCTGCATTTCGCCGTTCTTGAGCCCGTTGAAGGTTCCGCCGTAGTCGAAGTAGCCACCGATCTGTTCGCGCAGGCTCAACGTGGTTTCTTGTACTGCACTCCACTGGTCGTCGGTCAGATCCCACAAGCTGGCACCGTTACCATTTTTCAGGCTCATCATGCCGAGGTTGGGCAAATGCCAGTCAAAGTGGCCGACCTTGCCTTTCAGTTCCGGCTTCCAGAAACCTTCATAGCTAGACGCTTCCTCTGCGCTCATTGCGGTTGTGTTGTATGACACGCCCAGATGCCCACCGCGCAGGATCATTGAATACAGCTTGTCGCCGTCCCAGTGACCGGGGAACTTGGTGAAATCTTCGTGTAGCATGTCGTCAAACGGGTAGTCGTCGGCTGATAGTTCTTCGATGTAGCCAGCGGCGTTTAGCTGCTGCACAAATTCCCCGTCTGAGAGGATGATGTCATACGTGCCGGGAGGGGATTGCGCGATGAGTGCCAACATATTATCACCCCCTGCGTAATATTTAGGCACAAACTTAACGTTGTTGGCCTCTTCAAAGGCACCAACCATGTCGGGTTCGCCATGTCCGTACCAAGCAAGCATGTTGATTTCTACAGTCTCGGCCCATGCGCGGCCAACGAACGGTGCGGACAGCGCGACCCCGCCGCCTATCCGCAAGACATCTCTTCTAATAAACTGGTTTGATGTTGTTTTTTTATGTTTGGTCATCTGTGAGCCTCCACTGAATTCTGGCATTTTTTTACCCTGTGTTTTGGTGTCCTAGCAGCAATGGACCACAGGTCTAACTGTGCGTCTAAGAGTACTCAGAATTGCACTCCATAGGAAATTTATCGAAGATATGACTGCATTAGCAACTTTTATGACGGATGCCTAATTGCTAGTCGGTTTCAGCCCGTTTTCGATGGTGCTGGTCAGGCAATCCGCAACAAGATTGCCCCAGCTGCCCAGTCTTGTCTGCCTGTAGAACAGCCCGATGCTAAGGGGTGCCAAGGGTGGCAAGCCTTCTTGTGGGCCGATGCGGCGTAAGCCTTTTTGGGATGTAGGAGAGGTGAGGCAAGAGAACCCGATACCGTCATGAACCGCTTGTTGGACCGCTTCGATCGACGGGCTGGAGAAGACCACGTTCCAGCTGCGCTGCGCTGATTTCAAGCTGTCTGTCATGCGTTGCCGGTATACGCAGCCGGTAGGATGCGCGACTAAGGGTAGATCGTCGAACCCATCGGGCCGGATTGTGTCTGAGCCAACCCAGAACGGTTGCTCGGTCCAGTGGCGCACAAGATATTGCGGATCGCCGCCCTGATACAAAGCAACGATAATGTCGACCTCGTCGCGCAGCAGCGCCTCGTATAGGGTGGCCGAAAGCTCGCATTGAATGTTTAACTCAAGCTTTTCATTTTCTTGCATCAAGCCGGTGAGCTTTTGTTGCAGCAGGCGCACGCCATAGTCCAGCGGCAGCCCGATGCGGAGTTGGTCGGTGTTGTCGTATCGTTCGAAAATGCCGAGGGCGAGATCGTTCAGGCGCAAGATTTGGCGTGCATGCATCGCCAGCGCTTCGCCTTTTTCGCTGACATGCATATTTCGACCTTTTTGATGGATCAGCTTATATCCAACAAGGTTTTCCAGTCGTTTGATTTGTAGGCTAACAGCAGGTTGGGAACGGCCTAGCAAATCGGCCGCACGGGTAAAATTTTGTACCTCGATCACGGTTACAAAAGTCCGCAAAAGATCGGTTGGCAGGTTCACGATTTTCATCATTCGGGAATTTCAGACCTTAATCTTTTAATTGCAAGTATAAATTTTACTTATGATTTGGACGGGGCTAGCGTGTCGTTATGCAACGCGATGCTTTTCATAAGCTTTTCAAATCACCCGGACCTGTTGTGCTGCCGGTGATCCATGTTTTGGATACACCCCGCACCCTGCGCAACGTTGGCGAAGTGATTGCTGCGGGAGCCGCTGGCTGCTTTTTGATAAACCATGATTTTGCGCCCGACAGATTTTTGCCCATCATTCGTGATGTGCGTAATAAATATCCGTCTTTGTGGATGGGCGTGAATTTTCTGGCGGTGACGGGCAAAGACGCTTTTCCCCTGCTTGGACGCCTTGCATCAGATGGTTGCCAAGTTGATGGCTATTGGGCCGATGACGCCCGCATTGATGAGCATGGCGACAACATAGAAGCCCGCGAGATTGCTGATGTGTACGAGCGCAGCGGATGGCGCGGGCTCTATTTCGGGGGGACGTGTTTTAAAAAGCAGCGGGCTGTCGCGCCGGATCTTTATGCGGATGCCGCACGAGAGGCTTGTGGTTTCATGGATGTAGTCACCACATCGGGGGTGGCTACGGGGCAAGAGGCCGACCTTAGCAAGATCAACACTTTCCGCGAGGGCATCGGGGCCAGCGCGTTGGCCGTGGCATCTGGTGTTACGCCCGAGAATGCCGCCTCATACGCCGATGTGGACTGTTTCATGGTGGCTACGGGCATCAACGAACCAGATAACTTTTATGATATTTCGCCTTTGCGGCTTGCGGCGCTGATGCAAGTCACAAGGGATTTGGGAAAAGGGGAATGAAATGACAGGTCAAGACAAAGGCCCCCGCGATGATCGGTGGTATCTCAGCATCATGGCGCCAAATACCAAGGGCGAAAAATTCGCGTGGCTCGACCCTACATCGATTTACATTAACGCACGCGCTTTTCACGACCTTCTGGATGATCTGATGGCTGATTTGAAAGCTGTGGAGTACGATGTCGTCGCGGGGCTGGATGCGATGGGCTTCGTTTTGGGGGCCGCGCTTGCCGCGCGGTCGGGGGTCGGTTTTCTACCTATTCGCAAAGCTGGAAAGCTATGTGTTGATACCGACGCTGTGTCATTCGGCAATTACTCTGGCAAGACGCAGGACATGGAAATGCGCAAACCGGCGTTCGGAGCGGGCACGCGTGTGTTGCTGGTGGACCAGTGGGTCGAAACTGGTGGTACAATGGACGGTGCCATCCGCTTGGTCGAACGACAAGGCGGAACCGTTGCCGGAATGGTTGCTATCGCAATCGAAGAGAACGCGCGCACCAACGGCTACCGGAACACATATCCTTGTGTGTCCGCTATTATGCCAGGATCGCACTGGCAAACCGAATGTAATGCCCAGACACTTGCCAGTTTCAAAAACTATACGCCCGATCTTGCTTTCCCCAAATAGTACCTCAGTTCGTCGAGAGCGAGAATTTCAGGATAGATAGGGCAACCCCAACACCTTTTACCGGCGTCATGTCTTGCGGGCATGCAGACATGACTGCGATCACATCAGCCTCGGTCCGAAAGGTGATGCGGTCTCCTGCTCGGGAAACGGGTGGCTCGAAACTGGTTGATCCGTCGGGTTGGATCGGCACGTTCATCCAGTATCTCCGCACAGCGGTCATTCATGCAGAACGCGGCGAACGGCCGCTCAGAACCCAATGCAAACTCAACCAAAATCTATCGTTTGCATCTGCAGTATCTCCATCGCCGGGTGAAATGAGAAACCCATACCGCGACGCAGCAGAAAAAGTGGACGTTGGTACAATCCGCAGCAAACTCGGCAGAGGCTATGACCGAGCTGCGGACAAACCGGACCCGTATAGTAGCGACGAATGCAGCAGGAGAAACTCGAAATGCGTGCTCTCAGTTGCCGTGACGAGGTTTCGGCGGCAGAGCTGATTTTCAGTAGCAGCGGACGTTCAATGGTGCCTCAAAAGCGGACCAAGTATCCATTTTTACGATAGTGGAAATCGAGAAGACCATGGCAAGGTTGCAGCCAGGTCCACTCGTAGCTTCAGAAGATCATGTTCAATACCAACAGTGATACGACCAGGAACAAGACAGTCATTATTCCACCACTCTTGATGAAATCCTTAACCTTATAGCCTGCGGGCCCCATGATAAGTGCGTTCACTTGGTGGGTTGGTATCAAGAATGAGTTTGAGGTCGATATTGCAACGGTGAGTGCGAAGACAGCGGGATCCGCTCCCGCGGCAACGGCTATAGAAACTGCCAGTGGCACCAGAAGTACCGTCGCACCAACATTTGACATAATTAATGTGAAAATGGTCGCCATGATTGCAAGCCCGGCCTGTAGTGACCAAATTGGCCAACCATCGAGCAAGATTAGAACCTGTTGCGCAATCCAAGCAGCAGTGCCTGAGGTCTGAACCGCCTGTCCAAGTGGGATCAGGCTCGCGAGGAGGAAAACCGTGCTCCAACTGACGGCCTCGTAGGCGTCGTCAATGTCCAGAACGCCGGTTAGGATCATTCCGACGGCTCCGGTCAGCAGGCACAACGAAAGGCGCAGATCCGAGAACAGGATCAATCCAAGCGCGATCATAAAGAAAATCAAAGCCCATTTGACCTTGGTTGGGCGCAGCTCTTCTTGCGGATAATCGGTGGTCACCACAACGAAATCGCGGTTCTTGCTGAGCCGGGTCAAGGCGTCCCATGTGCTTAGGATAACTAGCGTATCGCCCGCATGGAACGGGATTTCGCCAATTTGCGTGTGGTGATGGTCTTCGGTCTCTACTACGCTCATGGTTTCTTCGCCGCGGTGGATGGCCAGCATGCTGGCGCCATAGGTTTTTCGAAACACTAGATCATGGGCGCACTTGTCGATCACGGACGATCCGGGCGGGATCACGACCTCAGCCACGCCAGATTTGGTCGGTGCGTAATCCTCGGCAAAAACGTCCAGCTTGTCGTGCAGGATAAAGCCTGCATCTTGTGCCATGTTCCGCACTTCCTTATCGCGGCCCAGTATGGCCAGACGGCAAGGGGCGGTGATTTCTGTCTGGATCACGGGGGCGAACCACGTTTTGCCCTGATAGGCGCTACCGATCACGTAGACATGGTATTTCTTAATGATGTCATCAAAGGTCAGACCGACGAATGCGTTGCCTTCGGGGATAGTGATCTCAAAAATGTCCGTCTTTAGGCCATAGAGTTTTTTGAGGTATTCTTTCATCGACTGACCGCTTGCCGCGTCGCCGTTTTTTGAGTCTGCCGGCAGAACCCAGCGCCCGAATATCACAAAGTATAGTATCCCGGTGGCAACCAGAGCGATGCCGATGGGCGTGACGGAAAACAATCCGAAGGTGGGCATCTGGTGTTCGGCGCCAAGTGACTGATTTGCAGTGAGAATGAGGTCGTTCAGCAAAATCAGAGGGGACGATCCGACCATAGTCATCGTGCCGCCAAGAATGGCACAGAACCCCATCGGCATCAGTAGACGGCTCAGAGGCAGTTCGGTGCGAACAGAAATCCGGCTCACCACTGGCAGGAACAAGGCGGCTGCTCCGACGTTCTGCATAAACGAAGAAATAACGCCGACGGTGCCGGAAATTATCGGAACGACACGTGCCTCGGTATTGCCACCATACTTTAAGATCAGGGCAGCGACTTTGCTCATTAATCCCGTCTTGTCCAGCCCGGCGCCGATGATCATCACTGCTATAATGGAAACCACTGCATTAGATGCGAGGCCGTTGAACAACTGACTCACATCGGCAAGGGATCCAAGCCCTGGAAGTTGGCTTAACAAGCCGAGCAGCACCATGACTAGGATCGCAGCAAAATCAATTCTAACTATTTCTGAAACGAAAAGAAGGACCGTGAACAAAAGCAAACCAAGGACGACTGCCATCTCAAATGTAAGGCTTATCGTTTCCACTGTGTATCCATCCCTCCAGCCTTGCGTACCATACTTTTGTCAACAGCCAAAACGCTGTCTTGGAGTTTTAGCATCTTCATCTTAGGGGCAATTTAGTGCAGCAGAATGTTGTTAGCGCTATCAGAGCCCGCAGATCTGTGCCGGCCAAGGAGTGTTTTTGTTTGCTGATCTGCACTGCGCTCACTTTCGTTTTATCGTCGGAACAGTAGCGGCAATCAGCTTGCTGCGCGCGCGAAGGATGCAATGCCAAATTGACCGCTCTGGGCTCGATGCGGACCTTCACCGATTTCTGGTAAGCGTCTGCTGTGTCGCGGTAAGCAGCCATTCGCGACCGGAAATTCGAAGTTTTGGTTCTGAATGGTCGCTTACCACAAGAGCGGACGCTACCGCAGAATAAGCCTACTGCCGAGTTGAGGACTTTCCGGACATTTACTGCATCTGCGCCAGCGTCCGGTATTGGCGCTTTGCGACACAAATGGCATCGGCCATCACAACATTTACCGTCGCATTGGAAATGCTGTGAGGACATTACATACGAAGGTTTTTTTGTGGCGACTTGCTCGACTTTGATGCATTTGTTCGCCCGGTCGTCCAGTTGGTCAAATCCCTGTCAAAGGTGCGGCCCAATACTTTTAGGTCATCCGCAAATCTCTCACGCAAGTCAGCCGCGAATACCGGATCCAATGGCAGTGGGGTCGCATCAACGGCATTGATCCGCTTGACCTTCTTTCGAAGTTTACGCAGCCCGCGCTGTAACTGCGCCGCTCGGATCGGGTTCCTTAGCAACTGATTGGCGACGGGTCGCAGTAAGGGGCCTGAATAAATACTTTGCAACAGGCTGCTTTTGTATTTGCTGGCAGAGTTTACCCGCTTGAACTCAACACGCCCATCATAGGGAATATCCAGAAACTGCAGGACATTCTTATAAGAGGACAAAGTATCGTCCAAGAAATCATCAAAAAACAAAGGCATGCAGTTTTCAGCGCCAACCAAGTCTAGCAATTGGCGGGAGTAGAATCCAAGTCGCGCGATTTCGCGATATTGCAAGACACGTGGATCCTGGCAGTTGCGTGGGATGTGTCGCCCATGTGAGCGCTCTTCTTGAAGACCCCATGCTGTGGGCAAATCCTCTTCATTTTCCTGCCGCAAGTGCAGCAGGCGCGCGTGATATGATCGGATCAACTCGACGGGGTCGCGCAGCATAACAATGAATTTTGGCGACTCGAAACTATTCAAAATCCGCTGAAGCGCGTCCTTTGAATACAGGGTTGAAACAGCGCCTTCGCCGATCATCAGCGTCTCGCTAGATAAGTTCGGGAAGTAGGCATCCAGAAACTGTTGGCGCTGGGCTTCCGGGCTTAGGTCCGGTCGTGAGAACAGAAAATAGTGCGTTTCCTTGGGTTTCGCGAAACAGATGTTGGGATGTTTTCCAAGATATCGTGCCATCGCGGTCGTGCCGCAGCGGGGCGCACCAACGATAAAAAAGGACTTGATGTTCTGCGTCATGTTTGGAGTATCAGTCATGTTTTACATAGGACATTAGCAAAATCATTGAAGCGACAACCCTCAAATTGTTGACTTTTCTGCCGAATTGCCTCGGTTTTACTCAACTATCAAGTCTCTTGGTCAAGCCGGTTCTCGCTAGACTTTGCCGTTGTCGCCGTCATGCGGGAACCGGTGGTGAACGCAGGCGATACATGGGTGCAACGATGCGTGTGTAGATGCTATGTAGCGCGGCTCTCGGATCAGCGAAAGCTATTAGTTCGCTGGATGTGCGAAGCCCGTAATTTCAATCCGGCCGCTCTAGGCTCGTTGCAGTCATTCACCGAAATTCGGTAACCGTCTGCTGTGGTAGCGCAAAGCAGTCCTTCATGGCTGGAAATTCGAACTTTGGCAGTAAATGACCGCTTTCACCAGCACCGGCCGTTCGCTGCGCTGGTGGCTAATGTCTCAGTTGCGGACAAAGCGCCAATTCGCTGCTTTCGCTCTTAGGACCGCTTGAGGAAAGAACTGTGAACCTCAAGCCAGAAGCAAGAACCCAATATATGCTAAATACGCGAGGAGGAACACACCACCCTCGCGACGGCTCACAGTCCAGTTGGTCCGAGCGCAGAGCAACAAGATAAGCGCCGCGGCGCACATCACCCAGACGTCCAGTTCGATGATCTGCACTGGAACGGCCAAAGGTTGAATAATCGCAGTTATCCCGAGAATTCCGAGGATATTGAAGATATTGCTTCCGAGGATATTACCCAAGGCGACATCGCCTTGCCCCTTTCGGACTGCAATTATGGACGTGACCAGTTCAGGCATCGAGGTTCCGATGGCCACGATTGTCAGCCCGATGACGGCCTCCGAAAGTCCGGCAGCTTGCGCGATGGTGACAGACCCGGAGACGAGAAAACGCGCCCCAAAGATCGTGATGACCAAGCCCGCCACCGCGATGCAGATTGATACGCCAAGCGCATAGTCTGGTCCCGGAACAGCGTCGGCCTCACCTTCGTAGACCGCGGCCGCCGGTGTGCCGCCGGATCGTTTTTCAGACCATAGTGTAAAGCCCAGATAAGAGGCAAGCGACGCTAGAAAACCAGTCCCGGCCCATCGGCTGACGTCACCCCACAAAACAACGCAAAGGCACAGAAGTGTCGCAAGAACCATGACCGAGCCGTCACGTTTGAACGCTTTCGGGTCGACGGCCACCGGCGCGATGAGGGCGGCGATCCCCAGAATAAGCAGTACGTTGCCGATGTTGCTTCCGACTACATTGCCAATGGCGATATCGGAGGAACCGGATAGGGCAGCCTGCAAACTGGTGACGAGTTCAGGCGTCGAAGTGCCAAAGCCGACAAGCGTGAGTTCAATCACCATCGGCGAGATACCAAAGGCCTTTGCAGACGAAACTGCCCCACGCACAAGGAGTTCACCACCGACCACCAAGCCTGCGAGGCCAAAGATCACCAAAAAAACGGCGCTCATTCCCTTGGGTCTTTTTGCGCCGACCCCATGGGGGGTTGAGTGTCTTCCGGTTGGTCCGCGTCCAGTTCGGCCTGATCGGCACCGAGGGCGGCCGTTTCAGGTGTTGAAGCGCGGGCCATTGGTTTGGATTGGAACGCCACCTTGTTTTCACTGGAGACGGCAGGAGCATTTATTAGCCTGTAGACCGCGAAAGCAAACAAAAGGATGTGTGCAGCGCCGGTGACAGCGAACAGGCTGACAGCTCCGAATGCGGTCATTGACACACCGGCAACCGTAGGGCCGATGATCGACCCGATCCCAAACACAAGCAACAGACCACCGCTCACCTGAATATAAGTTCCGGGCTCGGCATGGTCGTTCGCATGGGCCACGATCACGGGATACATCGCAAAAACCGTCGCTCCAAAAAGAGCGGAAAGGCTAAGCACAACGGCTGGACTGGTCGCCCCCGAGAGCAGAAAGAGCGCATCAGCCAGAAGTGCAAAGCCGGTGATACCGACCAGCACTTTTCTTCTGTCAAGACGGTCCGAGGCGATCCCGACGGGGATTTGCATCGCAGCGCCTGCCAGGATCGGAATGCTGGCGAACAACGCAATATCGCCCAGCGTCAGGCCGATCCGGGCCGCATAAACAGCGGCCAAAGTTCCGAAAGAGGCATTTGAGACGCCCACCATCAATACCGCAAAGAATGCGATGGGTGAATTTTTCCAAAGCCCCCGCAGATTGAGCGAGACCTTTGTAAGCGGTCGGGGGGTCGTTGTTGCGCTTATGGCTGTCGGCAAAAGCGCCAGACAGTAAACCATCGCGGCCAGAACGAAGAAGAAAAAGCCGTTGGCATTCCCGAGCGTCAGCACCATCTGGCCTGCCGTCGTCGCGGCAAGATTTACCATCGTATAGATGCCGAACACCCGACCGCGCGAGGATGCCTCGGTCCGCTCGTTGAGCCAGCTTTCGACGATCATTGCAGCACCTGCAAAACAGAAACCGGACAGGGCCCGCACCGGAATCCAGACCCACGGTGTGATTAGGACGAGCGAAATAAGAACGGCAATCGCGGCAATCGCACACATGGCCCCAAATGCCCTGATGTGGCCGACACGTGCCACGAGGGCAGGCGTGCGCAAGCACCCCGCGACATAGCCGATCGCCCACCCTGTTCCGAGTAGGCCGAGCGACGCTGCCGTGAAGCCTTCTGCCTCGCCACGTATGGGGAGGATCAAGGCATTGACGCCACCCGCGAACAGCAAAAATGCTGAACCCAGCAACAGGGCGCCGAGAGAGAATAAGCTTTTCACCATGCGACCGAACTGCTCCTTCTTGGTTCTTCATTGAAGATCAGGACTCGGAGGGACCAACGTCAAGAAATTCAGTGCGTTCCGTAGAAGAATACCTCCAAAACTGAGAAATGCGCCAGTACTGACGTCGAACAAGAAACACATAGATTTAGAAAGCCGCCATTCGATCTCGTCGCAGCACCAGTCACTCTGGGCTCGTAGTATGCGAAATAGGGCTACCTTTGTTCTGAGGTTGAGCTCCCGACAAGGTCACAGGATTATTGTGAGCAAGGGAGATAGAAGATGGAATGTTTTGCTGGAATGGACGTATCGCTTCGATCAAGTGTGCTTTGCATTGTTGATGGCAAGGGAACCGTGCTGCTTGAGCGCGAGTTGCCCTGCGAGGTTAGCGATATCGCTGAGTGCCTTGGAGCGTTTCCACATCCGATTGAACGGTTAGGCTTTGAAGCGGGGTCGCTGAGCCAACATCTGTTCTTTGGGTTGAAGACAGCAGGTTTTGATGTCGTTTGCATGGAGGCTCGTCCGGTCAATGCAGCACTGTCGGCAATGCGCAACAAGACAGACAAGAATGATGCGCGTGGCATCGCTCATGTCCTGCGCACTGGTTGGTTCAGCCCAGTTCATATGAAGAGCCGCGAAGCTCATGGCGTCCGAGCCTTGCTGAGCACACGCAAGGCACTGCTCAAGAAGACAATGGATCTTGCAAACGAAGTACGTGGGCTATTGAAGATTTTCGGCATCCGCCTTGCCATGACTGTGAAGCACGGTAGCTTCGATGGCGTCGTGCGACCGATGATCGAGATGGATGATGTTCTGGTTCATGCATTGGTGCCGCTCTTGGATGCGCGCATGGTCCTCTATGAACACTTGTTGGAACTGGATCGCAGGGTCAAACGCGCCGCCAGTGAAGATGGTGTTTGCATGCGCATGATGGCCGTTCCGGGTGTGGGACCGATTGCCTTCTCAACGAAATCAACGCTATAGATTTTGTCATGCGGCATTTCTAGCGCCCGTAGATTTATCCTAAGCAAGGCATGAAAAGCGCTGACATTATCCTGCAGTCGAGGGGCCAAAAAAATATGCCGTCCTCGCCCAAATGCGTCATTGCATGACAACCTCACCTTTGATTCCGGTTGGATTTATCTGCGTGTATACCACCCGTTGTCCACATATAGCACCATTCCATTAATAAAGCTGGCATCGTCAGAAGTGAGCTAGAGCGCGGCATATGCCACCTCTTCAGGTTCGCATATGCGACCTTGCGTGGCCGCAAGATCTCCATCCTCCCAAGTCTGCCCCGCAGCATCGCGCTCAGCAATTTCCCGCAGTCCATGCGCGGTCTTGACGAAGCCCGGGCAGACTGCAGTGCACCGGATACCTTGTTCACGGTATTCCACGGCAATTGTCCGCGAAAGTTGCAATACCGCGCCCTTTGTCATGCAGTACAGGGCTTGCCGGATCTGCCTGCAGCATTAAGAGAGGTGCATGGCATGGTAAAGCCCACTGGCCTGCTTATCATAAAGACACCTTGCCTGAGAGATATATACCAGGGCTTTGGCCACTCGTTCGCACCCTTCAAGCCTTCGGGAAGGCGCCGCCAGTGCGCTTTATAAGTCCGGCGCACCTGGAAAAAATGATCTGTGAAGCCGGTTTCGTTATCGAAGACAGTGACGACCTGCCCCGACGACCACCATCTCGCTTCTTTGTCGCCAGACGCACTTGACTATCGACAACATAAATCATCGCCAGGATGGATCACCGTTCCCTGATCGGTTTCGAATTCAGCCAATCTATGAAGCCGATGGACGGTTGATAATTTTTGTGGGCGCACGATACTCTGTGTGAAACCCACCTGTGGCTAAACTCCAGAGAGCCTAACGAGGACGACGCCGGCAGCGCCAATGTGCGCTAAAGTAATCAAAACTGATAGGCTGTGCAGGACCTTGAACCTCGTTTTCGCGCCCTGGTCGGTGGCTGTGTTGATTGCAGGCATAAGGATCTGTCGAGCAAAGATCGTCGTGACCGCGATGGCTGCAAGGATTGCACTCGAAACTGGATCAAGCGCAAGTGTGATAGCTGCAGCGACTGCGGAACTTGCGAGCACGAACAGATAAAAGTGTGGGAATGCACGCCGGATGAGCGGGCCTGCAACGTCGGCCGGGAGCGCCGTAAAGACAAAGGCCGCAAAACCAAAGGAGTAAAGGACCGTGCCACCAAACAGGAGCGCCGTGACAAGAAGGGAGATCTCAAACATCAGTGTTTCCTTGGTTTACGGGCAAGGCCCATGTAAATCACGCTGCGTATCGGGAGAGGGCCAAAGATAAAGTCCCCGCGGCGGTTCACGCCACGAGGTCCGAGCCCGGTCATGGGACCATACACCAACCCCGCTTTCTCAATTGCGCTGGTCAATTCTGCGGGGCGAATGAAGAGCTCTGGATCATGTGTGCCTTGCGGCAGCAGGCCCAGAATATCCTCCGCAACTGTAATCGTCACGAAGCGCGACAAGGGATTTCGGTTGATTGTGTCGAAGAGAAAAAGGCCGCCGGGCTTCAGTACCCGCGCCACTTCCGCCAGTACCTTGGTGAGGTCGCCCACATGTTCTAGCACGTCGACACAGACGACAACATCAAAGGCTTCTGTCTCGTAAGGCAGTTCCTCCCCCACACCGACGTCGTATTGAATGTCGAGGCCCGCATTTTCAGAGTGCGTGCGCGCCGCGTTTATTGCCTGCGTCGCCGGGTCAATCCCTGTGATTTTGGCGCCACGCGTGGCCAGCGCCTCTGCCATGAACCCTCCGGCGCACCCCAGATCGAGAACGGCGAGTTCCGCCCAATCGACATGCTTGTCGAACCAAGCGAGCCGACCCGGCACGAGGTTCTTGAGCGTGCGCACCCAGCGAATGTCGTCCGACCACCAATCGGCCGCAACCTCGTCATAGATCGTCAGATCATTGCGCGGCATTTCAGTCATCTCTGATACCTTTCCGGGTCGCGGGGACCGCATAAGGCACTTGGCGTTTGTAGCTTATGAAGCGATCGCCATAGCGCGTTTCGAAACGTCGTTCTTTCAGCATGGGGGCAACGAGGCAGTAGGCCGTCAGACTGAGAGCCAGAGCGAGTTGGTCTGGGGTCCATGTTGGAACGGTCCAGAGCGTAAGTGCAAAAGCGACATAAATCGGCTGCCGGATGATGCGGAAAAGGCCACTGGTAGGCATGTCTGGAAATTTTGGCCTGGTATTCCGCATAAGTGACATCCAGCCCAACGCACCGGACTGGACCTCGGCGCCAGCATCCCAGCTGGCCTTTATCAGAAGTCCCCAAGCTGATGCGTAGGCTGCTGTCACGATGTACAGTGTCAATCCTTCGGCGCGCCACCAGACAATCCCGGTCGGGGTCCAAAGCGCAAACAGAGCCAGCAATTGTAACGACGCGACAAGCGCATAGGTCGTTGTGCTCAGCGTTCTGGCGTGAGGTCCAGGGACCAAACGCACTAGCAAGCGCATGCCCGGGCCTGTGAGCAGAAACGAATGTGCGAGCGGGAACTGCAGAACAAGAAGAGCATTGGCCACGATCGCAAAGGGCCAGGAGACGCTTCCGAAACTGCGGCTCATTCCGAAATACATGGCAAGGATCATTGCCACGACAGCCGCTACAAAGACCGCGTGCACCGCCACGCCGAAGGTCAGCGCCAGAGCGATCCGACCCCCGCCAGGCGGCGGCGCGAGAGCGCCGCGCACCAGGGTATCGAGCCTTTTAAAATGGGTCTCTGAAGACATGCTACCGGGTTGACCTGCGCTGAAGACCGGGCTTGGCGCCAAACCATGACGCCAGTTTGGACAGCAGGGGACGGACTGGCAGAAAAAGACGATAGCCCACCTCCATAAGGGGTGTCACGCCAGGTATCCGCGCGAGCCGTGCCGCCCAACGCCAGCCCGGCAGTGTTTGCCAGATCGCAGCGAACGCGCGCGCGCCCGACACCAGCGTTCCGTCAGAAAGGCGCACGTGGAAACGGCGCATCGCGGCTTCTGTTCCCAGTCCCGGACCGAGCGGTGCATCCGATTGTGAAACATCGACAAAACACAACTGACCGTTACCGTCTTGTGACTTGTAGTGCTTGATTTCCGCCGTGCAGAGCGGGCACGCGCCATCGAAATAGACGGTTGTCTGCGCAGGAATGTGGGCATTTGCCACATCAGCCTGACCGGCCTGCATCACGATCGTATCTGTCTTAGCCCGTCGCATTTTAAATATCTCCGTATCGCTTGAGAAGTCGTTCGAACGTCCGTCTGTGAATGTCCAACGAACGAGCCATTTTTCAGCCGTTTTCATCCATTTAATGAGACACATGCTCGATTTTCTTCTTGTGCGTCACATCGGGTGTCATCGGAATGGATAAGGCCGGTGAATGTTGGGTTTTAAGCCTGATAAGCGCATAAACCATCAAAAGAGTGTCTCGAGTGCTGTGTCCAATATCCATCCACTTAATATGTCGGAAACACGTTATAACGCCCTTCCATTCGTTGCTCTCGGGTACCGAAGGATCAAACGCTTGTGTCGTGTCGGACGGCGACTGTGGTCAGCGCAGGTGGGCGCGCAGCATCCAGGCAAACTTCTCGTGCACTTGACCGCGTGCAATACACAGATCTTCCGTGAACGTGTCTCCGTGGCTGGCCGCAAGCTCTCCAGATGATTTCAGGGTCTTCGCAAGCGTTTCTTCGGCCTTCAGAAGAGTGGCTATCATGTCTGTCGGTGACGCCTGCCCCCGATGCTCCTCAATGCTGGAGCGCTCAAGCATACATGCAAAATTGCCATCAGCATGTCCGTCAAGGGCCTTGACCCTCTCGGCAAGATCATCCTGCCCGGCAAAGTGGTCTTCGTATACTTCCTGGAACAGTTCATGCAGCGGGGCAAAGTTCATCCCCGTCACATTCCAATGGAAATTTTGAGCCATCATTGTCGAAACGGCTGTTTCGGCCAGTGCGGTGTTCAGTGCGGCACAGATCTCCTGGCGTCCATCTGCGTCCAGTATTTCAGCTGCGAAAGTCATTGCGTACAGCTCCTTTTGTTTGGTTGCATTTACAAAGAATACGCCGCAGTCCGCGCATCGGATGACGGTCGCGACGTTCCGCCGCGGCCCCATCTACCGAACGCTGCTAAGAAAAATCCACGGGAGATAATTTAATATCTGGTCTGACGGCGAACGTCTTTTCGTTGACCGACACATACATTCTCATGCTCAGCGATCCTGGCTGTTAGGCTCGGCAAATTGTACACTGGCAGGTCAATGAAACGACCCGCCAATACGTCAGACAGTTTCACCTACTCTGGTCCGCTCGCATCTCGGCTTCCGGATGTGTTGCACACCCCCACCATGTCCATCGACTTGTACCTCAAGCACGCGACGGCTGTCTGTCCTTCATCTGTGACCGAGCATTTGACAGCCTGGTTCATTCTTCCTTTAAACGCATCCTGGTACTCTGGAGCGCGACTTTCGCACACTGTGCATCCCGAAATTTTGTTGGCCAAGAGAACCACAACGCAGTACAGCGAACACGCAGATTTGAGCCATAATTGAATGGATGAAATGCCATTTGAACTGTGGGCGATTGAATTGGTTTAACAGGAACAGCAAGGAGTTGCAGACCGGTTTTACCATTTTGGACTTGTAGATGAACAAAGGGCAATGCTGCTGCAATCCATTTTAGCGCGTAATGACAACGTCTTCACAAACATTGAGGTCATCTTCAACGGCATCAATCAGGTAATTTGCAACATCTCCGCGAGACACGAGCCCATTTCGCCAGTTTTTCGGATCAATCAGTATCTTGGCATGGCCGGACGCGGGACGGTTGGTGAGTATCACCGGTCTGACGATGGTCCAGTCTGCGGAACTTTCCATAATCAATGCTTCTTGTCTTGTTTTATCCGCATACACACGGCCAAGAATGGCACCATGTCCCAACTTTTCGAGAGAACTCATAGCATCCCGGCTGCGACCGGCACCAAAACCGGTCACCGTCATCAGACGTTTCACACCTGCGCTTTCCATCGCTTTCAGCAACAGTTTGGTCAACTCTGAGAAGAGCGTTTCGTTCTCCCAGAGCATTGCAGGACGCTCTTTCACGCCAAGCGCGTAGACCACTGCGTGTGCGCCTTTGACAGCAGCCTCAAGATCATCATCACTCAATGCATCGCCCGCTACGATCTCGAGGTTTTCAGCTGGTTCTAGTTTTTCGGCACTTCGGGCAAAAGCACGGACACGGTGACCGCGTTTCAGTGCTTCTTCCATCGCCAGCCTACCTATTCCGGAGGTTGCACCAAGAATGAGTATGGGATTTTCCACTACTTTATCTCCTTCGTTTGTTTGAACCTGCGTCGCCGCGACGTTCCGTTTAGTTTAAAGCTGTCAACGCACAAGGACTCCGCGCTGCCGTTTCCATGTCATGGCACCAACAAACAGGCCGGCCAAAAAGCCTCCTAGGTGTGCCTGCCATGCAATGGTCCCTGGTGACAGCGCCATCAGTGTGATGTTCAGAACCAGAAACCCAAGTGCGTTTCCAATGACTGGTCCAAGGCTTTCACGTCGGTCAACACGGTCGGCAACAGACCACCACGACACCGTTCCAAGCAACCCGAACAGCACGCCTGACGCGCCGACCATTGGCACATTTGATGTTGTGAGTACTACGAAGGCAGTGCCAGCTCCCAAAGCGGAAAGCCCTGCAATTGGCCAGAATGACCTGTCGCCCACCCGCTCAATAACAATTGGGGCGAGCCAGACCAATCCAATCATATTCATCAAAAGATGCAGTGGACCGCCGTGCAGGAAAGCGCTGCTGGCAAACATGAAAACCGCCTGTCCCGGGTACACTTGGACGTTGCTACCAAGCGCATCGGGCCAAAAGCCACCCAACACGACGACAACCTGGCGGACGCCAATGCCTGGAGCGAGTACTTGCCCGGCAAAAACGAGCAGTTCCAATCCAACACAAATCGCAACAAAACGGGCAACGGGGTGTGGAAGCGTTGAAGTCAATTTGTACACGTGCTCCTGTTTTTTTACGGTAGTGCCCCGATTGTGGTGTCCGGCGTGCACCTGCTTTGGTGCGCGCCTGTTTTGTCTTCTGTGCATTGAATATTACTGTGATTTAGGCGAGGCCCGTCTAACCATTACAACAAACTTTTACGCTCTAGATAAGCTGTCCTGCGCTCCGTACCCAAGCTTGCTTGCGCACACCTCAGCGCCGTGATTGCCGTGTCTGCACTGACGCAAGGGCATGGACTGCGGATGTCTGACCATATTTGTTTCCTCGCATCAGGAGGAAAGCGGACAGACCGAGCGCCATCACTTGCAAATCAGCAATGGTGAGTGCGCCCCAGTAAAAGTACAGGATCACTCCCAAGACGGCCGCTACACCTGCGGCACCTCCGGCACGCGTCAAGGCATCGCCAGCGAGCCGGAACTTACTAAATTTCGGCCGCAAGGTCTCGATAATTCCGCCCATTATCAACGCTGTGGCCCCAAATACTTCCGCGAAGGCGGCCAGTACATACAAAATCGCTGGTACGCCATAATCGCCGGGGGCTACGAAGGCCGACGGAAACTTTTGTACCCCGTAGTACATCAACAGTCCCGCGAGGGGGACGCGCAAGGCCCAGTGTGCGTATCGTTCGGACCAGTCAAATCCGGGAACACGGCCTTTCAATCGGCCATAAAGATATGTGGATCTAATTGAATCCAATAGTGAGGATTTTGATGTTTGATATGCGATTTCTGACGGCATTTTGCCTCCTTACTCCCTCAACAGGTCTGAAAATTCAAAAAATTGGACAGAAGCATTACTTAAGTTGCATGTCTCTGTAGTTGCGTGTCGGTTCCACAAAACGCAGCAAGCCATTTCTGGCCTGCTGCGTATTTTCAGCTTAGTCAGCTGTTTTGTGCGTCACCACTTTCCTCGGCGGGCGCGGCCGAACGGGCTTCCTCGACCAAAGCTTCGATCTTGTCGCCACCTTTTCCGGGAATCCGCGCTTCGAGAACCGCATCGGCGTTACTGAAGTCACCGCCAACAACAACAAGAGCGACCATGCCCATGCTTTGATGCGGCAGGCAGACCACAGCGGTCAATCCGGTTTCTGTAATCTCATACTCAACCGCTTTGTTAATCTTGCCGCGGAACGCTTCCTGTCCTTCCGGCACTGCGCCTTTGACGGACTGTGCGTTGTGCGATTTATCCGTCGGGATAAACCGGATGATGTCTCCAACTTCCGCACGGATCAGTTCTTGGCTGAACACCATGCGGTCGCCCGCGTCGTTCTTGTTCAGCATTTCAACTTCAATAATATCAGCAAGCGCGGAGACTGATGAAGCAAGCAATACTGCTGTTGCCATTAGTGTCGTTTTCATAACGATTTCCTTTCTTTGAACATGACCTTCAGCTAGTAAAGCTCCCCTCGATTTCCGCTCACGAAACCGCGATGGCGACCGTTTAGCGCACTTGAGAGGGGCATTTGGGGAATTCTGATTGGCCAAGTACGGCGCGGCGTCGCTCACCCCGTCCAAAAAGAAAAATCGCATCTATGTATAGGGAAACAAGGCAAGAAAACTTTCTAGAGAACAGCATCCTATGACATGTAAAAAGTTACAAACTCTCTGCACATTGGCAATCTACTTCATTACTCTGGTGCTTCTGGCCACACCCGCGCTGGCGCACGTCAACTGGTTCATTGGAGCTCGGGGCGATGTCGCGCCAAACGATGAATTTTCCGAGCCAATTTTCATAACTTGGCTTGGTTTAGCTTCACTGATGGTGGCCTTTTCTGTCTGGCTGGATGGAAAGCTGCCTGTCCTGAGAATTGTGGACACAAAAACACGTCATGACTTCATAGAAATTTTGTGTTTTTACAGGCATGAGCTTTCTGCTCACCGCTTATGAAGGGGCGCTTACAGGCCCAATACAAACCTTTCTTTCGCAGTGTTCTCGCTGAACCAGAAATTGGCTGACAGAACCGCCTTTCGCTGGACGAAGACCAATCACCTTTCCTTTGTTATTCCACTCAGCAGCCGACCGAGAATATCGGCACCAGTGATAATGCGTTTGTCATCACCCCAGATGAGAACAACGTCGCGGTCGACAACATCGTCTCCTTCGTGTGAAACTTGTACTTCGAACTGCTGAATAATGTGTCCAAGTCTCTTGGTCAGGTCACGAATGACAATTGGACGGTGACAATGCTGTTCCGGTTGAAAGCTTTCCTCTTCCAACAAGGCGCTGCGCAGATACGCATCCGTATCAACAACCATGAGCGGCTCATCTTTCTCGTTAGTCAGAACGGCCCATTTCTTGCCTGAAGACCGAAGCTGTTGGAGAAACGCACCGCTCTTGTCTCCAGCATTTTCGGGAAAGAGGACCTTTTGGCCCCGAAATGGCATTCGGATGATGCTGCGCTGATCAACGGGTTCTCCCTCTTGCGACGCGCTGATGTCGTCCAGCCGAAGGAAGTTGAGAGCGCCGAGTCCTTCAATGCGGCCGAGGTCTGTCTCATCAGCCTCCATATGCTGCCGGATCATTTCGCGCACGCCGCGCTCTCGCATGAAGTCCACCCCTTCTTTTCCCAGCCACACGTCCAGTAGCATGGCCACAGGTTTGGCCACGGGAAACAAGAGGACCTGGTAGACCCGAAGCACCGGCGCCAGACGCGCACCGATTTTCAAAGCATTTCGCGAGAAGAAGGCTTGGGGGAATATCTCCCCGAACAAGGTGATGATGATCGTTGAAAACAGAAATGCGCCAAGGCCCGCCATCACAGAGTTCGAGAGCAGCGTCAGCAGTACATTGATGCTGACATTTCCCCATAAGATCGTTGTGAGCAGAAAGTTCGAATCGGACCGCAGGTCCAGCACTTTCTGGGCGGCGAGGTTGCCAGTTCCCACCTCAACTTCGAGACGAAGCCGACTGACACTGAAATAGGCAAGGTTCAGACCGGAAAACATCGCCGACTGGCTGAGGCAAAAGAAGATACCCAGCCAGGTCAGCCCATCAATTACGGCGGCACTCACAGGAACTGCATTAAGAGTGTCGCGATCCCCAGGAAGGCGAAGAAGCCTGCGATGTCAGTCACGGTCGTGAGGATAATAGATGATGAAGTCGCAGGATCCTGGCCTAACCTTGTCAGGACAACGGGAATAAGCGCGCCGGCGAACCCGGCAGCCACCATCGCAAGGACCATTGATGACATGATCACGGCAACAAGACCGATCGACTGGCTCCAGAGAAACACTCCAATTCCGCAGGTTGCAGCTATAGCAACACCGTTGAGAAAACCAGCGATCACCTCCTTGCGCAGAACCATCGCCCATTGGCGAACGGTAATCTCGCGCAGTGCCAGGCCACGCATGGTCACGGCAAGCGCCTGCGCACCTGTATTGCCGGACTGACCCGCCACCACAGGCAAAAGAACCGCGAGGGCAGTAACCTGTGCAATGGTTGCTTCAAAGATACCCACAACAGAAGCGGCCATGAACGCGGTAAGCAGATTTATCTGCAGCCACGGCATACGCTTTCTCACGGTAAAAAGAGGCGTAGAAAGGGCACGCTCTTCTTTGCTTGCACCCACCATGGTTTGCAAATCGAGAGTCGCGTCTTTTTGGATTGTGCGCGCGAGGTCTTCGTGGGTGACAGCCCCGAGCAAAACGCCATCCAGATCGACAACCGGCAGATCGAGTATCGTTCCCTTCTGGAGAATTTCTGTAATCTCACTCAAGGAGTCTATTGGTCGAACGGCGGCAACGATCGGCTCTTCAAGCATGCCAAGCGTTGTGTCGGCTTGTGACAGGGCGACTTCAGTGATTGATACTTTTCCTGTCAGACGTTGTGCATCATCAACCAGAAACAGGCTCCGTGCAGTTGTCATACCGCCTTCCCGCAAACGTTGCAGTGTGTCGGCGACGGTCGCATCCTTCCGAAAGGTAGACACCACAGTGTTCATCAAACGTCCGGCGGTGTTCACCGGATAGGACAGAAGTGTTTCGAGATCCTTCTTCAAGCTTGGATCAAGTTTGGAAACACGCTGTTCCACGTCCGCTTCGGACATAAAGCCCAAAATTCGAACCGCTTGAGACGGGGAGAGTTCCGCCAACAACTGAGCTGATAAGGCATCAGGGAACGCGCTCATGAGCCTTGCGGCAGTTTCTGGCAACAGGTTTTGCCAAACTGGTGTCATGATTTTTACAGGTATGCGCGCAGTTGCTTCGATCACGTCCGCGACAGGCAATTGTTCGATTTTTCGAGCAGCGTCCATTGGGTGATCGATAAAGAACCGTTGGGTCAATTCATCGCTGATCCGCATTGTTGCTGTGGTCATGATCTGCCTCCTGTCGTCGTCTCTGATGAAGCCTCAAAATCAACCAAGACTTGCGCCAATCCGACCGAGCTGCCGAAAAAGGCGCCCGCAACCGAAGACAGGATTGATTGGGATGGTGCTTGCGCGGACTTTATTGGTTTCTCGACGATTTGCTGCCGGAAAGTGCGTCGCGCCAAAGCGCCGATCAGAATCTTTTGACGGTTCACGACCGGCAGATGTGCATAATCGTCCCACGCTGGCAGAGACTTGACCGTGCTTAGTCGTGCACGCGCTGATATGGGCGCAACCGATTTCTCCATAACGTCTCCAAGGGGGCGTTCATTTGAAAGACGGAACATTTCATCTGCGGTCACAATGCCAAGCAGTTTGCGCGTTTCATCAACGACATATGCAACACCCGTCTTTGTGCGTTTGATCTGACGAAGTTCCGCAAACGCTTCTCCAACGGTTTGGTCGACCGTCATGATGACGATGCTGGTCGACATCTTTGCACCGACCGTATCCGCCGGATACGTCAGGGTGGATTTAAGGTCGCCGCCCAGCTTCTTTGGAAGCGCGGTCAAAAGCTCTTTCTGGTTGGCGTCCGGCAATACTCTCATGATTGAGGCCGCGGCTTGATAATCCAGTTCTGCTAGTATCGCCGCGCCGCTGACGGGTGTCATTTCGGATATGAGTGTCGCGGCCGTCCAAGCACTGATCTTGGAGATAAGCGCCACCGCATAACGGGTCGGAAGTGCTTCGAAAAAGTAGGCCACGTCGGTGGCTTCCATGTCCGCGAGGACTTTCACAGCCGTCAGTGGGCGTCTCTCGATCAACTCGATGGTCAATGGTGAAACCTTGCTCATGCGCTCGCTCCTGCTGGTGTCACATTATGCGAAATGATCAGTACCCCAGAGGCTTCCGCGATATGTGCGGGAACCAGCGCGCGGCCCTTTTCTGTATCCAAAGCGATATGCGTTTGCGTGATCTCGAGGATCTCGCCTTCCATGTCGCCGATACGTACCAGAAGGCCGGGGCTCAGACTTTGTCGCGCTGTCCGCGCGCTGATCAGGTTGCTGACATATTCGCGGGAGCCGAAGCCAAAAGCGATTGAAAAACCGAGCAGGACTGCTCCAACCGCGACACCGGAAATGGTCACGAGAAAGGAGACATCGACACCGATCTGGTCGAGACCGATGATCGCGGCAATTATGAAGACCGTACTTTGCGCAATACGTCCCAAAAGTACGCTTTGAGAGGATTTTGCGCTGCGGGACGCTTCAGCGACCTGATCCCCGACCACGCTGCTAATGATGTAGCCGACTGCGATGGTCGCGACACCCAGCAGGACATCCGGCAGGAAAAGGACAATATCGTTGAGCCACCCGGAAATGGTGGGCAACTGCGCCACACGGGCAGAGATTGTGAGTGTGACGAAGATGATGACCCAGTATGCAGCCTCTCCAAAGATCGTCGAGGCGCCCATCGGCAATCGGGCGCTTGAGAGGATGCCTGTTTGGAACGTGCGCTCCAGGATCCTGTTCAGACCGCTCAAAATTCGCTTTGCGGCTGCTCTGACGAAGCGGGCAACAAGCCAACCGACGATCAGGATGATCAGGGCACCGACAAGAGATGGAAGGTATCCCAGGATGGTTGGGATTGCTGTCTCAAGAGTATTCTGGACCGAAATCCATATTGTAGTTGGCGTCTCCATTCCATTGTCCTTTGCGTTTGTTGCCATCGAAATGGATTTGGCTCATGTCGGTCCGGAAAATTGCAGAAGACGTTCTGTCTGCTTGGACCTGATTGGCGAAATTCCGATGGCAGTTCCTTGAACCGATCCGCAGTGGAGTTGTGTAAAGCGGGTAAGATCCCTCGTATTAATTAGTTCTGTTGGTCGAACGGCTTTTGCCTCGATATCTTTATGCGCATTGCATCAACCTCTGGTATTCGCTCCCTTGGGGCAGTTTTGCCCCGGCGTCGGAAGTCGACGTACGTCGTTCTTTCAGGTCATATGATTTCATCCTCATCAAAGAGAGGATCGTCGCTGAGCTGGGATGCCAGCAGTTCGATCGTTGCCTCGGGATCAATGCCGCTGGTCGATGCAATGTGAAACAGCGCATCGCCCTCATTGACGACAGGCAGGTTGGTGCGTCCGATGATGACGCCTGTGTATTCACTCTTTAGTTCAATCTCGACCTCCCCGAACGGGTCCGCGACCACGCCCAGGATATCGCCTTCGCTGACGGTTTCCCCCGTCCCCTTGAAGACGCGGAGCAACCCGCCAACCGGCGCCCTTTGCCAGGAACTGGAGGTCGTACGAAGCGATTTGGTTTTCGCCCGCGATGCGACACGGCGAGAGATCATGCCCATTTCGTGCATCACCCTAAGGATACCCGCGACGCCTGCGCGCGCTGATAACTCGTCGAACCGAAGACCCTCACCTGCCTCATACAGCAGGATATCCACGCCACGTTTTTGGGCGGCCTGGCGCAGGGACCCGTCGCGCAGTTTGGACAGGATGATGACAGGTGCCCCGAAAGCCTCTGCGAGTTTGAGTGTCTTTTCCTGCGATGTTGAGACACGGATCTGCGGCATGTTGGTCCGGTGGATGGCAGCAGAGTGAAGATCGATGCCCAAATCCGCGCGACCGACGATCTCGCACATGAAAAGGTCAGCCAATCGTGCCGCGAGTGAGCCGGAGGGGCCGCCGGGAAAGCACCTGTTGAGATCTCGTCGATCCGGCAAATATCGCGAGTGGTTGAGAAACCCGAAGGTGTTGACGATCGGAACCACAAGAAGCGTGCCACGCAGCCCTTCGATCGTCGCCGAACGCAGAAGCCTGCGCGCAATCTCGACGCCAATGATTTCGTCCCCGTGAATGGCCGCACTTACAAAAAGGACCGGCCCGTCACGCCGACCGTGGATGACATGCACGGACATGGTCACCGGTGTGTGGTCAGACAGTACGCTGACCGGAAGGTTCACAGTTTCACGCGCGCCCGGTGCGATCAGGTGATTTCCGATTTCAAAGGGCGCGCGACCTACCATCAGCCTTTACCGCGTGTCTTCGTCGCGTTCGGCTTTGCGTTCTTTTCCATGAACTCGATGATCTTGCCCGCGATATCGATTCCGGTAGCCTTCTCCACTCCCTCAAGTCCGGGTGAAGAGTTGACCTCCATGACGACCGGGCCGTGATTGGAGCGCAGCATGTCCACACCACAAACATTCAAGCCCATCGCTTTGGCGGAGCGAACTGCGGTCGAGCGCTCTTCTGGGGAAAGCTTGATGGTCTGCGCGCTGCCGCCCCTGTGCAGATTGGATCGGAATTCGCCCTCTGCGCCCGATCGCTCCATCGCCGCAATTACTCTACCGCCAACCACGAGCGCTCTGATGTCGGAACCGCCCGCTTCCTTGATGAATTCCTGCACCAGAATGTTCACATTGGCGCTGCGGAACGCTTCGATCACCGACTTGGCTGATCGGTCTGTATCAGCAAGAACGACGCCGAGCCCCTGTGTGCCTTCCAGCAACTTGATTACCAGCGGAGCACCGCCAGCCATTTTCAGGACTTCTTCTGTCTGTTTCGGATCATGGGCAAAAGTCGTCACCGGAAGGCCAATACCTTCGCGTGCCAAAATTTGCGTCGACCGGAGTTTGTCGCGCGAACGCCCGATGGCAACAAACTCGTTGAGAGGGTAAACGCCTGCCATTTCAAACTGGCGCAGCACAGCCAGACCATAAAACGTCACAGACGCACCAATGCGTGGGATCACCGCATCATAGCCCCTCAAACGCTCACCATTGTAAAAGATGTACGGCTTGCGAGACGCGATGTTCATCGTGCAACGAAGAGTGTTGACGATGTCGAGCGTGTGCCCTCGCTGTTCTGCGGCTTCTTTCAATCGTTTGTGAGAATACAGGTCGGGATTCCGAGCCATCATTGCGATTTTCATTTGTTCTTCCTTTCGAGGGGCGGAATGCCCTAGCTTTGCACCTCATCATTGTGCGTGAGTGGCGACTGGCGCAGGTCGCTCAAGTAAGAGCGCGCCGGGTCGACCAGAATTTTCCGCCCTTTCAGAGCGGTCCGGCCGACAATTAGGTCGAAGGTCATAGCGTCGCGATCCGCCAGGGATACGTCGATATGCCATCGATGACCTCCCAGCATGAGAAGCGTTCTGATCACGAACCGGTTTTCAGGGATGCCGCTTGTGTTTTTGATCTCCCGTTCGACTTTGATCGGTGCCTCGATCACCCGAGCGGGTTGGTTTTTCAGCTTCGGCGCTTTGAACCGAACCCATCTTTCGCCATTCCTCTCAAACGGCTCCTGGTCCTCAGCGTGTAAGGCCGACGTCCGAGCACCGGTGTCGATCTTCGCAGCCATCTGCGAGATCCCGAGTTCGGGCAATCCGATCAGCTCGCGCCATCCGATCACCTCCCGCTCTCGTGGCGAGTGGTTCTTCTTCAAGTTATGTCCTCAAAACAATGATCGTTCGCACGCCGGTAATTCACGAAAGACTTGGCGCTCATGACGACAAAAAAGCTGTCCATGTCGATCAGGACGTAGCCCCGTTCGAACATGGCGCGCGTCAGGTCCCGAACATCATCTTCATAGAGTCGCCGACGCCCTGCAGCATCCCGGATCGCTTTCGCAGCAACCCGATAGCGGCCGCTGCTCTTGCCGCCGAACTGTTCTGCATAAAGACCAGCAAGCTTGTCGGCCAACGCATCGGGGAAAATCGAATAATCCATACATCGATCCTATATAGGCAAATTTACTTTGTCTATAGATAAACATAATTTGCCTTTATACTTGATCTGCAGCATGTAGACAAAGCCTTCTGCAGCTAATGACCAGTGGCAGATCCGCTGTAGCTGGCGTTCGATCCACCACTGCAAACGGGGAGGATCCGGTTTTTGACTTTCTCAAACTTGCTGTAGCCAAATCGAACGGTTGGTTTTCCTGCCCAGAAGCCAGGCGGGGATTCCGGCAGTTATGTACTGAGCGACAGCCCTCAGTTCGTTAAAGACATCAAACAGCAATATGAAATGGTCGTCTTTCCTGAAAAGGAATATGCGTTTGTCGTCGATCTGAGCGGCACCAAGAAAACCATCGCACTTGCACGCCAGTGCAATGAAAAGCAGATGGGCAGCTAAACTTTGCAAATCCTGAGAGCGCACGGGGCGGCCTTTTCCTACAGTACCATCAAATCATGGAAGGGGGCCACGCACTTCAAAATGAGACGGCTAAAAAATGTTGCCCCCGAGAGGGCGCTGCATGTGCTGGCTTACAAGATGACCCGTGTGATGAAGATCATCGGCATTCCGGCGATGATCGACGCAATGAAGGCGCAAGAGGCCTCGCTTCCCCCGAAATCCGTGCCACATTGTTCAATCCGTCCCAGAGGGACACCGCCAGCCCCAAAAGCCATCGTGCCCGCCGAAAGAACGACCCCACGCCAAAACGCATACAAACGCCGAAACCTCACATCAACCACGCCATGAACAGAGGTTCCACACAGCCTCCGGACAAAGCCGAGCTCCAAAAGTTGAACCATTGGCAAGTGTTTACAGCCTATCGACCCGAGTACCAGTGCGGGCCAGCATAGCTTTTACATGTTCCACAAATCGGTCTTTATCTTCTGGCTTTAATGCCTCCACGAAATGGGCGTTCACCGCACGCGAGTGCTCCTGCATCTCTTTCGCCAAGGTTTTCGCTTCGGGCGTAACTTTAATTGAAACTGACCGCATGTTGTTCTGGTCTCTGTCACGCGCGATCAGCTTCTGGCCTTCGAGCTTGTCCAGCAGACGCGTAACCGCGCCGCGGTCCAAGCCAAGGAGGTCGGCGATGCCCGACGGCGTGGTCTTGCCGTCGAATACCATGGCGCCAAGAACCGCGTAAGACATGCGCGTCAGGCCGTGAGGCGCGAGGCGACGGCTGAACTCCGTTTCCATTGCGCGTCACAACAGACTTACCCAGTAGCCGACGCTTTTGTGGACGGATGTTTGTGTATTGGTTTTCGGATCTGTGTGCATGAGGAATACAAGAGAATTGGCAGTTGATATTATCAATTGAATTTGTCTGAAAGCTGTTTGAATGTGCAGGAGGTGAGCAATGTGTGCAGCACCCGAAATGCCGGCTCATGCCTGTCTCGACGACTGTGAAGGTCAGTGTTTTGCTGCACGCGCAGGGATCTGCATTCCGGTACAGATCGCAGTCTCGTCACCCCCGCCTGCCTCGCGCGAAAGCTGAACTAGCCCAATGTGGTCGTAATTCCGCATACAAACCAAACCACGAAAAAATAGGAGACACTCACATGTGTGAGAAATGCCTAGGACCAACGAGACGCGATCTTTTGATGTCGGGTGCCGCCCTTGCGACGGCTTCCGCGACCGGTGTGCTCACCGCATCCTCTGCTGCGCCCCAATCGACACGTACGCGGGACTTCTCGACCTCCATCGCGCAAATCGATGCCTATATGGGCGCACCAGTCGAACGGGTAACAGCGGCCAACGGTGCGATTACCAACAAGCGATTGCTGGACGGAATCGACACGGTCGCGTGGCCCGAGCCCACCATCGAGGAACCAGCAGAAGGCGTCTGGGTGTTCGGTGGTTACGGGCTTGCCCCGATGGCCGCAATCGACACCCCTGACGGGCTGATCTGCTTCGACACCGGCGATACCAAGCAAGAGGGCGAATTGATGTTCGAGGCGCTCCGCACCGTGAGCGACAAGCCCGTCCGCGCCATCATCTACAGCCATTCGCACACCTGCTTCGGCGCAGGCGTTCTGGCCGAGGGCAATGACGAAATCATGGTAATCGGCCACCCAGACCTGAACGCGGTGGTGGAGCAGAACGCGGGCGGCGCACCAGCCTACTTCCCCGAAATCGGCCCCTACCTGACCGCGCGTATGCTGATCCAGTTCAACGCCTTCATGCCGAACGAAGGACCGGATGCCTACGTCGTGCCGACCAATCTCGAAAACCCCGAATTTGCTTTCATCCCTGTAAACACGCCTGTCGAAGACGGGCAGGAGATGGATGTGTTGGGCGTGCGGATGCAGTTCTTCACCAAGTATGGGTCTGACGACAAGGTGCACACCACGGTCTGGCTGCCGGACCGCGAGATCCTGCTGATAACCATGTTGTGGTCCAGCCCGCCGCAACTCAATTCAATCCGTGGAGATGTCTTTCGCGATCCACGCGAATGGATCGGCGGTTTCAAGCAGAACCGCGATTTGCAACCCGAAGTGCTGATCTCCGCTGCCGCACGTCCCGTGGTTGGCAAGGAACTGATCCAGCAGACGCTTGAGGGGTATCTTGACGGTGCAAGCTTCGTCCTAGACCAGAGCTTGCGCGGTATCCTCGGCGGTCGCGGACCAAATGAGTTGCGGCATCTGGTTACCTTCCCGGAGTACCTGAACGACACCCCCGACAATCTGCAAAACTATGGGGAAATCTCCAGCTACGCGCCCGCGATCCACTACCAATGCGTCGGCTGGTACGACAATGATGCGGCCCACCTCAAGCCGGTCGCACCTTGGGACGAGACGGAACGGATCGTGCCGCTGATGGGCGGACGCGAGGCGGTGCTGGCCGCCGCCGGTGAAGCGATGGAGAAAGAGGAATACGCCTGGGCCGCAAAGCTGGCGAACTAGCCTCTATCGTCTCGACCCCGAGGACGCCGAGGTCCGGCAGGCCAAGGCAGATGCCCTGCGGCAAATGGCCTATGTCTCGACCGGTGCCAATGATCGCGCGCACCTCATGTCACAGGCGCTGGCGCTCGAAGGAAAGGTGACACTGCCACGGGTCATTCCGCCTGCCCCCGAGGTTATCGCCGCGTCGCCGACGACCTATGTTGATTATTTCCGCGTGCGCATTAACCCTGAACTGAGCGGCGAAACGGAGGCATTCATGCGTTTCGACTTCGAGGACGGCAGCAGCGCAGGTTTACACATCCGCCGCGCGATCGCCGAGTTTGTCGCGGAACCGAACGATCATTACCGCGACCCAAACATGGTTCTCGCAATGTCGGGAGAGGCGATGGCGAAAATCTATGTCAGTGCGGAAACGCCAGAGGCGTTGATTGAGGCGGGAGAAATCAAGGTTTCCGGCGATCCGGCCGAGGCCGCGCGGCTCATCGGCCTTTTCGACCGCTACGTGCCGGAACAAGCCGTCGTTGTGCCGCCCGGTGCGTTGTTCCACATTCACTAAGGCAAAAGCACGTGGCTCCGTAAATAGCAACAACTCATAGAATACCGGGTGACTCGGATTGCGCAGACCATCAATGGTCCGCCGCCACACTGTTAAGTCCTCGACTGTCCGACCATCCGGCTGTTTTTCATACTACTCGACCACCATTGTCGGACACTCGGGAAGATCATGTGTGCGGCGCATATGGTAAAAAATCGACCGAAAATACTTGAGCGCATGATTGGCAGTTGAAAGATATCCAGCCAGTTGCTGATGGCGTGGCACAACCATGGACTTTGATATCTCGTCCAACGGTAGCCTCAACCAGTCTTTAAGCTGGTTTTCGTGTATACCCGAACACCATGATTGTATTGATCCGATCTTAGCTTTGAACAGGGCAAATATGCTTCCGTCGTCGTTTGCAATGTAGGTGCGCCAGTCTGGGCCGCCTTCCCTGCCCCGCGCCCCATCTCCAACGCCAGTTCCATGGCTGTCTGGCGCGCGTGCCGAGATGCAATCACCGGATAGCGACCAATCAAAACATGCTTGGTCGGGCCTCCAACATCTTTCTGGAAATACCAGGTCTTCGACCGCTTGCCGACATAGAGCACGAGCCCCTTGATCTCAGTGTCCGAGTGCTTCTGCGTGCCCTCGGATGTGTAGAAAAGCTTCTTTGCGTCAGTCTCTCTAAGCTTTCGCATTTTGTCGACTTTTTGTCGGTTTCAATCAGAAGTGGCATGAACCGACAGAAAAGCCAAAGACAATTTAAGTAAATAAAAACAACAATATGAAGCGAACATGAAAGATGCGGGAACCCATATCACTTGTTTGGCAGGCAAGCATCTTACCACTATACAACGCCCCGCTCATCGCTTTGAGCGTAGCATTTGATACCCATGTGAGCGTCAAGTCCAACTAGCTGATCAGCTTGTACCGTGGACGACATCAAGGGCGCTTACGCACCCGACCAAGCCAGCGCTTGCCACCGCTACGTCCACAGCCTGCAGCTTTGATACATAAACCCAGTTCCAGAATGATTTACAGGCTCGCAGGTATCCTATGTGACGGCAAAACTATCCAGCAATCACATACTTATAAAGAAACGCCGCACTCTGAAATATTGGCCAATATGCCTACCCAGGTAGAATACATTTGGGAGTGCGCGCAATCACCGGTCGCTCTTTCAAACCAAGTGGCAGCAATGCCGCCGCCATTCGAGGTATCAGCCGAAAAGCTGCCCCGTTAGGCTGCACCCAACGTGTTTGCCCTATGCTTGCAGGTACTTTGCGATCAAAGCCGGAAGACTTTCAAAACGGCTGAAACTTTCGTCGTAGCGAATGCTTTCGATCGGTTGCTTGCGGTAGCCTTCGGTAAAAAGCAAGAAGGGAACCGCTGCACGACGTGCAGTTTCAGCGTCGACCTCGCTGTCGCCAACATAAATGCGTGGCCCTTCGCCCAGTTCTTCAAAGGCGGCAAGAAGCGCTGCGGGGTCAGGTTTTCGGCCCAGCGGGTTGTCGCCGCCCCAAATGGTGCCAAAGTAGCTGTCAAGATTCAGGTGTTTCAGGACCGATACGCAAGGGCTGTGTAGCTTGTTGGTGCAGATACCAAGGCTGTAGCGCCCGGCGAGCGTGCCCAGTACGTCTACAACGCCCGGGTACGGCACAGTCAGCGACACCGCGTCATCATAAAGTCCGACGACCTGATCCAGCATGTCCTCCTGCGCGCTGTCGGGCAAACTCCGTGCCGCGCGTACCTTGGAAACGAAAGCCGCGATGCCCTCTCCGATAAAACTGCGAGTGTCTTCTAAGGTAATTGGGTCTGCGCCCATGCCGGTCAGCACCGTATTGGCGATACCCTGTATGTCGGGTGCGCTGTCAATCAAGGTTCCGTCGAGGTCAAATACGATCCGCGCGCTCATGGTTGGGACACCACGTAATCAGGCACAATGCCAAACTCCACGATAGCAGCATCCACGTCCTCACCCGCGAAAAACCCGTAGTCCGAGATCAACGCCGACGCGACCCCCGCGCAGCGTGCGCCGAGCACATCGGTGTGCAGGCTGTCGCCTACCATCAAAACCCGCGAGCGGTCCACGTCCCCGAGGCGCTTAAACGCCAGATCGAAGATGTTGCTGAAGGGTTTGCCGAAAAACTCCACCGAAGCTTTGGTGCGGTTGGCCAAAAGGTGCGCGAAGTGGCCGGGTTCCACCGAAAAGCCCTGTTCGCGCGGTGCGACAATATCGGGGTTGCCCACCAATACCGGACGCTTGCGTGTTTCGAGCGCAGTTTCGAGGAGCGCTTGTCGGCCTTCTGTCCATGCCGCAGAACCGATCAGCAAAAAGCCGTCAACCGCATCATAGGGTGCCGGATCTTCTTCGAGGTAGGTCAGGTTCAACCCCTCCAAATCACCCAGACCCGCGCTGCGTGTTGCCATCACCCCCCAGTGCAGGTCGCGCTGGCCGTTCATGCCCGCCAGCAGCGTCGCGCGGCTGGTGATGACGTCTTCTGGAGCGAAATCATACCCGAGCCGCGCATATTTCGCCATCAGGGTGGCGTGGGGGAAGCCTGCGGCGTTCGAGACGACCAGCACGCGCTTGCCTGCGGCCTTGAGGTCTGCCACCCGTTCGGGCGTACCGGGAATAGCGGTTTCACCAATATTCAGCACGCCAAAAGCGTCCAGCAGGAACACGTCGAACCTGTCGGCAATCTCTTGCAACGTGTCAACGCGACGATAGGGCGTATCGGTCTGGGCAACGTCTGGCAGGCGATGTCTAACCGCTTCGTAGGCATTAAACGCTTCGGTTGCTGAAATTGAGGTCAAATGATTGCGCCCCGCACCTTGGCCGAAACCCATTCGCTGATGACAACAGCTGCAAGGATCACGAGCAGGATCAGGCTGACCTGTGGCCATGCCAGCACGTTAAGCGATGCGGAGAGTTGCAACCCGATGCCGCCGGCACCGACGAGCCCCAACACAGTAGAATTCTCGGATATTGATGTCCCAGCGGAAGACAGCGATACCAGCAAAGGCGGGCAGGATTTGGGGAACGATGCCATAGGCCATCACCTGCCAGCGGCTGGCCCCCGTTGCCGTGATCGCTTCCACCTGCGAGTGGTCAATTTCCTCGATCGCTTCATAAAGCAGCTTGGCGCAGAACCCGATAGAACGGATAGCAATGGCGACAACACCAGCGAATACGCCGGGCCCGATGATTGCAATCAGCAGTAGTGCCCAGATCAGCGAGTTGATCGAGCGGGTAGAGACGATGATAAGCAGCGCGATGGGCCGGATGAACAAAGCCGATGGCGTGGTATTGCGCGCCGCCAGAAAGGCGACCGGCACGGCAAGAAACAGCGCGATGATTGTGCCAAGCGTAGCGATGTTCAGCGTATCCCATATCGGACGGCCCAGCTGCGTAATGTATTCCCAGCGAGGCGGCGTCGCGCGTGTCCAGATGTCGTCTGCGATGCGCGGCGCATCCCAAACGAAGAACCATGTGGTCGAAGCCGAGATGATCTGCCAGCAGTATACGAAAACGGCCACGCCCAGCAACCAGCCAAACCAGCGCCAGAGGCTTTCACCGGTAGTGCGGCGGCGCCAGACCTGTGTGTCTTCACGTTCAACAACCGGCATTACTGCACCCTCGCCCGGATGATGCCCGACAGGTACTCCAGCGCCATCACGATGCCGATGATGATAAGAAGTATTGCGGCTGCGGTGTCGTATTCGTAACGGTCAAAGGCGGTGTTCAGCGTCGCACCGATGCCACCCGCGCCAACCAGCCCGAGGATAGCACTTTCGCGAAAATTGATGTCGATACGGTACATCGAGAGGCCTACCAGACGGGGCAAGACCTGCGGCTGCACCCCGTAGTTAATCCATTGGGTCCAGCGCGCGCCAGAGGCTTTGATCGCCTCGGCCTGCACCTTGTCCATGGCCTCAATATCTTCAGCGAGCAGTTTCGACAAAAAGCCGATGGTGGCAAATGACAGCGTCAGGAAACCTGCGAGAGGACCAAACCCGAAGATCGCGACCAACAGAATAGCTACGATTATTTCTTGCAGCGCCCTGCTGACCGCGACAATACCACGACAGACCACATAGACTGGCAAAGGCGCGATGTTTCGCGCAGCCCCAAGCCCGATGGGAATTGATATCGCAATACCAACAACCGAGGCTGCGACAGTCATCACGATGCTTTCAACCAGACCGCTCCAGATGTCGCTCCACCGAGACGTAAAATCCGGATTTGTGAAAGCGACAACAAATGCCCAGCCTCTGTCCAAACCATCGTAGACGCGCCCCCAATCGACTTCGATCGTCATGAACGCAGCGACCAAATAGGCGAAAAACCCAAGGATCAGACCCCAGCGCAGGCTTGCATTCTTGACAAAAGCAGGTTTCCGCCACCCTTTGCCCAGCATGTCGTCAAGTTCGCGATGGCTCATTCTGCCGCCTCGATATCTTCTTCTTCGTCGACCTTCTCGATCGTCGCTTCCCAATCCTCTTCGCCGTAGATTTCGGTTAGCTTGTCAGGCGTCAAACCCGTGGGCAGGCCGTCGTAGACGATCTCTCCAAAGCGCAGGCCGACCACGCGGGGCACGAACATTTGGGCCAATGCCACGTCATGAATGTTAATGATGGCGGCCAGCCCGCGTTCTTTGCACAATTCGGTGATCAGCCGCATGATCTGGCGGCTGGTTTTCGGGTCAAGCGAGGCGGTCGGCTCGTCCACCAGCAAAAGTTTGGGGTTCTGGATCAGCGCGCGGCAAATGCCGACCCGCTGACGTTGGCCACCCGATAATTCGTCCGCGCGTTTGTCGGCCATATGCAGCAGGCCCACGCGATCCAGCAAGCGAAACGCCTCGTCCACGTCTGATTGCGGAAAGCGTCGTAGGAACGACCGCCAAAAACCCACATATCCCAAGCGGCCCGACAGCACGTTTTCCATAACCGTCAGACGCTCGACCAGCGCGTATTCCTGAAAGATCATACCCATCTCGCGGCGCGCCTTGCGCAAAGCACCCGAGCCCAGCGTGGTCAGATCCACTTCGTCCAGCATCACAGCACCGCTTGAAGGCTCGACCAGACGATTGATGCAGCGGATCATGGTTGATTTACCAGCACCCGAGGGGCCGATCAACGCCAGCACCTGCCCCTTGGGCACCTCCATATCAATCGACTTAAGCGCTTGATCGCCGGTCTTGTACGTTTTTGTAAGCTTTTGAAGGCGCAACATTATTCAGGCCCCTAACGCGGCAAAACGGCAGGCGCTGTGCGCGCCTGCCAAATCAACTTTGGATTACTCGCAGGCGTAGGAAACGCCGTTTGCGGTGTCGATCTTGCGGATGACTTCCCAGAATTCCTGATACGTCATTTCAAGGAACTGACCTTCGTTCGATTTGGAGAATTCCTCCTCGAGGGTGGTGCCTTCCCATTCGAAGCTAAAGAATGCATTGCGGATTTTTTCCTGCAATTCCGGCGTCAGATTATAGACCGTGCCAAAGCCTGTTGTGGGAAAAGTTTGCGATTTATAGATCACCTTGACGTCGTCTTCGCTGATCACATCGCGCGAGATCATCCGAGATTTAACCGAGTTTGCAATGGACGCGGCCATGTAGTCTTTGTTGGCAACACCCAAGATCGAGTTGTCATGCTTGCCCGAATAGACCGGTTCAAAATCACGCTCCGGCAGCATGTCGAAATCACCCTTCAGGATCGCAGAAGGCGCCTTGAAGCCGGAGTTCGACGTGGGCGAAGTAAAGGCAAGCTGCTTGCCCTTGATATCCTCGACGCTTTCAATGCCGGAGCCGGGGTATGTGATGATTTCCATCTCATAGCCGAAGTTGCCATCTTTGGAGGCCATGATCGTGAAGGGCCGGAAGCCTGCGCAGTTCACCGCCAACGGGTTAGACCCTGTGTTGAAACCTGCGATATGCAGACGCCCCGAGCGCATCGCCTCGATCTGGGCGGCGTTATTCTGCACCGGGAAAAACACAACATCCTTGCCGGTTTCCGCTTCCAGATGCTCCAGGAAATCCGACCATGCAGTTTTGTATACAGCTGGGTCTTCCACAGGCGTATAGGCAAAGATCAGTGTGTCGGGGTCAAGCTGCTCCGACGGGTCTGTTGGAATGTCAGCGATCAAATCGCCATCCACGTCGCAAAAGCGGTCGTCCAGATCGCCACGCGGGCAATCCTGCGCCGAGGCCGTTCCACCAAGCGACATAAGCGCAATTGCGGATGCCCCTATCATTAGTCTGATATCTAGTTTCATATTTTCCTCCCAGTCATGTGCGACATTTTTCGCCGCAGTTTGTTATTCCTACTTATGGCGGTCCCGCGACGCGTATGTCCACCCCTGCTGCTTCGATCCCGCCGATCAAATCTCCGGTCGGGCGGGCGTCGGTCACGATGGAATCGAACCCTTCAAGATCACCCACATGCGCCAACCCCTTACGACCGAATTTACCGGAATCGATCAAAAGGTGCCTCTTTGTTGCGCGTTGCAACATCATTCGTTTTACGGCAGCAAAGCCACGCACCATTTCCGAAGGACCTTCGACCGAAAAACCCGACGAGCCTATAATGCAGCGATCCACATTGAAGCGCGACAGATACTCTAGCGTATCAGTTCCGATTGTCGCAGATTCGGCGGCCAGGTATTCTCCCGGGCACAACAGAACCTGCGCCGCACCATGTCCAAGGGTCATTGCGACAGGGATCGAATTCGTTATCACCGTGCACTCGGTACCGCGAAAGGCCAGTGCGCGAGCCATTTCAATTGTGGTCGAGCCGGAATCGATCATCACAGTCTCGCCATCCTGAATGAGTTCTGCCGCGGTAAGGCCGATCCTTTCACGCTCTTCGACCCGGGCGTTGGCGCGTTCATCAAGGCTTGGATAGTGTCCCTGTGCAGGGGCGGACGCGCCACCGTGAGCGCGCGCAATCAACCCATCAAGAGATAGCGCATCAAAGTCGCGTCGCAGTGTTTCGGTTGAGACGCTGAAGCGGCGCGCCAGTTCGCTGATGCGCACATGCGGGCGCAGCTTCAACTCCAACAGAATCTGGCGGCGGCGGTCCGACTTCTTGAGCCGCCCCTTGCTGATTTCTGGCTTTTTACTGCGCGTTTGAGTTTTGGACATCTGCAGACCTGAATTCACTTCCCGTGCACTTTTGTGGCCTTTCGGGCATAATGCAACGTTTTTTGTTGCATAAACCCCAATTTAGTGATGACAATTATGAGATTACTTAAGGTTTTTCAGGAACGATCCACCATATGAAACGGGCGGAAACGCATAGAAAGTCGACCAGATGATTGTGATCGCCACGCATCTGGCGGCTGCCGTCGCCCTCCTTTTGTGGTCGGTACGCATGATCCAGACAGGCGTTGAGCGTGCATTCATGCCAGATCTAAAACGCGGCCTGAAAACGCTTTCAAAAAACACCGCTTCGGCGGCCGCGGGGGGCGGGCTTGCCGCCATGCTGTTGCAAAGCTCAACCGCGGTCGCGCTGATCGGTGCGGGTTTTGCGGTGTCGGGCATGCTGGCACCTTATTCGGCGCTGGCGTTGCTACTTGGTGCTGATCTTGGCTCTGCTGTCATGGCGCAAGTGCTGTTTTTGCCGGTGGCGGCGCTGGTTCCTTTCTTCCTGCTGTTTGGCGTGGTCACATTTCTGAAGGCCAACAGCCGAAAATCGAAGCAGATCGGTCGGATCATGATCGGGTTTGCGCTTGTTCTGATCGCGCTCGGCATGATCCGCGAGGCAACGGCTTCCATAGGGGGCAATGCGATCTTGCAATCTATCGCTGCCTATTTCGAGGGCGATCTCCTCGGAGCTTATGCGCTTGGGGCGCTTCTGGCGTGGGCGATGCACTCAAGCCTTGCGGCCGTACTGACATTTGCGACCTTTGCACTAACCGGTTTAATTGCAGCGCCCGTAGCGGCCGCTTTGGTCATCGGCGCAAACCTTGGCGGCGCAGTCATTCCTTTTGCTCTCTTGTGGTCCAGTGAGCGTCCGGCGCGGTTGGTTGTGCTGGGAAACCTCGTTGCGCGCGGCGGGCTCACGCTTGTTGCTTTGGCGCTGCTTGTGGGTGGGTTCATTCCATTATCCGCGCTTGGAGTTCACGCGGGTCAGCAGACCGTCACGTTGCATATCGCGCTGAACGCGGTTTTATTGCTTGCCGCCCTGCCCTTTGTGACGCCTTTGACCCATCTGGTGGACCGGCTGTTGCCACGCCACCCGGACGGCACGGTCGAAAGCGTGAGCGCGCTTGACGCGGGCGCACTTGACCATCCGCCGCTGGCGCTTGCCTGTGCGCAGCGCGAACTTTTGCGCATGTCCGAGACAGTTCAGGCCATTCTGGTGTCGGTGATGCATTTGTTCCGGGCCTGGGATCCAGATCTGGCGCGAATGATTGAGCGGCGCGAAGATGAGGTTGACCGCATGCATTTCGAGATCAAGATTTATATCTCGCGCCTGCGCGAAACCGATATCCGACCCGCGCATGAAAAGAAAACACTGGAAATTGTGGCAATGGCCAACAGTCTCGAAGACGCCGCAGACCGGATTGCGGTCAACCTCGTCGCTTTGGCACGGAAGATGTCAGATGAGGCGATTACATTCTCGGATCAGGGGCTTGCCGACATTGAACAATTTCACGATCAGGTCGTCACCAACGGGCAGCTGGCGCTGAGCGTCCTGACCACCGGGGACGTGGAAGCCGCGCGGCAACTGGTGGTCGAAAAAGACCGGATCCGGCTAGAGGAACAAAAGCTGCAAGAACGCCACCTCAAACGTCTGCAACCGGGTGCGACGGCCAGTCTAGAGACGACCAACATCCATCAGGAAACGCTGCGTCTGCTCAAACAAATCAACGCAGCCCTCACCTATGTCGCTTACCCGATCACGGAAGAGACCGGTGACCTGCTCCACACACGTCTTGCGCAGCCCAGCAGCATCGGAGGTGCTGCATGAGCCGCGACGAAACAGCAGACCAGATCGCCGCCCTGCCCGTTCTTTGGGACAAAACGGGCAAGTTGCGCGTGCTCATGGTCACTTCACGCGACAGGGGGCGCTGGGTAATGCCCAAGGGCTGGCTGATGGACGGCAAAAAGCCGTGGCACGCCGCTGAAATAGAAGCCTTGGAAGAAGCTGGCGCCGTGGGATTCATCTCGGACAAACCGGTGGGGCACTATCATTACGACAAAAGGCTGGAGGACGACGAAACGGTGCGGTGCCGCGTCACGCTCTATCCTTTGGTGGTCGAAAAGCTGAAACGCCATTGGAAGGAAAGCAAGGAACGAAAACGGCACTGGTTTTCTCCCGCAAAGGCGGCCAAGCTGGTGGAGGAAAAGGAACTCGCGCGCTTGCTTAACGATCTTGGACGCACACCCGAGATGCTGGCAGTCATGGAGAAACTGCGAAAAGCGGCATGAGGACGGGCAACACAGCACCGGGAATCCGGATAGATTAAATTTCCAGGGAGGAAACAACATGAAAAGATTAACGACCACGGCTTTGGGATCAGTCATCGCCTTGACGGCGTCTTTGTCGGCGGCGCAGGCGGACAAGCTCACGTTTTATTGCTCGGCGCAAGAGGACTGGTGCCAGTTGATGGCGCGCAGCTTTGAAGATGCGACAGGAATTGACGTCAACATGACCCGCAAATCATCTGGCGAGACCTTTGCGCAAATTCGTGCGGAAAGCTCTAACCCCAAAGGCGACGTCTGGTGGGGTGGCACAGGTGATCCGCATTTGCAGGCCGCAGAAGAAGGCCTGACCATGGAATATGTGTCCCCGATGCGCGATCAGTTGCACGGCTGGGCGATCAGTCAGGCCGAAAGTGCTGGCAACAAGACTATTGGCATTTATTCCGGTGCACTTGGCTATGGCTATAACACCGAGCTTTTGGCGGCGAATAACCTGCCCGAACCTGCCTGCTGGAAGGATCTGACAAAGCCTGAGTATAAAGGCCACGTACAGATGGCGAACCCGAATTCGTCAGGGACAGCCTATACCACGCTAGCGTCCATGGTGCAGATATTTGGCGAGGATGACGGCTTTCAGTTCATGAAAGACCTGCATGCCAATATCAACCAGTACACCAAATCGGGCTCCGCGCCGATCAAGGCGGCAGGACGGGGCGAGAACACCATCGGCATTGTTTTTATGCATGACGCTGTAGCGCAGGCCGTCTCAGGCTTCCCCATTAAGGTCGTCGCACCCTGCGAAGGGACAGGCTACGAGATCGGGTCAATGTCGATTATTGACGGTGCCCGCAATGAAGACGAAGCCAAGGCATTCTATGACTGGGCACTGTCTACGGACGCACAGAACCTCGCCCTTCAGGTCAACGCCTTCCAGGTGCCTTCAAACATGAAGGCTGAAACTTCGGGCTCCGCCCCTGACATGAGTACGATCAAGCTGATTGACTATGACTTCAAGAAGTACGGATCGTCTGATGAGCGTAAGCGGCTGTTGCAGAAGTGGGACGAAGAGGTATCAGTTCTGCCGCAGTAAGTGACTGATCCCAAATCAAGAAAAGCCCATCCGGCGTTGATCTTCTGGATCATTGCCGGATGGGTCGGCTACTGCCTTCTGCCATGGTACATGGTGGAAGATGGCCTGTGGTCTTTTGAATGGCTTTTTGACGGCTATCCGTTTGACCCAGACTACGCGCCTGCGGCTTTTCTGATCGGCCAAGGCGAAAAGCTTTGGCTGGCCCCTTTGCTGGTGCCGCTGGCCCTGCCACTCTTAATTGTCGGTCGGGCGAAGTCTGACCCTCTTTATGCTCGCATTTTGATACTCGCAGGCGCGCTCGGTTTCAGTTGGCTGATCGCACAAGGTTTTAGCATTGGCATCCGCGGATTCAATTACGATTGGCTCGAGGCGTCTTTCGGCGATTTAGACGACCGCCAGTTCGGCATGGGCTATGGTGCGATGATATGCGCCTCGGCCTTCTTGTTTCTGCTGACGCAGGGCATCGCTGCGCGAGGGGCGGTCAACGGCGACGTTTTTGTCGTAGGGGCCATTGGTGGGGTCATAGCCATCGTCACGGCTTTTGTGTTCTTTCCCATCGCCAAGATGCTTTTTGCAGCCTTTGTCACCGAAGACGGGGTATATTCGCTGGGTGTTTTTGCATCCAAGTTCTTTGACGACAGGCTTTGGGGCTTGGGGTGTTTGTGGGGTGCGCGCTGCGGAGCTGCATGGAATTCCTTGATACTGGCCATCCTTGTGGGCCTCATCACCACCGTTCTGGGGCTTTGTTTTGCACTAGTAGTCACGCGGTCGGGGTTCCGCCACAAACGCGCGCTACGGGCTTTGACCGTCCTGCCGATTATCACGCCACCTTTCGTGATTGGCCTTGCGCTGATATTGCTGTTTGGGCTGTCGGGATCGGTGACGCAATTCTTTGCCGAGCTTTTCGGCGTGCAGCCAACACGCTGGCTTTACGGTATGCCTGGTGTTCTGATCGCGCAAACGCTGGCCTTTACGCCAATAGCCTTCCTTGTTCTGATTGGCGTGGTGGAAGGCGTGTCACCCTCGATGGAGGAAGCAGCCCAGACGTTGCGCGCGAACCGCTGGCAGACCTTCAGGACTGTGTCGCTCCCCCTGATGCGGCCTGGTTTGGCAAACGCCTTCCTGCTGGGGTTCATCGAGTCGATGGCCGACTTTGGTAACCCGCTGGTTCTGGGCGGGAATTTCGATGTGCTGTCGACGGAAATTTTCTTTGCAATTGTCGGCGCGCAATACGATCAGGGCCGCGCCGCCGTTCTGGCGATGGTGCTGTTGTTCTTCACATTGTCCGCCTTCTACGCGCAACGTGTTTGGCTGGGCAAGAAAAGCTATACCACCGTGACCGGCAAGGGGGATGCGGGTGTGCATCCCTTGATGCCGACCGGTCTGTCGGTGCCTGTGCTAGTTGTGGCCATCGGTTGGGCGCTCTTTACCATCGTCGTCTATGCTATGATCATCTACGGCAGTGTGGTTGAGCTGTGGGGTGTCAATAACTCGCTGACGTTCAAGCATTATGTCACAGCTTTCTCCCTTCGCTTCGAAGCAGAGGGCATCCGCTGGACGGGGGCCGCGTGGGACAGTTTCTGGACGACGATCATGATTGCGGCGATCGCCGCCCCTTTGACAGCTGCGGTGGGGTTGGTCACCGCGTATCTGCTGACCCGGCAAAGCTTTGCCGGGAAGAACGCATTTGAATTCGGTACAATGCTGTCCTTTGCCATTCCCGGCACCGTGATCGGCGTCAGCTACATCCTTGCCTTCAACGTCCCGCCGATTGAGATCACGGGCACCGGCGTGATCTTGGTCATCAGCTTTATCTTTCGGAATATGCCTGTGGGCGTGCGCGCGGGCATCGCCTCAATGTCGCAACTGGATCGGTCACTTGATGAAAGCTCGCTCACGCTCGGCGCGAACTCTTGGCAGACCTTTCGCAGGATCATCCTGCCCCTGCTACGCCCTGCAATACTCGCCGCTCTGGTCTATAGCTTCGTGCGGGCCATGACCGCGATCTCTGCGGTGATTTTCCTTGTAAGTGCAGAGTATGACATGGCTACGAGCTATATTATCGGGCGGGTTGAGAACAACGACTACGGCCTTGCCATCGCCTATTCCACGACACTGATCTTCGTGATGCTGGCGGCGGTCGGGCTTTTGCAACTCCTTGTCGGCCGGGTCAAGATCGGGCGGCGTACGCAGCACGGAACGGAGACATCGCCATGACCGACCCCATCATCGGCTCCAAGGCCGCGCCTGTCCGCTTTGAAGGGGTCTCAAAAGTCTTCGGCAAAGATGTGATAGCGGTCGACAGCATCGACCTGCATGTGCAAGCAGGCAAACTGGTCACGCTGCTAGGTCCGTCGGGCTGCGGCAAGACCACGACGCTGCGCATGATTGCCGGGCTCGAGATGGCGTCGTCAGGGCGTATTCTGATCGGCGACCGCGATGTGACGAAACTGCCTGCGACGGATCGCGATGTGTCGATGGTGTTTCAGTCCTACGCCTTGTTCCCGCATATGACCGTTCTGGAAAACGTCATGTACGGCCTCACGTTTTCCGGATTTGGCAAGACCGAAGCGCGGACGCGCGCGATGAACGGGTTGGAGTTGGTGGGTCTCAAGGGCTTTGACAGCCGCCTGCCGTCTGAGCTGTCGGGTGGCCAGCAGCAACGGGTTGCCGTGGCACGCGCGCTGGTGCTGGAACCTCAGGTGCTGCTGTTTGACGAACCGCTGTCAAACCTTGATGCGAAACTGCGGCGTCAGGTGCGCGAGGATATTCGTGCAATCCAACAGGATTTAGGCCTGACGGTTGTATATGTGACGCACGATCAGGAAGAGGCGCTGGCGGTGTCGGACGAGATCGTCGTTATGCGCAACGCAGCTATCGCCCAAATCGGAACGCCCCGGCAGCTTTATGATGCGCCCAATGACCGTTTCGTGGCCGACTTCATCGGCGAAGCCAATCTACTAGCCTGTCAGATCATCGCCATCGAAAGCGATGAGGCGACCATAGACATTGAAGGCTACCAATACACGCTGGCCTCGCGCGGCTTGCCAAAGGGACCAGCAACCATAGCAGTGCGCCCGTCGCGTCTGGTGATCGGCGGGGATGTGGGCATTCCTGCCACGGTCGCCAAAGCCACTTATGTGGGCGTTCGGATGGAGTATACTTTGACCGGCGCATTCGGTCAGGTTTTTGCCGTGCACGAAGACGTGGGTGCGCCGTTGGACCCAGGCACCGAAGTGCGGATGGGGTTTGCGCAAAAAGGCCCCGTCCTGTTGCCCGAGTGAGCAATGTCAAAGCTGTTGGTTATCACGCATCCGGAGGTTGCGATTAAACCTGCACAGCCTGTACCCGACTGGGGATTGAATGCGATGGGGCACGGGCGCGCCCTGCCTTTGGGCATTGATCCGCTGCTTGGCGAAAACGACCGCAGTGCAACGGGCTATCTGCCGCACGAAGAATTTGAGGCCGCCGCCAATGCCTTCTTTGAACAACCGGATGCCAGCTTCTGCGGTTGGGAAACGGCAGTTGAAGCGTAAAAGCGTATTGTTCAGGCGGTCATGTCACTTGTTGCGGCGCATGACGGCGCAGATCTGGCCATCGTGACCCACGGTGCAGTCGGCACGCTGCTCTGGTGCGCATGGGCAAAACGCCCCATCGACAGGTAATACGACCAGCCCGCACAGGGGCATTATTGGCTGGCGAACCTGCCAGAGTGTGTACCGCAAACCGGTTGGTTATCGCTGGGGTAAACCGTCAAGCGCCCCAAGCGTCTTCTGCGATGCATTGCAAGGTTTCAAATACGTCAGGCGTACCGACGATCACCCGTCCACCATTTCGGATCATGGCATCGGCGTCTTGCTTTTCAACCATGCCGCCCGCTTCAGCGATCAGCAGTTGGCCCGCCAGGCAATCCCACGCGTTCATGTGCTCTTCCAAATAGCCCAGTAGCCGCCCTGCAGCGACATAGGCCAGTGATAGAGCACCGCTGGCGTTTCGGTGAAACATGACGCCCCGTTCGATTAGGTCCGCGACAATGGGGACAACTTTGCTGGCGTCTATCCGGTTGGAGTAGCCAACTGCAACAGTGCCTTCTGCAAGTGCGACGCCCGAAGCCACCTGCATGGGCGTGCCGTTCAACATGGCCCCGCCACCAAGGGTAGCGACATAGGTTTCATTCACATTCGGGTCATGGATCACCCCGATATGCGTTTGCTTATCCGCTACCCCCGCCAGAACGATGGTCCATGCAGGAATGCCGTTTACGAAGTTTGTTGTGCCGTCGATGGGGTCAATCACCCAGTCAAAACCGCTTTTGCCTGATGTAGCACCATGCTCTTCGCCGAAGATGCCGTCATCAGGCCAGTCTTTGGCGATCTTTTGGCGGATGAAGGATTCCACATTCCGGTCCGCCTCGCTTACCCAGTCCTGGGCGCCTTTTTGGTCAACAACAAGCGTGCTGCGATCTGCGAAATACTCGGCTGCAAGTTCGCCCGCCTGCTTGCACACCGTGACTGCGAAATCTCTGCGGTCCGAAAGATGATCCATGTTTTCCCAATCTGTCATTTGGACTTGTCAAGTTTAGGTGAGAGCCGCGCAGAATAGCAATTGCCAAAGTTTTTTGCACAGTACCCTCGGTATTCACCTATAACCCGAACAGTCTGCAATGCACCGCTGTTATTGCCGGATGCAAACCTCGAGCGCACCCATCAACTCCTGCACGGAACAGCTCTGGCTGGTTACCAAGGCCCGGCCAGCAAGTTTGGCCGCTATTGATGACGCACGTCAATAAGTTGCACGCCCCCCCGAAAGGTCAAAAGCAGCGCCCGTTGTAAAGCTATTCTCTTCCGACACGAGCCAAGCAATCATCGCAGCCGCTTCGTCCAACTCCAAAAAACGCCCGCGCGGTATTTTGGACAGCATATAGTCGATGTGCTCTTCGCTCATCTGATCGAAAATGCGTGTTCTGGCTGCCGCAGGCGTCACGCAATTCACTGCGACATCAACGTCCGCCAGCTCCTTGCCCGCAGATTTGGTCAGTCCGATGACGCCAGCTTTTGAGGCCGAATAGGCTGACGCATTTGGGTTTCCCTCTTTGCCTGCTACGGAAGCAATGTTCAAAATACGCCCGTAGTTCTGCACGCGCATCGCGGCTGTTACGGCCTTTAGAACATGGAATGTACCCAGCAGATTAACGGAAACGATTTGCGCGAACGCCTCAACGTCGTAGTCGGCGATAACGGCGTTTGCCCCGGCAACACCCGCTGAGTTCACGACGATATCCAGATGCCCGAAAACACCGATGGTTTGATCATATGCCGCTTGCACACTCGGCCAGTCAGCAACATCGGCTTTGAACGCTACGGCGTCGTTGTAAAGACCGGCGGCTGTGGCTTGCGCAAGATCGGTATCCATGTCCCAAATTGCAACACGAGCACCGCCTGAACTCAACCGCTCGGCGACCGCCTTGCCAATTCCCTGTGCGCCCCCGGTGACCACCGCTGTGCGCCCGCTGAAGTCAATTTTGTTCATTGCAGCTTTCTTTCTCTTGCTCGCTTCTTCTCTGCACTAAAAACGACGTTTTCACAATTTTTGCTGCAGTCACAGGTATGTTCAACATGTCTACATATCCTGCATCAATGGATCTGCAGATGCAAAAGCATAGTACTGCCCCTTGTTGGACAGAGGCCAATGATATCAGCGCCATACCAACGTTTACCCAAGCATACCCATTGGCATACCAAACAGAGCAAGCTTACGTTAGCCCGACCTTGCCAGTTTTTTGCCGAACCGCTTGATCACCGCCGCAGCCGTTTTCGGCCAAAGCAAAGAGGTATTCCGAGCCCTCACGCTTCTGACACGGAAGCAACAGATCAAAGCGACGTTGACATGGCCTCAAGCTTCATTGCTTCGTTGAGCACATCACACGCAGCAAAGCACAGGCGAGACAGCCCGATGCAGCTCTGCCAGCATACTTTAGAAAGCACCGTGGCAGGTGCAGGGGTGGGCGATCGTATTCTTAAATCCGGTCTTACCTACACTTCAGACAAGCAGTTCGCCTGTCGCCATGCACAAAACGAATTGCTTTCGGCAGCTGGCTTGGCAGCGAGGTGTTCTGCGGGCTTAATCCAAAAAGACCAGGCAAAGAAGAATATCGGCGCACCGGGTTCGCGCGTCTATGGACGGGCATCATCAGCGAGTTCCGCGAGGCGCGCTTCCAGTTGACGCGCAAATTTCGCGGGTGCCATCGGCAATGCTCGGCCCTTCATCTGCCCCAATAGAAGCCGACCCGGCGGGACATCCTTTTCGGACAATGGCAGATGCGCGATGCCAGCTTGCTTGACAGGATTCAAGCCAATCGGGATCTGAAAGCCCACCGCATTTTCCTGCAGGACATAGTGCCGGATAAGCTCGAACGATTCCGTCTCAAGCACAGGGTCAAGTGGCTGCAGCTTTCGGGTGGCGGCCATTTCCAGTAGATGCCGAACGCCATAGGGTGTGGTCGGCAGAACCATTTTCTTACTCAGACAGTCCCGCAATCTAAGTTCACTTTTTTTTGCCAACAAACTATCTGACCGAAACACCGCGTGCACCCGCTGGGGCAACTCGAACAGGATTTCAAAGTCCACCATATGCACAGGTTCAAAAACAAGCGCGATATCACTTTCAAAGGTCGCCAAATCCGTTTCGGCCTGCACCCTGTCGCGCACATTCACTGAAAACGTGACACCCGGGTGATCGGTGCGGTATGTGGCGATCTGCTCCGGCAAAAAGTATGGCAAAAGCGCTTGCGAACAAGCAATCGATACATGGCCGCGCCGCTCGCCCGACAGATCAGCAACCTGCGACTGCACCCGTGCCATTTCGCTACGCTGCAATTTGATGTGCTGCATCAAAAGCTCACCGGCTGGGTTAAGCCGCATGCCGCGCGGCAGGCGCTCAAATATTGGCCAGCCGAATTCCTGCTCAAAACTCTGAATGCGGCGGTTCAAGGCCGATGCCGTGAGGTTGGTGTCTTCCGCAGCCCGCCGGATCGACCCTGCGCGCACAACCGCTTCGATCAGTTCAAATGTCTTCAGGTGCCTGATATCAAAACCTTTTACACCAAGCGATGCAAAAAATGCACCGCAGTTGTGTTAAATTAGCAATAGAAGTGAACGATACCGCAGCGCAGTCTTTTTGCAACACCGAATCCATTGCCTTTGACCGACAGAGAGAGAGCGCATAATGACTGATACAACGACACGCCGGAATTTCCTCAAAATGGGGGCTGCGGGGGCCTCTGTTCTACCATTCCTCAAAGCGATGCCTGTAGCCGCCCAAGGGTCTGACACATTGGTCGTGGTGACCGGCCAGACCATCAACTCACTGGATCTGCACCGTACTGGCACAAGCCGCGCCTCCTATCAGGTTGGCGTGAATTGCTATGACCGGTTGGTTTCTTTCGGAACCAAGGAAGCCATCGGGGGCGGATACTCATACGACTATTCTGTCATCGAACCCGAGCTTGCCGAAAGCTGGACCGTGTCGGAAGACGGCAAGACGCTGACCTTCAAACTAAAGCCGAACGCGAAATTCTGGGACGGCCGCAAAGTCACGGCACAAGACGTGAAATGGTCTTTCGACCGCGCGGTGTCCGTTGGAGGCTTTCCCACGGTTCAAATGAAAGCGGGCGGTCTGGAGCGTCCAGACCAGTTTGTCGCCGTGGACGAGGAAACATTTGTTATCAATCTCGATCGTCCCTCAAAATTGACCATCCCAGATCTAGCGGTACCCGTGCCCTACATCATGAACTCGGTCGAGGCGCTCGCCAACGCCACCGAAGATGACCCATGGGCATTGGATTATCTGCATACAACGCCTGCGGGCTCGGGCGCGTTCAAAGTTCTGCGTTGGGCACCCGGCGAACAACTGGTGTATGAGCGTAACGAAGAATGGGTCGGCGGCCCTCTCCCCGCGCTCAAGCGCGTGGTGATCCGCGAAGTACCCAGCCCTGCCACGCGACGCGCCCTTGTTGAACGTGGCGACGTGCAGATGGCTTTCGGCATACCTGACAAGGATGCAGCAGAGTTGGCCGACAAGATCGATGTGTTCTCAACACCTGTCGAAAACTGTATCCACTGCCTCTGCCCGAACTTCAGCTTTGAGCCTTTCCAAGATGCAAACGTGCGCAAAGCCATTGCCTACGCTGTCCCATATGAAGACATCTTCAAGGCGGCAGCTTTTGAACGCGGGTTGCCGCTTTATGGTGGCGAAGACGAAATCGCTGATGGTGATATCGCATGGCCGCGCAAAACGCAGTACTACACCGACATAGAAAAAGCCAAAGAGCTGATGGCAGCTTCGGCCTATCCGGACGGGTTCGATGTGCCACTGTCAATCAGTCTAGATCTGGCCTCCTGGATGGAGCCGACCGCGCTGCTGGTTCAGGAAGCGCTCGGCAAGATCGGCATAACCGTTGAGATCGAGAAAATACCGGGCGCCAACTGGCGTACGGCGGTTCTGGTTGAAAAACGTTTGCCGCTGCATCTGGAAAACTTTGGCGGTTGGCTGAATACGCCTGATTATTACTTCTTCTGGGCCTACAAAGACGGGCATTTGTTCAACTCTTCCAATTACCGCAATGAAGAGATCGAGCAGCTTGTCGACGCTAGCCTGCACATGCCGATGGACGACCCGGAATACGCACCGATGATCAAACGGATGTTCGAAATTGCGCTTGATGAATTGCCGCGCATTCCGCTTTATCAACCCGCATTGAACGTAGCGGCCAACGGGGCACAAGGCTACGAGTTCTGGTTCCACCGCCAGCTTGATGTCCGCCCGATCAGCCTGTCGTAAACGATGCTGTCAGACTATCCCAGACTGCGCGCGGTGCTGCTGCGCTGCGCGCAAGCCATCCCGGTTGTAGTCGGAGTTGTGGTCATCAGCTTTATGCTGACGCGCGCCCTGCCCGGGGATCCGGCTGTGTACTTTGCAGGGGTCATGGCAGATGAGGCGTCAATCGAAGAAACGCGCGTGGCTATGGGGCTCGACAAGCCGCTGCCACAGCAGTTCGTGATCTATGTAGGCGAACTATTGCGGGGTGATCTGGGGCAATCTTTAACCAGCGGCAGACCGGTCGCGACCGATTTGGCCAACCGGCTGCCTGCATCGCTCGAGCTTACCTTGACCGCACTTCTGTTGGCCTGCGCGATCGCAATTCCTCTTGGGGTGCTTGCTGCGACAAGACCGGGCACGTGGGTGGACCATACGTGCCGCGTGGTCGTGACCGCAGGGGTATCGCTGCCCACGTTCTTCACCGGCATCCTGCTGATTTACATCTTTTACTATCTCATGGGCATCGCGCCCTCGCCGTTGGGCCGATTGGACTTTATTTATCTGGAGCCTGACCATGTTACCGGCTTTTACCTCATTGATGCAGCCTTGATCGGAGATTGGGAAACATGGCGCGGGGCTGCAAAACAGTTGATCCTGCCCGCCAGCACGCTGGCGCTGTTTACACTGGCGCCGGTCGCGCGGATGACGCGCGCGGCAATGCTGACGGCCTTGTCATCTGATTTCATCCGAACGGCTCGTGCCGCCGGACTAACCAACCGCAAGGTGCTTTATGGATATGCCTTTCGCAACGCATTACTGCCAGTTGTTACCACTTTGGGCATGGTTTTCTCCTTTGCTTTGGGCGCTAATGTGCTTGTTGAAAAAGTCTTCGCATGGCCAGGCATCGGGTCTTACGCGGTAGAGGCGCTTGTCGTATCCGACTATGCGGCTGTTCAGGGCTTTGTGCTCGCTATGGCTCTGCTGTTCGTTCTGCTTAATCTGGTGATTGACCTTCTCTATACCGCGATCGATCCACGCATCGGGTTTGACGCGAAATGACAGATGCTCCCATTGAACCCAACCAACAACAAGAGCAATCAAGCGGGTGGGAGCATTTGTTTTATGTGCTTCGTGCAAACCCGGTCACCTTGCTGGCCTTTGGCCTTTTTGGTTTCCTGATATTCTGCGCAGTTTTCGGCCCATCAGTCGTGCCCTATGACCCTTTGGAAACAAACGCCACCAATGCGTTGCAACCCCCGTCTTGGCAACACTGGTTCGGCACTGACCAGATCGGGCGTGATGTCTTTAGCCGTGTGATTGTCGCCACGCGCCTTGATCTTTCGATCTCGGTCGCGGCGGTGGCGCTGTCTTTTGTGGTCGGTTCCATCCTCGGAGCTATCGCAGGCTATTGGGGCGGGTGGCTTGATATCATCCTCAACCGGTTTCTCGACACGATTATGGCCTTTCCACTGTTCGTACTGGCAATGGGAATTGTGGCAGCACTGGGCAACACCATCGAAAACATCATCTACGCCACCGCCATCATCAACATGCCGTTCTACGCCCGCCTTGTGCGCGCCGAGGTCAACATCCGCCGCGATGCGGGTTTCGTACGCGCGGCTAAACTATCCGGCAATTCCGACATCCGCGTGTTGGCTTTACATATTTTTCCCAATGCCTTGCCCCCCATGATGGTCCAAGCGTCGCTTAACCTCGGCTGGGCCATCCTGAACGCCGCGGGGCTTTCATTCATCGGACTGGGTGTGCGCCCTCCGACACCCGAATGGGGAATTATGGTCGCCGAAGGTGCCAATTTCATCGTATCAGGCGAATGGTGGCTTGCCGTGTTTCCGGGGCTTTGGCTAATGATTGCGGTCTTCACATTCAATCTGCTGGGTGATGGGCTGCGCGATATCGTTGACCCGCGCAAAAGGACCTGAACAATGCTGAGCGTCCGCAATCTAGCTGTCAGTTTCCAGACCCGACGCGGCAAGGTACAGGCCGTCCGCGGTGTCAGCTTTGATCTGGCAAAGGGCGAAATCCTAGGCATTGTCGGTGAAAGCGGGTCAGGCAAGTCAGTGACCTCATATGCCCTGATGCGCATACTTGATGCAGGTGGCGTGATAAACGCGGGCGAGGCAAGTTATTCCGGCATCGATATACGCCGCGCGGCTGAGCGGGACATGCGCGATATTCGCGGGCGTGAAATATCAATGATTTTCCAGAACCCGCGCGCGGCCCTGAACCCGATCCGGAAAGTTGGCCACCAGATAGAGGATGTGTTGCGCCAACATGCACGCGCAACACGTCAAAACGCTCGTACCAAAGCGATTGAAGCGCTTGAAGCGGTGCGCATAAAGGACGCCGTGGCGCGCTATGACGCCTATCCTTTCGAACTGTCGGGCGGCATGTGCCAACGTATCGTCTGCGCGATTGCACTGGCCTGTGACCCAAAGCTGCTTATCGCGGACGAACCCACGACAGGTCTTGATATTACCACGCAAAAGGCGGTGATGGATCTGGTGCGGGACTTGATCCGTGACCGCAACATGAGCAGCATGCTAATCACTCACGATCTGGGACTGGCCGCGCAGTACTGCGACAGGATCATGGTGATGAAAGATGGTTTGATCGTGGAACAGGGCGATCCCATACAGATTTTTTCCGCCCCCCAGCATGCGTATACCCGCAAGCTGGTCGATGCCACGCCGCGCGCGGGCGAAAGTATCCGCAGCCTCCTCCCGCTTGAAGATCGCACCACGACAGTACCGCACAAAGTGCACGATCGCCCGCTTGTTGAGGTTCGCGATCTGGTCAAAACCTATAGGGGGAAATCAGGGCCAGTGCATGCGGTAAAGGGCATCTCATTCACCATCAACGAAGGCCAAAGCGTTGGTCTGGTTGGCGAAAGTGGCTGCGGGAAATCGACGACATCTGAAATACTGGTCCGTTTGATGGATGCCACAAGCGGAGACATCATATTCGACGGCCAGAACATCGCCGACATTCCCGAACAAAGGTTTGTGTCTGACCCGCGCCGGACAGATATCCAGATGGTTTTTCAGGATGCCACGGACAGCCTGAACCCAAGGCACACAGCGCGGCAGACGATCGCTGAACCTCTGCGGCGGCTGGGCAAGATGAAGGGTGCTGCCCTTTCTGCCCGTATCGGAGAACTGGCCATCCTTGTCGGTCTGCCCCTGCTATTGCTTGACCGCTTTCCGCATCAGCTGTCAGGCGGCCAAAAGGCGCGCGTTGGCATCGCCCGCGCCGTCGCACTTGAGCCGCGCTTTCTGATACTGGACGAACCGACGGCAGCGCTTGATGTGTCGATACAGGCCGTCGTGCTGAACCTGCTGGTCGACCTGCGCGCCAAACTGGGTTTGACCTATCTCTTTGTCAGCCACGATCTGCACGTCGTTCACCTGTTGTGTGACCATGTAATTGTCATGAAAGATGGTGAAATCGTTGAAGAAGGACCCGCGCAAGAGATCATGACCCAGCCAAAAAATCCCTACACTCAGTCTCTTCTTGCCGCGGCTCCAAAACCACCGGCCAGACGTCAGGCAGCAGAATAACCAGAAAGATAGCACCCATGCTCAGCAACTTGCCCTTTACCCTTCCCGCCCTGCAAGAGGCCTATGCCAACGGCGCAAGCCCCGTTGACGTGATTGACGAAGTGCTGGCGCGGTTGGCGCGCGCAAATGATCCGAACATATTCATACACCTGTGCGACGCTGACGGCTTGCGTGCCGAGGCCAAAGCGCTTGGCCGCTACGACCCGGCGCTACCGCTCTGGGGCATTCCGTTTGCAGTGAAAGACAACATCGACGTGGACGGAATTGTGACAACGGCAGGCTGCCCGTCCTATGCTTACACGCCGACGCAAGATGCCTTTGTGGTCGCAAAACTGCGCGCGGCAGGCGCGTTGATGATCGGCAAAACCAATCTCGATCAATTCGCAACCGGACTGGTCGGGGTGCGCACACCCTATGGCGCACCACTTAATTCGATTGACCCAACCATCGTTCCAGGTGGGTCGTCCGGCGGGTCGGGCGTTGTTGTAGGGCACGGCGCGGTCACATTTTCGCTCGGGACAGACACCGCTGGATCCGGGCGCGTACCGGCAGCTTTAAACAACATCGTAGGCCTTAAACCAACTCTGGGCACTCTTTCTGCCAGCGGTGTGGTACCAGCGTGCCGCACGCTGGATACGGTTTCAATCTTTGCACTGACCGTTGACGATGCCTACGCCGCTTTTGCGGTGGCGCGCGGATATGACGCCGATGACGCCTATTCAAAACCATACCGACATGAACCGCTGTCAGCCCCTAAAACTGCGCTGCGCGTGGGTATTCCAAACGCCACATCAGCGGAGTTTTTCGGTGACACGATACAGGAAGCCGCCTTTCACCGCGACGTATCACTCTTGTCCGATACCGGTGCGGAAATTGTCGAGATTGATTTTACGCCCCTCTATGCAATTGCGGCCATGCTGTATCAGGGCGCGTGGGTGGCAGAACGACACACGGTCATTGCAGATTTACTGGCGCGGGACGCCGACGCTGTGTTTCCCGTCACGCGTCAGATCATAGGGCTGGCCGAAACGATGTCTGCCGACGATGCATTTCGGGGAATGTACCGTCTGGCAAGTCTCAAACGCGATGCAGAACCAATCCTCGCTGGCCTAGACATGCTATGCGTGCCGACGATCCCAACGTTTGTGACCGTGGCCGAACTTGAGGAGGATCCCGTCGTTCCCAACAATAAGCTTGGCACCTATACAAACTTCGTGAACCTCATGGACATGTGCGGTATTGCAGTACCGACGGCACCGCGCAGCGATGGCCGACCCGGTAGCGTCACACTTCTGGCCCACGCCGGGCAAGACGCAGAGGTCGCCGCAGTCGCACGAACGTTTGAGAAAGACGTAACGCGCACCTTGGGGGCAACCGCGCATCCGGTGCCGACACCCGGCGCGCTGCCGGCCCAAAATTCAGACCGTATCGATATCGCGGTGTGTGGCGCACATATGAAAGGGCTACCGCTAAACGCGCAGTTGACCGATCTTGGCGCGACCCTCAAATCGGCCACAAAAACCGCACCGCAGTACAGGTTTTATGCATTGGCAGGCGGCCCCCCTGCACGTCCCGGCTTGGTACGATCCAATTCTGCCCAGGCCAGTGGCGTCGCGGTTGAAATCTGGTCCTTGCCAAAGGCCGCCTTTGGCGCGTTCATCGAAGGCATACCAGCACCGTTATCCATCGGATCGATCACACTATCAGACGGCACACAGGTAAAAGGGTTTCTTTGCGAAGCCAGTGGCACGACTGACGCGGAAGAGATTACGCATCTGGGTGACTGGCGCACGTATCTGGCCCGCCAAAAAGAGCTTTCCTAGTGTCCGAAGTGGAAAGCAGGATGCAGGAACTCGGGCTTGAGTTTCCACCCGACTGGGAACCGCGCGGGCAGTTTCTACCTTTTCGGTGCGACGGGAATATCGTTTATCTTTCCGGCCAAATCTGCGAACAGGCGGGCGAGGTCACCCATGTAGGCCCCGTGCTTGATACGCCAGAAAGCATCTCTGAGGCGCAAAAGGCTGCGGAAATCTGTGCGCTTAATCTGCTCTACCGCTTGCGCGAGGCCTGCGACGGCGATCTGGATCAAGTTGACTGCATCCTGCGGTTGGGCGGATTTGTGAATTGCTTGTCAGGATTTCCCAGCAGCCCCGCGGTCATCAATGGCGCAACAAAAGTCTTTGTCGCTTTGTTTGGAGAACAAGGATGGCACGCGCGCACTGCCGTTGGCGTGTCAGGCCTACCGGGCAATGCTGCCGTCGAAGTGGACGCAGTCGTTCGATTGCGCGACTAGCCCGGCAGCATCGCGGGTCGCGGCATTGGGGGGGATAATTCTCCCAGGCGCTCGGCAAGATCCAAAACCTGCAAGTCAGAAGACGGACGGCCCGCAAGCATGACAGAGCGAGGCCGTCCAATACTGTCGAGGCCCCATGGCATGCAGACCAACGGCCCGCCGAACACGGTCCACGGCGTTAACCAGTCTTGAAAACCTGTTGTCCCGTCCAGCAATGGCGCGCCGTCCGGAACGGCGAGGGTCAGCATGATATCCACGTCAGTCGTTTGGGACCAGAATGCCGCCTTTGCACTTTCCAGATACCCACGCGCCTCGGCGACCTCCGCAGGCGACAGAACGGTCCCTGCCTGCAGTCCCGCACGAAAATTCGGGCGCAATAGATCGACGCTATTGTCGTGCAGAAGATGCCCATGCGCCTGCGCGGCCTCGGCAAGCATCACGCAGCGATGAGCGGCAACAATAGCGCTAACATCCAAGGTCAGCATGATGTCTGATATCGGGCGCCCGTCGCGTGTCAGGGCAGCGCTTGCCTCGGTAAAAGCCGCCAGCGTTTCGGGCACAGCCTTCTGTGCAGTCGGCAACAAAAGCTTGCCCAATCTCGCAGGAACAGGGCGGTTGGATGCGGTCAGGTCGCTTGTCCCCAACAGCGTGTTGCGGAGCTTCTCACAACATCTGGCAATAATCCCAACAGTATCAAAGCTGGGCGAGAGAGGCGTGACACCGACCGTGGACAGTAGCCCGTAGGTTGGCTTGAGGCCGATCACGCCGCAATAGGCAGCGGGACGGCACAGCGATCCGGCAGTCTGCGTACCCAATGCAACGTCAACCAGTTCTGCCGCAACCGCCGCGCCTGAACCACTACTCGATCCTCCTGGTGTACGGTTCAGATCGTAGGGGTTGCGGCAGTCGGTTGGATCAGTGAAGGCAAACTCGGTCGTGGTCGTCTTTCCTACGATGGACGCACCGCACGCCCGCAACCGCGCCACAACCGCAGCATCCGTCCGTTCAGGTTTTGCTTGTGCGAAAGCTGCACTGCCGTTTCGTGTCGGCAAACCTGCTACGTTGATGATATCCTTGACGCCAACCGTCACCCCCGCAAGCGGCCCGATCCGGTTTTCTTCTTGATGCTTCGTGGCTTCAGCACTGAACGCGACGAAGGAACTCAATTGCTTTTCCAGCGCCCAAAACTTGTTGTCTGACGCATCATAATTTTCCAAACAGCGCCTCCCCAATCACATCCCGGCTCCAGCGGTATTTCCACGCTATCGTGAATGCTTGGCCTGTCATAGGTGTCGAGCCGTTGGGGCGATTAATTTGCCAAATAACGCACCAGTAACTGACGTGACTGCATCAAGAAGTGGCACCACCAGTGCTTCTCCGCTCCAACAAAAGCCGCGGACCCCAAAGAGCACAATTTAGAGACCTGTTGCAGCAGTTTTGCGGCGGCTTTTCACCAGGCCGGTCGAGGGTGCGCGTGCATTCACTCACAGCAAAACAGGACACGGGAAAATCTACCGTACACTACTCCCTGCTTTAAGCATCCATGGCATCAAACAGGGAAGTTTTCGTCTTCATCTTCATCGTCCTGAGCGTCACTGTCACGACCGCGCTGCAACCAAGCTTCTGCCGCTTCAATATTGGAAAGCTCAAAGCTTTTGATCGTTAATGTCGGGATGACCGCACCTTCAATCTCAGCAGCGGTGCGAATCCATGCGGTATCACATAGCACCGCGCATTTGTCGAATTTGCCAACCAACGCCAGCAACTTTGGCATGCGCTGAAACTCAACAGCCAGTGCACCCAAGGTGGGGACTTCAAAGCCAGAAATCTTGTACAACAGCACACCGTTTGAAATGCCTTCTGATTTCTCAATCAACTCATCCAGTGCCGAAGCCATTAAATCCGCATCAAGGGATCCGATTAATTCGACATCCAAACGGTTGGCGGCTGGTTTTGAAACTTTAAGCATTGGGCACTCCTTTTTGACAAAAGCAGTATAGGATAAGGTGCGACAGGCGGCCTTGATACAAGTCAATGGCTGTCCATCCCAGAAACAGGTCCAACGGGATAGTGCCCTCGCCGTAAAGGTGCCGATCCCACCCACTGTCACCGCGTAGTAAGGCATACTGCTGACGATCAAGGCAATGTGGCTGCTCAGGACACCACGGAACAAGAACAAACACGATGGCGGTCAAAAATCACGACTTCTAAGAGGCGCTATTTTTCGATACGCTCTATGAGAATTGGGCGCTTGCTTTAAAGGGCGCGTTTCTGCGTCTCTTACGCCGACCTTCTGCGAAAGTGATGCACAGAACAAGAAGTTCCCAAACCCGTGTCCAAGCTGGAATAGGTGAATGGCGGTTCAGAACGAAAAGATGCTGCCGGACCACCGGTCTTGGTTCCAACGCATTTTTGTAGATCTTGCGCGCGAAATGCGGTGGTCATTCCTACCGCCGCTTATGGTCTATTTTGCTGCCGGGGTATCCGGTCTCACCTCTGTTGTAGGAGCATTTTTCCTCAAAGATTACCTGAGCCTGTCAGCATCATTTGTTGCGGGTCTGGCATTTTGGGCGGGGCTTCCATGGATACTGAAAGTGCCGATGGGCCACATCGTCGACCTGTTCTGGAAGTGGAAAGGTGTGCTGATCCTCGCTGGTGCCGGGCTCATCACCATGTCGCTTTTGATTATGTTTGGTCTGGTGTCACGCCCAGAGGAAATGCGGGCAGTCTTCCAACTTGAAACATGGTACGTCATTGCCTTGCTGCTCGCCCCATCTGGTTATGCCATTCAGGATGTCGTGGCAGACGCAATGACCGTCGAGGCCGTCCCGAAGGCAGACCGCGCGGGTCAGGTTTTCAGCGTTGAGCGGTCGCGCGCAATGCATACCACGATGCAAACGCTGGGACGGATCGCGATCATTTCGGGGTTTGTGTCGGTTGCGGCGGTCAACATCTACATTTTCAGCGACGCCGAAACGCTACCCCGTGAAGCGCGCTTGGACCTCTACGCGCGGGTTTATCTCACCGCGCTCGCCATTCCCGTGATTTCCGTCAGCGGGATGCTGTTGCACAGCTGGATGCAGCATCGACAGGCAGCCCATAAAGAAGCCGTTCAAACTCCGGAGAACAAGACAAAAATCAATTGGCAAATTCTGGGGGGCGGCTTGGCTTTTGTGGCACTCAGCATCGCCTTGGGCACGTCCAGCTTCACCTATGCGCAGGAAATCGTCTTTGGCACGTCGCTGGCAATCATTCTATATCTGATCCGCCAACTCCTAAAAAGCTTAGACGACAAGGCTGCCCACGTATTGGTCGGAACCGCTACGATCATTTTCGTGTTCAGGGCCGTGCCGCTTCCCGGTCCCGGCCTGACCTGGTTCGAGATTGATATCCTCGAATTTGATGAACGGTTCTTGTCAATTCTGTCGTTGATTACATCTTTGCTGACATTGGTTGGCCTAATCGTTTTACGCCCTTTGATGGCGGATCGGTCCATCGCCTATATTGTGGTGTTGTTGACCCTTGCAGCGGGCCTTTTGTCCCTTCCCAATATCGGGCTGTACTATGGCATTCAGGAATGGACGGCGGCACAAACGGGCGGCATCGTTGATGCCCGGTTCATCGCGATATTGGACACGGCAATTAAATCGCCACTGGGGCAGATTGCCATGGTGCCCATGCTGGCGTGGATCGCACGGAACGCACCACCAGACCTTAAGGCCACATTCTTTGCCGTGATGGCCTCCTTCACCAATATGGCGCTGTCGGCGAGCAGCCTGGGCACAAAATACCTCAATAAGGTGTTCCTGGTAACGCGAGAAGCCGTCGACCCCGTAACCGGAGCTGAAATCTCGGCCGCCGACTACTCGCAACTGGGTCAGCTTCTTATTGTGGTTGGTATCATGACCGTCGCAGTTCCACTTCTGGTCGTCTTGGTGGTTCAATCGTCTCGGTTTCGCACCACGGAATAGGCGGGACTGGTCGGGCCAAGGGATCAACAATGATTAACTGCCAAAAAGCGATGCGCCCAGCAAAAGTCCGACACAACAGATGACACCGAAGATCGGGAAAAGAATATGCACTGTGAACGCGCCCTCGGGTGCCGCGACGCCTTTAAGTTTGAAGCGGAAAAGCGCGAGATTGACCATGGTAAACACTCCCAAAAGCACTTCGGAGGATGTCTCTGCCAACGTGTCCAATGGCGTAAAAACTGCCAACCCTAACACGATTAAAGCTATCAATACAGTTGCTCTCAGGGGTGTTTGGGTGTGCGGAGACAGAACACCTATCCAAGCAGGCATACGTCCCTCTTTCGCCATTCCGTAGGTGACGCGCGATGCCATAATCAGGATGATGACAACGCCGTTCATTGTCGCAATGATCGCAACCAGAGTGATCGCCAGCGGGGGCAGTCCCGTCAGCCGTTCAAACAAAAGGCTAATTGGTGCGGAGGTGTCCGCCAGTTCCTCAACCGGAATACGGTTTGCCGCGACGAAAGACACCAGAACGTATAAAATGGTTACAAGGACGAGTGTGATGCCAATCGCCCATGGCATGATCTTGCGCGGCTGCTTTGCCTCTTCCACCAAGTTGACCACATCGTCAAAGCCGATAAATGCGAAGAACGCGATCATACTGGCCCCCAAAACACCGGACAACGCGACCCAGTCCCCTGCCGGGGGCATCAAGGCGGCGGGTAACTCTTTCAAAGCAGCGACGTCATTAAACAGCCCAAAAAAGACAATGACCAAAAGGCCCGCGACTTCGACCAACGTCATGGCCCCCGCTATCGCCACGGACTCGCGAATGCCCCAGCCCGCTACTGCGGCCATTGAAAGCACGATGCAACCGATAAGTATTTCTTTCGAGAGGGGCACAAGCTCTGCAACGTATCCTGCCGCCCCTACGGCAATGGCCGCCGCTGCAATCATCGCCTCCACCAGCACCGCAAAGCCCACAAGAACCGTCAGCCAAGCAATGCCAAACGATTTCTCAACGTACACTGCCTCGCCTGCGGCCTGCGGCACCCGCCCCGATAGTTCGGCAAAGGACGCCGCCGTAAACCCCATGACGATCGCCGAGAGCAGAAATGCAGCAGGCGCATAAGGCCCCGCGCGCAGGATCGTTTCGCCAACCAGAACATATATCCCCGCCCCGATGGTAACCCCGAGGCCATAGAGGACAAGCCCCACAAGGCCGATTGACCGCCGCAGGTGGACTGTCTCTTTCGGCGCTGGTTTCATCTTTCCCTCGGGTGCATATTTTCGGACTTCACGTCACCATGCTTTAGGGGAAAACTGATAATTTGAATTGATATTGGTCATGCGGGCTTTGCAAACAGGCGACGAACGACCGATGTAATTCCCTGCGAAGTATGGTGCATATCTAGCTGCGCGACAGCTTGGCTTTGACTTGCCTCAAAGCGCGCATCACCCAGCCTGCTACCGTTCCATACTATGGAAGAGCACAGCCACACACCCGCAGGCATAAAAGCCCGTCTCACAGGAACGTCGCGGTTTTTTTATCTGCGGGATTTGGTCTATGGCGGGATCGACGGTGCCGTCACAACATTTGCAATTGTTGCAGGCGTCCAAGGGGCTGGGCTGGCAACGTCCGTCATCCTGATCCTCGGGGCGGCAAATATCGTGGCGGATGGGTTTTCGATGGCCGCAGGCAATTATTCGGCAACCAAAGCAGATCTGGACGACCGCAAACGCATTATCGAGGTGGAAAAGCGTCATATAAGAGACCACCGGAGCGGCGAACTGGAGGAACTTCGCCAGATTTTAGAAATACGTGGTTTGTCAGGGCAAACACTGCAGGACGCAACAAACCTGATCGCCAAGGACACGGAAAAATGGATCGGCTTTATGCTAACGGATGAATACGGTCTCAGCACTGAAGAGCCGCGCCCGTTTCGTGCCGCACTCGCTACGTTTATCGCATTTCTGCTGGCTGGCTCCATTCCTCTGCTCCCATTCGTGTTCGCGCTCGACACTGCCTTTAACGTGTCGATCATTGCGACGGCCGTGACCTTTTTCCTGATCGGCACAGCTAAAAGCCGTTGGTCTTCCGCGAAGTGGTGGTACTCGGGGCTTGAGACGTTGTTAATCGGATCGACCGCAGCATCGGTCGCATACCTGATTGGCACGCTGTTTCACCCGTAGTGCAAACTGACTTCCCGGTCAGAGAACTTATGGGCAGATCATCCAACCCAGCGAACAAAGGCTACGCACATTCTAGGCTCTATACCTTTCTCTTCATTCGCTGCTAATCTCGGCTTTCACATTTCAAGAATGCTCAAGGATACACCATGCAGTCACGCCAAATTCTGAATAACGGTCATCGCGTCTCGGAAATCGGACTCGGCTGTTGGAGCTTCGCCGGTGCCTACGGTGCCACCACCGAAGCCGAGGCCCACCGAACGCTAGCCGCTGCGCGTGATCTGGGTGTGACGTTCCTTGATACTGCGAATGTTTATGGCATGGGCGTCTCCGAGCGGATCATCGGATCTTTTCTGAATGGAAACGCCGGCGACTTCACCATCGCGACCAAAGCAGGCATCTGGCGCGATCCAGAGACCGGCAAGAGAGGGTTCAACAACAAACCAGAGTATCTGCGCGCCGAGCTTGAAGGATCACTCGACAGGCTGGGGCTTGAAGCCGTCGATCTTTATTACATCCACCGGCGCGATCAGGAAGTAGAGATCGAGGCGCTGATGAACACGCTTTTGGCCTTCAAGGCAGAGGGCAAAATCCGCGGCATCGGCTTTTCAGAAATTGCGCCCGCGACCCTGCGGCGTGCAGCAGCGGTGGGAACCGTCGATGCGGTCCAAAGCGAATATTCGCTTTGGACCCGTCAGCCCGAATTGGGTATGCTACAGACCTGCAAAGAACTTGGTGTGGCTTTTGTCCCGTTTTCGCCTTTGGGGCGCGGGATGCTTGCCGACACCCCACCCGACCCCACCACTTTTGAAAAGGGTCACTTCAGAACGGGAACACCCCGATTTACAGAGCCGAATTTTAGCAAGAACGTACGCGCCATCGACAAGTTCCGCGCGCTTGCAAAAGAGTTGAACACCACGCCCGCCGCTTTGGCGATTGCATGGTGTCTGGCGCAGGGCAGCCATCTTATTCCTATTCCCGGTACGCGCAGTGCCACGCATCTGGCCGACTGCATCTCCGGCAGTCAGATTGATATGACACCAGACGTTTTGGCCGAAATCGAAGCGCGTCTGCCGCTTGGCTGGGCACATGGCGATCGCTATTCACATGACCAATGGGTCGGCGTCGAGGGGTACTGCTAGCCCAGTTACGGAAACGTCAGTGTGCTCTGCGTTCAGGCAATGCACCACTAATCCAAGCCGTGTCCGGAACAATCTGTCACAACGATTCAAAAGAAACTGGCCGCACAAAAAACGCTGTACTACACAGGACACAACGAACCTTCACACGATGATTCCACCGCTTGGAAGTGCCCGATGTCCGAAACCGCCGCGATACCAAATGATCCCGAAACTGCAGAGCAGGAACGGCTCTTTGACCACCCTGACTGGATGTACTTGCTGCGCGAGTTCGACACCCTCTACCGGCACGGGTCGGCTGGCGGCAGCAAACTGATCCGCGGCCACCGCAAACGCATCCGGGACAACTTGTCCAAAACCGTCGAAACGAACCCCATATACGTACATCGCGATTCGGCCACCCTACCGGTCACCGCGCATTTACCGCGCGCACTTGATCTGGGCGAACGTGGTGCCGTCAGTGGCATGGCCCGTGCCTTGTCCCGTGTTACGGCTTCATTGACGTGGGAATACGGATATTCCCGCGTACCAAAAGCACTGGCCAGAAAATATGCGTACTGCGAAGTGTTGGGGCCGCGCGGTCCGATCCGCTCTGAACGGCTTGTGCTGGGGTTTGTTTTGTTTGCGCCGCGTACAACTTATCCGCAGCACAGCCACCACGAGATTGAGGAAAGCTACATCTCGATCGCGGGGGCGTGGTCGGAAAACGATGTTGCAGTACATGCCCCGGGGTCCCTGATCCTGAACCGCCCCGGCGAAGAACACCGCATCACTACCGCTGACGTCGACCCGTGCCTGCTGGCCTACGCATGGACGGGGCCTGAAACACGGCTCAACCTGCCGGATATGAAGCTCAGCTCCACCAGAAAAGCGCGTATAACCCAAGGCATCTAAGGCTTTATTTCACCGACAGAAACGCACAATCAGCATGTTTTGCGATTTGCTGCGATGTGCTGCCCGCAAACAATCCGCTGATGTTGCCGAGCCCACGCCGTCCGGTCACGATCAAATCGGCAGAGTAAAGCTGTGCGATTGTCATGATCTCTTCGAACGGGTCACCTTCGCCGGTAGTTGTGCTTGACGGTGTTATACCCATGTCGTTCGCTTCAGCAACGGCATCTGTCAGCACCTTTTCGCCGTTGCTGTTAGACGTGGTCCACGCCACGCCTGCAACTGGTGCTTCTACCGCTTTGTTCTCCAAGGCATGAACCAGATGCACCTCGCTGCTGAACGCTTTAGCCATTTGGCATGCGGCCTTGAGAGCTCTGTGCGATGGCTCTGACCCGTCTATCGCAACAACGATGCAGTTGAACATAGTGTCTCCCATTTCTGCTGGTTTGTGCCTTGTCGCACGATGGATGCCCCCGCGTCTTTGCGTTAAGTCAACCCATTATACAAGACCGATAACCGCACCCTTGTTCCTTTGCCTCTATCCAACGCCGCGCTTTTTTGAGAACCTGTCGCCACACAGGGAGGATCACACCATGAGCGACCGGTTTGAAAAGGGCATGTCCGTACGCAGAGCCGTTTTGGGCGACGCCCATGTCGATAAAACGGAAGCAGAACGCCACCCCTTTGAGACCCCCTTTCAAAATCTGATAACGGAAAGTGCTTGGGGAACCGTCTGGGCGAGCGATGCGATCACACGGCGCGAAAGATCAATGCTCACCTTGGCATTGCTTGCCGCTACGCGCAATTTTGAGGAAATCCCGATGCACATCCGCGCCACGGCCCGAACTGGTGCCAGCCCACAAGACGTCATGGAAGCCTTCCAGCATGTGGCGATCTATGCCGGAGTGCCCGCCGCGAACCGTGCGATCAAAATTGCAAAAGAAACCTACGCTGAAATGGCCGACGAAGAGCAATGAAACCTTTGTACCCCCGCGACCGCAGTTGGCACCCCCCCGCGCTGGCACCAGCTTACAAGACAAGTGTTTCGCGCGCGCCCCGGATGCCGCTTCTGTCGCTGGACCAGACCGCAAGTGAACTGACCGGGCCAACTTTCGGGCATGACAATATCGGTGCATTGGATCACGATCTGATCCGAAACTACGCAACAACAGGCGAACCCATAGGCGAACGGATTATCGTGCACGGGCGCGTTCTGGATGAAAATAGCCGTCCCGTTCCTCATACGCTGGTTGAGATGTGGCAAGCAAATTCCGGCGGACGCTACCGGCATGTCAATGACAGCTATCTAGCCACTCTCGACCCGAATTTCGGCGGCTGCGGACGCACTCTGACAGATACTGACGGGGCTTATACCTTTCACACGATTAAGCCGGGCGCCTATCCTTGGCCGAACGGACCCAATAGCTGGAGGCCTGCACATATCCATTTCTCTGTCTTTGGAGCGGCCTTCGCACAAAGGCTCATTACCCAGATGTACTTCGAGGGTGATCCGCTGATACCACTTTGCCCCATCTTGCAGGCCATACCCGACGCACGGGCACGATCGCTGCTGGTCGCATCATTGGATATGGCTGCTACCGTCCCTTTCGACAGCGTAGCGTATCGGTTTGATATCGTCCTGCGCGGCCACCGGTCGGTTGCGTTTGAAAACCGGCCGGAAGGGAATTGAAGGTGTCTGATCCGGCAACCCCCCTCAAAGAAACCGCATCACAAACTGCAGGCCCTTTCGTGCACATCGGTCTGGCCCCCAAGAACGCTGGCATTGAAGTCTATGCATCCGAATTGGGACGCGAGATTGCCGGCCCTGATGTGCAGGGCGAACGGATAACGGTAACCGGCTGTGTCTTCGATGGATCAGGCGCGCCCGTGTCTGATGTCTTGATTGAAGTCTGGCAAGCCGACGCCGCAGGCACCTACAGCGGAGCGCATGACCACCCTTTAGGCTTTACCGGATGGGGCCGCGTGGTTCCTGATTTTACAACCGGTATTTTCATCTTTGACACGATCAAACCCGGCACCGTCGCGCTGCCTAAGGGCGGCGTGATGGCCCCACACCTGAACCTTTGGCTTGTCGCGCGTGGTATCAATATCGGCTTGAGCACCCGAATGTATTTTTCTGACGAAGTCGGTCTAAACGATCAAGACCCGATACTAACCCAGATCGCGGATCCACAACGGCGTGGTACGCTTATTGGCAGACATGGACCTGAGGGTTACGCCTTTGATATTCAGCTGCAGGGCGATGCGGAAACCGTTTTTTTCGACGTTTGAAGGTGATCTCAGTCGCCCAAGCGGTTTTGCAGGTAAGCCGCCATACCCCTGAGTGCCGCGTAGTCGTCCTGCACAATTGAGATGCTGAAATCATCCATGAAACCGGCGAAGCGACCTTTGTCGCGAAACGCCTCTTCGAAACCTGCCTGTTTCAAAAATGGCGCGATTGCACCTGACAGCCCACCCACCAAATAGATGCCACCGAAGGGCAGATGCACCAACGCGAGATTGCCGATAACCATCGCTGTCAACCGGATGAAATACGAAACCGCTTCAACCGCGAGCGGATCATCTCCTGTCGTGCAGCCCGCAATAATTGTCGCTGAATCTGCCTGGGCGTCGGAACCAGCTTCATTCGCGACAAAACCATATACATGCTCCAGTCCCCGCCCAGACAGGATGTCGTCAATCCCCGCGAAGCCGTGCATCGCTTCGACAAAGGCGTTGAGTTTCATGTCACGTGCCGTGCGCACGGGCATCGTGGCATGTCCGCTTTCAGAGGTCGCGACGAATGCCCCGCCCCGCGGGCTGAACACGGGCGACGCGTTAAAGCCAGTGCCAAGGTTCACGACAAGCTTTGCCGCCCCCTCGGGCGCGTGCTTTCCCTGCCGGACCAACAAAAGGTTATCTTTCGCTACATGGTCCAGTGCATAGCCCTGAGCCTGCAAATCATTCAGCACGCGCACCTCGGGAATGTGCGTCGCGCGCGCGACCCCTTGCGCCTCGATCGTCCAGTCGCGGTTCGTCAGGCGGCCTTTGCCATCGCGCACTGGTCCTGCAATGGCAACACAAGCGCCCTGAAGCGTCGCAGCCCCATCAAGGCGCGTTACGAAGTCTGTCAAAACCGGTTCTAGCCCAACCTGATCCGCGTTGCGGTACCGGCGAATTGTGTCTGTTCGCACCACGGCTCCGTCGCTCAGCGCGACGCGTGTATTGGTGCCGCCAACATCGGCTACAAGAAAACAGCGGGGCGCGTGGTCAGGCATAATGTAAAAGTCTCGGGATTTGGGCCGCCCGCGAGCAAACCGTGAAATACTAGTCGAGTTCTAGGCAGCAGGCCTTGCCACGTCAACGCGCTAGCGGCGCGGAGTGACGAACTTGGGGAAACACTGTCGGCGGATTACCGGGCTCCCACTTGCCATATTTCTGCATGATGGACCCGAAGAGATCACCCTGCAAAAATGCTTCGAGCCAGCGCTGCACTTTGGGCCAAGGCTGCGCATCAAACCACGATTTGTCGATAAAGGCGAATTGGCGGACAAAGGGCAGAATGGCCGCATCCGCCAGCGTCGGTCGACCAAACAACTGCCCGTCCAGTTGCCTATCTATCTGGTGCAGAAATTCAGATGCCTGCGCGCGTGCCACGTTCGGGTCGTCTTGCGGGTAGCGGGTCGCGTATTTAGTCCGATCAAGCGCGTTTTTAAACGGTCCGTCACAGGTTGCGATCAAATCCCAACCGTCTTGAGGCATATCGAGCCACCCTTGCGGGTCATGTTGCTTGAGCGCCCAGACCATAATGTCGAGGCTTTCGTCGATGACCCCGTCTGTATGCACCAAACAGGGGACTGTACCGCTTGGAGAGGCGGCTAGAAATGCGTTAGGCTTGTCGCGCAGAACAACCTCGCGCAGTTCCACGTTCGCTTGTGCTTCCTGCAGAGCGAGCCGCGCCCGCATGGCATAAGGACATCTGCGAAAGGAGTAGAAAACGGGCAAACTCATAGGCACTATGCCTGCCACTGCAGGAGGTGCGGTGCAAGCCCTGCCCGACTATTGAGCGGCCATCGGCATCCGTGCCAGTTCACATTGCGTCCATAACTCACCCAAAGCATCCACCAGTCGGTCTATATCTGCCGGGCTGTGCACTGGCGACGGTGTTATGCGCAAACGTTCCGTACCCTTCGGCACAGTGGGGTAGTTAATCGGTTGAATGTATATACCGTGCTCGCGCATCAGAATGTCCGAGATATACTTGCACTTGACCGGATCACCGACCATCACAGGAATAATGTGGCTTGGGTTCGGTTCATGCGGGATACCCAGGGCATCAAGGCGCGCCCGCACGTCCTGGACACGGTCCTGATGCAAATCACGCTCGGATTGGCTGTCCTTTAGATGCCGAATAGACGCCGCAGCGCCCGCTGCGACAGCAGGCGGAAGTGCTGTGGTAAAGATGAACCCACTGGCGAAACTGCGAACGAAATCACACAGATCAGCAGAGGCCGCGATGTAGCCCCCGACCACGCCAAAGGCTTTGCCCAAAGTCCCCTCGATGACCGTCAAGCGGTCCATCAAGCCTTCACGCTCTGCAATGCCGCCACCGCGCGGGCCGTAAAGCCCAACTGCGTGGACTTCGTCCAGGTAGGTCATAGCGTTGTATTTATCCGCCAAATCACAGATTTCCTTAATTGGTGCGATGTCACCATCCATGGAATAGACGCTTTCAAAGGCGATCAATTTTGGTCGGTCCAGCGGCTGCGCCGCGAGCTTGGCTTCGAGATCAGCCAAATCGTTGTGCTTCCAGATTTGACGTTCGGCTTTGGAATGGCGGATGCCTTCTATCATCGAGGCGTGGTTCAACGCATCGGAAAGTACAAGACACTCTGGAATACGAGACGCCAGCGTGCCCAAAGCGGCCCAATTCGACACATACCCTGAAGTGAACAGCAGGGCGTCTTCTTTGGCGTGCAAATCTGCAAGCTCAGCTTCGAGCAATACATGATCGTGCGTCGTACCTGAAATATTTCGCGTACCGCCCGCACCTGCGCCGCACCGATCCAATGCCTCATGCATCGCAGCAAGTACTTTAGGGTGCTGGCCCATGCCCAGATAATCATTCGAGCACCAAATCGTCACCGGCTTTTGCGTCTCACCGCCATGAGCGGCGGCGTGCGGGAACTCTCCACATTTTCGCTCCAGCTCCGCAAACACACGGTAATTTCCGTCCTCGCGCAGCTGCTGCAAGCTTGCCGCAAAAAAGTCGCCATATTTCATTGGTAACAGAACCTCATTATTCCCCTCAGGTGATTTACTCACAGCTTTCCCGCCCAAACATTGATCAAGATCAGGTCAATTGTGTTTTATGCGCAGGCAACTTCCTCCCCAAAAGGAAGTCGGCGCAAAAACCCCGCAGATATTTTTTTCTGCGGGGTTTTTTGTTTGATTAGTTTCGGATTGAGGGGCCTTCGACGCTGAGGCCGTTGCCGCGGGAGGCGACGTAGAGCTCGAGGGCGACGAACTCGGGGCTACCGTCGGCGTAGGTTTCGGCGCGGGTGTCACGGATGCAGCCTTTAAAGCGCGCATGGGCCGAGTTCAGCTTGGTGTTCTTGAGCCGGTAGACCGGAAAGCCGTTGATCTGACCCTGGCTGAGGTGGTCGGCGCGGATCATGTTGCCGTAGTTGTCTTCGTGGCAATTCGCGCAAGACAGCTCAAGCTGGCCGTTACGGGTGTAATAGAGCTCTTTTCCCTGCTCCCATGTGGATTGGACGGGTCCGTCAATCGCCACATTGATCGGCAAACCGCGCGACACAGACGAGATCAATGCGGTCATATTGACCATATCACCACCCGAGTACTTCCACTTCTCCGCGCCCATCTGGTTCTCGCGGCAGTCGTTGATCTGCATCTCAAGCGTGCGCACCTCGCCTGCATCCGCGTTCCACTTGGGGTACACCGGACGCACGCCTGCCATGCTCTCGGGGCCTTCGTGACAGCTGGCACAGGACTTGCCTTCGGTGCCGTCCGCCGTGTTCCACGCCTCTTCGGCCTGCTCCACAAAGATCATGCCCGGATTATCAAAGTCATCCGACTGCATGGCGCGGGTTTCCGTGCCGCGGAACAGCCAGCCCGACATTACTTCGTCAACCGCACCGTCCAGATGCGCAGGCGCCGCCGTGCGCGTCACCATCGTGATCTCTTCGTTCAGCACCAGCGTGTCATCCACCGGCTCTGCAAAAGCAGCCGTGCTCAGCATGGCGAGTGCCGCCCCCCCGATAAGCGATCTCTTCAATCGTGTCATACTATCCCTCCCTGCGCACAGGCCCTGGCCGGCGCGATCTTTTTTAACCTGCGCCGGATTTACCCGATCGCGATCTTTTTGGCCGTCTCGTAGACCGATCCGTCGTCGTCATACCACGTGAACTGGAACTCGCCCGCCTCGGGCACTGTCGCTTCGAACTCGAAGAACGGGTTCGTCGAGATCGCCGGCTCCAGCGTCACGTCGATCACATTCTCGCCGTTAAAATCACAGGTAAAACGGTTGATGATCGACCGCGGGATCGGGTTCCCGTCATCGTCTTTGCGCTGACCGCTTTCCATCTTGTGGCTGATCAGCGTCTTGAGGGTCACCGCCTCACCGGCTGCTGCCGTCTTGGGGACCTTCACGCGGGGTTTTACACCTTTTGCCATTGTCTAAATCTCCTTAAATCCCTTAGCCGCCGCAGCCGCCGATTGTTACCTTGACCGTGCTTGTGGCCTTCGCAAAGCTGCCATCCGCCATCTTCGCAATCGCAACCACATCCTGCGTGCCCGCCAGACGGATCCGCGTAGACGCCGCCTGAGACGCCGCCAGTGGCCCAAAGTTGAATGTCGCCACACTCGGCGTCGGATTGCCAAGCGCCAGTACCATGATCGACGCCGCGCCCTCGGCCGCAACCTCAATCGGCACCGTGTTGCCGTTCTCGGCAATCTCGGGTGCTGTCAGCGTCACACCGCTGTCGGCCATCTCAGCCCCGCCCGTAAAGGCGGTGATCGCTTCGATATCACCCGTCGTGGCGCGCAGCGGCAAACCAAAGACCGCCAAGGCCCCTGCCCCCATAAACATCGCATTACGTCTTGTGACTTCCATGTTCAAAACTCCTTGAGCTTTGGCCCGCACCCGGCGGGCCCGCATATTCCGGTATTGATCCTCAAAGGCCGACAACCGCGCCGCCCCAATCCTCGCCTAGTCTTTCAGCGTCGAAAGATAGGCCACCACATCCTCGATCTGTTGCGCCGTCAGCAACGACGCAAACGTCTCAGGGTCCGCCGCCTTGCCCGTGTAGGCATTGCCCGGCCGCACAAAACCCTCAACCTTGTAAAACGACGGCATCATGCTGTCCGGGAACATGATCTTGGCGTTGGCCACAATCCCGCGCAACTCCGCCTCAGACCACCGATCTCCCGCGCCGTCCAGCATCGGGCCGATCTCGCCGTGAAACGGCACATCCTTGAGATCCGTCACCTCGTGGCACGCCACGCAATTGCCAAGGCCTTTGTTGCCCACAATCTCGCGCCCTGACGCCACATCCCCCGGAACACCCGTCAAAGACTGCTCAATCGAGCCATCCTCATACTTGACCTGCGACGGCAGAACCTCTCCCGCGCTCGCGCCAACCATCGATGCCAAAACAATCGCACCCGCAATCAGACCATGCTTCATGCTGCCTCCCAACAACTTAAGTTCCCTTCCGCATACCATAGGACACAAAAACGTGGCCTGACAATAAATAAATTCAGAAACCTGAATGCGACCCTAAACCACAACTCAAATCAATCCGCGCTGCCGGTGTTTCGAAATCCTTGGACTACATATTCAAATTGCTTTATATATAATACCAGCATCGGAGCATTTATGCGTTTTGTAGCCCCTCTTTTGATGGCAGCCTTACTGTCCTTTGGCTTTTTCGGGAGTGCCCGAGCGGAACAGTTGGTCATGGTTGAACAAGATGGCTGCCACTGGTGCGCACGCTGGAATGAAGAACTTTCTCATATTTACCCAAAAACCGAGGAAGGTCTGCGAGCACCGTTGCGGCGCGTCAATCTGCGCGATCTGCCAGAAGACATCAGCTTTACCAGCCGCCCTGTTTTCACGCCGACATTTGTTTTGGTACGCGACGGTAAGGAACTGGGCCGCATCGAAGGGTATGCGGGAGACGAGTTTTTCTGGTTTCTCCTGGGGCAACTTTTGGATGCGCAATCTCCAGCCGATGAGGTCACCCAGTGAGAATGCTATTTAGCCAATTTTACAACGTTCGACGCACATCTATTGAGCAGCGATTGCTGACGCACCACTTTCCACGCTATGAAGTCTAACCACATGTTTTGGAAGATCGATCGATTATGAGCCTACCCGCTATCAACAAAGACATGAGCGACGCTGAAATTGAGCGGATGATGACCAACGCCTGCACGGCATCAAACTTTCTCAAGGCGATCAGCCATGAGGGTCGCTTAATGATTCTATGTCACCTCTCTACCGGCGAAAAATCGGTGACGGAGCTTGAAGAATTACTGTCTGCTCGTCAGGCGGCCGTGTCTCAGCAACTATCGCGTCTGCGCAGCGAAGGGTTGGTCACACCCCGCCGCGACGGCAAGACGATCTACTACAGCCTGAAAGACAAACGCGCCATTCGTATTCTCGAAGTGGTGTATGATATCTTTTGCAAGCAAGGCTAAATCGACCACGATAACGATCGTGACTGCGGGAGGGTATCATGTTCGACAGCATTTCAGACGCAGCCCTGATAGCATTGATCGGTCTGGCGGGTGGCGTGGTTCTGGGGCTTGCAGCACGTTTGGGCCGTTTTTGCACGTTGGGCGCCATCGAAGATTATCTGTATCAAGGCAGTGACCGGCGCGTGCGGATGTGGGTTCTTGCAGTTGCGATCGCAGGCGTGGGAAGCTTTCTGTTAATTGCGGCGGGTGCGCTGGATCCTGCGCGCACCATTTATCACGCAGCACCCTTCTCTCCTTTTGCCAGCATCCTAGGTGGGCTCATCTTTGGGTATGGCATGTCTTTGGCTGGCACCTGCGGATTTGGGGCGCTGGCCCGGACGGGCGGTGGAGATCTACGCGCTTTCGTCATCGTACTGGTGATGGGAGTCGCGTCCTACGTGATGATTTCAGGCCCCTTGGCCGCAGCGAGGGTGTGGTTGATTGATGCGACAACGCTGGATACTGCATTGCGCAGTATTCCCGATGCCGCCGAACAGATCACCGGGTTGCCCAGTGTCTACGTCGGGTTGGGCTTAAGCCTGTTGCTGTTGTTAATTTCATTATCATCCGCCACTTTTCGCGCAAACAAGACCAGCGTATTTTGGGGTGCCACCGTAGGACTGACGGTTGCGGCAAGCTGGGCCGGTACCTTTTGGGTAATAACCCACGGATTCAGCGCGCAAGAAGCACAAAGCTTTACCTTCAGCGCACCACTAGGCGAGACGCTTCTGTATCTGATGACGTCCAGCGGCGGTGGGCTCTCTTTTGGTGTAGGGTCGGTTTTCGGCGTCGTTCTCGGGGCCTTCGCGGGCAGCGTTTTCCAAGGGCATTTCCGGTGGGAAGCCTGCGAAGACCCGCGCGAGTTACGCAGGCAATGTGGCGGCGCAATCCTTATGGGGTTTGGCGCGGTATTGGCTTTTGGCTGCACAATCGGACAAGGTCTGTCGGCTTTTTCTCTATTTTTCTTCAGCGCGCCGCTTACTGTGCTGGCGATCATCGCAGGTGCGGCATTGGGGCTGCGGCAGTTGATAACTGGTTTTACGACCGTGTGATGACCCCGTCGGGGTGCAACTTCAACCGACTTCCGCTTTCAAAGGGCGGGTCAGCCATGGCCAAAACCGGCAAACCGCCCCATACCATCTGCCGCGCTACTAAGACGCCAACGGGTAAAATAGCGTCCGCGGCACCGAGGATCAGACCAGCAGGCGCGCAGCCTTTGTAGATCAACTCCAACAAAACAGCTGAAGAACTGCTGGAGCCTACAAGCTGCGGGATAACCACGATTTTACCGGATATGGACAGCCCATGCTGAGGATGGCCCGCCTGCGTCACACAGGACGTTTTGGCGCTGATCCCGCCCCAAAAGCTGATCGGTGCTCCCATCCTGAGAACCTCTGCTTCTGCGCAGCCCTCGCACAGCACATGAGTAAGCCATTTCATGCCCACACCGTGTCATTTTGCACCAAATGACCCGCTTGGGCGCTGGCAACGCAATCGGCAAGACTGCCAAAGGCTGGCAGATATCCAGTATTACCCGTCGCATAATGGGCAAATTTTGCAGAGTTGGTCATCAGAACCCCTGACGCCTCCGGCAAGATCGGCGTCACGACGACACAAGTGTCGACGACAAACTCGACACCCAGATCTTCCAAATGCCTGTCAAGTTCTTCTGCCACTAAACTGTCCATCACGTGTCGCCCCAAACAGATATACACTGGCACCTTGAATGGTCTTCCGCGCGCCAACGCCAACAACGCAAGGCATTCATCTGCAGAAAAATGCGGACTGCCTAACGCCACAGCATCCACCTGATGCGTGGTTGATCGCGTCAGCCGTGCAGCAGCGGTTGCCATCATGGAAGGTGTCACGACGATCCGGTCCAGCGCAGGCTTTCCGCCAAGTGCGGTTTGCAAATCAGGCGCTTCCGGCGTGATCCCCACAATATGTACCAAGCCGACCGCACCGGTAGCGGCGGCTGCCGCGCAAAAAGCCTTGAGTGTGTCTTCGCATGGTTGCGCCCGCCAGCCGGTCACGGCACACACCCGCGATCCGGCCTCGGCTCCCACTAATGCGCCCAAAACGGGGGCAAAGGTTTCATGCCTCTGCATCAGGTCCGGCAGCGCGGAGACATCAATTACCATATCTGCATAACGTTGTTGGGTGACATGCAGCCCATAAAAGGGCGCACGACCAGAGATAGCGCAGGCAATATCCAGAAAATCACCATAGCGATTGGTGCGCGCACCCAACACCGAATTGCAAAAGGCAACCGCATTGGATTCCCCCCAAGCGACCTGCTGGCCTGCCGAGGGGCGCGCCGCTGTCTGATACGGTGCACAGGTCCAACTGGGCTGACAACCGAGCTTTTCATGCGCAACCATAAGGCGGTAAGCCATTTTGCGCGCCTCCCCCTGCAACCGGGACTGCGCAGGTTTGAGCAAGTTGAGGGCGCCCACGTTAGTCGTCGACGGCACCGACACCCGCGCCCCCGCATCACACAGACGTTCACAATAAAGCGTGCCGGACGTACCATGATATAAACATCCGTCAATATGGGCAGCAGTCACCGGCACCAGCTGGCCCGCACCCAGAACACGTGCAGCCTGCACGACGATTTCAAGCGCCATGCGCGCGCCTTCGGTGCCGGTTTCGCCAGATAAAATCGCGCGCTCTGTCAACGTTAGTCTCATCTCGGATGTACGCATCTTTCTTCAAACATTCCGCTAACACTGCGTGTATTCGGGCGACGGTTCAATTGATTACCATGCGATCCACGGCAAGGCGTCGCCCTTTACCGCGCAATCAGTTCGGGCAAAGTCGTTTTCAGCGTGTTCTTTGTCCGCTTTCGGACTGGAAACTCCCGCAGGATGTGCCAGTTTGCTCGGCGAAAGGAACTGCTCATGCGCTATTCGGGCCTCAAGGTCATCAAGGAAGCTCTGACAGGGCACAAGGGGTGGACACCCGCGTGGCGTGATCCCGAGCCCCAGCAGCACTATGACATCATCATTATTGGCGGTGGTGGCCACGGTCTGGCGACGGCGTACTATCTGGCTAATATCTTCGAGCAAAAGAAGATCGCAGTCCTTGAGAAAGGCTGGATCGGGGGCGGCAACGTGGGCCGCAACACGACGATCATACGGTCCAATTATCTGCTCGACGGCAACGAGCCGTTTTACGAGTTCTCTCTGAAGCTGTGGGAAGGGTTGGAGCAAGATTTCAACTTCAACGCCATGGTCAGCCAGCGTGGTATTCTGAACCTCATTCACAGTGACGCCCAGCGCGACGCGTTCATACGCCGGGGCAATGCCATGTTGCTGAACGGCGCGGATGCCGAATTGCTGAGCACAGACCAGATCAAGGCACGCTATCCATTTCTAAACGTGGATAACGCGCGCTTTCCGGTCAAAGGCGGTCTTGCACAACATCGTGGCGGCACGGTTCGGCATGACGCCGTCGCTTGGGGGTATGCGCGGGGCGCGGATGCACGCGGTGTCGACATTATCCAAAACTGCGAGGTCACAGGGTTCAGAATCGAGCACGGAAAATGCCTTGGCGTTGAAACCTCGCGCGGGTTCATCGGCGCGGGCAAGGTCGGCTGCGCGGTTGCGGGATCATCGGGTCAACTGCTGGCCAAAGCCGAAATGCGGCTGCCTATTGAAAGCCATGTGCTGCAAGCCTTCGTGACCGAAGGGTTGAAACCTGTGTTGCCGGGCGTGGTGACGTTTGGCGCAGGGCACTTCTACGTCAGCCAATCGGACAAGGGCGGACTTGTTTTTGGCGGTGATATAGACGGCTATAACTCTTACGCTCAAAGGGGAAACCTGCCCGTGGTCGAGGATGTCTGCGAAGGTGGCATGGCGATCTTTCCAATGATTGGGCGTGCAAGGCTTTTGCGCATGTGGGGCGGTATCATGGACATGTCGATGGACGGCTCACCGATCATTGACCGCACACATATTGATGGTCTCTTCTTTAACGGTGGCTGGTGCTACGGCGGCTTCAAAGCGACGCCAGCATCCGGCTACTGCTTTGCCCATTTGCTGGCCAAAGATGTGCCACACCCCACCGCCATGGCATACCGTTTCGACCGGTTCGAGAAGGGTCGCATGATCGACGAGAAAGGAGTGGGCGCACAGCCCAACTTGCACTGATGATTATCAATCACCCTTTGCTTGGGCCACGCGACGCGTCAGAGTTCACCTATCTGGGTGATGCGTCACTGATAAACCGCCCCGACCCCGCGTCCGAGACCGCAGCGCAGGACTTTTACCAGTACCAGTATCTGCGCGACAATCCTGCAGGCACGCACCGCGAGCTTTGGTATCACGAAGCGGGAGACCGCTCCTGGCTTGTGGTGACACGTAACACTGTCACGCATGAGATTACCGACGTGGCGCTTGCCCGCGATGTCGCCCGAGCACAGGGCCGCAGCACATGAGCCAGATTAACAGGATAAAGGGCGGCCAGATCGACCGTTCCAAAACACTGAAATTCAACTTTGATGCCAGGGAATATCAGGGCCATCCCGGCGACACGCTGGCCTCCGCTCTGCTTGCCAATGGCGTGCGTCTGATGGGTCGGTCGTTCAAGTATCACAGACCGCGCGGACCTCTAACAGCCGGGTCCGAAGAACCCAACGCAATAGTCACATTGCGTGGCGGCGCGCGCGCAGAACCCAACACCCGCGCCACGAGTGTTGAACTCTACAATGGCCTTTGGGCGCGCAGCCAAAACAGTCTGGGTTCCCTCAAGTTTGACCTGATGGCCGTAAATGATGTGTTTTCAGATTTCCTTACTGCGGGATTTTACTACAAAACGTTCATGTGGCCCGCAGCATTCTGGGAAAAAGTCTATGAACCTATCATCCGCAAGGCCGCAGGTTTGGGGGCGCTGTCCGAAAAAGCAGACCCCGACAGCTATGACAAAGGGTATCTGCATTGCGAGCTGCTGGTCATTGGTGCTGGCCCTGCCGGTTTAATGGCAGCACTTACCGCTGCACGATCGGGTGCAGACGTCATTCTTGCCGACGAAGATTTCCGTATGGGCGGCCGCCTGAACAGCGAGACACTGGAAGTTGGCGGGACCTCTGGCGCGGATTGGGCAGCAGCCACAGTAGCCGAGCTTTCAAACATGCCAAATGTGCGCTTGATGCCGCGCACGACCGTGATTGGTGCTTTTGATCACAGTGTCTTCGGTGCCGTGGAACAAATCAGTGACCACCTGCACCGGCCCGACGAAGGCAAACCGCGCCAGATCCTATGGCGCATATACAGCGCAAAGTCGCTGCTTTGTGCCGGGGCGACCGAACGGCCCATCGCTTTTCAAAACAACGACCGGCCGGGCATCATGCTGGGCTCTGCCATCCGCAGCTATGTGAACCGCTTTGCTGCAACACCGGCAAACTGTGTTTCAGTGTTCACAAATTCTGACGAAGGGCACCAAACGGCGCGAGACTTACATGCCAAAGGCATCAAAATCGCAGCGGTCATCGACACCCGCGAGGCGGCACCGCAATCGGACGACTATCAGGTTTTGGCCGGCGCGCGCGTCACCAACACAAAAGGGCGGCTTGGACTGACGCGCGTTGAGGTCGAAAACGCCAGCGGCACGAAGCGTTGGATTGAATGCGGTGCACTTGGCGTATCCGGTGGCTGGAACCCAAATGTCCATCTGACATGCCACCAACGCGGCAAACCGATCTGGAATGAAGAACTGGCCGCCTTTGTACCAAGCAGCACGCTACCCGTCGGCATGCACGTCGCCGGCGCCGCAAATGGCAAGATGTCGACCATGCGCGCGTTACGCGACGGAACACAAACGGCGATGGACGCATTGGACATTTCGACCGCTCCGGACGTGCCGCAGGCCGAAGACGCTCCCGTGTCATTGACACCCTTTTGGTACGTGGAAAGTGCGGGCCGTGCATGGCTCGATCATCAGAACGACGTGACCGTGAAAGATGTGAAGCTGAGCCATCAGGAAGGGTACCGCGCAGTCGAGCATCTTAAACGCTACACAACCTTGGGCATGGCAACGGATCAGGGAAAAACCTCGAATATCAGCGGACTTGCGATCATGGCCGAACTTGCGGGGAAATCCATCCCGGAAGTAGGCACGACAATGTACCGCCCGCCCTACACGCCCACGGCAATCGGTGTGTTTGCGGGCCGGTCGGTCGGGGCTGAATTTCGCCCAACTCGCACCACCCCCAGCCATGTATGGGCGCAAGAGCAGGGTGCAGTTTTCGTCGAAGTAGGAAACTGGTTGCGCGCGCAATGGTTCCCACAAACCGGAGAAACCCACTGGCGGCAAAGCGTGGACCGCGAAGTTCTTGCAACCCGCCGGTCAGTCGGAGTTTGTGATGTAACAACCTTGGGCAAGATCGATGTGCAAGGCCAAGATGCTGCTCGCTTTCTCAACAAGGTGTACTGCAACGGTTTTGCAAAACTACCCGTGGGGAAGACCCGCTATGGCCTGATGCTCCGCGAAGACGGTATAGCAATGGACGACGGCACCGCAGCCCGGCTTGCAGAAGATCATTTCGTCGTCACAACAACGACCGCCAACGCGGTCAGCGTTTACCGGCATATGGAATTTGTGCGCCAGTGTCTGTTTCCTGATCTGGATGTTCAGTTGATTTCGACCACTGAGGCTTGGGCGCAGTTTGCGATTGCAGGGCCCAAGTCGCGGGACGTTCTACAACAGATTATCGACCCCGAGTTTGACCTGTCAAACGAGGCCTTCCCCTTTATGGCATGCGGTGAAATCACCATATGCAATGGGCTACGTGCCCGTCTCTTTCGCATATCCTTCAGCGGCGAACTGGCGTATGAAATCGCGGTGCCAACGCGCTACGGCGACGCATTGATCCGCCGGATTATGGAGGTTGGCGCCCCGTTTGATATTACGCCCTACGGCACCGAAGCGCTTGGCGTGATGCGCATCGAAAAGGGCCATGCCGCAGGCAATGAATTGAACGGAACAACAACTGCTCTAAACCTCGGGCTGGGGCGTATGGTCAGCCAAACCAAAGACAGCATCGGTACTGTGTTGTCACAGCGCGAAGGGTTGAATGACCCGGACGCCCTGCGACAGGTTGGAATAAAACCGGTTGATCCTGCGGCAAAGGTGCCTGCCGGCGCCCATTTGATGGCGGCAACCGGACCTGTAGATGCCGCGCACGATCAGGGCTACGTCACATCTGCGTGCTACTCGCCGAACCTAGGACATCACATTGCATTGGCCTTCGTGAAAAACGGGGCCGAACGTACGGGCGAGATTATGCGACTGGTTAGCCCCCTCACAGGTATTGAGACCCAGGTTGAAATTGTAAGTCCGCATTTCCTGGACCCTGAGGGAGACCGTCTTCGTGCATAACTTGCAGCCTCTTAAACCGATGGGGTCTAAAGAGCCGGCATCGACCGTGGTCGGCGGCGTGACCATCCTTGAAAATACCGGGCTCGCGCTTGCGTCCGTTGCCGCGCGTACTGGTCAGGAAACGGCGTGCCGCGCCGCACTAGACGCTCTGTTGCAAACATCCGCGCCTGGACCGGGGCAAACACTGTTCGCCCAGCCATATTCAGCGATCTGGATGTCGCAGGATCAATGGCTGCTCAGCGCACCGTTTGAAACCCATGAACAGATCGCCACGATGATAAAGCCAGACTTTGCTTCCAGCGCTTCCATAACCGAACAAACAGACGGATGGGTCTGCTTTGATATCTCGGGCGATAGCGTGACCGATATGTTCGAACGGCTGTGCGCAGCCCCAGTCAGACGCTTGCACACAGGATCCGCGCAACGCACGACCATACATCACATCAGCTGCTTTATCGTCATTCAGAACAATGGGGTACGTGTATTGGGCCCTCGGTCCTTTGCCGCATCACTGCACCACGCGCTTGTCACGGCAGCGCAGTCTGTCGCGTAGCTTGTCCACCAGCGCCCTTTATTCTGCGTAGATCTATTTATACTATCAGGAAACATTTGGCAGCGGACATCGTCCAAGGGATATTTCCTGTGACACAAAGCACTCAAACCACAGGCCGGCTGGCACAGGACCCGCACCGCGTCAGTGAAGCGCGGGAAAAGGTACTGGAAATCGCAATTGGGCGTGAAGTGCGTAGTCACCGTAGGCAACAAAATATCACCGTCGCAGAGCTTTCAGCGACCACGGGCCTGTCGATCGGCATGCTGTCGAAAATCGAAAACGGCAATACCTCCCCCTCTCTGACAACGTTGCAAACGTTGGCAAATGCGCTGTCAGTGCCGCTCACGACGTTCTTCAAGGGGTTCGAAGAAAAACGCGAGGCCGTGCACACCAAAGCGGGTCAAGGCGTGGTGCTGGAACGCGACGGGACACGCGCCAACCATCAGTACAACTTGTTGGGGCATATCGGATCAAATGCCAGCGGTGTGATCGTTGAACCCTATCTTATCACGCTCTCCCAAGAATCAGACATTTTTCCAACGTTCCAGCATGGCGGCATCGAAACGATTTACATGCTAGAGGGGCGCGTGGACTACCGCCACGGGGATACGGTCTATCCACTTGAACCCGGCGACACCTTGTTTTTCGACGCTGACGCGCCGCATGGCCCTGAAGTGCTGGTTGCGCTGCCCGCACGGTATTTAGCCGTTATTTCATACCCACAAAACACGTAAAACCGCGCCTGAAACGCTCAGAAGCTATGCAAGTTGGCGCTCACAACACCCGCCTGAGTGAAAAAAGTTTCCCTTCAGTTGAATGTGAGCGATTTTGGTGCTATTCCGCCCGCAAGCCATAGAGATGGCAGTTTTGTTCGGGGGAAACACCATGTGCGGAATTGTAGGCCTGTTTTTGAAAGATAAAGCGCTTGAGCCTCAGCTGGGCTCGCTGCTGACGTCAATGCTTATCACGATGACTGATCGCGGCCCGGACAGTGCAGGTATCGCCATATACGGCCGAGAAGTGCCTGATCGCACAAAACTCGTGATCCAGTCGGAAAACCCTAAAACCGACTTTGAGGCACTAGACAAGACGCTGGCGGATCGTTTGGGTGTCGCTGTTAGCATGCAGGCAAAAGATACACATGCGGTGCTCAGTATTCCTGCAGGAACCACACAAGCCGTTCGCACGGCATTAGCGGACATAAATCCCGCCCTGCGGGTCATGAGCCGCGGCGACAGTATCGAAATATACAAAGAAGTCGGCCTGCCGAAAGATGTCGCCGCGCGCTTTGATCTTTCTAATCTTGCGGGAACGCACGGGATTGGGCACACGCGAATGGCCACTGAATCCGCAGTCACGACACTTGGCGCACACCCGTTTAACACCGGTGACGATCAGTGCCTCGTTCACAATGGCTCCCTAAGCAACCATAACTCACTGCGCCGCAAGTTGCGCCGCGAAGGCATACATATCGAAACCGAGAATGACACAGAGGTGGGTGCCGCCTATCTGACCTGGCGCATGCAAAAGGGCGCGACTTTGGGCCAAGCTTTGGAAAGCAGCTTGCGCGACCTCGACGGTTTTTTCACCTTCGTAGTGGGCACAAAGGACGGCTTTGGCGTGGTGCGCGACCCAATCGCTTGCAAACCTGCTGTGATGGCCGAAACTGATCAATACGTGGCCTTCGGGTCAGAATATCGCGCCTTGGTTGACCTGCCCGGCATTGAAAACGCCCGCGTTTGGGAGCCTGAACCGGCAACGGTCTACTTCTGGAACCATGGCGACAGCACCAACACAACTGAAAAGGCCGCATGAGATGCAGACGATAGACCTTCTGCAAACGGATCTGCGCAGTCTCAACCAAGCTCTGCACGATCAGTCAGAGAACACGAACCAAACGGTTTGGGAGATTGAAAACCCCAAAGGCGCCCATGCAATTGCCTGCGGCCTGGACGCGCCGATCGAAGTGATCGTAAAGGGGTCAACTGGCTACTACTGCGCGGGCATGAACAGTCAGGCGACGGTTCATATCAAAGGGTCTGCAGGCCCCGGCGTTGCAGAAAACATGATGAGCGGCACCGTGGTGATCGACGGCGATGCCAGCCAATATGCTGGTGCCACAGGCCACGGCGGGCTGTTGGTCATCAAAGGTAATGCATCTTCGCGCTGCGGCATCTCGATGAAGGGTATCGACATCGTCGTACATGGCAATATAGGCCATATGAGCGCGTTCATGGCGCAATCCGGCAACCTGGTCGTATGCGGCGACGCAGGCGAGGCCTTGGGCGATTCGCTTTACGAAGCGCGTTTGTTCGTTCGCGGATCAGTGAAATCACTTGGAGCTGACTGTATCGAAAAAGAGATGCGCGCTGAGCATATCGCTATACTCGAGGACCTGTTGGACAAAGGCGGCTGCGACGCAAAGCCCGAAGAATTCCGACGCTACGGGTCGGCCCGCCAACTTTATCATTTCAACATTGACAACGCGTATTGAGGGCTCTCCATGAAAGACGAAGACACCGGCGGCGTCCCACGCACAGTTCCGATCCAGTCAGCGACATTCTCAAATCCGATCAATGCGGAAATCCGCCGTGCGGCGGCGACCGGCATTTACGACATTCGCGGCGGCGGCGCAAAACGCAAACTCCCGCACTTTGATGATCTGTTGTTTCTGGGTGCCTCTATTTCGCGCTACCCACTCGAAGGTTACCGCGAAAAGTGTGAAACGTCGGTCACGCTTGGCACGCGCTATGCCAAGAACCCGATCGAGCTTGATATTCCGGTGACCATCGCCGGCATGTCGTTTGGTGCGCTTTCGGGTCCGGCGAAAGAGGCGCTGGGGCGCGGTGCGACACTGGCAGGCACATCTACAACCACCGGCGATGGCGGCATGACGGATGAAGAGCGCGGCCACTCTAACAAGCTGGTTTACCAGTACCTGCCATCACGATACGGCATGAACCCAAAAGATTTGCGCCGCGCCGACGCCATCGAGATCGTCGTGGGCCAGGGTGCCAAGCCGGGTGGCGGCGGGATGCTGTTAGGGCAAAAAATCTCAGATCGCGTGGCTGAAATGCGAAATCTGCCAAAAGGTATCGACCAAAGGTCAGCTTGCCGTCACCCCGACTGGACCGGACCGGATGATCTGGAAATCAAGATACTTGAGTTGCGTGAAATTACCGGTTGGAAAGTGCCCATTTACATCAAGGTCGGCGGTGCGCGGCCCTACTTTGACACAACACTCGCGGTCAAAGCCGGTGCTGATGTAGTAGTGCTGGACGGGATGCAAGGCGGCACAGCGGCTACGCAAGACGTCTTTATTGAACATGTGGGCCAACCCATCATCGCATGCATTCGCGAAGCGGTTCGTGCGCTGCAGGACATGGGTATGCACCGCGAGGTGCAACTGGTTGTCTCGGGCGGCATCCGCACCGGTGCCGACGTGGCTAAAGCAATGGCAATGGGCGCGGATGCGGTCGCCATTGGAACTGCTGCTCTGATTGCTCTGGGGGACAACGACCCCAAATGGGAAAGCGATTACAACGCCTTGGGCACAACTGCGGGAGCCTATGACGACTGGCACGAGGGCAATGACCCCGCAGGGATCACCACCCAAGACCCCGACCTGATGGCACGGCTCGATCCGGTCGAAGGTGGGCGGCGTCTGAACAACTACCTGAAAGTCATGACGCTGGAAGCGCAGACCATCGCGCGCGCCTGCGGCAAGAACCATTTACACAACCTGGAACCCGAAGATCTTTGCGCTGTGACACTGGAAGCAGCCGCCATGGCCAAGATCCCGCTTGCAGGGACAGACTGGTATCCGGGCAAACCGGGTACAGCTTATTGAAACAAAAGTTCGAGGCGAGACCTTGGACGTCGACCACAGGGGAAACCAGCATGACAACCGACCTTGCCAAATTCGCAGCCGACAAGGGCGTGAAATACTTCATGATCTCGTTCACCGATCTCTTCGGTGGCCAGCGCGCCAAACTTGTACCCACACAGGCGATCGCTGACATGCAAGAGGACGGGGCGGGCTTTGCAGGGTTTGCCACGTGGTTGGATATGACCCCTGCATTTCCCGATATGCTGGCAGTGCCCGACCCTGCCTCGGTGATCCAGCTTCCGTGGAAGCCAGACGTTGCCTGGGTCGCGGCAAATTGCGTGATGGAAGGCGAAGACGTCGCACAAGCACCGCGCAATGTGCTGCGTCGACTGGTGGAAGAAGCAGCAGCCGAAGGGCTGCGGGTCAAAACCGGGATCGAAGCCGAATTCTTCTTGCTGACTGCTGACGGATCAGAGATCAGCGATCCTCTCGATACAGCCGCAAAGCCCTGCTACGACCAGCAGGCAGTGATGCGGCGATATGACGTGATCGCAGAGATTTGCGACTACATGCTCGAATTGGGCTGGGGCCCCTATCAGAACGATCACGAAGACGCGAACGGCCAGTTCGAAATGAATTGGGAGTTTGACGACGCCCTAACGACTGCCGACAAGCATTCGTTCTTCAAGTTCATGGTGAAGTCGATTGCTGAAAAACACGGGCTACGGGCGACGTTCATGCCAAAACCGGTGGCAGGGCTGACCGGCAACGGTTGCCATGCACATGTTTCGGTGTGGGACATGGACGGCAAGACCAACGTCTTTGCAACCGACAAGGGCGAAGGCCCGACCGGAGAGTTGGGGCTGTCAGAGCAAGGAAGGCATTTCCTCGGCGGGATCATGAAGCACGCAAGCGGCTTGGCTGCGATCACCAACCCAACGGTCAACAGCTACAAACGGATTAATGCACCCCGCACACTGTCAGGGGCATCCTGGGCGCCAAATACAGTGACTTGGACAGGCAACAATCGGACACATATGGTACGTGTCCCCGGGCCGGGGCGATTTGAATTGCGTCTGGCCGATGGTGCCGTAAATCCATACCTCTTGCAGGCTGTCATCATCGCCGCAGGGCTTTCAGGCATTCGCAGCAAGGCCGATCCGGGCAAGCGCCACGACATCGACATGTATGCCGAAGGTCACAAGGTACGTGGTGCCCCAAAATTGCCGCTGAATATGCTTGATGCGCTGCGCTCCTTTGATCGTGATAAGGGACTTAAATCCGCGTTGGGTGATGAGTTTTCGGCAGCGTTCCTTAAGATGAAGCATCAAGAATGGTTGGACTTCTGTGCGCATTTCTCATCTTGGGAAAAGGCAAACACGCTGGACATATGACCCGGTCTGTCGCCCTTATTGGATACGGCGCGATTGCTCAGGCGGTTTGTGCGGCGGTATCCGCAGACAGGGCCTTGGGGTTAAATCAGGTTCTCGTCAGGGCTGGCAAAGCAGCATCTGCGCAAAAATCGCTTGGGCCGCATATCCTAGCAATCGAGCGTATTGACCAGCTCCATGATGATACCGCTCTTGTCATAGAATGCGCGGGCCACGGAGCCGTTCGCCAATATGGACCCGCCGTTCTGCAACGCGGCATTGATTTTGCCATCGTGTCTGCAGGTGCTTTGGCTGACAATGCGCTGCATCAGGAATTGGCAGATGCCTGTCATTCCGGCGCCGCAAGACTTCAGGTTTTATCAGGAGCCATCGGGGGAATTGATGCAATTGCCGCCGCGGGCACAGCCTTGGACAATGTGATTTATACCGCTCGCAAACCGCCCCAAAGCTGGAACGGATCACCGGCTGACCAAACCCATGATCTGAGCCGTATCACCAAAGCGACGCCTGTCTTCGAGGGCACCGCCCGCGAGGCAGCACTTGGATTCCCCAAGAATGCGAATGTGGTCGCGACCGTGGCTTTGGCAGGGATCGGATTTGACCGCACAGTGGTATCGTTGATGGCCGACCCGCACGCACGCGGCAATTCCCATGAAATCAAGGCAACCGGCGGTGGATATAATTTGCGCTATGCAACAACGGGTGCGGCTCTTGTGTCCAACCCGAAAACATCTGCGCTGACGGCACAGAGCGTGATCCGCGCCATACGCGGGCAGGCCCCCGGACTTATCGTCTAAGCCCGCAGCGCCTTGAACCAATCAAGCGTCTCGTCCGTTGGTTTGTTGGATTTATATTCCGCGCCGATTGGGCTGTTCCAACCAATGTCCGAAAGCACCTTGAAGAGGTAAGGATAATTAACTTCCCCGCCCACTGGCGGTCCGCGATCGGGCACACGCGCGATTTGAACATGCCCGATGACAGGTGCAAGCTTTTTGAGCCGGTTGGTCAAATCACCTTCCATCAGTTGCACATGATAGCAGTCAAACATCAGCTTCAGGTTTGGTGCCCCAACTCGGGTAATCAGTTCGGCAGCATGATCCGTCGAACTCAGGAAATATCCCGGCGCATCATAATGGTTTAATGGCTCAATCAAAATGTTGATGCCAAATTCGGCGGCTTGACTGCAGGCATATTCCAAAGCCGCAACAAACGTCATTTCAGCACGCGCACCCTGTGCAAATCCCGCCATCACATGAATATTGCGCGCACCGATTTCACGCGCATATAGCAGTGCCTGATCAATTGCTGCATGCGCCTCATTTTCGCGCCCCGACAGGGCGCTCAGCCCGTTCTCACCCTGATCGACATCCCCGCGGATGGTGTTCAACCCGAGCATGGGCAGGCCGGTCTCCGTCAATGCATCTCGCACATCTGTAGAAGACACTGCATAAGGCCAATGGCACTCCACTGCGTCAAAACCTGCCGCTTTGGCCGCGCGGATGGCATCAGGAAGCGAGCGATCATTCCACAAGAATCCCAAATTCGCCGAAAACTGCATCATGCGTCCCACTCGACATTAAAATGTGTCACGATATCAGTGATCTGAGCCTCGTCCAGTTGCCTTGGGTTTAGCCCCTGTGTCAGCAATGCCAAACGCGCTGTATCTTCCAGCTCTTCTATCGCATTGCACGCGGCCTCAACGTCCTTGCCTGCAACGACGGGGCCGTGATTGGCCAGCATGACCGCACTGCGTTTACCTGCCAAACCGCGTACAGCCGCGCCCATCGCAGGATCACCCGGCCGGAAGAAAGGTAACAGTTTGACCTTGCCCAACTTCATAATGGCATAGGGTGTCAGGGGGGGCAGAAAGCTGTCCTCATCCGCTTGAGGAAGAAGCGACAATGCCACCGAATGGCACGAATGCAGATGTACCACGGCTCCAGCTGTGGATCGGGTATCATAGAACGCTGAATGCAGTGGCATTTCCTTGGTGGGGGTATCACCGCCTACCAGAGTGCCCGCTGCATCAAAACGGCTAAGCCGGGCAGGATCCAGACGGCCAAAGCTGGTACCTGTCGGTGATACAAGCAACCCGCCATCCTCGGTGCGTGCCGAAATATTGCCGGTGCTGCCTCCTGTCAAACCACGGTCGAACATGGACTTGGCCAATAAGCACATTTGTTCGCGCAAGCGCGTCTCGGCGGTCATGCGGGCTCCAATAGTGACATGGCTTTTGCGAAAAAATCAGTGTCGCCGAAGTTCCCGGATTTGAGCGTCAAAGCGATGTCGCGTCCCTCGCTCTGGCAAAAAGTCCAAGGCACGCCGGGCGCTATTTCGGGGCCAATATGCAAACGATCTACACCCAGGGCTTTGGTCACGGCACCGGATGTCTCACCCCCGGCAACAACAAATCGGGCAGCTCCCTGAGTGCGTGCCAAAACGGCCAACTCGGCAAGCGCCTCTTCGACGATTTCACCCGCCTGCGCGGTTCCCAATTGCGCTTGGGCCGCAGCAACGTCCGCGGGTTCAGCCGTAGCATAAAGTATTGGCATGTCTTCCAACGTTTGCGCGGCCAGCCATGCGCAGGCGTCACCGTTGCCTTCAGCCGCCAACGTCAGTGGATCGAGTTTATAGCTTGGCGCAGAGGATGCATAAAACGCGACCTGCTGGCGCGTCATTTGGGAACAACTGCCCGACAGAACGACCCCGCGTGCGGGCGTTTCATACGAGTGACCTTGTACCGAACCCGACTGTAGCGCGCCCTTCCCAAGGTAAATCTCGGGGAGTGGCATCGCAATTGCGCTCCCGCCGGTCATAAGCTTCATCTCGTTACAGGCGGCAGCGATTACATGCAGGTCAGCGTCTGCAACCGCGTCAATCACAACATGCAAAACACCATCCATACGCTGCGCATTCAGCGCGGCACGTACGGCGTCAGCCCCTTGTGCCACGGTCAATCTATCCACCAGCCCGACTTGCCCGCTGACCTGAGGGGCCAGCAATCGCATTAGATTACTGTCGCGCATCGGTGTCAGCGGATGATCCTTCATCGGGCTTTCCGCCAATGGCTGTTGGCCGACGAACAGGTTGCCCATGAAGATAGATCTGCCGTTTTCAGGGAAGGCGGGGCAATAAATAGTTTGCTCAGCCCCCAGATCAGACATCAACGCTTCGGCTACTGGCCCGATATTGCCTTCAGCGGTACTGTCAAAGGTTGAGCAATATTTCCAGAAAAAACGTTGTGCCCCTGCCTTTTGCAGCCAGGCAAGTGCTGCCCGACATTCACTTACTGCATCCGCTACAGGTGCCGTCCGGCACTTAAGGGCAATGACCTCAAAAACTGCGGTATCTTCCGGCAGCCCCTCGGGCACACCGATGCGCAATGACACAGGAATGCCCGACCGCGCGAGCAATCCGGCGAGGTCGGTAGCACCAGTAAAATCGTCAGCGATCGCACCAAAGAATGTTGTCATGACAGTGTCCTCTGGCAGATCATCAGGCGTCACCCGGCAATTTAAGACCTGCGTTTCTGGCGTAAACTTTCGCGACCGCGGCATCATCTTCTTGCCCCAGGCCCTGCCCCGCAGCTGCAATGAACTGTTGCAAGGCTGCTGCTGTGATCGGTGCCGCGAACCGCGCGGACTTTGCGATGTCCAGAACAATGCCTAGATCTTTCGGCCAGATGTTAACCGAGCTGTGCGGCGTGTAGTCCCCCGCCACGATATGCGGTGCGCGGTTTTCCAACATCCAGCTGGTGCCAGCACATTTGCTGATGACCTCAACGAACTTATCCGGTGTCACGCCTTGTGTCATGCCAAACGTCAAGGCTTCGGCCATCGTCGCAATATGAACCCCGGCGAGCAGTTGGTTCACCGCCTTCATGGCAGAGCCCGCCCCCGGTTCATCACCAAGCTCGAACACGGTTTCGGCGATACTGTCGAGCACGGGACGCGCGGCATCAAAGGCATCGGGCGTGCCAGACGCCATAACCGATAGCTTTCCTTGTGCCGCTTTGACGGACCCACCCGAGATCGGTGCATCGAGGTAATGCACCCCTTTTGCAGCGCAGCGTTTCGCCATGTCGCGCGCGAATTCCGGCGGCACTGTCGCACATGCAATGACGACGGCACCCTCTGCAAGGTATTGCACCACGCCATCAGGGCCGAAAAGAACGGCCTCGGTCTGTGCCGCGTTTAATACCACCACAGCCACCACAGTCACGGAACCTGCGATGTCTGCCAGCGCACCTTGCGCGCCGCCTTCAGCGACAAACTTTGCTGTTTGCGCAGGGTTCACGTCAAAGCCATAAGTCGTGTGCCCTCCGTTCAGCGCAGACACAGCAATGCCATACCCCATAGAGCCAAGACCGATTACCGCGGTTGTACAAGCCTGTCCCATGCTGCCACCCTCCCGAAAAAATTCTAATTTAGCACCGCAGTCCTGCGGCTATTCTGCATAAACTCTAAGACACCAGCACGTTATTCGCCAGAGTGTGCAAGCATGATCTTTGATCCGGTTTCGGCAGACCGGTAGATTGCGTCCCGCGTACGCAAAACTGTACAGTAATCGCGGGCGAGGTTTTCAGGCAGAGCATCACTGGCAAGCGCGTCAATGACGTGGGACTGCAAGGCATAAACACAATCCCCACCGAAACCCTCCCATGTGTCTGCGGGCAACAGGGTCTTGCTGTGTTGCGCACCAAAGCTGCGGTGCGTGACGCGCCCATCGCCCCAAAGCTCCAACGTGCCATCCGTTCCTTCAAACAAAGCTTCGCCCATCGTGCGGCGCAGGTTATCGCTTGCGTGATCGAGCAACCTGTTTCCGTCGAAAACGGCACGCATCCCACCGTGGTGTTCGAACAAGACAATGCCTGCGTCTTCCCCTGCAATCACTGGATTGATTTGCCGCAAGTCTGCATACACTGATACAGGCGAGCCCAGCAAAAAGCGGAATACATCCACCCAATGCACTGCGGTTTCCTGAACCAAAAAGCGGCTCATGGTTTGGAAATACGGCTGGCGGTCCAAATAGGCCTTTGGCCCTTGTCCATCCCCGGGGCGCAGCCGGAAGGTGACTTGCAGCGGTGTTCCGATGACACCATCCTCTAGGGCCTTTTTGATAAAGCGGTACCACGGCATGAAACGAAAATTTTCGTGGACGATGAGCATGGCACCGGCGAACTCTGCGGCCTCACTCATCCGTTCCGCCTGCTCTAGCGATGCACAAAATGGCTTTTGGCAGATCACGGTTTTCACGCCCAGCGCAAGTGCAGTGCTGATTGCATCGGACTGTGCTTCCGGTGGTACGATAATGTCGAGCACATCAGGTTGCACATCGCGGATCATATGCTCCAGATCAGAATAAGCGGGCAACCCTGTACTTTGAGCAGCGTCCAGTGAGATGTCCGTGATGCCTACAAGTTCGACCGTTTCGATCCGGCGCCACGCGTCCAAATGAAATCTGCTGAAATAACCGGCACCTACGCAGGCAATCCTGAAACGCTGCGCCATTAGACCTGCAACCGGGCTTGAACGGCAAGCGCAGCTTCTTGAGTTGTAGCACTTCCACCCATGTCCGCAGTGCGCGCATTGCCCGCGGCGATGACGGCTTCAACCGCGGCTTCCAATCTGGTCGCATCCTCGCGCAGTTGTGGGGTCGCGTGCTCGCGCCCCAGCCAGTCAAGCATCATCGCAGCAGACAAGATCATGGCCATCGGATTCGCAACGCCCTGCCCTGCGATATCAGGTGCTGACCCATGACACGGCTGAAAGACGGCATGCCGGGCACCGATGTCTGCCGAAGGTGCCACGCCGAGCCCCCCCATCAGCCCCGCTCCAAGATCAGACAGAATGTCGCCAAACATATTTTCGGTCACCAACACGTCAAATTCCCAAGGTTTAGTAACAAACCAAAGGGCTGTGGCATCAACATAGGCATGATCCGCATTCATGTGGGGGTGCTTACGTGCTTCATCATCAAAAAGCGCGCGGAAAAAGGCAAAAGCGCGAAACACATTAGCCTTGTCGACACAGGTGACACGCCCCAGCCCCCGCCCCGCATCCTGCCGCGCCTGTGCCAGATCAAATGCAAAGGCAAAGAGCTTTTGAGACACTTCTTTGGTGATCAAAAGCGTTTCGCGCGCTTCGGTTTCCGTGACCTCACCACACCCTTGCGTATGGAAAAGGCCTTCCGTGCTTTCGCGGATCAGAACGAAATCTACGCTGCGACCTTCGGGCAGATTAAGGGGTGTATTCAACCCCGGAAAGATACGCACCGGGCGCACTCCCGCGAAAAGGCCAAGTGCTTTGCGCAGGTCAATTTGAGGAGAAATCTCTGTCCCATCAGGGTACCGGACGTCCGGCAGACCCATGGCCGACAAAAGGATCGCATCAGCCGCACGTGCTGTGTCCATCGAACTCTCAGGCAGCGAAACGCCGGTTTGCGCATAGTGAGACGCCCCTGCTGCACAGGTCAATAGCTCCAGATTGTACCCGCCATGATCGGCCAGTTTGGTAAGAATTTCTAACGTCGGCTGCATGATTTCGGGGCCAATACCGTCCCCGTCAAACACAGCTATTTGAAAACTCGGCGCCACGATTGTCCTCCCCACGTGTTTATCATGCGGCGTCCATGCCCGACGCTGACCCGCCTATCGTTACATCCAACCGCATTGGATACAATCAGGATTTAGCTACTATCTTGAGCCAAGGATTGGCACGCGTGCTGCGATCTGTAAGGATGGTTAACAAAGGAGAAGGTCGTGTTTGCAGTTGTCGTGACGCTTTCATTGAAACCCGGGACTGAGGAGACTTTTCTCGGCTTGATGCACAGTAACGCTCGGGCATCCCTTACGACGGAAGAAGGGTGCCATCAGTTTGACGTAGCAACCGACCCCGCGCGACCGGACGAGGTATTTCTGTACGAACTTTACAGTGATCTTGCTGCCTTTCAGGCGCACCTTGAAACCCCGCATTTCGCAAAGTTTGACACAGCCACAGCAGATCTGATCGCAAACAAAGACGTTCGTACTTTTAGTCAGGTGCACCAATGAGCGTATGGGAAGTACATGCGGTCAAATATGCAGATCGCAACGCGCGCACGCGCGCAGACAGTTTCATCTTTGATGATAACCACGACGCACCACACCCGATGGACTATTTCATGTGGGTCCTGCGCTGCGGATCAGAGGTGATCCTGGTAGACACAGGCTATGACGATGCCGAGGCAAAAGCCCGTGGCCGTCCGATCCGCATGGACCCGACCGAAGCACTCAGACCGTTGGGCCTTGAACCCGCCGCGATCAGCCACGTTATCGTGACCCACCTGCACTACGACCACGCCGGGGGCTTGCACCTTTTCCCAAACGCACACCTTCACATGCAAGTGGCAGAAATGGTTTTTGCGACTGGGCCGTGCATGTGCCACGATACCTTGCGCATGCCTTTTACAGCAGAACACATCTGCACGGCTGTCAAACGCCTGCACGCCGGCAAAATGACCTTTTATGACGGAGACGGCGAAATAGCCGATGGCGTCACCGTGCATTGCATCGGCGGGCACAGTCGCGGTCTGCAAGCTGTGCGCGTCCGGACAGAGGCGGGATGGCTGGTTCTGGCATCGGATGCCGCGCATTTCTACGAAAACCTGACGCAGCGCAAACCCTTTCCGATTGTTGTAGATTTGCAAAACATGCTGGACGGCTTTGAACGTCTGGAAGCACTCGCCTCGCGGTCTGACCTCATTGTTCCTGGGCATGATCCCCTCGTCACTCAACTATTCCCAAAGGGCGCTGCTCCACACATATGGCGATTGGATCATGGCCCGGCGGCACCCTTGTCAGAGTAGCTTTTCACGACCTTTCTGCACAAAAAACAGGCACCCACCGAACATTGCCGCGGTGAGACATCTTCGGTCTGGTAATGCGCGCGTATTGTGTGTGAGTGTTGATATGAACTTGAACGATCCGAGAGCTGCCTGCCTTGCTGATGCGTGCTGCGACACCGCTTGACCAACCCCGTGCGATCGGTTGTGCTTTTGTCAGTAGCAAGTGCCGCGACGGACGATCGGCGATTGATGGCCTGCGCCAGTCAGGTGCGCTTAAACTCCTCTTTCCCACCAGCCTTGAATTTGTAGAAGCCGTTGCCATCAACACATCGGGTGGCGTGACGGGCGGGGATGATTTCCGCCTGGACGCAAGAGCAGGCGCTAGGTCAAACCTGATGCTCACCACGCAGGCCGCCGAGCGTGTCTACCGAGCGCAACCGGGACAAACCGGTCACATCGAGACCGTGCTTGAGGCCGAAACGGACAGTACCTTGTTTTGGCTGCCGCAAGAAACCATTCTTTATGATGACGCGGCGCTACACCGCCGTTTGACAGTCAAGCTAGCGCCCACAGCGCGGTTTTTGATGGTGGAACCTATCTTGTTTGGCCGCCGCGCGATGGGAGAAGACGCAACCCGGTTGCATTTCCAAGACCGAATTACCGTTCGGCAGGACGGCGCGCCCTTATATCGAGACGGGATCACGCTGTCAGGCGACGTCTCGGCGCAGTTGGACCGCCCTGCGGTCGCCGCCGGTGCGCGCGCCATGGCAAGCCTTGTCTTTGTCGCCCCCACCGCGCAGACGAAACTGGATACTGTACGCAGCCACTTGGGAACAGTCGGGGGAGCAAGCATGTTGAAACATGATGTGATGGTCCTGCGCCTTCTGGCCGAAGACGGCTTTGAGCTGCGCCGTGCGCTTATCCCGATCCTCGATTTACTAACTGAAAACACCCTTCCCCAAAGCTGGAGGTTATGACCCGATGCAGCTCACCCCTCGTGAAAAAGATAAACTCCTCGTGGCGATGGCGGCTGAAGTCGCCCGCAAGCGGCTTGCCCGGGGTGTGAAACTGAACCACCCCGAAGCGATAGCGCTTATCACAGACGCCGTCGTCGAAGGCGCGCGCGACGGACGATCCGTGGCAGATATGATGGAGGCAGGCGCGCAGGTCATCACACGCGCGCAGTGCATGGAAGGCGTGCCGGAAATGATCCACGACGTGCAGGTTGAGGCTACATTTCCCGACGGCACAAAACTTGTCACCGTCCACAATCCAATCAGATAGGAGAGCGCAGATGATACCTGGAGAGATAATTACAGCCCAAGGGGATATCGCGCTGAACGAAGGTCGCGATGCGATTACGCTGATGGTAGCCAACACCGGCGACCGCCCCGTTCAAGTAGGCAGCCACTACCATTTCGGCGAGACAAACGCGGCACTTGATTTCGATCGCACAGCCGCGCGTGGCATGCGTCTGGACATTGCCGCAGGCACCGCCGTCCGGTTCGAACCGGGCCAAAGGCGCGAGGTGCAACTGATCCCCGTTTCAGGGGCGCGGCGCATTTTCGGATTCAATCAGACCATCATGGGAGATTTGGACTGATGTACCCTTTCAATCCCGTCACAGCCTGGGCAAATACGCTGCAAATGGCCTTCATGGCCGCCGAAGCGCAAGCCATCGTTTCCATGCGGTTTCTGGGTATGGCCGGTGTTTGGTCCGTTCCCCCCAGTGAGAAAACCCGGATGGTTTCGGAAAAAGTCAAAGCGCTGACCAAATCAAACGGCAATGCCGTCGCCGCCGTATTGCGCGGCAGCACACCCGATGAGGTATTCGCCGCAGCCATCAAACCCTACCGCCAGCAAACGCGCGCCAACAACCGCCGTCTGACCCGACGCGGTATGAAACGGAGCTAACCCCATGTCTACATCCATCCCCCGCGCCTCCTATGCTGCAATGTTCGGCCCGACCACAGGCGACAAGGTCCGCCTTGCCGATACAGAGCTTTTCATTGAGGTCGAACGTGACCACACTATTTATGGTGAAGAGGTCAAATTCGGCGGCGGCAAGGTGATCCGCGATGGCATGGGCCAGTCGCAGGTCACACGTGCGGAAGGGGCCGTAGACACCGTCATTACCAATGCGCTGATCGTGGATCATACCGGTATCTACAAAGCCGACGTGGGCCTGCGTGACGGACGCATCCAGAAAATCGGCAAGGCGGGCAATCCCGATACGCAACCGGGCGTCGATATCATCGTTGGCCCCTCAACCGAGGCGATAGCCGGTGAAGGTAAAATTCTAACTGCAGGCGGTTTTGACAGCCACATCCACTTCATTGCGCCGCAACAAATTGATGACGCCTTGCACTCGGGCATTACCACAATGCTCGGCGGCGGTACCGGCCCTGCGCATGGTACGCTTGCCACGACTTGTACACCTGGGTCATGGCACATCGGGCGCATGCTCCAATCACTTGACGCCTTCCCGATGAACTTTGGCATTTCCGGTAAAGGCAACGCATCGCAACCTGCCGCTTTGGTCGAGATGATCGAAGCTGGTGCTTGTGCGATGAAGTTGCACGAAGACTGGGGCACGACGCCTGGTGCGATCGACTGTTGCCTATCCGTGGCCGACGACATGGACGTGCAGGTCATGATCCACACCGACACTCTGAACGAATCCGGGTTTGTGGAAAACACAGTGGACGCAATCAAGGGACGCACCATTCATGCGTTCCACACCGAAGGTGCAGGCGGCGGGCACGCGCCGGACATCATTAAAATCTGTGGTGACGCGAATGTGATCCCATCTTCGACCAACCCGACGCGCCCGTTCACGGTGAACACGCTGGAAGAGCACCTGGACATGCTGATGGTCTGCCATCACCTCGACAAATCCATCCCCGAAGATGTGGCATTTGCCGAAAGCCGCATCCGGCGAGAAACCATCGCTGCCGAAGACATCCTGCACGACATGGGAGCGTTTTCGATCATCGCCTCAGACAGCCAGGCGATGGGCCGTGTGGGTGAGGTTATCATCCGCACGTGGCAGACCGCCGACAAGATGAAGAAACAGCGCGGCAGCCTTACCGAAGAGACGGGCGACAACGACAATATGCGGGTGCGCCGCTATATTGCGAAATACACGATCAACCCCGCGATTGCCCATGGGATCAGCCAAGAAATCGGCAGCATCGAAGAGGGCAAACGCGCAGATCTCGTTCTATGGAACCCAGCATTTTTCGGCGTAAAGCCCGAGATGGTCCTGATGGCGGGCACGATTGTCTGTGCTCAGATGGGGGACACCAACGCGTCGATCCCGACGCCGCAACCGGTCTATAGCCGCCCGATGTTTGGCGCTTTCGGGCGGTCGTTAGAGCATTCAGCCGTCACCTTCGTAAGCGCGGCCGCAGAAGCCGCGGGCATTGGCGACACGCTGGGACTGCGCAAGCAAGTCAAAGCGGTAAAGGGGACACGCAACATCGGGAAAAAAGACCTGATCCTGAATGACGCTTTGCCCAAAATAGATGTCAATCCAGAGACCTATGAAGTTCGCGCAGATGGGGAGCTGCTGACCTGCCAACCGGCTGAAGTATTGCCGATGGCCCAACGCTATTTTTTATATTGAGAGGCACCATGCAGACAGCTCAAGAGATCATTACTCAATCAGACACCTCCGACGATCAGGTCTCGCTTGATTATGACGCGCGCTTCATGCGCCGCAAGGTCCTGACCACACGTGCAGGCGCACAGATTTTAGTAGACTTGCCACGCACGACGTCACTGGCTCATGGTGACGCATTGCGCACCACCACCGGTGTCCTAGTCGAGATCGTCGCAGCACCCGAGCCTTTGTTGCAAATAACCGGCGACGACCTGTCGCGCATCGCATGGCACATCGGCAATCGCCATACACCGTGCCAGATAGAAAAGGGCCGTTTGCTGATACAGCATGATCACGTCATGGCCGATATGCTGGCGCGCATCGGCGCACAGGTCGCCGAAGTGCACGAGCCCTTTACACCTGAGGGCGGCGCATACGGGCATGGGCGCACACATGGCCACGACCACAGCCACACACATGGTCCCGGTGCAGAACACGCGCACGAACACCACCATGAGCACTAGCGCCTACCTGACGCTGACCCAATGGTTTTCGCCCGGCTTTCCTGTCGGAGCCTTTGCCTATTCACACGGGTTGGAGAATGCCATCGACGAGGGGGCTATCGCCAACTCCGAAACGCTGCAGGTGTGGTTACAGGATATCATCTCTCACGGCAGTGCACGCAACGACGCGATCCTTCTGGCGGCTGCTTTTGATGCGGGAGAAAATACTCTGTCACATATTGATGCCACCGCGCGTGCTCTTGCGGCCTCTCGTGAACGATTGACAGAAACACTGGATCAGGGCGCGGCCTTTGCACGAACGGTCGATGAAATCTGGGCCACCGATATTGGTCCGCTATGCTATCCGGTCGCGGTCGGGCGTGCGGCACGGCTGGAGGGTTTGCCGCTCGACATGACTGCCGAACTTTATGTGCACGCTTTTGCGGCCAATCTGGTGTCCGCGGCGGTGCGCTTGATCCCGCTAGGCCAAACCGAAGGGCAAGCCGTGCTGGCGGCACTGGCGCCGATGGTTCGTGAAACGGCTCGCACGGCTATCCAACTCGGACTTGAGAATATAAGTTCAAACTGCTTTGCTTTAGACATTGCCGCCATGCGCCACGAAACCCAATACTCGAAAGTATTCCGCACATGAACAATCCCAGGCACCTTTCTTTGAATGGCCCTTTGCGTATCGGCATTGGCGGACCCGTTGGCGCAGGTAAAACAACGCTAACCGCAGAATTGGCCAAAGCCCTAAGCCCACACCATTCAATCGGCGTCATCACCAATGACATCTACACCCAAGAAGACGCCGAGGCGCTGATGCGGATGCAAATTTTGCCGCAAGACCGTGTGATCGGGGTCGAAACAGGCGGCTGTCCGCATACCGCGATCCGCGAGGATGCTTCGATCAACCTAGCGGCTGTCGCCCAGATGCAGGCACGCCACCCCGATATCGAAGCGATCCTGATCGAAAGCGGCGGCGACAATCTGTCGGCTACGTTTTCTCCTGAACTGGCAGACGTGACGCTTTACGTGATCGACGTGGCAGCAGGCGAAGAAATACCCCGGAAAGGCGGTCCTGCAATCACACGGTCGGACGTGCTTATCATCAACAAAACTGATCTGGCACCACATGTCGGTGCCTCGCTTGAGGTGATGGAAAGGGACGCCAAACGCATGCGCGCCGGCAGGCCTTTTGTCTTTACCGCGCTGCGCCATGGCGAAGGCGTTTCAAAGGTGATAGACCATCTGCGCCAAATCTCGGGCCTCGGTCTGTTGCAGGGCGCATAGCCCGAATTTGGCGCATTAAGGCCAACATGGTAAACTTCTTCGCAAGGAAGGGGTGCCGATGAGCAAGCTGGCCTTCACAAAGAAGCGCGCCCGAACGCTTGTGGATTTCTATAGCACACGCGACGTCGTGGCCCAACGTGCAGCAACAATGGAAAAACTTGCCATCCGCCCAGGTGAGGCAATCATCGACATTGGCAGTGGTCCGGGCTTTCTGAGCGAGGATCTTGCCGCAGCGACGGGACCAAAAGGCAGTGTCTTGGGCGTCGACATTTCCGATGATTTGATTTCTTTCTGTCGCGCACGCAACAGGCCAGAATGGTTAAGCTATGAGCTCGCAGATGCGACTGCTCTGCCAACGCAAGCCAACCATTTTGATGTAGCCACCTGCACCCAAGTGGTGGAATACGTCCCGGATGCAGCACAAGTCTTACGCGAGATATTTCGCGTCTTAAAACCCAAAGGCCGTGCAATTATTGTAGCAACCGACTGGGATACTGTTGCATGGCACAGCGAACATCCCGACCGTATGGCGCAGGTCATGCAGGCATGGGAAGCGCACTGCGCGCACCCTCGCCTGCCCCGAACGCTGGCACCCAAGTTGCGGGCTGCGGGTTTTAAGATAACCGGCATAAGTATGTACCCATTGGTCAATGACAGCTTTGAGAGCGATGCCTATAGCCATGGCATAGCACAGCTCGTTCATGCCTACACAGTCGATGGCGGGCACATCCCCAAATCCCAAGGGGACGCGTGGATGGAAGAATTGGCCAGCCTTCACGCGGCAGGCCAATACTATTTTGCCAGCGGGCGGATGTTGTTTACCGTGGTAAAACCCGGCTAAGGCTCAAAACTCAACGACAGCACGGATCGACTTGCCTTCGTGCATCAGATCAAAACCGTGGTTGATTTCGTCAAGCGTAAGCTTGTGAGTGATCATCGGATCAATCTCGATCTTACCGTCCATGTACCAGTCAACGATTTTTGGCACGTCTGTGCGCCCCTTGGCGCCTCCAAAGGCCGTGCCACGCCAGACACGGCCGGTCACCAACTGGAATGGACGGGTCGAAATTTCGGCACCGGCGGGCGCAACACCGATGATGATGCTTTCACCCCAGCCTTTATGCGCGGCTTCCAGTGCCGTGCGCATAACATTCACGTTCCCGGTCGCGTCAAAAGTATAATCCGCGCCGCCCTTGGTCAGTTCAACCAGATGCGCAACCATGTCACCGTCAACTTTGGATGGGTTCACAAAGTCGGTCATCCCGAAATGCCGACCCATTTCTTCTTTGCTATCATTCAGATCAACGCCAACAATCTGATCGGCACCGGCAAGCTTGAGCCCTTGAATGACATTCAACCCAATACCGCCAAGCCCGAAGACGATGCAACGCGATCCGATCTCGACCTTGGCTGTGTTGATAACCGCGCCGATCCCCGTCGTGACGCCGCAACCGATATAGCAGATCTTGTCGAAGGGGGCGTCTTTGCGCACTTTGGCCAGCGCGATCTCGGGGACGACCGTGTGGTTCGCGAACGTAGAACAACCCATATAGTGGTGAATGGGCGTCCCATCGAGCATCGAAAACCGCGTAGAGCCATCCGGCAAAAGCCCCTGCCCTTGGGTTGCACGTACTTTCTGGCATAAGTTCGTTTTCGGGTTGAGGCAGTATTCGCACTCGCGGCATTCAGGCGTATAGAGCGGGATCACATGATCGCCGACCTCAAGGCTCGTTACGCCTTCACCTACTTCAATGACGACCCCCGCTCCCTCATGGCCGAGGATGGCAGGAAAGATGCCCTCAGGATCATCACCCGAGCGGGTGAATTCATCCGTATGGCAAAGCCCTGTCGCTTTAATCTCGACAAGGACCTCACCAGCGCGCGGGCCTTCGAGGTTCACCTCCATGATTTCAAGCGGCTGACCTGCAGCAACGGCGACGGCGGCACGAGTTTTCATCATTGGACTGTTCTCTCCCTGACGTGTTTTGCGAAAGAGACGGCGCATGCCTCCTCTTGTCAAGTCTTAGACGGTGGCGCGAGCGACGGACGCTGGACGAACTCTGTCGGGAAAGTCGTTGACACCAGATCCTCGCGACCCGCAATTTGCTGCAACAGCAACTGTGCCGCCGCGCGCCCAATGTCGATCTGCGGCACCCGCACGGTGGCCAAGGGCGGCGTTACAACACGGGAAATTCCGACGTCGTCGAAACCAACAAAGGACAGGTCCTCCGGCAGACGCAGCCCCATCTCTCGCGCCCTTACCATGGCCCCGGCGGCTTGCGCATCATTGGCGCAAAGAACGACCGTTGGTTTCTCTGACTGTTCCATAATCTCGGCCAAAGCATCTCCGGCTGCATCCAGAATGTAGGGTGCTTCGACCATATGCGTCAGCCGTGCACCTCGTCCGTATGCCGCGACCGCTGCCACAACACCGTCCCGCCGGGCCTTGGCGCGATCATTGACATCGGTGATCCCACAAATCATTGCAATGCGCCGGTGGCCCATATCCATCGCGCGCCTTGCCGCATCTCCGGCTGCCTGTTCATTATCAAACCCCACGCAAAGCTCACCATCGCGGGTAGAACTGCACCACGTCACCACGTGCGCAACGCGGCGCTTGTCGATGAAATCCCATGTACTTTGAGGCCGTTCGTTGCCAATCAGCAAAAGCCCGTCGGCACCCTGCCCGACTAAAGACCTGATCTGCTGAAACTCCTGGGCTGCGTCAAAACCGGTGGTCGCCACCAACAGCGTAACGCCTTCTTTTGCCAACTCTTCCTGAAAGGCCTGCACGCCGCTGGCAAACATTGCATTTGCCATCGACGGGATCACAGCGCCAACAGTATTGGTGCGATTGGATGCCAGAGCGCGCCCACCGAAGTTCGGCGTGTATCCCAACTGTTCGATTGCATCATCGATCTTTTTCCGGGTGGCTTGGGCGACTTTGTCCGGGTCGTTCAATGCACGAGAGATACTGGCGGTAGAGACGCCTGCAAGTCTTGCGACATCTTCCAGTGTGGGCGCATTCATTTTTTTCATGAAGAACCTCAACCACTCCATCTGACGCAAGGTCAAGTTTTTCTATCACTCCCAATGTAAGCGCTTGCATTAACTTTTGCAAGCGCTTACACACAAAGCCAACGAAGGGATTCTCTTGGGAGGGGGACTGACCCGAACTCTATCCTGACCGTTATTAACTGCGACAAGCTGGAGGCCTGCAATGGCGCGTGATTATCTGAAAAAAGCTGCGAAGACTGCAATGACAGATGCAGGGGACGTTCGCGAGACGGTCCAGACTATTCTCAATGACATTGAAGCCGGCGGTGATGCTGCGGCGCTGAAATATGCAGAAAAGTTCGACAACTACAAAGGCAATGTGCATCCTTACGGAGCAAGAGATTGCGGACGCCGCGGGCAAGGTAAGTCAGAAACTGAAAGACGACATCGCCTTTGCGCATGACAACGTCCGACGGTTTGCGGAAATCCAGAAATCGACGATGACAGATGTTGAATTAGAGATTGTCCCCGGTCTGATCGCGGGCCAGAAGGCGATCCCAGTACGGGCCGCAGGCTGCTACGTGCCCGGTGGTCGCTACAGCCACATCGCGAGCGCCATCATGACTGTGACCACCGCAAAGGTTGCCGGTTGCGAGCACATCGCAGCCTGCTCGCCACCGCGTCCTGACGTGGGCATCAACCCGGCAATCATCTATGCGGCGAACCTGTGCGGCGCGAACAAAATTCTGTCCATGGGCGGTGTACAAGGTGTGGCGGCGATGACGTTTGGCCTCTTTGGTCTGCCGCAGGCGGATATCCTCGTGGGCCCCGGCAACCAGTTCGTGGCCGAAGCCAAGCGTATCCTCTTTGGCCGCGTCGGCATCGACATGATTGCGGGCCCGACAGACAGCCTTGTTCTGGCCGATGCGGATGCGGACCCCTTCATGGTGGCGACAGACCTCGTGAGCCAAGCCGAGCACGGATATAACTCGCCGGTCTGGCTGGTCACAGACAGCCGGGCGCTGGCCGAGAAGGTAATGGAGCTGGTTCCTGGCCTGATCGCGGATCTACCCGAGCTTAACCGCACGAACGCCGAAGCTGCGTGGCGCGATTATGCCGAAGTGATCGTCTGCGCGGACCGCGAAGAAATGGCGGCCTGTTCCGACGACTACGCACCCGAGCACCTAACCGTGCAAGCCGCAGATCTGCCTTGGTGGCTGGACCGGCTGCAATGCTACGGGTCGCTGTTTCTTGGTGAAGAAACGACGGTATCTTTTGGCGACAAGGCATCCGGCACCAACCACGTCCTGCCGACATCGCGGTCGGCGAAGTACACAGGTGGCCTTTCTGTCCACAAGTACATGAAGATCGTTACATGGCAGCGGTCAACTCGTGACGGTTCCAAGCCTGTCGCCGAGGCGACAGCGCGGATTTCCCGTCTGGAAGGCATGGAAGGCCACGCGCGTGCAGCTGACGCCCGCCTGCACAAGTATTTCCCGACCGAGAACTTCGACCTCTCCGCGGTGGACTAAAGAAGATGAATGCGCTCTTTGACATCTCCGGCAAAGTGGCCTGTGTCACCGGTGCCAGCAGTGGGTTGGGCCGTCAGGCCGCCACGCTGCTGGCGGAGGCCGGTGCCCAGGTGGTGGGCGTCGCGCGCCGTGCCGAAGAGCTTAGCGCATGGAGCCATAACACGGGCGGGGAAACCGCCTGTGTGACTGCAGACTTGTCAGACCGCAATGCTTTGACCAGTGTTGCAGAAGCGGTCGCAGCGCCCTTTGGCACTGTTGATATTCTTATCAATGCTGCGGGCATAAATACCCGTCAGCATGCTGATGACGTAACGGCCGAGGGGTGGGATATTACGCTCAACCTTAATCTGGCTGCCCCATTCTTTCTGGCACAAGCTTTGGTGCCCGGCATGAAATTAAAAGGGTGGGGCCGCATCGTCAATTTCGCCTCGCTTCAATCCCGCCGCGCTTTTCCAGCCGGCATAAGCTATGGTGCATCCAAAGGCGGGGTCGAACAGATGACCCGTGCCATGGCCGAGGCATGGTCAGGTTTTGGAATCACCGCCAATGCGGTGGCACCCGGTTTTTTCCGCACCGAACTGACGGGACCGGTATTTGCCAACCCAGAACTGGCACAGCGCAACGCGGATCAGACCTGCATTGGCCGCAACGGAGAGCCTGCCGATCTTGATGGTCCGTTGATGTTTTTCTGCTCGCCCGCCTCCGATTACGTGACCGGGCAAACCCTATTTGTGGACGGAGGTTTCACAGCGAAATGAAGGCATTGGTTTACACTGGCGTCGAAGAGCTCAGCTATCTGGAGCGCCCCCTGCCCAGCCCTGCGGACGGCGAGCATCTGGTGCGCATCCAAGCCTCGGGCATTTGTGGGTCGGACATGCACGCCTTTCTGGGTCATGATGAACGTCGCCCTGCCCCTCTGATACTGGGCCACGAGGCTGCAGGCGTCATCGTGGGTGGTGAGCTGGATGGACGGCGAGTGACAATCAACCCGCTGGTCGCATGTCAGACCTGTCGTGATTGCCGCGCGGGAAAAGAAAACCTCTGCGCCAATCGTCAGATTATCTCCATGCCGCCGCGCGAAGGGGCTTTTGCTGAATATGTCTGCATGCCCGAACGCAATCTGGTCACGGTGCCGGAAGGCGTGGACTTGCAGAAAGCGGCATTGGCCGAACCTTTGGCCTGTGGCTGGCATGCCGCACGCCTTGCGCGTGCAGTATTGGGCGACAGCTTTGACGGCCAGACCTGTGCGGTGATCGGCGGCGGCGCGATTGGTGTGGGTGCGGCTTTGTCGCTGCGCGCGCAAGGCGCGACCAACATCACGGTGATTGAACCCAATGCGCTGCGCCGCGAAACGCTTGGCCGTATTCAAGGGTTTAACGCATGCGCACCGGATGGCGAAGGCATGCCCCATGCGGGTAGCGTGGATTGTGTGATCGACGGGGTCGGCTATGCCGCGACCCGCACCACGGCAAGCGCGCTGGCGCGTCAGGGCGGCGTGATCGCGCATATTGGGCTTGGCGAAGCGGAAGGCGGCTTGGATATTCGCCGCATGACACTGCAGGAGATCACGTTCATCGGCACCTACACTTACACACCGAAAGATTTTGCCGAAACGGCGCAAGCGATCTTTGACGGGCGTCTAGGCGCGCTCGACTGGATCGAGACAAGACCACTCGCTGCAGGTCAGAGCGCCTTTAAAGACATTCGCGCGGGCAAAGTGGCAGCCCCCAAGATCGTCCTCATACCCGAACATGCCGACTAAACCGCAACCAGCAACCGGAAGGATCACTTATGTACAAGAAGATCATCGTAGCCCTCTCGCTCGATCATGGGATCAGCGAAACGGCACTGGCCAAAGCGAAACTGTTGCTTGACCCGGGCGGAGAGATTATCGCGCTGCATGTTTATGAACGGCCATCGGGAATGGCAGGAGCTTATATCGCAGAAGACGACATGCAACGCGCGCAGAACGCGGCACAGCAGCGCCTTGCTGAACGTGTCCGGGATATACCCGAAGCCCGTCCTGTCCTGATCAACGGCCACTCGGGTCGAGTGATTGCGGACTTTGCGAAAGACCAAGGTGCAGACTGTATCATCATGGGATCACACAAACCCGGCTTGGGCGATTTTTTTCTGGGATCGACTGCCGCGCGCGTCGTGCGCCATGCGCATTGCTCGGTGATCGTTTTGCGCTAACAGACAACTGACATAGAACAATTTAACCCCACTTGAGGAGTAACCACTGGTGTCAATCAGCTCTAAAATCGTGGACGACGTCGTAGCCGCTGGCATCGATTTCGTGACCACAGTGCCGTGCAAGCAACTTGCCGGCGTTATCGACGAAGTCGAGAACCGCAAAGAGATTTTCCATATCCCATCGAACAAAGAAGACGAAGGTATGGGGCTTTGCGCCGGTGCCTTCATGGGCGGCAAAAAGCCACTCATCATCATGCAGAACACGGCAATCGGCGTGACCATCAACACGTTGGCCACACTCACGCAGTTCTATCGCATGCCGCTGCCGATGCTGATCTCCTACCGTGGTGAGCTGCGCGAGCCCGTGTCCTGTCAGGTAGAAATGGCGGTACACACCAAGGCGCTGCTGAACCAGATGCTGATCCCGACCTACCATTTCCACAAGGAATCGGACGCGAATGAGCTGCCCGAGATTCTGAAATACACTTTCATGTGCAATAAACCTGTGGCGATCCTAACGGATGCGTCCTTTTGGGGAGGCTACGGCGACCAATGATCCGTTCTGAAATCCTGCGCGAGATCGCGCCAATTCTTCGTGACAACCTTGTCGTCTGCAACATCGGTCTGCCCAGCCAAGAGCTGCACATGATTGACGACCAACCCACTAATTTTTACATGCTGGGCACCATGGGTCTGTCGTCCTCCATCGGTCTGGGCCTTGCTTTGGCACAGGACAAAACCGTGATCTCCATTGACGGGGACGGGTCGATTCTGACCAACATGGGCACCCTGCCGACAATTGCGAACAATGTGGCGGACAACTTCATCCTGCTCATCATTGACAACGGCTCTTACGGCTCCACGGGCGACCAGCCCACCTATGCCGGCAAAAAGACGTCGCTGGCGGCTGTCGCTTCCGCTTGTGGCTGCGAGAACGTCATTGAATGTCAGGACAAGAACACCGGTGAAGTCCTGCAAAAAGCCATCGACAGCAAACAGATGACAATCATCATCTCCAAATGTGACAGCGGCAATATCAAGCTGCCTGTGATCACGATGGATCCGGTCGTCATTCGCCATCGCTTCATGGAAGCCGTGAAAGCTTGAGACGGTGAGCGCGAACGCCATCCACAGCTACGACGACGCGCGGCGTATCGCGCGCCGCCGTCTTCCATGGATGGTTTTTGACTATATAGATGGTGCGGCGGGGAATGGCGTGGCAGAAGCCCGCAACCTCGCCGCACTGCAAGATATCGAACTGCAGCCTCGGGTTCTGGTCAACGTCGCGAAGCGGGATCTGGGCGTTCAGGTATTTGACCATGCAGGCCAAGTGCCGTTTGGCATCAGCCCCATGGGCATGTGCAACCTGTCAGGCCCCGGCGCGGATGTGATGCTGGCCGAGATGGCCGCCAAGCATCAAGTGCCGGTTGGCGTATCAACGGTTGCATCCACCTCGCTGGAGACGATGATCGAAAAGGCTGAAGGTCACGCGTGGTTCCAACTGTATTTCAGCGGTGATGGCAGTGGTACCACCAAGCTGGTCGAACGCGCCAAAGCCGCCGGATACAAGACGCTTATCATGACGTTGGATGTACCTGAGGTCGGGCGGCGTCCGCGCGAATTGCGGCGCGGGTTCAAGATGCCCTTCAAGATCGGGCCGATGCAGTTCATCGACTTTGCCTTGCACCCGCGCTGGTCCATCTCAAGCCTTTTGGCGGGCGCGCCTGAACTTGCCAACTTTCAGATGCCGGGTTTCACCTTTGATCGCACCGAAAGCCGCGCCGCTGCCGATTGGGAGTTTCTCAACCGCTTGCGTGAACAATGGGATGGCAACCTCGTGGCGAAGGGTGTCACCGATGTGTCAGATGCCCTTCAACTGCAAAAAGCCGGTGTCGATGCCATTCAAGTCTCTACCCATGGTGGCCGACAACTGGATTGTGCACCTGCGCCGATCCTCGCACTCAAGGCTATTCGTGCAGCGGTGGGTCCTGATTATCCGTTGTTTTACGACACTGGCCTGCGGTCGGGCGAAGATGTTGTAAAGGCTTATCACATGGGCGCGGATTTTGTGTTCTTCGGCCGCGCTATGCAATTTGCGATCGCGGCGGGTGGCCGCGAAGGGTTAGAGCAGTTCTGGAACCTACTGGCAGATGAAACAGGGCTGACGCTCGCCCAGATCGGGCGCACGACACTGCCCCGAAAGACAGGGCTCACCGGATAAATGCAGCAACCCGCTGTGCAATTTTACGGGTCGCTTTTGGCGACGGGTGAATCATGTCGAACGCATGATAAGACCTGTCACCGTGTGGAACCAAATCAGCGAGCGACAGAAAATAGATACCAAGATCTGATGCAGCCATCTGTTTCAGGCGGTGTTCGAATTCGCGACCTACATCACGGCAATGATCGATCATAGATCCAACACCGGGGCTGCGGAGATAGCCTAAATAGATCACCCGTGCGCCAGATTTTCGAATGTTGCGCACCAACTCGGGCACAGATCCACCCTGCCCGTCTGCAGTAATCATACGCGTCATTTTTCGGTCGCACCTACTGCAGCCACAGCCGAACCAAAGGTCATTGCCCCCACCGTTCATCACAACCCATTCCCAAGCACCGGGACGGTATTGCTGCGAGATGTTCATCCCCAAAGCGCCGCTCACCGGCAGGTGGTAGAAAATGCGCGCGCCAATAACCGAGCGGTCAATGACCGGCTCCCCAAGGATCGCCTCCATGTTGTCTGAGACCGCAGCACGCCTGCCACCGTGCCACGCCAGCATGCTGTCCCCCATCGCGAGTATCCGCGCAGACTGGTCGCGCGGCACGCTTTCAGTACAACCGCCCAAAACGCCAGTGAGCACCAAACTAAGCAAAATTAATCGAAGCATATGTCACCCACTCTGTGTTCAAATTGTCAGATCAAGCACACCCCGGCACTTGTAAAAGAACCTGCAGAACAAGCGTTAAGGCCCGGTAATTTTACGCGTCAAAGGCCATGTAATCTGGAATATTGGTTAATATTGGTCGCAGAGCTATCGTCAGCGTTGACCCACTGCCGTGCGATCCTCTAGTGCGCTTAAAGGTTATCTTGATGTTCATTGGTTGTCTCCGATCATATCTGGACAGTGTTGACTGCAAACAGACATGCACGGACTTGCCTGGAAAATTTAGGAAAAGCTGGTGTCAAAACGGGAGCGAGGTTTTCCCTTAGTCATTCCCTCGAGATCTAGTAGCTTGGAGAAAAGTTGTTGGTGGCACCTCCAAACCGGTTGCAATGGTCCTTCGTACCCGCGCGCGCCCAGTGGGCCAGGTCCGCAGTCCGGCATACTCCCAAGCGCCTTGCTGAGGCCAACTCTGATGGCACCGCGCTCCGGGACGATCCAAGGTGTCGTCAATCCATCTGCATTTGCCCGCGCTTGCCCAGCCAGTGCGGCGACGTCAATGGATTCTCGCGCGGTGATGATCGCTCAGCAGCACGGCGGAACGTTACTGGGCGGTCAGCCCCCTTGAGCTTCAGATAGACCTCGACAGCCTCAGAGAGTGTCACAGCATCCGTGAGCGATACCTGAGCTGCGTTGACTGACGTGTTTGCAGCCTCCGCAGTCTATGCTTGCCCGGCAGATCAACATCCTTGATCCGCAGGTGATACCAATACTCATCAAGCTGGTGCGCTGCCCTACTAGCCCTCGACGCGGCTGCAGGAGCAGACCTCGTTCTCAGCGAATAAGTGATCTTTTTGGATGAATAGTGCTTCTGAAGGTCGCTTGGAACCCTCCGTTCGAAGTAATAGATGCCGTTCTTAGTAAATGAAAAGGGCACCAATTTGTCATACGCCATGTCCTACGATCCCGCAGCTTACCACAAGAAAACTGAGAATGATCAAAGGGTTGTAACGTAAGGTGGTGCCGGGGGCGGAATCTGAAATAAATTACAAACTACTGTTAAAAATAAACTATTTAAATCACTCAGCAGCAAGTACCCCCAAAAGCACCCCAAAAATCAAATGTATAAAGAGATACGCGGCAGCTGGTCTCATAAGCCGCGCTGAAACCAACTTCGACAAGCCTAGAAATAAACTTTTTTCTGCCACTCAGGAAGCTCAAATACATTCGATCTTGTCATGTCGGTGGCACCCGATACTATCTAAGGTAGTCGTTATAAACGGAAGGAAGCTGATGTCAGGCGAAACTACACGACTAACATTGTATGTTCTAATATTGGCTTTGGAGGATGACCTCCGTGCTGTTTTATCTGACCACGTTCTCACAGTTAAAAACCCTCGCAGCGTTTTTGGAGATAATTTGTTAGGGCAGTTAAATTCAAGATTGGAAGCTGACGCTACGGATTATTCCGACGAAACCCAACTTGTTTTATACCTCAATCTAGGTGATGCAGCAGACTTAGTGCGTAGAGAAAGTGGATTCTTGGGTACCCAAGAGCAAAAAAGCTTCAAAAAACATCACTCGACACTCACAACAATTATTCCAATCAGAAATCGTGTGATGCACGGACGTCCGCTACTTTTTGATGATCTACGTACAGTCACTGATGCTTGCAGGAGGTTTGTGAAGGAACAGGGGTCTTTGTGGCGAAATGTTGCTTCCACTCTCGACAGGCTACAAAATGACGACGCATTCTTGCTTTCAGTCGAGTTTTCTCCAGAACACAAATCAAACGAAAGAATTCTGCATAACCTGCCTTTTGCTGACTTTGATGACACTGGTTTCATCGGACGTTCTGAAGAACTGCAAAAAATTGATCGAGCTTTGCGAGGGGCGTATCCCATAATTACGATTACAGGTGAGGGAGGGCTTGGAAAGACTGCTCTAGCATTAAAATGTTGCTACGACTTAATTGACAGCGATGATTGTCCTTTTGAAGCTGTCGTCTGGACGACAGAAAGACTACCAAGCTTACCGTGAAGGAAATAAGAAACATCGACGGCGCGATAAGTTCGTCACTCGGAATATTCGAAAGCGCCACTGCCCTATTAGATGAAGTAGACGGAACAGATCCGCTGGAGCGACTACTAAGCCAACTAGAAGCATTTCCGATACTATTGATAATCGATAATCTCGAAACTGTGTTGGATCAAAACATCAAAGAATTAGTCGAAAGAGTTCCACGAAACAGCAAAATTTTATTCACTTCGAAAGGCAGCATCGGCGCTTTCGACTTCCCGGTTCCGCTCCAGCCGTTTTCAAAAAGAAGCTGCATTCTACCTAAGGTCCATTGCGAGGCATTGGGCGGTAGACAGCGTAGCCAGACTTGTTTGCGATTGTGCTAAAAGTAGCCCGAAAACCGTGTGCTGTCATCTGATCGGCCGTAAAGCCCATACGCCTCAACGCGACGTTCCATGTATTCTCCGATTGCGGCTTTTTCCAGCTGCGCACCGAAGGAAAAAGGAGACTACTGGTTCCAGTGAGGCGATGGAGTTCTCCAAGGTGCTCGAGAACCTGACGAGCAAGTGGTACCCTGTGCGGGCGACGCATCTTCATCCTTTCGGCCGGGACACGCCAGACCGCGTCATCGAGGTCAAATTCCTGCCACTGCGCGAGCCGAAGCTCGCCAGGACGGGGCGCAAGCAATGCAAGCAGATGCAGCGCATGTTTTGTCGTTGGTTGACCACTGAAGTCTTCGATCTTGAGCAGCAATCTGCCAATTTCTTCGCGATCGACCAGAGCAGCCCTTGAGGTCACCTTGGGCTGGATAAGCGCACCTTTCAGGGCCTCTGTTGGATCATATCTCGCCCGCCCTGTCGCAATGGCATAGCGGAAAATCGCACCGATCGTATTTACTGAAGTCTTCGCGCAGTCTCGTAATTCCCTTTTGCCTCAATCTTTTTCAGTACGCTCAGAATGTCTGGTGCTTCAATTGATGAAACCGGGCGGTGGAACAACTCGGCCTCCGTAAAAGCAACAAGCCACTCCTGTTTTTTCATGGTTTGCACAGCCCGACCTTCGCTGCGGAGCTTTTCCAGATATTCAGTTGAAACACCGCCGAATGTTATCCTACGGTCCTTTTCATCTTTCATCCGGGCAAGCTTGCGCTGCTCGGAAGGATCCAGTCCGTCCAGAAGCTCGCGCTTTGCCAGATCCCGCTTGTCGCGAGCATCACGGAGGCTGACAATGGGGTAAGGTCCAAAGCTGATCAGCTTTTCCTTTCCCGAAAAACGGTACTTCAGGTGCCAGATTTTGGATCCGCAGGGATTAACCTGAATCGAACAAGCCGCCACCGTCGAACCGCTTGTAGGGCCGTTCCCCGGGTTTGAGGTTCCGTAACCCAGTGTCACTTAAAGCCATGGTTTCAGGAATTCGCATTGGTTCACCCGTATCTCTACCCCCAATTCTACCCCCAGACAGCAAAGCTGCCAGCGGACGGAGCCGGACAAGACTGGACTCCGATCCAAGCAAAAGCAAGGCTTTACAAGGGCATAAAGACGGCTACGCACTTATCTGGAAGAGTTGATGGTGCCCGGGGGCGGAATCGAACCACCGACACGAGGATTTTCAATCCACTGCTCTACCCCTGAGCTACCCGGGCACGGGTTGTCATGAACATGACTGGGTGAGCGGTTTCTAGGAGGTTGCGGCGGGGGTGTCCAGTCTCTTTTTCACTCCAAACACCTATTGCTAAAATGCACGTTGCAGGTTGACCGTGCGAACCTGCACAGCGGTCTCGGTGAACAACCGGCAATAAAAACACTCAGCGCGTAAACCGAAGGTTGGGAATGCAATTGACGATCAGTGAGGCTTTTCCGAAAGATCGTCTTTTTGTGCCTTTTCAAGAGCTTCCTCAAGGTCTGAAATATCATCCATATCTTGAGACGGAACGGCATAGCTGCCATTGAACCATCGCGCCAGATCAAGATCTGCGCACCGCTTCGAACAAAACGGTCTCACCTTTTGTACGGTGGGTTTGCCGCACATCGGACAACTCATTTCAACACCTCAGCAATGGCGACGCGGGCCCGTTTGCGTTGCAATTCATAGTGCCCAAGTGGCGTCCAACCGACAAGGGCAGTATCAATATCGTCTGACTTGAAGGCTTGCCTCAATGCGCTCTCGAAAGCACGCCGATCCTTTTTGGGCATAGGCGCCAGATCAAGCACAATTTGTCCACCAATGCCGCGGACCCGCAACGCACGGGGCAAGGCACGCGCACAGGAAACATTCGCCTTCAGACCTGCCGCAAGTGACGTATCAGGCCCGGTATTGACGTCCACAGCAACCAAAGCGCGTGTAGGTTCAACATAAAAAGATGCGCCACCATCGAGGGGCACGCGCGTTTCGCGATCGGCGTCCAGCGCGTCCAGAACACCATGGAATTCAAAGGCACCCGCCTCGGTGACGACCTCTGCCGGAGCGACCCATTCACGCCACGCCAGAACGTGCGGCGCGTCGCCTTCCACCAGCACTTCTACACCTCCGCTCGTATCATCTCTGACATTGAGCGCCACAGAGACCATGGCCTCGATGTCTTCGGCGATATCCTCGGCGTCCGCTCCTTCTGCGCAAGAACGCAGGATCAATCCGAACCCATGACCGCCGGCCGCGTCATGCGCTATTTCAAGCAATCGGTCGCGCTCTGCTTCATCCTTGATTGACCGGCTGATGTTCAAACCGGGAGCATCAGGCGTGACAATCACATAGCGGCTCTTGAACAGCAGCTTTTGCGTAACCGGTATCGCCTTACCGGGTTCTGCGTAGCCACTGACTTGCAGATTAAGCATTTGCCCAGGCGCCAACCCTTTCACCTGCCGTAAGAATGCAGGGCCATCCGGTGTTTTGAAAAACATCCCCCCCTGCCCCTTCACAGGGCGGTCAGCAACCGCACGGTAAACCGTTCCAGGTGTCGGAGCGTCCGCATCAATCAAAAAGTCTTCCAGAATACCGTCGACCATCAGCGCGGCCGCTTCACGACCCTCCAAATGATCCAAAACAACTGTACGCCCCTTCATGGTACCGCCTCATATCCAGCTGCGCGCAGCAAGTTCATTGTTTCACAAAGTGGTAAACCGACGATGCCCGGATACGATCCGCTGATCCATGGGATAAGCGCTGCGGCTGGGCCCTGAATACCATATCCACCCGCCTTGCCCTTCCAGTCACCTGTTTGGATGTAAGTGTCTATCTCGAAAGGCGAGAGCGATTTCATCCGCACTATGCTAACCACATCTTTTTCCCACAGACGGTCACCGCGCCGAACAGCCACTGCTGTGATGACGCGGTGCCTGCGCCCCGACATCAAAGACAAGAAGTGGCGCGCCTCGGCTTCGTCTTCGGGTTTACCCAAAATGCGTCGGCCCAAAGCGACCGTCGTATCGGCACAAAGCACGATGTCCGAAGCAGCGGCTTCCACCGCTTCCACCTTTTCGCGCGCCATCCGGCTGCAATACGGCCGAGGCAACTCACTGCGGAAGGGTGTCTCGTCTATTTCAGGTGCACGAATCGCATCTGCCACAACGCCAACCTGCGCCAGCAATTCCTTGCGGCGCTCCGATCCGGACCCCAGAATAAACAACGGTTACTTAAAGCGGTAGTTGATCCGACCTTTAGTCAGATCGTACGGGGTCATTTCAACCTGTACTTTGTCGCCAGCCAGAACCCGGATGCGGTTTTTACGCATCTTACCTGCCGTATGTGCGATAATTTCATGGCCATTCTCAAGCTCGACCCGAAATGTCGCATTAGGCAGGAGTTCCTTCACGACACCGGGGAATTCGAGCGTATCTTCCTTGGCCATGTTTTCTCCTATAAAACGCGCCCACTTGGTGTGGACGCTGGTTAAATGGGCGCATTTGCGATTATTTTCAAGCGAAATCAGCGCAATTCAACGATTGGTGCCGTGCCGTCCCTTCCATTTTGCTCTGCCCAATGCCGGCGCCCAAGCACGCGACCGTTGGTCCGGACATGCGCGACCGCATCAAGATCGACCTCGGCGTAGGTCCATCCGGCATCATTCAAGACACCCAGCGCCAGAACTCCAGCAGGGGGAAAGCCTTCATCCGGTGGCCCAAAGATGCCGCCCGCACCCGTTGATACGTCCACGGCCTTGGACCAGGCAGCTTCTCCAACGACAGATGACATTACCGTAACACATTGATTTTCAAGTGCCCGGGCCATAGCACCGATCCTGACACGCCAATACCCGGCAAGTGTTTCAGTGCAAGATGGAGCAAGTACGACGTCACAATCTGACAACGCACGCCCCAAGAGTGGGAATTCAGCATCATAACAAATCAGGATGCCAAGCTTGCCAACGCTCGTATCGAAAACCTGTAATGGTCCACCGCCCACGACACCCCAGTCTTCGCGTTCAAACCGCGTCATGATCTGCTTGTCTTGCACACCAATCACACCAGATGGGGCAACTAGTCGCGCTCGGTTCACCGGGCCTCTGTCCGTGATCGCCGGACCGGAGGCCGCCAGAATATGTACGCCATGTGCTGCCGCAAGCCGCGCGTGCAAAGCGTCGGCATCGGGTATACGGTCAGAAACCGCACTCAGGCATGCTTGCAGATCTTGTGCAACAGCTTCCCCCGACAACGTGGCAAGTTCCATCGCGCCATATTCGGGGAAGACGAGCAAATCCGCACCTGCATCCGCAGCTTCAGTGACCCATGCATCGATTTTGTCTTCGTACTGCGCCCAGGACTGAAGAAAATCCAACGGGTAAGCGGCAGTCGCAACTTTCATTTTCGATCTCCTCCAAAGCGCCAAGACATCATCCGCACGTTACCACGCTGATACAAGCGACGATAAGACCTTTGACACTGACCGTTCCGGTGTGGAAAACCAAGGTCAAAAGACAGGTAAGGTCATATGCAAAAAATCGTAATCCTGACAGGTGCCGGTATCTCTGCAGAAAGCGGGCTGGGAACCTTTCGTGCAAAAGGCGGGCTTTGGGCGCAGCACCGTATCGAAGACGTTGCGACGCCGGAAGGGTTTGCACGTGACCCCAAGCTCGTGGTCGATTTCTACAACGCGCGCCGAGCACAAGCCGCAAAAGCGGCCCCGAATGCCGGACACCTGGCGCTTGCGCGACTAGAGACAGAATTTGCGGGCGACGTTATTTTAGTCACACAGAACGTCGATGATCTGCACGAGAAAGCGGGCAGCAAGTGTGTGATGCATATGCACGGCGCGTTGAAGGGCGCGCTATGCGCTATATGCGAACATCGTTGGGACGCGCCTTTGGTCATGGCCGTGGGGGACGTGTGCCCTGAATGTAATATAGCCTCTGCGCGGCCAGACATCGTGTGGTTCGGCGAAATGCCTTACGATATGGAAGAGATTTATGGCCATCTGGCCGAGGCTGATGTTTTCGTCAGCATCGGCACGTCCGGAAACGTTTACCCAGCAGCGGGCTTTGTATCAGAAGCGCGCAGGAATGGTGCCCACACAATGGAATTCAATCTTGAACCCTCTGCTACAGGTGGCCTGTTCGACGATATCCGGATCGGGCCTGCGACCCAAACACTGCCTGAATGGGTCGCAGAAGTCTTAAACAGCTAAACCGCTCTAGTTGGTCGCGTTATTGTTCATCTGTTTGTGTTTCATCCCGCCATGTTTCGGTTTGCGCTCATTGTCGACAGGTATAGTGACGACAACATCTCCTGCTTGTTCAAAGGTTAGGGTGACGTTGATCGCCGCATCTTGCTCCAAAGGCTCAATCAGCCCCATGAACATCACGTGATCCCCGCCACGCACCATCATATGCGCCTCGCCCGCTGGAATGGTGATTCCGCCTTCGATTTCGGTCATCTTCATAACACCGTCACCTTGGTCGATGTGGGTATGCAATTCGACACGCTTGGCAACGTCGGAACTCGCGGCGACCAGACGATCTTCAGTCTCACCAGTATTGCGGATCACCATAAAGGCGGCTCCAGTCGGCGCGTTGGGGCGCGACGCGCGCGCATAAGGATCATCGATTACGATTTCCGCCAACCCAAGAGTCGGTAAGGTTAAAAGCGCTGCCACAGCAGCAGTTCGCATTAGAATAGAGGACATCCGTCTCTCCCGTAGTGTGTTTAATGGTATGGTTTCAGGACTTCAGGCACCAAGGGGCGGTGCGCGCGACCAGAAATACGCTGTAGCCGTGCGTTCAATATCCGCCGGTGAATGCGGCAGATGATAAAGCGCAGTACCCACTGTCTGCGGTGGCAAGACCACCACTGGAGCGACTACATCAGCAAAGCTCAGAACACAGTCGGGGCAGATGTGGGGCGCCTGCGTGGGTTGACCGTCGCGGTCGACATAGACCTTGACGATATCGGCACCGATACAGATCTCAACTTGACCCGTCGCTGCAGCAGCGCCACGCGCAACCACCATGCTTTGTCCTGTCAGAACAAGCACTACAGCCAATAGTAAACCGGCAACGGGTTTCAAAACAGCGACCATCTTGCGGCTAGATATATGTCCGATCAACAGGCAGCACCAGTGAAAACGAAAAAACCCCGCTCGATCCCGAGCAGGGCATTTTCAATCACAATGGATTTGCAATCAGCTCAGGGCTTCTGCAGGTCCAGATGCCTTTTCGATCGCCTTCTTAACCTTCAGGGCATTCGAAGACAGTTCGCTGTCTTTCGCTTTTGCCATGAATTGGTCCAAACCACCACGGTGATCCACGGTGCGCAGTGCAGCAGCCGAGATGCGAAACTTAAAGCCGCGACCCAACGCTTCGGACTGCAACGTCACATCGTTAAGATTCGGCAAAAAGCGCCGACGTGTTTTGTTATTGGCATGACTGACGTTGTTGCCAGTCATCGGGCCTTTTCCGGTCAATTCGCAAACGCGCGACATGGGGTCATCCTTTTATCTCGGGTCGCACCGGCGGTCCGGTAAACGACAAAGGGGGCGGCCTCAGACCACGCCCCGGAATTTCGTTTGCTGGCTTTAGTGGGAATCGCGGCAGTGGTCAACCCAAGCCGTGCGGTAAAAACACAGTTTCACGGCACCTTGGCAGAGAGCTGCGCTAAAAAAGCCTGTGCCGCAGCCGATGGTGGCATCTCGCCCTCGGCAACCTGTGCGCCGAAAATCTTGAGTAGCTGCTGCGCCTGTGGTGTTTCAAGCTGTGACAACAAGGCTTGGCGCACCTCTTGACCAAACCAGTAGCGAGCCTGATCGGCACGGGTCTTATCCCAAAACCCTTGATCCTGTCGCCATGCGACAAGCACCTCAATATCGGCCCAGACGTCAACCAACCCGCTTTCCTCCAACGCCGATACCATCATCGCCTTGGGGTATCCTTCGGGGTCCTGAGGACGTTTTCGAAGTAAGCGCAAAGCACCCGCATAGTCAGCGCAGGTGCGTGTAGCGGCAGGTTTAAGGTCTCCGTCCGCTTTGTTGACCAAGATCATATCGGCGATTTCCATAATCCCGCGTTTGACGCCCTGCAATTCGTCACCACCCGCAGGAGCCAGCAGCAACAGAAACAAGTCTGACATTTCGGCAACCACTGTCTCTGATTGCCCCACGCCGACCGTTTCGATCAAAACCACATCAAAGCCCGCGGCCTCGCAGAGGGTGACTGCTTCGCGGGACCGACGGGCGACGCCACCCAAATGCGTCTGGCTTGGTGAGGGTCGGATAAAAGCCTTAGGTTCCCGCGCCAAGTGATCCATCCGTGTCTTGTCGCCCAAAATGGACCCGCCAGAGCGGGCAGAAGACGGATCAACGGCCAATACAGCGACCCGTTTGCCCATACCGACGAGCATCATGCCAAAGCTTTCAATGAACGTGGATTTGCCGACACCCGGTGTGCCCGACAGCCCGATGCGCAGCGCTTGGCGATCTTTGGGCAAGGCTTGCAAAAGCGCCAACGCTTGGCCTCTATGGTCCTCGCGCGCGCTTTCCGCCAAGGTGATCGCCCGGGCCAAGGCGCGCCGTTCACCGCGTGCCACTCCTGCTGCAAGTTCCGTGATGTCCATCCGTTCTCGTCCCGCTACCGCTGCTGCGGTTTTCCGGCAGGCAGACAAGAATGTCCAGAGCTTGGCGCGCCGCAGCCCTTCCGCTAAGCAAGGCCATGGCCACAGAATTACCCATTGACCGTATCTTGCCAAAGATAACACAGACGCTGCGCGACGCAGGGCGTCTGGTTTTGCAAGCCCCTCCCGGTGCAGGCAAAACAACACGTGTGCCGCTGGCGGTCCTGCAAGCACAACTCACAACGGGCAAAATCCTCATGCTGGAACCTCGCCGCCTCGCCGCGCGTGCCGCAGCAGAACGGATGGCGCAGACTTTGGGCGAAAGCGTCGGTGAAACGATTGGCTACCGGATGCGGGGCCAGAGCAAAACCAGCAAGCAAACCCGTATCGAAGTCATCACCGAGGGCATTCTGACCCGCATGCTGCAGGATCAGCCCGATCTGCCGGATGTGGGCGTCGTTGTCTTCGATGAATTCCATGAACGTTCCCTGAATGCAGATCTTGGGTTGGCCTTGTGCCTCGAAGTGGCAGAGGCCCTGCGCGATGATCTGTTCGTGGTCGTCATGTCTGCGACACTGGATGCAGCACCCGTGGCCGAGCTGATGAACGCGCCCATTATTACCACAGAGGGCCAAAGCCATGATGTCGTGTCGCATTGGCTGCCAAAACCGCGCACTAAAACTCAATGGCTTGAGCCAGCAGTCGCAGACCTAACTCTGCAAGCACTGAATACCGATCCGGGCAGTGCGCTGGTCTTCTTGCCCGGCGAAGGTGAAATCCGCCGCACCCAATCCGCGTTGCAACATCAATTGCCGCCGGACGTCAGCCTGCACGCCCTTTTTGGCGCGATGGATTTCAAAGACCAGCGCGCCGCCATAGCGCCTGCAAAAAAGGGCCGCAAAGTGGTGCTTGCAACCTCTATTGCCGAAACGTCACTGACCATCGAAGGCATACAAATTGTCGTTGATGCAGGTCTGTCCCGCCGCTCCGAATATGATCCTGCCTCAGGCATGGCGCGCCTGGTGACAACCCGTGTTTCGCGCGCAGAGGCCATTCAGCGCGCGGGTCGCGCGGGGCGTGTGTCATCTGGTGCCTGTTACAAGCTCTGGACCAAGGGCGAAGAAGGCGCACTTGCCGCGTTTCCGCCCGCCGAGATCGAAGTCAGCGATCTTACGGGGCTCGCCTTGGAGATTGCCGTCTGGGGCAGCCAGCCGGAAGATATGCGCTTTGTCTCACCCCCGCATGCAGGCCGTCTGGCTGAAGCGCACAACGTGCTGCAGATGCTGGGTGCTTTGGACGCTGCGGGCCGCATTACGAAACACGGACGCGCGCTTGCGAAACTGCCGCTGCACCCGAGGCTCGCCCATATGGTGATGAAGGGCGGGCGGAACGCAGCACTTCTTGCGGCGCTTCTGGCCGAGCGGGACATCCTGCGCGGTGCATCCTGTGATCTGACCCTGCGTGTCGAGGCCGCCACCGATCCGCGCAAGTTTCAGCGCGAATTCGGGCTTGAGCCACACCGCGCCACTTTGGCGCGCGTCCGTGAAGACGCCAAACGGCTTGAACGGCATAGCCCCGCGCGCGGCCCGGGTACCACGTCTGTTCTCGCCGCACTGGCCTATCCCGACCGGGTTGGTATGCGGCGCGACACCACCGATGCGCGCTTTGTGCTCGCTGGCGGCAAGGGCGCTATGATGCCGGAACATGATCCACTGGCAAAGGCGCGTCTGATTGTCGCCACTGATCTGGACGGCGACCCGCGCGAAGCGCGCATCCGTCAGGCCGTAGCGCTGTCTGAAAAAGAACTGCGTGAAACATTCGCGGACCAAATCGCCTGGCATAATGCCTGCGCATGGTCGCGGCGCGAGAACCGCGTCGATGCACGCCAGCAAGAGACTTTCGGCGCTTTGGTGCTGCAAAACCGCATTTGGCGCGATGCACCAGATACCGATACGGCTCAGGCCATGCTCGACGGTGTACGGCAGATGGGGCTTTTGCCATCTCCTGCCGCGCAACGGCTTATGGCGCGGGCCAATCTGTTGCATGCGGCCGACCCGACCTTCCCCGATCTAAGCGAACCCACCCTGATGGACAGCTTGCAAGACTGGTTGCTACCCTTCCTACAAGGTGTGAAAACCGCGTCTGACTGGAAAGCTTTTGATATTCTGCCTGCCTTGCAAGCCCATATCGGCTGGAACCAAATGCAACGACTGGATGCATCAGCCCCCGCCCACTACGAGACACCTTTGGGCCGCAAGGTACCCATCGCCTACGACGGCGACCAACCGCGCGTTTCCCTAAGGCTGCAAGAGCTATTCGGTGTTACCGTACACCCCACCGTTGCTGGAAGACCCGTGCAAATTACACTGCTGTCGCCTGCACAGCGCCCTGTTCAAGTAACTGAAGACCTACCGGGATTTTGGCAATCATCTTATGCGGATGTGCGCAAAGACATGCGCGGGCGTTACCCCAAGCATCCGTGGCCCGAAGACCCGACACAGGCCGACCCAACACTGCGTGCGAAACCACGCGGTGGGCGTTCCTAAACCTCCAGGCACCAGCGCATAATTGCTTTCTGCGCGTGCAGCCGGTTTTCCGCCTCATCAAAGATAACCGAATGCGGCCCGTCCATAACCTCGGATGTGGCCTCATCATCGCGGTGTGCCGGCAGGCAATGCATGAATAGCGCATCCGGCTTAGCCTGCGCCATCAAATGCGCGTCTACGCGGTATGGGCGTAGCTGGTTGTGGCGCCGCTCGCGCGCGGATTGCGCATCATGCATGGAAACCCACGTGTCGGTTACGACCAGATCAGCGCCCTCTACAGCCTTTATCGGGTCACGCTCGATCTGAACATCCACACCCTTTGAGCGGGCAAGGTTCACGAACTCCTGCTCGGGGTCGAGCGTCGGGGGACCTGTAAAGGTCAGATTGAAACCGAACTGCCCTGCGGCATGCAGAAAAGACGAACACACGTTGTTGCCATCGCCGGACCACACGACCTTTTTGCCCCTGATCGGGCCGCGATGCTCTTCAAACGTCATTACATCCGCCATGATTTGACAAGGGTGCGTGCGGTCGGTCAGCCCGTTGATAACGGGCACGGTCGCAAATTCCGCCATCTCGGTCAGTACCGCTTCGTCAAACGTCCGGATCATGATAAGGTCCACATAACGGCTGAGAACGCGTGCTGTATCAGCAATCGTCTCGCCGTGGCCCAACTGCATGTCAGAGCCCGAGAGCACCATCGTCTGCCCGCCCATCTGTCGCACACCAACATCAAACGATACTCGCGTCCGTGTCGACGGCTTTTCAAAGATCAGGGCCACCATGCGATCCTTAAGCGGCGCGTCGTCGTCGCATGCCCCGCGCGGTCGCCCTGACCGTTTTGATTTCATTGTTGCCGCCTGATCGATGATCTGCCGCAGATCTGACGGATCGGTAAGGTGAATGTCTAGAAAGTGGTTCATGTTTTTAACTTTTTCTTGGTCGCCGCAAAGCATGTCTGCAGTCGGATAAAAGGGTCAGGCCGTTTCCAAAGCCGTTGCAGTAGCGTCAAGACGATCTACCGCGTCGGCGATTTCGGCGTCGGAGATCGTCAAAGGAGGCAGCAGTCGCACCACGTTATCCGCTGCCGGAACAGTCAGGATCATCTGTGCATAGCCGCCCTTCACCACATCGGTGTTGGTCGCTTTGCATTTGATACCTAGCATGAGGCCTGATCCCCGCACGCTTTCGAAGGTATCTGGATGCGACGCCACAAGACCCTCGAGTTTTTGGCGCATCAGCGCCCCCTTGCGCGATACCTCGGCCAGAAATTCAGGGTCGGACACATGGTCCATGACCGCACAGCCCACGGCACAGCCCAAGGGGTTGCCCCCATAAGTCGAGCCATGCGTGCCAAGCCCCATACCGCTCGCCGCCTCTTCTGTTGCAAGCACGGCACCGATTGGAAAACCGCCGCCGATGCCTTTGGCCACCATCATGATGTCAGGGGTCACACCGGCCCATTCATGTGCAAACAGCTTACCCGTACGCGCAACACCGCACTGAACCTCGTCGAAAATCAACAAGATACCATGACTGTCGCACAAATCACGCAACCCTTTCAGGCATTGGTCCGGCACGGGGCGAATGCCCCCCTCGCCCTGTACGGGCTCAATGATGATCGCCGCGACAGTGTCATCAATGGCGGCCGTCAAAGCATCATGGTCGCCAAATTCCAAATGGGTGAACCCCGGCAGCAATGGCCCAAAGCCCTTGGTCATTTTCTCAGAGCCCGCAGCGGCAATGCCTGCAGAAGACCGTCCGTGGAACGATCCGGTAAAGGCCAAAATCTCGGACCGCTCAGGCTGGCCTTTTTCGAACCAGTACTTGCGCGCCATTTTGACCGCCAACTCACAGGCCTCCGTGCCGGAATTGGTAAAAAACACCGTATCAGCGAAAGTCTGGTCGCATAGTTTGTCTGCCAACGCCTGCTGTTGCGGTATCTGGTACAGGTTTGACGTGTGCCAGAGTGCGCCCGCTTGCTCGGTCAGTGCCGCCACCAGCTTGGGATGCGCGTGACCCAAAGCTGTAACCGCAATACCTGCAGCAAGATCAAGAAAACGTCGCCCGTCTGCCTCAATCAACCAGGACCCTTCGCCTTTTACAAAGCTAAGGGGGGCACGGGCATAAGTCGGCAGTAGTGTCGAGATCATATGATCATCCTCAGGAAATAGTCACAAGCCAGAGCGCAAAACGTGCATGAGCCTGCAGACGGGGTCAACATTGTTTATTGGATTTGCGAGAGTTCAGAACATGTGCAAAAGCCCGACAGCGGCGAATGCCACGGTCAGCGTAGAAGGCTCAGCGTCGTCGGTAAGTGCTTATAATGTTCAAAATTCTCATACAAAGCCCTTACGCCAGCACAGCGGCTTTGCAAAGTATTATTTCGCAAAATCGCGCCCTTGCCCCCCGTTTCTGCGGCAGATTGGAAAGCATCACCGGGTCCAAGCGCGTTCACCGCTTGTATCTCCCTTGTCAGTGCTTAAAATAGGCCCCTAAACGCGATAGATGGCGGTCCCTGAAAGTTGGGCCGCCTTTTGATTAGGGATTTGCTGATGTCTTGGACGGACGAACGGGTTGAGTTGCTCAAAAAGATGTGGGGCGAAGGACAATCCGCCAGCCAGATCGCCAAAGAGTTGGGCGGTGTTACACGCAACGCTGTCATCGGGAAAGTGCACCGTTTGGGCTTGTCCAATCGCGCAACTTCGACCACCAAAGCCGATGCAAAGCCCAAAGCCGCGCCGAAAGCAGAAGCCAGGGCCAAGCCCGCACCAAAACCCGCGGACCCAGCCCCAAAAGTCGAAGCTGCGCCGCCAGCACCCAAACCGCTTCCCGCACGCAAGCAGATCATCCCAGCCGGTCAACCGCTGCCCCCGCAGCCGTCCGCAAATGAAATTAGCCCGGAAGCATTGGCAAAAGTCTCTGCCATTGAGAAGAAAGCCAAAAAGCTGTCATTGATGGAATTGACCGAACGGACCTGTAAATGGCCAGTCGGAGACCCTGCGACTGAAGACTTCTGGTTCTGTGGACTGCCCGTGCAACAGGGCAAGCCCTACTGCGAAGCGCATGTCGGAGTAGCCTTCCAGCCTATGTCATCACGACGGGACCGCCGCCGTTAGGCACAAGCCGTGGCGTCTTTCTTGAAGCAACTGGAAACGCAAAGGTGAGTTGCACCCGCGTCCGGGTGAGGTATTCACCCGTCAGATGTAATTAAAAGAAAGGCCCGCGCCTGTGACAGACCCATCCTCTATCCGCGCAGCCGACGCTTTGGCGCAACGGCTCTATGCGGCGGGATGTCGGCACGCATTCGGGATGCCCGGCGGCGAGGTGCTGACCCTTGTGGACGCGCTTGAGGCTGCAGGTATCACCTTTATCCTTGCCAAACATGAAAACGCTGCAGCTTTCATGGCCGAAGGTGTTTATCACCAGACCGGAGCGCCGGGCATTCTGGTGGCGACGGTTGGTCCGGGCGCGCTGAATGGTGTGAATGCAGTAGCGAACGCGCATCAGGACCGTGTACCCTTGATCGTCCTCGCCGGTGCAGTGGATGCAGATGAAGCGCAGACGTACACGCATCAGGTGCTGGACCAGCAGGCTGTGTTCCGGCCCATCACCAAAGCCACCTTTTCCCTTGTTTCAGGTGCGGCACATGTCATCGCAGACAAAGCCGTGGCCATCGCCACCGAAGGGAGGCCGGGGCCTGTTCACATAGACGTTCCGATCTCTGTCGCTGACAGCAAAGTGCCGTCAATTGCCCCTCCACGCCGTGCCGATGCAGCCCGCACCGCACCGGCGGGCGATGATCTGGGCCGCGCACGCGACTGGCTTGCAGGCGCAGTTCGGCCAATTCTTGTCGTCGGTGTCGATGCCATGAACCAAGATGCAGGCCCCGCACTGCTCCGGTTTGTGGAAAAACACGGCGTGCCAGTCGTCACGACCTACAAGGCGAAAGGGCTTTTGCCTGAAGACCATCCGCTGGCCCTGGGCGGCGCGGGGTTGTCGCCGCTTGCGGACACGCATCTCATGCCGCTGTTTAACGCTGCCGATCTGATCATCTGCCTTGGCTACGACCCAATCGAAATGCGCACGGGCTGGCGCGACGCATGGACCCCGGAGAACCAGCGCGTGATCGACATCACGGCAGAGCCAAACCACCACTACATGCATCAGTCGAGCCTTAACATCATTGCGGATTGCGCGGCCACGCTGGAGGCCCTCTCTGACGGTATCACCCCACAAAACACATGGCCGGACGATGCGCCAAAGTTCACTAAAGCGGCCCTAAAGAAAGCCTTTCCAACCAGCGATGAGTGGGGGCCCGCGGCGGTCATTGACACCTGCCGGACCATACTGCCCCGCGATACCATCGCAAGCGCCGACAGTGGTGCGCATCGTATCCTGCTAAGCCAGATGTGGCCCTGCTACAGCGCACGCGGATTGATACAATCTTCAGCGCTCTGCACGATGGGATGCGCTGTGCCACTAGCCATGGGGGCAAAACTCGCGGCGCCAGACACGCCTGTGGTTTCGTTCTCGGGGGACGCAGGCTTTTTGATGGTCGCAGGAGAGTTGGCAACCGCAGCAGAACTGAACCTGAAAACCATTTTTGTCGTTTTCGTCGATGCGTCCCTTGCACTGATCGAGCTGAAGCAAAGATCGCGCCAGCTGCGCAACGCGGGTGTCGATTTTGCCAGCCACGATTTCGCAGCGATCGGTCGCGCCTTTGGCGGCGCAGGCGTCGATGTGACAAACCGCAAAGAACTGCAAAAGGCACTCCAAGAGGCGCTTGTTGCGGATACATTCACGGTCATCGCGGCACATATCGAAAGAGGCGCTTATGACGGACGCATCTGACACCCCATTGGCCCTTGCCGGGCTGGTTGTTCTTGACCTCAGCCGCATTCTGGCCGGCCCCACGGCCACGCAACTGCTCGGCGATTTCGGCGCGACAATCCTCAAAGTCGAGAACCCGAAAACCGGCGGCGACGACACCCGCGGTTGGGGGCCACACTATGCTCTGGATCAAGAAGGTGCCCGCACGGATTTATCAGCCTATTTTATGGCTGCAAATCGAAATAAGAAGTCCATCGCGATAGACCTGTCGACCAAAGAGGGACAAAGCAGTATCCGCCAGTTGGCCGCGCGCGCTGATGTGGTGATAGAGAACTACAAGCCAGGCGGTCTGAAAAAATACGGTCTGGACCATGAAACACTTTGTGCGGCGCACCCTGGGCTGGTCTATTGTTCCATCTCGGGGTTTGGCCAGACAGGACCCAACCGTGACAAGCCCGGATATGACCTGATGGCACAAGGCTACGGCGGGATCATGTCGCTGACCGGCGCGGCTGATGGCCCACCCATGAAAGTGGGCGTCGGCATCGCGGATGTCATGTGCGGCATGTACGCGACGGTGGGCATCCTCGCCGCTCTGAGACACCGGGACGCAACCGGCGAAGGCCAGCATATTGACCTATCGCTGGTGGACGCGCAAATGGCGTGGCTTATCAACGAGGGCACCAATTTTCTCACTTCGGGAAAACTACCCAAGCGCCGAGGGAACGCGCACCCCAACATCGTTCCCTACGAGGCATTTGCCTGCAACGACGGCCATGTTTTAGTGGCCGTTGGCAATGACGCCCAATTTGCCCGCTTTTGCGACGCCATCGGACTGCCGGCCTTGGCAGATGATGCGCGCTTCACGACTAATCTTGACCGGATCGAACACCGCGACGTCCTGATACCGATGATCGCCACCCAACTGAGCAGCCTTGCCAAGAACGATGTTGTGGACCGTTTGGAAGCCGTCAAAGTCCCCGTAGGTCCCATTCATACGGTCGGTGAAGCGCTCGGGTCGGATCAGGCCAAGGCGCGGGGTAATGTCGTCAATGTTGCACATCCCGATGTCGCTGACGGGCACGTAAAGCTGCTGGCCAATCCACTGAAGCTATCGCGTACGCCAGTTCAGTACCGCAGCGCGCCACCGCGTTTCGGGCAGGATACCGACGAAATTCTCGCCACACTGACCAAAGACAACGAAGCAGGTTGAAACCTTCAGGCACCTGTCTTGTAAAAACTGGTACGTGACCCGCATTTTTCGGCAACATCCATGAAATATTGGGCGTTTTCAAACACGGCGCTTCACGTTGGCGTGTAACGCCGCATCTATGGCTACCCCGGACAGTTTATTGCGTTACAGGTGGAATACGCTACGAGAAGGTATGCCGTAAATGATGTTCGATCTCTGCCAGAGCCCTGTGACACTGGAACAAAAGCAAAGCCTGTCCGAGTGGAATAGTTTGATCCACGCCTTTCTGGCGCATGGCACGTCGACCCCGCAACACCTTGGCGCTATCCTGCAGGCAGAGCCTGAATTCGCAATGGGTCATGCGGCGCGTGGCCTGTTTTCACTTATGATGGGGCGCGCAGAACTGGTTGTAACCGCGCAAGAAGCTTTGATAGCCGCGCGTGCCGCCCGCAACGCAGGGCCGATCACACGCCGCGAAGCTTTGTGGATCGAGGCGCTGGCACAATGGCTGGATCACAATCCTTCGAGCGCGGTCGCTGCCATGGAGGAAGTCCTTTCCATACATCCTTCGGATACCCTGTCGGCCAAAGTTAGCCATGCCATCCGTTTTATTCTGGGCGACGCCATCGGAATGCGTACGTCAATCGAACGGGTTCTTGGCGCGCATGACGCATCACACCCGTTTCGTGGCTTCGCGCTTGGCTGTCACGCCTTCACTCTGGAAGAAACCGGCGAATACGCGCTGGCCGAAGCGGCGGGACGAAGTGGCTTGGAACTGGCTGCGGACGACGCTTGGGGGTTGCACGCTGTGGCGCATGTCTATGATATGACAGCACGTCCTGATCTGGGGATCGAATTAATCGAAGCTAACACAAGTGCATGGAATCACTGCAATAACTTCCGCTACCATGTCTGGTGGCACAAGGCGTTGCTGCACATGGACCGACGCGAAAACGATGTGGCTTTGGGTCTATATGACGCGCAAATTCGAGCGGACAAAACTGACGATTACCGTGACATTTCTAATGCCACATCTCTCTTGATGCGGTTGGAGCTTGAAGGGGTAGACGTCGGCCACCGCTGGCAGGAGTTGGCCGACATCGCGCAGACGCGAACTGACGATGGCTGTTTGGTATTTGCTGACTTACATTATATGTTGGCGCTTTCAGGCGCCGACAGACCCGCCGCACGGGAAGAAATGACAACACGTTTTGCCCGCGATGCCGCAAAAACTGGCGACATGCAAGCGCGCTATGCTGACCCCGGTGTGGCTGCACTTTCCGGTTTAAACGCGTTTGCCGAAGGTCGATATCACGATGCGTTTTCCGACCTTGTTTTCGCGCGCCCCACAATGCAACGCGTCGGCGGAAGCCACGCCCAACGCGACGTGTTTGAGCGTCTGACAATTGATGCCGGCCTGCGTGCAGGTTGCTATGACCAAGCACAGGCGTTGCTGGCAGACAGACAGGCGCTCCGCGCGGGCAAGCCGGATCAATACACGCAAACCCGCATGGAACAAATCGTGCGGGTGCAGCGAATCCCTGCCCAGTGACATGATGGGCTGATGACAAAACGAGAACGAAGACATAAAGACCGGCCATGACACTCGCCGACACAACGCACATGCACTCCGCACCCGCAAAAGCCGCAGGTCAATCCGCCCAAAGCGGCCAGCGCATCCGCGATCCGCGGTTGGACTTTTTCCGCGGCATTGTCATGTTCATCATTCTGATTGCACACACACCAGGCAACTGGTTGACGCTGTGGATCCCGGCCCGTTTCGGGTTTTCCGACGCAACAGAGGTTTTCGTTTTTTGCTCTGGTATGGCGTCGGCCATCGCTTTTGGTGCCGTGTTCCGCGATCAGGGCGTGATGATGGGAGCCGCGCGCGTCGCTTACCGCTGTTGGCAGGTCTATTGGGCGCACATTGCGCTGTTTTTCGCTATCGCGGGCACCATGGTCTTCCTGAACGGGACGGGCTGGTTCGAGCGTGACTACGTCGGCCAACTGAACCTTTACCCGTTTTTCAAACGGCCAGAGGAAAACTTGATCGGCCTGCTCACACTGACCTATGTGCCCAATTACTTCGACATTCTCCCGATGTATCTGGTCGTTTTGGCGATGATGCCGCTGGTGGTGATTGCGCATCGTGCGCACCCGCTTCTGGCCTTGGGCCTGATTGCAGGCGTTTGGTTCGGCGCACAGATCGAGTATCTGGCACTGCCAGCCGAGCCATGGTCCGCGCGCGAATGGTTCTTCAACCCGTTCGGGTGGCAACTTGTCTTCTTTACCGGCTTTGCTTTTATGTCCGGTTGGATCCCCGCGCCTCCGCGCAATAAGTTGCTTGTTGTCGTCGCCGCTGGGGTCGTTCTGGTCATTATCCCTTTCGCTTATTACCGCATAACGCGGCAAATGCCAGAGGTGCGCGCATGGCGCACCGAGTATGACTATCTGATCGCCAAAACCGATTTCGGCATCCTGCGGTATGTGCATTTTCTGGCACTTGCCTACCTGTGCTGGATTGCCGTGGGCGAAGCTGGTCGGCGGATCATACCGCCGCAAACCGGTGGTATTCTGGCTGACGTCTGGCGGCGCGCGCTCGCCATTATCATGCAGGTCGGGCAGCAGTCTCTGGCGGTGTTCATTACATCAATGTTCACGGCAAGGCTTCTTGGCGTGGCCCTGGACACGCTGGGCCGACAGTCGTTCTTCAACCAACTGATCGTGAACCTTGTGGGGTTCGCTATCTTGATTTGCGTGGCTTATGGCGTGGGATGGTTCAAATCTCAGCCTTGGCGCAAAAAGGCGGTGCGGTGATGCTGCGGCGTGATGTTTTGAAATCCATAGTTGCGATGGCAACTGTACCGGCTGCCGCGCTCGCTGAAGAACCCGGGCTGCAGCTTGGCAACAGTGCGGCATTCGATCAAGGCATCGTTCGTGCGCGGGCGCAGGCGCTTGCAGCTTCGGCTTACACCCCCAGACCCCTTATTCCCGCGAGTTGGCGCAATCTGACCTACGACCAGTATCGCAAGATATGGTTCGACGGGCGCAATGCGCTGTGGGAAGGATCGCGCGCGCCACAACGGGTCGATGTCTTCCCGCCCGGTTTGTATTTCCCGCAAGCGGTTGAAATCAACGTGGTTGAGGACGGGACTACGCGTCCGTTAGAATTTGACATGGGGGTCTTTGACACGACCGATAAGTTTCCCAAGGTGAAAATTGATGACACGCTCGGATACTCAGGCCTGAGACTGCGTGCGGAGCTTTCGGAACCCGGCATTTTTCAGGAATATGCAGTATTTCAGGGTGCCAGCTATTTTCGCGGCATCGGCACGGGTGAGACTTACGGGCTTTCCGCACGGGGGCTTGCCCTGAAAACAGCCGACCCTGAGGGTGAAGAATTTCCCGACTTCATCGCCTTCTGGCTCGAGACCCCGGCCACAGGTGCGCCAAACGTCGTCTTGCACGCGCTGCTCGACAGTCCCAGCTGTTCTGGAGCTTACCGCTTTGACATCACGCATGGCGAGACACTGACCATGCAAGTCGAAGCAGAGCTTTTTGCTCGTGAAGACATGCGGCACGTGGGAATCGCACCTTTGACGTCGATGTTTCTGTTCGACGAAACCATGCGCAACCGCTTTTCCGATTTCCGACCAGCAGTCCACGACAGTGATGGGCTTATGATTTACAATGGTGCAGGCGAGATGATCTGGCGACCGCTTGCAAATCCCACAGCGCTTCAGATTAGCGCATTCGGTGACAATAATCCGCGTGGCTTTGGCCTGATGCAGCGCGCCCGTGCGTTTAGTGATTTCGCCGATCTTGAAGCGCTTTATCACAACCGTCCGGCGCTTTGGGTAACACCGGGCGAAGATTGGGGTGCGGGTGCCGTGACGCTGGTTGAAATTCCCGCCGATCTTGAGATTTACGACAACATCGTCGCGTATTGGCGGCCAGCGACACCGATCACCGCAGGCCAAAGCCATAAAATGACCTATCGGCTGGACTGGGCAGATGATCCCGCGCCCCGCACGTCCATGCCTTTGCGCGTGCTCGACACGGCGATGGGCGACCGCCCCGAAGGCGGTACTGTCGTGGCGATCGACTTTGAATCACGTGCGGACGTGCCAGAAAACCTTGATGCCTTGGAGATCATTTTGCGCAGCAGCGTGGGCGCGGTCTCGGACGGTCTCGTCCAACGCAACCCCGAAACAGGCGGCCCGCGCCTAGCATTCACGTTCTATCCCGAAGATGAAAATCTGGTCGAATTCCGCGCGCAACTGCGCCTCAACGGGGAGCCGCTCTCCGAGGTTTGGCTTTACAGGTGGACACGCGCATGACCGAAATGCCGCCCCTCGCCTTTGCGTCGATGCCACCGCGCGCCCCCTTGGAGATGCTGACACAGAAGTTGCACCAGCATACGGTTCCTGTTGCGGCCAATGAGGAACCCTCACGATCCTCGTTTGTATGGCGGTTGGCACTGTTTGGCCCCGCCCTAATTGGCACGTTCTTGATGCTCAAGGGACTATACGGCTGGTTCGCCGAGACGGGTATGTCCGGTCTCGAATGGATATTGCTGAGCATGATCGGGCTTATGTTCGTGTGGGTTAGCCTGTCCGTCAGCACAATCGGACTTGCCATTGCTGGATTGCTTGCGCGCGCCAACCAGTCTGATGCCACAATATCAGATGCGCCGCCGATCAGCGTGGCGCTGCTGCTGCCTATCTACAATGAGCCCACCAGCGACGTCTTTGGCAATGCGTCTGCGATGTTGGATGATCTTGCGGCGCAATCTACCAACCACAAATATACGCTTTTCGTTCTGTCAGACACCAACGATCCCATGGTCGCCGCACAAGAACAGCAGGCTTTTGCACTCCTTGAGGCCACGGCACCGGCGGGCTTGTCGGTGCACTATCGCAGGCGCGCTGAAAATACCGATAAAAAAGTCGGCAATCTGGTGGATTGGATCACTGGATGGGGGGCGGCGTTCGAAGCGATGATCGTACTGGATGCCGACAGCCTGATGAGCGGACGTGCCATTGACTGCCTCGCAGACGAGATGAGCCGTGATCCGCGGGTAGGCCTGATCCAGACCTGCCCCGTGTTGATAAGTGCTGATACGCTCTTTGCACGCCTGCAACAGTTCTCGAACATTGCCTACGGCTGGCTATTGGCAGAAGGGCTGGCGCGCTGGTCGCGCAGTGAAGGCAACTATTGGGGCCACAATGCCATCATTCGCACCCGCGCCTTTGCCGCATCCGCAGGATTGCCCTACCTTACTGGACGGCGCGGACGATCCGAGTTGATCCTCAGCCATGACTTTGTCGAAGCGGGCCTTTTGCGGCGCGCGGGTTGGCGGGTACGGTTCTTACCCCGCCTGACCGGCAGCTACGAGGAAACACCACGGACCCTGATCGACTATGTTGTGCGTGATGAGCGTTGGTGCCGTGGCAATCTGCAACACCTTAGGCTGCTCGGCACCGCCGGACTGCACCCCGTTTCGCGTTTTCATCTACTGCATGGCGCGGTCAGTTATCTGCTGTCACCCGCTTGGTTCTTGCTATTGGTGATTTGGTTTTTGCTGGGCAAGGACCCCGATACCAATGTCATCCGTTACTTCAACGAAGCCAATCCGCTGTTCCCCGACTGGCCCCCAGCGATGAGCCATATAGATTCTGCTGTCTTTCTTGTCATCATGTACGCGCTTTTACTGACACCAAAGCTTGTCGGTGCGACGATCATCGCGACCCACACCAAAGCCACGCGCCTATACGGGGGGCGGCACAGCTTTCTGCTCGCCTTCGCGGTCGAAGTCTTTCTCTCGGTCGCTTACGCGCCTATTCTTATGGTGCAGCAAACACGTGCGGTCTTGCGCACAGCCCTCGGCAGATCACTGAACTGGGGAAAACAGAACCGTCACGCAATCGTCTATCCGCTGCCCGATCTGATCCGTTTCCACTGGGTCGAAACGGTTCTGGGCCTGATCCTGACAGCTGGTCTGGCGTCGGGGCTGGTGTCACTATGGCTTGTTCCGATTGCCGCAAGCTTGCTGCTGGCTGTGCCGCTTTCCGCTTTAAGTGCAGTGCCCGTCGTACGTTGTCTGCCCGGGCCTTTGAGAATGCAAAGCCCGCATACGCTGCGCGAACCTGCAATCGTTTTGAAAGCAAAAGACAAGCGGGACAGCATTCACGCTGTTCTGGGTGCAGCCCAAATGCCTGCAGACTGACTGCGAAAACCAGGTTACTTGTAGGCGACGACAGGCAGGCCCCGCTTAAGCCAGCCCGGACCTGCGCCAGAACCAAGCATCCCTTCCGGCACATCAATCACCTGAGTAAATCCAGCCGCCACCAGCCGCGCTGACATGCGCCGAGACCGGACACCACGCGCGCAGATAAGCGCAAAAGGCCGTGCCGTGTCACCTTCGGCAGCAACGGTCAAAGCCTCCTCAAAGTCCTGACGCCGCATATCAATCGGTAGAGCACCTTCGCCAACGCCTGTACGCGCCCATTCGTCCGGCCTGCGAATATCGATCAGCAACACCTCTCCCGACAGGGCCGACTGATGGGCTTGCTCGGGGCTAAGTGCCGCGTCACCGTTATCGCCCAACACGTTGTACCACTGCGCCGCTACGGCACCAACCGTGGCGATGCCTGCCCCCCCCAAAACCAGCACACCCCGCCGCGACAAGCGCAGCGGGGCCTTTTGGCTTTGCTCTACCGGATCCGGCAGTGGCATTTAGTTCACCGGTGCGGCGCTGTCGAACTGCGGGATCGGGTTGGTCGACGCAGCTTTACCTTCAATGTTGACCCAGTTGTTCTCTGCCAGTGTCAGGTTGCCGGGAATGTCCTCTTCCCAAAAGCCAACCACGTTTTGGGTAATGTTAAGATACAGTTTGTCGTCAACGATGCGCCACAGATTGGGATTACCAGGCACCTTGCCGCCTTTGGACACACCATAAGCGCAGTGGCCGTCATACTGAGGCACGTAGGCTTCAGGGTTTGCAACAAATTTGGCTTTGTTTGCCTCGGAGGAGAATGCGAATGTCGCACCATTGTAGTCCGCTGTGATGTCTTTATCGCCGGCAACTGCCGCAGGCTGCGCCTGTCCAACCGGTGCCTGAGCCAGATCAAAATAGGCTACGACGTCATAGCCGGATACCGCATAACCTGTGGCGTCGAGGTATTGGTCACCCGCGAATGCAGATGCAGCCATGGTAACAGCTGCCGCTGTCGAGATTACAAACAAAGGAAAGCGCATTGGAAAGCTCCAGTTCAGTGAATTACGAGTGAGGCATCATGCCCCCGCTACCGAAATGTAATCCCAACCGCCCCGCGCGTGCACCCTTTTGCTCTGCTCCTCTCAGGCTTGTGAGAAATCAGGTAAACCCGTGATCGTTTCGTGAAGGAATGATCCCTTTCGCTGCCAATTATTTCAGTTTCGGCGGATTTTCAGGATCCATACCCGGTGCGGGTCGCTCTTGTGTTACGGTTTCTTGCAGTTGTGGCAGGTCAAACCGCAATCCCACACGGTTCATTTTCTCGACCAACGGATCGTGCGGTGCAAAAAAGCCGACATCCATGGCACCTGCTTCTATCGCCGAGAAGGTCAATGCATCTGACGCAGCTTGCGCGAGGGCTGCTTCGGCTTGTGGAACCGCGCCGACAAACCCCAGCAGATGGCCCCGCGCGCCCGTGTCAAACGCGACCGCCACCAGATACGCAGACTGGGCCAGTCCCATTGCCGTCGCCAGTTTCGCATCTAATGCCGCAATAAGGTTTTCAGGCAGCCCTGCCGGCGGGAAGACCTGTGCGATGCGCGCTTCGACTTCATCAGGTGCATTTCCAAGCGTTTCATGCAGCCAAGTAATCGCACTTTCGGGCAGCAGGATGGCAGAGGGAGCCACCTCAAGATTAACGCCCAGCCCGATACGCTCTCCCTGTAGCATCTGCGCAATGGACCGACCTGAAAGGGCTACATAAGGCGCGGCTTTGCTTGCAAAGGCGGACAGCCGCTCTTCTCGGTCAAAGACCAGAACATATTGCGCCTCATCAACGGCAATAACTTCGGGCGCTACGGTTTCCGCATCGAGTCCGGGATCGGATTTTATCATGAGGTACAATTCACTTGCAGCAAGTGTCTCGTAAAACCGCAGCCGTGCCGCGTCATCGTCGGGTGCTGCTTGCATCGCTGCATGCGCTGTGTCCAAAGGCGTCAGGTCAGTCATTCAGTACCTCTTGAATCCGGCTCCGCAGCCGCGGAACAACAGTCTCGGCAAACCATGGGTTTTTCTTTAGCCACCCCGTATTCCGCCAGCTCGGGTGCGGCAAGACAAAGATGTCTTCACCCCGCGCGTTGTAATCCGCCACAGCTTCGGTCACAGGCAGCTTTCGGCCCAGATGATACTGCATCGCATATCCACCAATCACGATGGTAAGTTCAATATTCTTAAGCTGGGACATAACCTCACCTCGCCATGTGCGCGCGCAGACCGGTGGCGGTGGCAGATCGCTGCCATTGGCTGAATATCCCGGAAAACAGAACGCCATGGGGACGATTGCAATCTTTGAGCGATCGTAAAACACATCAGGGTCTATACCCATCCATGAACGAAGCCTGTCGCCGGACGGATCGGTAAATGGTCGGCCTGACTGATGAACTTTCAGCCCCGGAGCCTGTCCCGCCAAAAGAATTCGTGCATCGTTGTCAAACCAGACCACGGGCCGAGGGCTGTGCCCGGAATGCGTCGCGGCAAAGCGATCGGCACAGAGCGTGCACTGTCTGATATTGTTCATCAGGCTATCCATTGGGCCTTCTAACAAGGCGTCGTGGATCGTTCAAATGACCCACCGTTGGTAGCACGCGCACCGCATGCGCAGAAACAGGCCGCCAAACAGCACATTTTTGCCACGTCTTAAGCGGCTGTCGGCCGATAGGTTGTACATTTTCAATTAAATGCGACATAATAAAAACAAGGCGGTACATAAACCGTTACCAACCTCTGATAACAGAGAAAGCCGGGGCTGAAGCAGGGCCCTTTGATCAGCGGAGCAGGCATGCTGACGTTCGAAAATGTTTCCAAGTCCTATTGGACTGGCACACAACATAAGGTGATCCTTGATGACGTTTCCTTCAAGGTGGAACTGGGCAATTCGCTTGGGATTCTCGCACCGAACGGCACTGGTAAAACGACGCTTATAAATATGATCGCTGGATTGGAAAAACCAGACGAAGGCGAAATTCGGCGCGACTGTAAAATATCCTTTCCTCTGGGCTTCATGGGCGGCGTGGTCAACAAAATCTCGGCGATGGAGAACGCGCGCTATATCGCCCGGCTTTATGGCCTTGATCCCGACTACGTTGAAAGCTTCTGTCGATGGCTGTGCAATCTGGAAGAGTACTTTGATCAGCCCATAGGCACATATTCAGCAGGAATGCGGGCGCGCTTTTCTTTTTCTCTGATGCTTGCGCTCGATTTTGACATCTACCTGATCGACGAAGGCATGCCAGCAACCACCGATGCAGAGTTCAACCGCAAGGCGGGCGAAATCCTGCAAGAACGGCTGCGGACCACAACGATTATAATCGTGTCGCACCAACCAAAAACAATTGAGAAATTTGCCCGCTCTGCAGCCGTGCTGTTGGGCGGACAACTCCATATGTTCGACACTCTAGAAGAAGCGAAGCAGCTTTATGACTACGAAACCGACGGCTAGAAAATTCCGGATCAAGCGCGCGACGCCAATGTCGAATGCGGAACCGGCGCGCCCTGAAAAAAGCGCTTCCGCTCCTGCGCAACCTCAAGCGGCGGCCGATCAAACCTCGGGTGCGGGCACACAACAAGCGCCAATAAATGTAGCGCTTGAGCTGGATGCGATCCGCCGCGAAGGACTGACAGGAAGACAGTTACGCATGGCGCGTAGGGTCGCACAGAAAAACGGGCTGGCACCCACCTCTGATATCGATGCCGTGAGGCTGCTGCGCAAAAGTGGTGTGGACCCGTTTAAGCATTCAAATATGTTGGAACTGGTCGTCCCAAACGAAGCCGCGAACGCGTCGGGACCAGAAAAAAAGGGGCAAAAAGCACGTATTCAATTACCCCAGACCGTTCCGACCGATCGTGAAACGCTGCCGTCCACCGACTTAAGCCCGATGGATCGCCGCAATCGCGAAATCTCTGAGATTCAGAAAGATATTACGCAGCGGCGGCGCAAAAAGATGCGCAATCTGGCGGCGCGCCTGGCATTTTTCGTGATGCTGCCAACGCTTTTGGCAGGATGGTATTTTTATGGGATCGCGACCCCAATGTATGCCACCAAATCAGAGTTTCTAATTCTTCAAGCCGACAATCAGGGCGGATCGGGCCTGGGTGGCCTGCTCAGCGGTACACAATTTGCAACCTCGCAGGATAGTATCGCCGTGCAGTCTTATCTGACGTCCAAAGATGCGATGATACGACTTGATGCGGATGTGGGCTTCAAAACCCATTTCACGCAAGAATACATCGACCCGATACAACGGCTAACCCAAGACCCCAGCAACGAAGAAGCCTACAAGACATACCGCAAGAACATCAAAGTGGGCTACGACCCCACAGAAGGCGTTCTGCGCATGGAGGTGATCGCGGCCGATCCGCAAGTCAGCGCCAACTTCAGTGAGGCATTAATCACCTATGCCGAAGCACGGGTAAACGAGTTGAGCCAGCAAAAGCGCGGCGACCAGATGGAAGATGCTGAACAAAGCTTCCGGCAGGCGGAAACCGAACGCCGTGCCGCGCAAGAAGCCTTGGTTAATCTACAGTTGGAAGGTGCAACTCTTGATCCCGAAGCAGTGATTGCGTCTCTGCGGTCGCAGATCAATCAGGTCGAATTGCAAATCCTTGAAAAAGAACTGCAGCTTGCAGCACTATTGGACAATGCGCGGCCAAACCAGTCTCGGGTTGATGGCGCGCAGGGTGATATCCGTCGTCTGAACACGCAATTGGACGAGCTGAACGCCCGCATGACCGATGCCAGTCAGGGGGAAAATTCGCTAGCTCAACTGAGTGTCCGCATACAGATGGCGCAAGCTGATCTGGCAACGCGTGATATGCTGTTGCAATCAGCGTTACAGCAAATGGAACAAACGCGAATGGAAGCGAACCGGCAGGTCCGGTATCTGACCACAAGCGTTAAACCAGTAGCACCGCAAGAGGCAAGTTACCCACGTAGCTTCGAGAATACGATCCTTGCCTTCTTGATCTTTGCAGGCGTCTACCTGATGATATCGCTGACAGCATCCATTCTCAGAGAACAGGTTACTTCCTGATATGACACATGTTTCCGTTGGCAATCTGGTGATCGGAAACGATCAACCCCTTACGGTGATTGCCGGTCCCTGCCAGCTTGAGACCGAAGATCACGCGCAGATGATTGCCGGACGCATGAAAGAGGCCTGCGATGCCGTCGGCGCGCAATATGTCTTCAAAGCGTCTTATGACAAAGCCAACCGAACATCACTGTCGGGCATTCGCGGCATGGGCATTGATGCAGGGCTCAAGGTTCTGCAATCGGTTGGCAAATCAATTGGCGTGCCGGTTCTGACCGATGTCCACAACGAAGCACAATGCGCCATTGCAGCCGAAGCGGTGGACATTTTGCAAATCCCTGCGTTTTTGTGCCGGCAGACGGATATGTTGCTTGCCGCAGGTGAAACAGGGGCCGCGGTAAATGTCAAAAAAGGCCAGTTTCTGGCACCTTGGGAGATGTCAAACATCGTCACCAAGGTCGAGAGCACAGGCAACAAGCGCATTCTTTTGACTGAACGCGGGACGTCTTTCGGGTATAATACTTTGGTCGCCGACATGCGGTCGCTGCCGCAGATGGCCCAAACCGGCTATCCGGTTGTTATGGATGCCACGCATTCGGTCCAACAACCCGGGGGCAAGGGTGGCTCTTCAGGCGGACAACGAGAATTTGCGCCCGTGATGGCCCGTGCGGCAGTGGCGATCGGTGTTGCTGCGGTATTCATCGAAACACACGAAGATCCCGACCGCTCGCCCTCGGACGGGCCGAACATGATCTATCTGGATCAGATGCCAAACCTTGTGAGGACACTCATGGAATTCGACAAGCTCGCCAAGGCGCATCCGCTAGCGATGTAGAAGCCTCGCGTTGCCAAATTATTGCCAGGTTGATGAGCATACACGTCCCACAGTTGGTGCGGACGCGAACCCTTCCCAGCGCATCACATCTGCACTATAGCGCACAGCATGAGCACAAACCCTCCTGATCTGCGCCCCGACCTGGCCCCCAAAGCCCGCCTGAGCGAGCCAAAACGAGACGGCCAACCAACCATCGGCATGGTCAGCCTCGGCTGCCCCAAGGCGCTGGTTGACAGCGAACGCATCCTGACGCGCTTGCGGGCAGAGGGGTACGGTATTTCGCCTGACTACAATGGTGCCGATGCGGTCATTGTGAACACTTGCGGATTTCTCGACAGCGCAAAGGCTGAATCGCTTTCAGCCATTGGTGAGGCGCTCAACAGTAATGGGCGCGTGATCGTCACCGGCTGTCTCGGCGCCGAGCCCGAGTATATCACCGGCGCGCATCCAAGCGTTCTGGCCGTCACTGGTCCGCATCAATACGAACAGGTTCTTGACGCAGTACATGCGGCTGTACCGCCTAGCCCCGATCCCTTCATAGACCTGCTGCCCGCAACCGGTGTCAGCCTGACGCCGCGGCATTTCAGCTATCTCAAGATCTCGGAAGGCTGCAATCACAAGTGTAAGTTCTGCATCATTCCCGACATGCGTGGCCGCCTTGCCAGTCGCCCGGCCCATGCCGTCCTCCGCGAAGCGGAAAAGCTGGTCGACAATGGCGTGAAGGAGCTCTTGGTCATCAGTCAGGATACCTCTGCTTACGGTGTCGACATCAAACACGCATCCGACCGCGGGCACCGCGCCCATATCACAGATCTTGCGCGGGATCTGGGCAGCTTGGGGGCTTGGGTACGGCTGCACTACGTCTACCCCTATCCTCACGTACGCCAGTTGATCCCGTTGATGGATGAGGGATTGGTGTTGCCCTATCTCGATATTCCGTTCCAGCACGCGCACCCGGATGTTCTGCGCCGCATGGCGCGCCCTGCGGCTGCAGCCAAAACGCTCGACGAGATTGCGGCATGGCGTGACGTCTGCCCGGATTTGACGCTGCGCTCTACTTTCATCGTAGGCTACCCCGGCGAAACAGACGACGAGTTCCAGACACTGCTGGACTGGATGGACGAAGCACAACTCGACCGCGTGGGTTGCTTTCAATACGAGAACGTCGCGGGGGCGCGATCAAATGCGCTACCAGATCATGTGCCCGCGGACATAAAGCAGGATCGCTGGGAACGCTTCATGGCCAAGGCGCAAACAATTTCCGAAAGCAAACTGGCGGCCAAAGTCGGCACTACTCTTCAGGTGATCGTAGACGAAGTAGACGAAGATGCAGCCACTTGCCGCACCAAAGCCGACGCGCCAGAAATTGACGGCAATCTGTTCATAGACGAGGGCCATGAAAAACTAAAGTCCGGTGATCTGGTAACAGTTGAGGTGGACGAAGCGGGCGAATACGATCTTTGGGGCAAGCTGGTCGCGCAAAACTGAGGCGTTGGTGGTTTTTGGCCTGCGCCGTTCTACCTGCGAGGCGTCAGCAAGGAGAACATCATCATGTCCACCCCCCCGAAAATCGCGCAGAAGGCGCCCTACCCGATCGAGGTAACCGCCGGTAAATCGTACTTCTGGTGCACCTGTGGACAGTCCTCCAAGCAACCATTCTGCGATGGTTCGCATAAGGACAGCGGATATTCGCCCCTGAGATACGAAGCCGATGCCGACAAAAAGGTTTTTTTCTGCGGCTGCAAGGCAACGGGAAACGGACCGCTGTGTGACGGCACACACAATAAGTTATAGTCGCTGACCTGCGATGAATTGTCCGGCTGTATGGAACCATCGCAGGCCACTTCTATCTGCTGCAGCATGATAGAAAAAAAAGACGAAAACACAGCCGTTCTGTACAACGCTGACTGTCCGGTATGCAGCTTCGAAATCGACCATTACGCAGCCTACAGCGCACGCGAAGCATTGCCGATTCGGTTTGACGACCTCAACAACGCCAGCGCGCTTGAGGCGTGGGGCATTGATCCGGACCGCGCGGCGCGGCGTCTACACGTGGTACAAGACGGTGAGTTATTGGAAGGTATACCTGCTTTTATCGCCCTGTGGGAACGCATGCCACGCTACCACAGACTGGCGAAACTGGTAAGTTTGCCAGGCGTCTACCATGTCGCCTGCGCAGTCTATGATTTCATTCTTGCGCCGGTAATTTACTGGTCGCACCTGAGACGCATCAAAAAGGCAGCCCGGTAGCTACAGCCCCGCTGCAACGCGGCGTACAGTGGCGATGCGTTGTGCATTCGGCGGGTGTGTGCCTAAAAATCTGTTCCCCGGATCAGGTATTCTGGTGAAAAACTCAGCCCCGCGCACCGGATCATAGCCCGCACGCGCTGCAATGATCGTCCCCAATGCATCTGCTTCCAGTTCGAACTCTTTGGAATAGGTGCGCGCGCCGACCTGCGCACCCCGCTGTTGCGCTTCTTGCACGATGTCAGTGTCTCCTCCCAAAAGCACTGCAAGGCTACCAGCGATGACGGCACCAGCAACTGCATTTTGCTGCTGACGATCGATATGACCTGCGATGTGATGAGACGCTTCATGCCCCAGTACAAAGGCCAATTCGTCTTTATTGCGCGCATCGGCAATTAATTGAAGGGTGAATGCAATGATCGGGCGGCCCGACTGATCGATGGTCTGAAACGCATTGGGCGGCTGTTCCGGTCGGTCGTCGACAACAATTCTGAAATCACAATTCACCCGAGACGTACGCGCACGGCATTCACGTTCTGCCACGGGCTCAACCATGCGGACCACCTCCACAAAGTTGCGTGAAATCTGTTGGGCGGTGACCCGCGTGTTCGCAGTTGCAGGTACTTGTGTCTGTGGGCCAGACGGTACCGCTGACGTTGTAACCTCGCATCCTGCAAGCGCACAAACCAACAGGCCTGCACCAATTAAACTACGCACCATTCTACAGCCCTTCTCTCACGGCCCATCACTTAAACACATGTAACACCATTCATCCAGATCACCAGACCTGCCCCACAAGCTTGTGACCCTTGCAAAGCGTAATATAACACCTAAGCTTGCGATATGTTTACGATCGAACACGAATTTGATGCGACCGTTGTGACATTGGTGGACGATGGCACGGTACCGCTGCAGGAAGATGTGACGGTACATGCCACAGAAAGCGCGATACTTTTAAACCAATACGATCCACGTACGGACAAAATGGTGTCGATCACTCTGTCCCCTGAGCAATGGCGCGATCTGACCGCTGCTCTGAACTTGCCCGAAGGTATCTACCGCGTGGAATAGCACGATCACAAGCCGTTGACCCCGCTGTCGAAGCCTGCAACGGTGCGCGAAATACGACTTGAGAGGGCGTCGCATGGCAACCGGTACAAATATTTCCACATGGTTTGAAGGACGTTGGCACAACGAAGACCTGATGGTCATGCGTGCCGCAGATCACGGCAGCTGGCTAGGCAGCAGCGTGTTTGATGGCGCGCGCTATTTCAATGGCAGCGTTCCTGATCTGCTGGCGCATTTTCAACGCGTCAACAAGTCCGCCGAAGCTTTGATGCTGACGCCGAGCATGACAGCCGAAGACATGATGGCCATCGCAGCTGAGGGTCTGAAACGGTATTCGCCCGAAGATGCGGTTTACATTCGCCCAATGTACTGGGGGATAAATGGCGATGTGACGGCAATTGTGCCCGACGCCGAGACAGTGGGCTTTGCGATGGTTCTGGAGCAAATTCCGATGGCACCAGCCGATGCGGCAGTCACGCTGGGGCGCACCAGTTTCCGCAGGCCCGTACTGGAGGACAATGTTGTCAACGCAAAAGCGGGCTGTCTTTACCCCAACAACGCTCGGATGCTCAGCGAAGTGCGGCGCCGGGGGTTCAACAATGCTTTGGTCGCGGATGCCACAGGGAACGTGGCCGAAAGCGCCACCGCAAATGTCTTTATGGTCAAAGACGGAGAGGTCTTTACCCCCATCGCAAACGGTACGTTCCTGTCAGGCATCACCCGGGCACGGCACATGACCAATATGCGCAGTGACGGCATCCCGATCCATGAAGCTGTTCTGACTTTTGACGATTTTGAACAGGCTGATGAGGTTTTTCTGACCGGCAACATGTCCAAGATCACCCCTGTAAAAGCTTTTGAAGACACAAGTTATCAGGTCGGCCCCGTCGCGCGTCGGTTGCGGGAAATGTACTGGGACTGGGCAGCGGGCGAAACCCTATAGGGCTTTTTGATTTGCCAACCGCAGGAAAACGGCGCGGACATCGCGCGCCGAAGCGCGGTCCAGCGCGCCGTTCGCCACCTCTTTGGCCGTCCACATCCATGAATGTGCCGGATCGTGGCGCATGGCCCATTCCGGGAACAGCCGGTCTTCAACCTGACTGCGCACAAGCACCCTCATTTCTACGTGGCGGTCATCCGTCAGAATGCGTTCGTAGGTCTTTTCGACTTTACCCACAGGCCCTTCCAGCAATTGCAGATAGATATCTGATCGGCAAATCAAAGCGCCTGTAATATCGTTTTGGGCATTCCGAACACGCGAGATCGACAAAATACCTGCGAGGGTTGCCGTGTCATATCCAAACGGACGTGACGCGTAAATAAGCTGTTGCATCGGCATAACAGCAGTATTCCTTTGTGCTAATGGCCCGAGTCTGAGGCTGTTTTTCGTGACTGTCCAGACCAAATGCGCGATCAGATAACGATTGCGTCGCAACTATAGTAAGGTCATGATTGCCGAAAAAAGGGGGGGCGTCCAACCATGCGCAAGTTTTTGGTGATACTGGATGACAGCAGAGAATGTCTGAACGCAATGCGCTTTGCTGCGATGCGTGCTGCAAGGACGGGCGCAGGTGTCGAGGTGCTGTCCGTGATCCCACCAGACGAATTCAACCATTGGATTGGCGTCGGTGAGGTTATGCGCGAGGAAGCCCGCGAACGGATTGAAGTACACTTTGAGGTTTTCGCAAAATGGATGCGGGACCGGCAGTCAGTCGATCCGCGTCTGGTAATCCGCGAGGGCCAGCCCGTGGATGAAATCATGGCACAGATCAACGAGGATCCCGAGATCGGCATTCTGGTTCTGGGTGCGGGCACCGGCAAGAACGGTCCCGGCCCGCTTGTGACTCAACTGACCAAGAACGCGGGTACGCTGCCTATCCCGATCACAATCGTGCCCGGCGACCTCAGCAAGGAAAAGCTCGAATCCATCACATAGCCTGCCTGCCCAAGCTGGTTTCACCAACCTGCCCTGCCATCAGACGCGATTCGCTACTTTAGAACCGTTCCAAACCTTGACTTGAGCCGGCGTGATCCGCATATCTGACACAACCTCAGGAGAATGCCGATGTTTATCCAGACCGAATCCACACCAAACCCCGCAACGCTCAAGTTTCTGCCGGGCCAGACCGTGCTCGATATGGGGACAGCTGACTTTCCAAGTTCCGAGACCGCAGACAAGTCACCCTTGGCCACGCGCATTTTTGACGTCGACGGGGTCAGCGGTGTTTTCTTCGGCAATGATTTCGTAACTGTCACCAAAGCTGACACTGTTGACTGGGACCATATTAAGCCAGCGCTCTTGGGTGCCATCATGGAGCATTTCCAATCCGGCCAGCCGGTCATGGACGGCGATCACACTCCTGCGTCAGGCCATGCGGAACACACTGGCGAAGATGGGCCGATCGTGGACCAGATCAAAGAGCTGCTGGACAGCCGGGTACGTCCTGCTGTTGCTCAGGATGGCGGAGACATCACATTCCACGGATTTGACCGCGGCGTCGTTTATTTGCACATGCAAGGTGCCTGCGCGGGTTGTCCGTCTTCTACGCTGACGCTGAAGATGGGCATCGAAAACCTGCTGCGCCACTATATCCCCGAAGTCACCGAAGTGCGGCCGGTCGCCACCTGAAACATGGCACGGCGAGCACAATGGTAGCGCGCGACCCCTTCGTTCTGGCGTTCGATACAAGCCGTGCTGCCTGCGATGTCGCATTGCTACAAGGCAGCAAGACGCTCGGACACCGGTTCGAGGAGATGGCAAAAGGCCAGGCGGAACACCTACTGGTGATGTGCCAAGACCTGATGCAGGACGCAGGGATCACACCAGCAGAGCTTGCCGCGATAGGTGTGGGCATCGGCCCAGGAAACTTCACAGGCATCCGTATCGCGGTTTCTGCCGCGCGCGGGCTTGCTCTTGGTCTTGGCATTGCCGCTGTAGGCGTTTCAGCCTTTGACGCCTTGCGCTATGGATCGGACGGGTCCGGTACAACTTGTGTGGATGCCCGACGCGACCAAGTCTATGTTCAGTCCTTCGATACAAACGGACCGCAAAAACCCAAGATTCTGGCCAGATCAGAGCTGACAAGTGTACCTCTGCCCATCATCGGCGCAGGTCACAACCCGCCACTCTATGCGGGCGCTATTGCTATTGCGCACATTGCCCGCGAACGCATGGTGTCACCGCAACCACGCCCCGCTCCCTTGTATCTGCGCCCTGCGGATGCGGCTCCGGCAAAAGATGCCCCGCCGGTCATCCTCTCATGACGCCGGATCAAATGGCTACACTGCACGCGGCAGCGTTCTTGCCCGAACGCGGCTGGACGGCAGAGGAATTCCGGTCACTCACCATGTCCAAACTGGTAAGCTGCCACACACAGGCGCACGGTTTCGCACTTGTGCGCACGGTACTTGACGAGACCGAGCTGCTGACCCTCGCAGTAGATCCTGCCTACAGGCGACAGGGGATCGCGGACATCCTAATGCGCACCTGGCTGGAGAGCAGCGAGGCAGTCTTGGCGTTACTTGAAGTGGCCGCAGATAATGCGCCCGCGCGGGCGCTTTATGCGAAATATGGATTCGCCGAAAACGGCCGTCGCACAGGCTATTACCACCGCACAAACGGACCAGCCGTAGATGCTGTGCTTATGCAAGCCGCAGTGACCCGCCGTCAGACAGCCGAATCCCTATACCATAGGCCAAAAACCGGTTGACCCTGCCGATGCCTTGGGCCCTAAATCGTGCAGGACCAGAATTCATCTGCTCGATCTGGGCGGCAGCACGCCTATTGGCAGACTGATCGCCCCAAAATTAAAACTGGGAGATACCAAATGACCCTCATGAAAAAATTCCTTGGCGCGACAGCGGCCGTAGCACTTTCTGCCGGTGCAGCGCTTGCCGAACCCGCACTTATATTCGACCTTGGCGGCAAGTTCGACAAGTCTTTCAACGAAGCGGCGCATAACGGCGCGCAACGCTGGGCGGAAGAAACCGGCGGCACTTACCGTGAAATCGAACTGCAATCCGAAGCACAACGCGAACAAGCCCTGCGCCGCTTCGCCGAGGCGGGCGCAAACCCCGTCATCACGATGGGTTTCGCGATGGCCGACCCGCTCAGCGCCGTGGCGCCAGATTATCCCGACACAAAATTCGTAGCCATCGATGTCACGTGGCTTGACGCACCAAATATCCGCCAGATTGGCTTTGCAGAACATGAGGGATCGTACCTTGTTGGTATGATGGCGGCCTTGGCTTCTGAAACCGGTACAGTCGGCTTTATCGGCGGCATGGACATCCCACTGATCCGCCACTTCGGCTGCGGCTACGCTCAAGGCGTCAAAGCGGTGAACCCGGATGCGACCGTTGTGGCGAATATGACCGGTACCACACCCTCCGCATGGAATGACCCGGTAAAAGGCTCCGAGCTTACCAAAGCGCAGATCAGCCAAGGCGCTGATGTCGTCTATGCAGCAGCGGGCGGCACGGGTGTTGGCGTTTTGCAAACTGCCGCAGACGAGGGCATCCTCTCTATCGGCGTGGACAGCAACCAGAACTACCTGCACCCCGGCAAAGTCCTGACATCCATGCTGAAACGCGTGGATGTGGCCGTCTATGACGCCATGACAGCGGGCACCGACCTTGAAACCGGCGTCTTCGCCTGGGGCCTGGCAGAAAATGGTGTTGGCTATGCAATGGATGACAACAATGCGCCACTTGTGAGCGACGAAATGAAAGCATCCGTGGAAGAGGCACGCCAGAAAATCATTGATGGCGAGATCGAAGTGACCTCGTACTACACGAACGACAGCTGCCCGGTTCTGGACTTCTGATCGCTCGGATCACGTAAGAAAAACAAACCGCGCCGGACAACCAGCGCGGTTTGCGGCCAACGGGGGACAGGCATGGCGGATCAAGCACCGGCAATTGAGCTAAAGGGCATATCCAAAGCCTTCGGACCGGTTCAAGCCAACAAAGACATCTCCATCCGCGTCATGCCTGGCACGATCCACGGGATCATCGGCGAAAACGGCGCAGGCAAATCAACGCTGATGTCCATCCTCTACGGGTTCTATAAGGCCGATAAGGGCGAGATTTTCATCGCCGGTCATAGAACCGAAATTCCCGACAGCCAAGCTGCCATCTCCGCCGGCATCGGCATGGTATTCCAGCACTTCAAGCTCGTGGAAAACTTCACAGTCCTTGAAAACATCATTCTGGGCGCAGAAGACGGTGGCCTGCTGCGGCCTTCGCTTGCCAAGGCGCGCAAAACGCTCATCGAACTAGAGCAGGAATACGGGCTGAATGTGGACCCGGATGCGACCATTCAGGATCTTGGCGTCGGCATGCAGCAACGTGTCGAAATCCTCAAAGCACTTTACCGACAGGCGGATATCCTCATTCTGGATGAACCGACGGGCGTTCTGACACCGGCCGAAGCAGACCAGTTGTTTCGCATTCTCGGCCGTCTGCGTGAAGAAGGTAAAACCATTATCCTCATCACCCACAAGCTGCGCGAGATCATGGAAGCAACAGACACCGTAAGCGTCATGCGCCGAGGTGAAATGACAGCCACTGTCAAGACTTCAGACACCTCCCCTGCCGAACTTGCAGAACTCATGGTGGGCCGCAAGGTCTTGCTACGCGTGGATAAAAAACCAGCCACCCCCGGTGACGTGGTTCTCGACATCAAAAACCTGCGGGTCGTCGACGACCAGAAAGTCGAAAGGCTGAAAGGGATCAACTTACAGGTCCGCGCAGGCGAAATTCTTGGTATAGCGGGGGTTGCAGGCAACGGGCAATCCGAGCTGCTCGAAGTGCTGGGCGGCTATGAAAACGCAACCGGTACAGTTACCCTAAACGGCGAGACATTGGGCCTGACGGGCAAAGACGCCGATGGGCGCTCGCGCCGCATGCGCGGGATCGGCCATGTCCCCGAAGACCGGCAACGCGAAGGCCTTATCATGGACTTTGCCGCTTGGGAAAACACGGCCTTTGGCTACCACCGGGAAGCAAACTATCAAAACGGTCTGCTGATGGACAATGCAGCGATCCGCGAAGACACCGCGGGCAAAATGGAACGCTTTGATGTGCGCCCACCAAACCCTGCACTTGCCGCCAAAAGCTTTTCCGGCGGCAATCAGCAAAAAATCGTTCTCGCCCGCGAAATCGAACGCAATCCTGATCTCCTGTTGGTCGGCCAACCAACACGCGGCGTCGATATCGGTGCAATTGAGTTTATCCACCAGCAAATCGTTGCCCTTCGCGATCAGGGCAAGGCGATCCTGTTGGTCTCTGTCGAACTTGAGGAAATCCTCGCCCTGTCAGATCGCGTCGCGGTCATGTTCGACGGCGTCATAATGGGCGAACGCGCGTCCGACCAGACGGATGAAAAAGAACTGGGGCTCTTGATGGCAGGAATGACCGCATGACGCTTGCATCGTTTTGCCATGAAGACTTTGGGGAGGGTGTGCAAGCGGCGGCGGTGCCCCCCCCTGAGTCCAGCTCAGTTTCTACCGCAGCGCACAAGATCGGAGCCCTCCAATGGACGTAATGCCAAAATGGGCCGAAGTTGTCCTCGTCCCTCTGATCTCGCTGATCCTCGCCGCGATCATTTCTGCATTAGTAATCCTCGCAATCGGCGAAGACCCGGTAGCTGCCGTTAACCTTATGGTGACCGGCGCGTTGGGCAGCACCTACGGCTGGGGCTACACGCTCTATTACGCCACAAACTTTCTCTTCACCGGTCTCGCGGTGTCCGTGGCGTTCCACGCAGGGCTGTTCAACATCGGGGGCGAAGGTCAGGCGATGCTGGGTGGCCTTGGCGTTGCCTTGGCCTGTCTTCTGATCCCCTGGCCCCACTGGACACTCGCGCTCCTCGGTGCGAGCGTTGCCGCCGCACTTTTCGGCGCGGCCTGGGCTGCGATACCTGCATTTCTACAGGCAAAACGCGGCAGCCATATCGTCATTACCACGATCATGTTCAATTTTATTGGTGCTGCTGTTCTGAACTATGTGCTCGTGAACGTCATGCGCCCTGCAGGCAGCATGGATCCGGCAACTGCGCGCTTCCCAGAATCGGTGCACCTACCGACGCTTCACGACATGCTCGCTGTCGTGGGCATTCCATTTTCACGTGCGGCCCCTGCCAACGTCACTTTCGTCATTGCGATCATCGCCTGTTTTCTGGTCTGGCTCCTGCTCTGGCGTACTTGGCTGGGGTACGAAATCCGCAGCTATGGCAAGTCCGAGCCGGCCGCGAAGTATGCCGGAATTTCACCTGTCGCGATTACAATGATTGCCATGCTGATCTCTGGCGCGCTGGCCGGCCTGATGGCCATTAACAACGTCATGGGCGAAGCAGAACGGCTTGTTCTGAACGCGGTGGAAGGTGCGGGATTTATCGGGATCGCCGTCGCGTTGATGGGCCGCAGCCACCCCTTCGGCGTTTTTCTCGCCGCCCTCCTTTTCGGGTTTCTCTATCAAGGCGGTGCCGAGCTTGCGCTATGGACATCAATCCCCCGCGAACTGATCGTCGTCATTCAAGCTTTGGTAATCCTGTTCACCGGCGCGCTTGACAACATGGTGCGCATGCCGCTCGAGAAACTCTTCCTCATGCTACGGCGGAAGGAAGCGTAATGGACTTTTTGACGCTGATACAACTTCTCGACAGCACCGTAAGGCTGGCCACGCCGCTGCTGTTGGCCTGTCTTGCGGGCCTTTTTTCGGAACGTGCGGGAATTTTCGACATCGGACTTGAGGGAAAGATGCTGGCAGCTGCATTCTTTTCTGCTGCCGTGGCCGCAGTTACCGGATCGGTCTGGCTTGGGTTGGCGGCGGGCATTGCGGCATCCGTCGCGCTGAGCCTCTTGCACGGGGTCGCCTCGATCACGTTTCGGGGCAACCAGTTGATCTCGGGCGTTGCGATCAACTTTTTAGCTGCGGGGCTGACCGTTCTCATCGCGCAAGATTGGTTTCAGCAAGGCGGGCGCACGCCATCCCTGATGGGCGGAGGGCGGTTTGAACCGATTACCCTCCCTTTTGTGGCTGCACTCGAAAACGCTTCTTTCGAGATACCCTTTATCGGGCAAATATACGTGGAACTAATTTCCGGGCATTCGATCCTTGTCTATCTGGCGTTCGCAGCGGTCCCGCTGACGTGGTGGATCCTGTTTCGCACGCGCTTTGGACTGCGGCTGCGTGCGGTCGGCGAAAATCCTGCGGCCGTAGATACCGCGGGCGTGTCAGTCGTGGGCCTGCGCTACGCCGCTGTCGTGATTTGTGGCGTGTTATGCGGCATTGCAGGCGCATATCTGTCAACCGCACTGCAAGCTGGTTTTGTCAAAGACATGTCGGCCGGGCGCGGCTTCATTGCATTGGCGGCTTTGATATTTGCCAAATGGCGGCCGTGGTACGCGCTTTGGGCCACGCTGCTGTTTGGCCTCTTTGGTGCGCTGGAAACGCGTCCAGATGTGATCCAGGCGGTGATCGGCATGAAAGTGCAAGGTCAACTTTTGGGGGCGCTTCCCTATATCATGACCGTTATCATTCTCGCCGGTTTTGTCGGCAAGGCAGTGCCGCCCCGCGCAGGCGGCCAACCCTACGTGAAAGAACGATAGCTCTCTTAAGGCCAGTTTCTGGATTGCATCAGTCCTGATTGCCGCAGAGCAGCGTCTAGCGTTGATTTTAGCGCGCCAAATGCCTAAAGGAGATCATGCAGATTTACCTTCCCATCGCCGAAGTATCGGTCAATGCGTTCCTTCTCTTGGGACTGGGCGGCATTGTTGGCGTGTTGTCGGGCATGTTCGGTGTGGGCGGTGGCTTTTTGATGACCCCGCTTTTGTTCTTTATCGGCATTCCACCAGCCGTCGCGGTCGCCACCGAAGCCAACCAGATTGTTGCTTCCTCATTCTCCGGCGTGCTGGCGCATCTCAAGCGAAAGACCGTGGATCTCAGGATGGGAACGGTGCTGCTCATAGGCGGGCTTGTCGGGGCCGCTTTGGGGGTGGTTGTCTTTAACTACCTCAAGGCGCAGGGCCAGGTCGATCTGCTGGTCAAGCTTTGTTACGTCGTGTTCCTCGGCATCATTGGCAGCCTGATGTTCATCGAAAGCCTGAACGCGATCCGCAAGACCAAGTCGGGCAAACCGCCCGCACGCAAGAAACATAACTGGATACATGGCCTGCCCTTCAAGATGCGATTCCGCGTCTCGGGGCTTTATATTTCAGTGATTCCGCCCCTTCTGGTTGGTGTTTGCGTTGGCATCCTCGCCGCCATTATGGGTGTTGGCGGCGGGTTCATCATGGTGCCTGCAATGATCTATCTGCTGGGGATGCCGACGAAAGTTGTCGTTGGTACTTCGCTCTTCCAGATCATTTTCGTTACGGCGTTTACCACGCTGCTGCACGCCACAACCAACTTCACGGTCGATGTTGTTCTGGCCGTCCTGTTGTTGATCGGTGGGGTGATCGGCGCACAGATCGGGACACGCATTGGCGTCAAAATGAAGGCCGAGCAACTGCGCATCTTGCTCGCGCTTATGGTGCTGGTCGTCTGCGGGAAACTGGCACTCGATCTGCTGCTGGAACCGTCGGAGCTTTACTCCGTCGGTGCAAGCGGGGGGCATTGAGTACAATGAAGCGGACCTTCCTCAGCCTCATTTTGTGTGTCGTTGGCCTCTGGGGGGCGAGCACTGCTGCAGAAGAAGTCGTTTTGGGCCTCAGCAAAGACCGCATTTCAATAACCACCAACTTCGACGGATCGGAGATCCTGATATTTGGCGCGGTAAAACGCGAAGACGCCATTCCAGGCGGGCCGCCCGTCGAGGTGATTGTAACCGTCGCGGGCCCTTCAATGCCCATAACCGTGCGCCGCAAGGAAAAACGGCTTGGTATCTGGGTGAATATCGATGCAGTCGAAGTTGACCGTGCACCAAGCTTTTATGCAGTGCATTCCAGTGGCCTCTTGAGTGATGTCCTGAAAGATGTTGAAGACCTCAGGCACAAGATTTCCGTACCCCGGGCCATCCGGTCCGTCGGCGCGCCCGACCACATTCAGGACGCAATGAGCTTTACCGAAGCACTGATCCGCATTCGCGAAAATTCTGAGTTGTACCAGCTTCGTGAAGAGAGTGTCGTTGTAGATGAACAAACGCTTTTCCGTACATCGGTTCGCCTGCCCGCCGCCCTGACCGAAGGCGACTACGTAACGCGCATCTTCCTCACCCGCGGCGGTGAAGTCGTGTCGAGCTTTGAGACAACGATAGACGTCGAAAAAGTCGGGATGGAGCGTTGGCTGTTTGAACTGTCGCGTCAACAACCCTTGATTTACGGCCTTATGTCACTGGCAATCGCGATCGGCGCGGGTTGGGCAGCTGCAGCCGTGTTCCGGTTCATCAAAGCGTAAACGAATACACTGCGTCACACTCAGACCGTGTCTTCAGGATCCGACAAGCTTAAAGGTGCTGCGGGTACAGCACGCAGGTCGTCAACTTGTAACGCTTGCGACGGTTTGGCCAACCTGTTGCGCACGACCCATATCAGACGTTCCTGCGCGCGTGTGATGGCAACATAGGCCAGACGCTTCCACAGTGGTTGTCCAGCCTCAGAACGGCCCATACGCGCTGCTGCATACAAGTCAGGCGCAAACACCTGAACTGTGTCCCACTGGCTGCCCTGCGCCTTGTGGATCGTCACAGCAGCGCCATGCAGGAACGTGGCCCCCATCCGCGCGGCAAACGGGATGAACGGCTCTTCTTCGTCCGGCTTTTCAATCTTCACAATTGACGCGGCCGACACCTGCGGATCTTCTGCCCCCATGACATGAAGCCGCGAAAACCCCGGCTTGCGCCCTTCCCCCAAGTAGATAACCTGCGCGCCCTTGATGAGCCCGCGCGCCTCAAGGTCGAGCCGTTTCTTGCGATGTTTCAACGGCAGTTCAAGGCCATCACATATCAACGGCTCTCCGGCCAGTAACGCGTCTTCAGGTGCGCCATGCACCTGCCGAAAAGCGTTAATCAGCCGTATCCTTGTTGCGTTGCGCCACACCAATACCGGACTGCGCGCCATCAGGTCCACTTCGACCCGCTGCCCCCAAACCACACGATCATCTTGCGCCGCCGCAGACTGGATCATCTGCTCAAAGTCTTCAAACCCGAGCATGGGATCGGCCAGCGCATGCGCCAGATCAAGAATAGGGTTGCCTGCATCCTGCCTGTGGATGCGGCTGAGGTTCAGAACACGCGGTGCGGGCAATTTCTCGAACACCATGGTCCCTGATTGGTTCACCGGAGCCAGCTGCGCCGGGTCACCAAACAAAAGAAGGGTCGGGAAAATCTCTTGCAGGTCTTCAAACTGGCGGTCGTCCAACATCGAGGATTCATCGACAAAGCCAATATCCAAAGGCTCTTCGCGGCGTTTCCATCCGGTAATAAAGTCCGAGCCACGCAGCCCCGCGGCTGCCAAAGCCCCCGGAATTGATTTGTTGCGTGCATAAAACTCCGCAGCCCGGGCCAACGCCAGTTCGGTCAGCCCTTCGATATCTGGCTGTTCACCATTGCCTGCCAGCCATTCTGCGATCCGCTCGTATTCTGGATCATAAACCGGCGTGTAGAGAATACGGTGGATCGTCGTTGCAGGCACCCCACGCAGACGCAAAACAGAAGCGGCCTTGTTCGTCGGCGCAAGAATAGCCAAGGTGCGCCTGTCCTGTTTCTTGCGCGGCTCATAGTCCCCCGACACGATTTCGACACCAGCCTCGGCCAACGCCTTGTAAAGCTCACCCAAGAGCAGTGTCTTTCCCGATCCCGCCTTGCCCGTCACCGCCATGACGGTGGATTTCGAGCTTTTAGGGGGTCGCAAAAGATGGTCGTCCAGATCAATGCCCGCAGTTTTCAAAAGCTCAACGACCGCATCGTGGGCCGCAGCTTGATCGTCAGAATACTGGACAACATTCGTGCTCATGGCGCGACCCTACAGGCAGGCCAGCCCGGGTGCCAGATGGCTTATGACCTGTGGTCTATCCTGCTTCAGCCAGAGGTTTCTGGCTGGCGTTCCCGAACGCGCGGTCAAACCACAAACGCGACAATTCCAAGGACAGGCCGGCCTTTGCAGCGACCTTAGCCTGCGCGTCAGCTGTAAAGTCCCAAAGTCCCACGCTGATTGCGTCCCGGCCTTTGCCAGTTGAGCCCAGTATTTCGGGCGATGATCCTATCAGGCGGTAAATGCGGACCATACGCGCATCAAATACGCCTGCGAAATGCGCCACCCCGAAACCGTTCATAACCTCACCGCCGGCAAGCATCAACGCAGCCGCAACCCGGCTTTCGGCATCGCGGTTCAGGCAAAAGCGTGTGCATTCCCAAATCAGTGGACTGGTGATCGTACCGCCCCCCAGAAGGTCAGTAAAATGTTCGTTCACCATCGTGCGCCCCGTGGTCGGTAAAAACCGCATGGAGCCACCATGCATGCCATCAGCGTTCTCCCAAATCACGTACAGGGGGTTAAGGTCGTCATATTGGTCCCGCTCAAAGCCATCGTCATCGACCATTACCTCCCATCCAAGACGAGTTTTGAATTGATCAGCCCGATCGCGAAACATGCTGTCGCGCAATTTCGGGTAGCTGTTCAACTGGTCGGCATAAAGATAACGGATCATGGCTTTTCCTCTGGGCGGTGCATTTGATGCCCAGAGGAGTAACTTGACGCAGCTTAACGTTGGGAGACCGGCGCGCGCGTGGTTTTAACTTTTTGATGCAGCACCTGAATTGGTTTTAGACGACAATCAAACCACGGGTGAGTGCGCGTGCAACGGCATGCGTGGTATTGGCCGCACCAAGTTTAAAACGCGCACTTTCAATGTATACGCGTAGTGTGTGCTCAGAAATGGAAAGAGTTTCAGCGACTTGCGCACGACTGTACCCAATTGCCAGGAGCGTCATCGCGTCGATTTCCCGTGGCGACAAATTCTGTGATTGCTCCGGTTTTTTGTCCGGCTCGAATTCCAGCGCCTTTTGGTTAAAATAGTGTGCGATCAGGATTAGCTCGCGACGGTGGTTTTCGGTGAACTGCGCCCATTCTTCATCCGTGCAGGAAGAATTGACCGTGAACAAGGCGAACTGCCCGTTTGGTCCCCGGATCGGGATGGAGTAGCCCTGATTGCCAACTCCGAAAAGGGCTGCTTCTTTTCGAAACGCACGCGCCGCCTTGCTTGACCAATCCAGACGCTTCCAATCGACCGGGTGGAAACGCTGATAGCAACCGATCACGACGGGGTCTATTCGAATGTAATTCTGCTCTTGGTACCTGACGGCCCAGTCTAATCTGTAGGTACCGTATCCATATTGTGCGCCTGCGCTGTCGACCCAATGGTAAACCATATTCTCGACGTCGAAATACTCACGCAACGCAAAAATTGCATCATTTATGCCTTCAAGCGTGTCCGCTTGCTCCAGAGTCGCTAAGACCTCCTCCACTGCTGTTTCCATCGCCATAAGAGTCGCTTTGCGTCCTTTCGTGCAGCGCGGCAATTTCGGCCAGGGCAACAATTGCGGTATCGTCGAGTTGCTCTGCGAGTACAGACAAGTCGTTCGCGGTCGCAAATGTTTTCAAGTCCGTCAGTACATCCAAAATCCAGTCGCTTCGCATAATACAATCACTTTCTAAAGGTTAATGCTTGATTAACATAATCCTAACACATGCAAACTCTGGTTGAAAATTCGCGGATAATTACTCCCCAGAAATAGGGAGAGCCGTTTTGATAAGCTATTGATCCCAAAGCTCGACACACGCGGAAAGAGAAACACCCGCGAACCAACAGAGTGATTCGCGGGTGTTAAATATGAAAAAGCCACTCGCCTTAAAGTTTAGCGGCGTGCCTCTAGCGCGTCCTCGAGCGTCCGCAATCCAGTCGTTGGCGCCTGAACCAGAACCGACATGTTACCCGGCTTGTGCTGGTTGCGCATCATCTTCATGTGCGCATCCGGAAGGTCGGCCCATGCAAAGACTTCGGACATGCAAGGGTCAAGGCGACGCTCCAGCATCAGCTTGTTGGCAGAGCTTGCCTGCTTTAGATGCGCAAAGTGGCTACCTTGCAGACGCTTTTGGTGCATCCACATGTAGCGTACATCGAACGTCAGGTTAAAGCCGGTGGTCCCTGCACAGATCACAACCATACCACCCTTCTTGGCAACAAATGTGGAAACCGGGAAAGTGGACTCGCCGGGGTGTTCAAACACCATATCAACATTGACGCCCTTGCCGGTGATGTCCCAGATCGCTTTGCCAAATTTGCGCGCTTCGGTAAACCACTGCGCGTATTCAGGGGTATTCACCGTCGGAAGCTGCCCCCAACAGTTAAAGTCCTTGCGGTTCAGGACGCCCTTGGCCCCAAGATCCATGACAAACTGACGTTTGCTTTCGTCCGAAATGACGCCAATCGCATTCGCACCTGCGGTATTGATAAGCTGAATCGCATAAGACCCCAAACCGCCCGATGCGCCCCAAACCAACACGTTCTGACCCGGCTTGAGGTCATGTGGTTCGTGGCCGAACAACATGCGGTATGCGGTCGCCAGCGTAAGCGTGTAGCACGCTGATTCTTCCCATGTCAGATGTTTAGGCCGTGGCATGAGCTGCTGGCTTTGAACACGTGTAAACTGCGAGAAAGACCCATCAGGCGTCTCATATCCCCAAATGCGCTGTGTCGGAGAATACATCGGATCGCCACCGTTACACTCTTCGTCGTCACCGTCATCTTGGTTGCAATGAATCACGACCTCGTCGCCGACTTTCCAGCGCGTAACACGGTCTCCTACGGCCCAAACGATGCCTGCAGCGTCTGATCCCGCAATGTGATAGGGCTGCTGGTGTCCGTCAAACGGGCTGATCGGCACGCCCAATGCGGCCCACACACCGTTATAGTTCACGCCTGCCGCCATCACCAGGACAAGCACATCCTGGCTGTCCAGTTCGGGCACATCGACCACTTCTTGCAACATCGCCGTGTCAGGGTCCCCATGACGCTCGCGGCGGATCGCCCACGCGTACATTTGTTTTGGCACATAGCCCATGGGTGGCATTTCGCCGACCTCATAGAGATCCTTCTCGGGTGCGTCGTATTGCGCAAGTGTCGTATCGAGTGCCATTGCAGCCTCCAGCCAGTTTAAAACATGCCGCGACGCAGAATCGCGCCGCTCTGGAACCTCTGATATGACGCGATACGCAATATTGCAACACAAATGGGGTCATTTTTGTAACTTTATGACCCTGCTTGCGCAGAAACTATTCTGCAACCGCACGATTGCCTTTGAACCGATGCGCAATTGAAGAGGCATAAAAATCAATGGTCGCTTCTTCACCGGGGCGGACCGCCCAGCCGGCATCATTTTGCGTGACAAGCTTGTTGCGCTGCATTGCGGCCAACCCATTGTCGACCGCAGCAGACAACTCTTTTGGTGTCATGCTGGGCATATGTTGCCCCAAACGCAAAGCGTCCTGCATCATCAGTTCAACCAAAGCGTCGCGTGTAAGCTGCCCACCGGCCTCTCTCAAGTGGTGTGCAAGCAATGGAACCGTCAATACCGGCATTGCCTCTTGGATGCGGCTCATTAATTCGGCACCCAATGCTTCAACGGGTTTCTGGGGTCCAAAATCTTGCAGTGACAATGGCGCACCAAAAGCAACTGCGGCTGTCCCGAACCGAACATAGCGTCCCCGCAGCCCTTGCCAGAACTTGCGCAATATAAAGCGCACTGCAACTGAAATTCGAGCTCCGAACCGGCGGTCGCCCCGTTGGCCCGCCGCAATCAAAACCCGATCTTCCAGAACCCGGTCATAGTTAATGGCAACCGGGACAAACACGATATCACGCTCGGCCCGTTCCTGACCTTCGACAAGATAAGACAGCAATCCAAGCTTGGGCGGCATCAGTTTACCTGTCAGGCTTAGCCCACCTTCAGGGAATATCCCCTGCGGCACCCCCCCTGCCGTTGCCATCTGCACATAGCGTGCCAATACTTTGCGATACAGCGCCCCTCGCGAACGGCGTCGAATAAAGTAGGCCCCCATCATCCGAATGAGACGGCTTAGCGGCCAGACTCGCGCCCATTCACCTACGGCATAAGACAGCGTCGAGGTTCTGGCCGCAAGATACGTCACGAGCACGTAGTCCATGTTGGACCGGTGGTTCATGATAAAAACAATAGTCTTGTCTTGTGGGATTGACCGGATCACCGCGTCGTTGTTCGGCCCGGTCCAGACTTCGTATATCGAATTTACGAGAAGCCGCGCCAGCCTGATCCCAAACCCAAAGTACGTAAATGCGCTGAAGCTCGGTACGATCTCGCGTGCGTAGCTGCGCGCCTTCTCAAAACCCACGTTTTCAGGGACGCGATGATCCTTCGCGTAATTGACGACCTCGCGTGTCACTTCCGGATCATAGATCAGCCGTTGGATCATGTCATAGCGACGGGCCAGCTTGAACGGCTCGATCGGGCGCACGAGGCGTTTATTCAGTCGCATCACCGCTCGTTCAAGTCTGCGACGAAAGAACCAGCGTACGGAAGGGAATAAAAAATGCGACGCAAAGGTCACTGCCGCAAACAGCAGGATCAGTACAAAAAACCAGAGCGGCAATTCCACTGTCGAAGTCATGAGGGTTTGTTTCAAGAATCGCGTGTCGGGTAAACCTTTTTATCGCAGCCACTGCACGCAAGTCCGCATGCAAGATGAGGCGATTGCCCGCATGGGCCTGATACAGGCGCTTATATACTCTACGGTTTAGGGACGTAAGGTCAGCTACGCATGAATTTGCTGCATTGCGGCGAATTTGCGTTGATATAATATTCCGATTATGGCAGCTTGCGCGACAGAAAATTACACAACGTGATTCAGGATGATAGAAATGACGCAACCGCAGAAAGACCGCCCGTGGCTGATCCGTACTTATGCCGGGCACTCCACCGCAAAAGCGTCGAACGAGCTTTACCGGTCAAACCTTGCCAAAGGTCAGACGGGCCTGTCTGTCGCCTTCGATCTGCCAACTCAAACGGGCTATGACAGCGACCACATCCTCAGCCGTGGCGAGGTTGGCAAAGTCGGGGTTCCCGTCGGTCATCTTGGTGACATGCGCACACTGTTCGATGACATCCCTCTCGATCAGATGAACACATCCATGACCATCAACGCGACCGCACCATGGCTTTTGTCACTCTATATAGCAGTGGCCGAAGAACAGGGCGCTGACGTATCCAAGCTTCAGGGCACAGTGCAAAACGATCTAATCAAAGAATACCTAAGCCGCGGGACATACATCTGCCCCCCTGCCCCGAGCCTTAAGATGATCGCGGACGTAGCTGAATACTGCTATTCGAACGTACCTAAATGGAACCCGATGAATGTGTGTTCCTATCACCTGCAAGAAGCAGGTGCGACACCAGAGCAAGAGCTGGCCTTCGCGCTGGCCACAGCCACTGCTGTCCTTGATGCGTTAAAGCCGCGCGTACCCGAAGAAGATTTCCCTGCGCTGGTCGGCCGCATTTCGTTCTTTGTGAATGCAGGCATCCGTTTCGTGACAGAGATGTGCAAGATGCGCGCCTTTGTTGATCTCTGGGACGAGATCTGCCGCGACCGTTACGGTGTTGAAGATCCAAAGTTCCGGCGTTTCCGCTATGGAGTTCAGGTCAACTCACTGGGTTTGACCGAGCAACAGCCCGAAAACAACGTCTACCGCATCCTGATCGAAATGTTGGCGGTGACCCTGTCGAAAAAGGCCCGTGCGCGCGCCGTACAATTGCCCGCATGGAACGAAGCCCTGGGCCTTCCGCGGCCATGGGATCAGCAATGGTCCATGCGCATGCAGCAGATCATGGCCTATGAGACAGACCTTCTGGAGTTCGACGATCTCTTTGACGGCAACCCTGCCGTAGATGCCAAAGTGGAAGCCCTAAAAGAGGGCGCGCGGCAGGAGCTTGCAAACCTCGACAGCATGGGCGGCGCAATCGAAGCGATCGACTATATGAAAGCGCGTCTGGTCGACAGCAATGCAGACCGCCTTGGCCGCATTGAAGCAGGCGAAACTGTTGTCGTTGGTGTGAACAAATGGCAGCAGGGCGAACCGTCGCCCCTGATGACGGGCGATGGTGGTATCATGGTCGTGGACCCTGCGGTCGAAGCGGAACAAATTAACAGATTGAACGCGTGGCGCGCCAATCGAGACGACGGTTTGGTAAAAGCGGCCCTTGCAGATTTGCGCGCAGCCGCAAGCGAAGGCAAAAACGTCATGCCAGCATCCATCGCCGCCGCCAAAGCGGGTGTGACGACGGGTGAATGGGCCGCAGAGATGCGCGCCGTTCATGGTGAATATCGCGGACCCACGGGTGTTTCGGGCTCACGCTCTAACAAAACCGAAGGTTTGGATGATCTGCGCACCGCTGTGGATGCCGTCAGCGACAAGCTGGGCCGCAGGCTAAAGTTCCTTGTGGGCAAGCCGGGCCTTGACGGTCATTCCAATGGCGCAGAGCAGATCGCCGTTCGCGCGCGCGATTGCGGTATGGACATCGCCTATGAAGGCATCCGTCTGACACCATCCGAAATTGTAAGTGCTGCCCTTGAGGATCAAGCGCATGTGGTTGGCCTGTCGATCCTGTCAGGTAGTCACATCCCACTTGTCGAAGACCTGATGGCGCAAATGCGCGAGGCCGGTTTAGGTCATATCCCTGTGCTTGTTGGCGGGATCATTCCTGACGAAGATGCCGAACGCTTGCGCGGTATGGGTGTAGCACGCGTCTATACCCCCAAGGACTTTGAGCTGAATACCATCATGATGGACATCGTGACACTGGTGGACCCGCAAGCCGTAGCCGCCGAGTAGCTCCAGCCTTGCGGGACAAGGCGCGGTGCAGTTAACTGCACCAAATCCCGCAAGGAGCCACTGCATGACCATTCATATCGGGGCCGAGCCCGGCCAAATCGCTGAAACCGTATTGATGCCGGGTGATCCCTACCGCGCACGGTGGGCGGCCAAGACCTTTCTTGAGGGTGCAGAGCTTGTCAACGAAGTGCGCGGTATGTTGGGTTTTACTGGGCTCTACAAGGGCGAACGCGTTACAATCCAAGGCTCGGGCATGGGCATGCCGTCCTTGTCGATCTATGCAAATGAGCTGATCTCCAATTATAACGCACAAACCTTGATCCGGATCGGGTCCTGCGGTGGCATGCAGCCTCAGGTGGCAGTGCGGGACGTCATCATAGCTATGTCAGCCACGACCATTACATCCCCTTCGTCAGGGATTTTCCGTGAAGTGAACTTTGCACCCACAGCAAATTACGAATTGCTGTCAGCGGCTGTGACTGCCGCCGACAATAAAGGTATTCGCAGCCACGTCGGCGGCGTTTATTCGTCCGATGTATTCTATGCAGAACGTCACGATCTGGATGAACAGATGGTGCGGCACGGGATACTAGGCGTGGAAATGGAAGCGGCAGAGCTTTACACGCTGGCCGCACGTCACGGCCGACGCGCGTTAGCCGTTTTGACAGTCAGCGACCATTTACAAACCGGAGAGGCGCTGCCCTCGGAAGATCGCGAGAAGACCTTTGGTGATATGGTGGAAATCGCCCTCGAGGCAGCGTTTGCCTGACGACTGTCCGCATGCTCCAGATGGTTCCAAAGATACGGCTCAAATCGCTGCGTTAGGCACCATGCGTTCGGTCATATACATTGGCCGGTGGGGACGTCCAATCGCCCAGCGACCCGGACTCGGGTTGAAAGACCTCTACCAGCATCGGATAGCAGGCGGCCTGATCGCTTGAATGCGTAGTGGAGCAATCCCCACCTGGACAGGCCGAGAGATTTCCCAAAAGGTTTATCTGCGCGAAAAACTCGATGTAGTCGCCGGGTCTGACGGGGCTGGCCTTCATAAAGTACTGCCCCGTGTCGCGGGTAAAGCCGGTACACATAAAGACGTTCAACACATCATGTACCAGCGGCTCTGCCTCGGAACGCGTCATGTCCAGTTCGTCGGCAAGTGCGCGCGTCAGGTTGGAATGGCAACAATGGTGGTATTGCCCGCCGCCCGACAGCAGCGCATGCGTGTAGGGATCGCACCGCGTGCCAATCACGTCGTGTACTGACCCGCCATAACGGTCGATGCCATACCAGTTCAGCGTGTCATCGGTAATCGTCGCCATGGGCCGCAAATGCGGGAAACTGGACCACATATGCTCGCCCGTGGTGATATGGGTGCCATGCAGGGCGCGTGTTTTGCCTGAATAGAAGCGCTCTGACGGGTCGTGGGCATTGTGTAGGTTGAGGTCCCCGACCTGCGGGCCTTCGATCGACGTGATGCGAAAAAAACTGCCTGCAGGGACGCTAAAGGTGCGCGCCTCTCGCGGGGGGACGATGACTTCATCCACCTTGGTCGCAGTCTTGCGCGCTTTTGCAAAGAGCGACAAATCAGGTGGGGGCAGCGCGTCTGGTGGATAGCAGACAACGGGCGGCACGGCACGGCGGGTATTTGCATCAGCGGGTTCGGACATCTGTGCCTCCTGATCGGCGGTGGTTGAGCAGATGCATAGTGCTTTGGCGTATTACGTTTTGTACAGGCGAAAAGCGTTGGCATACCGGCATAACTTGCAAGGCAGGTCACGCAGTGGTTGCAGGTAGCGCTCAGACTTGATCGGACATGCAGACCCTCGGTGGGTCACCGGTTTCCGTGAAGGTCTCAGCGCCGCAGGACATACACTTGAATTTATGGAAGCTCCCAAAATCGCTGGTCCGATCCGCGCGCCAGCGGCATCTGCGTGTTCCCCTGTTCCTGCGCGCGAAAATTGCGACAATCACAAAGGCAATGATAAGACCAATAACGATATGCATCAGATCACCAGATGCCCAGCCAGCCCAACCGCAAAGCCAAGCACAGCGCCCATGGGCGGCAACGTTGAATTATCAATCGGCACCTGCGGCGCGATATCTTCGAACATCAGATACAGAATACCACCCGACGCGACCATCATTACCGCACCAACAGCAGGGTCAAAGGTATCGGGCAAGTTCAAGCCGACCAACGCCGCCAACGGCCCAAGCGGCACCATCGCTGCAAACAGCCACAGGGGCGGGTGACCAACAGGCCCTTCCATCTCGCGCATCGCATTGAAACCTTCGGGCAGGTTTTGCAGGCATATAAGTGCAGCCACCAGAACAGCTGTCGGGACATTGCCCGAAATGACGGCACCAAGCGCGAGCGCTTCGGGCAAATAGTCCATCATCATCGCCAAAAATTGCGCCATTTGCCCGCCGCGCCGCGCCATCCAGGCATCCAGCACCGCAAAACCGACGCCCCGAGAACAAACCACAACAGCGCGGGAACAGCGCCCAAACGGGCAGTGCCTTCCGGGATGAGGACCAATGCGACGGCAGCCAAAAGCGCCCCTGCACCAAAAGCCATGACACCATGACGCCAGTCGTTTTCAGCCCAGTCTGGCAGGAAATCGACGCGCCACAGTGCCAGTGACGCGCCTAAAGGAATTGAAAGCCCCGCAAACGTCGCAAGCACCAATGCCAGCAACACGGTATCTGTCATCGGGTCAGACCCTGCGTTCAACCATCATTTTCTTGATATTCGCGATCGCCTCTGCCGGATTAAGACCCTTGGGGCAGGTCTTGGCGCAGTTCATGATCGTGTGGCAGCGGTATAGCTTGAATGGATCTTCCAGATCGTCGAGCCGTTCGCCCGTTGCCTCGTCACGGCTGTCGATAATCCAGCGATATGCATGCAACAGGGCTGCCGGGCCAAGATAGCGATCACCGTTCCACCAGTAGCTGGGGCACGATGTCGAACAGGAGGCGCACATCACGCACTCATAAAGGCCATCAAGCTTCTTGCGATCCTCGATAGACTGCTTCCACTCTTTCGCAGGGCGGTTCGTCTTGGTTTCAAGCCAAGGCATGATCGAGGCGTGCTGCGCGTAAAAGTGCGTCAGGTCAGGAATAAGGTCTTTCACGACCGGCATATGCGGCAACGGATAAATCTTCACATCGCCCTTCACCTCATCCATGCCATAGATACACGCCAAGGTGTTAATCCCGTCGATGTTCATCGCGCAGGATCCGCAAATGCCCTCGCGGCACGACCGGCGGAAGGTCAGGGTCGGATCAATTTCGTTTTTGATTTTGATAAGCGCGTCAAGGATCATCGGACCGCATGTGTCCATATCGACAAAATAGGTGTCGACCCGTGGATTTTTCCCATCATCAGGGTTCCAGCGGTAGATCTGGAACTTGCGCAGGTTGGTTGCACCCTCAGGCTTGGGCCATGTCGTGCCCTGCGTCATCCGCGAGTTCTTCGGAAGCGTTAGCTGTACCATCGTGTCATTTCCTTTCCTGCCAAAGGTTTACAGTATCCTAAAGGCGTTGGCTATTGTTTGAAGGGCAGTTTGCCTGCCGCAAAACACCGCAGGCACACAAGACGACTGCGCAAAGCGTACTGCAATTTGGTGCCGCGAAATAACGGGTTGTTGCATGCGGCTTTTAAGGGTGCGCCAAGTGCAATTTGCTGAATATTTCTGCACCCTAAAACACGCCCGCAATCTGTTCGGGCCCGATTCTCGCCCGCAGGCATTCCTGCGTCTCGGGGCGTGCCAGAATGCCGGTGACAGTGTCTGCCGTGCCTTGGTCAACGCCTGCAACTGCATCCGCCGCAAGCGTCTGCACTTCCTTGGCCGTCGCAAAATCAACCACACAATCGGTGAACGGCGTAAAGAAAGCTTTTGGAACCTGTGGAAAGTAAACCGCTAGCGTTTCGGGCAAGATCGTTTTTGCCGCATCACGACCGGCCTTATCAGTGGCAGATTGTATTTGCGCACATGCGCCCAACAGCAGCAATAGAGGCAAAATCAGATGTTTCATGCAGCCCACCTTGTAAATAAGACATCCAGATAACGCGGGTGCGCTTTTTTCCCCGGCCCCGCACCAAAACCGAGTACGTCGCGCAGTTGTAAGCCTGCTTGCGCCAACAGTGCGACCAAATCAGACGGAAGGCCTACACCCTCAAACCTGGGACTCACAGACATCTCCAGCACGACAAACTCACACCGCTTGAGCGTCTCCGTACCACCCTGGAGGGCCTCAAGCTCGCTGCCTTCGGTATCCAGCTTTAGCCCGACACGGCCGCCGTACGCCACTGCGATCTCGTCCAGCGTCTTGACCGGCACTTCGCGTGTTTTCTGCCGCACGAAAGACTGCGCCAGACGATCAGTCCGAACCTTCATGCTCGCCATAGCAAATTCCTGCTTCTTTTGCGTGTACGGAATGGTCAAATTAGCCTGTCCTTGGCTGTGGCCCAAAGCCACTGCATGAAAATGGAAATCTTCCAGATGCCCTTTTTCGCGGACCCATGCCGCGCACTCTTCTTGAGGATCAATCAGAACAAAACGCGCATTCGGCAAGCTTCGATACAGCCATGGTGTCCCATTGCCTACCCCGACATCAAATACAACGTCGGGATCAAATCCGTAGCTACGCAGGTAAGGCGCACGGGTTTTGATCGGATAAACCGCCATTCCCTGCGCCTTAAGTGCGCTACGCATCTGCTGGACTGAATTCAAGCCCTTCGCGTGACAATGTCAGCCGCGTCCAGATACACAGTAAAGGTTGCCACGGTACATGCCTTTGAACCCTTCGGGGCACAGGTGATGTCTTGGCGCAATGACCTGATACTGGGGCGAACGGCAATAAAGATCACCGCGATATATGCCACGATACTCGGGCGGGCAGTTGTTCATTACGGCTGCGTTGCCAGAATACTTGCCGCCCTTGTAGTTTTGATCGGAAATACCGGCCGCTGTCGGCCCGTCGGCAAATGCAGCCGTCGCTGTCGTCAGACAAAGTGCCAAGGCAGCACCGGCAGAGAGAATGCGTTTCATCAGAAAGTCCTTTTCTTCGGAGCAATTTTCTTTGGGTCAATCCCGCCGTCATTGTGACTTGTCAAAGGCTGTTCGTGAACCCCCCGATATCCAAGGGACGCTTTGTTGCCTTTAAACCATATCAGAGAGTGCTTGCGCCAGTTCTCGTCATCACGTTCAGGGAAGTCCTCATGCGCATGTGCGCCGCGGCTTTCCTTGCGCGCTTCGGCCCCCGTGATTGTCGCCACGGCGTTGGGGATCAGGTTGGCAAGCTCCAACGTTTCCATCAAGTCCGAGTTCCACACCAGACTGCGGTCTGTGACTCCGACATCAGACCATTTTTCAGCGACCTCTTCCATGGCCGTCTTGCCTTCGGCAAGCGTTTCATTGGCGCGGAAGACGGCTGCGTCTTTTTGCATGGTCTGCTGCATTTCCAAACGCAACTCGGCAGTGGGCATGTGCCCTTTAGCGTAGCGCGTGTTGTCAAACCGGTCCAGCGCCGCATCAATCGACTTTTGGTTCGGTGCAGGAACCGCGCTATCCGGATCAACGATTTTGCCTGCACGGATCGCAGCCGCGCGCCCAAAGACCACGAGGTCAATCAGAGAGTTTGAACCCAAACGGTTCGCCCCGTGCACAGAGGCACAACCCGCTTCACCCACAGCCATAAGACCAGGGCTGACGCGGTCGGGGTCGCTCGCTGTTGGCGCAAGAACTTCACCCCAATAGTTCGTCGGAATACCGCCCATGTTGTAGTGAACTGTCGGCAGAACCGGGATCGGCTCTTTGTTCAGGTTAACACCTGCAAAGACCCGCGCGCTTTCCGAAATACCGGGCAAGCGCAGTTTCAGTGTCTCGGGTGGCAAGTGGTTAAGGTTCAGGTGGATGTGGTCGCCACCCGCGCCTACGCCGCGCCCCTCGCGAATTTCCATGGTCATACAGCGCGAGACATAGTCGCGTGGTGCGAGGTCTTTGTACTGCGGCGCATAGCGCTCCATAAAGCGCTCGCCTTCAGAGTTGGTGAGATATCCGCCTTCGCCGCGTGCGCCTTCAGTGATAAGACAGCCCGCACCGTAAATGCCGGTCGGGTGGAATTGAACGAACTCCATATCCTGCAGGGGCAAACCCGCGCGTGCTGTCATGCCGCCACCGTCACCAGTGCAGGTGTGCGCCGACGTCGCCGAGAAATAAGCACGGCCATAACCACCCGTCGCCAGCACGACCATCTTGGAAGAGAACAAATGCAACGTGCCGTCATCCAGCTTCCAGCACAGAACACCCTGACACACACCATCATCTGACATGATAAGGTCAATCGCGAAATATTCGATATAGAATTCCGCATTGTTCTTAAGCGACTGGCCGTAAAGCGTATGCAAAATAGCGTGACCGGTCCGGTCGGCCGCAGCACAGGTGCGCTGCACCGCTGGGCCTTCCCCGAATTCCGTCGTGTGGCCGCCGAAAGGGCGCTGGTAAATTTTGCCTTCTTCGGTCCGGCTGAATGGCACGCCATAGTGCTCCAGCTCGTAAACCGCCTTGGGTGCCTCTCGGGCGAGGTATTCCATCGCGTCGGTATCACCCAGCCAGTCTGAACCTTTCACAGTGTCGTACATGTGCCACTGCCAGTTGTCGGGTCCCATATTGGACAGCGACGCGGCAATGCCACCCTGTGCCGCCACAGTATGCGAGCGCGTCGGGAACACTTTGGTCACGCAAGCCGTGCGCAACCCCTGCTCTGCCATGCCAAGCGTTGCACGCAACCCGGCGCCACCAGCACCAACAACGACCACGTCGTATTCGTGCGTCTCATATTCGTATGAAGCCATGGAATTCTCCCCTGGATCTATCTCGGCGCGCTTGCCCGCGCCTGCATTGTTTCAAAGCGCGAGCTTAATGATTGCGTAAAGACCAAAGCCCATCGCGGCATAGCTTATGCATGTCATCACGATCATGGTCACCTTTTGCGCGACACCGTGCACATAGTCTTCGATCAAAGCTTGCACACCATCGGCGAAATGCTTGAATGTCACGACCATTGTCAGACCGGCGACAACGGAAGGAAACGGACGCGCGAAATAAGCGGTTACCTCTTCGTAGGACGCGCCCAGCATCGGTCCAAAGGTAAATATGAAGAGCGGGATCAGCACCAGCAGCGCACCCGAGCTTACAGTCATTGCCCAGTGATGTTCGGTCCCGGATTTAGCGGACCCCATGCCCGTCGCACGTTTGCGGTCGGTTAGAAAGCTCATGCCACTACCCCTTAGATAATTAAGATTGTCAGCAGTGTCAGCACGAATGACCCACCGATTACTGCGTAACCAAGCTTGTACGCCGTCTCCAGATCAAGGCCGACGCCCTGATCCCAGATCAAGTGCCGCACACCCGCGAGGGTATGGTACCACAAACCCCAGAGCGACAGTGTCATGACGAGATCACCGAACCAGCTGGTCAGCACGCCGTTTGCGTAGTCAAAATATTCAGGTGATGTCGCGGCCGCCAAAAACCACCAGACAACTAACAGCGCAGAGATCAGCAGGGCGTTGCCCGTGATCCGCGTCAGAATAGAGGTCATTGAGGTCAATTGTGGGCGATAGATCGTCAGATGCGGCGATAAGGGGCGATTTCCCCGATTCACATCAGCCATGGCAGATTCCTTTTGTTCTCTGCCTCCCTTTTTACTCTTATTAAGACGCATGTCACGCGCGGCATTGCCCTGTAACCGCGTTAAATTGGCGCGTTTCGCAGAAAATGGTCGGATTTTCAAATCTTGTGATCACAGTACGCAAAGCTGTGATCACATTATTGCAACCCACTGAGTTGTCGCGTCGTTTCCCTCTGAAGCTTGCGCTTTATCTGCTCGGGGTAGTCCTCAAATCCGTTAGCAGTCACGACAAACGCACCTTCCCCGTGGATCAGGTTCTCAAAAAACCACGCGGTCAAGTCCGTCTCGTCGGTTTCAATCGCAAGCGCGTTGACGGTCACGCCCATATCGGACAAAGACGCGCGCCGCGTGTTCGGGTCTACGCCTTCGTTCGAAACGCCATCCCCGGAAACGTCAATTACTTTGCGCGCGCACTGGGGCACGACGGACAGCGCGTTTTGCGAAGCAATTAACGCTTCACCGATAGCCGTCGAGTAATTTCGCCACACCCGTTCGTCTTGCGCGACCTGCGCTGCGAAATCCGCGACATCCAGCGCCGTTTCAATCTTGTGCCAAGGGATTGTTTGCCGCTGGCGGCTGGACCCGGTCCATTGCAGCAACGTGACCATCGCCTCTTGCTCGATCAGCGCATCAACCACAATGCCGTCATTCAGAGCTGCCGCCAGCCCCTGCATCTGAATATCGTATTCCTGCCGGTCGACCGATCCTGAAACATCTACCGCCAGCACCAATGCCAGTTGGCAGGCTTGCGCGCGGCCCCAAGCCCCAATCAAAACGACCGACAGTGCGATATCCAGTGCTTTCATGCCTGCAGTCTATCCGCATATGCCTGCGATGCACCTGACATTTGCGCCAGTACGCATGCCGCATTACCAGCACAATGGTGCCGTCTACGCGCGCAAAGCGCATCGCGCGGGGCTACTTCGGCATCAAGGCCCAGTAGTCCAGATCCAGCAGCACATCAGATAGATACTTGCCATCCTCGCCGCGCAATTCGAAGGGTGCGCCGCCTTTGGTAGCTACAAGCCGCAGACGGATCGCGCCCACGCCAGGGGCAGCGGTGTCCGCCTTATCCAGAACTTCCGACCAAGCACGCAAGGTATCACCACTGGTGCATGGGTTCGCATGCGCACCACCGTTCAAGCCGACAAGCATTTGCGCGTTGGCAAGGCCGTTGAAGCTCAACGCGCGCGCCATCGAAATGACATGCCCACCATAGATCAGTCGCGAACCGTCCGGCCGCGCTGAGGTATCAAAATGCACTTTGGCCGTGTTTTGCCACAGCCGCGTCGCCATCATATGCTCGGCTTCTTCGATTGTAACGCCGTCCACGTGATCGATTTTCTCACCGATCTCGTAATCTCCCCACCGGTGCGGCTCTCCTGCCAGCGTGAAATCGTAATTCGTAAAATCAAGTTTGTCAGGGACGACCAGAGACTCGGGGGCCACGACATTTTCAAGATCAGGCACAACCGTCTGCGGCGCTGGCGCGTCCAGATCACCTTTGCGCACCATCACCCAGCGTACATAATCCATGACCACTTCATCGTGCTGGTTAAAGCCGGAGGTGCGCACCCAGACCACACCTGATTTACCGTTGGAATTCTGTTTAACCCCGATCACCTCGGATACCGACCGCAACGTATCTCCCGGCCAGAGCGGTCGGTGCCATCGGCCTTCGGCGTACCCCAGATTGGCCACTGCGTTCAGCGACACATCTGGCACCGTTTTGCCAAAAATAACATGGAACGCGATCATATCGTCCAGCGGGCTCCATGGAAGGCCGCAGCCCTGCGCAAACTGGTCCGAAGAATAGAGCGCATGGCGCGCTGGATATAGCATATGGTAAAGCGCCCGCTCGCCCATTTTGACCGTACGCGGCACAGCGTGATGGATCACATCCCCCACGGTGTAGTCCTCGAAAAACCGGCCTGCGTTGGTCTTGGCGGCCATTACTGCTCTCCTAGTTTCGTGTCGTGTGTATAGGCACCCGCCACTTCCTTTGTGACGGCCTGCCCGCAGCGCATGACACCTGCTGCATGGTCCCAAGTCTGTGTCGGGCTGCCATGCAATTCCCAGCCCTTGTTAAGCGCTGCTGTTACCTTGTGGCAAAAGGCAGACGTGTCTTCTTCTGACAAAAAACGATAAAGTTTCATCCGCTTACCTCAGATCAGCTGGGAAAGGGCCAAACGCCGAGCCAGACATGCACGCCAGAGATAATGCCATATAACACCAGCGTAATCACGGCGAGCCGAACACGCGTGGCCATTCCTGCCTTTGCGGGGGGCGTCCAATCCGGCTCTGCCTTGTTGATAAGGATCACCTCTCCCACAGCCCAGGCCAACAAACCGCCAAACAACAAGATCGAGGCCAGATCGCCATTTACCAACAAATGCGCCAGCGCCCAGATTTTGAACCCGACAAGCTGCGGATGTCTGATTTTATACGCAGGCCAAGCCTTGGCACCTTTGGCGGCACTCGATCCGTAGACCCAGAGCGCGAACAGCATCAGCGTATTGTTGACGTGCATCATGAACGCAGGGGGCTGCCAGACATAGATGAAATCCGCAGCACGGTATCCCATCACCATCAGTACAACAGATCCCACCAAGGCCACGGCGACGACCGCCTTGCCTGAGGTGCCCATAGCTGCACGCTGCTTTGGCAAAAGCCGCTTGAAATAGTGGGCCGCAGTCCAAAGGATCAGGCCGGCAATGAGAAGGGTCATAGAATTACTCCGCGTTCAGGGCTGCTATTGCATCCCTCTTTGCCAGTGTTTCACGTGCGGTGGCAACATGCAGATTTTCCACGATACGTCCATCAACCACAGCAACGGCCTGCCCTTTGGCAAGCGCTGCATCAAAAGCGGCAATCTGACGTTCCGCCAGATCAATCTCATCCGCGGTTGGCGCGAAGGCCGCGTTGGCGATATCGACTTGCGCAGGATGGATCAGGGTTTTGCCGTCAAATCCCATATCACGGCCCTGTTCACATTCTGCGCGCAGTCCGTCTTCGTCCTTGAAGGCATTGTAGACACCATCAATGATGGCCACGCCATGCGCTTTGGCGGCCAGCACACAAAGCCCCAGACCTGTCATCAAAGGCAGCCGGTCAGCGCGGAAACGTGTTCCCATATCCTTGGCCAAATCATTGGTGCCCATGACCAGACCCTGAGACAATGCATGATCTGCGATACCTGCTGCATTCAACATGCCCAAGGGTGTCTCCATCATCGACCAAAGCGGGACATCGCCTGTGATCGCGGCTAATGCATCCAGATGCGCAGGGCCATCCACCTTCGGCAACAGAATAGCATCTGCGCCCATATCCCGCGCCGCTGCAGCATCTTCCGCGCCCCACTCGGTATTCAACGCGTTGATCCGTATGATTTTTTGGCGCGCACCATATCCGCCTTCCGCCAGAGCGGCGGCAAGCGTGCTGCGCGCAGCTGCTTTCTCATCCGGTGCAACGGCGTCCTCCAGATCGAAGATGATCGCGTCGATGGGCAGGCTGCGTGCCTTGTCGAGGGCGCGCGGCTTCGAACCGGGAATATACAATACGGATCGCAAAGGGCGGGTGAGGTGTTTCATTCAAGGCTCCGACAGTTTCGACATCGTCCGGCAATCCTTCAGAAAAGAATCCCGTCAGCACGATATAAAGTTGCGTGCAAAGGGGCATTCTTTTAACGAAACTTCAAGGGCTTTTGCGCCGCGTTGCAGCAAAATTCAAATTGAAACCGTCCCCGCGCGGGGAATTAACCAATATTTCAGGCCTATCACAGATGGTTTTGACATCGGACATCAGACCCATGGCCAAAACGGGCGACCCGTTGGATGGAAACGTACAGCTGATACAGCCGATATAATTCAAACCGGGGCCGCCCGGTCATCACCGGGCAACCGGTCGGCCAGATGACAGCGGGTGCAACCTTATACATGAGGCAAACGATATGCATCGCACCATGAAAGTACTGCACCTCGGCGCACTTACAGCTGCTGCCGCGCTTTATATTGCATCGACCACGGATGCAGCCGCGCAGAGTACGCGCAATTGCGGCCCGCGCGAGGCTGTCGTTGACCGTCTGGCAGAAGGGTACGGCGAGACGCGACAATCCATAGGATTGGGTGCAAACAACGCTGTGGTCGAGGTTTTCGCTTCGCAAGAAACCGGCAGCTGGACCATTACGGTCACGACACCGAATGGCCTGACATGTCTCGTGGCCTCTGGGCAGTCGTTCGAAAAGCTTGCAGAGGCCCTTCCCGAAAAGGGCAAAGAGGACGCATAACGCCAACGTGCCAGGCTTCGCATTGGGACGGCTCAGGTGAGACCGTCCCAGATCAGCTTTAACCCCGTTACGGTCAGAAGCACGTAAGTCACGGCGAAAAATAACCGCTCTGGCACTAATATATGGGCCTTTACACCCAACCACGCGCCAAACAGCGCAAAAGGTGCCAACACCAGATTTGCAATACCGGTTTGCACTGTGAACATCCCCAGAAAGGCATAGGGAATAAATTTGGCGATGTTGACGACCCAAAAAACCAAGACGGTCGTCGCTTGAAACTCGGTCTTGTTCAAGCGCTTTGACAGAAGGTAAACCGCTGCTGGCGGGCCACCCGCGTGGCTTACAAAGCTGGTAAAGCCCGCAACAGCACCGGCAAAAGCGCCCGCAGCCGGTGAGAGTGTTTGTGCAGCTGCGCGCACGTATCCAAGGCGTACAGCGATTTGCCAGATGACAAACCCCACGGAAATGCCACCAATCAGGATGCGAAACACATCAGGTTCCGCCACCTTGTACAGCGCCGCCCCCAAAGCAACGCCTGGGATAGCACCAGCAATCAACAAAAGGGCGGCCTGACTGTCCCATTTTCGCCAATAGGGTTTGAGAGTGCTAACATCAATCAGCATCAAGAGCGGCAGCATGACCCCCAGCGCCAGACCGGGTTCTACCACCAGCGCCAGAACACTTGCCGCTGCAAATGCAGCACCTGAACCGAAGCCACCCTTAGAGATTCCCGCGAAGATCACCGCAGGGCCCGCAATCAGGAAAAATGTCATATCAAGCGTCAGCATTGATGCCCTTTTGACCTGCGCCAACGCGCATGTCCACAACAGGCTCCCCCTGCGCCCGCATCCCGCAGTTTTCTTTTGCGAACTTGCGCAACCGCATTTCATTCGCTAGCACAACTAAGATTTCAATCGAATGCGGAGCATTTTTCAAATGGCACGACCCAAAATCGCACTGATCGGCGCAGGCCAGATCGGTGGCACGCTGGCCCACCTCGCGGCACTCAAGGAACTGGGCGACGTCGTCCTCTTCGACATTGCCGAAGGTATTCCTGAAGGCAAAGCTCTGGATATCGCAGAGAGCGGCCCCTCCGCCAAATTTGACGCATCCATGTCCGGCACGCAAAGCTACGAAGACATTGCAGGCGCTGATGTTTGCATCGTAACAGCCGGTGTCGCACGCAAGCCCGGCATGAGCCGCGATGACCTTTTGGGCATCAACCTCAAAGTCATGAAGTCCGTGGGCGAAGGCATCGCTGCAAACGCGCCAGACGCATTTGTGATCTGCATCACGAACCCGCTTGACGCGATGGTCTGGGCACTGCGTGAATTCTCTGGCCTGCCGCACGAAAAAGTCTGTGGCATGGCGGGTGTACTCGATTCGGCGCGCTTCCGGCATTTCCTTGCAGAAGAGTTCAACGTGTCTATGAAAGACGTAACAGCCTTCGTTCTGGGCGGTCACGGCGACACGATGGTGCCACTTGTTCGCTATTCCACCGTTGCTGGCATTCCTTTGCCTGATCTGGTGAAAATGGGCTGGACAACACAAGACAAGCTGGACGCGATCGTGCAAAGGACGCGTGACGGCGGCGCAGAAATTGTTGGATTGCTGAAAACAGGTTCTGCTTTCTACGCCCCCGCAACCTCGGCCATCGAGATGGCGGAAAGCTACCTGAAAGACCAAAAACGCCTTTTGCCATGTGCCGCTTACGTGGATGGTGCCTACGGCTTGAATGGTTTTTATGTCGGTGTTCCAACCGTTATTGGTGCAGGCGGCATCGAGCGCGTAGTCGAAATTTCGATGAACAAAGACGAACAAGCTATGTTCGACAGCTCGGTGAAGGCGGTCAAAGGCCTTGTTGAAGCCTGTCAGGGAATTGACAATTCTTTGACCTAACGTGGATTGTTCAGCTTAAAAGACCAATGGCCAGCGGCATTCGCTGGCCATTTCTGCTTTGGCGGGTGGAAGTCTGGAAAATACACTACCTCCGCGGGAAAGCCGCCTTTTTTCTGTCACTTTTGCTCTTTCAGGGCTCACAATCCCTAAAGGCTTATATTATCTTTGAGCGAGTGAACGATCAGTTGTTCGCCTGTGGTTGAGAGATGTTTTCTCTGTTTTCCGAAACCGACAGGCCAGTTTAACGAGGAGATACGGAATGAAATCAGAAATAATGAGTGGTATTGCGCTTACCGCGGCGCTTTGTATCGTCGCATCCGGTGCCTCGGCGGCATCTTTGACTTGGTCTAGTTACACCAACTCAGGCTCCGATATCGCAGCAGCAAAAGCGGACAGAGCCGTCATCGACGATGACAACGAAGTCGCATTGGAGGACTTCGAAAACTTCACCCCGGTGCCCTTTACCAACGGGAGCGGCTCAGGTGATGGTTCTGTTGGTGACTTCACGCCATTTACTGCGACCGTTGGCGAATTCACGACGACTGCTGGCGACACTTGTGGAGGGTCCTGTAATCAACCCGAGGATGAGAGCCTTATTCGTGACTTGTCGAAATTCGGGCGCTACAACACGACGCTGGACGGTAGCAACTGGCTGGACAGTAACGACAACGCAGCTATCAATCTGGACATCAGCGGTTTGGGTATGTTCGATAGCATCAGCCTGTTCCTGATGGATGTGGATGATGTCGGCAGCAACGTCTTTTCTATCTTTGTGGGTCACGAAGAGTTCAACATTTCAAGCGAATATTCGAGTGCAACGCTTCCGGGTAACCAATCGGACCCGGACAACGCGGACCTGTTCCTGATCTCGATTACTTTCGACAGTCTCGTTGACAGTGCGTTAATCAGCTTTGCAATTGATGATGGTGACGGTTTTGGCATGGACGATGTCCGCATCGGATCTTCCGTAGCACCCGTTCCTGTCCCTGCCACGCTCCCGCTGTTGCTGGCTGGTATCGGGGGTCTTGGATGGGCTGCACGGCGTCGCAAGCAAGCGTAACGCCAATAGGCTCTCAAAAATCAAAAGCCGGCCCTTTTGGGTCGGCTTTTTTTGTGTCGAACAAAAGCCCCGGAAGATGTACACAATGGCATACTGACCATTTCCTGAGCAAAGCCAGTGATTCTCAACCACATAGGTGTCGAGACAAAATTTGTGATCACGGCATTAAAACGTGTGATCACAAAATTCAGAATTTGGCATCAAAACAGCATAACTCTCAAAATCTGCTTCCCACATCGGTTAACAGCATGCCTATAAAGCGGGCAAACGCAGCCACACGGGACAGATAGAATGAATATCCACGAATACCAAGCCAAAGCCCTTCTTCGCAGCTATGGGGCGCCTGTCTCAGACGGACGCGTTGTACTAAAGGCAGAAGATGCGAAAACTGCCGCTGGTGCACTTGATGGCCCGATGTGGGTCGTCAAAGCGCAAATCCACGCAGGCGGGCGCGGCAAAGGGTCATTCAAGGAGGCCGACGCAGGCGAAAAAGGCGGCGTCCGGTTGACAAAATCTGTCGAAGAAGCTGCTGAAGAGGCCAAGAAGATGCTGGGGCGCACGCTGGTCACCCACCAGACCGGCCCCGCGGGCAAGCAAGTGAACCGCATCTACATCGAAGACGGCTCTGGCATCGAAACCGAGCTTTACCTCGCACTTCTCGTTGACCGCCAGACCAGCCGTGTGAGCTTTGTTTGCTCCACCGAGGGCGGCATGGACATCGAGGAAGTCGCGGCGGCAACCCCTGAGAAAATTCTGTCGTTCTCTGTTGATCCTGCGACAGGCTATCAGGCCTTTCATGGTCGCCGCATCGCCTTTTCGCTTGGCCTTGAAGGCAAGCAGGTCAAACAATGTGTGGTTCTGATGGGGCTGCTGTACAAAGCATTCATCGAAAAAGACATGGAGATGCTCGAGATTAACCCGCTGATCGTGACCGATAGCGGCGATCTCAAAGTGCTGGATGCCAAGGTCGCATTCGACGGCAACGCCATGTACCGCCACCCGGACATCTCTGAATTGCGCGACACCACCGAAGAAGACAGCAAAGAACTTGAGGCGTCCAAATACGACCTCAACTACATCGCGCTAGACGGTGAAATCGGTTGTATGGTGAACGGCGCGGGCCTGGCGATGGCGACGATGGACATCATCAAGCTATACGGAGCCGAGCCTGCCAACTTCCTCGACGTGGGTGGCGGTGCGACGAAAGAAAAAGTGACAGAAGCGTTCAAAATCATCACATCAGACCCGAACGTGAAGGGCATCCTCGTCAACATCTTCGGTGGCATCATGCGCTGCGACGTCATCGCTGAAGGTGTTGTCGCCGCGGTAAAGGAAGTAGGCCTGAAAGTGCCGCTGGTTGTCCGCCTTGAGGGCACGAACGTTCAGCAGGGCAAAGACATCATCAACAACTCAGACGTTGATGTGATCGCCGCCGACGACCTGAAAGACGGCGCACAGAAGATCGTGAAAGCAGTTAAAGGCTAAGGCACAGCCAAAGGTTGCAACCAATTTCGCCGCCCCAACAGGTGGCATCCGAAATCGCGCAAGGCCACAGAGCCCGCGCAGAAGTTAAGTCAAAGGAAGTAAAATGGCCGTACTTATCGACGAAAACACCAAAGTGATCTGTCAGGGCCTTACCGGTTCGCAGGGTACATTCCACACTGAACAGGCGATCGCTTATGGCACCAAAATGGTTGGTGGTGTCACCCCTGGAAAAGGTGGGCAGACGCACCTTGACCTACCGGTGTTCAATTCCGTGCACGAAGCAAGACATGTGACCGGGGCCAACGCCTCTGTGATCTATGTGCCTCCCCCCTTCGCAGCAGATTCGATCCTCGAGGCCATCGACGCCGAGATGGAGTTGATTGTATGCATCACCGAAGGCATCCCTGTGCTGGATATGATGAAAGTGCAGCGCGCGCTTGAAGGGTCCAAATCGCGGCTTGTCGGCCCCAACTGCCCGGGTGTGATTACGCCCGACGCCTGCAAAATCGGCATCATGCCCGGTCACATCCACAAGCGCGGGTCTTGTGGCGTGGTTTCACGCTCCGGCACCTTGACATATGAAGCGGTCAAACAGACCACCGATCTGGGCTACGGCCAGTCCACTGCAGTAGGCATCGGCGGCGACCCGATCAAAGGCACCGAACACATTGACGTGCTGGAGATGTTCCTTGCCGACCCAGAGACACAGTCGATCATCATGATCGGTGAAATCGGCGGCTCCGCCGAAGAAGACGCAGCCCAGTTTCTTGCAGACGAAAAGAAAGCCGGTCGCTGGAAGCCAACGGCAGGTTTCATCGCAGGGCGCACCGCCCCTCCCGGACGTCGCATGGGCCACGCCGGCGCGATCGTTGCCGGTGGCAAAGGTGGCGCCGAAGACAAGATTGAAGCCATGCGCGCCGCCGGAATCGTGGTCGCCGACAGCCCCGCAACACTAGGCGAGGCCGTGCAGGAAGCGATTGCGAAGGGCTGACTGTGAGATTGCTGCGCCATCTAACTACATTCGCTTTGCTGGCCATGCCAGCAGCAGGTGTTTCGGCGCAGCAATTGCCGACTGGTTCAGGCCATGCATTGACAGTCTACGCCAGTTGCCAGGCCGCCGAACTAGATCCTGGTTTGGCAATTTCCCAGTTGAATGCTCTGGGCTGGCGTGACGTTTCCGAAGTAGAAGTTTTCCGGCGCACGGTCAATGAAATCGCCAACATCAAGGCGCGCACCTCAATGAGCGAACGCAGCTACCCGAACCACTTCCAGAAAACTCAAAGCGACCTGACGGAAAATGCTCTTACATATGTTCGGAGAGCCGTTGACTCCGCCGTCTTTGAACAGCGGGGTTCATTCCAAGGCGATGAGTCAGCCAGACTGGTTTTCGTTGTTCAAGCCCCGGAAGACGAGGCAGTAGCCATAATCGATTTCTTTCGCGGCACGGGTTATTCTCAACTGATATGTGAAACAGCCACGAGCTCTGTCTTGAACCCCGCGCTAACAGCCTTGCTTTTGGCCGATGACGCAGATGCGGCCACGCGAGGCGCAGCTTTTGAGCGCTGGCGTACATCCGGGCCGGAAGTCAATTATGCCTATTTGCGATCCGAACACGGGCAACAGAAGGATGACCGTTTCGAAACAGCGTCTGATCTGGTTTTGCGATCTGTTTTTGTAGTGCGTGCGAACTGATGACCTTCCAGCAAGCCATCATAACCTGCCTTCGCAAATACTTCACCTTTTCGGGACGTGCCAGCCGGTCCGAATACTGGTGGTTCTTCCTTTTCTGCATCCTCGGCGGCGCACTCTTTGGCGCGCTCGAAGGCTTTATCAATGGGATCACCCGCACACCGGACGGACCAACGCTCTTGTCAGGTGCGTTTAATCTGGCCACCTTCATCCCCGGTCTCGCCGTTGGCTTCCGGCGGATGCACGACACAGGCCGTTCCGGCCTTTATCTTTTCTACCCGCTAATCGCAGTTGTCGGTCTTTTGACCTTCATCGGCCTTGCAGGCGGCTTTGATGCCATGCAGGGCGGTGACCCGGCGATGCTATTCGAAGGAACCTTCGGTATCATCATTGGCCTCGCGCTGCTCGTTGTCGCCATTTCACCCCTTATTGTCTTCTGGTGGCTCACCCGCCCCAGCCAACCCGGCCAAAACCAATACGGTCCCAATCCCCATGAGGTACATCCATGACCGATCATCCCCAAAACGATCAATTCCACGCCTCCAGTTTCATGCAAGGGCACAATGCCGAATACCTCGAACAGATGTATGCGCGTTATGCCAACGACCCGGGCGCGGTGGATGAAGCCTGGCAGGCCTTCTTCAAGGCGATGGGTGATGATGAGGTATCGATCAAACACGAAGCAGCAGGCCCGTCATGGGCGCGCACCGACTGGCCACCCCAACCGGGCGATGATCTGACGGCAGCGCTCACCGGCGAATGGGCGCCCGAGCCCGAAGCCAAAGCCGCGGGGAAGAAAATTGAGGCTAAAGCGGCCGAGGCCGGCGTCGAAGTATCCAACGAACAGATCAAACGCGCCGTGCTGGACAGTATCCGCGCGCTGATGTTGATCCGGGCTTATCGCATCCGGGGCCATTTGGTTGCAGATCTTGACCCACTGGGCATGCGCGACCAGACCCCGCACCCGGAGCTAGACCCAAAATCCTATGGCTTTACCGAAGCCGACATGGACCGCCCGATCTTTATCGACAAGGTGCTTGGTCTCGACGTTGCGACGATGCGCGAAATCATCTCGATCGTAAAGCGGACCTACTGCGGCACCTTCGCGCTACAATACATGCACATCTCCAACCCAGAAGAAGCGGGCTGGCTGAAAGAACGCATCGAGGGCCTGGGCAAGGAAGTTCAGTTTACCCGAGAAGGCCGAAAAGCCATTCTGTCAAAGCTGGTCGAGGCGGAAGGCTTCGAGAAATTCCTGCATGTGAAATACATGGGTACCAAACGCTTTGGCCTCGATGGCGGCGAAAGCCTCGTGCCCGCGATGGAGCAGATCATCAAGCGCGGCGGCGCTTTGGGCGTGCGCGATATCGTGATTGGGATGCCCCACCGCGGGCGTCTGTCGGTGCTGGCCAATGTGATGGCCAAACCCTATCGCGCCATTTTTAACGAATTCCAGGGCGGCAGTTTCAAGCCTGAAGACGTTGATGGATCGGGCGACGTAAAATACCACCTTGGTGCCTCGTCCGACCGCGAATTCGACGGCAATTCTGTCCACCTCAGCCTGACGGCCAACCCATCCCACCTTGAAGCCGTTAACCCGGTTGTGATCGGCAAATGCCGCGCCAAACAAGACCAGAACAACGACCCTGAACGCACATCCGTAATGCCCATTCTGCTGCATGGTGATGCAGCTTTTGCGGGACAAGGCGTCGTGGCGGAATGCTTCGCGCTGTCGGGTCTGCGCGGACACAAAGCCGGCGGCACAATGCATATCGTCGTGAACAACCAAATCGGCTTTACGACCGCACCGCACTTCTCACGCTCCAGCCCCTATCCGACAGATAACGCGCTGGTGGTTGAGGCACCAATTTTCCATGTCAACGGCGACGACCCCGAAGCCGTGGTGCACGCAGCCAAAGTTGCCACAGAGTTCCGTCAGAAGTTCCGCAAGGACGTGGTGATCGACATCTTCTGCTACCGCCGGTTTGGCCACAACGAGGGCGACGAGCCCATGTTCACCAACCCGATCATGTACAAAAGGATCAAAGGCCACAAAACCACCCTGAGCCTCTATACAGAGCGCCTCGTCAAAGACGGGCTGATCCCTGAAGGCGAAATCGAAGACATGAAAGCCGCCTTTCAGGCCTATATGAACGAAGAGTTCGAAGCCGGTAAGGAATACCGCCCCAACAAGGCCGACTGGCTTGATGGCAAGTGGTCACACCTCGATAAGATGGCTGAGAAAAAGTACCAGCGTGGCAAGACTGCCATTTCCAAAAAAACGATGGAAGAAGTTGGTAAGGCACTTGTGTCCGTGCCCGAGGGCATTCCGATCCATAAAACAGTTGGACGTCTCATGGAAGCCAAGACAGAAATGTTCAAAAGCGGCAAAGGCTTTGACTGGGCAACCGCAGAGGCGATCGCTTTCGGGTCGCTGCTGACCGAAGGGTTTCCTGTGCGTCTTGCTGGTCAGGACAGCACGCGCGGCACGTTCTCGCAGCGCCATTCGGGGCTCATCGACCAAAACACCGAAGAACGTTACTTCCCCCTGAACAACATCAAGCCGGGTCAGGCGCATTACGAAGTCATCGACTCGATGCTGTCGGAATACGCGGTCTTGGGCTTTGAATACGGCTACTCGCTGGCTGAACCCAACGCGCTGACGCTCTGGGAGGCGCAATTCGGCGACTTTGCCAACGGTGCACAAATCATGTTCGACCAGTTTATTTCGTCGGGCGAAAGCAAATGGCTGCGCATGTCCGGTCTTGTATGCCTGTTGCCACATGGTTTTGAGGGCCAAGGCCCCGAACACTCGTCTGCACGGCTTGAGCGGTTCTTGCAGATGTGCGGTCAGGACAACTGGATCGTCGCCAACTGCACGACCCCTGCTAACTATTTCCACATCCTGCGCCGTCAGATCCACCGCAGTTTCCGCAAACCGCTGATCCTGATGACGCCAAAGTCGCTTTTGCGCCACAAGTTGGCGATCTCAACGGCGGCAGAGTTCACAACGGGCTCTAGCTTCCACCGCCTGATGTGGGATGACGCACAACAGGGCAACTCCAACACCAAGCTGGTCGCGGATAGCAAGATTAAGCGCGTGGTGATGTGTTCCGGCAAGGTGTACTATGATCTTCTGGAAGAACGCGACGAGCGCGGCATCGACGACATCTACCTGCTGCGTGTCGAGCAGTTCTACCCCTTCCCCGCGCAATCCGCGGTGAAAGAGCTGGAACGATTTAAACAGGCCGAAGTGGTCTGGTGTCAGGAAGAACCGAAAAACCAAGGCGCCTGGACGTTCATCGAGCCAAACATCGAATGGGTCCTCGGCCGCATCAAAGCCAAACATCCGCGCCCCCGCTACGTGGGCCGCGCCACATCAGCCTCGCCCGCAACAGGGCTCGCAAGCCAACACAAAGCACAGCAAGCAGCGCTCGTAAACGAAGCGCTGACGATTGAAGGGAAATAACAATGACCACCGATGTACGCGTACCCACGTTAGGCGAATCCGTGACCGAGGCGACCGTCGCCACATGGTTCAAAAAGCCCGGTGAGGCTGTCGCCGTGGACGAAATGCTCTGCGAATTGGAAACCGATAAAGTAACCGTCGAGGTGCCCTCCCCTATCGCTGGAACACTGGGCGAAATCGTCGCCGGTGAAGGCGATACCGTGGGTGTGGACGCCCTGCTCGCAACGATAACCGAAGGCGACGCCGACAGTGCGGCCCCTGCAAAGTCCGAAGCGGCCGCACCCAAGGCAATCGATGCAGGATCTTCAGATGTGAAGCTGCGCGATAGCAAAAACATTGACGTCATGGTGCCCACGCTGGGCGAAAGCGTCACCGAAGCCACCGTAAGCACTTGGTTCAAGGCCGTGGGCGACACCGTTGCACAAGACGAAATGCTCTGCGAGCTGGAGACAGACAAGGTATCCGTTGAAGTGCCAGCGCCAGCCGCAGGTGTGTTAACCGAGATCCTCGCCCCTGAAGGCGAAACCGTTGGCGCAGGCGGCAAGCTTGCAATTATGTCCGCTGGCGAAGGCGCTACTGCCCCAACCGAAAGTGCGGCACCTGCCGGCAAGACACAATACGACCTGCCCGCCGCCGGTCAGGGTGGACCTGAAAAGGACGTTGAAGACGCACCCTCCGCCAAAAAGGCAATGGCCGAAGCAGGCATCAGCGCGGATCAGGTCAAAGGCACAGGCCGTGACGGGCGCATCATGAAAGAAGATGTGGCCAGCGCGATTGCAGTAGCCTCGGCCACACCTGCGCCCGCCGCAGCACCGCGAGCACCTGTGTCCGCCGACGATGCAAGCCGCGAAGAGCGGGTCAAGATGACCCGCCTGCGCCAGACCATCGCCAAGCGTCTGAAAGACAGCCAGAACACCGCCGCGATGCTCACCACCTATAACGAGGTCGACATGACCGAGGTGATGGCGCTGCGCAACGAATACAAAGACCTGTTCTTCAAGAAACACGGTGTGAAACTGGGCTTTATGTCCTTTTTCACCAAAGCCTGCTGTCACGCGCTGCGTGAAGTGCCAGAGGTCAACGCCGAGATTGACGGCACAGACATCGTCTATAAGAACTTCGTGCATATGGGCATTGCCGCCGGTACGCCCACGGGACTTGTTGTACCGGTGATCCGTGACGCCGACGCCATGTCCTTCCACGCAATCGAACAAGCGATCGCTGAAAAAGGCGCCCGCGCACGGGATGGCAAACTCTCCATGGCCGAAATGCAGGGCGGTACCTTCACCATCTCGAACGGTGGTGTCTACGGCTCGCTGATGTCCTCGCCCATTCTGAATCCACCACAGTCGGGTATTCTGGGCATGCACAAGATTCAGGACCGGCCGATGGCGATCAACGGACAGGTAGTTATCCGCCCGATGATGTATCTGGCGCTATCCTACGACCACCGGATCGTTGACGGCAAAGGGGCTGTGACCTTCCTTGTACGTGTCAAAGAGGCATTGGAAGATCCCCGGCGACTGCTTATGGATCTTTAAGTCTGGCACAGCGGCGCGGATCGTTTTCCCGCCGCTATGCCCCCAAGTTAGGACAACACATGCCTGAACGCCGCAAAGACAATAACGCAAGGCAAGCCCTGTTGGCGTTATGTCTTTATGCGGTGTCTTTCATGGCTTTTCTGGCCTTCTGGTTTGATGTGATGTTCCGATTGCAAACCGATGTCGGCATTCTAATCGCCATTTCGTCACTGTGGCTCTTGTCAGGTGTGCTGGCCATAAGGACCCAGTTTTTCTATATTGACCGCAAAGCCTGGGACCGCGTTGCACTGTGCCGCTGGGAAAAACGTAACCGGGAGGCCCTCGCCACCGGTTTCTTTTTGTGGAACATTCTGAACATCGTGGTGCTTGCGATTGACGCGACCCTACGCAAAACTGGCGCCAACAGCGCAGCATATCCGTGGTTCATGCTTACCAGTATCTCATTGGGGTATGCTTCGCTTATGTGGCGTTGCGCGGCACTGACCTTTCCATCGCTGAACAGACGGCACGAACCGGAGAAATAACACATGACCGAAATTACCGTTCTCGTCCTATACGGCTTCCTCGTCATCATCACGCTCTTGCTGCAAGCAACCGGAGCGATGACGCAGCTTGGTATGGGCTACCTTCTGGGCAGCCGCGATGAAATCCGTACCGTATCTGGAATCGCGGGCCGCCTCGAACGGGCGCTCAACAACTCCATCACCGCGATGGTGCTCTTTGCGCCCGCCATCCTGCTGATCGTCGTCACGGACAGTTCCACCAACCAAAGCGTGCTCGCCGCACAGGTCTTCCTGCTCGCGCGCATCGTCTACGTCCCTGCCTATGCCTTCAAGCTGACGGGTATCCGCAGTCTTGCGTGGACGGTGGGCCTGCTCAGCACAGCGCTGCTGTATTTTCTGGCTTTGTGAGGCGATCCGAATGAGCTACTCGCCCGGCCCTCCCGATGACGAGCCTCCGCCACGGTATTTGCAGCCGCTGGCACGGTCAGCCCAAAGGGTCGAAACGTTTGTGAGAGAAAGGCCAGTTGAAGCATGGCTGCGCGTCTGGCTTTTATCAGCGGTCGTGTGTGTTCCTATGTTCGCTGCCGAAGCAACAGATGCAATACGTCTTAGCGGCGAAGGCATTCTGTTTCTATTCGCCTTTTGCGGGTGGATCATTCCATTGGTCATTTTCATCAGACAAAAGAAAGCCGGAAATGACACCTGAACTTACAGTCCTCACCCTCGCTGCCTTGCTGCAGATGCTGCAATTCGGCGCTTATTCGGTCGCGGCCAACCTACAAGTCGGCACCGCAACAGCCCTCGGCCCCCGCGACACCCCGGTGCACCTCACCGGCGTTGCAGGACGATTGCAACGCGCACTTACCAACCACTTTGAAGGGCTGATCCTTTTTGCCATCGCGGTGCTGGTCGTCACGCTGTCAGAGCAATCAACTCCCTTTACCGTGACCTGCGCATGGCTCTACTACGCCGCCCGCATCGCCTATGTGCCCGCTTATGCCTTTGGCCTCAGCCCGTGGCGGTCGCTCATCTGGATGGTGGGTTTTGGCGCGACACTCTGCATGTTGCTTGCGGCGCTCTTTTGATGTTTTTTCATGAACAACCCCATTTGCCACCGCGCGCTGCGCACCGACGTAATACCGACGTAACACCGACGCGTCACCGACGCGCCAAAAACGTCCAGACCTAAAGGAAATATCTCATGGCTAGCTACGACGTTATCATCATCGGCTCCGGCCCCGGCGGCTATGTCTGTGCAATACGCTGCGCGCAACTGGGCCTCAAGGTCGCTTGCGTTGAAGGTCGCGAAACGCTTGGCGGCACCTGCCTGAACGTAGGCTGTATTCCGTCCAAGGCCTTGCTACACGCCAGCCACATGCTGCACGAGGCAGAGCATAACTTTGCCGCCATGGGTCTCAAGGGAAAAAGCCCTTCTGTCGATTGGAAACAGATGATGGCCTACAAAGACGATACCATCGGCCAGAATACCAAGGGTATCGAATTCCTGTTCAAAAAGAACAAGGTGGAATGGCTGAAAGGCTGGGGGTCCATCCCCGAAATTGGCAAGGTCAAAGTCGGCGACGAAATCCATGAGGCCAAGAACATCATTATCGCCTCAGGTTCTGAACCTGCCTCCCTGCCCGGCGTCGAGGTCGACGAAAAAGTCGTGGTCACATCCACCGGCGCACTGGAACTGGGCAAGATCCCAAAGAAGATGGTCGTGATCGGCGCAGGCGTCATCGGACTTGAACTTGGGTCTGTCTACGCGCGGCTTGGCTCAGAGGTGACCGTTGTGGAATTCCTTGATGTCATCACCCCCGGCATGGACGGCGAAGTGCAGAAGGCCTTCCAGAAGATACTGAAAAAGCAGGGGCTTAACTTTATCATGGGTGCGGCTGTGCAAAAAACAGAAAGCACAAAGACCAAAGCCAAAGTGCATTACAAACTGCGCAAGGACGACAGCGAACATGTTCTGGACGCGGACGTGGTGCTGGTGGCCACGGGGCGCAAACCCTTTACCGAAGGCCTTGGGCTTGATGCACTGGGCATTAAGATGTCCAAGCGCGGCCAGATCGAGGTTAACGCCACATGGGAAACCTCAGTGCCCGGTATCTATGCCATCGGCGATGTGATCGACGGGCCGATGTTGGCGCACAAAGCCGAAGACGAAGGCATGGCAGCCGCTGAACAAGTCGCGGGTAAGCATGGACACGTCAACTACAGCGTGATCCCTGGCGTGATCTATACCCACCCCGAAGTTGCCAATGTCGGCCACACCGAAGAAAGCCTCAAGGAAGCGGGTCACGACTACAAAGTCGGAAAATTCAGCTTTATGGGTAACGGCCGTGCCAAGGCAAACTTTGCTGGTGACGGCTTTGTCAAAATCATCGTCGATAAAACCAGCGACCGTATTCTAGGGGCGCACATCGTGGGGCCGGCAGCAGGCGATCTTATTCACGAGATTTGCGTGGCCATGGAATTCGGCGCATCTGCCGAAGATCTAGCCATGACCTGCCACGCACACCCGACCTATTCGGAAGCGGTCCGAGAAGCAGCACTAGCCTGTGGCGACGGCCCGATACATATGTAAGCGGCCCCTCACATGCTAAACTGACAACACGTCCCGCCTTTTGCACGGTGGGGCGTATCTTTTTGCGCTGATGCGTTTTCCTGCGCGCCATGATCTTCGTAAAATGGCGGCTTGCCAAAGCGACACCCGTCGCAGAGCCCTACCACATGGACTTGATGGCCCGCGCAGGCCACGCTTCGTCATAAAGCGCGCCACCCTCTTCGCCATCGGTCATTTCGGCAAGGATCTGTCCCGGCGTTGGCAAAGCTTCGTTTTTATCCCGGTCAGACCACACCCCCGAACGCATCAGCGCACGCGCGCATTGTGTGTAAATTTCACCGATTTCGATCACGATCACCGTAGCCGGTTGCCGCCCCGACTTGTCGAACTGCGCGCGCAAATCTGGATCAGCGGTCAATTGTGCCTGTCCGTTAACACGTACCACAGTGTTTGAACCCGCAATCATGAACATCAGGGACACACGACCGTCATTCACAATATTCCGTAGCGAATCCAGACGGTTGTTACCGCGCCAGTCCGGCATCAACAATGTACCGGGGTCTTGCTCGATCACCACGGGGCCGTTGTCTCCGCGGGGACTGCCATCCGTTCCGTTAGGGCCGACGGTCGACAAAACACAGAACTTGGATGACATAATCCATTGACGATAGAGAGGCGTCATGCGGCGCGCGACCTTGCGCAATGACGGTGTGCCCGGCGTGCCGTACAACGCCTCAAGTGCGGCAATGTCGGTAATGGGGTCAGCCATCGGGTTTACCTATGAAACCAGCCTCAGCCATCAGCGCATCAGATCGCCTTTCCACATCAGTTTCAAGCCGATCCATAAACGTATCGCGGTCCAGTCCGGGCTCGATTGTTGGCAGAAACTCGACAACCGCAACGCCCGGTTTACGCAGCAGACCGTGTTTCGGCCACAGCACACCCACATTCGTCGCAACGGGTACACAGGGTTGGTGCAACTGCTCGTAAAGAATGCCGGTTCCCACCTTATAGGGGCGTTTTTCACCAGGCGGGACGCGCGTGCCCTGCGAATAGATAATCAACTGACCCGGCGTGCTGCGTCCGGCCTCAACATCTGCAACCATTTGTTCGATAGCGGCCCCCCGCTTACCCCGGTCCACCGCCACGCATTCCAACCGACGCGCATAAAGGCCGATGATCGGCGTCATCAATATCTCTTTCTTCATAATGAACTTACCGGCAGGCAGCGCCGTGAAAATCATCATAATATCAAGAAACGACTGATGCTTGGCCGCGATAAGTGCTTCGCCTTCGGGTGGTGTCCCACGGACTTCGCACTTTAGCCCGACCATCCAGCTTGCCGTCCAGAAAACGTAGCGTGAATAGCCTTTGCAACACGCATAAGCCCCGCGTTTATCCAACAATGCCCATGGCGCAAATAGCAGTCCGATGATCGGCATTGCCACATACATTTGTGCGATGAACAGCACTGAACGAATATATTGAAACACTACGCCACCTCTCTCAGAACGCGGCGTGCGGCCCATCCTGTCGCGATGAACGCCACGACGCCTGCCATGACCGGTATAAGCACAGGAAGAAACCACTGCCCGCCCTGAAAGCCAAGCCCCGTCAGAAAGCCCGCCGTATTCGATGCAGACGGCAGCATCCGCACGGCCACCATGCCGAACATCGCGCCTGCAGCCGCGCCTGCCGCCGACCGCATGGTAAACCGGCGGACAAAGGCAGTCGCAATGTATCTGTCCGATGCACCGACAAGCCGCAGAACTTTGATCACCTGAGCATTGGTCGCAAGCGCGGTATTGGCCGCCAGCGTCACCATTGCAGCCATAATAACCGCCAGCAACAGAACCGACACAGTGCCCAGTGTCTTAAGACGACCCGCCGACTGAACAAGCGGTGCTCGCCATTGCGCGTGATCGTCAAGCACCGCATCTGGCACCTCTGCCTCGAGGCGCAACCGAAGGCCTGTGGCATCAAAACCACCTTCCTCCGATATGATTTCGATCAGTTGCGGCACCGGTAGACTTGCAAGATCAAGATCCGGTCCGAACCACGGCTCGAGCAACGCTTGCTGTTCAGACGCATCCAGTGCCCTTGCAAAAGCAACGCCCGCAGTTGTTTCCAAAATACGAAGTGCTGTTTCGGTCTGCGCAACCCGCGCGTCAGCAGGCGCTGATATCCGGATCGTGGCGCCTTGTCCAAGCTCGTCGCCCCACCGGTCTGCAAGACGGCCCGAAGCAAGGCTGAGCGCAAGTGCAAAAACCGCCAGAAAAGCCATGGCCGCTGCTGACAGAACGACCAGTTGCGCGGTCGCACCTGATGGCGGAACGATACTGTCCGCGTGCGCATCCCCCCTCAACGGCCCAAGAATGGTGCTTAGCATGCCCCTCACAGGTCTGCTCCTGCCAATTGAATACTATTATTTGCTATGCGCAAAACCCGCGCTTGCACTTGCGCCTTGGCTGCACGGATCAAGCTAAGATCATGGGTCGCAATCAGGATTGTCTTGCCCATTTTATTCAATTCAACCAGCAGCCGCAAAAGCCGCTGCGACATTTCCCAATCCACATTGCCCGTGGGTTCATCCGCGATCAGAAGATCAGGCGACATGATTACACCCCGCGCCAGCGCCGCGCGCTGCCGCTCACCACCCGATAGCTCTGGAGGGAAGGCCTCTGCGCGGTGTGTCAATCCAACCCACGCCATCAATTCACTGAGATCTTCAAGCGCTTCGGCATCATCAGCGCTGCGGCCAGCTACATTAAGGGGCAGTGCGATATTCTCTGACACGTTCAAGTGATCAAGGAACTGGCAGTCCTGATGCACAACCCCCATGCGTCTGCGCAAGGTTGCGATCTCGTCACGGGTCAACGTGGAAAGGTCTTTGCCAAACACGTCAATCTTGCCTGAAGTCGGTCGCAAAGCACCGTAGCACAGTTTTAGCAACGTCGTTTTGCCTGCACCTGAAGGTCCAGTCAGAAAATGGAAAGAGCCCGGTGCCAGACTGATTGAAACATCGGAAAGAAGTGCGCCGCCGTTGTAACTATAGGCGACATTGTTCAACTCGATCACGTGGCCTCCGGATGCTGCTCAGCGCCCTTTTGCCCCAGTGGAAGGCTGGTTTCAATGCATCACTTGCGCAGATTTTCCGGAGTTAACACTTTTCGCAGAGACAGCTTGCCCATATGCTGTCAAAAAACACGAAAAACACGGGGTTACGATGCAGCAGGAGCCATCATGCGTTTGATTTGTCCTAATTGCGATGCGCAGTACGAGGTACCGGATGACGTCATGCCGCCAGAGGGCCGTGATGTGCAGTGCTCGAACTGCGGCAACACATGGTACCAAAGTCACCCCGATGAAGTTGCGGCAGCTGAGGCTGTGGCGAACATGGAGCCGCAAGAAGACGAAGAATTCGTTAGCTTCGATACGCCCGAGCCCGAACCTGCCGAAGAGGAAGAGGCGTTCGGTGCGCCAGATCATCCAGATCATGTAGAAGAAACCCCGCCTCCCACGCCACCGGCAGATCGTCCAGCGCCGACCCGTCGCGAGCTTGATCCGTCTGTCGCAGACGTGCTGCGCGCCGAGGCCGAGTTGGAAGAACAAGCCCGGCGCAATGAGATGGGCAGCATGGAGAGCCAGCCCGAACTCGGGCTGTCCGAAGGTTCGGATGATGCAGGCAAACGCGCCCGAGAAGCCCGCGAGCGCATGGCGCGGATGCGTGGCGAACCACCTTCAACTGCCGAAAAGACAACAATGGACGCCTCGACAGCCGCAGATCTTGGATCGCGGCGCGATCTATTGCCGGACATAGAAGAAATTAATTCGACCTTGAGATCCAACAACGACCGGTCGCCTGCAACTGACCCCGGACAAACGGCACAAATTGAAGTGCAGGAGCAGCGCAGTTCCCGGCTTGGCTTTGTCTTTGCCGTCGCACTGGTCGCCGTTCTTGCCTTGGCCTACGCATTTGCGCCCCAGATCGTGAACGCGGTTCCGCAACTCGAAGCGCCTATGAGCACCTATGCCGCGATGATCGACACTTGGCGCGACTGGCTGGATGCACAGGTCACGGGCATGCTCAGCTGGCTTGACCAAGCTGCGACTTCTACGGGGCAATAAGCCCGCGTTGTTACCTTAAAACCGGTCCAGCAATCGGTTGAGGTAGTCACGCTCGACCTCGGGGCGTTCGGTTTCACCCGACCGGCGCCGAATCTCATCGAGCAGTTCACGGGCACGACCATAGGCGTCTTCGTTCAATGCCAGTGGGCTGTCGTCGCCCTGTACGCCTGAATTGCCGGATTCGCGGCCTAAGGGGTCACGGCTGTTGGCGCGCTGGTCGCTTTCCTGCATGCCTTGGCCCGGTTGCCCGGTTTGCTGCTGTTCGGACATCATTTCACCCAAGGCGCGCATACCTTCGCGCAGTGCTTCCATGGCTTGGCCCTGATTGTCGATGGCTTCGGCCAAATCGTTTTGCCGCAACGCGTCTTCGGCACCGTCCATGGCGCGGCCTGCACGGTCCAACGCGTCCCGCGCGGCTTCGCCTTCAGGCGTACCAGCACCGGGCAAATTTTGTTGCTGACGGTTCAGTTCATCGCGCAATGCTTCCTGACGATCAGCGATACTGTCACCGGGCGCGCCCTGCTCGCCACCCTGACCCTGGTTCTGGCCGTTTTGGGCCTGACCTTCACCTTGCTGGCCCTGTCCTTCGCCCTGACCTTCATGTTCCGTGCCACGGCCCTGACCGCCGTTGCTGCCTTCATTACCTTGATTTTCGCCTGCTTGCGCGTTCGGGTTAAACTGTTCCTGCAGATCGCGGAAAGCCTGATCGCTCAGCCCTTGCTGTTCGCGCAGGGTCTCGGACAGGCCCTCCATCGCCTGCTCGCCCGGGCTTTGCCCACCTTGCCCTTGCTGACCTTGGGTGACCCGCATGTTTTCCATCATCTGCTGAAGTTCTTGCAGTGCCTGTTGCGCTTCGGCCATTCGGCCTTGCTCCATCAATTCCTGAATGCGGTCCATCATGCGTTGCAGGTCGTCTTGGGTCATCTGCATGGAATTCTGCTGCTGGCCTTGCTGACCCTGTTCACCTTGCTCTTGCTGCTGGCGCTGTGCCTGACGCGACAACTGCTGCAAGTAATCTTCGGTTGCGCGTCTTAACTCGCGCATCAACTCTGCTATTTCCTCGTCGGATGCCCCATTCTTGATCGCTTCGTTCAGGCGTTCTTGGGCCCGGCGCATCCGTTCGGCTGCATCGGCCAGATCACCTTCTTCGAGGATCAGAGCAAGCTCCCACATGTCATCGGCAAGCTCTTGTTGCTTTTCGTCGCTCATTCCGTATTTGGCATGAAACTCCAGCGATTTGATGACTTTACGCAGGCGTAGGTTGTCAGTGTCCTTACGGAATATATCATCCGGCAAATAGGATACGGCCCGCAAAACCTGCGCAATCCGCGTGCCGTTGGCCCGCGACCAAAGCAAGTCGCGGCGCGCTTCAATCACAGCCGCGGCCATCGGATCAAAGAACCGGCGCCCCGGCAAAATCATGGCGCGGGGTTCGGTTTGAAACTGCTGTTCTGCCCCGTCCAGCGCAGTCAAACGCACGGTAACCGGTAGATTTGCCCAAGGATGTTCAGAGAAGTCTTCGATCAGGTTTTCTTCGAATGCCGCGCGGTCCCCCGAGATCGGCATGGGTAGCGGCACCACGAGGTCGGGCCGCGGTTCTGGGTCGATGGTCAACCCGTAGCGGCGATCCACAGACACCAGATCAATCACGAACTGTGCTTCGCCCGCTTCAACCCCATAGTCATCACGCGCCTCGAAAGGCAGCGTCATTTCCCCCATCGCCGAGGCCGAAGGGTCTTCCAGTACCGCAATCTCTGGCGGCTGATCGGGTTGAACGACCACTTGCCAGACGCGCCCCCCCGGGCCGCTTATCGCAATCTCGCCATCTTGAACCACGACAAAATCCTGTGCCGGTTCGGCGACTGATGTGACGTCCGTCCGACCCGAAACTGTTTCCGCTAGCGTCAACGCGCCCACTTCACCGTAAAGCCGGACTGTTATCAAACTTCCTTCAGGAACCGAAAGCGTACCTTCGTCGATGTCGTTTAGATAAATCGTCGGGCGCCCGGTGTACCGCGGGCTTTCCGCCCAGCCTTCCCAGACGGGACCAGACGCCAGTCCGCCGCCGCCGGGGGTCATATCCGCCACGGAGCCTACGCGCAGAATGGACCCGAATAATAAAGCAACTGCGAAGGCCAGAACCGCCATATAGCGCAGTGCATAGGGATCACGGGACGACACGCGCAGATCGGCCGGAACCGCCTCTGCGGTAGCAGCGCGCTCGGCCATGCGGGCTTGGTGCGCGCGCCACACGGCCGTGGATGCGGCATCGTTGGCGCCAATTGTTTGCGTGTCTGTAAGCGCCTGCAACGGACGCCCCGGAAGACTGGCATCCAATCGCGCGATAGCCTGTTCGCGCGTAGGGGACCTGAACGTTTTGAAGGCATAGCCAAGCGCGCTGAGCCCTGCCAGGCTGGAAATAACGACGGCGGCCCAAACCACTTCGACGATGACGCTGTCCTGCAGACCCAGCATCAGAGCAGCCAGCACCAAGAGCACAACCGTCACAAGGGGCCAGAGACTTTGCACCAGCGCTTCGGCGAACATGCCCGCCCACGTCAAACGCAGGGGCCACCGCACCGACTTCAGGGTACGATCAACATCACCTCGGGAAAAAGACGCCATACATTCACGCTCCGTTGCCTAGGGCCCAGATGCGCGCGCCGCACCTAAAGCCATTCAGGAATGGTATCTCGATTTATCATTTCGTCAAAGGTCGGACGTCGGCGGATAACCGCAAATTGATCGTTATGTACTAAAACTTCAGGAATTAGTGGTCGAGAATTGTACTCACTGCTCATTACTGCGCCATATGCACCGGCAGAACGGAAGGCGACAAGCTCTCCCGACGCGACGGGCGGCATGGCGCGCCCCTTTGCGAAGGTATCACCAGATTCGCAAACCGGCCCCACGATGTCGAATTTCACCTGATCGATACCTGCATCAGGTTCCACGACAGGAATAATATCGTGGTACGCTTCATACATCGCAGGTCTTATCAAATCATTCATGGCGCCATCGATGATTAGGAAATCACGATCTTCGCCGGATTTCACGTAGATCACTTCGGACACCATGATGCCTGCATTCCCAGCGATAAGACGGCCCGGTTCGATTTCGATCTCGCAGCCCAGATGCCCCAGCGTGCGTTTTACCAATGCGCCATAATCCGACGGCAGCGGCGGTGCCTGATTGTCCCGCGCATAGGGAATGCCCAAGCCGCCCCCCAGATCGAGGCGGCGGATATCGTGTCCGTCGCTGCGCAACTGTTCTGTCAGTTCCGCAACTTTCTTGTAGGCAAGCTCGAACGGGGTAAGATCGGTCAACTGGCTGCCGATGTGCACATCGATGCCGATGACATCCAATGCCTCCATCCCGCCGGCAAGCGCATAGACTTCGCGCGCGCGGGAAATTGGGATGCCGAATTTGTTTTCAGACTTGCCCGTCGCAATCTTTGCGTGGGTTTTCGCATCTACATCGGGGTTCACACGGATCGTGATCGGGGCCACAACGCCCATCGACAGAGCCGTCGCGTTCAACACTTCCATCTCCGGCTCGGATTCCACATTGAACTGGCGAATGCCGCCTTCCAGAGCAAGCCGGATTTCTGCGGCGGTCTTGCCCACGCCGGAAAAAACGATCTTTTCGCCGGGTACCCCCGCGGCTTTGGCGCGCAAGTATTCGCCTGCTGACACCACATCCATACCCGCACCCGCCTTTGCCAGCGTCTTCAGGATCGCCTGATTGCTCGCTGCTTTCATGGCATAACAGACAAGGTGGTCCATCCCTTCAAGGGCGTCATCAAAAAGCTGGAAATGCCGCAACAATGTCGCCGTCGAATAGACGTAGAAAGGCGTGCCAACTGCCGCCGCAATTTCCGGTACTGGCACGTCCTCGGCGTGGAGGATGCCGTCTTTGTAAAGAAAATGATCCATGCGCGCGCCTTACGCAAATCCCGTGCCAAGATCAATCGCGCATTCGCACGGGGCGGCTTGGCTCATTCTTGCGCGGCAGTCGGACGGCTGCGCAAGAACAAATAAAGCGGCAAACCACAGCTGACGCCGATGCAGAAGGTGGCGGGGATGGCGATAAACCCGATCCAACGGCGGGTCTGTATCGTTTCAACGATCACCCAAACCGTCAGGGCAACCGCCGCGATCGTCAGATCCCAGACTAGACCGCTGGTCGCCGCGTTGACGTGCCACGCGTCAACCATGGCCATCAGATCATAGCCGTTGGTGTTGAACCATGTGATGAAATAATACATCGGATGTATTGACCCCCACACGGCGAGAGCCAGGAAAACCATTCGCATCGCAGTCATGTCAGCCGCCTTTCACTACACCCACTCTGGCATAGCCCGACACATTGATGCCGGTTGTTGGCGCTGTTTCAGCGGCGGGCTGGGGTGCTACGTAGGTCTCGGCGTCCTGACCGCCACCCGTACATGCACTCAAAACAGCACAAATCATAGCGCCAAGAAAAATGCGCATTGGCTTACAATCCCAAAAAGACAGAGACAGGGCCCTGGCTGACCCCGACGCCGATGTTTGAGTGAACGCCACCCGACCCGACACCGACATAAGCGGATGCCGTTGGGCGGACCGGCTCACCATCCACGCCGCAGGCGGCAAGTGCGGCCAAGGCTATAACGGCAGAGAACATCAAAAAACCACGGGTCATGATAAAATCTCCTTCCAGCGCGCCACCTGTTCGCGGACACGCAGCGGCGCGGTACCACCGTATGATACACGACTGTTGACCGAGTTTTCCACCCCAAGCACATCAAACACGTCAGATGTGATGCCCGCATGCGCTGTTTGCATGTCTTCAAGGCTGAGGTCTGGCAGATCGTAACCTTTGCTTTCCGCAAGCGCCACGAGACTGCCTGTAATGTGATGTGCATCGCGGAAGGGCAAGCCAAGTACACGAACGAGCCAATCCGCCAGGTCGGTCGCAGTCGAGAACCCTGACCCGGCTGCCGCCGAGAGGCTGTCGCGATTGGCGGTCATATCGGTGACCATGCCGGTCATCGCGGCAAGTGCCAGCATAAGGTTGTCTGCTGCGTCAAAGACTTGCTCTTTGTCTTCCTGCATATCCTTGGAATAGGCCAGCGGCAGCCCTTTCATCACCATCATCAACGCAGTGTTTGCGCCATAGATGCGCCCGACCTTTGCGCGGATCAGCTCCGCCGCATCCGGGTTTTTCTTTTGCGGCATGATCGAAGACCCCGTCGAAAAGCGGTCCGATAGCGTCACAAAACGGAACTGCGCCGAAGACCAGATCACCAGCTCTTCGGCAAAGCGGCTCAGATGCATGGCGCAGATGCTCGCCGTCCCCAGAAATTCGAGAGCGAAATCACGGTCGCTGACCGCATCCAGCGAATTGGCCGCCGGCGCGTCAAAGCCCAAAGCCTGTGCCGTCATGTGCCGGTCAATCGGAAAGGACGTGCCCGCAAGTGCCGCCGCCCCCAAGGGACAAGTGTTCATGCGCGCACGCGCATCACGGATGCGGCTCAGATCACGGCCAAACATCTCGACGTAAGCCATCATATGGTGGCCCCATGTCACCGGTTGTGCAGTTTGCAGATGGGTGAAGCCGGGCATCACCCAATCCGCCCCCGCGTCGGCCTGATCCAGAAGCGCCGCGATAAGCGCGCAAAGACCCGCATCAGCGGCATCGAGCTGGTCCCGGACCCACAGCTTGAAATCGGTCGCGACCTGATCGTTCCGGCTGCGTCCAGTGTGCAGGCGGCCTGCGGGTTCGCCTATGATCTCTTTGAGGCGCGCCTCAACGTTCATATGAATGTCTTCGAGTGCCGTGGAATAGTTGAAACGCCCCGCTTCAATTTCTGACAAGACCGTGAGCAGCCCTTCCCGAATGGCTTCGACATCGCTAGCTTGCAAGATGCCTGTCGCACCCAGCATCGCGGCATGCGCCCGCGACCCTTCGATATCTTGGGCAGCCATACGCTTGTCGAACCCGATCGAGGCATTAATTGCTTCCATGATCGCGTCGGGTCCGTCAGCAAAACGGCCGCCCCACATCTGGTTGGAGCGTTTGGCGTCTGGCGTGTCTGTCATCTTTGTCACCCTTCGGAGGGATTATGAAATACCTGGTTTCTGCGCTCGTTTATACGGCCCTTTCATTGGGTGCAATCGCAGGTGCAACAGCCGCCGCGCATGCAGACCTTGCCGCCGCCGCTGCACTGCGCGACGGCGACATGAAAAAACTGATATTTCATTCCGAGGCTAAGATGACCCCGGACGCGGCCTTTGTACTGGCGGATGACGCAGGTGAGGCATCACTGGCAGATTATCGTGGCAAGTATGTCCTGTTGAATTTCTGGGCCACATGGTGCGCACCCTGCCGCAAGGAAATGCCGCAACTGTCAGAGCTTCAGACTGAGTTTGGCGGAGACGACTTTGAGGTGCTAACCATCGCTACAGGCCGGAATTCGCCCACTGGCATCCAGAAATTCTTTGAAGAGATCAACGTCGACAACCTGCCGCGTCATCAAGACCCGCGCCAAGAACTGGCAGGACAAATGGCGATTTTCGGCTTGCCCATCACGGTACTGATCGACCCCGAAGGGCGAGAGGTCGCGCGATTGCGCGGCGATGCCAACTGGTCCTCGGATACTGCCAAAGAAATCATTGCAACCGTGCTCGGCCAAAATCCCAGCTAATAAAAAGCTTAAGCTGCACGCAACAGAATTGCGGCTTCGGGAGCGGTAAGGTTACGCCGCGCATATCCCCCATAGGTATGCGGGTCAAACGAAAGATCGGGGTGGCGTGCCAGCAACATCGCGCGGTCTGCCTCGTCAATGCTGGATAGCGCTGTGTTGGCCGGGTGGAAACTTTCTGTGGCAACGCCATTGGCCCAAAGGATATTGTGCTGTGGCAGCAACAAATGGATATAGGTCACGGCATGTGCCTTGGCATCCGTCGCAATCAGCCGCCCGTCAATCATGTCTTTTGCAGCGACCAGAACCTCAGGCGTATTAAACAATTCTTGCGCGACAGGTCCGGTCACTAGCATCCTGTGCTCGGGCGAGACGAGGAACTCCTGATCCGGGCGCTCTATGCCAAATGCACCCGTCCTAATGCGCACGGGGCGCAACCTTGGCATCGCAAACAGGCGTGCGCCGGACATATGCCTGCTGCCGATCCATTCAATCGGCTGCGGGCCGTTGTCCTTGGTCAAAACGTAGTCACCGACGTTCAAATCCTCCACCGGCACACTGCCACGCGGCGTCGAGATCGTAGTCCCTTTGGTGAAACAGATAACACCCCCTGCGTCAGGAGACGGCGACATATTCAGCTTGGCACCCAGAGTGTGATGCACGACCCAGAGGTCGGTGTTGCGCGGTGGTAGCTCGTCCAGAAACATCAAAAGCGGTTGTCTGCCACGACCAATGTCAATCACGGTCACAGTATAGCTTTGCGCACCATCGGTGATAATGAAACTGCTGTCGGCAAGGCCTGCTTCACGCTCATCACGCGCCATCGCATCAATCGTGTTGGGGTCAAGTGCTGCGCCCACCAGACGATGAACCATCCGCGCCGCGCGCTTGCGCAGCGTCTCTGAACCGTCCGCTCGATCCAATCGCAAGACACCAGATGCACCGTCTACCTGCACGGCATCCCCGCGCCATGACCACGCCGCACCTACGTTCAGGGCTTTGACCGGCGCGGCCTCAAGGCCATCTACTTCCGTCTGCGACCAGGACATTACGAACGTGCCTCGAAAGCCCGTCTTCATTTGCCTGTATACCTGCTCATTCTTTTTATTGGCGCTAGTGTAGCAATAACGAATCATCCTGTGAAGGTAGAAATTCAGGCGATTCCAGTATGTTGCAATTCCCCACTGCTGCGCCGGTCAACACTGGTAAGCGGGCTCAAAACCACAGCCTAACGGGGTGCACAAAGCCCACCCTTTCCAGATGAGCGTCACGCACCTCGGTACTAGGGACTCCTACGGCGTCTTGGTGCCAGATTTCCTGCCTTTCAAGCGGTCGTAGGCCGACAATCGGCGTCGCCGAGCGCCTTGAAATGTGGCAAATTCAAGGTCATTTCAAGTCGTGATCAAGGCGGAATTGAGACCTTTTCCTGCCGAAAGATGGCGGCGCAACCGGCATCAATTTTAATGTTTTTAAATCAATACATTAAGATCAAGCCACTGCTCAAAAATCATAGGTAAATTTATCATACAATAGTGGTGTATTTTTTATCTGTGCGCGAACATTTTTGATAAATTGTTTGGTTCTTCCGCCCGGCATACAACTAGCTTCATCGAACGAGGGTTTGATACCGACAGTTAAGTAACGAGTGCGCCGTTTGTTTTTGGCGTTGTTTTTTAAAGAGTACGCAGCACAGTTTTGTTTTTGTGAGTTCCGCTGCAGTTTTTTGTGTTCTGATGACGCCGGGGTCCGCCACCCCGGCGTTTCACTTTTCGCACCACACGTTAGATAGATGACACCAGACGGTGTGGTACGTAGAGCGGAAAAGTGTAGCGACGATACCATTTTAGGTTCGCACCCCAACTCTGAGCCAAGTCGATGCACTTCAGGAGCATTTGTTTTATCGGCGACCGCAGCAAAACAGGTATGCTCTGCTACCATAGGCACATTGTTCGCGGTCCTTGCGAATTTTGCAGACACAAGCTGCTCTGGCAAAAACCATCCCGCTAAAATCGTCTTGCCTAAAATACAAATCGACTAGACCGATCTGTTATGCGCGATGCGCAGCGTTGAGGTTCACGCAGCCGGTACACTTTGTTCGGCTGGGGTTTTCCAAAAAAAATCCAACGCATCGGAAACATGCTTGGTCTGACGTGCCGCGCAAATGTTCCAGTAAATTGGGTTCTTGAGTTTGATCTCTTTGGCGATGCCAAGCCTGATTCCTGCGCTGAATGCCGCGCAAACTCCGCCGATGATAAATCGCAGCGGCGCGAGTAAACCGGTCAACAAAGCGAAGTCATCCGCTTCAACCTGCGGCAAAAGTGCGACCGTTTCTCTTGCCTTGCTGTCGCCACCCAACGCATTTTTTGACGTAACACACCAGTATTTATGTAAATAGCCTTCAGGATGTGGTCAGGACAGAGCTCGACAAAAATGCGGGCAGAATTCTGGCGCGCCTTGAGGAACCGAACATCAGCAACAACACCATTGTGGTTTTCACGTCAGACAACGGGCCGGAAACGATGACCTGGCCGGATGGAGGCACCACATCTTTTCATGGGGAAAAAGCACGACATGGGAAGGTGACCCTGAAGAAAAACTGCTTCTGAGCTAGAACAGGATGCGGCTGACCTATAGTAATTTCTTCTTAAGAAAAGCGACCGGAGAGCCTTTGAAGGCATTTCTTTGTGCAGTTTTTATTTCCAAAACCTTAGCTTTTTGTCACACAGATTTTCAGCATAACTTAGTGCACCGCTTCCCATGCTCGAAGAGGCATCCTTTGTGTAATAGCTGACACAGATGTCATAAGGCGAGAATTTTGAAAACAGCCACACACCCAAGCAAGCAACTACGGCAATCAGAATAGCTACGGCCCAAAAACCTCTGTTTCGCACGTAAATGCTCCACGCCATTGATAATTAGCCCAGATGGACTGCCCGCCAAGTTACGCACGTTTAACGATTGAACACTATCAAAATGACGCTTGAATTTGAAACTCAGCATCAATCGCAACGATAGGCACGTTGTATCCGCATTGCTGTGCAGCGAACGGCGGCAAAGTCCGCAACTCGGCCGCTCGCCATTTTTTCGTCGAATGTCCGGTGATGGTGAAAGCGGTCACTCAGAACCAGAACTTTGAATTTTCGGTCGTGAATGGCTGGTTAACCCGAAACAGCCGACACTCACCAAAATTCGGCGAATGACCGTTCCGAGCCCAAAGCAGACATGGTCCTGCACCGATGCTCACAGATGCAGCAACTCAGTTGAGCGGAACCATCAGCTGCGCCGCAGCGAGAAAAGCGGACATTGTTCGCGACCCCAGCGAGGTTTGAAGGGGCTATGACCGATTTCCGGACAAACCAGTCATCCCGAGATGATCGCCAAACGAACGTTAGGCGACGTTTCGACCCGGCTCTATGGCTGGCCTGCGCGCTGTCAGCAGTGCGTCACCGATGATCGCGATCCCGACAAGAAGGCCACCAATCAAGACAATTGCCGTCGGAATTTCACCTATGACCACAGCAACCCAAATCGGCGACAAAACGACCTCTATCAGGGGTAACAGGGCCAACTGCACGGCTGGGACGGTCCGTGCTCCGATTGTATATAGAACCAGCCCTGCACCCGTTTGAAAGACGCCCATCAAGGATGCGACAAGTATGTCATTTGTTGGCACCGAAAGACCGGTACCTAAGGCCGTCGAAATCCCAAAGCAGATCACGGTCGCGAACAGGCCAGACAAAAGAACCGTAGGCACCATATCTCCATGCTTGCGCCAGCGCAGCACTAACGTGAAAAGCGCAAAGCAAAGTGCTGATCCAACCGCATAGAGATTACCCAAAGCATTCCCGCTGGCGATTGCGCCGCCTTGCATCACAACGATACCTGCCATCGCAAGACCGATAGCGATCCACGTCGACCTTTGGACCTTCTCAGTGAGAAAAAGCCATCCTAGTACAGCTGCAAAGAAGGGCGCGGTTGCAAACAGCAGTACCGCATCGGCGATAGTGGTCTGCTGCATCGCAAGAATGCCGAAGGCGTAGGCGAACACGAGGCATACGGCACCGACAACACCGGGAATGCCAGTACTGCGTAAAGCGCCAATAGTACCACGCCCATATTGAAAAAAGACTGCAATCAACAGGAAAACACTCAGCGAAACCGATCTGTAAAACAGTATCTGCCAAGCGTCAGACCCTTCAATTAGCCGAATGGCCAATCCCTGTGTTGACCAGAACAAACCGGCGCAAAAGACCATAAGCAAACTGTTTCGATAGCTACGCTGCATGCTGTGAATTCAGTGCCTCAATCGACGAATGGTCCCTTTGAACAGCGTCTTTTTAGGACCTGCCAGGCAATCATACCAGTGCAAAGCCAGGCAAGATATGCCGGATCACTACAAGCACCGCACGTCGGCTTCGGGCTCGAAGCCGACGTGCGGTGGCGCAGCGAGCCATGCTTTGCCAACGTCCCGAAAGCAACCTTACGTAAGGCGCAGAAGCTTCAACCTTTATAAATAAATAACTCGGACACCGGTCATTCCGTGGGTGGAAGCGGTCGTCAGTAAATAAGGCCGGGAACGACGGCACAGAGCCCTTTGTGGCCCATGCCGGTCGATCAATGAATGTCTGCTATGAGGAAATAAGAGCGAATTGATCACTAAAGTAGTAAGAATTGGTAAGAGACTGATCGTCGAATTGCCCAACGAATGTCATCCCGGTGGCCAATAGAGCGCCCAATACTGACGACGATGTATCGTACGTTCAGAAATGGTTGCGCTTTAATAAGTTCCATCGTGAGACTTTGAATTTCAGCTCGGTAAAGGTCAGATAGGTGTTTCCAGTCAGTTCAGAAGCCATCTATGTTCTTCAGTGCGCACTATTCTTCGCTTTTAGTTCGATGTGCTTCTTGGCGGCATTTCAATTTGGACTGTTCGCGTTCTTGCCGGTGGGCATTTCTGTACTTTTTTCAATATGGCTTATGGCAAATTCTGGGGGTGGCTATGACGGTCTCGGAAGACTGTTACAGATCGTATTGTTGACAATCCTTTTGGTTGCAAGTGGAGTGTGGGTTGTTGCGTTGAAATTCGTTTTTCGCCGCTTCGCAACCGCTAGCAAGTCTACCCTCTGGCGGGCTGCCTTACCCGGCTAAGTAGTTTTCCCCGCGATAGCGGTTTCACTTGTTTCGCTGGTTGATCAGTATGTTCCGGCCTCGGTCTGCACAAAAGACAGTATCCAAATATCGATTGGGGAAAACCGTTATACATTGCGGCGTCAGTACAACTCAATGTTCAGGACGGTAAATGCGTTTGGTAACTATGCTGCGCAATTTACTTATTCATTTGAGCCTGAAGACAAAAAATACATCAAGGCAATTTGCAAGCTCTCTGAACGTGCGCAGGCTCGGTTGGAAGTTTCTGAGCTTTGGGTGCATCCCGAGAATATCTTGTTTGGTAAGAGCTTAGACTGGCGAGAAGAAGAAACAATAATGATCTTAAAGCGATCCAAATTCTTTGATGGCATGTACGGTATGGTATCAAAACAGATTGAGCGCATATCAAAACTCAAGCAACTTCCCGAGGTTTTTGCAACTGGCGACAGCTATTCTGGGCATCTGTGTCTGGACGATCAACCCGCCAGCACATCCAGTTTTTATTGCCGCGTTTGGCGCACAATCGATCTGGACACTATTGTAGTTGGGTCAAAACACGGTAATGACGGGCAACCGCACGCTGAGGTACTGAGACAGATCAACGATAGTATTGATGGTTCCCTTTCAAAATTGGCGGAGTAAAACAACTTCAACAAACAACTTGCAAAGCGGTCATTAGAGCGGAGCGCAGCGAATGACTGCATCTAGCCCAAATCAACATATGCTGCGGCCTGCCTGAACCAAGACTAAGCGCGCATAGCGGTCGTCTCAGGGAGAAAAATTGCTACACTCCTGATGCACTTGCCACGAAACCGAATACGGAGTTGCTGGAACCAGAAGTCAAAGGATACCCTCTGCAATATGCTCCTGCCGCAGACCCCGGTGCCCTCAATCATGTGCCCATTGCACTTTCAGACTGTCCTTCGGAGGCTTTGTGCCAAGAAGCGCAGAGATCTCTCCGAGCGATAATCTGTGCGACACCGCCCGATCGATTTCGGACCCCAGGCCAGCTATGATCGCCAGTGATCTGGGGATATTGTGGTTCAATGAGTGCGACCCTGCGAGGGTCAGTTGGCGGCGGAACACCTCGAATGGGGACACTTCGATTTTTGCATCTGACGGGCAGACGCCAAAGAACAGGCCCTTTCCGCCGTTGCCCATGTAGTTGGTCAAACCCGATGCGACCGCAGGCACGCCGGTGGCTTCCACAGCCAGATCGGCCCGTGGTGCCATTTCTTCAAATCGTCAGATCCGGCTGCGACAGCATCGAAGCCAAAGCTGACCGCCAGTTCAAGGCGGCTTTCGGCGAGATCCACGAATGCAACCCGTGATACGCCTTCTGCCTTCAGCGCGAGCCCCATTAGCAGCCCCATCGGCCCAGCCCCGAATATCAGCGCCTCGTCCATCCAGGGAGCATGCACCGCATCGAGACCGTTCAGAACGCAGCCCATGGGTTCGGCCAAGGCAGCTTGATGAAGCTCAAGTCGCCAATGGGGTGCACTGCTGTGGCCTTTACGAGGCTTTGTTCGGCAAAACCGCCATGGTGGTTACGCCGAAGCTCCAAGGTTCTCGCAAAGATGCGCCCAGCCACGCCGACAGGCGCGGCAGGCGCCGCATTCCAAGTTCGGATCGACGGCAACGCGGTCACCCGTCTTGACATTGGTCACGTCCGATCCGACCTCGACCACCACGCCCGCATATTCGTGGCCTGGCACAACAGGAAAGGCGCCAGTTCCGTAATTGTCTTTCAGCACTTCATAATCGGTGTGGCAGATGCCGCTTGCCTTGACCTCGACAACAACCTCGCCCGGACCAGGCTTTGGGTCTGGAAGGTCAGTGAATTGAACTTCGTTCTTTGCGGTGAAGACGATAGCTTTCATTGTAATTTATCCTTGGATGTAAGTTCGAAGTGCCGCTTCGGTTCCGTCTTCCCAGATCAATTGTAGCCATTTGGTAAAAGCCGTGGCGAAGCGGGTATCTTCTGCGAGATCACCGTACAGGTCGCGCTGGTTCAACCAGGCTTGCGGGTCGGAACTTGCGGCTTTGGCGGCAGCGTTCAGTTTGTCCCAGAACGGATCGTTGGGCTCGATCACGCTACCGTCCTCGCGGGTGCCTTCGCACATCCGGCCCAAAGCGCTTCGACCAGCGCCAGCCCTTCGACCGGCGTCCCGGCCGCCAGCCCGTCGCGCACTGTCGGCAGCACGAACCCGGGATGGCGCGACGAGCCGTCGAAGGCGACCCGGCGGGTGGTGTCGACGATCCTGGGTTGGAGAACCGCCGGTCGATCAGCTCGACATATGCCTCTGGCGTCATCCCCGGCACCGGCACCACTGCGGCGACGATCTCCTCGCTTGGCGACCTTCCGGAACAGGGCGTGGATCAGCGGGTGCGCCATGCAGCCCGAGATGATCTCGACACGACAGGATCTCGGCGAGGTTCGCGATCACCTGGTGGCCGGCGTTCAGGATGCGGATCTTCTGCGCCTCGTAGCCGTGGACGTTGTCGGAGAACGTGGCGCCGGCCTTGTCCCAATCCGGGCGCCCTGCGCAGAATTCGTCCTCGATCACCCATTGGCGGAAGTTCTCGTGGGTCACCGGGGCCGCGTCGTCGATGCCGAGGTCGCGCACCAGCGCCAGCTCGTTCGGCCCGGTGGCGGGCACGATGCAATCGACCATGGCGTTCGGGAAGGTGCAGTTGGCGTCGATCCAGTCGGCCAGCTCCGGGTCGGACAGCCGCGCGAGCGACACGACCGTCTGGCGCAGGATCGCGCCGTTGCCTTGCAGGTTGTCGCAGCTTTGGCCGGTGAACGGGCCGGTGCCCGCGTCGCGCCGTTGCTTCAGCGCCGCGACCATCGCGCCGAAGGCGGTGCGGGGCGTCTCGGGGTTGGCGGCGTCGTGGACGATGTCGGGGTGGTTGGCGTCGAAGCCCTTGGTGGCCGGGTCGATGTAATAGCCGCCTTCGGTGACGGTCAGCGCGACGATGCGGATGGCCGGATCGGCCATCTGCGCGATCAGCGGGCCGTTGCCCTCTTCGATCGGCGACATAGTCGATCATCGAGCCGATGACCTCGGCCGAGGTGCCCGCCGGGTCGAGTTCGATCAGCGTGGTCAGGCAATCCTGCGCCAGCAGTCTGCTCGCGCATCGCAGCGTCGTAGGGCGCGCACGCCCGCGCCGACGATCGCCCAGTCATGCGCCAGCCCCTGCTGCATCAGCCGGTGCAGATACCAGGCCTGGTGGGCACGGTGGAAGTTGCCAAGGCCGATATGGACGATGCCGGGCGTCAGCTTCGACCGGTCATAGGTCGGGCTGCTCAATCGCCGTCGGGCAGGTCGCGCAGGGTTGCATTGGACAGTTTCATAGCAGCGCGCCTTCATGTCAGCTCATCCAGTTGCCGCCGTCGACGTTGAGCGTCTGCGCGGTGATATAGCGCGGCGCTCGTCCGAGGCGAGGAAAACGCCGGGTCCGGCGATGTCTTCCGGATCGCCCATGCGGCCCAGCGGCACCGCCTCGCCGACTTCGCGCTTCTTCTGGCCCTTGGGCTTGTTCTCGTATTCGGCGAACAGCGCGTCGACGACGTCCCACATCGGCGTGTCGATCACACCGGGCGCGATGGCGTTGACGCGGATGTTGTCGCTTGGCCAGCTCCAGCGCCAGCGACTGGGTGATCGAGATCACCGCGGCCTTGGTCGAGCAATAGAGCAGCGATGTTGGGCTCGCCGCGCCGCCCGGCCTGGGACGAGAAATTGATGATCGCGCCGCCGCCGCGTCTTCTTCATCACCGGCACGACGGCCTGGCATGGCGAAGATCGTGCCGGCGACGTTGACGTCGTACTGCCGGCGATAGTCCTCGACCGTGATCTTGTCGATCGGAGGCCATGTTGAAGATGCCGGCGTTGTTGACCAGGATGTCGATCCCGCCCGCAGGTCGTCCTCGACGTGCCGTCACCCCGGCGTCGATGCTGTCGAGATCGGTCACGTCCATCGTCGACCGCCATCGCGTTCTCGCCCAGTGCGGCCGCGGTCTCCTCGGCCTCGTGCGCAGGCGAGTCGGCCACGGCCACCTTGGCGCCCCCTCGGCCACATAGGCCTCGCAGATCGCGCGGCCGATGCCGCGCGCGCCACCGGTGACGAGGGCGACCTTGCCGTCAAGCGTTTCATTCGATTCGCAGTCCTTTGCGTCGAACCGGTGCAGATGTTCCGGATCTGGGCGTCAGGTAGACCTTGTCGCCATGTTGAAATCGACCTTTCCGCCGGCGCGCACCGTCAGCGGCTCGGGGAAGGCGTTGCACTTGACGTGGAAGAAGGTGTCGGAGCCGAGTGCTCGGAGACGCCGACAATCCCCTTCCAGGTGCCTTCGGTCTTGCGAGATCGTCGATGTGCTCGGGGCGGATGCCGATGGTCGTGGCGTCGTGCTTTGCCGCCTCGGCGCCTTCGAGCAGGTTCATCTTCGGCGAGCCGATGAAGCCGGCGACGAACTTGTTGCGCGGGCGCTGTAGAGCTCGAGCGGGCTGCCGACCTGCTCGATCACACCGGCCTGCAGCACCACGATCTTGTCGGCCATGGTCATCGCCTCGACCTGGTCGTGGGTGACGTAGATCATCGTCGTGTCGAGCCTCTTGTGCAGCTCGGAGATCTCCAGCCGCATGCCCACGCGCAGCGCCGCGTCGAGGTTCGACAGCGGCTCGTCGAACAGGAAGGCCGCCGGTTCGCGCACGATCGCGCGGCCGATGGCCACCCGCTGGCGCTGGCCGCCCGACAGCTGGCCCGGGCTTGCGGTCGAGATAGTCGGTCAGGTTCAGCACCTTGGCCGCGGCTTCGATCCGCTTGTCCTGTTCCTCGGCCTGGCCATCCTCGCCATCTGCAGCGGGAAGGCGATGTTCTTGCGCACCGTCATGTGCGGGTAGAGCGCGTAGGTCTGGAACACCATCGCCAGGCCGCGCTTGGCCGGCAGCAGGTCGGTGGCGTCCTCGCCGTCGATCTCGACATGGCCGGCCGTGACGTCCTCGAGCCCGGCGATCAGCCGCAGCAGCGTGGACTTGCCGCAGCCCGAGGGGCCGACGAAGACCACGAACTCGCCGTCGTTCGATTTCGAGGTCCAGCGGCGGAATGACTTCCACCTGCCGAACTTCTTTGAGACCTGGTTGAGTTGTGATGCTGTCCCATGTCTATGTCCCTTATTTCACCGCGCCGAAGGTCAGGCCGCGGACGAGTTGTTTCTGGCTGAACCAGCCCATGATCAGGATCGGCGCGATGGCCATGATGGAGGCCGCCGACAGCTTGGCGTAGAACAGGCCTTCGGGGCTGGAATAGCTGGCGATGAAGGCCGTCAGCGGGGCCGCCTTGGCCGCCGTCAGGTTGAGCGTCCAGAAGGCTTCGTTCCAGGCCAGGATGATGTTGAGCAGCACCGTCGAGGCCATGCCCGGGATCGCCATCGGCGTCAGCACGTAGATCACTTCCTCGCGCAGGCTCGCCCCGTCCATCCGCGCCGCTTCCAGGATCTCGCCGGGGATTTCCTTGAAGTAGGTGTAGAGCATCCAGATGATGATCGGCAGGTTCATCATCATCAGCACGAAGATCAGGCCGATGCGGGTGTCGAGCAGGCCGAAGTCGCGGAAGATCAGGTAGATCGGCACCAGCACGCCGACCGGCGGCAGCATCTTCGTCGACAGCATCCACATCAGCACGTCCTTGGTCCGTTTGGCGGGCACAAAGGCCATCGCCCAGGCCGCCGGGACTGCGATGAGAAGGCCGAGGAAAGTCGAGCCGACCGAGATGATCACCGAGTTCGAGAAGTGCTTGAAGTAATCCGACCGCGCCTGAACCGCGCGTAAAGCTTTCCAAGTCCAGCCCGAGCCGAACAGGACCTCCAGCGGCGCCCGGATCGCATCCTCTTCGGTCTTGAACGCCAGGATCAGGATCCAGAGGATCGGGAAGAACATCAGGAAGCCGAGCGTCCCGGCGGTGGCCGTGTTGGAGACCTTGGTTTTGTTCGAGACTGCGCGTGCCATGTGTATTCCTCCCTCACGCGTCGAGGTTCTTGCCGATCATCCGCATCAGGAAGAATCGCAACGATGTTGGCAAGGATGATGGCGATCACGCCACCAGCACTGCCGATGCCGACGTCGAACTGCAGAAGCGACGAGACATAGATCAGGTAGGTCAGGTTGGTCGTCGCCGTGCCCGGACCGCCGTTCGTGGTCACGAGGATTTCGGCGAAGATCGACAACAGGAAGATAGTCTGGATCAGGATCACCACAGTGATCGCCCGCGCCAGGTGCGGCAGCATGATGAACCAGAACCGGTTGATCCAGCTTGCGCCGTCCATTTCGGCGGCTTCGAGCTGTTCCTGGTCGAGCGATTGCAATCGCGGTAAGCAGGATCAGCGTCGCGAACGGAAGCCACATCCAGGACACGATGAAAATGATCGATGCCATCGGGTATCTGGCCGAAGAAATCGATCGGCTGAAGACCCAGACCGGATGGCGATGCTGGCCGAAGATGCCGTTCACCGGGTTCATGAACATGTTCTTCCAGACCAGAGCCGACACGGTCGGCATGACGAAAAACGGCGCGATGACCATGATGCGGATGATGCCTTGGCCGAACATCGGGCGGTCCAGCAAGAGCGCAAAGCAGATGCCGCCAACGTCGTGATGGTGAGCACACCGCCGACCAGGACCAGCGTGTTGCACATCGCCGCCCTGAAGCTCGGGTCGGTGATGAACCAGTAGTAGTTTTCCCATCCCGCGAACGGGGTCTCGCCCGGCTGAACAGGTTGTAGCGCAAGAACGAGAAGTAGATTGTCATCGCCAGCGGGATGATCATCCAGCCCAGCAGCAAGATTACAGCCGGTGAGATCATCAGTCGCGCGGAAGAGCGTGAAGCTTTGGTGGCCATTCGTTTCGCCCTCCCAAATGAATTGTGTGCAAGCACTTAAGGAAAAACCCGTTCACGCCGGTCTTTGCTACAACGCTAGCTTGAAGTTGCATAATCTCGAAGCGGGCCGAAGCAGATTGCTCCGGCCCGCTCGGGAGGAGGTTACTCGATGTAACCAGCCTTTGTCATCTCGCGGACCGCGAACTGCTGGCTGTTGGCCAGAGCCTCTTCGACAGTCGCCTGACCGGCCAGGGCCGCCGCAATCTGCTGGCCGACGTAGTTTCCGATGCCCTGGAACTCGGGGATCGCGACGAACTGAACGCCGGTGTAAGGCACCGGATCACGTGTCGGGTCTGCCGGGTTGACCGAGAAGATCGCTTCGCTTGATGGTCTCGGCGAACGGTGCGGCTTCCAGAGACGCGGGTCTTCTTCGACCGACGCGCGTGTACCGCTCGGCACAGCGACCCAGCCCTTGGTTTCGCCGACCATCTTCGAAGTACTCCTTCGAGGTTGCCCACTTCAGGAACTCCTTGGCAATGTCGACTTTCTGCGAGCTTGCCGGGATCGCGAATGCCCAGGACCAGAACCAGCCGGTGCCCTTTCAGTCACCTGCTTTGGTGCCTGGAAGAAGTCGGTCATGTCGGCAACGTTCGATGTATCGGGGTTGCGCACGTCGTTCGGCCGCGGATGTCGCGTCAACCCAGGTGGCGCACTTGCCGTCTTTGAACAGCGCACGGTTTTCGTTGTGGCCGTTTGCCGATCGCGCCCGGAGGGCCGGAGTTCGTTCATCAGATCAACATAGTAGTGTGATCGCCGCGTTCCACTCCGGGCTGTCGAGCTGCGGGTTCCAGTCCATGTCGAACCAGTCGCGCGCCGAATGCGTTGGCCACTGTGCCGACAAAGGCCATGTTCTCGCCCCAGCCGGCCTTGCCGCGCTGGCAGGTGCCGTAGATGCCGTTCTCCGGATCATGCAGCTTGGCCGCCATTTCGGCAAACTCGGTCGTAGGTGATCTGCGCTGTCGGAACTTCGATGCCAGCCGCCTCGAACAGATCCGTACGATAAAACGTGAAGGACGTCTCAGAATAGAACGGCACCGCATAGAGGTTGCCGTCCGCAGACAGACCGTTGCGCACCAGCTGGAATATATCTTCCAGATCGTAGTCCGCGTCATCGGCGAAATCGTTCAGCGACGTCAACCAGCCGTTTGCACCCCAGATCGGCGTTTCGTAGGCACCGATGAACATGATGTCGAACGATCCGCCATTGGTGGCGATGTCCGTGCGTTGTCCGCTGGCGCAGAACGTTTTCTTCCAGAACAACCCAGTTGATCGTGTTGCCGGTCGCCTCTTCCCAATGCGGAGCCAGCTCTTGCATGATGATCATGTCAGCGTTGTTCACCGTCGCGATCGTGATCTCCTCTGCGATGGCGGCAGACGCTGCGACCGACACTAGCGCGGTGGCCCCGATAAGTGCATTTCTCAGTTTTCATCCAGTATTCCTCCCATGGTTTATATGAATGCTCTGTCGTTAACTACGCTGATTTGCTGATCGCAAGTCAATGTGAAAGTTTACTCGTGTAAAATTTCAATCATCAGCACTTGGGCCCATCAAGCAGACGACCGCAGCACCAAACTGCCGTCAAACAACATGCTCCCGCCGGTCGGTTTTTGCTTTATCATCGTGGATTAGCTCGAAAAGTAGTTCAACGCTTTTCTCGGCTATTGCAGAGTAATTCTGCGCCACCGTCGTCAAGCGGCGGACAAGTGAATTGCGCCCAGGGGTGATCGTCATGTCCAGCGATACGCAGCGCGCAACCTGGGCCGTGCCCCACGCGCAGTCCCTTTTGATAAGCCGCAGCAATAAACCCAATGGCCAGGCGATCATTACTGCAAAGGATGGTGTCTGATGGAAGCGCCCGTTCGGTGATCAGCCGTGTTCCCTCTTCCATTCCGATGCGCTCAAACTCCCAGTCATTCCCTTCTGCCTTAGATTACCTTTGGCTCGTGGCCGAGTTTTTCCATCGACTGAACATAAGCGTCGCGCCGTTTGTTCGCGTTCGGATTTACCGGTGGCATTTCAAAGAAGCAGGGCGGCTCTCCGGTTCGGCAAAGATAGTCGACCAACAACGCGATACTTTGAAAATTGTTTGACCCAACAAAGGCTTCGCCGACATTTACGTTGCTGTCGAAGACGATGGTCGGCACATCCTCGGTGAACTTCTGCACGGCTTCAATGTCTGAACGCCGCCCGAGGGGAGCAATCAGCGCACCGGCAGGCCGCAGCGATTGCAATATTGATAACGCATTATTTTCCAGGGCTTGCTCGCCGTGCGCGCTGAACACAATCGGCCAGAACCCAGCGTTTATGCAAAGGCGTTCGATTCTCCGGACAATCTCTGAAAAAAATGGATCCGCCAGATAGGGCACCACGATGCCGATTGTTTTCGTCAATTTTCGGTTCAGGTTTGTTGCAAAGATATTCGGACGATAGTCGAACTCCTCCAGCGCGGCCTCGATCTTCGCCTTTGTAGTCTTTCGTACGCTGTCGGGATCGTGGAAGTACTTCGACAGTGTCGGGCGGGAAATCTCGCTCAGCTTTGCGAATTCCTCCATATTTTTGATTTTTTGTCCACTCATCCGTCTCTCCTGGGCGCTTTAGTTTTTCCAAATTGCGCAAGGTCCGAACCCGCAGACAAGCGTCCTAAGGCCATTGTATATTTTTAACGCGCGTCATATTTTAAGTTGACAGTAGTTACCTGAGAAGGCATTGGTCAAGGAAATTTCAGCGGCCACGATTTGCGTGAAGTCGTGTGCAAAGTCGGCGAGCCGTACACTTTAAGCGCTCTCGGGCAGGAGGGGCACTGATGAAAAAGATCGTGGTCATCGGAGAAATTCTGGTTGAAATCATGGCCGACACTCCAGGTGAAGGATTTCGCGCCACTCAACCGTTAACCGGCCCCTTTCCCTCCGGTGCCCCAGCTATCTTTGCCGATCAGGCCGCAAAACTCGGCCAGCCGATTGGGATCATTTCGGCTGTGGGTGACGACGATTTTGGACGCATTAATCTAGATCGCCTTACCAAGGACGGTGTCGACGTTTCAGCTGTCCATATCGACGACGACCGCCCCACTGGCAGCGCCTTTGTCCGCTACCGCACCGACGGCAGCCGCGATTTTGTGTTCAACATCAAGCACAGCGCCAGTGGCCGTGTTCATAAGACACCAGCCGTAGATATGCTGTTGGCGTCCGCCGATCACCTTCATGTCATGGGTTCGTCGCTGTCCAGCAACGAGTTTGTCAACCTGAACCTTGAAGCCGCCGAGGCGATCAAGGCACGGGGCGGCACGCTGTCGTTTGACCCGAACCTGCGCAAGGAAATTCTGTCGGCCCCAGGTATGGGCGACGCCATGGCCCGTATTGTCGCTTTGACAGACCTGTTTCTTCCCAGCGGCAAGGAACTGGCTTTGCTGACCAAAGCCAAAGACGACGCCGGCGCGATTGCCGAACTGATGGCCCAAGGTGTTCAGGCGATCGTGCACAAGAACGGGTCGGAAGGGGCACGATATTACGATGCCAAGGGCAGCGTGGCTGTCCGGGCTTTTCCAGTCGAGGAAATTGACCCGACCGGTGCCGGCGATTGCTTTGGTGCAGCGTTCACCTCTTTGTGGCTACGTGGCACCCCGGCACCAGAGGCGCTAAGAATTGCCGTCGCAGCCGGGGCGCTGGCGGTCACACGGCGCGGTCCGATGGAAGGCAGTTCCACCGCGAATGAAATCGCCCGGTTTCTTTCAAATACAACGACCAAGGAGCTCTCAAAATGAGCATTGTCCAAGATTTGATCGCCCGCAACCGTGCGGGCGAGCCCGTTGGATTGCCCTGTTTCTGCACCGCGAACGAACAAGTTCTGCGCGCGATTCTGGCCTACGCCGCCAGGACCGGTTTTCCCACCGTGATCGAAGCCACCTGCAACCAGGTCAATCAGGACGGCGGGTACACCGGTATGACACCAAAAGATTTTATGTCATGGCTTCGCGGCATGGCCGGTGAGGCAGGCGTGCCGATGGATCAACTGGTCCTTGGTGGCGACCATCTTGGCCCGAACCCATGGAAATCAGAACCCATCGAGCAGGCAATGGAAAAGGCCCGCGAATTAGTGAAACTCTACGTAGAAGCGGGGTTCACGAAAATTCACCTTGATGCCAGCATGGCCTGCGGCGGCGAGCCAAACCCCACTTTTACGCAGATCGCCGAACGCGCCGCAGATCTGTGCGAGGTAGCCGAGGCCCACGCGCCCGATCCCGAAAAGTTGATCTATATCGTCGGCACCGAGGTTCCCATACCAGGCGGAGAAACCGAAGAACCCGATGCTTTGGATGTCACGTCTGTTACGCGGTTTCGCGACACTATCCGAACCCACCGCGATGCCTGGGCTTCGCGCGGTTTAGATGGTGCCTGGTCGCGCATCGTCTCGGTCGTCACCCAGCCAGGTGTCGATTTTGGCCACACGTCGATCTACGCGTTTGCCCCAGAAAAAGCCCAGCCACTTAGCGAGGCGATTATTTCAGAAGACCGGCTTACCTATGAAGCGCATTCGACGGATTACCAATCAACCGACGCACTGACCAACCTCGTCAGAAGCCATTTCTTCTTCCTCAAAGTCGGCCCCGAGCTGACGTTCAGATTTCGCGAAGCGGTCTGGGCATTGGCATCCATCGAGGACCAACTCGGATTTGATCGGCCCTCAAACATCCGCGATGTGATCAATGACCAGATGAACGTCAACCCTGGATACTGGCAGGACTATTACAGCGGAACCGACGAAGAGCTACAAATCCTGAAAACTTACAGCTACAGTGATCGCATCCGTTACTACTGGGCAAATGAAAAAGTTGCCGCCGCGCTGGACTGTCTTGTCGAGAACCTTGCGATCGAGCAGGTGCCAGAAACTATAGCATCCCAGGCTTTCATGGGTCTCGAGTTTGGCGAGATGCCAAAGAGCCCAAACGCCTTGATTGAACACCATGTTCAGCGCTGTGTGGGCCGGTATTTCAGGGCCACCGGGCAGGCGGCACTGTAGCAGGCTTCTAAAACAAAATCTGCGAGATCGTCGCAGCACCGCACACCGAGGCGGAATTGCCACCGTTTGTGTCCATCGAAGCGAAGTGTTTATAGCAGACCTTCCCGAACCAGCCTTCAATGTCGGCAAAGTCTGCAGAGTATGTGTAAAAACCCCTGTGCTTTCGCCGGATGATGGTCTGATTTCCGTATTCGATGCGGAGGTTGTTCATGACGCAGGTTATTGCAGGTCTGGACCGTCAGCAGACGGTGGTACTGCCTGAACATCTGGAGGATTATGTCGACGAGAGCAGCCCTGTCCGTGCCATGGATGCGTTTGTCGATGCTCTTGATCCCGCAGGGCCTGGCTTTACTACAGCAGCCTGCTGTCACGGGTCGCCCTGGTTCTCCTCCGGGGGGGATGCTGCGGCTTTATATCTGCGGATATCTCAACCAGGTCCAGTCGTCGCGGCGGTTGGCGCGCGACTGCGGCCGCAATCTGGAACTCATCCGGTTGACGGGACGGTTGAAGCCTGACTTCAAGACAATCTCGGAGTTCAGGAGGGACAACGGGCCTGCGATCCGCAAAGTTTGCCAACAATTTGTGGCCCTGTGCCGCAACATGGACCTGCTCGATGCGGATTTGGTTGCGATTGATGGCAGCCGGTTCAAAGCTTTGAATGGCCAAGGCCAAGCATGATACGCGCGGCAAGTTGCGTCAGAAACTGGCTGAGATCGACAAGGCAATCGCGCGCTATCTGGGTGAGTTGGATCGCGCTGACGAAGTGTTTGAGCAGACCGGCGCGGTGCTGCCAGAGGCCCGCATGGAACGCAGCCTGAGGACGCTGGACCATTTACAAAAGGAGGCGCTGCGTTACCGGTCCGTCGAACACCGCATGGATGAGACCGGCAAGACGCAAGTCTCTTTGACGGATCCTGATGCCCGCGCGATGGCGACCACAGCGCGGATGCCGCGCGCGGATCACCCCTTGAGCGTTGCGCATGAAGTCACAATGCTTGGGTGTGACCGGGATGCATTGTCGATGATGGCGGCAGCGGCCAACGATGTCATGGCGTCAAACGAACTCACGGCGCTTGCTGACAAAGGCTATTACAGAGACGAGGAGATCGTCGCAAGCGAAGAGGCTGACTTCACCTGTGACAACGACCTCGATGTCTATGTCTGCCCCGCAGGCGGGAACCTGACCTACAGGTTCACCGGCCCACAAGACGGCAAAGCCATCAGAACGTATTGGTCGGGTGCCTGCGCCGATTGCATCATCAAGAACAAATGCACGACCGGCAAGGAACGGCGCGTTCGTCGATGGGAGAAAGAGGATAGTCCAGACCGGGTCCAGGACCGGTTGGATGCAGACCCGACCCGATTGGCGGTTCGCAGTATGACCGTTGCGCATCCATACGGTACCATCAAATCATGGAGGGGCGCCACGCACTTCAAAATGAGACGGCTAAAAAATGTTGCCCCCGAGAGGGCGCTGCATGTGCTGGCTTACAATATGACCGGTGTGATGAAGATCATCGGCATTCCGGCGATGATCGACGCAATGAAGGCGCAAGAAGCCTCGCTTCCCCCGAAATCCGTGCCACATTGTTCAATCCGTCCCAGAGGGATACCGCCAGCCCCAAAAGCCATCGTGCCCGCCGAAAGAACGACCCCACGCCAAAACGCATACAAACGCCGAAACCTCACATCAACCACGCCACGAACAGAGGTTCCGCGCAGACTCTCCGCGTATCGGTCATTCATTTGGTATTCGAGTGCTGCACTACAATCAACGCCTGTAAAATAGCGAGGCGGCAGCCGCAAACCATTCCACTATGCGACGCTGGCCACACATTTTGTGCCGCTCTGCTTGAACTCGTGCCCGACCCGCGCGTACACGGCGTTCCAGATCCGGAAGATCAAGGCTTCCGGTCCTGAACTGTCAGGATCGCCCTCCGTCAGCGCGTTGCGCCCACGGGGGCAAAACCACTTGGTTTTGTCCCCTTTTGAAATGGGATCGGGCGTTTGACGTTTGAGAATTCTGTGCGTGATGCCTACATGTAACGGCGTCCCGCAACCGCAAAAGAAGGGGGCCATGGCCCATGTTTGAAAACCTGTCCGAACGGCTGTCCGGTGTCTTTGATCGCCTGACAAAACAAGGTGCCCTGTCCGATGAGGACGTGAAAACGGCTCTGCGTGAAGTGCGCGTGGCCTTGCTTGAGGCGGACGTGTCGCTGCCGGTGGCGCGCGATTTCGTCAAAGCCGTTCAGGAAAAGGCCACAGGGCAAGCCGTTACAAAATCGATCACGCCGGGTCAGCAGGTCGTCAAGATCGTGCATGACGCATTGGTCGATGTCCTCAAAGGCGAAGGCGAACCGGGGACGCTGAAAGTCGACAATCCGCCTGCACCGATCCTGATGGTCGGCCTGCAAGGCGGCGGTAAGACGACCACAACAGCCAAGCTCGCGAAACGCCTGAAAGAAAAAGACGGTAAACGCGTGCTGATGGCCTCGCTGGATGTCAACCGCCCCGCCGCAATGGAACAACTTGCGATCCTCGGCTCGCAGATTGGCGTCGACACCCTGCCCATCGTTCAGGGCGAAGACCCGGTTGCCATCGCCAAACGGGCCAAAACCCAAGCGGGTTTGGGCGGCTACGACGTTTATATGCTCGATACCGCAGGTCGGTTGTCGATCGATGAAGAATTGATGCAACAGGTCGAAGCAGTCCGAAACGTCGCAAACCCGCGTGAAACGCTTCTGGTCGTAGACGGGCTGACCGGTCAGGATGCCGTTCTGACCGCTGAAAACTTCGATGAACGCATCGGCATCTCTGGCGTGGTCCTGACGCGGATGGACGGCGATGGACGCGGCGGTGCGGCCCTGTCCATGCGCGCGGTCACAGGCAAACCGATTAAATTCGTAGGCTTGGGCGAAAAGATGGATGCGCTCGAGACATTTGAGCCCGACCGCGTCGCAGGCCGTATCCTGGGCATGGGCGACATCGTGGCCCTGGTCGAAAAGGCTCAGGAAACGCTCGAAATCGAGCAGTCCGAGAAGATGGTCAAACGCATGATGAAGGGCCACTTCACCATGAACGACCTGCGTATGCAGCTTGAGCAGATGCAAAAGATGGGCGGCATGCAAGGTATGATGGGCATGATGCCCGGCATGAACAAAATGGCCAAACAGGTCGAAGACGCGGGCTTTGACGACAGCATACTCAAACGCCAGATCGCCCTGATCCAGTCCATGACAAAGAAAGAACGCGCCAATCCGGGCTTACTACAGGCGTCGCGCAAAAAGCGGATCGCCAAGGGCGCGGGTCTTGAAGTATCCGAGCTGAACAAGCTGCTCAAGATGCACCGCCAGATGGGCGACATGATGAAGAAGATGGGCAAGATGGGCAAAGGCGGTATGCTCAAACAGGCCATGAAAGGCATGTTCGGAAAAGGTGGCCCTTCGCCCGAAGATATGGCCGCCGGCATGGACCCCAAAGCTTTGGAAGCGGCCGCAAAACAAATGGGCGGCAAACTGCCGGGCGGCCTAGGCGGAATGCCTGGTGGCGCGGCCCTCCCCCCCGGTCTTTCAGGCTTTGGAAAAAAGAAGTGAACGCACTTTCTGAAATAAACATGGCGCAGGATACGCTTGCAGGCCCGACAGACAAGGGCGTGATAGTAGGTGCAAAACCGCTACGGACCATCGCCCATACGTCCGGGAATTTGGTCCCCACCACAAAAGCTTCACTCCACAGCCGCAATGACACAGGTATGGTTTCGCCCCTCTCACTTTGCCCGATAAACTCCCGCCGGAGGCTCCCAAAGCCAGCAGCTGGCGAGACGCTTGGAGTTCCGGCATGACCGACACTTTGATCCCCGTAATTGAAACCGAACGCCTGATACTGCGCGGGCCCGAGCCGGAAGACTACCCCGACTTCAAAGCGACCTTCACAAGCTACCGTGCGCGCTTCATGGGTGGCCCCCTCAATGCCTATGAATCCTGGATGCTTTATGCCGCCGAAATCGGCCACTGGCAGATACGCGGCTACGGAATGTGGATGATCCACGACAAAAAAACCGACGAAACCTACGGCATGGCCGGCGGCTGGAAGCCCGCAAAATGGCCCGAACCAGAAGTAGCATGGGTCATCTGGCCCGACAAAAACGGTCACGGCTACGCCCTCGAAGCGACCCACGCCGTGCGTAACTACCTATACGGCTTTTGTGGTTGGGAAACCGCCGTCAGCTACATCGACCCAAAAAACCTAGACAGCATTCGGCTGGCCGAACGGCTTGGCGCCGTCAAAGACAAAGATGCTCCCACGATTGATGGCAATGACGCCGTATATCGCCACCCCGCACCGAAAGATCTGAAGGGATCGCAGCTGGAGCATGGTATCGAAATGGAAATCGGTCATTACGCCGACCCGCTCTTTAAACCGAAAGGATGGGCCCTTGACTGATCCAGTATACCGTGCGGCAGAGGTGCTGAAAGAGCACCGCGCCTCGATTGACCGCCTTGATGCCATCCTTGTTTACACATTGGGCGAGCGGTTCAAACACACACAGGCAGTGGGGAAACTCAAAGCCGAACACGACCTTCCCCCGTCCGATCCCTCACGAGAGGCATCACAGATCGCGCGGTTAGAAGATCTGGCGCGTCAGGCCGAACTCGACCCTGAATTCGCCAAGAAGTTTCTGAACTTCATCATCGCTGAAGTCATTCAGCACCATAAACAGCACCAGACGTAAGGCGGTCAAAACCCGTCGTCACAACATACTAAAGGAAGTAAAATCATGGCTATGAAAATTCGTCTCGCCCGCGGTGGCTCAAAAAAACGCCCCTTCTACCGGATTGTTGCAGCGGACAGCCGCATGCCACGCGACGGTCGCTTTATCGAAAAACTGGGCACCTATAACCCGCTGTTGCCTAAAGATAGCGAAGAGCGTGTAAAAATGGACGCAGAGCGCATCCAATACTGGCTCGGTCAAGGCGCACAGCCGACAGACCGCGTAGCACGGATGCTCGAAGCGGCAGGGTTGAAAGAAAAGACCGAGCGCAACAACCCCAACAAAGGCACACCCGGCAAGAAAGCCCAGGAACGCGCAGAAGAGAAAGCCGCAAAAGCTGCTGCACCTGCAGAAGAAGAAGCGCCAGCAGAAGAAGCAACTGCTGAATAAGCTTGCGAACCGTGCAGAAGGCACGCCCTGCCATATGATCCGGCCCTGCATGGGGCCGGATACACACCGCTTTCGATGGGACCGCTGCATGTTTAAACCTGTGCGACTTCTCATCCTGATCTCTGCCGCGTTTCTGGCCGGACTGATGGTTGAACGATACAATGTCTCCGAAAAATGCAAACAGGCTGGCGGCACGATGGATGCAGGCCTTTGTCGGGGGGCGTCATGAGTAACGAAAAAATCTGTGTTGGCGCCATTGCCGGCGCCTATGGCGTTCAGGGCGAAGTGCGCATCAAAAGTTTTTGTGCGGTCGCAGAAGATATCGAAACCTACAATCCGCTCTCCTCGGAAGACGGCGCGACCCACTTTCATCTGGCGATTATCCGGCAGATCAAAAACGGCTTTGCAGCCCGCATTGCAGAGGTCGCAACCAAAGAGGAAGCGGATGCGCTAAAAGGCACGCAGCTTTTCGCGCAGCGTGACCAGCTGCCTTCCCTACCAGATGACGAATACTACCACGCCGACCTGATCGGGCTCGACGTATTTGACAGCGGTGGCACGCAGCTTGGCACTGTGAAAACCGTGCTGGACCACGGCGCTGGCGATATTCTTGAAATTCGCAGACCCGCATCATCCGAAACCGTGCTACTGCCGTTTACGCTGGCACTGGTGCCAACGGTTGACCTTGCCGCAGGCAAGATCATCGTTGATCCACCTGACGGTCTGTTTTGACGTGAGCGACACGCCCAAAAGCCACGGCCGCAAGACGATACGGGCCACGCTGAAACCACGTTCCCTGATGGACGATACAGAGGAACTGGCAGGCGTTTGGCAGGCCCGTATTATCACTTTGTTCCCAGAGGCTTTTCCCGGAGTGCTTGGCTTGTCGTTGACGGGCAAAGCACTAAAGGAAGGACGCTGGCAGCTTCACACACATAATTTGCGCGAACACGGCATCGGCAAGCATCACAACGTCGACGACACACCTGCGGGTGGCGGCGCGGGGATGGTCTTGCGCGCTGACGTGGTCGGTCCGGCAATCGAAGTTGCGCAGTCATTTGCACGCGGGCGCTGGCCCATTCTGTATCTGTCCCCGCGGGGCAAGCGCTTTGACCAGTCCATGGCACGCGATCTTGCACGATGCGACGGCGTTACCCTGCTCTGTGGTCGCTTTGAAGGTGTGGATGAGCGGGTTTTGGATCACTACGGCATCACCGAAGTGTCCATAGGAGACTACGTTTTAACCGGTGGCGAGATTGCCGCACAGGCCGTTCTGGACGCAACGGTAAGGTTGCTTCCGGGCGTTCTGGGCAATGCGCAAAGCACCGTTGATGAAAGCCATTCAAACGATCTGTTGGAGCATCCGCAATATACGCGACCGGCGTTGTGGAAAAACAAACCTATTCCAGATGTATTGATGTCGGGTAATCACGGCGAGATCGCGAAATGGCGGCGGCAACAGTCCGAAGAAATCACAGCAGATCGCAGGCCTGACATGATTTCCCGCAAGAAACCCGACCCTTTCTGAACAACCCAAACACGATGCACGTCAGGCTGTTTGTGCGGGAAAAATATGTCCGGATTTTGCCACAATCCATGCGCACTCCGGCAAAATTTCGACACACTCTAGCGAGATAATAAAGGCCGGGGATATAAGGAAGGCTGCCAGATGATGAAACTTCTGAACTCGTTCGGCGCAAAACCGTCAAGCGAACTATTGCCACCAGAAGAACCCGCATTCACCCGGTTTCCAGCGTCTTTGCAACCCAACTATTCTCGCCAGCGCATTGTCAAGACAGCCAAGCGTGTCACTTCCGCTTCGATGCCGCGCGCCAACCCTCCGGCGTCCAGACAGGTAGCCCCGAGCAATGATGGGTACGGAGAAACACACGTTCCCGTAGACGTCCTTCGCAGCGCGCTCCCCTTACGGTTTGCAAGCATGGATGCGTCGGAACGTGATGAATTTGTTTTTCAGTAATCTTTGCGCTAAATCGTTGCCCAAAGTTACTTGATCCAAGTCGCTTTCCCCCCTATACCCCGCGCATCTGGAATCGGTTTTATCGGCTCCGGACCCGTTTTTTATTGAAACGGCCAAACAAGGAATGATGTTTGCATTCTCCCGGCGGGCGCGACACGGCGACCCGATACCAAAACCGGAAGCTCTGAAGCACGCAAAACTTCGTGGGTAAACCGCGAGCATTAAAGGAGACGATCAGATGGATCTGATTGCACAGCTTGAAGCGGAACAAATCGCCGCTCTGGGGAAAGACATCCCTGATTTCCGCGCCGGTGATACCGTACGCGTTGGTTTCAAAGTCACAGAAGGCACGCGTACACGTGTGCAGAACTACGAAGGTGTGTGCATCGCGCGCAACAACGGCCACGGCATCGCCGGCTCTTTCACGGTTCGCAAGATTTCTTTTGGTGAAGGCGTAGAACGTGTGTTTCCGCTGCATTCCACCAATATCGACAGCATCACCGTTGTACGCCGCGGCCGCGTACGCCGTGCCAAGCTTTACTATCTGCGCAGCCGTCGTGGTAAATCCGCGCGTATCGCAGAGAACGCAAACTACAAGCCGCAATCTGGCGCCAACGCATAAGGATCCGACCGATGAAAGCAGATACACATCCCGATTATCACCTCATCGACGTGAAAATGACCGATGGCACCATCATCCAGATGAAATCCACTTGGGGCAAAGAAGGTGACCAACTGTCGCTCGACATCGACCCTTCCGCGCACCCTGCATGGACCGGCGGTTCTTCCCGTCTGCTCGACACCGGTGGTCGCGTGTCCAAGTTCAAGAACAAATACGCAGGCTTGGGCTTCTAAACCCAATCCCGTTGCTTTTTAGAAGGCCGTCCCCGCGGGGGCGGCCTTTTTGTTTGGGGGGTAAATTGGTTCTTGGTGCCGCAAGCAAAACTGCGGTGAGCCTCATGACCTGATGCAGGTTTCTTATCCTGTCGATCTCGGCTTGCGTTTCGCGAGATTTCGCCAACAGCCATTCGGTGAAGCGCATGATGGGCGCTCTACTAACGACATCCCGCCCGAGCTTCAGTCGAAAGGGATTGGCCGCAGGAATATGTTGAGACAACGGAAAAGGATGAACAATTGTGCCTTGAACAAGGTCACTGAGCACGAAAGACAGATTACAAATCAGAAAGCCCACGTTTTGCTTAACGGCATCAAGAGCCAATCGCGCATTGGGGTAATTCACCCCCCGGTCCGGGCCGCTCTCCCTATGACCAAACTCTTCAAACCAGTCGACCCAACCGGGTTTGTTTCCTTGCTCCAACTGGGCCTTTAAATGAAGAAGGGGCATGCCCTCCATTTGAAAAACTGGATCAAAACCGGCGATCCTACGGGTATTGTCAGGTCCGGTCACCGGCACCAACACATCGCGATAAAGCGGTTCGCCATCACTGTCGTCGCATTCTATCCGTAGATCGGGGGACCCCAACCGCAATGGTACGTCACCCGAGCCGTCTATGCAAAAAAACACGTTCGGATGATCTTCGCGGAATTGTGGCAAACGCGGCATCAACCAAAGCTCTGCCCAATCGGGATCAGCCACAATATGAACTTCGCTGACACGTTGGAAATCAAGTATGTCGGTCACGCGATCAAGAGCTTCGAAGGCGACCCGAAGATCCGCTATAGCTTTCTCAAGTACGCTTGTTGGCTGCAGCCCTGACCTGCCCCGCATCAACAGGTCTGTCCCCAAATCGTTTTCGAGCGAGCGGATGCGTTGTCCAATTGCTGCCGAAGTTATGCCCAACCGGCTGGCCGCAGCTTTTAACACCCCTTCCCGAACAGCGAGTTCAAGCGCCTGAAGTGATTTGAGATGCGTTGCTGTGGTCATTCAATAATGAATACCTTATTGAACGAGACATTCCGGGTATCGGAGAATTCTCACTGTCCGAACTCTGTGGTGCTGCACGCGCGTCGAATAACGCACTGGCCAATATCGGCCCCAGTATTCAGTGGCAGCATTCTTATGTTGCGGGTGAAAAAACTTTCTGCGTCTATCTCGCGGACAGCAAGGACGACATCCGGAAACACTCCGAACAAAGCGGGATTCCCTTCAACAAGTTTACCGAAGTACCGCAGATCATAGATCCACTGACTGCCAACAACTGAGATATTTCACAACGAAGGAAACGGGCATTCCCCCCGTGGTACATGCCCGCTTCGCCTGCACGCCCGCTGGCCATCAAAGAACAAGGCCATATAATCCGCTGTTCAACTTCGACCCGACTGTCGCCGGCCAAACCACATTGTCGGTTTTGCCGAACATTAGAGACGAATTTACCGCCACGACCGCTTCCCAAACGCACGAACGCAACATATAGTGTGGGCAACCAGAAGCCGCGCAAAGCGGTAGGGGCAAAGGATCGGGCAAATGGCGCATATCATCGTCGTGGGGAACGAAAAAGGCGGCGCGGGCAAATCTACCGTGTCAATGCATGTGGCAACAGCGCTTGCGCGGATGGGACACAAGATCAGCGCGCTTGATCTGGACCTGCGTCAACGCACCTTCGGGCGTTATACCGAGAACAGAGCCAATTTTTTAAAAAAGGCCGAGCTGTCGCTTCCAAGCCCAAACGCGCATCCGCTGCCTGAGATTGCTCTGGAAACGCTCAAGCCGGGCGAAAACATCTATGACCACCGCCTCTCGGCCGCGGTCGCAGAGCTTGAGCCTGACAACGATTTTATCCTGATCGATTGCCCCGGCTCACACACACGCCTGAGCCAGGTGGCCCACAGCCTTGCCGACACGCTGATCACCCCTCTGAATGACAGCTTTGTGGACTTTGATCTGCTGGCCCGAACAGATGCCACCGGCGAGGAAATTCTGGGGCCGTCGGTCTATTCAGAGATGGTATGGAATGCGCGGCAACTGCGCGCCCAGGCGGGGCTTACGCCAATTGACTGGGTTGTGGTCCGTAACCGCACAGGTGCCCAGCGCATGGTCAACAAAGAAAAGATGGAACGCGCCATTAACAACCTTTCCAAGCGGATCGGTTTTCGCGTGGCCCCCGGATTTTCAGAGCGTGTGGTCTTTCGTGAACTATTCCCGCGCGGCCTGACGCTTCTTGACCTCAAAGACATCGGGGTGAAGCAGCTGAACATTTCGAATGTGGCTGCACGTCAGGAACTGAGGGATTTGATGAAGGCTCTTGCACTGCCGGGTGTCAACGTCGATTTCTGATCTCTCGCCGCAGGGCAATCAAGTTGGAAACCAGCAAGGCGCCAATGACGATTGCGCCACCGGCCAATGCATAGGGTCCGGGGTCTTCATTCACGACTGCCCAAGCGAGCAGCGGGGCAAGTGCACTTTCCAACAGAACCAGCAGGCCCACCTCGGCCGACGTGATATAGCGCGGTCCGATTGCCAGCAGAACAGAGCTGCCCAAAATCAAACTACCGTGCAGGGCAACCAAGGGCGCTTGTCCAGAAGGCACTGAAAACGGAGCTGCGAAGGGCAGAACGATAACCGCCCCCAATAACGCATCCCATCGCTACAGCGGGCACCATTGAAACATGTTTGACGCGTCGCGCAGCGGTCAGTGCTGCTGCAAACAACGCCGACACCGTCAATGCAAGCGCATCTCCCACGAGGCTTGCCCTGTCCGCTTCGGTTGATCCGTAAGCGATTATCGCCAGCCCCAGCATAACAACGGCCATGGTTATCCACATGCGCAAGCGGATCGGTTCCGCCAAAAAGATACGGCTGTAAACGGCTGCAAATACGGGCAGAGAGGCAATAATGAAAACCACGTTTGCGACGGAAGTTAGACTGACTGCGAGGATAAAGAGGATCCCGCTTACGCCAACGCCGACCATGTATATTACACCGTAAATCCCGGTGCTGAGCGCTGCGCGAAACGGCTTCGTGCCTTTGAGCAGCAGAATACCGAGCCCTAGCATGCCGCCAGCCAGTAAAAGCCGCCAGAATGCTATGGTAAAAGCGCTTGCGTCTATCAGTCTGACAAAAAGGGAATCCGGTACAAGCAGCAATACTCCAACGGTGGTAATCAAGAGGCCTTTGCTCGTATCGTCCATGGTCAAGCGGTGACCGCTTTTTGAAAAGAAGTAAAGCCTTCCCACGCAAACGGCTGGCGGCCCTGTGCAAACCGCCCTACGTTTCAAACTATAAACCCAAGGACGCGCCCAGCGACGCGCAAATACCGCAGGAGCCTGCATGAGCGAAGCATTCATCGAATTACTCTTTTGGATTGTTATTTTTGGTATTTTCTTTTTCGGCTTCAGATGGTTGCAAGGCCGCAAGAAACATAAAAACGCAGAAAAAGAGAAGTAGTCCGTAGCGTCAAGGCACATGCCTGCGCAGCAGAGGTCAATTCATGTCCAAATTCGGCCCATCACGATCCGAGATCAAATTCAGGATGTATGCGTCGCTTATAGGTCTGTCGCTACTGGTTGCAGCATTAGCATTCCGTGGTTTGCCGACCGGCCCCGCGATGTTTGAAGTTGTAGGCATTGCAGGCGCCTTCTTTGGGGGCACGTTGGTTTGGAGCATTGTTAAACTGCGCAAGCTGCCAAAGGACCCGGACAGGTCGGAGTGAACGATCAGGTATCGGTCGAGATAATAGAGCTGCCGCCCAAACCTCTACCTCGACGAAAAATTCAGGTCGTGTAAATCCAGAGACAATCATCAGCGTAGATGTCGGCAATACGGTCACATCCGCTAAAAACAGATCACGCACTTTCATGTAGCCGGCCATATGGGCGCGGTCGGTGACGAAGGCAGAGATATGACACACATGCGCCGGTGACATGCCCGCCTCGGCCAGTATCTGTGTGATATTTGCAAAACAGATCTTTGCCTGTGTCTCGACATCTTCAGGTACAGACCCGTCGGCGCTTAGCCCGAGCTGACCCGATGTTCGCACAAGACGCGCCCCCGCTGGCACTTCAACCCCGTGCGAATATCGCGCAAAGGGTGGCGCTATGCCGTCCGGTGTCAAAGCCTTCAATTTGGTCTCCTGGCTGCGGCGAACAAAACATCCTTGCGCAAGTGCCAAAATTTTGAAACCCTTGACGCTTATTCCATGGCACAGATCGTATGATCTCTCAGGGCCGCCCACCGACTTCCACACAAGGGAGACCTATGGCGATGCCCGCTTTGAATACATATACCTCAGTCGACGGGCTTGGCCCGCTATGACTATTTTGCATGATGTATTGGTCCCGCGCGTACTTCTCCGGCGACCGGATGCCTTTGGCGGCATACCGGTCGATGACTGTCTGCGCGGTGATTTTCATTACAGCGATGGCGCACCAAACCGGCTTGAACCTGCAGCACAGACAGACCGCCCAAGAATGCTGCTTCCCGCCCTGACCGAAGCACATTGCCATTTGGACAAATGTCACAGCGTCGCACGGTTCGGCGCTGTGGGCGGGAATTTAGACCAGGCCATTGCAGCGCAGACTGAAGACAAAGCGCACTGGACACAGGACGACCTGACCCGCCGAATGACGCGTGGGCTGACCGAGTTGTACGCCGCAGGCTGCACTGCAGTGCGCAGCCATATAGATTGGGGTATGGAAGAAAAACCACCACTCGCGTGGTCAATATTGCAGGAACTAAGCGTTGATCACAGCCTGACGGTTCAAAGCGCGGCCCTTACCGGAATTTCGCAACTTGCCGATCCAGCCTATTGCAACGCCACCGCCAAGAATATTGCAAGCACGCGCGGCGGGGCTCTGGGCGCATTCGTGTTGCACCATGACGCCGACGACATTGAGGCGGGCCTCAGGAACGCTTTTGCTACTGCTGATCGATACGCGCTTCCTCTCGACTTTCATGTGGACGAAGGTTTGGGCAGCTACAACGGTCTGGAAGCGATTTGCGACGCGGCGATCGCTGCGCAGTTCGACGGCCCTATTCTGTGTGGTCACGCAGTCAGCCTGATTGACCGCGAGCCCGATGCGCTGGCACGTATAACGGACAAGTTGCTTAAGGCGCGCATCCATATCTGCGCACTACCTACCACAAACCTCTACTTGCAAGGCCGCAAAGACGGCACACCGGACCGGCGCGGGTTGACACGGCTACGTGAATTGCATGCGGCAGGCGTCCCGATCATCGTGGCCTCTGACAATGTCGCAGATGCGTTCTGCCCCGTTGGACAGCATGACCCGCGCGCAGCGTTGCATCTGGCGGTTCTCGCGGCACATCTCGATCCGCCATTTGGCAATTGGCTACCCGCCATCACGCTAAATGCAGCAACGGGCCTCGGGCTGGATCCGCCCTATATCGACGACGCGCCGATAGAGAAATTGCGACTGTGCGATGTGCCCTCCACCGCAGCATTTGCAAGCATGCAGGCACCTCTAATTGCTATAGACCGTTTGGCGGAGGCATCATGAAAACGACTTCAATTTCAGGAAAAACCACAATCGACTGGGCGGCCTTTGCGGCTGCACTCTCTCCTGTTGAGGTCATCGACGAACCTGTTCTTGTCAAAAAACGTAGTCGCGACTTTTTCTGGTACAGTCCAATCCTGAACAGAGAGTTGAAAAAAAGCTTTGGCGATCTGGTCGCCTGCCCAAAATCACCTCAAGAGATGCGGCATGTCTTGGCCGTCGCCTACGCCAACGATGCGCCCGTCGTCCTGCGCGGTGGCGGGACGGGCAACTACGGCCAGTCGGTCCCGATGGATGGCGGGCTTATCATCGAAACAACCGGGATGAACCGGGTTCTTGAAATTGGCGATGGGTTCGTGCGGGCCGAAGCAGGCGCGCTTATGGCCGATATCAATGCCGCCCTGCTGACCGAAGGCCGGGAAATGGCCATGTTCCCCTCGACCCAAGATATCGCGACCATTGGCGGCTTTGTCGCGGGCGGCTCCGCGGGGATCGGATCCATCGCGAACGGTGCGTTGCGCGACCCCGGAAACCTGATAGCTCTCAAGGTGCAATCAGTTGAGGCCACTCCAAAAGAGCATGTGTTTGAAGGGGAAGATGTCTTGCAAATCCATCATGCGTGGGGCCTGAACGGGGTCATAACCGAAGTCACCCTGCGCACGGTGCCTACGTGCGACTGGGTTGGATGCTTAGCCACCTTTGACACTTACCCAGACGCCTATGCTGCCGGCGTTACCCTCGCCAAAGCACCGGACGTTGGCCGCAAGCTTTTGACAACGGTTGACGCCCGCATCTGTGCCTATTTCCCGCGTCTTGAAGGGCATATCAGATCAGGCAAACACCTGTTGGTCTCTTTGGTACCACAAGAGGATGTTTCACGTTTCAAGGAAATCGTCGCTCAGTCGGGTGGCCATGTCGACCTAACCCTGACGGATGCAGAGCGCATCGCGGCCAAACTGCCGCATGTGTTCGACTTTTCTTACAACCATACGACGCTGCAGGTCCTGAAAGCTGATCGCAGTGCGACCTATCAACAAGTCGGCTGCCCCATCCCTCCCGATCCCGAGGCCATCGCAGCGCTGCGACCCAAGCTGGGGGATGATGTGTGGATGCATCACGAATTTGCCCGGGTCGGTGGCCAGATCGTCACTTTTGACCTGCCGATCATTTGGTTCTCTACGCCCGAGCGGCTGACCGAGATAAACGCCATCTATGAAGCAAACGGCTTTCCGGTGTATGACGCGCATACATGGCGCGTCGAAGGCGGCGGGCTCAAGAATGCGGACTACCGGCATCTGGCGTGGAAAAAACGGATGGACCCGAAAGGGTTGCTGAACGCGGCAAAATCAGCCGCATGGGAAAACGTCAAAGACCTGCCCGCAGATGAAATCGAAGAATTGGGGAAATAGCAGATCAGGCCGAAAGCATCTCCGCTGACGGACCGCTTCGGCGTCGAGATCACCGGGCTGGATCTGGCAACGTTTTTTCACTGACGGATACTCTGAACTGCCCGCATGGTCACGAAAATAGGGGGCGAAACGCAGCTCGTATCATCGCGTGCGAGATGAGCTGCTATGCTCGAAAAACGACGGCAACAGATTCGCAACAAAGCGCTTTGGCATCAAAATACCTGCTCGCGCGCGCTAAATTCGCCGAAATTGGCACAATAACCGATGTTTCACAAATGGCTTGAAAAAAGCGGGCCTGCTGTCACAAAGAACCCTGTAAACGGCCACGAAGCATTCTGCATCGCCAGTCACGCACTAAAAGTTGACGGGATGGATCAAGGTGCATCCGCGACACTGATTGATGAATTAACGTCATTCATCACCCAACCGGCCTAAGTTTATAGCCACAAATGGCCGGTGGGCGATATGCTGATCTGGGACCAACGCGCAGTTTTGCATCGCGCGTCACCTTTGAATTGCGACAGGCGAGGCAAGTTATCGAGCATTTGTGTCTCACCTATGGCCCAAGATGGGCTTGACGCCATGTGCAAGAGTGTTTGAGTATCGCCACGTCCCCCATATGGGGTTCAGACCAAAAGCAGAACAACTGCATCACCTAAGCGGATCAATATCCGCATCGAGCATCCAATGACTGGATGCGCAACAGAGAGGAACAACATGACATTTTTCACACGTACCGGCACTGCGATGCCCAAGTCCATTGTGGACTCAGCCGCAAAGGTCGGCAGTGACCCAATCAATCGTCGCGAGTTCTTGGCGACCGCCAGCGCCTTTGGTGCGACGACGGCAACAGCCTACGCCATGCTTGGCCTTTCCGCACCCGCAGCCCAAGCTGCAGGACACAAAATGGGCGGCACCGCGCGCATGCAGCAGGAAGTTCGCGCGTTGAAAGACCCACGTACTTACGACTGGAGCCAGATTGCCAATTTCAGCCGCGGCTGGCTTGAGTACCTCGTAACTTACGAGAACGACGGTACCTTCCGCCCAAGCCTGCTGGAAAGCTGGGAAGTCAACGATAATGCGACCGAATATACATTGAACGTTCGCAAAGGCGTGACGTGGAATGATGGTTCCGATTTCACGGCCGAAGACGTTGCGCGCAACATCGAAGGCTGGTGCGAAAAGGATCTGGAAGGCAACTCGATGGCAGGCCGCTTCGCCACAATGATCGACGAAGACACAGGCAAGGCAATTGAGGGTTCAATCGTGGTGGTGGATAGCCACACCGTCAAGCTCATGCTGCCACGCTCGGACATCACCTTGATCCCCGGTATGGCGGATTATCCGGCCGCAATCGTGCCTGCGTCCTTTAACGCAGCGGACCCGCTGGCAAACCCAGTTGGCACCGGGCCATTCCTGCCCGAGATGATGGAAGTCGGCGTCAAAGCCGTGCTGGTCAAGAACCCCAATCACACATGGTGGGGCACAGAGGTCTATGGAGGTCCATACCTCGACCGGTTGGAATATATCGACTACGGCACAGACCCGTCGGCATTTGTTGCGGCAGCCGAAGCCGAAGAGATCGATTTCACCTACTCCATCGAAGGTGATTTCATCGATATCTTCAGCACACTGGACGGTTGGGTCGAAAACTCGATTGCCACAGCGGCGACCATCGTCATCCGGCCGAACCAATTGGCCGAGATTGACGGCGTTAAACCATATGCAGACAAGCGCGTCCGTCAGGCGCTCGCAATGGCAGTGGACAACGAAGTGCTGTTGGAACTGGGTTATGCCGGGCGTGGTATCACGGCGGAAAACCATCACGTCGGGCCAATGCACCCCGACTATGCTGAACTGCCTCCAATGAAGTATGATCCGGCGGCCGCGAAGGCGCTCATGGATGAGGCGGGCTTTGCCGACTTCGAGCACGAACTGATGTCGATCGATGATGCGTGGCGCAAAGACACCACCGATGCGGTCGCTGCACAGCTGCGCGATGCTGGCATCAAGGTAAAGCGGACCATTCTGCCCGGCTCTACCTTCTGGAATGACTGGGTGAAATACCCGTTCTCCTCCACGAACTGGAACCACCGCCCCTTGGGCGTTCAGATCTGGGCGCTGGCGTATCGCTCTGGCGAGGCGTGGAATGAGTTTGGTTGGGCAAACCCCGAGTTCGACGCACTGCTAGAAGAAGCACTGGCTACAGCGGACATCGAAAAGCGTCGCGAGATCGTCAAGAAAGGCGAGGCCATGATCCAGGAGGAAGGCGTGACAATCCAGCCGTACTGGCGTTCGCTTTACAACCACACCAGAGAAGGTCTGGTTGGCGCGGGTCACAACATCGCCTTTGAATACCGTCCAGCCGAAATCGCCTGGACCTGATACACTGATTATCGTGAAAGGCCGCGTGAAAGCGCGGCCTTTTTTCGTTCAGATCCCCAAAAAGGACAACGGGATGGAGGCGGCGGGATGGAGGCGGCACTTTTACTGACGCAACTGGTGGCAACAGGCGTGCTTTCGTGCTGGCTTACGGTCGGTGTTCGCGACAACCTCTTGCATCCGTTAATGAATGAAACCTACACCGCTCAAGTCATGGAAATGATCCGGCTGCGCCAAGAGTATCCTGTGGAGTATGAACAGATTGCGCATCGGGAAATCACAGACAGGCGTATTCAAACGCTGGCATTTCGCGGCATCGTTGCAGCCGAGATACTTGCTACCCTTTTGCTATGGATCGGCACTTTGGGGTGTGAGCACGCCTACTCTGCTTGCCCAAGGGCAGAGCGTCAGCCCGGCGCGTGTGCGTAGCGCAATACCGTGTCAGGCACAAAAGCCAGTTCAAACAATTCAAGACAAGCGCCTTTGCAGTCGGCGCAGCCGATGCATCCCGTACGAGCCAACGTTTTCGTGGTCTTGATATCTTTCTTCATGACCGTTCTCCCTAACAGCGCGTGCCGCAGTGGTGCGACAGATTCTCATTGAAAGGAATGTGTGATCCTGCGCCTTGACCTAGATCAAGTGGACATCGCAATTGCGAACGTTGGTGCTCAAAGAGTTCAGTGTGGCGACTGTATAGCGGCTTTTGCGATCAATTTGGCTTCGCTGACCGACGTCAGCATATCAGACACATGCAAGCCCAGAATGGCGCGGTCCTTGGGGCAACGCAACAAATGCGTTTCAACCATATCACAGAGTCTCATGGCAGCGCGAGGCTGCAGCATTAGCACTTTCAGGCGCGCATTCGCCAGTTGGATAAGGGCCAGTACCATGTCGCGTTCCGGGCTTGGATCCTTGGTCTGTCGCCATACTGCTTCCAGAACTTCGTGAGACTCCCAGAAAAAACCCGCTTCAAAATACACGCGACCGGCAATGAATGCTTTAGTCGAATGCAACCGCTCCGGCGGGATACAAGGCCGGACTGTCGCTTTTATATTGTCGAACAAGTTCGCAGGATGGCGGGGACTGAAACCGGGCACATGTACATGCGGCGGCATGGGGATTTCTGGCGGTCGTTCAAACATGGCAAAATCCCTTGGAAAACGCCCCCGAATGAGCACAGCCCCAGCGCGTTACATCTTCTTTGGAAAAGCTGACACTGGCAGGCTCGGATACAAGCGCCGCCAGTGTCTTGTCATACGTAACGAATTTGCCGACCCCCAGTGCGCATGTCTCAGCCTGCGGTTGCCGCTCCTCCCGAAGGCAACCAGCTGACCGTAATGAGACTAGAGCCGCTGAAAGGATCACGAATCCCTCCCAAGATCCTGCAGACGTCACCGTATGCATCCTGCATTTTCCGCGCGAAGTCGCAAGCTGTTTCCTGAATGAAAACCGTGGTTTTGCCGGTATCTTGTTGGTTTTAGCCCTATCAGCTTGGTAACAAGAACAGAGTGATTGCGGGAAAGACCACCAAGACAGTGACGCGAATAACGTCGGAGGCGACGAAAAACAGGACGGCTTTATATGTCGAAGTCATGGGTGTGCTGCGATCCATTGCGTTGATGATGAACAAATTCATGCCAACCGGGGGCGTGATCAATCCGACCTCGACCACGATCAGGACAAGGATGCCGAACCAGATTGCGACGTGTTCAGGCGACATGCCGAAGTCCATCGCCGAAATGACGGGAAAGAATATCGGTACGGTCAACAGGATCATCGAAAGGCTGTCCATAAGGCAGCCGAAAACCAGATAGAACACCAGTATAATGGAAAGCACGAACCACGGGCTGAATTGCTGGCCCAGCACCCAATCGGCCATGAACTGCGGCACGCCGGACAGCGCAAGAAACCCGTTGTAAAAGCTGGCCCCCAGCACGATGAAAAAAATCATCGCAGTCGTCCGCCCCGTGCCCAGCAAGCATTCCTTGAAGACAGGCCAGGACAGACTGCCGGATAGTAGCGCAACTAGCCCCGTGCCCGCGGCACCAATTGCGGCCCCTTCTGTCGGGGTAAACCACCCAAGGTAAATGCCGCCCACCACGACACCAAAGATCACCAGTACGGGCCATGTTGCGCCGAGCGCCCGCCACCTCTCGGCCATGGGAACGGCTGGGCGCGTTCCCGCCGACGCCGGATAGAGCCGCACATAGATCGAGATGGTGATCATATACCCAAGTGCTGCAAGCAGACCCGGCACAAAGGCTGCAAGGAAAAGTTTTGCGATATTTTGCTCTGTGATGATCGCATAGATGACAAGGATCACTGATGGCGGGATTAGAATGCCAAGGGTGCCGCCAGCCGCCAGTGTTGCCGTAGAGAAACCACCCGAATACCCGTAGCGGCGCAATTCCGGCAAAGCGACTTTGGACATCGTTGCAGCCGTCGCCAGTGACGACCCGCAGATCGCACCGAAGCCAGCACAAGCCCCGACGGCAGCCATGGCCACGCCACCCCGTCGGTGCCCCAAAAAGCTCTCGGCGGCTTTGAAAAGCGCCTGTGACATCCCCGACAGTGTGGCAAACTGGCCCATTAGCAGAAACATCGGAATGATCGTGAGCGAGTAGTTGGAAAAGGTTGTGTAGGTCTCGGATTTCAGCTTCGCAAGCAGCGGCGTCGGATTGCCGTTCATCGCATAGTACCAGCCGCCAAACCCACAAAGCAGCATCGCCAGACCGATGGGTGCGCGCAAAAAGATCAGCCCCAAAAGAACCAGAAAAGATGAAAAGCCAAGCGTTAGCCTATCCATCTGCGCAAAAGGAAGCAAATCTAGAAACGCGCTCATGCGGGGATCATGATTGCGGCAGGATGCTGCGACCCGTCAGGCATTCCCGCAGTCGCATCACGGCACAGTAGACAGCAACGATACAGGTGACCACAGACGCAGCAAAGCTTGCGCTATAAGCCCACCAAACGGGAAACTGTAAAAATAAGGTCGTCTCGCCATTGCCATAGTACCTTTGAACGCCACCAAAAAGCTGCACGCTGATAAGGATGAGGACTGCGGTAAGAACGATCTCCCAGAACGCCATCAGCGCACGCGTTACTGCGGGCGGCAGGAGGGATGTAAACACGTCCACGGTCGCGTGGCTCGTGTAAAGCTGGCAAATCGGAAAAAAGGAAAATATCGCAAAGGCGACACCCGCCTCAAGAAGTTCGTAGCTACCGCTTACTTCGCCAACCCCGAGATCGAGCAGCCATTGCGCGCCCTGTCCCAACATCCCGGACGCCGCATCGGTGTGCAATAAATCGTTCAATGATCGTCCTACAATGGAAACGGTCGTCAGCACCACCAAGGCGACAAGCACGAAACCACCGATCACTGCTGTGCCTCGCGCCAACTGTCCGATTGCTTGATGCATTGAACTCTCCGCAAGACAGGCGTGACCCGCGCCTTTCTGTTCAGGCGCGGGTCACGGGTTCGAGGTTACTCGGTATATTGGTTGATCAAAGTGGTTGCCTCATCGATCAGCGCCTGACCGTCGATGCCCTTTTCGCTCATCTCAGCAACCCACTCCGAATAGATCGGAGCCGCGACCTCGCGCCAAACCTGTGCCTCTTCTTCGGTCAGCGTGACAATGTTATTGCCGTTATCTACAGCCGCTTGGCGTGCAGGCGCGTCACTGTCTTCCATAACACCGCCCGCAAAGACTGAAAACTCAAGACCAGAGTTGTCATCGATGACCTTTTGCAAATCAGCAGGCAGGCTGTCGTAGCGGTCTTTGTTCATCGCCAGCACAAAGGTCAGCACGTAAAGGGCGTTGCCTGTGAACTCGGTGTGATTGCCGACAAGCTCGGGGATTTTCAAAGCAGCGGTGACTTCCCACGGGATAGTCGTGCCGTCAATAACACCCTTCGACAGACCTTCGGGCACAGCGGGCACAGGCATGCCGACAGGTTCAGCACCTACTTTTTCCAATAGTGAATTCACCAGCCGCGAGCCGCCACGCACTTTCATGCCTTCCATATCGGCAGGCGTGCGAATTTCCTTGTTCGCGTGAATGATACCGGGGCCGTGCACCCAAGTGCCAAGGATTTCAACGTCCTTGAAATCTTCATCGCGCATATGCGTTTCGAACATTTCCCAATAGGCCCGCGACGCCGCGCGCGCATTGGTCATCATGAACGGCAACTCGAACACTTCTGTGCGCGGGAAACGACCTGGCGTATAGCCCACGACCGTCCAGACGATATCCGCAACACCGTCAATCGCCTGATCCATCAACTCAGGCGGGCGGCCGCCCAACTGCATGGACGGGAAACGGTCGATCTTGATGCGTCCGTCGCTGGCCGCTTCGACGTTATCCGCCCAAACATCCAAGATAAGCTTTGGCACATTCGCTTGCGGCGGCAAGAACTGGTGCATCGTCAACGTAACTTCTTGTGCAACAGCGGGTGTGCCGCCAAAGCCAAGCGCCAAAGCGGCAGCCGCTGCCATATTCATAAAACCTTTGCGTGAAATGGTCATTTTCCCTCCCCCAGATTCTGAACACAAAACCGCGTCAGAGTCGTAGTCTTTTTCACTGACATAAAGTGCTAAGGCAGATCAAACGGCTTGTCACCCACGATTATAGGCCCCTTAGCGAGGCGGGGATTTCAGGTGCAGCTGGGATGGTGGCGTTACCTGGACTTGAACCAGGGACCTAACGATTATGAGTCGTTCGCTCTAACCAACTGAGCTATAACGCCATCGGAGCGTGAGTTATTGCAGCCCGCTCTGCCCGTCAACCCGGAATCAGAGTTTATTGCCCGCGAACCGCATCAATCATGCGCTGCACATTATCGGGGTCGGCATCCGGTGTGATGCCATGGCCCAGATTAAAGATATGTGGCCCACCCGAGAACGCTTTGACTATTGCTTTTGTCTCATCCACCAGAGCCTGCCCGCCCGTGACCATATGGCTCGACGCCAGGTTGCCCTGCACACAGCCATCAACCTGAACGTTTGCTGCCGCCCACTCTGCGCTGACTGAATTATCAAGCGCTACACAGTCGACACCAGTAGCCTTTGCAAAACCAATATATCCGTCACCCGCCTCGCGCGGGAAGCCGATTACCGGAATATCCGGATGGCGCGCTTTCAAAGCTTGCGTAATCTCGCGCGCAGGTGCCAAGGCATACTTCTGGAAATCTTCATCCTTTAGCGATCCTGCCCAGCTGTCGAATATCTTCACGACCTCCGCACCGGCATCGATCTGCTTTGACAGATACTCGATCGTACCTGCCGTGATGCGCGCCAAAAGCGCTTCAAATAAATCGCGATTCTCGTCTTTCAACGCGTGCGCGGGCCCCTGATCCGGCGTGCCACGCCCCGCAATCATGTATGTCGCCACTGTCCAAGGTGCGCCCGCAAAACCGATCAGCGTCGTCTCCTTGGGCAATTCCTGTCGCAAGATGCGTACGGTCTCGTAGATCGGATTCAATACCTCATCAATCTCATCAACCGGCTTAAGCTTGTCAAAATCGACCTGCTTGGTGATCGTCGACAAACGGGGACCTTCGCCCGTGACAAACCACAAATCTGCCCCCAAAGCCTGCGGCAGCAAAAGAATGTCAGCAAATAGAATAGCCGCGTCAAATCCGTAACGTCGGATCGGCTGCAATGTCACTTCCGCTGCGAGCTCTGGATTATAGCACAAAGACAGAAAATCGCCTGCCTGCGCTCTGGTCGCGCGATATTCGGGCAAATACCGGCCCGCCTGTCGCATCATCCAAATCGGCGGCGTTGGGAGTGTCTCACCTGCAAGAGCACGCAGGATCGTTTTAGTCTGGCTCATTGTGTGAATTCCGTCTTTCATTGCGCACATTCCGCTTCTAGCGTGAGATTCTCAATCATTCCAGTTGTCAGTTTAAGTTGACACATCTAAAAGATAAACCCATGACAGTGCAATTCCCTACTCCCAACTCGCCCCTCAAAATTGGCACCCGTGGCTCACCGCTTGCAATGGCGCAAGCCTACGAGACCCGCACGCGGCTCATGCAAGCCTTTGATCTGCCCGAAAGCGCCTTTGACATCATTGTCATCAAGGTGACGGGTGACGCGATCCAGGACCGCCCTTTAAAAGAAATCGGCGGTAAGGGACTGTTCACCCGCGAAATCGAAGAGGACCTGCTCTCTGGAAAAATCGATATCGCAGTCCATTCGATGAAGGACATGCCGACGCTGCAACCTGAGGGCCTTATCCTAGACACATACCTGCCGCGCGAAGATGTCCGTGATGCTTTCGTCTCGCCCAGCCTCAGGAGCATCTCCGAACTGGCCCAAGGGGCCGTGGTGGGCACTTCGAGCCTCAGGCGCAAAGCGCAATTGTTAAACCGTCGCCCGGACCTACAGGTGGTGGAATTCCGCGGCAACGTGCAAACGCGGCTGAAAAAACTGGCCGATGGTGTCGCCGAATGCACCTTCCTCGCCGCGGCAGGCTTGAACCGACTAAACATGGACGAAGTCCCTGCAACACCGATCCACTCAGACGAAATGCTGCCCGCTGTTGCCCAAGGTGCAATCGGCATCGAACGACGTATCAACGATGACAATACCGCCGAGCTGCTACACGCCATTCACCACATAGACACAGGCCAAAGACTGGCTGCTGAGCGCAGCTTCCTGCTCTCGCTCGACGGGTCTTGTGAAACACCCATCGCCGGCCTGGCCGACCTGCAGGGCAACACGATCAGACTTCGCGGCGAAGTGCTTAGACCCGACGGTTCTCAGGCCCTTTCTGGCGAACGCACTGGCTCAATCGCAGATGGTCCCGCGTTGGGCCGCGATCTGGCTCAAGAATTACTAAGCCGCGCCGGTGACGGCTACTTTGACTGGCACAGCTAAGCTACTGTCGCCGCGTCATCTTGCCGCTTAAACTCCGGGGGACGGCCGTAGGCCGGGGGGCAGCGCCCCCTTACACCCATTTGGCCAAGGGCGGCAGGCTCATGAGAACTGCATTCGCGTCGTGGCCCGTCTCCAGACCAAACTTGGTACCACGGTCATAGACCAGATTGTATTCGGCATAGAGACCACGGTGCACCAATTGGGCATCCTTGTCCGCGTCTGACCAGTCCTGCACACGGCGTTTGCGCACCAGTGGTACAAAAGCCGGCAAAAAGGCGCGCCCGATATCCTGGGTCAACGCAAAGTCGGTTTCCCAATCGTCGGTGCAGTGATCGTCCATGAAAATGCCGCCAACACCACGCGCTCTGTTGCGGTGCGGGATGTAGAAATACTCATCCGCCCATTCCTTCAGCCGCGGGTAGAAATCCGCTCCGTGCGGGTCCAGTTTCTCTTTTTGTTGAGCATGGAAATGTGCGGTATCTTCAACGTATTCAATACAGGGGTTCAAATCGGAACCGCCTCCGAACCACCAAGCATGCGGTGTCCAGAACATACGGGTGTTCATATGTACGGCGGGCGCATGAGGGTTTTGCATATGCGCAACAAGACTGATGCCCGACGCCCAGAACCGCGGATCATCTTTCATACCCGGAATACCCTTGCGCGCGGCCATCGCCATTTGCGCGCGCTCTCCGAGAGTGCCGTAAACTGTCGATATGTTCACTCCAACTTTCTCGAACACACGACCGCCGCGCATGACGCTCATCAGACCGCCCCCCGCGTCCGATCCATCGTCGCTCTGGCGTTTGGTTTCACTTACATCAAAAACAGCGGGTGCGGCGTCAGACAACGGCCCTTCGTTGTGATCCCGCTCCAATTCTTCGAACGCATTTACAATCTCGTCGCGCAACTCGTGAAACCATGCAGAAGCACGGGATTTTTCAGTCTCAAAGTCTTGGGTCATTCAGCCGCCTAGTGTGTCAAATTTTTCTGACACTATGTCTAAACCGCTTTTGGGCGCTCCGCCAAGGCCAATCGTTAGTGCGCAGGTACGGAAACCGCATCCAGCAAACTACGTCCGCCATCTACGGTAATAATCTCGCCCGTCATAAAGCCTGAACTTTCAGCCGCTAAAAACTGTACGGCATCTGTCAATTCAGCTGGGCTGGCGATACGGCCCAGTGGGGTGTGCGCGCGAATATCATCGCGCCATTCGGTATGCTCGACCATCGAAGACTTAAGCGATGCGCTCATCACAGACCCGAACGCCACGGCATTCACCCGAATGCGGTCGGGGGCCAGCGCTAGCGCCATAGAGCGTGTCATCTGTTCCAAAGCAGCCGAAGCGATTGAATACCCCATCAACTCAGGCCGCGTGTTGCGGGCCACGATGGAACTGAGGTTCACAATAGCACCCAGTTGACCCTCAGGTTGATCCGCGCCCTGTTTAATCATGCGCTTGGCCACCTGCTGCGTCAGATGCAGCGCAGTCATCAGGTTTTGCTCCAACAACATCGCAACAGAGGTGTCTTCGACATCCAGTGCATTTGTCTCAATCACCTGACGCGAGGCATTCACCAGAATATCGACCCTGTCAAAGTTATCGATGGTCGCAGACACAAGGTTGGCAATCGTCAGACGTTGCCGTAGATCCCCCGCGAAGTACCGCAGAGCACCGTCCTCAGAAAGACCGCCCCACTCTTCTTCCAGTTTCTTTTCGTCCATATCGGCGCACATGACGTTCGCGCCCCGGTCGGCGAACTGCCGCGCGATAGCAAGTCCGATGCCATTTGCAGCGCCGGTGATGATGGCTGTCTTACCGTTAATCGAAAATGACATTTACTTCCTCTCCCCAGATGGGAAATCTATTTTCTGGCACGCTTCGGGCGCAGTGCGTGAAACAGTTTAAAGCGCGTATCCCCGCCAACTTCAAAGACATTCGCAAAACGCGCGTGCAGCGCCTGTTCGTAGGGCAAGTGCCGGTTGGCGACCATCCACAGCTGACCTTGTGGGCTCAAGAGCTTTGCTGCAGCGTTCACAAAGGCCTGCCCCAAGGATGGGTCTGCCGCACGAGAAACGTGAAAAGGTGGGTTCATCACGATACAGTCCAGACGCTCGGGTGCCGTCCAGTTCGTGGCGTCCGCCCAATGAAATGACGCACGCGGGTCGCCCACATTTCGGCGGGCACATTCAAGCGCTACATGGTCCGCCTCGACCAGATGCACAGTTTTCACGTCAGCCCGCGTCAGGACATGCGCCGACAGAAAACCCCACCCCGCACCAAGATCAGCCACCCGCGCGCCCAACCGCTCTGGCAGATGCGCGGCAAGCAGTTCTGATGCAGGGTCGATCCCGTCGGCCGAAAAAACGCCGGGGGCTGTCCAAAACCCGCCCGGGGTCATCGCAGGACCCGCGCGCCAATCCTTGAACGCGGCAGCATCAGCGGAAGCGCACCAGAACAGCTTTCCATGCGCCTTGGAAATTGGCGCGGACAGCGGAACGCGCTTGCGCATTTCCTTCAAGATACTATCCACACCGCTGTTTTTCTGACCGTCAATCAACACCGGGCCATCGGTGTCATCCATCGCCCGCGCGATCATAGCGCGCGCTTCTGCTTTTGCGCGCGGCAAGCAGACAATCGTGGCCGCACAACGCGCTTCTATCCCGACCGTTACACTGTAGCCACGCGACGCCCAGACATCGAAATCTGGCTTAAACCCTTCAACTATAATGGTTCGGGCTTTTGGCAAATCTCCCAGCGCGGCGTCGATAGGCGGTCTCAAAACCGCAATATCGCCATCTGTAGGCATAGCAAAACCGCCCTCGTCGAGCGCCAGTGCCAGTCGAGCGTCAATCACCTTATTACTCTTCTTTTTCCATGGTGCATTGCAGCGGATGCTGATGACGACGCGCGAAATCCATCACCTGCGCCACTTTCGTCTCGGCGATCTCGTGGCTGAAGACACCCACAACGGCCACGCCTTTTTTGTGGACCGTCAACATGATCTCAAAAGCCTGCGCATGATTGAGCCCAAAAAAGCGTTCTAAGACATGCACAACAAACTCCATCGGCGTGAAGTCGTCATTCAACAGCAGCACCTTATAAAGTGGCGGGCGCTTTGTCTTTGGCTTCGTTGCGGTCAGAAGGGATGTATCGTCATCGTCTTCTGAGCGGTCCGACATAGTAAAGGCATCGCGGTGCATTGCTGCTCCTGATCTTTCGGTGGCTGGTGAGTTGTAGAACGCTGTATATAACCTGAATAGCGGTTTAGAAAAGGGGCTTTGCATTGCGACAGGTACTGACAACGGTTGCATTCGATGCCGATGACACACTGTGGGACAACGAACGCTTTTTCCAACTGACGCAGGCGCATTTTGCAGACCTGCTGTCAGACTATACGGACCAGTCGACTTTGATGCAGCGGCTGGTCGCGGCTGAGCGACGCAACCTTGGTCATTATGGCTTTGGTATCAAAGGGTTCACGCTTTCGATGGTTGAAACAGCGCTTGAGGTAACAGACAATAAGGTTTCAGGGCGCGTCATTGCTGAATTGTTGGATGCAGGGCGCGAAATGCTGCGTCACCCCGTCGATCTTTTGCCACATGCGCGTAATGCCGTAGCGGCGGCAAAGGAAACCCATCGCGTTCTTCTCATAACAAAGGGTGATTTGCTGGACCAGGAACGCAAGCTTGCACAGTCAGGTTTGGGAGAGCTTTTCGACGCAGTCGAAATCGTTTCGGACAAGAACATGCAAGGCTATACAGACATTTTCAACCGTCATGGCGATGGCCCGAAACACGGCATGATGATCGGTAATTCTATGAAGTCCGACGTGCTTCCAATGATAGATGCAGGCGGTTGGGGCACCTTTGTACCGCATGGTCTGGAGTGGGAGCTTGAGAAGGCGCCCGAGCCGTTCGCCTCTGCGCGCTACCAGCGGATCAATGACCTTGGCGGGCTTACCGGGCTTTTGCGCGAAATTGGCTAAATCTTTGCGCGCCGAAATGCCACAAATTTGAATTTGATCCAATCTTAACGCATTCGCTTTAAATCAATGGTTTATCGAATGCAAAAGCTGTGATACGATTTTGCTTAATAAAGCCAGTCGAAAAAATTCGGCGGCATGAGGCAGAAAAAGGCGGAAATCATGAAGGTACGGCGCACTTGGCCGGCCCGGTATGGGCTATATGCATTTGCTATTTTGTGGATGCTCGTAATTTTACCACTCAGCGCAGCAGCGGCACCTTACGCCGCTTTCGTAATGGACGCCCGAACGGGGGAAGTTTTGCATGCGCGCAACGCCGATACCCGCCTGCATCCGGCATCACTAACCAAGATGATGACGCTCTACATTGCGTTTCAGGCCGTGGAAAAAGGCGAGATCACTTTGGACACCAAGGTCAAGATCTCCCGTTTTGCAGCGTCCGAACCCCCCTCCAAACTCGGGTTGAAGTCGGGCCAGCGGATCGCTTTCCGATATCTGATCCGTGCCGCAGCCGTTAAATCAGCCAATGACGCCGCAACTGCAATCGGGGAAGCTCTTGAAGGGTCGGAAGCCGCTTTTGCCCGCCGCATGACACGCACTGCAAAAGAGCTAGGAATGACCAGAACTACCTTCAAGAATGCACATGGGTTGACGGAAAAAGGTCATATGTCCACCGCCCGCGATATGTCGATTTTGGGACGGCATGTTCTGTATGACTATCCAGAATACTATAACCTTTTCTCGCGCAGATCGACCAATGCGGGTGTCCGAAACGTTGCCAACACAAACCGCCGCCTGCTTGGTAACTATCGCGGCGCGGATGGTATCAAAACTGGGTATACACGCGCAGCCGGCTTTAATCTTGTAGCCTCGGCAGAGCGCGGGCAGGAACGCATCATCGCCACCGTCTTTGGTGGAACGTCGACAACGGCACGCAACGCGAGGGTGGCAGAGTTGCTTGATATGGGCTTCAAACGCGCACCCAGCCGCGCAACCGTACGTAAACCGCAAAAACCATCTTACGTTGCCTCGCGCCATGCGCCTGCGCGTGTATCAACAGTGCTGGCATCAAGTCTGCGGCCTCAAATGCGCCCCACGCCTGCGGTGGTTGTCGCTTCGGTTGATGCATCCGACATCGTAGCGGCTGTTGCTGAGGCCAAGGCAAACTTGCCCGCTGCTGCAGCCGCCAGTACCAGCAGCGGCATTCTAAATACCGACATTACATCCGCCTTGCTGGAGGCACAGAATGCGCCACCTGCATCAGAAGAGATATCCAAGACTGCAACAACGCCGGGCAGTGTTGTACCGGTATCACTACGACCCGCAATGCGTCCAACCAGTTTGGTAAACGCGGCAGTTGTACTGCCTGCACAAAACGAGGTTGTCACAAGACTATCCACGTCAGGTGGGCATCAATGGGGTGTTAACGTAGGCCGCTATGGCAGCCGTTACCTTGCTGAACGAGCGTTGGTCACCACCGCGCTGACAGAGATGGAAACGCTCGATGGCACGTTGCGCAAGGTTGTCAAACGCTCCGGCGGGTTTGATGCCAATTTTCTTGGGATGAGCCGCGAATCCGCAAATCTGGCATGTCGACGGCTTGAAGCCCGCAATATCGAATGTGAGACGGTTGGTCCCTCTTAAACGGGGCTAGTCGACACGGGGCTCATCGATACGGGGCTTATCATCCCACTCACCGCTAAGGATGCGGCGGCTGTCGCCGTCCGGGTCTTCATACTGACGGCTGCGCAGGGTGTAGATAAACCCTGCGAGCCCTGCGCCACCCAGAATAAGCGATATCGGTATCAGATAGGTGAGTACGTTCATGCCCGCCCCCGGATGCGTAATGCGTTCAGAGACACCGTAAGCGAAGATGTGGACATCGCCAAGGCCGCGATCAGCGGCGTTGCCAGCCCCGCAACCGCGAGGGGCACCGCCACAACGTTGTAAACAGTGGCGATTGTGAAGTTTTCATTGATCCGCTTGGTCGCCTGCCGTGCCGTTGCCAGAGCATCCGCAATCGGGCTTAGGTCTTGGCCAAGCAGAACGATATCCGAAGCGGCGCGCGCCGCGTCCAGTGCCTGCGCAGGACTGATCGAGACATGTGCCGCCGCCAGCGCGCCGGTATCATTCAGGCCATCCCCCACCATCAAGACGTGGCGGCCCTGATCTGTCAGGTTTTGAACAAAATCAACCTTGTCTTTTGGCAAAACCTCGGCTGCATACCGGTCAATATCAAGCTCCGCCGCAACCGCCGCAACCGACGCTGTACGATCACCTGAAAGCAAAATGACCTGCATGCCCTGCTCTTTCAGGGCTTGCATCAAATCGGCCGCCCCCGGGCGCGGACTATCCTCGAATGTGATGATTGCGGGGCGTTCACCATCGCCTTGGTCAAGCGCCGCACACAGCCCCGCGCCCCCCGTCTGCGCTCCGACCCACTCGGGCCGGCCCAAACGTACATCCAGATCTCCAACGCGCGCTTTGGTGCCATAGCCTGGCTGTTCGCTATGCTGTGAGAGCGGCGCGGGTGCTATCCCGTCCTCCTGCGCTGCTTTCACAATGGCGAGCGACAGTGGATGTGACGAGCCTTGTGCGAGTGCAAAGGCAAGCGCTTTTTGTGCCGCGTCCAAATCGCGCCAGTTGGTCGCGCGCGGAGTTCCCAAAGTGACAGTGCCCGTTTTATCAAACACAACCGTGTCCACTTCGGCCAGACGTTCAAGCGCTGTCGAGCTTTTGACCAACAGTCCTTTGCCAAACAGTCTGCCCGACGCAGCCGTGGTCACCGCGGGCACCGCAAGGCCCAGCGCGCAGGGGCAGGTGATAATCAGAACGGCCGCCGCGATATTAAGCGAGATGCGCATATCACCTGACCAGATCAACCACCCCAGGAAAGCGAGCGCCGACAGGATATGCACGCCGGGGGCATATAATTTTGCAGCACGATCAGCCAACGATGTATAGCGCGACCGCCCACTTTCAGCGACTGCAACAAGCGCCGCGAGTTGGTGCAGCGACGTATCCACGCCAACGGCTGTTGCCTGCAGTGTCAGCGGACCCGTTAGATTAACCTCGCCCGCGCTCATCGTATCACCAGCGCTACGCAGCGCTGGCATCGTTTCTCCGGTCAACGCAGAACGGTCGACTTCAGACGTACCATCAATAATCCGACCATCCACAGGCGCGCGTGCACCGGGCCGCACAAGGATTTCATCACCCAGACGCAGCGCACTGACCGCTACCTCAACGGGTATACCGTTTTCAATGCGCCATGCGCGCGGCACCTCAAGAGCGGTCAGTTCTTCTGCTGCAGATCGTGCCGCAGACCGCGCACGCGCATCCAACCAACGGCCCGCAAGCAAGAAAAACGTAAGCGTCAACGCAGCATCGAAATACGCATGTTTGCCGGAGAGCCCCGTTTCCCAAAGGGACGTCGCCACTGCCAGCACGATCGCCAGAGTGATCGGCACGTCCATATTCAGCCGCTTGGCGCGCAACGCAGCCCAAGCGTTGCGAAAAAACGGCTGAGCAGAAAAAGCCAGCGCGGGCAACGTGATCGCTGCTGATATCCAGTGGAACATGTCACGCGTGGCGTCGGTAGCACCTGACCAGACCGCGACCGACAGCAACATGACGTTCATTGCCGCAAACCCTGCAACAGCCAACCGCATCAGAATGTCACGACCGGCGGCATCGGTCTGCGTCTGGCTCAGTGCTGTCGTATCAAGCTCGTGCGCCTCAAAACCTGCGTCGATGACGAGGTTTGCGAGTTCCTTGGCGGTGACATCGGGGGCCGCGTCGATCATGACACGTTTGCGCGTGAGGTTCACACGTGCGGCACGGACCGCAGGGTGCGCGTTCAGGGATTTCTCAACCTTGGCGATACAAGCCTGACAATGAATGGTCGGTAGTGACAGGGCCAGTTTTGCGTCCGGCAAAGGCGCTTCAACACCATCCGCTGGCGTCGCAATACAGCCCGGACAGCTTGCTGGACCATTTGTAGTCAGTGCGCTCATGAGCGCTCCTTAGGCACATGAAGGATCACACGTTGCCGGAAGACGGTGCCATCATCGGCCTCGGCAACCATACGGATATTCCAGTTACCCGGTGCCAGATCGGCGGGCGCCACGTACCGTTTGCCATCAAACGCGAAATCAGGCGTGCTGTCGTCTTGCACATGCGTGGCACGGCCCAGTGTCGCATCGAGACGCGCGACTTCAACGGGTGTCCCGTCTGCATCCGTCACAGACAAAAGCAATTGGCCCTTGCGGCTTTCTGCGCGCACCGACCATCCCAACGCCTCTTGCGCATCGCGGTCTTTGTCAAAGCTTTGGCTCGCCACGTAGGAGTTTTTGACCTCCAGCCCGGGAAAGGTGCTCACCGCGTTATAAGCCAGCGCGAGGTTCACCGAAATAATGATTGTGAAAGCGCCGCCGAAAATCATGGCTACATGCCGACCCGTCAGTTGCTTTTCCATCAGTTAGATCCTTTTCCGGTAAAGTTGCTGTCTTTGTAGGCACGATCGCCGTTGGTCAGGTCTTCTACCCAAAAGCGCACATCAGTAAGCCCGCCATTCGCAGGCACCGAATTAGGCGGGGCGATGACATACACACGTTGTAGCAACGAAGCATCCGCGCCAACGGTAACCGACCCGTAGGGTGTGCCTTCGAGTTGTATGCGAACTGCAGGGTCACCCGCTACGGAAATACGGAACAGACGTTCGTCATTATTCTTGTTACGCAAACGAATATCGTATGTGTTGCGAATAGACCCGTCAGACATGGTCACAAATACAGGGTTTCGCACGGGCGCTACCGTTATTTCAATGTCAGAGCGGATAAAGAGCGCCACCAGAAGCGCCACACCAACACCGGCCCACAGCGTGGTATAAAGCACCGTACGCGGGCGGAAGATATGCTTCCAGACCGAACGCGGCGGGTTCCCTGCGCGTTCCAGCTTCTCGTCAGACAGCGCTAGGTAGTCGACAAGGCCCCGCGGCTTGCCAATTTTGTCCATAATCTCATCGCAGGCGTCAATGCAAAGTGCGCAGGTAATACACTCCATCTGCTGCCCGTCACGGATATCAATCCCCATCGGGCACACGTTGACGCAGGCCATGCAATCAATGCAATCACCCATTGGCTCGCCCGCCTTCTCGGCTTCGGAGTGTTTGCGCGGTTCGCCACGCCACGGACGATAGGCCACTGTCAGCGTGTCTTCATCCATCATTGCACCCTGAATGCGCGGCCATGGGCAAGCGTAGATGCAAATCTGCTCGCGGGCAAAACCACCAAACCCGAATGTCGCAGCAGTCAGAACTGCCACAGTAATGTATGCAACGGCGGGCGCTTGGCCCGTGAAGAGGTTCACAAATAGCGTTGGCGCATCGGCAAAATAGAAAACCCACGCCCCTCCGGTTGCCACAGAAATGAAAAGCCACAACGTCCATTTGGTCACACGTAAGCGGGCCTTCTTGAAGTCGAGCTTTTTCTGGCGCTGCAGCCTCAAACGCGCGTTGCGGTCACCTTCAATCCAACGCTCTACGAGGATAAACAGGTCGGTCCAAACAGTCTGCGGGCAGGCATAGCCACACCAGACACGCCCCAAAGCAGACGTGAAAAGGAAGAGCCCCAAGCCCGCCATGATAAGCAAGCCCGCGACAAAGTAGAACTCATGGCTCCAGATATCGATCCAGAAGAAATAGAACCGGCGGTGCGCCATATCCAGCAACACGGCCTGATTTGGCAAATCTGGCCCACGGTCCCACCGTATCCATGGCACCACGTAGTAAATACCCAATGTAACGATCAAAATGATCCATTTTAGATTGCGAAACGGTCCCGACACGCGACGCGGAAAAATCGGTTCGCGAGCTGCGTATAAACTTGGTGGGGTAGCCTGATCTGACAAAACGATTCACTCCGCTTTAGATTCATATGCAATCTACTGAATATAGAGCAGGTGCGGCCTTGATGTGTATCAAGTCGCCGCACCTGCTATTCGTAACGTAACGTTAGCTTATTCGCCGCCGCCCAACTGGTGCACGTAGACTGCTACCGCCCTGATTTCAGCCTCAGAAAGACGCTGAGTCCAAGGTGGCATGACGCCATAGCGACTGTAGGTCACAGTCTCGATCAGGGTGTCGTAATCACCCCCATAGAGCCAGATTGCATCAGCAAGGTTCGGTGCACCTTGCTCGACATCACCCAGAGCTTGTTCGCCGTGGCATGCGCTGCAATTGTCCATAAAGACTTCTGTTCCCGCCGCAACCTGCGCCGGGTCAACCGGTGCGCCGCCTGAGATGCTCATCACGTAGTTAACCACGGATGTGATCTCTTCTGGATCCAGAATGTCGCCAAAAGCTGGCATTTCGGAATACCGCGCATCGTCATCGTCTTCATTGCGGATACCATGTGCGATCGTGGTGTGGATCGCTTCGATATCGCCGCCCCAAAGCCAATCATCATCCAGCAGGTTGGGATATCCCACTGCACCCGCCGCACCCGAACCATGACACTGCGTGCACCATGTGCGGTAGACCGCAGCGCCCGCAGAGGTCGCGTAGCTATTCAGTTCCGGGTTGTTCGCAATTTCCGTCAGTTCAACAGAAGCAAGCTGCATGTTGATGCCTTCGTTGCGCGCCTCAACAGCGGCAATCTCTTCAACGACTTCACTGCGGGTCGAATATCCCAGCAGCCCTGCCGTTGCAGATGAAACCATCGGCCATGCGGGGTATGCGATGCTGTAGGCGACGCCCCAAATGATCGTCAGATAGAAGCACCACAGCCACCAACGCGGCATCGGGTTGTCGAATTCTTCGATACCGTCCCACACGTGGCCTGTGGTTTCGGGGTCACCCTCTTGTCTTGGGGGAGGAGTTGGGTGGTCTGTCATTTGTTTGCCTCCTTGCTCGGGGCGGGTCGTTCATCATTTCGGAAGATCACATTCTTTGCCTCGTCGTGGACGGCATTGGAGCCGGGTCTGATGACCCAGAACCAGATACCCACAAAGACGCAGAACAAGAGCAATAGCATCCAGCTGTCTGCAAATTCGCGAAGAGCAGAATAGGTGTCCATCGTCATGCCCTCCTTAGCGGCTTGCGTCTGGGGTAAAGGTCGAGAAGTCGACCAGAGTGCCCAGCATTTGCAAATAAGCGATCAGCGCGTCGGCTTCCGAAATACCCGGCTGGCCATCAAAGTTGCGTACTTGCGCCCCTGGATAGCGTTCCAGCATCTCGTCAAAGTCACTGTCTGGGTCAGCCTGCGCCCGGAAGTCAGCCGATGCTGCCGCGATCATCTCGTCGGTGTACGGGACACCCACGAAACGGTGTGTCGACATCAAATCAGCAATGTAATCCGGCTCGATCAGTTTTCTTTCCAGAAAGCCGTATTTGGGCATGACTGATTCAGGCACCACCGATTGCGGATCACGCAAGTGGGCAATATGCCAATCGTCCGAGTAGCGACCACCAACACGGGCAAGATCCGGCCCTGTCCGCTTGGACCCCCACTGGAACGGGTGGTCGTACATCGACTCTGCCGCCAGTGAGTAGTGGCCATACCGCTCGACCTCATCGCGCATCGGGCGGATCATCTGGCTGTGACAGACGTAGCAGCCTTCGCGGATGTAGATGTCGCGGCCGTGAAGCTCAAGCGGCGAGTATGGCCGCATCCCTTCAACCTTTTCGATCGTGTTTTCGAGGTAGAACAAGGGGGTGATTTGCACCAGCCCCCCGATTGATACCACGAGGAAGCTCAGGACCAACAAAAGTGTTGCGTTGGTTTCAATGAACTTGTGCTTTGATAGGATCGACATGTTCTGATCCCTCCTTATTCAGCAGGGACAGCTGTGCCGAGCTTTGCCTTGGCAGGCGCGGCTTTCACAGTCATCCAAAGGTTGTAGCACATGACCAGCGCACCGGAGAGGAACAGTACCCCACCCAAACCGCGGACCACATACATCGGGAACTTCGCGCTCACTGTGTCAGCGAAAGAGTTCACAAGGAAGCCGTTGGCATCCACTTCACGCCACATCAGGCCTTCCATGATACCGGTCACCCACATGCTGGCCGCGTACAGAACGATGCCAATTGTAGCGAGCCAGAAGTGCCAGCTGACCAATGTGAGGCTATAAAGGCGCTCGCGCTTCCACAGTACCGGCACGAGGTAATAGAGCGCGCCAAAGGTTACTAGCCCGTTCCAGCCAAGCGCACCGGAGTGTACGTGCCCGATGGTCCAGTCTGTATAGTGCGACAGCGAGTTCACCGCGCGGATAGACATCATCGGACCCTCAAATGTCGACATGCCGTAGAAAGCCAGCGACGTTACCATCATCCGCAGAACGGGGTCGGTGCGCAGCTTGTCCCATGCGCCTTGCAGCGTCATCAAGCCGTTAATCATGCCGCCCCAGCTTGGCATCCACAGGATGATCGAGAAGACCATACCCAGCGTCGACGCCCAGTCAGGCAAAGCAGTGTAGTGCAAGTGGTGCGGACCCGCCCAGATGTACAAGAAAATCAGGGCCCAGAAGTGGATGATTGACAGCTTGTAGCTGAAAATTGGTCGCTGGGCCTGCTTCGGCACGAAGTAGTACATCATACCAAGGAAGCCAGCAGTCAGGAAGAAACCCACCGCATTGTGGCCGTACCACCACTGTACCATCGCGTCCTGCACGCCCGAGAAGACTTGGACGGACTTGGACCCCCAGATCGACACGGGGATGGAGATATTGTTGACAAGGTGCAACATCGCGACCGTTACAATGAAGGCCAGGTAGAACCAGTTGGCCACATAGATATGCGGCTCCTTACGCTTTATGAGCGTGCCAAGGAAGCAGGCAAGGAAGGCCACCCAAACAATGGTCAGCCAGATATCGACATACCATTCGGGTTCTGCGTATTCCTTCGACTGCGTGCCACCCAGCAGATAGCCCGTCGCAGCTAGAACAATAAACAATTGATAGCCCCAGAAGACGAACCATCCCAGATTACCGCCCCACAGCCGTGCTGCAGATGTACGCTGGACGACAAAGAACGCCGTGGCGATCAACGCGTTGCCTCCAAAGGCGAAAATCACCGCTGACGTATGCAGCGGCCGCAAGCGTCCAAAGTTGGCGTAGCCTTCTGCCCATTCAAAGTTCAATTGGGGAAAGGCCAACTGGAAGGCGATCACTACGCCTACCAAAAAGCCCACAACGCCCCAAAAGGCCGTGGCTATGACACCGGCGCGTACGACACTGTCAAAGTATTCATCTTTCGCGATCGGGGTGGCAGGTTCATCTGTTTTGCGCAGCGTGACCAAAAACAGCCCACCCGCAACAAGCATGAAGATTATCATATGAACCTGATACGCGAGATCGCGGGCATAACCTGCCGCGATCACCGCAAAAAGCGTGGCGAGCCCGAGCCCGACAAGCTTCATGTAGTTTAATGTTCCGGTGTTCATCTTTCCGGTGTCCCTTCCGTCTGGCTTTGCACGAGACGGAATCCCCCCGCGCAAATCTGGTTAGTTATGACAGCCTTGTCGCGCGCCTCCGCATTTCACACCTTGATCTGCATCAAGAGCTTCTTTGATTTTGGCTGACGCGGATCAAGGGAAGCTGTTTTGAGCCGCGCTAGAATGACGCATACATGTTGATGCGAAAGGAATGGACCATGGCGTACAAGACCGTCTTAACACCGCTCACAAGGATCGACGATAAAGCACCTGCTTTGGCGTTTGCGGCGGAAATCACCGAAGCGCAGGATGCGCATCTCGAAGTCTTGTCGCTTGGTATAGACCGCACACCAAACACGTATTACGAGATCGGCTCGAATGCGATGGTCATGCATGCGGCTATTGAAGAAGCCCATACGCAAGCAAGCGCAATCCAGTCTCATGTCCGAACCTACTTGGAAAAAACGAATACGCGCTGGGATACGATCAGCGCGGTCGCGTCTGCAGCGGGCGTGGGCCGGACAGTCGCTACTCAAGCACGCTTTGCCGATCTTGCGGTTGTTGGCTTGCCTTACGGCGAGGGCTGTGCGCACGAAGACTGCCTTGTCCTTGAGGGGCTGTTGTTCGAAGCCGACTGCCCGACGATCGTTGTTCCCGAAGGCAAGGTGTCCGCCAGACCCGACTGCATTGTCATTGGCTGGAATGAAAGCGCCGAAGCGATGCGTGCAGTGCGCGCCGCAATGCCCATGTTGAAGGCCGCGAGCACTGTCCATATCGCAATCGTCGACCCACCCGAAACCGGACCCGAACGGTCAGACCCCGGCGGTGCACTTGCCGTGTATCTGTACCGCCACGGCGTGCGCAGTGATATTCAGGTGATGACCCGCCAGGGTCAGAAAGTAAGTGAAAGACTGTCCCAACATGTGACCGAAACAGGCGCAGATATGCTTGTGATGGGTGGGTATGGTCACTCGAGATTCCGCGAAGCTGTGCTGGGAGGAGCAACGCGGGACATGCTGCAAGACAGCAAAGTCCCTGTGTTGATGGCACACTAGCGGAAGTTTGGCAGCGACGGCGTCAGCTCAGGAAGCCGCCGTCGCTGTCGTCCCCTGCCTCATCCATGAGGCGGTCCATGTCTGGTACGTTGATTCTGCGCTTACCTTCCAACACGATCACGCCGTCTTTTTTGAGTGCTGAAATCTGCCGGCTCACCGTCTCAAGTGTCAGCCCAAGGTAGTCGGACATTGCTTCGCGCGTCAGCGGTAGATCAAACGCCAAGCTATTAACTTGAGAGTTTTTGGACAGAACTGCGTCTCTGCGGGCGATGATGGCCAGCAGGCTAGCGATCTTTTCACGTGCTGTCTTGCGCCCCAGAACAAGCATCCATTCTCGTGCAGCGTCCAACTCGTCCAGCGTCATTTCCAGTAGGCGATGCGCGATATGCGGCGTGGAGTTGATCATCTGCTCGAACGGCTTGCGCCGAAAACAACACATCACAAGATCGCTGGTCGCGGTCACAGTGTAAGTGGCCTGTTCACGACCCGGACGGCCGACAAAATCCGATGGCAGCAATAGACCTACCATCTGCGTGCGACCGTCTTCCATGGTCTGGGTCAAAGACGCAACGCCCGAGACAACCGATGCCACAAAGTCCATGCGGTCCCCTGCCCACATGATTGTCTGGCCTGCGGTAAAGCTGCGATAGTACTTGATATCTTCCAACAGCTCCAACTCATCCGTGTCGCATCGCGCACAAACGGCACGATGACGTATCGGACAATCGACGCAGTCGCTCATGTTCGGCGCCGCCATATCTTGCATCAAAAAGTCCCCGCCTTTGATCCACATCAAGGATGATTCTCTGCAGCTCAGCTTATCAGGGCTGCATGAGCATTACATCCAAACTCGCCAAAATGGGGCTGTTTGACGCAAAGGTACCGCGTTACACAAGCTATCCGACGGCACCTCAATTTTCGGCTGAAACCACAAGTGCAAATGCACGCGAGTGGATTACCGCGATACCGCCTGGAAGCCGCATTTCACTGTATCTACACATTCCGTTTTGCCGACGGTTGTGTTGGTTTTGCGCCTGCCGCACTCAAGGCACCTCAAGTAATGACCCAGTTATCGCCTATCTGTCCACACTAAAGAGCGAAATTAATCTCTTATCGACACTTTTACCCGAGAATGTGTCCTTCAGCCGTGTCCATTGGGGTGGCGGCACTCCGACACTGCTGGATGCTGAAATGATTGCCGATCTTGCCGGTACGATTTTTGATGTGGCACCGCTCGCCCCCAATGGTGAATTCTCGGTCGAGATTGATCCCAACGAAGTTGACCAGTCCCGTGTCGATGCGCTTGCTGCGGCTGGTATGACACGTGCGTCAATCGGCGTTCAGGATTTCGATGAGGAAATACAGACAACGATCGGGCGCTTGCAAAGCTTTGATGTGACCCGCAACGCAGCCGAGATGCTGCGCGCGGCCGGTATCACATCGCTGAACGCAGATATTCTTTTTGGCTTGCCGCACCAAACCACGACAAAGATCGCAGCAAGCGTCCAGAAACTGCTGACTCTCAGCCCTGATCGCGTGGCTTTGTACGGCTATGCGCACGTGCCATGGATGGCAAGGCGCCAGTCGCTTATTCCGTCTGATGCGCTGCCAGCACCCGAAACTCGGTTGCAGCTTTTTGAAACTGCGCGCCAACTCTTTGAATGGGACGGATACCGCCAGATCGGAATCGACCATTTCGCCGTCCCGCATGACACCTTGGCACTTGCCGCACAAACCGGGCAGCTTCGCCGCAACTTCCAAGGCTATACAGACGAGCCCGCAGAGGTGTTGATTGGTCTTGGCGCGTCTTCTATTTCACGGTTCCCGCAAGGCTATGCGCAGAATAATCCTGCGACTTCGGGATATACTAAATCAATTCGCGCGGGTGAGCTTGCGACGACACGCGGTCACGTCTTTACCGACGAAGACAAGCTGCGCGCCCGCCTTATCGAAGCGATCATGTGCGATTTTGAAGTGAGCGTACCAGAGCTGAGCACAAATTTCCCGGGTCGTGAAGCGCATATCAAAGTGTTGCTGCACGAGGCCGCCGACTATTTCGGTGACATTGTTGAGCTGACTTCAGACCGTTTCCGGATACGGGAAGAAGGGCAGCCGCTTACCCGTATCATCGCACGGCACTTCGACGCCTATGACATGTCCAACGCAGGTCACGCATCCGCTATCTGACCACTTAGGTCGCCGCCGACAGTAAGCTTTTGGTGTACGCATGGCGCGGCGCTTCGAATACTTGTTCGACGGCGCCCGTTTCCACCACGTCACCGCGTTTCATCACCATCACATGATGCGACATCGCGCGCACAACCCGCAAGTCATGGCTGATGAAGATGTAAGCCAGCCCGTATTTCTGCTGTAGCTCGCGCAGCAAGTCTACGATCTGGACCTGCACCGTCATATCCAGCGCCGAGGTAGGTTCATCCAGTACAAGCAACTTAGGGCGTAGAACCATCGCACGGGCAATCGCGATCCGCTGCCGTTGGCCGCCCGAAAACTCGTGCGGATAGCGATCCATCGTTGCAGGATCAAGGCCCACTTCTTCCATGACTTCCTGTACCAATTCCCGCTGGTTCCGGTCGGGGTCCACGTTGTGTATCTTCAGCCCCTCAGAGATAATCTGCGCGCAGGTCATACGCGGGCTTAGAGACCCGAACGGATCCTGAAACACGATCTGCATGTCTTTGCGCAGGCTGCGCAACTGGCGGGTTGACCACTTGCGCACATCTTGCCCCATAAAAGTAATGTCGCCTTCCGAGGCGATCAGCCGCATCAATGCCAGCGCCATGGTCGTTTTGCCCGATCCGGATTCACCGACAACACCGATCGTCTCGCCCGTGCGTACCAAAAGGCTCGTATCATTCACCGCCTTCACATAACCAACCGTACGCCGCAACAAACCCGCCTGAATAGGGAACCACACCTTCAGATTGTCCGTTTGTGCAATGACTTGCGCGTCTTTTGGCAAAGGTTCGGGGGCGCCCGAGGGTTCGGCGCTCAGCAGTGTTTGCGTATAGGGGTGCTGTGGATTGCCAAAGATATCCTGCGTACGGCCCGTCTCGACGATCTTGCCTTTTTGCATGACGCACACGCGGTCTGCGATGCGGCGGACGATCCCCAGATCATGGGTGATAAACAACAACCCCATGCCCATCCGGTCCTTAAGGTCTTTGAGCAGGTCAAGAATTTGCGCTTGGATCGTCACATCAAGCGCTGTCGTAGGTTCGTCCGCGATTAGCACGTCGGGTTCATTCGCCAGCGCCATTGCAATCATGACGCGTTGGCGCTGCCCCCCCGACAGCTGGTGCGGATAGCTTGTCAGACGAGTTGCCGCATCTTGAATGCCAACCTGTTCAAGTAGTTCGATAATGCGCGCCCGCGCCTTGGCCCCGACAAGCCCTTGGTGCAGAGAAAGGCTTTCGCCCAATTGCTTTTCAATCGTGTGCAACGGGTTCAGCGACGTCATCGGTTCCTGAAAGATAAAGCTGATGTCATTGCCGCGCACTTTGCGCAGCAACGTCTCATCCGCGCCGATCATCTGTTGCCCCTCATAGGTAACAGAACCCGACACCTCGGCGCTATCGCCCAGCAGCGATACAGTCGACAAAGCAGACACCGACTTGCCCGAACCGGATTCGCCAACGATCGCGACCGTTTCCCCACGCTCTACCGAAAAGCTGACGCCTTTGACCGCTTGGGTCAGCTTGCCATCCTGACGAAAGCTGACCACTAGGTCTTTCACTTCAAGCAAAGCAGTCATGAGAACGTCTTTCTGGGGTCAAAGGCGTCTCGGACACCCTCGAAAATAAAAACCAAAAGCGACAACATGATCGCAAAGGTAAAGAAAGCGGTGAAAGCAAGCCACGGTGCCTGCAGGTTTTGTTTCGCTTGCAACGTCAACTCTCCCAGTGACGGTGCCGAAGATGGCAGACCAAAGCCAAGGAAATCGAGCCCCGCCAGCGTCGCAATCGTACCCGTCACGATAAATGGCAGCATGGTCAGCGTGGCGACCATCGCATTGGGCAGCATATGGCGGAACATGATCGTTATGTTAGAGACCCCCAAAGCGCGCGCTGCACGCACATACTCAAGGTTACGGGCTCGCAGGAATTCAGCCCGCACTACGCCCACAAGAGACATCCACCCAAAGAGCACCATCAGAAGAACCAATAACCAGAAACTTCGCCCCAAAATCGCGAAAAGGATGATGATGATGTAAAGCTGCGGTGTTGAGGACCAAATTTCGATGATCCGTTGAAAGATCAAATCGGTTTTACCCCCGAAATAGCCCTGCACGGCCCCTGCGATCACACCGATCACGCTTGATAGTCCCGTCACGATGATCGTGAAGAAAACTGACAGTCTAAAACCATGTATCACACGGGCAAGCACGTCTCGCTTTGTGCCATCTGTGCCTAAAAGGTTTTCACTGTTTGGCGGCAGCGGTGCCGCACCGGGCCGATCCACAGCGGTATCAAAGGAATAGGGTATCAGGGGCCAAAGCGCCCAGCCCTTTTCAATCGGGTTACCGTCAATGATCCCGTCTTCTGCGTCCTCGATATAGCCCTCGGGGTCGTCAAAGCACAGATCAAGCCCGCCCGTTGCAATCAGGCATTTCACCTCCGGATCGCGATAAACAGCTTCAGTCTGGAAATCACCGCCGAATTCGGTCTCAGGATAGAAGTTCCAGATCGGCGTGTAATAGTCACCCCGATATTGAACGAGGATCGGTTTATCATAGGCAATAAACTCGGCGCAAAGCGACAAACCAAACAGGATCGAGAATATCCAAAGCGACCAATAGGCCCGGCGATTACGCGTAAAATTGCGCCAGCGCCTTTGGTTCAGGGGCGACAACCATGATTTTTTTGGACTGCCATCGACGGTCATATCGGGTACCGGCGCCGCTTCGGGATGAGGGTCTGTCACTGCCATGCGCTACCCCTCCCGCCGCTCAAAGTCGATACGCGGGTCGACCAGTACATACATCAGGTCCGAAAGAAGCCCCACAATCAGGCCGATCAGACCAAAGATGAAAAGTGTTCCGAAAACGATCGGATAGTCGCGGGCAACCGCCGCCTCAAACCCCAGACGTCCAAGCCCGTCTAGGCTGAAGATCGTCTCGATAATCAGGGACGCCCCAAAAAACACACCAATAAAAACGGCCGGGAAGCCCGCAATCACGATCAGCATCGCATTGCGAAAGACGTGCCCGTAGAGCACCCGTTTTTCGGACAAGCCCTTGGCTCGGGCGGTCATCACGTAGTGTTTCTTGATCTCGTCCAGAAAACTATTCTTGGTCAGAAGTGTCAGCGTTGCAAAGGCCGAAATTGTTGACGCCAGCACCGGCAATGTGATGTGCCAGAAGTAATCAACGATTTTGCCCCATGTGGTCAGCTGGTCAAAGTTGTCGGACGTCAGACCCCTGAGCGGGAAAATCTGATAGTACGAACCACCTGCGAAAAGCACCAACAGCAGGATTGCAAAAAGAAATCCAGGGATCGCATAAGCCGCGATGATTGCACCCGACGTCCATGTGTCAAAGCTTGTTCCGTCCTTCACCGCCTTGCGGATACCCAGCGGAATTGACACCAAATATGCGATGAGCGTGGACCACAAACCAAGCGATATAGAGACCGGCAGCTTTTCCTTGATAAGCTCGATGACTGATATCGACCTGAAATAGCTCTCGCCGAAATCGAAGCGCATGTAGTTCCAGATCATGTTCAGGAAACGCTCGACCGGGGGTTTGTCAAATCCGAACTCAGCCTCCAGCTCGGCAATAAATTCGGGCGGCAGGCCGCGCGCGCCAATGTACTGGCTGTCATTTGCACCGCCCAGATCGTCAGCACCGGCGTCATTATTGGCGCCCGAGAACCCCTCAAAGACGTCACCGCCCCCTTGAATACGGGCGATGGCCTGTTCGACGGGTCCGCCGGGTACAAATTGCACCAGCGCGAAGTTGATCAGCATGATCCCCAACAGTGTCGGGATGATCAGCAGCAGTCTTCTGATAATATAAGCGCCCACGGCGTTACCTCAGCGCTCCAGCGGCGCGCAAGGCATCCGCCTTGTCTTGGTTATACCACCAGAAGTCCAACTGCCCCAAGGCGAAGGGGGGTATTTGCTCGGGGTGCTCATATTGGTCGTAAAAGGCGACCCAATGGCTGGGGTTGTACCAGACGGGGATCATGATGAACTCGTACCGCAATGCGCGATCAAGTGCGGTGAGCGAGGCTTGTTCCTCTTCACGCGTGGCCGCGTTCAATGACCGCTCGATGATGGCGTCGACTAGCGGGCTGGCTAGACCAGCTGGATTAAACAGCGAGAAAGCCGCGGCTTCCGACCCGTAGCGCTGCATCAAACCTGTGCCGGTTCCCAGAAACGCGCCATAGCTGTCAAACACCAGATCATAGTCGCGGTCGCGCTCTCGTGTGGTGTATTGGGCCGAGTCCACTTTCTCAAATGTGATATCAACGCCCAGCGTTTTGACGTTGGCCACGAAATTTTCCATAACAGCGCTAAGTGTGGGCGACGTGGCGCTATTGAACAAAAAGTTCAGGCTTAAGGTTTCGCCCGCTGCATTCCGCCGCACGCCGTCATCGCCCACAGCCCAACCAGCCTCGTCCAGCAAGCGCATAGCGGTCCGCGCGTTGCGGCGGTCCAAAAGGCGTTCCGCGTTTGAGGTATGTGGCACCAAAACCGGCTCTGCCATCATAGCGGCAGGCACCAGATCACCAAGGCTTTCCAAAAATGCGCGTTCATCGCCTTCGGGCAGGTCCATTGCCATAAGCGGCGTGTCTTGCGTATAGGATGCCCGCTGCTTGAAAAGCCCGTATTGGAGGCTTTCGTTGGTCCATTCAAAGTTGAACGCCAGCGCCAAAGCTTGACGGACGCGGCGGTCCTGAAGCGTTTCGCGGCCCAGATTAAAGACGATACCGGAAGGCGTGGGCGGCGAGCCATCCGGCAATTCCTTGGTTACGACCAGCCCCTCGCGGGTCTTGGGAAAGTCATAGCCAGTGGCCCACTTTTTGGAATCTCCCTCGCTGCGGAATGTGTATTCACCGGCTTTGAAAGCCTCGAATGCGGCCGTGTCGTCGCCGAAATACTCAATTCGGATAGTGTCGAAGTTGTTGCGGCCCACGTTAAACGGCAGATCCTTGCCCCAATAGTCAGGGTTGCGCTTGTAGACGATACGGCGGTTCACATCGACGCTGTCGACCATGTAGGGTCCCGAACCCGGTGAGATTTCCAACCTACTTTCATCAAGCCCGGCACCAGTTTCTTCGTACCACTTTTTCGACCAGGCTGGCACAAAACCTACCTGATCGATGAGACTGCGGCGCGAGATGCCTTCGGTGAAGTAGAATTTGATCGTGTGATCGTCGATGACCTCAACTTTGGGGATACGCTTGCGCACCGCGTCCGCATAGGATTTCAAACCTTCGTCCAGCAGCAGGTTATGGCTGAAGGCGATATCATGTGCCGTGACGGGTGTGCCATCCGAGAACCGCGCCTCGGGACGCATATAGAAAATCACCCAGTCTTTGGTCTCGGGGTACTCGACCCTCTCACATAGCAAGCAGTAAGATTCGCCGTAAACATCTGCAGGCACTGACGCACCGCCTGTACCGCTTCCCAACAGGCTTTCATACATCACAGTGGAAAGAGCTCCCGCGCGGCCCTTGCGGGTGTAGGGGTGCATGGAATCAAAAGTTCCAACAACACTAAGCGCGATTTCCCCACCTTTTGGGGCATCCGGATTAACGTAGTCGAAATGCGCGTAGTCTTCGGGGTAGGTCAAATCGCCGTAAAACGAATATCCATGACTGACAACCATGTCCTGTGCCCGTACGGCCGTGGTCCAGACGAGTGCCAATGCAATCATCAGCAAGCTCAGACTGGCGACGAACACCGGCGTGCGATCCGGTCCGGCTGTCGCGACGTGGCTCAGGCGATTTGTCATCTGGATGTCCTCCTCAATGGCGTCGGCTGTTCCGACCTGTTGTTGGTGATGTAAGCTAACGGGAGGCTGGGCCAAGATACAAGTTGCGAAAATGTGATCCGGAGCCGCAAATTAAGGTTTGCCCAACAAAAAAGCCGCCGATCATGTGACCAGCGGCTTTCCGGATAATTACGAGCAGAATTATTCGTCGAGGCTATCGAGATATGCAATCACGTCAGCGCGATCTTCGACCTTACTCAAACCGGCAAAGCCCATGGACGTACCTGGCGCATAGGAAGACGGCTTTTCAAGAAAACCGCTTAGGTTTTCGGGTGTCCATTCGCCACCCATCGAGGCAAGCGCGTCAGAATATCCAAAGCCATCCGCTGCCGCTTTCTCTCTGCCAACAACGCCATACAGATAGGGGCCTGCACCGTTTTCACCCGCTTCAAGCTTGTGACAGGCAGAGCATTTACGGAAAACCTTGGCACCGTCTTCGATGCTGGCAGATGCAAGTACTGTTGCAAAATCGACTTCTTCGACCTCGGCTACATCATCGCTTTCTTCTACTTCGATGACATAGGACGCTTCGCCATGTGTTGCCACGTGAAACATCTCTTCTGCGGCCCATTTGCCCAGAAGAAACACAAGTAGCGCACCACAGATACCACCAGCAGCTTTTGTAAAAGTCATTGTATCGAACATGTCTCAGCCCATTGTTGTCTGTTTGAACGGGTATCTACGTCTTCACCTTGGCGGTGGCAAGGTGTACTTACCGCGACCAAACGCCCCTTCGTGTCGCACTTTTGTGTTAGGAAACTGTTATGACCACCAGATCAGCCGCTCGAATCGCATTTCAGGGCGAATTAGGAGCCTACAGTCACGAAGCAGCCTTGAACGCGCGACCCGATGCCACGCCCGTGCCCTGTGCAACTTTCGACGACGCGTTCAAAGCAGTCCACGAAGGCCGCGCTGATATGGCAATGCTGCCTGTCGAAAACACCACATACGGGCGCGTGGCCGACATTCACCGGCTTTTACCGCAAAGCGGGCTTCATATCATCGACGAAGGCTTTGTTAGGGTCCGTATCAACTTGATGGCACCCAAAGGGGTCAAATTGGATGAGGTAAAACATGTCCGTGCGCACCTTGTCCTGATTCCGCAAGCGCGCAGTTTTCTCGATCAGCGCGGGATCACCGCCGAGGCCGCCGCTGACAGCGCGGGTGCGGCAGCAGATCTGGCGCGACATCCCGAACCGGGCATAGGTGCCTTGGCAAGCGGCATCGCGGCGGACATACATGGCCTTGATATTCTCGCGCGCGACATCGAAGACGAACATCATAATACAACACGTTTTCTGCTGATGTCCCACGAGCTGGATATGTCACGACGCGCGGAACGCATGATCACCACCTTTGTCTTTGAAGTCCGCAACATTCCAGCTGCCCTTTACAAGGCGATGGGAGGCTTCGCGACCAACGGTGTCAATATGACCAAGCTTGAAAGCTATATGGTAGGCGGATCATTCACCGCGACGCAGTTCTATGCGGATATCGAAGGACACCCCGATGACCCTGCCGTTCAACGCGCGCTCGAAGAGCTAGACTACTTCACCAATATGATCGAGATTCTGGGCGTCTACCCGGCTCATCCAGATCGCAACTAGGCGGTATCCGCCTGACGCGCCTCGATTTCGGCAGCAAAGTCGGCAATCCGGGTTTTGTATTTTTGCGTGAGCGTGCTTTTTGTCAGCTTAAGCGATTGGATCAGCAGTCTGGCAGGCAGGGTAAGGGGCCGGATTTCAGTTATGACCGTAAGTCGGGTGCGCGTCTTTGAGAGCGCAAAAAGATCACACCGCACTGATCCGGTGATATTTTTTGAATTCAAACTGACCACAAGATCCGTCGGCGGCACACAGGATAAGACCTCGAGCATCAGATCACGTTCTTTGCCTCGCAGCATAAAACGAACGTCCCATTGGGCGCCGGCACCCGGCGACGTCAGCGTGTCGTTCCGGCGGACTTCTGCGCCACGACGCATGGCCGCGCGCTCATAAACCTCGAAGGTCGTCATGTTTTCAAAGACGATTTCGATCGGCGCTTCAATATCCTGCCTCGCGGAGAACTGCATGGTTCGTTACTTCCTTTTGGCGTTGAGCATCACAGGCCACGCGCTAATCGAGCCTGTCAGCAAGCCAGTTTTCAAGCAAAAACCGCGCGATGGCGCCTTTGCGTGCCGGTAAAATTTGTGGGTGCTCCCCCGCGAATACACGCATCATGTCTTCCCGTGTGACCCACATCGCATCCTCAATCTCAACGGGATCAATGTCCAGCGTTTCGCTCAGTGCTTCACCCGCGCAGCCGAACATCAACGAAGCCGGAAACGGCCACGGCTGGCTCGCCAGATAGCTTACGGTGCCCACGCGGACCCCGACCTCTTCAAAGACTTCGCGGCGCACCGCAGCTTCCAAAGTCTCACCAGGTTCGACAAACCCGGCCAACAGCGAATACATCCCTTCGGGCCACCCGGGCGAGCGGCCTACCAGAACGGAGTTGCCAAGTGTGACAAGCATAATGACCACTGGATCTGTGCGCGGGAAATGACCGGCATTGCAAGCAGGGCAGCGACGTTGCCAGCCTGCTTGGGTGATATTTGAAGCGGCACCACACCGCGCGCAGAACCTGTGGGTCTCGTGCCACCCCAAAATAGCTTTGCCGGTCGCTGCCAGTTCTGCATCGCGCGGTGTCAGCCACGTCATCACCCGACGCAATTCGCTGAACGCCTCGTTGTCGGGCAGCGCAGGATGGCGTTGCTCGGACGCGTCGAGAAAACCACCAAGCTGGCTTTGATCCAAGTTTGGTGGCACCCACGCTGACAAATCGTAGGCAAAGCGTGGCGCGCCCTTTTCGCGGCCAAGCAGAATAGGCGCTTCGATTGCCTCGGCCAGAACGTCATGATCCATCGGCAAACGCGCGAGCTCGGCGGGGTTTTCCATTTTGATCAGCGGCTTGCCGCGCCAGAAAACAATAGCACGCGCCTTTGGATCGGCTTTGGCTGCAGCCACTACTTCTGGATTATCCCGTATTTCACCGGCCCGGTCCAAAGCTGACCCACCGAAGGTAACTGTTTCTGCAATTTTCATAATGCCTCGCCGATTGAGCACCGAGCAATTGCACTACATGTGACCAAGCGCAAGACCCACGCAGTTTTGTCGCTCAGGCTCTTGCCAACTCATGCGCGATCTGATGAGAGTAAACACACCCTTTAGTTGTTTAAGTCACATTGTCAGGAGGAAACAATACCCGACGCCTCGTCTTTACCGGAAATCCGCCTGCGCGTTCTGGCGACCAGTGATTTGCATATGCAGATGACCGCATTCGACTATGTGCGGAATCAAACAAATTCAGCCGGCAGTCTGGCCAAGCTTGCAACGACCATTGCGGACCTGCGGCGCGAAGCAGAGCTGACCCATGCGACAAGCGTGCTTTTTGACAACGGCGATACGTTTCAAGGGACGCCTGTTGCGGAATTCATCGCGCGCACAGACAGCGGCTTATCCCATCCGATGGTAAAGGCCATGCACACTCTGGGCTATGACGCTTGTGGATTGGGCAATCATGATTTTGACCATGGGCTTGATCATCTGGCCACCTCTCTTAAGCAACATCAGACACCTGTGGTGTGCTCCAACATAGCTTCGGACTACTTGCCGATGGTTCAACCGCATTGCATCCTTGAGCGGACAGCAACCGGTCTGGATGGACGGGACTACAGGCTGCGGATCGGGGTGCTTTCCAGTCTGCCTGACAAAACTGCCCTGTGGAGCAAGTACCATCTGGAAAACCGCGCCACGCTGGCAGCCCCCCTACCGGTATTACGCAAGGCCGCAGCGCACTTGCGGGCGCAAGGTGTGGACGTGATAATTGTGCTTGCTCATATGGGTATCGCGCAATTTGATGAAGGACCGGGGGCGCAAAACCAGATCAAGGAAGTCGCAGCACTGGAGGACGTAGACATAGTCGTTGGCGGCCATACGCATTTGCGCTTTCCCGGGCCCGATCATGCGGGAATTGAAGGCGTTGATATAGTGAACGGCACCATCAATGGAAAACCTGTTGTTCAACCTGGCCCCATGGGCGCGGACGTTGGCGTAATCGATCTTGACCTGCACAGGCCACGCGGTGGCAGCCGATGGCATATCGCGAATGCTTGCGTCAGACTGAAGAGTGTCAAGACCGACACGGTGGAAGACCCCGTCATTCTCTCTGCCGCACGGCCCACGCATCGCCAAACGGTAGATTTCCTAGACCAACCCGTGGCGCGGTTGGCGAAACCTATGCACAGCTTTTTCGCGCTTGCCGACCCAAGCCCGATGCCTGCTTTGCTGGCGCACGCGAAACTTGCAACGATTTCGTCTTCTGTCGCGGGAACCGAATATGCAGATTTACCCTTGCTGGCGGCTGCCTCAGCGCCGTTAACAGGCGGATTAGACGGGCCGGACAACTTTTTGCATCTTGATGCAGGTTCGTTGCAACGTAGACATATTGCAGGCATGAACCCGTATGCGAACAACGTGTGGGCGGTCAAAACCAGCGGCGCACAACTACTGGACTGGCTCGAACGCTCGGCGATGATTTTCAACACATTGGTTGAAGATCACCCCGATCAAGCCTTGATAGACCCCAGCGTTCCCGGGTTTCGCTATGATGCAATCTACGGTCTGACCTACGACATCGATCCGCGTGTTCCGCCACGGTTCTATCCTTCAGGACGCCTGAATGCCAATTCCACAGGCCGGGTCAAAAACGTCCGCTGGAATGGTAAACCGCTGGATATCCTGCAAGACTTTCTCGTCGCGACGACAGACCACCGCGCAGGTGGCGGCGGGCTATACGTCCCTTTTTCGAACAAGGATATTGCCGTCGGCGGCACAGCACCTTTGCAGGATGCGGTAACCACCTACTTCGAAAAGCCCGACTGCGAGGCCGTGCGCGCCGCCAAACCATGGCGGTTTGTGCCAAAGCTGAACCTGTCTGCTATTCTTTTGACGGCACCACAGGCAGCAAAGCACCTGCACGAAATCGCCCATCTGCGCCCGGAAGCCTGTGGTGAGACACCTGATGGGTTCCTGCGGGTCCGGCTGCATCTGTAAACACACGGGCTTGCAGTCATGCCAAAGCTTGCCTATATCCGACATTGAGAGGTTGGCGCGGGCGAGCGCCTCGCCAACCCGGTCAGATCCGGAAGGAAGCAGCCGTAACGAGCCCCGCTTGGGTCGTTGTCCAGCCTCTCACCTTTACCCTCCGTTTTACAGCCGTTCTGCGGAAAAAGTATCACAGTCTTGGATCAGCCCGCTGTCATATCCGCGTTCGAACCAACCTGACCGCTGCTCTGACGTGCCGTGTGTAAAGGTGTGAGGCCTTGGCACCTGCCCCGCCTGCCTTTGCAAACGATCGTCCCCAATCATCCGTGCGGCATTCAATGCCTCGGCCAGATCACCGCGCTCCATCAATCCGCTAACGTTGCGGGCCCAGATTCCAGACAGACAGTCAGCCATCAGTTCAAGCCTTACCGTCAGCGCATTGGCCTGGGTTTGTCCGACTTGCCGGCGCAATTGATCAACCTGCCCCAAAACACCGATCTGGTTTTGCACGTGGTGCGCTACCTCATGTGCGATCACATAGGCCGCTGCGAAATCACCGCCCGCACCCAACTGACGATCAAGTTGAACGAAAAACTGCGTGTCCAGATATGCCTTTTGATCCGCCGGACAGTAAAATGGGCCTGTAGCCCCTGACGCTCCGCCGCATGCACTGTGCGTGACACCGGAAAAGACGACCATCTGTGGCGGCGTGTAGCGTTTGCCCACTTGCTGAGGGAAAATCTCTCCCCAAACCTCTTCCGTCGTGGTCAGCACCTTGGCCGCAAACTGCGTGGCATTGTCATCTTCTGCAGATAAAGGTTCACCCTGAGTGACCTGCGTTGGCGCTGTATTGTTGAGCAAGGGTGATATATCAACGCCTGTGAAGTAGCCAAAAGCCAGCACGAACAATACGCCAACCAAGCCAATTCCGCCGCCGCGCCGCACCGAGGATCCGCGCTTGCGCACCTCGACATTCCGGCTTGATCTTACACCTCTCAAACGCATAGCTGCCCCCTTTGCCGCACTACAATGTCCGCTAGACAGTGATTCACGCAACCCTTTTACCGGGTTTGAGTGCCTGGCGCGGCACGTCTGGTGCGAATAAACCTTGGAACAACGTTGTCCTTGCCCACCACGCGGCTTAGTCTTACGTCCAACGTTCCGATTCCGTTCTACAAGGCATAAGATGTCCGAGCCCGCCCCCCCAACGTCTGAGGCCGCATCCTCAAGTCCCTATCAGGTTCTCGCCCGTAAATACCGCCCCGAGACCTTTGCCGATCTCGTCGGGCAGGAAGCTATGGTGCGCACACTAAATAATGCCTTTGCCGCAGACCGCATCGCACAGGCCTTTATGATGACCGGTATCCGCGGCACTGGCAAAACGTCAACCGCGAGGATCATCGCCAAGGGCATGAACTGTATCGGGCCGGATGGCACCGGCGGACCTACTACCGAACCCTGTGGTGCGTGTGAGCATTGCAGCGCGATCATGGAAGGCCGGCACGTAGATGTGATGGAGATGGACGCCGCGTCAAACACCGGCGTCGCCAATATCCGCGAGATCATTGACAGCGTGCATTACCGCGCCGCCTCCGCCCGCTATAAAGTTTACATTATCGACGAAGTACACATGCTTTCGACCGGCGCATTCAATGCGCTGTTGAAGACACTGGAAGAGCCGCCCGCGCATGTGAAGTTCATCTTTGCGACAACGGAAATACGCAAAGTCCCGGTCACAGTTCTGTCACGCTGTCAGCGGTTTGATCTGCGCCGTGTCGAGCCAGAGGTGATGATCGCGCTGATGCGCAAGATCGCCACTGCTGAAAATGCACAGATCGCAGATGATGCGCTGGCGCTTATTGCGCGGGCTGCAGAAGGATCGGTGCGCGATGCCACGTCGCTGCTGGATCAGGCAATCAGCCACGGCGCGGGCGAAACAACTGCCGTCCAGGTTCGCGCAATGCTTGGTCTTGCCGATCGCGGCCGCGTGCTCGACCTTTTCGACATGATCCTCAAGGGCGATGCCGCAGGCGCGTTGACAGAGCTTTCCGCCCAATACGCCGAAGGCGCAGACCCGATGGCAGTACTGCGCGATCTGGCCGAGATCACGCATTGGGTGTCGGTGGTGCAGATCACGCCCCAAGCGGCGGAAGACCCCACAGTGTCGCCGGACGAGCGCGCGCGCGGAGTTGCGATGGCACAAACGCTGCCGATGCGGGTGCTGACACGGCTGTGGCAAATGCTGCTTAAAGCGCTGGACGAGGTCGCAAGCGCGCCCAACGCGATGATGGCCGCAGAGATGGCGATCATCCGCCTGACCCATGTAGCAGACCTGCCAACCCCCGAAGAATTAGTGCGTAAATTGAACGGAAGCACAGCGCCAGCCCCGCAGCCATCGGGTGGCGGCGGCGGAAGCCACGTGCAAAGCACGGGCGCGCGCGCCGCGGGCGGCGTGGCCTCGGCTGACGCCTCGACCGGTTCAACGACGCGGGCCACCGCGCAGATGGGCAGCGGCCCTGTCGCGGCACTGGCCCAAGACACACAAGAAGCGCTGGCGCGTTATCCGACCTTTGACCATGTGGTTGAACTTATTCGCGTCAACCGAGACGGCAAATTGCTCGCCGATGTTGAAACAGACCTGCGCTTGGCTTCCTACCAGCCCGGGCGGATCGAATTTGAACCGACAGAACGCGCACCAAAGGATCTGGCACAACGCCTTGGACAGCGACTGCAACTCTGGACCGGCAACCGATGGGCCGTCACAATCGTCAATGAAGGCGGCGATACAACTATCGACGAGCAGCGCAACGCGCAAAAATACAAGCTAGAAAAAGAGACGAAAGAGCACCCGCTGATGCAAGCTGTTCTGACAGCCTTTCCGAAGGCAAAAATCCTTAGCATCCGCACCCCCGACCAGATTGCCGCCGCCGCAACCGAAGCAGCGCTGCCCGAAGTCGAAGACGAATGGGACCCATTCGAGGATGGATAGCGCACCTTGCGCGCCCAAATGAAACACCTCATATCACGCACACAGATCACGGATAAGGAACAAACAGATGCTCAAAGGACTAGGTAGCCTCGGCGATATGGCCGGGATGATGAAAAAAGCGCAGGAAATGCAGACCAAGATGGCGCAAATGCAGGAAGACATGCAGAACATCATGGTCACCGGCGAAAGCGGCGCGGGCCTTGTCAAAGCCGACTGCACGGCCAAGGGCGAGCTTAAGGCGCTCGACATTGATCCTTCGATTTTCAACAGCGACGACAAGGAAGTGGTCGAAGACCTGATCCTTGCCGCCATCAAAGACGCCCAGACCAAAGCTGCCGAACGCGCGCAAGAGGAAATGGCGAAACTGACCGAAGGCATGGGCCTACCCGCAGATATGAAGCTGCCCTTCTAGGCAATTAACGCAACTCTTGAGGAGCCCCGCAGAGGCGACATGCATCTTACGGCGGCCCGTTTTGGCAGACCAACGGTTGAGCAGCACAAAAGACATTGACGCATTGATCGACCTTATGGCCAAGCTTCCCGGCTTGGGCCCAAGATCAGCGCGTCGCGCCGTGCTTCAGATGATCCGAAAGCGCAGCCTGCTGCTTATCCCGCTGGCGGATGTGCTGACAACCGTCGCCGAAACGGCACGCGAATGTCTCAACTGCGGGAATGTCGGCACCACAGACGTCTGCGACATCTGTACCTCTGAAAAGCGCGCGAATGGCGAGCTGTGTGTGGTTGAAGACGTGGCCGATCTTTGGGCGATGGAACGATCCGGTGTGTTTAAAGGCCGCTACCACGTGCTTGGCGGCACGCTGTCCGCACTTGACGCCGTTGGCCCGCAAGAACTGCGCATTCCACGGCTGATAGACCGTGTCACCACCGAAGGCGTCACCGAAGTCATCCTTGCCCTGAACGCGACAATCGACGGTCAAACTACAGCCCACTACATCGCCGACCAGCTTGACAGCCAGGTCCGCCTGACGTCTCTGGCGCAAGGCGTGCCTATCGGGGGCGAGCTTGACTATCTGGACGATGGCACGATCACGGCTGCGATGCGCGCCCGAAAATCACTATAAGCTAGTCATAGGCCGCGTCCACGATGATCTCGACCTTTAGCTCCGGCCGCGCTAACTTGGCCTCGCCGCAGGCACGAGCAGGCGCGTGGCCCTCTGGCACCCAAGCATTCCATACCTCGTTCAGCCCGGCAAAGTCGTTCATATCCGCGAGCCAGATCGTGGCACGCAACATCTTTTCGCGTGACGACCCAGCTTTCACTAACAATGCATCCAGACGCCGCAAACACTCTGTTGTCTGATCCTGAATGCTCGCACCTTCACCAACCTGACCGGTGATATAAGCGACACCGCCGTACTTCACGATCTTGGATGATCTTACTCCCGTTTCGATCCGCTCGATCATATTCCTGTTCTCCCCTGAAACTACAATGTTGGACCAGTTAGCGCGGAACGGCACCGGACAACCACAAAAAAAGGCCGCACCCCCTCCCGACAGGTGCGGCCCTGCTTTCTCGCCGGTAATTGGTGCTAGAGCACGATCACATCAAGCGGCGGAAAGCCATTGAAGCCAACAGAAGAATAAGAACTGGTGTAGGCACCACAGTTGCGGATGACGATGCGGTCCCCATCGCGCAACGCCAGCGGCAGGTTTACAGGGCGTTTTTCGTACAAGATATCCGCGCTGTCACAAGAAGGGCCCGCGAGCACGCAAGGGCCTGTGTCGGTACCATCATGCGGGGTCGAAAACTGATAGCGAATCGCCTCACCTTCGGTCTCGGCCAGTCCCGAGAAACGGCCGATATCCAGATACACCCAGCGGTGCAGATCATCGTCAGACTTTTTTGACACCAGCATCACTTCTGCCACGATATGTCCGGCTTCTGCCACCATTCCTCGACCGGGCTCTGCCATAATTTGTGGAACATCGCCGAAACGGTCACGGATCAATACCATGACGGCCGCTGCGTAGGCGCGTGGCGCCTGTACGGTTTGGCCGTAAAACGCAGGGAAACCACCCCCGATGTTCAGCAATTGCAAGTCATGCCCTGCTGCACGCGCTGCGTGCCAGAGCGTTGCAACCTGATCCAGAACCGGTGCCCAAAAAGCCGCATCTCGTGTTTGCGAGCCGACATGAAATGACAGGCCAAACGGTACAAGGCCCAGATCGCGTGCACAGTCCAATAGTGCTGGCAACAGCGCAGGACCACAGCCGAACTTGCGGCTGAGCGGCCAGTCCGCCATTGAGTTTTCGACAATCAGACGTAGATAGACACGCGCACCGGGAGCGTGTCGGGCGATCTTGGCTAACTCTGCCTCAGAATCAGCTGCAAAAAGGGTAACACCTGCGGAATGGGCAAAAGCAATGTCAGCCGCGCGTTTGATGGTATTGCCAAAAGAGATGTTGTCGGCGCGTGCGCCCTTGCTCAGGCAAAGCTCGATTTCCTGCCGCGATGCCGCGTCAAAGCCCGACCCTTTTTTAACAAGAGTACGAATGATCTCGGGCGCGGGGTTCGCTTTGACGGCGTAGTGAATGTGCGCACGGCCCAGCCCAGCCTGCAAAGCATCGTATTGCGCGGCCACGCGTGCACGATCGACAACAAGCGTTGGGCGATCAAAGCTGTTGGCTGTGATATACGCCATTGCTTTGTCGGCGAAAACGGGACGGGCGGCGCTAAGGGCGCCTTGTACTGCAGCATTCATGGTCATCTCCAAAGAGCAAGAGGGGGCATTCCCCAAAAGTCGTTTCAAGAGACGTTACCGTCGCTGCATAAACGCGGGTCAGTCAGTAAGCTTTGCTGACCGGCCAGAGGCGCGTGCGTTGGCGTCTGTGAAGGGCCGTTTAAGCTCATTTAAGATTCGCACAAGCAAAAATTGCGTGCTGGCCCAAAAAATTTACGCCGGAACCACAGTGATGCTGCTGCCTTTCGAAAATGCAGGCGCAAAAAAGCCCCGTTCACGAGCGTGAACAGGGCGTTTCCGGTGCCTACTGAATGGTCAAAAAGCTACGCGCGCAACTAGCCCGCGTTGTTCTTTGTACCCTTGTCTTCATCTTCGTCATCATGTGCGCCATCAGGCAAGTTGAAGAAACTATCCGCATCTGCAAAATCGGCCGGTGTTCCTTCGTCTTCTTTGTCCTCGTCGCTGTCCCCCGTCAGGGTAAAGGTCTCGAGACCTTCGATCGCTGTAGGGATCTTGGGTTCGGCATCCATCCCAAGGCTCTGTTCGGTGCTGACCAGCTTGCGGCGTTCGTCGTCACTCATCACTGGTGCATCGGCGGCTTTCTTGGCTGCTGCTTTCTGAACAGACGCATCAAGTTCGGACTGCTTGCACAATCCTAAAGCAACCGGATCAATCGGCTGAATGTTCGCGATATTCCAGTGCGTCCGCTCGCGGATGGCCTGGATCGTCGGCTTGGTGGTACCAACGAGTTTGCTGATTTGCCCGTCGCTCAGCTCTGGATGGAACTTGACCAACCACAAGATCGACGCAGGGCGATCTTGGCGCTTGGAAAGTGGCGTGTAGCGGGGGCCGCGACGCTTTTCCTCGCCTTGTGCTGCTGCGTTGAACTTAAGCTTGAGCTTGTGCATTGAGTTCGCTTGGGCTGCATCAATTTCTTCTTGCGTCAGCTGGTTGTTGGCAATCGGGTCAAATCCCTTCACCCCTTGCGCCACGTCGCCGTCGGCAATGCCCTGCACTTCCAATTCATGCATGCCGACAAAATCAGCGATCTGCTTAAAGCTGATTGTCGTGTTATCCACCAGCCATACGGCTGTTGCCTTCGCCATAATCGGTTTTGACATTGCTGTGCTCCTATTCAAACCTTTTGCCCCACGTCTGAACCAGCGCCTTGAAGGGCGGTTCCGGCGGTCCGGAACGGTTTCCATTGTGGGGGAACTTGAAGCGTATATAGTCACCGAAGCAGAATAAGGAAAGCCCAAATGCACAGGCTCTTTGCACTCTTGCTGATCCTCCTGCCGCTGCAAACCTTGGCGGATACGGCAAGGCATGCAGCCGGTGCATTCGACTATTATGTATTGTCCCTCAGCTGGTCGCCGAACTGGTGTGCATTGACGGGCGATGCGCGCAAGTCCGATCAATGCGACGACCGCCACGATCACGGATCGATTCTGCACGGTCTATGGCCGCAATTCGAAAGCGGTTATCCGCAGTTCTGCCAAACCGCAAAACGCGCGCCCTCCCGCGCGATGACACGGGATATGTCGGACATTATGGGCACGGCCGGCCTTGCGTGGCACCAGTGGAAGAAGCACGGCACCTGTTCGGGATTGGATGCGCCCAACTACTACAACCTGTCACGCGCGGCATATGCCGCAGTCGAGCGGCCTGAGTTGCTGCGCGAGCTTGACCGGACAGTCCGGATTGCACCTGATGTGATCCAGCAGGTTTTTTTGGACGCAAACCCCGGTCTCAAGGCCAACCAAATCACGATCACCTGCAATTCGGACCATATTCAAGAGGCCCGTATCTGTTTAACCAAAGACCTTGTGTTCCGAACATGCGGGCGGGATGTGCTGAACGATTGCTCTGTTCCCGCCCTATTCGCGCCAATCCGGTAGGTCGTTTTTTTAAAGCGTCAGGATGGTACTGCCGGTTGTTTTGCGCGCTTCAAGTGCCTTATGAGCGGCGGCAACATCGGCCAGCGGAAAGCGTTGATCAATACGAATTTTTACATCGCCCGATATGACCTTGCCAAATAGCATCTGCGCCATTTCCTGACACGTCTCATGCTCTGCGATATGGGTGAACAGCGTCGGCCGCGTAATCTTAAGCGATCCTTTCTGACCCAAAAGGCCTACGGAAAACGGCGGGACGGCACCAGAAGCGTTCCCAAAGGAAATCATCATTCCCAAAGGCTTGAGGCTATCAAGCGACCCTTCAAACGTATCAGCCCCAACCGCGTCCATGACAACTTCGACGCCCTTGCCATCTGTCAACTCCTTGACCTTCGCGGCAAAATCTTCATTGCGGTAATTGATGCAGGCGGTTGCACCGTGATCCAGTGCCAACTGGCACTTTTCATCCGATCCGGCAGTGCCAATGAGCGTGATCCCCTCCGATCGCGCCCATTGGCAAGCAATCAGCCCGACCCCTCCCGCGGCCGCATGAAACAGAACGGTATCGCCCTTGGTCAGCGGTGTGGTGCGATGGAACAGGTATTGAACTGTGAGGCCTTTCAACATCATGGCAGCGGCTTCATCAAAGGAAATACCGTCCGGCAAAGGACAGACCTGTGCCGCCGGCATCACGCGCGCCTCGGTGTACGCGCCGGGAGGTGCTGCGGCATAGGCTGCCCGGTCACCCACTTGCAGGTGTGTAACCCCTTCACCTACTGCTTCGATGACGCCCGACGCTTCCATCCCAAGCGCGTGGGGGAGTTGCAAAGGGTACATGCCCATACGCTGATATACGTCGATAAAGTTCAAGCCGCAGGCTTCATGGCGTATCCGGATTTCGCCAGGCCCCGGTATGCCGACCTCGCGGTCCACAAGCTTCAGAACTTCTGGCCCTCCGGCCTCTTCAATAATGACTGTCTGTGCCATGGTCGCTCCCCTTTAGTGTAATATTGTTCATTGTCGCGAGTAAAATGGACCACTTCGGGCCAAGCTCAAGCGACTTTCAGCACAATCTTCCCAATGTGGCCCGAACTTTCCATGCGGGTATGGGCCGCGGCCGCGTCTTCAAGTACAAATTCCTGATCCATAACGGGTTTTACAGTTCCAGCATCCAGCAGCGGCCAGACGGCGCCACGCAGGTCCTGCGCGATGCGCGCTTTGGCCAGATCGCTCTGCGGTCGCAGCGTGCTGCCCGTCATGGTCAGCCGCCGGGCCATCAGCGTCGTGAAGTTGACCTCGACCTTCGGCCCACCCAGAAAGGCGATCTGAACCAAACGCCCGTCATCGGCCAGCGCCTTAAGGTTGCGCGGGATGTAGTCCCCTCCGACCATATCAAGGATCAGATCGGCGCCACCTTCTTCGCGCAGAACCGACACGAAATCCTCGTCACGGTAATTGATCGCGCGTTCGGCCCCCAAACTGACGCAGGCCTCACATTTCTCTGACGAGCCCGCAGTGGCAAATACCCGTGCGCCAAAGGCGCGTGCCAACTGAATGGCCGTCGTTCCGATGCCAGAAGACCCACCGTGCACCAAAAACCGCTCACCGCCTTTCAGCCCACCGCGTGTAAAGACGTTGGACCAGACCGTAAAATAGGTTTCCGGCAGGCAGGCGGCTTCGCGCAGGCCCATGCCGTTGGGCACAGGTAAACAATGCGCAGCTGGTGTCGCAACGTATTCGGCATACCCCCCGCCAGGCAAAAGCGCGCAAACCTGATCGCCGACAGCAACCCCTTGCGCGCCGGGCCCAACCGCCACGACCTCGCCCGAGGCTTCAAGCCCCGGCAGATCGCTTGCCGTCGGGGGTGGCGCATAAAGACCTGCACGTTGCAGCGCGTCAGGTCGGTTAACCCCTGCCCACGCAACTTTTATAACTACCTGCCCCATTCCAGCATCAGGAATGGGCCGTTCCACTGGCTTTAGAACATCAGGCCCTCCTGCTTGGGTAATCTCGATTGCGCGCATCGTTTGAGCCATGTTTTCCGTCCTGCTAATTTGGTCGCAGGCCACCATAGCGCGGTGCACTTCGGGCGCAACCGCACGCAAAAAATATAGGTTCGCAGGCCTATTCGCGCGGCGTGGTCCAGCTGCCCGGCATGTCGGTTCTGGGGCTGCGTGACGGTGCCTTGATCTGACCCAGCACCCAATTCGGACCTGCCATAAGGCGACTTAGTGTGGGGCTTTTGCGCACCCGTGCTTTCACGTCCTCAATCCGCATCACGTCTTCGATGCGGCGGTCCAGAAACGCCCAGGTTGCCATATGGTCGGGGCTGTCATCACCCAGCCAATAAAGCACCGTCGACGAATAAACACCGGCAAGTGTCGCACGTTTCGTGTACCAGTTCACGTCCTCGGATGTGTCACCCAAAGCCGTCCAGATGGCATCACAGGTGCCCCATACCAGCTTTGCTCCATCCGGCGCATACATTGGCAAAGCAAATAAAGTGGTCCCCCGGCGCACAGCTTCTTTGTCCTCGACGGCTTCCAGCCGGTAACGCACAGCTGCGGTAACTTTTTCCCTGAACTTCATCCCGCTCAGATCTGCCTCGGCAAGGCGTTGCACCATCGCCTCATCCCCTGCTTTGTGAAAAGCAATCGCGAGGTCTACCGCCCCGCGCGGACATATCGCGCGCGCGACTGACGGTGCCAGTTCGGTATCGCGAGTCGCCGCCTGAAAAGCGGTCTCGGACCATCCGTCAAACGGCACATGCATGAGGGCAGCCTGCAGAAGATCGGCCTTTGCGGTTTCGTACGGGACTGTCATGTCGGGCTCCTTGGCGTTGTCGTTCTTCACACTGGACAAGATAGGGCGCTCTTGCTATATGCCCAACTCCTGCAATTCCTTGCAACTTAACTTAGAAAGGTGGTGACAACCACATGCAGGTTAGTGTTCGCGACAACAATGTCGATCAGGCGCTTCGTGCCCTGAAGAAAAAGCTGCAGCGCGAAGGTGTCTTTCGTGAAATGAAGCTCAAGCAACATTTCGAGAAGCCGTCCGAGAAAAAAGCGCGCGAGAAAGCTGAAGCGATCCGCCGTGCCCGTAAACTGGCACGCAAGAAAGCCCAACGCGAAGGTATGCTCTAAGCAGACCGCCGCATGGCACCGAATTAAAGGCCCCCGCTGGTGTTTCACCCGCGGGGGTTTTTTATGCCGAATCTCTTTCAAGGTCGTAACGTTTGGGTGAGGGCCATGTACCGGAATGCCGCTGGCCTATATCCAGAGCAAAGACCAATCAACCCGCAGGAGACCGCCATGACCCTTTCCCGCCGTACTTTGTTAATCGGTGCTGCCGCAGTACCTTTTGTTGCGATGCTCGCTCCTGCGGCCCGGGCAGGTATCGCCCCCATCTATGCTGAAGACGGGATCGCCATCGATGGCACGGACCCAGTCGCGTACTTCACCGAAAGTGCGCCCGTCGCGGGGTCGCCAAAAATTACCCATGATTGGAACGGCGCGACATGGCAGTTTTCTTCGCAGGAGAACAAAGACGCATTTGCTTCAGAGCCCGAAGCCTATTCCCCACAATACGGCGGCTATTGCGCCTATGCCGTAAGCGAGGGCTACACCGCTTCTACAACGCCAAGAGCATGGAAGATTGTGGATGGTAAGCTGTATCTGAACTACTCCCGTCGGATACAGCGAAAATGGGAGCGTGATATCCCCGGGCGCATTGCATCTGGTGATGCGAATTGGCCCACAATCATCGCCTGAAGGCTTCAGTCTAGGATCAGGCGACCGTTTTCAGCGGATCGCCTGACCAACTGCCATGTCTCTGCAAAATCCGCAGCCGCGTGAAAGAGCTTCGGTCGAAAGTCGATCCGTCACGGCTTTCATCCATCAAGGTGCGATGGTGCCCGCTATGATAGGCCGCCTTGAGCATCGCATCATCGCTTTCCCACAGGGTCAGCGTAAACCCTTCACGGCCGTCAAATCCGCCATTAAAAACGGCACGCCGCAGGTTGCCGGGTTGCAGGCCGAGAAACTCAATAGCTTCCGAGACTTTGACGGCAAAACGCGATATGCGTGGCAGTTCCGCCGGGTTCTTCGGATCATCGAAGCTGGCCGAGGTGATAACGGCCAAAGGCGCATCAATGTCCTCCGCGCAAGGCCGAATCGCACTGTCTTTTTGCACTACGCCGCGCCAACGCACTTCACCACGATGCTGAACCGGCAACGCAAGCGCGTGCCATGCTTCAATGGCGTGCCCCAAAGCAGGCATCGCCGCCACGGGATCAGACATCATTCGCTCTGCGCTCGCGCGGTCAGACCAGATGCCCAAAGCCGCCCAGACATCTGACTTCCATGTCGGCATGTTGTCTTGCCCAAGCGTATGTTGCACGCAAAAGCGCCAACAATCAGGGCCTTGCGGCGCGTCAAAGACATGTTCTACCGCCGAAACCGGCTGCGCAAAGCGTACGCGGTGCAGCGTGATCCAATCGTGTTCGTCTTGCATATTGCCTGACCCTATCGGTGGTACGCTCAGACAGTAGCACGAGCAGTATCATCGGGCGATAGATGAAAAGGGCGCATCTTCGACGGCGGATTACCGCTGTGGGCAAATTCTGGCCACATTTCTGACACCCGTGCAGCCGATTTACGCCCATTTGCAGACGCATTGAAACTGTAGGTTTTCCAAAGGGTGGGACCTCAATATTGGCTTGATAGAAGTCTTAACAAAAACACGGGGAACCCGATATGTCCTTTGCCAGTGATCTCGAAGTCCAGATGCTGTTGCTCATCAATGCCGAGAGGGCAGCAGTCGGGCTTGATCCCGTCCAACTTGAGCTTGACCTGAACGAAGCGGCAGAGGTCCACAGCGAATGGATGATCGCCACTGATACGTTTTCCCACACGGGTGCAGGAGGCTCAAACCCGGGTGACAGGATGCGCGACGCAGGCTTCACGTTTGCCAACAGCTGGACATGGGGTGAAAACGTTGCTTGGCAATCGATCCGCGGCGCTGCTGGTTTTGAAGATGATGTCATCAATCTGCATAACGCGTTGATGAACAGCCCCGGTCACCGTGCGAACATCCTGAACCCGGACTTTGACTACATCGGCATCGGTATCACCGTTGGTGAGTACGAGGGCTGGACAGGCATTTTCGTCACGCAGAATTTCGCAAAAACGGGTGCAGCGGTCAGCCTGGACCCGAATGATCCAAGCGTGACGCCCCCAAATGTGGCGCCGACGCTTGTGCTGTCGGATACAACAATCGACGAAGATGTTTGGGCAGTACTGGCCCCCAATGTCGCCTTTGACGACGCCGATGATGATGCCGCAGTTTCGTACGAAGTGCGCGAACAATCATCCCAACTGGAACTGCGTTTCGGTGGGCAGGAAATCGACGCAAGTGACGGGTTTGAATTCGATGCTGCCGCTCTCGCCACGCTTGAGGCTCGCGGCACTGTAGGCAATTCGGACGCAGAAATTGAGATGCGTGTCTTCGACGGCGAGGATTGGAGCACATGGCAAAGCATGACCGTTTCGACTGAAGCCGCGCCACAAGCCGCATCCGCTGTAGAGGAACAAGTTTTCCAGCCTGAGACGGTGGAAAGCTTCTTTGCCCATATTCATCCGGCACAAGGTCGGTTTTCACCCAGCTTTGATGCTCCGGATGCGGCGAAATTCTTTTTCCATACACCGTACGAATTTTCCGCCAACTTCGATATCGATCAAATATTTTGAAGGCATACTTGCCTAATTCACAGGCAGGGCAGTGGTCTTGAACACAGTGCGCAGCGCAAAACTTGACTGCATTTGTGCCACGCCGGGCAAGCGTGCAAGATACTGCCGGTGAATGCGCGCAAAGTCTTCGGTGTTCTCCGCCACGACCTTCAGTAAGTAGTCCGCCGTTCCGGCCATCAGATGGCATTCAAGTACGTCAGGAATGCGCCCGACCGCTTTCTCGAAAGCTTCGAGCACTTCATCAGCCTGACCTTGCAGTGTAATCTCGACAAAGACAGTCGTAGGGACGCCCATCTTGCGCGCATCCAGCAATGCCACGTAGTCGCGGATAAAGCCGTCTTTCTCAAGCCGCTGCACGCGGCGGTGGCAGGCGGATGGTGAAAGGTTAACAGCTTCGCTCAAATCGGAATTCGGCATGCGACCCTTGCGCTGCAAGGCTACGAGTATACGCTTATCTGTTGCATCAAGTGTCATATGCGCTGAATTCTTTCGCCTAAACTGAGATTATACGCAGACTATTCGCAATGTACACGGCTTCGCGACCAATATTTCGCATCCAATTGCAGCAGATAAGCATTAAACCTGCCTCAAAGAACATTTGCGCAGGAGGAAGCCACGATGAAGATCGGTTGCCCGAAAGAGATAAAGCCACAGGAATTCCGCGTTGGCATGACCCCAAACGCTGCCCGCGAAGCAACAGCGCACGGCCATCAGGTCCTGATTGAGACCGGCGCAGGTGCCGGTGCAGGTTTTGAAAATGCAGACTACGAAGCCGCAGGTGCCCAGATCATCGAGACCGCTGCAGAGATTTTTGCGACCGCAGACATGATCGTTAAAGTCAAAGAACCGCAACCGGTGGAACGCAAGATGCTGCGCGAAGGCCAGTTGCTGTTTACCTACCTTCATTTGGCGCCTGACCCCGAGCAAACCCGCGATTTGATCGCTTCAGGTGCCACCTGTATCGCTTATGAAACGGTCACGGATGACCGTGGTGGTTTGCCTCTGCTCGCGCCTATGTCCGAAGTGGCAGGCCGCCTTGCGCCTCAGGTTGGAGCATGGACGCTGCAAAAAGCCAACGGCGGCAGAGGTGTGTTGATGGGTGGTGTGCCGGGTGTCGGACCCGCGCGCGTTGTCGTGATCGGCGGCGGCGTTGTCGGCACACATGCCGCAAAGATTGCCGCAGGCATGGGCGCTGACGTCACTGTGCTGGACCGGTCGCTGGCGCGGCTACGCTATCTTGACGATGTCTTTGGCGGCACGTTCAAAACATCCTACGCATCAGCGGGCAACACGGCCGAGCTTGCGCAGCAGGCCGATCTTATCATCGGTGCTGTTCTTATTCCCGGTGCCGCAGCGCCCAAGCTAATCAGCCGCGCACAGCTTTCAGAGCTGAAACCAGGTGCCGCACTGGTGGATGTCGCAATCGATCAGGGCGGCTGCTTTGAAACTTCGCGCGCCACCACCCATCAAGATCCGATTTACGACGTGGATGGCATCATGCACTACTGCGTGGCCAATATGCCGGGCGCGGTTGCGCGCACATCAACCATCGCGCTGGGTAATGCCACGATGCCGTTCATGCTGGCATTGGCGGACAAAGGCTGGCGGCAAGCCTGTATTGATGACCCACATCTGATGAACGGGTTGAACGTCCATGCAGGTCAACTGACATATTACGCAGTGGGCAAAGCCTTGGGCATTGATGTCGTGTCCCCTTCGATTGCCGTCAAGGAATAGAAAATTCAGGGCGCCGCAACAAATGTGGCGCCTATTGCCAGCGTGAAAAGGGAACCTCCGCTTCGCCTTCGGTTTCAGGCTGAAGCGTCTCGCAGGACACTCCACCGCCGCCCGCCACACAGGCGATATCGCGGCGGTGAATATACCCGCCATCACTGCAGGCCAGATTTCCGCCCTCGCCCAACACAAGCCGTTCAGGCGTGTCGATCCGGGCCGTCACTGATCCTTCGCAAGTAGACCCGTCATCGCCTTGCATGACCTGTTTGCCGCGCCCCTGGGTATCAAAGCACATCCGCCAGATCGGGTAAGAGATCACCTGCCCTGTGTCGACATCGCGCGTCTGGTAACTGCTGCCCAATGACCAGCAGCCGTATAGCGCGGCAAGATCACCCTCTGCCAGTTCAGTTTGCGTCAAGGGTGCCATTGTGGAGGGCAACGCCGCTTGACACTGTCGGCCCGCCAGCATGCGTTGGCGATTGGCGATCTGCGACCTGAGCGATGCGCGCATGACAGCGAGTTCGGCAAGCTCTGCCTCTATCGCCAATTCGTCATCGGTGGGGCATCCGCTTAGCTCTGACAGAATATCCAACCGCAATGCACAGCTTTGCAGGGCGGCAAAAGCCGCAGCAGCACTTGCGATGCCCAGTCCCATCGCTCCGATAACCGTAAACACCCTAAGAGCCATCATGGTGCAAACCTCGCTTTGCGCTACGTCAGGACTACCCAGCAATCGCTGCCCGTGCGCTGTCATTGAAATGGACAAACCTGACGCCAGACGCCATGCTGTCTAAAGGCCAGCTAAGCGGAAAAATTTGCATGGGTAAACATCTTAAGGCGCTGATGTGTGTTTTAATCCTCTGGCTTTCTGCAACGGTGTTGCAGGCGCAAGAACCTGTCCGCGTGCTTTGGTGGGACGGTTCACCGCCGTATGATGGGGCAACCAACGCCCAAGACCGCGCCGCGATGGCGCTTTATGTAGATGGCTTTGGCGGCGGCGCGCAGTTTGCGGTCACCTTTCAAAGCAGCACCCGCGCGGGCGCACTAGCCCAACAGATGACACGCGGCCCTTATGATATTCTCGTGCTTGATGTCACGACCACGTCGGCCAATTTCACGAATGCAGATCTGGCCGCTGTGCAACAACACTATCAAAGCGGCCGGAATGCATTGATGCTGGATGGCACCCTTTGGATCAGAAACGCGCGCCCCGGCCCGCTGACTGTTTTCCCCGGACCCAATGGTGCATCTGCTGCTTTGCTTATGAACCAGATGCAGGCACTGGTAGATGCTGGCGGGGGCATTCTTATCGGAACGGACCACCGCGAATTTCAAGCTGGCGCTAATCAACTGCTGCGCGCTCTGGTGCCGCGCGCACGGTTTTCAGGGCGCACCAACCCTTCGCGTGACGGCGAATTCATTGGCGACGTGCTGCTACGCTCGGCTGTTGCGGCGGCCCCTCTGGACATCCTCAGGCATTGGGAGGAAATCCCCAGCCAAGCCGAAGTCCCCGTGGGTCAGTTCACTGACTTTTTGGGTAACCCGGTCACGCTACACGCGCTGGTGGAGACGTCGGACAAACCCGGCGGCAGGGCAAAAAGACCCTATATCTCGGCCAGCTTCGCGCCGGGAGACGGGCGCACAGCCATCGACGCGGGTGCCGCTCCGGAAGCGATCGAGGAACCGGACAACATGCCCACCCGCAAGAGCGGAGGCACCCCATGAACAGGTTCGTCCGCGCCCTTTGTCTTATCTGTGCGCTATGTCTGATGCTGGTCGCTCAGGTCGCACAGGCTGAACCGGTGCGGGTTCTATGGTGGGATGTCAGCCTTGACGAACGCAGCAACAAACCCGCAAACCGTCAACGGATGGCGCGCTACATCGACGGCTACAAAGGTGGCGCGGTTTACGACGTAGACTACAGCTTTGAGCCACGCAGGGGGGCTTTTGCACGGCATTTGGCCGCAAACCCCGGATACGGGATCGTTGTCATCACGGCGGCAAATAATAACCGCGTTTTCAACAGATCCGACCAGCAAGCATTTCGCAATTTCTATGCAAGCGGACGTCGGGCTCTGATGCTCGACGGCACCTTGGGTATCCGAAATTCAGACATAAGGCAGCGAACAAAATGGCCGGGGGCGAACCGGTCTTCGGCGAACATGCTCATCAACCAGATTGAGGCGCTGCGCAAAAGTGGTGGCGGTTTGTTGATCGGCACAGATCACGGCCAGTTCCAAGCCTCTGCCAACTTGGCGCTGCAGGCGATCCTGCCAGGCGCGCGGTTCAGCAGGGTGACGAACCCGTCGCGCGATGGCGCATTCTTCGGTGATCTGCTGCTCGCCGAAGCCGCTCAGGTCAAGCCGCTAGACATGCTGCGCCACTGGGAAGCGATCCCCAACCAGGGACAAGCCCCTGTGGGCGGATACACGGATTTTCTGGGTCAGAGCGTCCGGCTATACACGCTGGTTGAAGCCGCAGACAAGCCGGGGGGAGGCACACGGCGGCCCTATATCTCTTCGACTATTGATCCGGGCAACCGACGGTTTGACATCGCCTCTTCAAACGCACCTGCGGTACAAGCGCCTCCTCCTCCTCCTCCGGTTGCGCCCGAACCAGAGCCCGAGGTCATAGACCGGATGCCCACACGCAAGAGCCTGCCTGCGAACTAGCGCACGGCAAGCGCCAAAAGGTCGTCTTGGCTCATGTCTGGTGTATCGCGATAGGTCTCGAGGTCACGCCAGAACAGGCGTAGCATTTCCAGAAATTGAATCTGTTGCGCCTCGATCAGATCTTGCGACAAACGCTGGTACGCACCATCCAGGAGGTCGCGGTCGGCCTCGGCTGTAAGCGCCTCCAATGCGGCGCGATACGACAGAAGATATGTCGCCTGCCCCGCCCGTAGTTGCCCCAAACGCTCAAGACTACCCCGAAAGGCGGTCATCAACTGCCTGCGCTGCGGGCCGACGGCCACCGATACCTGATCGCGCAATGCCCTGATCCGCAGATCAAGTTGCTGGATGGCACGGGCGTCTTCCGTCAACGTTTCGACAAATGCAGCGCCACTGATCAACGTCGACTGCGCGGCTTGCCTGCGCGAGCTTGTTTCGGTTTCGCGCGCAAGGCGGAAACTGAGTTGCAAGTCACTCAGGGCTTGCTTGCGGCGCGGGTCTATTTCGTCCTCCAATAGGGCTGCCAAAGCGGTCAGGGGATCTGCGGCTTGCGCGTCCTCTCCGCTTTGGACCTTGGCTTGCCAACCATCGCGGATGGCGTCGTAATCGGCATCGGTCACGATATGTGCGCTGATGACGGGGCGTAGTCCGAAAAAGCTGCCACTTTGGGCCATCCCGCTGCGGGGGTTGAACATCGGATACTCGCGTCGCTGTGCGGAATAAATATTACTGTCTGACGTGTCGATTGACCCACCGCGCGTGACGATACCGCCCGTCTGTCCGTGGCGGCGCCCGACTGCGTTCAGGCGGAAAGGCTCAAGCATAAGCTCTTCGGCATTGCCGTATATATCGTAAAGCCCCACTGGGTTGGGCGCGCGCAGGCCGACCGGTCGCAGCTTGCCGCGCCCCTGCCCTGCCGCTTGGAAATGGGCGTAGTCAGATAGGCTGCCTTCGGCGAAGAACCGTCGCGCGGGAAATAGCGTGGGGTCAATGCGCGCTCCACCACGGGCCGCGTATTCCCATTCGGCCTCGGTGGGCAGGCGGACAAATCCAGTGCGCGCACCCTCGACCGGCAAAGCGTCGGCTGCGTTCTGCATCACCCATTCGCTCATGATACGCGTCAGATCAACCGCGTCGAACCAGCTAAGATCGCCTTGTGCGAAGCGGTCTTTGCGTGTGAAGCCCTCCGCGCAATCGCCGGTCAGTGCGCGGTATTGCGCGACATTCATTTCGTAGCGCGCCATATAGTAGTACGACCCCTCGTCCGAGGTGAAAGCCCCACGCAAAAAGGCTGGTGTCAGATAGTCGGAAAAGCCCGTGTCTTCCTGTGACTGCCCCATTCGAAAAGCGCGATCATCAATCGGGTCAGCGGTATCGACGGGTACGGCAATGCGCTGAAAAGCCATGCCACCACCGCAAGGCAATGGCAGGATGAGATCAGAGCCCCCTGCCGGGTCAATCAGTTCTGGGTCCCACTGCGGTGTGGCCTCTTGCGCGTATGTGCCGCCGGCCACGAAAAGCGCCAAGGCGATCAAGGCGGCCCTCATGTCGCTCCCTCCCGCAGAACCGTAGCGGGGTCAATCCTCAGCGCGGAGAATGCCGCCATCAGCGAAGACAGCGCGACAAAAGCCGTGACCGATGCGCTAATGATGATGGCCTGAGCTGTCGTCACCTCGACCAAAGAACCAGCTGCCCCACCGGTATCAAACAGGTGTTCGGCTACCATAGCCGCCACACCGAAAATCGCGAAAGAAACCACCAGCGCCAGAGCGGACGACACAAGCGCCTGCACCAATGGAAAGAGCCACAGTCGCTGGCCGCCCAACCCCATCAAAGCCAGTGACGCGAGCACTTGCCGCTTACGTTGCACCTCTCCCCAAAAACCAAATACAAGTGCTGCCGCAAGCCCCAAGCTCGCCACCGCAGCCGTCAGCAAAAGCGCGAGGTTCAGGTTGCGCCCAAGGCTCAGCACACCCTGAACTTCGGCGGTGCGTGCTTCGGTGCTGATGCCAAAATGGCTTTCGATCCGGTTTTGCAAGGGCGCGAGGTCTTCGAGGCTTGCCGCATAAACGCGTAACCCTTCGAACACCGGTACACGGTCGGCCATCGGTTTGCCTTCGGTGATACCGTATTCGGGCAACGCGTAGGCATCGTAAAACGCCTCTACCAGATCAAGCACCGCCAGCTCGGCCAGAACTGCGCGACCGGTTACATTTGCAGCCGGTAGAACAGCGGCGACTTCAAGCGGCACACGCATCTGGCGCGGCCTGTCTTCGGCTTGGGTGATGACATCGATCTTGTCACCTGCGCTGATCTCAAGCTGATCGGCAAGCTGGGCACTGACCACTGCCGTGCCGGGTAGGATAGACACGCCTTCGGGCAGGTTCGGATCGCTGTCGCCGCTGGGGATCAGGATTGCGTCGCGCTTTTGTCGCCCCCCGTCGAGACGCACGTTAACGAAATCAAACTGGCTGCGGGTCTTCAATGTCACAAATCCGGCACCTGGCCAGTCACGCACTGTCTGCGCGTCTTCGGCATTGAAAGTAGCATTGCCCGACGTGTCTATCTGGACATTGCGCGGATTGCTGAGCAGATCGCCGATCAGCGCATTGTAGACACCATTTTTGACACCGAACAGCACCAGAAGCGGCACCAGTACGCCGGCAAGCACGGCGATGTTGCACACCAGATGCACTTTCTGAAAAAACAAATCACGCAGGGCAAGCCGCAGGATCAGCATCATGCGGGTGCCTCTTCTGCTCGGGCCGCTTGCTCGCCGAGAGGGACAAGCGTGCTGGTCACGGTCCGGTCACTTGCCGCCGATGATGCAATCTCGAGCTCCATGCGCCGCATCGGGAACTGCTCCAACGTGGCATAGTCGTGGCTTGAAAGCAGAGTTGCCGACCCGCCCGCGCCCGCGGCTTCGATCAGCAAGCGCATGGCCTTTTGCGCGTTTTCAGGGTCAAGGGCCGCCGTCGGTTCATCAGCGATCACGCAAAACGGGCGGTGCGCCAAGGCACGCGCAATAGCGACCCTTTGGCGCTGACCGATAGACAATGCCGCGGGTCGCAGGTGTTTGATCTGTGACAGGCCCAATTCCCCTAACAACGCATCACACCATGCCGCATCCGGCCGTTTCGCGATATGCTGCGTCAGCTCAACATTTTCCGCCACCGTAAGAAAGGGTAACAGCCCGCCCGCTTGCGGAACAAAACCGAAAAATCGCGCCCGAGCATCCGCGCAAAGCGCCATGGCCTGCGCGGTGCCCCAAGCCGCGGCAAAATCCTGCGGTGTGTCTTCGCCTGCGCGCAAGGGTAAAGCTTTGTAGCCGCCCGCGTCAGGTGCGCGCAAAAGCCCCAATAGCTCAAGCAGTAACGTCTTGCCCGACCCCGAGGGCCCCGTCAGCCCTATCACCTCGCCCGCGGTCACAGACCACGCGCCGGTCTTGAGAACAAAACGCCGTTCCCCGTCACCCAGAATGACGGTCATGTTGTCGATCTCAAGGCGATACGCCATGCGCGCGCCTCAGGGCAGAACGTCAAACGGCATGGCAAAAACCAACTCTCCGTCTGTCGCGCCTTCATGCAGGGCGGTCCAGACCTGCGGATCAAAGAGCCACTTGCGATACTGTGTGAGCTTCTGGCGCATGCCATCAATAATCGAACGGCGCAGCATCGCGCTTTGCGCCCATCTGTCTTCGTTCATCTGCAAAAGCTGACTGCGATAGGGAAGTTGATCCAGATATTCCAGCGCCCCCCCAAGGTTGCCGCATCGGGGTTGATCCGGCGGTCGGGGTTTGTGGCCATATCAGCGATTACGCCCCGCACTTCGGTAAAGAAGTTCATCGCATCGTCGCCACCCTGGCTTTGTTCGCCCAACCGGATCAGGTTGTCGAGCAATTCAGCAAGCGTCGCCATCTCGTTCTTGGTGATAAGCAGACGCGGTTCGACCGCGAGTGCCTGGGGTGCTTCAATCGCCTTGTCACTTACCCAGCCGCGTATCACGTCAGGGGCTTGAGTGTTGCGTGTATCGCCCAGATAGGCGAGGCGCATCGCCCGCCCAAGCGCCACAAGATCATCGCCTGCTTCATCATCAGTGAGCTCTGCCGCGTCTCCCCGGGCGACCCGTACATGGTCCGTGATCGCGGTGACCAAACGCGTGGCTACACCTTCGAAAGCTTCTTCTGATCCGCCTTCGATCGGAAAATAGTATTGCCGCCCCGCAAATGTCGACAGGGTACGGTACCGGCTTTCGGCGTAGGCGTGATTGGCCTCTCCTCCAGTCGGGGTCTTGAGGTGCAATGTCATCGTCACGATGTTCTTGCCCTCGGCATCTGCCTGCACTTCCTCCACACCGATCTGCGAACGTGCGTTGGGATCGCGCGGGTCTTTTGGCCCTGCATCTGTCACGAGAATAACGTAGCGGGCATCAATCGGATCACCTGCGCCGACCTGCTCCCAGTTGATCTTGTCGATGGCATCTTCGACACCTGCAAGACTGTCTTCGTTAAAACCGGGAGAGTTCGCAACAGCAACGCGCGTGGCTCCGATGGCCGAGATAACTTCGGACTGGTCATCGCGCCGTTTCACGTCCGCAAGAACCTTGGTGCGATACTCCAGCTCTGGTACAGCATCCGTATTGTCGCGAAACCCGATCGCCCCGAAATGCACCAGACTGCCAATTTCAGTACCTGCAATCTTCTGCACCGTATTTTGCAAAACCTTCTGGGTCCGCGCGATGTAGGTTTCCATCGACTGGGTGGTGTCCAGCACGAAGACGATCCCAACGTCGAAAGCTCCACTGCCTTCACCCGCGTTGGCCCGCATCTGGTTATCCTGCTCTTTCAGCGGCACCGATGCCACCTCCATCAGCAAAATATCCTCGTAATTGAGCGGGTGCAGATCTTCGACAAAATTTAGGATCGGCATCACATACAGATCTTCGCGGATGTTCACAAACTCTGCAGGCTCAAGGGACACAACTCCGTTTTCCCCACCTGAAATCCCCGCTTCTGCTTCGGCCAATAGCCGTTCCTGAACCTGCGGCAGCGCTTCGTGGTTCAAAAGCCAGCGCAGGTTGTCTTCGGTTTCAAAAATCAGCTGGCGTTCACGCCCTGCACCATTGGTAAAAGCGCCCACAATGTTTTGCTTCCAATCCATCACCTCGTCCGTCTTTACCCAACCGGTCGGTGCGCGCGAGGCAGAGGGGCCTACCTCTTTCCAGCCCGCGTCTTGTGCAAAGACATAGAGCGGCTGAAACGCCGGGATTTGCTCAATCTCAACGCCGCCGACACCGTCATGCAGAATAGCCGCAGGGCGTGTCAGAACGCGCTGGTAAACTGTGTTGGTTCCATCGACCAAAAGCGGCTGCGCCATCAGCGGTGCGGACAGGCAACCCGCAATCATCATCGCCAATGCAAAAAGCCTCAAACGCATACCCGTCTCCCTAGTTATCACAGTAGTCGGTTACAGCGCCCCGTGTCAGCGTATCCGTCATATCCACCATCCGCGCACAAAGCGCTTCAAGGTTTTGTGCGGCGGCATCAGACCCGGCTGTGACAGCGCGAGCATAGTATTCGGCTGCTGTTGCCGGAACATCGCCAAACGTCAGGCCGATGCCTTCTTCGATCACATCATCCGACGCCTCGCCATCATAAACCGTGCCAAAGAGCAAAAGCGCGTCAGCGTCGCCTTGTGCCGCAGCCCGTTCAACCAGACCAAGTGCTGCGTCTGCGCTTGCTTTTGCTCCGCACTCTCGCAAAGCTGACGCTTGCGCAGCAAAGCCGTCCAAGGCGCCAAGACCGGCCGCGCTGCAGGGGTCGTTCATAACCGCCGCAGGAGAGGCAGGGGGCGAAACTGGAACCGGATCTTCTTGCATGAAAACGAACCAATAGGCCAAAGCCGCGCTGCCCAAAGCTATGACAATCGCAGCAGCTACCAGCGTTCCCACACGGCTTTTCGCGGGTGTCGGGATCGGCGGTGGCGTGGGCTCAGGTTCAGGGATGCGCTCCATTTCCTCCGGTTCCACATCCGGCACAGTTGCGTCCAACGCAGACTTTGTATCAGCCGGTTTGGCAGACGAACTCATGATGCCGCCAATTTTTGCTGCACCCGGTGCGGGGACGATATCGTCCGGCCAACTGATGTCCTGACTAATGCCCTGCACAGTTAACTTGATGTTAGCGTATTCCTCAATCTGGTTCACGATTTCAGGCCCGATGATCAGGCGCGCGGAACCTTCCACGTGCTCGACATTATAAGGGCCGAACATGACTTTGGTCACCTGCCAGCCCGCATCGCCCAAATACCGTTCCGAGTAGTTGTCAAAAACGATGACCTGCGCTGTCGCATCAAGGGTCTCACCCCCCTGCAAGGTCACTTCGGCATAGCCGCCACGCGGATGCGCGGGGTCAGGTTTGATCGAAATCACCATTGCACCTTTCCCATAGTGAAGCCTCCGTTAGGCGGTTGAGTTGCTTTCCAATGCCCCGACTACTTTGCCGATTGCGATATTTTGCTCGATATTAATGTCTCCCGCGTCGCCGTCCTTGGCGTTTCCGATCAACAAGGCTTCGAGCATGTAAACCCAATCAGTCCAGAAAGCTTCGGCTGCGGCACGTTGCGTTTCCGGCAAATCAAAGGCCGTGTCGGAATGAACCCGAGATGCGAAAACCATCCGTGTTTCGCCGTCCGGCATCTGAATGACCGGTCTGGAGGCATCATCAAGCTTTTCAGCACCAAGTCTGTTTACGAAGGTATTGATCGCTTCGGCACACACAATAGCGGCCGGGGGCGCTTGCTTATCCACGGTCAAACCATAGTCGATGGCTTTCAGCAGGTCCTTCATATCGTCCGAAATGCGCACCCGCCTGAACCCATGAACCAATTCTCGCACCAGATCGGCAGCCGCTTCGGGCGTCAGGTCAAACGCTGTCAGACGGTCCGGGTCTTCGCGCAGTTGGGTCAGGTGTTCGATCCAGATATCAATTGCGGTATTGGCCTGAAAATCCTCTGACGTCATCGTCTGCACACCGCCTGTGTCCACTCCGGAGGATGCAACAGGCGTAGCGGTTGCATCCGCCCGGGCTGGCCGCCCCGGTCGCGCGGGGCGCGCACTGCCGCCGGGCCGTGCCGGACTGGAGACGTTGCTGTCGGCAGAGCTTGCACCAACCGCCTGACTGATCCGGATCGAGCTTGGCACACGGCTGATGCGGTCTTCTATGGCGTCTTGGTCCACACAAAGCGCATGGATGAAAGCACCGAAACGATGACTTTGAAGTGTAAGTTCCAGACAATCGATGATCTTCGCCGCCGCTTCGCGTTTTTCCTCGATGCGCGCCTCGATGTCGTCCGAGACATAGAGATCACGCAATTCGCCCAGAATATCATGGGTCATGCGGTCAAGCTGTGCCGCGATCTGGATCAGTTTGCTTTGCGGCTTGCAGACTTTGGTCAACTCAGATGTCAGATACCCGACCCCGCCGTCGTTCAACGTAAGCGCCGCATCCCAAGCGACCTCGGGTTCCCTGAAATGTGAAACAACGGCCTCGGTCGACAAACATGCCGCCTTAAGCTCGGCGACCCTGTCGCGCTTTTCGGCGCGTATTTCGCGCTCCGTCTCGTCATCGTTGTATTCAATCAGACCTTCGACAAAATAGTTCGGGTTGCGCAGCCAGAAACAGTTCTGAAACGGTTTATCAGGTGCCCATTTATGTACCCAGCTGTCCCGCAACTTCCCAAACGCTTTCAGAAGTGACGCATCCATCCGCCGTTCGAACCGTTCGGCCGGTGACCCACCAGATGCGCTTTCTCCCAGATGCTTGTCAAACTTCGTCATCACAAAGAACAGAATGCAGTCGTTCAACCCGCGCTCTTGCGGTGTGGCCCCATGGGTCATCGCGATCCAGTTTTCCACCAAACCAGGCAGGCTGACGGTATCCATGTTGCTGTCTGGGACACACAGCAGCATGGATGTGATTTCCTGATTGGCCACATAGCGATCGAACAGATAGGCCACCTTGCCCCGCAGCAGCATGTTGGTGACACCCTCTGCCGGGTTCTCCAGCGTTTTGGTCAGGGGAAGTTCAAACCTGTTGCGCGCGCCCGGGAAATCCAGCAGGTCCGTTTCAGCAAAGAAGTCCGAAGGTTGCTCTGCCATGGGAAAGACAAGCTCTGCCGCGAGCGCGCTGACAACGGCGCGTCCCACCTGCACGATTTTACCGCCTCCAGTGTTGAGCGGCAGCAAGTCTTCGGTGTCGGGTTTGAACAGACCGCTCAGCGTGTTCACGTCAATGATTGACGTCTCGCGCGGTTGCAAGGCTTCCAGCGGGGCATAGACGACCTCGGCATGGTCTAGCGTGGCCAGTGCTGTCGCCAGTTTGACGTATAGCTCCGTCAGGGGGTCGTACCCGCCCCACAGGATCGAAAAGAATGCTGCGCGATCAGCGATTGACATACGGGGGGCAAGCATCGCCGCCTCATCCCAAAAGCCCCTCAAACTGCTTGCGTAGGCCACTTTTCCAAAGGTGTTTTCAACATAGTCCGCGATTTCGTAGACCTCTTCGAAGGTCATGCCGGGCACGTCAGCCGCACCCGCCTTGGGCATATGGGCGGTGAAATGAGCTTGCAGGTCTTCGGGTTCGGGGGGTGTTTCAGACTGGTCGCCGTCTTCAAAGAAGCTGTTGATGATCGTGCGGGCGATGTCCGCCTCGCTCAGCAGGTTAAGCTGGATCGGGTAGCCATCAGGCGTAGCCGTCTTGGTCATGGTGAACCGCGTAACAAGTCCTGTGGATTTGCCGTCGCCCGCCGGATTGACCTGACTGATGTAGTCAAGCTGCCCACCCGGTCCGTTGAAATCCGCCGTAAGCCGCCCGTCTGCGGGACGCGCCAACACAGACACAAGAAACGACTTACCCGCCTGTGATGGGCCAAAGACGCTGACAGACATATTCGTGCCCGCAGACTTGCCCAGTCGTTCCGCCCGCCGCGCACTTTTGCGCAACAGCTTGGTGAGGCTTTTGTGTTTGGGGCCAACGGTTTCAGCGTTTTCGGCATGGTTGACCCACGCCAGCGCATCACGTGTCAAACGCGAGACCTCAAGACAGCGTGTCGCCAGTGCATTCTTATCCGCCATGTCGCTGCACCGCCATTTGTCCAAACCAGTTCATTGTCATATCCTATAGACCCCGGTATCGATCCAATACTCGTCATCAAAGCCTAGTGTTTGCAGCTTGAGCGTCAGGTCGCTTGGCTTCATTTCATCGCCTTCTGCATCCAGAAGCTCGGCAATCCGGAAAGCTTCGCGCAGGCTTTCGCGGCGCAGCTTGGCCACTGAGGATTGCGCGTCATCATCGTCGTCTTCGTCTTTTTCCAGCGTCACCTGAATGGGCGACGGACGGGTCTGCGCACCGGTATTGGCAAAGTCGAGCCTGAACAGCGGTGTCGTCGTCCAACGCTCAAGATCAAGCTGCCGCGCACCGATATGCACCGGCGAGAACATCTGCAACGTCGCCGTCTGATCGCCCCGACGCCCCTTCTTGTCGAGGTCAATATCCGAAAACAGCACCCGCTCACGCAGGATCTGACCGTTACGGTCCATTTCCCCGATAAACCGCGCGGTAGATCGCATCTGGAAAGCGTCCGTTGTGACTTTGAAGTTCGGAATGCGACTTTCTGCCAAGGCAATCAGCATACCGCCTACGGCCACCGTCGATTTAGGGTCGCCAATACGCTGTGTTACCGGATCGCGGAAGGGATACCAGCGGCCGGTTTTGTACTTGTGCATGGATATCAGGCGATGCGGCGGGACGACCATCATTTCTTCGACAATTGACCGTACCGCAGGCAGGCGCGAGGGCCGACCCGTCAGCAGCACGATATCACACCCCAGATGGTCGATGACCTCGCACATGTTACTCAGGACTTTCTGGAACACCTCGCGCGAGATGGCATCGACATCCTCGCGGGAGGTTCCAAGCACCATGTCCGCAAGCCGCCAGTTCTGCGCACCGCAGTCAGCCGCTGCACGTTCAAGGTAGGCAAGCACATCGGGCGGCATGCCTGAAACCTGTTCGTCTTCGACGGTGTCATCCGTGTCAATTGCAAGCCCCAGCACATCGGCCGCCGCCAAATCAATCCTGTCAAATTCTTCCGAACCTTCGGAGACGGACAAAACAGCCTCGGCCAGCGGCACAAGCACACGGACAGAAAACTGCCTACGGCGCTGTACGGCTTGCTGGTCCTGCCCGCCACGGTCACCGCCAAAAAGCTCACGCATCTTTTCGCCCACATAGCGCCCGCCCGCCTGCTCAATACTTTCTTGAAGTCGCGGAATGACGATGGCGCTGATGACACGGTGCACCAGATCATCCCCCGCTACGCGGAACCCCTCGCGGAAGGTCTGGTCTGGATGCAGCACACGGTTGGCCTCGCCCCGATAGGTGGTCACCATTAGGTCGGTTGTGCCGCCACCGATGTCGATGCAGGCAAGCCGCAAGGTTGGTTCTGGCGCGCTGCGGCCTTCGGGTGTGCGTTCTTTTCCCTTCAGCTTGAGAAACGTATCGATGCGTCCTTCAAATTTTTGCGTCAGTTCACTGTATAGATAGACAAGTTGCGTACAGCTTGCCTCGTCCCATTCGATGATGAGTTCCGGGCGCCGGGAAATAGTGCTGTCGCCCTCATTGATCCCAAGCATGGACCAAACGAGTTGCAAGGCACCGGCGGTGCGCGATCGCATAATGGCCTGTTCCTGCATGGACGTGGCTGTAGGCAAACTGAGTATGATCCGGTTCAATCTACGCGGCAGATCGCTTTGCGCACGGCGGGCCCGCGAGGCGGGATCATTCACCTGGATCAGCGCGTGCGCGATGATCTCGGCCAGCATGAATCCATAAAGAGACGAGCGTGAAAACTGTGGCCGGATGGCCGGCGTCAGGCTGGCCGTGCCCGCACGCCGCAAGCCTGATTTGATATCCGATTTCAACTGCTCCAACACATCGCCCGCTTCGTTCAGGTGACGCATGGCGGCACGCACCGCCTTTGGCAGATTGTTAGGGTCCATGTGGTTGTGGAACCGCCAGTCCTGCGAAACGGCGGCGCTATCCCAGAGATAGCGTTTTGGCGACGATAGCCCAGAGATCGTCTCGGTGCCCGCTTCACCCTGTACCAGACGGACCGCTTCTGGCCCAAGGCGCACGAAGCTGGGCCATAAAAAGCTGTTGCGCCGCCCCGACCGGCTGGCAAAGCGTTCATCACCCAGACGCAGTTCTGCGAATTCGACGCGGCTTTCGAACAGCCCCGAGTTCATGAATTCAGGGCGCGAGAGGTCGCGGATTTCCAGCGGGAAAGAGCGGGTAAGCTCGACATTGCTTTCCCCTGCAAACTGCTCGATCAGGATGCCGCAGGTGCGGCTGTTTCCGATATCCAGCACCAGATCAACAGACACAGGCGTTACGGCATCGCGCTCTGCCACCGTATTCACAAAGCGGATTTTCGGTGGTGATACCGCTTTTTGTACAAGATTGCAGGTACGCCAGGTAACGCGCCCAATGCTCAAACTGGTGCGGCAGGTTTTCTTCGAGGATCGTACGACCGGGGCGTTCGGCGCGCTTAAAGCTCATGAACAGCTCTTTCAGCCAATCCGAAACCCAAAGCTGCAAATCGATCAGTTCGCCGTCTTCGCCCGTCTCGAGGCGGCGCAAAAACCAATCCATATGCACCGGATCAGACACCAGCCGGAAGTCGCGCGGTTTTTCGGCATCCTCGATTTCAGGCGCGACGTAATGGGACGGCTGCCCACCGGCCATCAGGTTGGTATCCAACGCCAACTGCACGCGGTGTGTGTGCCCTGTTTCGGCATCGGGTGTCTCTAACTCAACCACGCGCATCCGCGCCCAACTGGACGGACCCGCGTCAAAGTTTTCTTCGCCGCTGGGACCACGCTGGTTTTTCATCCGCAACACAGGCACTGGCACCCACTTTTCCAAGAATGGCTCAAGCGCAGAGACAGGCCGGATCGAATAGGCGTCATCCGTATCTAACGATGCTTCAAGAATATCTGCATCCAACTCTTCATTACCGGACAGCGGGATCAAGGTGCGCTCAACCTCGCCTCCGGATTCTCGGGTGACCCGTTCCAGGAATTTCGAGGATTTGACCGGCACGCTGTCCAGATTGAAGCCAAAATCCAGCATCTGCACCCCGCTGTAGGGTACAAGCGCGATCTCTTCCGCGAAATCGACCAGTTGCTTTAATTGTCCGACACGTTCTTCAAACATCATTCACCCTCGTATCGATACGTATACTGCCAGTTTTGACTGGCGGCTGAAACCGTCCCTTTTTGCGTCGTCACACGCTCTCCTTCACGGACCTGCAATGTAAAGCTGACCGGCCCCGATCCTTCGCGCTGGCGATAGAGATGCACGCGGATGCGGTAGTCACCCGTCAGCGGGTCGGTAAAGTAGGCATTCTCTACCGGGTCCGGTACGACCTGAAAACTGTTCATATCCAAATCCATCACCCCATTGCAGCGCACTTTATCAAGGAAGAACAGGGTCTCTCCCGAGGGGCAAGTAGAATGAAGGTCCAGATCGTCGGTTCCTTCCCAAATCAGCGTGAATGACAGATCCCCTTGCTGTGCGCCTGCTGCCTGCGCCCGTTGGTCAACCTCGGGGTCGACAGGCAAGCTGGGCTGAATACCAGTTGGCGGCGGCACAACAGCGTTCGGTTCCGGTATGGGAAGCTGTGCAAAATCCGGTTGGCACAGACGGTCCTTGATCGCGATTTCCTTTTGCGCAAGTGCTATGCGGTCTTCTAGCACTGCGCGGTCTTCGGCAAGTGTGTCGGGGGTGACTTCTGCTTGCGTGCAATTGTTCGGCAGCCACGGCAGACGCAGCGCACAAGGCTCGATCAGTAACGCAATGACTGCCGCGATCAGCAGCGCGAGCAGCGCCCAGCCGAGCCACACAAGCCACCACCACATGGGGTTCGCACCGGCAATGGCTGCTGGTGCCACCGGCACAGGCTGCGGCGGCACATATCCGGGTTGCTTGCGCGCAGCACGCTTGTCCATGCCCGTCAGCACGCCGCGCACGGCGCGCTGCGCGTCGAGCGTCCATGCCCAATTGACCAGCACCGGCTGCAGTGCACCGCCGTCTTGATCGATAACAAATACCGCGTTTTCGTCTGGTATCTCCAACGCGTTGGCCAGCGCTTCGCCCAGTCGCTGGTCATCTGCGGCCTTGGACGCCAGCAGTGTATCGGACAAATCTTTCACGTCTGCGACCAGCGTCATCAAGCGCGCGCGCACCGCGACGGGGTCCGGCGCATCCGCTAATGGCATAGCGCGACCTGCAACAGGTGCGTACCAGTCAAATCGGTCCCCGTATTGCGTTGGCACCGGTTCGGCAAAGAGCGCCGCATGTTCGGGTCCTAGTTTTTCGCGCACGGTATCGCTGACAAGCTCGAACGAACGCTGTGGCGCTGTCCCCAGCGGCTTGAGCCCTTCGGTCGAGGTATTTGTCAGGAATGCTTCGCTCATGCTTGGCGCACGCTACTGGCTCGATGCGACAGGTGCCGCCGAGGGGCGGGCGACAAGCGGTACGCACGCCTCGCCAGAGACATCAACGTCAACCGGCGTATCCGCCAGAAAGCTCAGCAGGTCATCCGTTGCCAGTGCGAAGTTAAGATTGCGCATCGGGCCTTGCACCACAAAAGTATTCACGCCCACCACGCGACCGCACAGGTCGATCAAGGGACCGCCCGAATTGCCCTTGGATATCGGCGCGGAATGCACGACGGCGTTCGTTGTAGCAGACAGAGCTTGTTCGGTGTTCACAGTACCATCCGTCACCGTTAGCTCAGGAACCGCTGATACATCACCATCCCGCAGGGCTTTGAACTGGCTGTCAGTGCGCAAAAGATCGCCCGGATAACCCGCCGCAATCACAGATTGCAGGCGCATCGACGCATCGCTTTGACGTAAACTATAGAATGGCTGATCCACACCCGGCACGCGCAACAGGGCGAAATCGGCACCAACCTCGCGCATTGGGCCAAGCGTTTTCAGGATTTCAATCCGCTGAAGCCCACCCAATGATTTGTTGGTGACAAAGATGTTTTCTGGCGTTGCCCCTTCAATCACATGAAAATTGGTGACCATCAGGTCAGGCCCCACGAAAAAGCCTGTCCCCGCCGACATGCCCTGCACGGTTCCCACCAGAACCATAGCCGTACGTGCATCAATATGTTCCAACAGGCTGGACGTGTCAGTGATCTGACCGTCCTGGGCAGGAAGCACCACACGCTCGGGCGCAGGCGGCAGTGTTGGGGTCACGTCTGCCCGCAATACCTGACCGCCCTGAGCGGCACCTTGGTCCAAGCCGGGCGGCAGCAACCCCTCAATGGTCAAACCGTCCGGCATAAGGAGTGTGCCGTCGGCACGACACACGGCACCCTCAAGTGCTTCGTCGAGGTCATTTAAACGCGCTTGCAACGCACGGTTAATCTCGCGGGCCGCCAGAAGAGTTTCAGCATCAGTCACGACTGGCTGTGGTCCATCATCGGCGAAAATACGGTTCCCCGGCACCAAAAGCCATGCCAGCGCCCCACCAAACAAAAGCAAAAGCAGCACCAGCGGCAACCATGCGACCAAAGGCACAGGACCGCGCGGAGGCGGTGGCGTTTTTTTTGCATCATCCGCATCGGCTTTCTCGCTGTGTGAGGGTTGCGCAGGCGCTTGGGCTTTAACAGCAGACGGGATCACTGCCGCACCAGTCATGGCGGCGGCTGCTGCGACCGCTCCTGCTTTGTCCGACTTGCGTAGCGCCTGCTCTTGGGTCGTTACGGGTGGCGGGTTTTCCATTGGCAGATAGGGGCCAAGCGTTCTGGCGAAATGCGCCGACCGCGTTGCCGCGTCCGAACCTGCCTCGGGCATCAGGCCCCAATTCACCAGCACTGGCTGACCGTCGACCGACCAGATATCGCCCGTTCCACCAATATAGAGCGCCGCCGACACCAGCTGACCTGCGTCGTCGTCCTCTAGAAGATCGGCAAGTGCGGCCAGTCTAGCCGCCAGAACTGCACCAACCTCCTGTTGTCCGGCTGCATCCAGTTTTACAAAGGGCACGCCCTGCCCGGCACGATCACTATACCAGGAAATGGTTGATGCCGCTTGGTCATTTCCCTTGCTTACCAGCGGTTCCGCAAAAAGTTTTGCCGCATCTGGGCCAACTTTGGCAGAAAGTAGCGCGTAAAGCTCTGCATGTTTTTCAACTGCTGGCGTACCCGCAACTTGAATGCACCGGCCCAGATCAATCCGTGTTTTGGTCAAAAAATGTTCGGCCATTACCGGCTCCGCCAAATACCACCTCAGCAGGGACCCTTGCGCCCAATTGAACATGACCTGGGAGTTTTTGCACCCAAGCGAAGCGGCTGTTCAAAGGTTCTGCAAAAACAAATGCATACACGCCTGCATCTATCAGCCCCCGTCCAAACAGATAACGTCATAAAGAAATTCGCGTCAATCTTCGTCTGCCGCATAATAAGCAAAAGGCGCGGGGCATTTTTGGCCAAAGGGCGCGCATTAGCAGTCGGTCAGCCGATCTTTGCTGCCGGAGTTGCGCGGTGCGCTGATCGGCTGCCATGAGGCGCGCATGCCCCTGCATTACGATCAAATCCCCGTAATTTCGGAAAAAAACCAGTGCAGGCGACCCCCGAATTTGGTTTAATGTCAGTCATTGAACTGTGCATGATTGAGGGTGAAGTGATGAGAATGCGAAATGGAATTGCAGCGGCAGTTGCAGCAACACTGGCAATTACAACGCCTGCAGCACATGCAGATAGCAATCTTGGAGCGTTTGCGGTCGGTGCCGCTGTCGGCGCGTTGGTCAATAATCAGGTCAATAAAAACAGGCAACAACAACAGCAACAGCAGCGTGCGACGACGCAACGGTCATCGAGCGCGAACAGTTTTCAGCGTCAACAAAACCGTCAGGTGCAAGCCGCTCTGAATGAGTTCGGCTTCCCTGCGGGTACGGTTGACGGTCAGTTGGGCCAGCGGTCGCGTGCCGCAATTTCAAACTATCAGTCCTATATGGGCTACCAACCGACCGGATACCTTGATGATTTTCAGCGCCAAAACCTGCTGAGCGCGCAGCAAAAGCTTCAGGCGGGCGGCGGGGCGGCCTATCCACAGGTTGTGGCCAACGAAGGCGTTCAGGGACTGCTGAAAGCGTTCAACGATCCGAATTACGCCAACCGCTACCGTAACAACGGCGTGCAGAACGCGGCCCTACAAAACAACCAAGGCGCCGTGGACCGCGGCCTCAATCAAAATGCTGCAGCACCAGTCGCAACCGGCGGCGGTGGCTTTGCGCCGCTGAACCTGTCGCGGACGCAGGCGCCTACATCCATGGCCAGCCATTGCGAGCTTGTCTCGGGTATGACACAGGCCAATCAGGGCGTGGTCCTTGCCAGCAACGTGACCGACCCCGAACAGGCATTAGGAGAGCAATTCTGCGAAGCGCGCGCGTTTTCAATTACCCAAAGTCAGGGTGTGTTGTCACAGGCGGGCCAAACCGAAGACCAAATGGCGCAAGCCTGCGGTCAAATTGCTGACCTGATGCAGCCAGCCACCAGCCAGATCGGAACGGGCGACGTCAAACTGGTTGCCACGCAAGCCCAGCAACTGGCGAATGGTGCGTTCAACAATGACATGGCAACGGCGCAAGCTTACGGCGAGATTTGTCTTGGTCTGGGCTACCGTCAAGACAACGCCAGCATGGTGCTGGGTGCCGCGACAGTCCTGCTGGCAGCGGGGCAGATGCCATACGCTGAAATCATGGGCCACCACTTGCGGTGGGGTTTCGGAACCACCGCGTCCGCTCCTGCTTCAAATGCGTGGTACGACACGGCCGTGACATCTATGGAACAGGGCGGCGCACAGCCCGTGTTTGTACCCAGCAAAACGGCAGAACGGAACGCTGTCATCAAAGCCTCGATTGCCGCAGGCACCCCTCCCCTACAGGCTGCAGGCGGAGGTCTGAACCTTCCAGCACTGGACTTGGGCAACAACTAAATAGCAGAACAATTTTTGAAACGCGTCGGCCCCTTGGGCGGGCGCGTTTTTCGTTTTCGGGTCAAAGTTCGATCAAATGCCCAAAACCTGGGACATATATTCAGAATTTCTTTGCTCTCTACCGCTATTGAGGTCGATGACCGGATCGTCTTAGCGGGACAGAAACAAACCAATGGACACCAGCAACGAACACCTTTTGTCCGAATTTGCTCGCAACGTACCCGGCGCTGCGTTTTTCTATACCGTGCGTCCAGACGGCCGCCAAACGGTGCAATTGTTGAATACCCTCGTGTCCGATATCTTCGGCCTGCCCGGGTCTGCGACAACACCCGATGCGGCGGCGCTTTGGGCCGCGACCCACCCTGATGACCTTGAGGACATGCAGGTTTCCGTTAAAAAATCAGCGCAAACCTTGTGTCATTGGGAACATACTTGGCGGGTGCGCGACCCTGACGGGCGGCATCGCTGGCTACAAGGACGCGGCACGCCAGAAGCTTTGGCAGATGGTTCCGTCCGCTGGTTAACGTTTGTTTTCGATATAACCGCTCAGATCACTGCAGAGGCCGAAGCAGCCAAGGCGGTTAACCAGCTCGCTGTTGCGATGGAAGCGATACCCGACGGATTTGCGCTTTTTGACGAACATGAACGCTTGATTACTTGCAATGCGCCCTTCAAAGGTCTGCTTCCCGACACCAGCGCGCTATTGGTGAAGGGAACAACCTTTGAAAGCATTCTACGCGCCGATGTCACTGCGGGGAATTACAAAATACCCCGCGCGAAATGGGACGCATGGATAAAAACGAGAATGACGCACTACCGCCGCGGCGACTGTACCGAAGAGATAGAACACACGGATGGGCGCTGGTTTCGTGTTTTGGAACGGCCGACTTCGACAGGAGGGCGCGTCGCCTTCATAATTGACATCACAAAAACCAAAGCACGCCAGGCGGAACTTGAAAACGCTGCCTTGACGGATGCGCTGACCGGATTGCTGAACCGACGCGGTATATCAGATCGTATCGCGAACACAGATCAATGGGTGACCCCGGGCGAGCGTATTGTGTTCCTGCACCTTGATCTGGACAAGTTCAAAACCGTGAATGACGCGCTAGGTCACGAAGCAGGGGATTTCGTTTTGACCACCGTCGCTTCCAAGCTCGTGCAACTGGCGGGGGATCGCGCCGAAATTGCGCGCGTTGGCGGTGACGAATTTGTAATCGCCCTCCCATCAAAACAAGGCGAAGAGCATATATTCACCTTTGCAGAAACGCTTCGTGCAGCAATCACAAAGCCTTCGCATTTCAAAGGGCGTCTGTGTCAGGTCGGCGCAAGTATTGGTATTTCATTTTGGTGCCCCGAAGGCTCTGACCTTTTAGAACAGGCATTGCTGGATGCTGACACTGCCCTGATGCAAGGTAAAACACTGGGGCGAAACAAGACCGTGGTTTTTCGCAGTCGAATGCGCGCTCACGCGGTTGAAACCGCACAGATTGCGAGCAAAATAAAAGAAAGCCTGCGCGAAAGACGGTTTATTCCATTTTTCCAACCGCAAATCGAATGGCCAGGCGGCCAGATCTGCGGTTTTGAAACACTTGTGCGCTGGATTGGGGAAAACGGGTCTGTCACGCCAGCAGGGGCTTTCATCAACGTTGCAACCGAAACCGGTCTGATACTGGATATCGACCGTGAAATGCTCATACTCGGGCTAGATGCGCTTTACAGCTTGACCCAAGAAGGGTTTGAAACCCCAAGCTTAAGCGTCAACTTATCCGGCGCGATGCTGGGGTCGCCCGACGTTTTGGATACTGTGCTTGACGCGGTCGGCTGGCGGGGGCTGGACCACGGACAGATCAATATCGAAATATTGGAATCGACACTTCTTGATGATCGCAGCGACACCATTGCGGAAAACATTAATGCACTTGCACAAGCTGGCTTTAGAATTGAACTGGATGATTTTGGCACAGGGCACACCGCGTTGGCGAGCTTGCGGCAGTTCCCCGTGCACCGGATAAAGATCGACCGGAGCCTCATTACTGAGATTGATACAGATCCATCCCTGCAAGCAATCACGGAAGGGATATTCAGCCTGTGCCAAAGGCTTGGCGTCGATACAATCGCCGAAGGCATCGAAACTGATGCAGAGCTTGCAAAGCTGTCTCAGATCGGGATTTCAAAATTTCAGGGGTACCGGCTGGCCAAACCTATGTCTTATGAGACTCTTTTGCGCTGGTTGGCGGACCGTGGGGACCTGTGCCGCCGCAACGCCTCGAATGCTTAGGCGAAAAGCGGCGGAACACAATGCCCTGCCCCCGTCGTCAGGACGGAAGAGCACCTGTCAAAACATAGCGTAATATCTCAACAACCTGACGCGGTTCCTGAGCAACGGCCAGTGCTGCTGCATCGACTTCTTTCAAAGCGTGTGCATGGTCAGGTCCGTGCAAGATGACAAGCGATTTTCCCAATGCAGCCGCATAGCCTGCATCGAAAGCCGCGTTCCACTGCTTGTACTGATCGCCAAAACGCACCACGACCACATCCGCTTCCGAGATACCCTTTCGCGTCCGGATCGCGTTCACCATCGCGCCTTTATGATCGTGCCAGTATTTGTTGTCTTCCTGACCCAGAATGGCCACGCCGCAATCGTCGCTGGCCGCATGATCCGTGACAGGGCTGTCAAAAGTCACATCAAGACCTTGCGCCCCCTCAATGATTTGTTCGCGCCAATCGGTATGAATTTCTCCGGAGAGATAGACTTTCAGTGTCATTTCGGTCCTCATTTCAGTCATTATTGGGTCAAACCCTTACGCTACATAGAAACGTAGGGCACGATCGGTAGAAGTCTTGCAGCGGCGCTAAGCGCGCAAGATACCGCCGGTCGCTTTGGTCACTTTTTCGATAATCTTGGCGCAGACCGCTTCGATGTCTTTGTCCTGAAGCGTCTGGTCAGATGGCTGCAGACGAACGGCAACGGCCAGTGACTTCTTACCCTCGCCCAACGTACCGCCGATGAATTCATCGAAAACACGCACGTCTTCGATCAGCGTTTTGTCCGCGCCCAAAGCTGCGTTCACCAAGGTAAGCGCTTCGACGTCAGAATCCACGACAAAGGCAAAGTCACGCTCGACCGCCTGCAAGTCGCTGATTTTTAGTGCGGGACGTGTTGCGCCGGATTTGCGCGGCAACGGAATTTCATGTGGCCATAGGGTGAAGCCAAGCGCCGGGCCTTTTACATCCATCTGAGACAGCACTTTCGGGTGGATCTCTCCGAAGACGCCCAAAACCTTCTTGGGCCCAAGGCAGATCATACCGTGCCGCCCCGGATGCCACCAAGGTGACGCACCGCGCATGATTTGCACCTTTACGGGTGCACCCATGGCAGCCAGAACCGCTTCGGAATTTGCCTTGACGTCGAAAACATCCACCGCCCGCGACGCGCCAAGCACGTCCTTGGGGCCTGTGCGCCCGACCAACAAGCCGCTTACCAGCAGATGTTGCTCTCCTGGCTCTCCGCCATGAAACGCCGGCCCTACTTCGAATAACGCCAGATCGTTGTAGCCACGTGCCTGATTGCGCGCTGCAGCCTGCAACAGCCCCGGCAGCAGCGCCGGACGCATATGGCTCATGTCGGCGCTGATTGGGTTTTCCAGCCGTGTCGCGTCATCGCCACCACCGAACAGGGTCGCCGAGGCTTGATCAATGAAGCTGTAGCTGACGCATTCGTTGTAGCCCAAAGCGGCACAGGTACGCCGTGCAATGGCTTCGCGCTTTTGCATCGCAGACAGGATCGGACGTGGCACACCTGCGGTAAGACGCGGCAGGGGAACGCCCTTGAGTTTCGTCAGCGACGCGATGCGCGCCACTTCTTCCACCAAATCAGCCTCACCTTGCACGTCAGGCCGCCAGCTAGGCACATGCGCCATATTGCCTTCCAGACGGAAACCAAGTGACGTGAGCGTCTGTCGTTGTTCGCTCTCTGGTATGTCCATACCCACCAAAGATCGCACGCGAGCCGCATCCAGTTTATAGGCGCGGCTGGTATCCGGCACCTTACCTGCGACGATCACCTCAGAGGCTTCGCCGCCCGCATGATCAAGGATCATGCGCGTTGCATGTTCGATGCCGTAAGGTGTCCATTCGGGGTCGATACCGCGCTCAAAGCGGTAGCGCGCGTCCGAATTAATCTTGAGCGCACGCCCCGTGTAGGCTGTTCGAACCGGGTCGAAATAGGCCGCTTCGATGAAGACGTTGGTTGTATCTTCGGTGCAGCCCGTAGCCAAACCGCCCATGACACCCGCGATGCTTTCGACATTTTCGGCATCTGAAATCAGCGTTACACCTTCGTCAAAAGTATACTCTTTCTCATCAAGCCCCATGAGCGTCTCACCACCCTTGGCACGGTGCACGCGCAGTGCATTACCGCTAATTTTATCAGCGTCGAAGACGTGAAGCGGCCGGTTGCGGTCGTAGGTGAAAAAGTTTGTCACATCGACAAGGAACGAAATAGGGCGCAAACCGATGGCCCGCAGACTATCCTGCAGCCATTGCGGGCTGGGCCCGTTCTTGACACCCCGGATCACCCGCCCGTAAAAAACAGGGCACTGCTCGAGCGCATCAGCCTCGATTGTGACGGTGACGGGACAGGGGAACGCGCCCTCGACTGCGTCGACGTCCCGCTTTTTCAACTTACCTAATCCACGCGCGGCCAAGTCGCGCGCAATCCCGCGTACGCCCAATGCGTCGGGACGGTTTGGTGTGATCGCTATTTCGATGACAGGGTCAACTTTGGCCGGGTCATTCTCAGCCAACCAATCGACAAAGGGCTGTCCCACCTCGCCCGAGGGCAGTTCGATGATGCCGTCGTGTTCTTCGCTCAGTTCCATCTCGCGTTCGGAGGCCATCATGCCAAAGCTTTCGATGCCGCGAATTTTACCGACGCCAATGGTTGTATCAATCCCCGGCACATAGACGCCCGGCTTGGCCACAACGACCTTGATGCCTTGACGTGCATTGGGGGCGCCGCAGATGATCTGCTTGGTGCCTTCATCTGTATCAACCTGACATACACGCAGACGATCCGCATCGGGGTGTTTTTCGGCCGAAGTCACGTATCCGATTGTAAAGTCACGCAGTTTTGCGGCGCGGTCCTCGACCCCTTCGACCTCGAGCCCGAGGTCTGTCAAAGCATAGACGATCTCGTCCAGTGTGGCGGTTGTGTCGAGATGGTCTTTCAACCAGGAAAGCGTGAATTTCATCGGGTCACCATGGCTATATCAATCTGGCGCCCTGATAGACCAATCCGGGCGGGGGGAAAAGCCATTGCTGTAAGTGAGCCTGGCTTAAGGATAACTGGGCGGCAGCCCTAAAAGCTCATCCAACTGGCGTGCGATCCAGCCATGCGGGATAAAATGACCGCCCGGGTGGATATCCAGCGTCACATGACCCTTGGCACAGTCCCACAAAGACCTATCGAACGTTAGAAAAGATCGCGCTTGCCAAGGTCCATAGACGGCCCTTTCGGCACATTCATAGTAATCGCGCCACAGCGCCACGGGATATGTCGTGTCCCCGCCTGGACCCATTGGAAAATCCATCACCGTGTCGGTCAGCCCGTGCACGTGGCGCACCTCATCCGGCGCTTGCAGGCAGCGTGTATCCTGACGGATCGAACCTGCAACCGCCAACAAAGCTGTGACGCTGTCGCCGTTTTGACACGCAAATCGCCATGCCATGGCGCCACCGTAGGAGTATCCCGAAATGTATATCCGGTCCCGGTCTATGGGATATGTCTGTGCCACATCCTCAAGGACCGCAGCCGCAAACGGGACATCCTTTGACGCGGCTTGCCAGAAGTTCCAGGTCTTGCCGACACCGTTCGGCGCCACCAGAAGAACCCCGCGTTTTCGGGTTGCGCTGGCGATCCGCTGATGTCGCACGACAAGCGCGCCGTCGCGCATCCATCCATGAAAGTGTAGCAATACAGGCAGGGCCGTTTCGCCATCCCAGTCGTCAGGTGCCAAAACGTGATACCCACGATCACCAAGGAAACAGGGTTGTTCCAACTCACATGGTATTCGTTCCGGTTCCATCGCGCGTGCGCTGAAAGGAAAAGCCATCGCTGCAGCCAAGAAAAGAAACCCGCGGATCAAGTGCTGCACGTTGCATCATTCCTTTTCTAACTCACCCTAGAGTGCCAGAAGGTGAAGCTTTCAAAGACTGGCAAGCCAGTTCCTGATCCCAGTCATGCGCACTAGATGTTTGCATGTCCTCACAGCGGATGTTCAACTAGTTTGCCGCCTTATAAGCAGTGTGCGCGATTTGCAAATCGACCGCAACATCCGCTTCAAACACTGCCAAATCGCACACATGCTGGCCGATAAACGGCAATGTGTATTCGGGGTGATACTGCACGCCCCAAAACCGAACGCCATCGCGCATATTCCATCGCTTGCACGGCCGTATGCGCATTACCGGCAGGAACCACCGCGCCTTCAGGCAAGTCGATTACTTTATCACGGTGTACAGAGCGCGCGGCATAGCCATCCACACAGCCCACCAGCATTGGATGCACCCGCCCTGCCGCTGTTAGATATATATTTTTAGCAAGCCCCTCTTCGCGACCGTTGGGTTACACTTCCGAGGCACCTTCCAGTACCTACGCGGCAAGATGCAGGCCGTTACACGACCCAAAGCTGGGCACGCCAGAGGTGAACACTGCACGCATAGCCTCTGCCAAAGGGCGCGCACGGGGGTCTTGGCTGTTCCAGTCGACTGCCGATCCCGTAAATACCACCCAGTCTACGTCATCAAGACTGCAAAGGCCTTCGCCGTCGTAGGGGCAGAGGATGATCGACGCACAAGTTGCATCGGCTGCGGACAGCGCTGTAGCGTAGGCTTCGCCGGTGCTCTCGCCATACATCTCGCGCTTGTGGGCGTTTACCTCGGCAGGGTCAGAATCGACGATCAGGACCTGCCGCGTACCCTGTCCTTAGCGGCTGAGACCCGCGTGCAGCGTCGGCTGGTCAAGCGACGCAAACCCGTAGTGGCGCAGCCAGCGCAGGTCGCTGTCAAAGAAAGCGCGCAGATCCGGTATGCCGTATTTCAACATGGCGATCCGGTCGATGCCCATGCCAAAGGCAAAGCCTTGCCAAGCTTCGGGGTCAATGCCACCTGCAGCAAGCACCTTGGGATGCACCATGCCAGAACCCAAGACTTCCAGCCACCCGTCCCCTTCACCGATGCGCAACTGCCCATCAACCCATGAACACTGAATATCGACTTCTGCGGAGGGTTCCGTGAACGGGAAATGTGAAGCACGGAATCGCGTCTTGATCCCGTCGATCTCGAAAAAGGCGGCGAAAAACTCTTCCAGAACCCATTTTAGGTTCGCCATTGAGATATCTTTATCAATCGCCAGACCTTCGACCTGATGGAACATCGGTGTGTGGGTCTGGTCATAGTCCGCACGGTAAACACCACCCGGACAGATGATGCGCAGTGGTGCGCCACGTTCTTCCATCGTCCGGATTTGCACGGGACTGGTATGGGTGCGCAACACGTTTGGCGCGCGCGCGTCACCCTCGGCACGGTGCATATAGAAGGTATCCATTTCGGCACGCGCCGGGTGGTGCCCGGGGATGTTCAGCGCATCAAAGTTGTACCAATCGGTATCGATGCGGGGGCCTTCTGCCACAGAAAAACCCATCTCGCCGAAGATTGCCGTCACCTCTTCGGTAACCTGACTGACCGGATGGATCGTCCCGCGTGGACGCACACGGCCCGGCAGCGTGACATCAAGCCATTCTTCTCGCAGCCGCGCGTCAAGCGCCGCATCGGACAGTGCTGCTTTTTTCCCCGCCAGCGCCGAGTTGATCTCGTCCTTGAGCGCATTGAGTGCCGGACCCGCAACTTGCCGCTCTTCCGGGGTCATTTTACCCAATTCGCGCATTTTTAGCGCCACTTCACCCTTTTTGCCAACGGCCGCCAGACGGATCGCCTCAAGCGTGTTTTCATCGCCCGCATCAGCAATTTGGGAAAGGTATTTGTGTTTAAGATCGTCCATCGTCGCGCGTCCCTTGGTTTGGGATGTGTCCTAACAGAACAGCCATGGATGGCAAGTTCGGAGTTCGGATGGCACAGGCGGCGGGCCGCATCGCTCCAAAGGGCATGGTTGGCCTGGCAACGGCAGTGACTTAGGGTCACCTCGACGTTCCCAGCCCAAAAAGGCTAAGGCCCATGGCACCCAAACCTCATGACGGCATATGCGTCGTAGCCCCCGGGCAAACCTACGTGAACAAGCAAGGGTTCACCTATAGGACGGGTGCGGCCACCGAAACGGTTGGTGCCAAGCAAATCTGCATGAACATCCTGCCAATGCCCCCCGGTGCAGTTGCCAACGCGCACTACCACAAAGGTATCGAAACCATCGCATAGGTGCTTGAAGGGTCAGCAATCGTGCACTACGGCGACTATCTGGAGAAATCCGTTCACGCCACCGCAGGCGCGCAGGTCTTTGTCGCCGCTGACATTCCCCGCGCGCCCCGGAACGAGAGCAACGCGCCTTGCGTGATGGCGGTGGTGCACGCCTCGGGCAGCGACTAGGACGGCATCATCATGCAGCCAGAGCTTGACGCGGAACTGGCCGCGCGAGGCTGAGACAAATGCGTGTCACAATCCGAACGCTGACCAGCATTCAAATATCTTTGGTAAAATAGTGCAGATGCGGGCGCAGCATCGGTTGATCTTTGTAACTCGAGGATTTAATCGGCGTGTCCAACGCGACAAACCCGAGTTTTGGCAGAAGGCCGCGCATCTCAACATTGGACGTCAGCGAATTTGCGATCAGTCGCTTTAATCCCATGCTACGTGCCGTTTTTTCGCACGTCTCGGTCAACTTTCGGCCCGTGCCAGTGCCCCGCGTGTCATCGGTGACGAACACCCGTTTGATCTCACCCGTTTGGTCATCAAAGCGCTTCATCATTGCGCAGCCCACGATTGCGCCAGAGCTATTTCGCGCGACCACAAGGCAACCCTTTGGGGGTAAATAGTCGTCCGCGTTTTTCCAGAACTCTGCCATTGCGCTCCGGGGTGCCGCAGGATCAATCTCAAAGCCCAAATCCCGCATCCTCTGTACAGCCAGCTTATAGTGCTGAGACAGAAGGTCGTTCAACGCGTCTTTTGGCGGAAGACTTTTGCGAAGCTCAATCTTGATCCCGTTCATTGCAGTTCTCCATATCGAGCCAAGCAAGGCTTCCACCTAGTTCCGTTCAAGGCATCTGTGATGATCCTACGGTACAGCAAGGCCTTCGCGGATGTACACTTTCGCATTCATCTAGCCGTGAAAACCGTCAAATAACGAGCGCATAAAAAAAGCCGCCCTGAAGGGCGGCTTTTAAATTGTGCCGAGCAGCAGACTTTATGCGGCCAGTGCGTCCTGTGCCTGCTTAACGATCGCGCCAAAAGCGTCGGGCTCGTTTACAGCCAAATCCGCCAGAACCTTACGGTCCACTTCGACACCGGCGAGATTCAGACCGTTGATAAAGCGGCTGTATGTCAGCGCATCATCATGGCTGCGCACGGCGGCGTTGATCCGCTGAATCCACAGCGCGCGGAAGTTGCGCTTGCGGTTCTTGCGGTCTCGTGTGGCGTATTGGTTGGCTTTATCGACCGCTTGGCGTGCAACTTTGAACGTGCTTTTGCGGCGACCGTAGTAGCCTTTGGCTGCCTTAATTACTTTTTTGTGGCGGGCGTGGGTGACTGTGCCACCTTTAACTCTGGACATATCGGCTCTCCTTAACGGTCGTAGGGCATGAAGCCCTTAATGATCTTTGCATCCGGCTCGGACAGAACTGTCGAGCCGCGTGCGTCGCGAATGAACTTTTTAGTCCGCTTGATCATGCCGTGGCGTTTACCCGCCTGGCCGCCGATGACTTTGCCAGTGGCCGTCACCTTAAAGCGCTTCTTAGCGCTCGATTTCGTCTTCATCTTAGGCATTTCCGTCTCCTAGTTTTTAGATCGGTTTAAGCACGACTTGGCATGCCAATTGGCCGGACGCGCGATCAGAAGCTGCCGTATAGGAGAAGGCAGCGCATATGGCAAGCAGGAAAGGGCCCGAAATGCACGCCCTGATGCGCGCATCCAAGAACGCCATTTTTAAAATATCCGGGCGGCAAAACTGCTACACCCGCCTCAATTGCCAAAGGCGCAAATGACCGCTTACCTGCCAGAGGTTTGCAAGCTCTACGGTGCAGAAAGCATCTTAAAGTCATTCAAGGCTTGTGGTCGCTACAAGTATGGGTCCTGCAACGCTTGGATTATTCCTGCGGCCGGAAATCCTTGCTTGCGAGCAAGGCTGCGGCCCCAATCATGAGCCCGCCGCACAGCTTATTTATCCAACCGAAGGAAAAACTCTTCAAGGCTTTAGCTGCTTTGACCCCCAGCCACCCCCAAAGCAACAAAATTGCGCCGTCGACCACAAGATACGTTGCACCAAGGATCAGAAGTTGCGGCAACACGGGCAAGGCAGGATCAATAAATTGAGGAAATAGCGCCCCGAAAAACACCACAGCAAAGGGGTTTGCCAAGGATGTCGCGAACCCTTGCCGGAACAACCTGAACGACCGGCCAGAAGCGTTCGCAGAGACATCACCTGCATGATCGTTGGATAGCACAAGCTGAATACCAATCCACACGAGGTAGGCCACCCCAAGCCACTTGATCCAAACAAAAGCGCTCGCCGATGTGGCGATGACCGCCGCCAGACCGAATGCTGCCGCCGTCATCTGAAGGCTATTCGCAGTCAAGTCGCCAGCGATGGTATAAATGCTCCGCCGCAAACCATGTCGAACACTGTTTGATACGATAAGAAGCTGGCTGGTGTCTGGTGGCGTCGCAAAGAACACCGCAACAGCTGCCAGATAGATCAAATACGTGTCCAGTGGCATCGCCGCGTTCCTTTTCTCTTGAAGGCACAGGCTAAGACCAATGGCACAGGTCGGTCAAACTGTGATTGCATCGTTCTTGTTGCAAAGACGCCGGACAGCACAGACTTTAAAAGCGTACAGGCCCAATGGCCCCATGTTTTGAGGCTCAAGAAACTGCGCGGGCCAAATGTAAGACATTTGTTGCTAGGAATCCTTTTCTATGAGACGCTCTCCCATGACGTGAGCAAATCCGCAGTGTTGGCCGCGTCGCATTAGGGAGGAAAAAATCATGAACTTGCGTCCAGATCCGACGTTCCATCCAACGCCGAAAATGGCGATGGAAGCCCCTGTCGAGAATTTTGCTTTTACGCTTATGCTCAGTCCCGATGGGTCACAACCAGATGGCCTAGCCGTTGTGGATGTTAATCCAACATCCGATACCTATAGCCAGATCGTTCATCAGGTGATCATGCCCAATAAAGGAGATGAGTTTCACCACTTTGGCTGGAACGCCTGTTCGTCGTCGCTGTCGCCGCTGTCCGGTCACGCCTTTCTGGAACGGCGTTATCTCATTATTCCGGGTATCAGATCTTCGCGTATCTATGTGATCGACGTGAAAGAGCCGCTAAAGGCCAAGATTCACAAGATCATCGAGCCCGAAGAAGTATTCTCCAAAACCGGATACTCGCGCCCGCACACGATCCACTGCGGCCCCGAAGGTATTTATGTCTCGACATTGGGGGGCGGCGGCGAAGATGGCACGGACGGCCCTCCGGGTATCTTCATCATGGACTGCGAGACGTTCGAGATCCTTGGCCGTTACGAGATGGACCGTGGCGCGCAGGACAAGCACTACGACTTTTGGTGGAACCTGCCACGCGACTACATGGTCAGCTCTGAATGGGGTCTGCCGCCGCAGTTCGAAAACGGCATCGTCGCCGAAGACCTTTTGTCGAATAAATACGGTCACTCGATCCACTTCTGGAATTTGCGTGAACGCAAGAACGTGCAAACTATCGATCTGGGCGAAAATCACCAGATGGCGCTGGAAATCCGCCCCGCGCATGACCCGTCGAAGGATTACGGCTTTGTCGGTGTGGTGGTCGACACCACAAACCTGCAGGGGGCGATCTTTACGTGGTGGCAAAAGGACGATGGCACTTTCGATGCCAAGAAGGTTATTACCATCGACCCACAACCGGCGGACGCCGACGATCTGCCCGACCTGCTCAAAGGCTTTGGCGCGGTGCCGCCGCTGGTCACCGACATCGACCTCAGCCTCGATGACAAGTACCTTTATGTTGCCTGCTGGGGACAGGGTGAGATGCATCAGTATGACGTCTCCGACCCGATGAACCCCGTGCTCGCGGGCAAGGTCGAAATCGGCGGTATCGTCAAAAAGACCAAACACCCCAACGGCAAAGAGTTCGGCTACGGGCCCCAGATGGTCGAGATCAGCCGCGATGGCAAACGCGTCTACTGGACCAACTCGCTCTACTCCACCTGGGACGACCAGTTCTACCCCGGCGAACGTGGGGCCGCGATGGTCATGGCGAATGTGGGCGAGAACGGCGGGCTGGAGCTGGATAAAGACTTCTGGATCGAGTTCCCCGACGGCTACCGCAGCCACCAGATCAGGCTTGAGGGGGGCGACTGCTCTACCGACAGCTTCTGCTACCCGTCCGTCTAACGGGTGGACGGTGTAACTTCGACAACGGCCCTGTGGTGGGCCGTTGTCGCCTCAGGCCTTTATCACGGGCTTAACCCAGGAATGGGGTGGCCGCTCGCGGTCTCGTCGGCGTTAATGGAACGCAAGCCCGGCAGCCTTTACAAGGCATTGCTTGCGCTTTCTGGCGGTCATCTGCTGGCGATGGCTGCGATACTTTTTCCGTTTTCCGTGCTGTTCTTTCTTGTAGACTGGCAGCGCGAAATTCAAATCGGTGCGGCGTGGCTAGTCATCGCACTTGGCGTTTACCTGCTTATCAACCGCAGACATCCGCGCTTTCTGGCACGCGTTCCGCCGTCAAAAATCGGGCTATGGTCATTTCTCGCTGCAATGGCGCATGGCGCGGGGCTGATGCTGGTCCCGATATATCTGGGCATCTGCAAAACGATCGAAACCAACCAGGGCCACGCCGCCGCTGATACTCTGATCAGCGGCAACATCGGCATTGCTGCACTGGTGGCCCTTCTGCACACCATCGCCATGACTACTGCTGGCGGATTGCTGGCCTTGGGTGTCTACCACTGGTTAGGGCTAAAGTTCCTATCCAAAAGCTGGTTCAATCTTGATCTGGTCTGGGCACTTAGCCTTGTGTTGGTCGGCGTTCTGTCTTTGCTGACCGTACACTAGAAGCGGTTATTCCGGATCAGTATTGAAAATCAGCCGCTCGTTGCAAGGAGCAACACGCAAGATATTCGTACTGCCCGGAACATTGAAAGGCAGACCCGCCGTCACAACGATTTGATCGTCCTCACCGGCATATCCTTGTTCGCGGGCTGCACGTGCTGACGCAACAACCGCCTGCTTAAAGCGTTCGATCTCTTCTGTGACGATACAGTTCGTCCCCCACGTCAGGGTCAAACGCCGCGCGGTCCGCACCACAGATGTCATCACAATGATCGGAACACGGGGCCTTTCGCGCGCAACCAACGCCGCTGTCGTCCCACTTTGGGAAAAGCAGCAGATCGCCTTGATGTTGGTGGTTTCCGCAATCTCGCGTGCGGCCGATACGATCCCGTCGGCCACTGTCGCACCCTTGGATTCGCGCGAGGCTTCAATGATCTGGGTATAAGTCGGGTCTTGTTCGACTTCGATGGCAACGTTGTTCATGGTCGTCACCGCTTCGATCGGATAGTCACCAGCCGCAGATTCTGCCGACAGCATGATAGCATCCGCGCCTTCGTAGATCGCCGTTGCAACATCCGAGACTTCCGCACGTGTCGGCATTGGGCTTTCGATCATGCTCTCCATCATCTGGGTTGCAACGATCACAGGCTTGGCCGCACGACGGCATTTACGCACCAACCGTTTCTGAATGGGCGGTACGTTCTGCACGGGCAACTCCACGCCCAGATCGCCACGCGCCACCATGATACCGTCGCTCACAGCGAGAATTTCATCGAAGTTATTCACCGCCGCAGGTTTTTCGATCTTGCTGAGAATCGCTGCCCTGCCATTGGCAAGTTTGGACGCTTCCAAAACGTCTTCGGCGCGTTGAACAAAGCTTAGCGCCAGCCAGTCGACACCCAACTCACATACAAATTCCAGGTCTTTGCGGTCTTTGTCGGACAAGGCGGCAAGCGGCAGCACAACGTCGGGCACATTTACGCCCTTACGGTTGGAAATCACGCCCCCTGCTATCACTGTGCAATTTGCGTGACTGTCACTGCAGTCGTTCACCTTCAAACGGATTTTGCCATCATTGACCAACAAGGTGGCACCCGGCTGCAAAGCTTGGAAAATCTCGGGGTGGGGCAGGTTCACGCGATTTACGTCACCAACCGCTTTGTCCAGATCCAACCGGAAAGACGCCCCATCTTCGAGCAGTTCGCCATCGTCGTTGGCAAATACACCGACACGCAATTTGGGGCCCTGCAAGTCGGCCAGAATGCAAATATTCGACCCTGTATCAGCCTCGATCTTGCGTATGATCGCGTGTCGCTCGCGCATTTCGTCATGTGTTCCGTGGCTCATATTCAGCCGGAACACATCCGCGCCAGCCTCATGTAGCGCGCGGATCATCTTGTAATCACTTGATGCCGGACCCAGCGTGGCGACGATTTTTACATTGCGATGGCGTCTCATGACGATCCTGTCCTTTTTTCGATTGTTAACGCTAACAGCTATCCATGCTTATCCTACAATCTGCTTGAAGGTGCAACTGCTACGCGCAGTAGTTTGTATATTTGAAACCTTGATGACATGGCACCGACCTTGACTGCAACGGTTGACAGCACCTGCGCGAACACCAATCTGTCACATGAGAGAAATAAGGAGCCAGACATGCCAACGCAGACCGAAATCGAACTCCAGGCCGCCGCTTTTCGCAGGCTTCAAAAGCATCTGATGGAAGATCGCACCGACGTGCAGAACATTGACATGATGAACCTTGCTGGTTTCTGCCGCAACTGCCTAAGCCGTTGGTATCAGGAAGCTGCAGCAGAAAAAGACATCGAGATGTCAAAGGACGAAGCGCGGGAACTTTTCTACGGGATGTCTATGGCGGACTGGAAAGCGAATTATCAGACCGAAGCCACGGGTGACCAACAAAAAGCGTTCGAGAAGTCGTTTGCCGAAAACGTGGGCAAGGGCTGACACGTTCTAAAATAGGTAAAGACACAACCAATCCGCAGTCAGCGCGGGTTTTTCTGTGTCTTCAATCTCGACCGAGACCGCAAAACGCAACATCCATCCGGTGCCCCGAAGGGTCGCATCGCTCAGGGTGAAATGCCCCCGTATGCGCGCGCCGCCCGGCACCGGAGAGACAAAGCGGATGCGGTCAAAACCGTAGTTAAGTGAAGCCGTTTCACCCGGCATTGGCGGCAAAATCTGATAGGACATAGCCGACAACATCGACAGGGTCAGAAACCCGTGTGCAACCGTTCCATCAAATCCTGCGTCCTGACCCGCCACGGCGTCCAGATGAATGGGCTGCCAGTCTTCGGTCACATCAGCAAAGGCATCAATTTGGTGTTGCCGGACCTCAAACCAGCTTGACGTACCAACGGATTGTCCGATGGACTGAAGAAGGTTCTCGCGGTTTAGCACCGGTTACACCGCGGCTTTGAGGCTTTCCTCAAGGTAAATTTCGCGCAGACGCGGGGCAACGCGACCCGGGACACCTTCTCCCAAAGCAACGCCATCAATTTCGACCACAGGCATCACGAATGTGCTGGCAGAGGTGATGAAAGCCTCATCTGCGGCCTTTGCTTCGTCGATGGTAAAGTTGCGTTCTTCCACTTCCATCTGCGCCTCTTGCGCAAAACGTAAAACAGCTGCACGGGTGATGCCATGCAAGATATCGTTCGACAGTGCGCGCGTTATAATCTTATTGCCCTTGACGATATAGGCATTGTTGGATGTGCCTTCGGTGACAAAGCCGTCCTCGATCATCCACGCGTCATCGGCACCGGCTTTCTTGGCCATCATCTTGCCCATCGACGGGTAAAGCAGCTGCACCGTTTTGATGTCCCGACGTCCCCAGCGGATATCTTCGATGCTGATGACCTTCATTCCCTTTTTCGCCGCAGGGCTATTGGCCAGCCCCGGTTTGTTCTGGGTAAAAAGCACAATCGTCGGCTCTGTCTCATCAGGGTCGGGGAAAGCGAAATCACGGTCGCCCGGTGCGCCACGCGTGATCTGTAGATACACCATGCCCTCGTCAATACCGTTTGCGCGCACCAGCTCGCGGTGCACCTCAAGTAAATCATCCTTGGAAATCGGGTTACGCATATCCAATGCGTCAAGAGACCGTTGCAGCCGCACGGCATGGCCTTCAAAATCTATAAGCTTACCGCCCAGAACAGATGTGACCTCATAGACCCCGTCCGCCATCAGGAAGCCCCGGTCAAAAATAGAGACGGTCGCCTCATTCTCCGGCAGATATTCGCCGTTCACGTACACTGTGCGCATGGTCATCCCCACAACTCCTTTTCGGGTGGATAAACACCCTTTTCGTCAAATTTCAACGGCGTCTCACGATCCTCAGCCAATAAAAGCGGGCCATCCAGATCGGTCACCAGCGCACCTTGCGCAACCAGAGTTGCCGGTGCCATCGCAAGGCTGGATCCCACCATACACCCCACCATGACGCCATAACCCAAAGCTACACCCTCGCTACGCAAGGCCAGCGCCTCGGTCAAGCCACCGGTTTTATCGAGCTTGATGTTGATGACGTCATATTTGCCTTTCAGCGCAGGCAGGCTGGCGCGGTCGTGACAGCTTTCGTCCGCGCATACTGGCACAGGACGTGTGAGGCCGAGCAATGCATCATCGTCGTCCGCAGGCAGCGGTTGCTCTACCAGCTCTACGCCCAACCGCACCAGATGCGGCGCAAGATCAGCATAGACCTCTGCCGTCCACCCTTCGTTTGCATCCACGATAATCCGTGAGGCAGAGGCACCGGCGCGCACAGCCTCCAGACGTGGCATATCGTCAGGTGTACCGAGTTTGATTTTCAAAAGCGGGCGATAGGCATTTTCCGCCGCCTGCGCACGCATCTTCTCGGGCGAGGCCAATGACAGGGTATACGCCGTAATCTCAGGTCCGGGCGCAGCCAAGCCCGCCAGTTCCCAAGCCCGCAGTCCAGCACGCTTTGCCTCCAGATCCCAAAGCGCGCAATCCACCGCATTCCGCGCGGCGCCGGCAGGCAACAAATCGTACAAATCAGCGCGCGTGAACGCCGAAGGCAACGCGTTGATTTCAGACGTCACACTGTCTAGCGTTTCGTCATATCGGGCGTAGGGCACGCATTCGCCCCAGCCGCTAAAACTCCCGTCTGTAACGCGGACCGTCAGTACCTGCGCCTCAGACCGTGATCCGCGGCTGATGGTAAACACCTGCGCGAGTTGGAAAACATCGCGCGAAACCTCAATCTGCATATGTGCCTCTTCTCAGGTCGGTTGGTGTAATCGCTGAGTTTAAAGCGCCTGCAACGCGGCGGCCAGCCGATCCGCACCATGCCGGAAAGGATCAAGCGTCGGCAAGCCCAAGTGCGCCTCTACTTCCGCGCAATAGCGTGTCGCCTCTTCCTCGGACAAATACTGCGTGTTGATCGACACGCCAACGACCTGACAGTCGGGGTTGGCAACGCGCGCCAGTTGCAATGTGATATCGCGCACGGATTCGATGGTGGGCACTGCAAAACCAGGCAGGCCGCGCATGTGCTTGCGGGTCGGCTCATGGCACAAGATAAGGGCATCAGGCTGGCCACCATGGATCAATGCCAATGTCACGCCCGAGTAGGATACGTGAAAAATGCTGCCCTGCCCTTCGATAATATCCCAGTGATCGGGATCATTGTCAGGCGTCAAATACTCGACCGAGCCTGCCATGAAATCAGCGATAACCGCATCCAGCGGAATGCCTGATCCGGTGATCAGGATGCCCGTCTGCCCTGTGGCCCGAAACGTGCTTTTCATACCGCGTTCTTGCATCGCGGCATCCAGCGCCAAAGCCGTATACATTTTGCCCGCCGAGCAATCGGTACCAACCGCCAGCACCCGCTTGCCCGTGCGTTTGACGCCATTGGCAATCGGATAGGCCACTGTCGGCACACGCACATCATGCAAAGTGCGTCCGTGAACCTGCGCTGCGGCCACAAGCTCGCCTTCGTCACGCAGCAGGTTATGCAGCCCGCTTGCGATATCAAATCCGGCTTCCAATGCTTCGACCAGCACCGCACGCCATTCCGCGCTGATGTACCCACCCCGATTGGCGACACCGATCACAACCGTCTTTGCGCCTGCTGCTTTCGCCTGCTCCAACGACATATCCTCAAGCCCGACATCGGCCTTGCACCCCGGCATCCGGTACTGCCCTACAGCATTCTCAGGGCGCCAGTCCTTGATGCCTTGTGCAACTTTGGCCGCCAGTTGGTCAGGGGCATCCCCGAGAAACAAAAGGTATGGGGTCTCGATCATCGGTCTGGTCTCCTATATCTCGTTTCGTCGAATTTCACCGATTTTTCATGCAATCACATCTTATTCTTCGACTAGATACCGAATTTTGTGCAAATAAATTCGAGTTCTTATTAAAATTGGAGAAGAATTAAGCGTTACTACCGACCACGAAGCATGAAGGATGCTGCGCATGCGAAATGCACTTGCAGCATCTTGCGCAATTTAATAACAGACACGCAATACCTGATGAAATATTATTACTCAAAGAGGTCCCTATGAGTTTCCGCATCCAGCCAACCGCTCCTGCTCGCCCGAACAGATGCCAGCTTTTTGGACCCGGCTCGCGCCCTGCAATCTTTGAAAAAATGGCGGTTTCGGCAGCAGACGTCATCAACCTTGACCTCGAAGACAGCGTGGCCCCCAGCGACAAGGACAATGCCCGCGCAAATGTCATCAAGGCCATCTCAGATGTCGATTGGGGCAGCAAAACGCTGTCGGTTCGGATCAACGGCTTGGACACGCCATACTGGTATAAGGATGTCGTCGATCTGTTAGAGCAATCGGGCGACCGGCTTGACCAGATCATGATCCCCAAAGTGGGCTGCGCCGGTGACATCTACGCCGTTGATGCTTTGGTCACGGCTATTGAAACCGCCAAAGGGCGCAGCAAGAAAATCACGTTTGAAGTTATCATCGAATCTGCTGCAGGTATCGCACACGTAGAAGAAATTGCTGCAGCCTCCCCACGCATGGCCGCGATGAGCCTTGGTGCGGCTGATTTCGCAGCCTCGATGGGTATGCAGACAACTGGCATCGGCGGCACGCAAGAAAACTATTACATGCTGCGCGAAGGCCAAAAGTACTGGTCCGACCCATGGCATTGGGCACAAACTGCTATTGTTGCGGCGTGCCGCACCCACGGCGTTTTGCCAGTAGATGGGCCGTTCGGTGACTTCTCAGACGACGAAGGATTCCGCGCGCAGGCCCGCCGTTCCGCCACATTGGGCATGGTCGGCAAATGGGCGATCCACCCCAAGCAGATCAACTTGGCCAACGAAGTCTTCACGCCCTCGGAAGAGGCCATCACCGAAGCCCGCGAGATCCTCGCAGCGATGGAAACGGCAAAAGCCAATGGTGAGGGTGCAACCGTCTATAAAGGACGACTTGTCGATATAGCTTCCATCAAACAAGCTGAAGTGATCGTGCGCCAATCAGAGATGATTTTGTCATAGTAGCTGGACTGCAATGGATCGACGCCGGACAAAACACGAGGAATAGGGTTCAAATCAGATAGGACAGGCGATACGGTCAGGAAAGTCCGCCCATGGGAACACTTGAATCGCCAATAGCCGGAAGGGATCCGAAATGCCGACAAGAAGAAACGTTTTCCGCACAATGGGTATAGCTTGTGTTTTTTTTGGCGCGGCACACAGCGTGCACGCAACCTCAAGCGAAATAGCGATTGAACTCTGTAAGACAGAAATGATGGAAACTGAGGAAGCGCTGGAAGTCAGGAATCTAAAAGTCAGAAGGCCCGAAGATAAAACCTTTGTGTACGGCGATGCGGATTTTAAAGATATCGAGCGCCTCCACTTCCGATGCAGGGTTCACAACGATGAACTGCAACAGGTTCGCTATTTAGTGAGGGACCCAGATTACGTAAATGGGCGCGCTTGGGCAAAAGACCGGCCACATCCCGCAAAGCACGAACAGTTTGATCTTGACGAAGCCAGCATGTCGGCGCCCCCTCCGATTGCGCCATCTCCGCAGTTCGAACGCGTCCCGGATTAAATTGCGCGACAAGAAACGAATGCGTTTTCTATGCGCGTTCGTCTTTGGGTGACCCCATCACCACGTAGGACGTGATCGAACTAACCTGCGGCATAGCCCCTAGAATGTCGGTGTGAAACAACTTGTACGCCGACAAATCCGCACATTCGACACGCAACAAATACTCGATCGATCCGGTGATATTGTGGCACTCGCGCACTTGCTCGGCACGTGAAATCGATCGCTCGAATGCCTCCTGGCTGGCTTTTGAATGGTCGCGCAGACCTACCCCGATGTAAGCCACAAATCCGCTGCCCAAAGCAGCACGGTCGAGCACCGCCCGATATCCCTTAATCAACCCCGACCGCTCCAGTTCTTGCACGCGCCGCAAACAAGCGGAGGGCGATAAACCGACACGGTCCGCCAATTCAATATTGCTGATACGTCCGTTCGCAGTAAGACGACGCAATATTTGCGCATCTTTTTGATCAATATCCATCATATATTGCGCAATTAGCCATCCATTTTCCAACAAAGCAATAAAAATTGGCCAGATAATCGCTATTGATTGCATCATGATGACTGAAACACTCACCGCGCTGGTTGCTTTTGCCTTTGTCAGCTCCGTTACGCCGGGGCCGAACAACCTGATGCTCATGGCGTCAGGTGCAAACTACGGCTTTGCCCGTTCCGTGCCGCATATGCTTGGCATCGCCATCGGATTTACCTTGATGATCATCCTCGTCGGGGCGGGTCTGATCAAACTTTTTGACGCATGGCCGACAAGTTATACGGTGCTGAAGGTCTTTTCTGTCGCCTATATGGCATGGCTCGCGTGGAAGATTGCGCGTGCAGCGCCCGCAGAAACCACCCAAGCCAGCGGCACACCCCTGACTTTTTCGCAAGCCGCTGTGTTTCAGTGGGTCAACCCAAAAGCCTGGGCCATGGCGTTGACCGCCTTGTCAGTCTACGCGACCGACGCGAGCTTTGCAGCCTTCGGGCTTGTCGCATTGGTGTTTGGTCTTGTGAATTTACCGTCCATCGCACTTTGGACGGTTATGGGCCAACAAATGGCACGCCTGTTGACCAACCCTGCACGACTACGCACTTTTAACTGGACAATGGCGGGACTGCTGATTGCATCGCTCTATCCTGTGCTCTGGCCAACGTGATCCGATTGCATTGCCGCGCAATGCCCGCCATATAGAAGGGGTTCAAGCGGAGTGATCGATGACGCAATACATGGATTTCGAAAAACCCCTCGCCGAGATTGAAGGCAAGGCGGAAGAGCTGCGTGCACTGGCGCGCGCAAATGCCGAGATGGACATCGCCGAAGAGGCCTCTGCGCTGGACACCAAAGCGCAAGCGATGCTTGCAGACCTGTACAAGTCGTTGACACCCTGGCGCAAATGTCAGGTTGCCCGGCACGGCGAGCGCCCTCACTGTCAGGATTACATCAACACGCTTTTTACTGAATACACGCCTCTCGCGGGTGACCGGAACTTTGCCGATGACCATGCGGTGATGGGCGGGCTTGCACGTCTGGACGATAGGCCGGTGATGGTGATCGGGCACGAAAAGGGCAAGGATACGAAATCGCGCATTGAGCGTAATTTTGGCATGGCCCGTCCTGAAGGTTATCGAAAAGCCATTCGCCTGATGGAGATGGCCCACCGCTTCAATCTACCGGTTGTAACCCTTGTGGACACGCCCGGCGCCTATCCCGGCAAAGGCGCAGAAGAACGCGGTCAATCCGAAGCCATCGCCCGCTCGACCGAGAAATGCCTGCAGATCGGCGTGCCGCTGGTGTCAGTTGTTATTGGTGAAGGCGGATCAGGCGGGGCAGTTGCTTTTGCGACAGCCAACCGTATCGCCATGCTCGAGCATTCGGTCTATTCGGTCATCAGCCCCGAGGGATGCGCCTCAATCCTTTGGAAAGATGCCGAGAAAATGCGCGAAGCAGCAGAGGCGTTGCGCCTGACCGCGCAGGACCTCAAGAAACTAGGCGTCGTTGACCGGATTATCCCTGAACCATTGGGCGGTGCGCACCGCGATGCGCAAACGGCAATCCACTCGGTGGGCCGAGCGATCATTGGAATGATTGACGAGCTTTCGGACAAAGATCCAGCTGCGTTGATTGCAGACCGCCGTGAAAAGTTTCTGGGGCTCGGTAGCGTCGGCCTCGCCGCCTGAACGCTTTAACTCGCCAGCATCCGCAAGCCTTGTGTCACGTCGGACCGGACCGCAAGCCGCAGGCCCGGCTCGTCCCCTGCGCGCAGGGCCGCAATAATTAGCCGGTGATAATGCGGCGGCTCTTTGCGGCGTAGCTTTCCGTATAGTGCGCGCATTGTAGGCCCCATTTGCAGCCAGACGGTTTCTGCCATCGCCAGCATCGCCGGTGCTTGCGCGCGCAGGTACAAGGTGCGGTGGAACTCCAGATTGGTGCGAATGTAGCTGACCGCATCGCGGTGGGCCACGGCCTCCGCCACCGTCGAGTTGATGGTCTGCAACCGTTCTATCAAAGCCAGATGCGCCCGTGGCAATGCACGGCTGGCCAATTCCACTTCAATCAAGGCGCGCAACGACGCCAGCTCTTCGATACGCTCGTTGCTAAGCTCTGGTGTAGAAACACGACCGGACGACGACAGCGTCAGCGCGCCTTCTGCCACCAGACGGCGCACCGCTTCGCGCGCCGGCGTCATTGATACATCATATGACTTGCCAATACCCCGCAGCGTCAATGCCTGCCCCGGCGCGATCGCACCTTGCATGATACGGCTGCGCAATGCGCGGTAGACGCGGTCATGCGCGACGGGTGTGGCGTCAGCTGGGCGTTGATTTAAAATCATGCCTCAAATGTGATCACAAATCAAAACAGGTCAAGCAGCAATGCCGATCAGGAGCCAAATCGGTAGCGATGCAGGGATGACCCTTCGCGGCGGAGCCACGCACGCGGATCTTTGTAGGGGCCGTAGATACGCTCTACTTCTGACCAGAAAGCGGGCGAATGGTTCATTTGCGCGAGATGCGCCACTTCATGTGCCGCAACATAATCCAGCACCTCGGGCGGAGAGAGGATCAGGCGCCACGAATACATTAAGCGCCCTTGCGCCGTGCAGGACCCCCACCGCGAACGGGTATCGCGCATCGTAATCGCCGTGTATTTCTTTCCTAGTCGCTTGGCATAGTGATCTGACGCCTCGGCAAGACGCGCGCGCGCAATTTCCTTTAGATGCCGCCCGAGCCTTTTGCCGACCAGATCAGGCGCACCGGGCACAATCACGCGGCCCTCTTCAAATCGCACGCGTCGCCCATCACCCGCAGCGACGTGATGCAGTTGACCCCCAATCGGTATGGGTGTGCCGATCACCACAGTCACCTCTTCTTCGCGCGCGTCCAGATGTTTGCGAATCCAGTCCTCTTTTTCGTGTGCAAAAGAAATTGCCTCGCGGTCGGCCACGCCTTTTGGCACGGTAAGTGTCACACGACCGTCCAATTGGGAAATCCGCAATGAGATTCGCCGCGCACGCGCTGAACGGCGCAAAACAAGGGGGATCGGCGGGTCTCCGGCAAGATATTGGTTGGTCATAGTATTGCCTTTAGGCTTTATTCACGTGATACGGCGATGACGACTGCGCGGCAGGCCTTTACAGCCCCCGCCTCATATGGCACTTCGCCTGAATCATCTACACCTGAACCGCAATTGCAAAGGGGGTTTTCATGCCCAAGGAAGAATGGGGAACGAAACGCCTCTGCCCCGAGACGGGCAAACGTTTCTACGACCTGAACGCGGATCCGATCGTCAGCCCCTACACAGGCGAGGTGGTCGAAGTTGATCTGTCCAAGTCGCGCATGATCGCTGCCGACGCCGCAGATGCCGCAACAACCAAAGCGAAAGCGGCGGCAACTGAAGACGACGCCGTTATCGAAGACGACGAAGACGTTGATGTAGATCTCGACGATGATCTGCTCGACGATGATGACGACGAAGACGATAACGTACCGCTCGAAGAGATTGCTGACGTCGCCGCGAACGACGACGACACCTGATATACGCAATCGCGAGGCGGGTTCGTTTTTGGTCTTGATCCCGCCCCGCACTGCCGCTATCCAGCGTCGCATCGGATCAGCAGATCCATCCCGTGTCAGACCTTGTCTGCCACATCGGGGCATTAGCTCAGCTGGGAGAGCGCCTGCATGGCATGCAGGAGGTCAGCGGTTCGATCCCGCTATGCTCCACCAAACACCCCCAGACCACCGATTTACAGTCTTTCCCGATTAGTGTGGACGACGGCTCACGACACATTCCAGCGCGTGGCGTTGCGTGCAACATCCTCGGCAATCCACCGTTTGTACACCGCGCGAATACGGTGCGTCACGGGGTGTGTCCCATCCCCGATTGGCTTGCCGTCAATTTCAGCGACCGGCGTTTGCGCGCCGAAAGTGCCCGTCAAAAACGCTTCTTGCGCGCCGTAGGCATCCACGAGCGAGTAGTTCCTTTCAAAAACCGGAATGCCCTCGGCCCGGCAGATATCGATTACTTTTTGCCGTGTGACCCCGTTCATGCAGTAGTCTCCGGTCGAAGTCCAAACAGCACCCTTGCGCACAATAAAGAAGTTGCACGCGTTGGTCGTATTCACAAATCCATAAGGGTCCAACATCAACCCCTCGTCCGCGCCTGCCTGTTCAGCCTGCAAACAAGCGATCACACAGTTAAGTTTGGAGTGGCTGTTGTATTTCGCGTCCTGGGACATCGGCAGCCCCCGCACCTGTGGCACAGTGGCAAGTCTGATGCCCCTGTTTTGCAAGGTCGCGGCTGGCTTTGAATGCTCCATGATAATAACCAGCGTTGGCCCTGACCGGCTTAGCGATGGATGCTGGAACGGCTTGATCTTGATCCCGCGCGTCAACATGAGCCTGCAGTGCACATCGGTTTTCATCCCGTTGACAGCAGCGGTCGCTTTCAGCGCCTCCATGATCCCGTCGCGGTCCATACCGACGTCCAGTGAGACAGCTTTGCAGCTGTCAAAAAACCGGTCCATGTGTTCGTCAAAGAAGGTCCACACACCGTCATAAAGCCGCATCCCTTCCCACATCCCGTCGCCCAACATGAAACCGCTGTCGTAGACTGACACCTTGGCATCATCACGGTGAACAATCTCGCCGTTGACATAAATTTTGATGTCACGGTTGCGGATGTCTTCTTCCGCGTCATGGGTTGTATGTGCGTCATCTACCATGGGCAGCTCCTCTTATTTCATCCGCACGCGATGCAGGCTTAGCCATGCAGGGCAGCCACCGTTTTCAGACTGGAAAAACCATAAAGCGCCTCGAACCCTTTTTCACGTCCGTGTCCAGACAGGCCGCGCCCGCCAAAAGGCAATTCGACACCGCCACCGGCACCGTAGTTGTTCAAGAAAACCTGCCCCGCCCGCAGTGCGCGCGCCATTCGCATCTGGCGGGCACCGTCGCGGGTCCAGACAGACGCGACCAGCCCGTAATCCGTACCATTTGCGATCTCCAGTGCCTCAGCTTCGTCTTCAAAAGGGATGATGACCTGCACGGGACCGAAAATCTCCTGCTGGGCCAAGACGTGCTGCGGCGGCACATCTACAAAGAGCGTGGGTTTAACGTAAGCGCCCGTTTCAGGTGCGTTCGACGTGATCGCGCCCTGAGCCGCGATTTCCAAGTCTTTTCCCTGCCCAAGATAGTCTTCGACGATCTGTTTTTGCCGCCCAGAAATCAAAGGTCCGACATCCAGATCATCCATTGCAGGCCCGACCTTGAGCGCGCGGTACCGCTGCGCCATAGCGTCTGCAACCTGCGCATAAACACCACGCTGCACCAATATCCGCGATGCCGCCGAGCATGTCTGCCCCGCGTTCTGAATACCCGCATTAACGAGAAATGGAAGTGCGGCCTCGATATCGGCGTCATCAAATACCACTTGAGGCGACTTGCCTCCCAGCTCTAGTGTGACCGGAACGACGTTCTGCCCTGCTGCTTGCTGGACAAGCCTGCCTACAGCCACAGAGCCCGTAAAAGACAGGTGATGCACACCCGAGTGATGCGTCAAAGCAGCACCAGCTTCCGCTCCAAGGCCCGGCACCACGTTCAGTACACCCTCTGGCAGCCCTGCGCGCCGCGCCAGTTCAACGAATGCCAGCGCAGTCAGGCATGCCTCCTCGGCGGGCTTCAGGACGCATGCGTTCCCCATGGCAAGCGCCGCCCCAACCGAGCGGCCTATGATTTGCATGGGATAATTCCACGGCACAATATGTCCGGTAACGCCGTGCGGTTCACGCAATGTGTAGACGGTATACCCCGCCAAGTAAGGCAAGGTCGCTCCATGTACCTTATCTGCAGCACCCGCATAAAACTCCATATACCGTGCAAGCGCCATGACATCTGCCCGCGCCTGTTTAAGCGGTTTACCCACATCCATCGCTTCGATGCGCGCAAGCTGATCCGCATTTTCCAGAACAAGCTCGCCCAACCTGTAAAGAATCCGCCCGCGTTCCACTGCGGTGCTTTGACCCCAAGCCCCCCTATGCGCCCGCGTTGCAGCCGCGACAGCCGCATCAATGTCTTCGGCGCCTCCCCGGGCAATCTCGCATAATGTGAAACCATTTGAAGGATCAACCAAGGCAAGCGTCTGCCCGCTATGGCTTGGTCTCCACGTCCCGTCGACAAAACAGTGGGACGGATTCAGGTCCAACGGCCGAATTGACATGTTAACGTCTCCTTGCGCAGTACGTCCATTTTGACCACTTCACCCCATATCGCCAAGGGAAATGCGCCCTGAGTGTATTGTTTTCGAGACAGAACGCAGCAAGTTTGCAAAAGCCGGTCGACTCTTTTGTTGCAAAAGCATAACGACGCGGCAAACCCGGCGTAGCTTCGGGACGACCGGCGGACAGTTCTGCCAGGCAGGATAGGAATTTTCCGTGATTAACACCTTGAGCGCGGCGCTCGCAGAGCGTGGCTATGACAAGTTAACCCCCGTACAGGACGCCGTTTCAGCACCTGCGTTGGAAAACGCCGATTTGCTTGTATCCGCACAAACCGGCTCTGGCAAAACAGTGGCCTTTGGTCTCGCGATTGCACCGACCTTGCTAGGAGGCGATGAACATTTCGGTACCGCATCAGCGCCTTTGGGGCTCGTCATTGCGCCAACGCGTGAGTTGGCCCAACAGGTCGCGCGTGAACTGTCTTGGCTTTATGCCAAAGCGGGTGCGACGGTCATCTCTTGCGTAGGCGGCATGGACACAAGGACAGAACAGCGTGCGCTGGCGCGCGGTGCGCATATCGTTGTCGCAACACCTGGACGGCTCTGTGACCACATCAAACGTGGCAACATCGATCTGACGCAGCTGCGCGCTGTGGTTCTGGACGAAGCCGATGAAATGCTGGATCTCGGGTTCCGTGAAGAGCTTGAGTTCATTCTCGAGGAAGCCCCTGAAGACAGACGCACACTACTCTTTTCCGCAACGGTACCAAAAGCGATCGCGAAACTGGCTGAACGGTACCAACGCGATGCCCAACGCATCGCCACGGCGGGCGAAGAACGGCAACACGCGGATATCGAATACCGTGCATTCAACACCCACCCACGCGATATCGAAAACGCGATCATTAACGTTCTGCGCTACTACGAGGCGAAGAACGCGATTGTTTTTTGCAACACGCGCGCGGCAGTTGCACGGTTGACGACACGGTTCACAAATCGCGGTTTCTCAGTGGTCGCTTTGTCGGGTGAGTTGACCCAAGCAGAACGCGGCAATGCGCTGCAAGCGCTCCGCGACGGTCGTGCGCGCGTCTGCGTGGCCACCGACGTGGCGGCGCGTGGTATCGACCTGCCTCATCTGGAACTGGTTGTGCATGCCGACCTGCCTACAAACGCCGATACGCTGTTGCACCGGTCGGGCCGTACGGGTCGTGCAGGCCGCAAAGGTGTGTCTGCACTAATCGTCCCGCCGAAGTTGAAAACCAAAGCGAACCGGCTGCTGGGGTGGGCTAAGCTTAAGGCAGAATGGAGCGCGCCCCCCTCTTCCGCTGAGGTCAACGCGCAAGACGAAGCGCGGCTGATGTCAGATCCTGCATGGACGGACCCCGCACCCGAAGAACTGCAGGACCTTGTTGGCAACCTGACCGCACAATTCAGCGCCGACCAACTGGCCAAGGCGTTTGTGAACCTGTGGCGCGCAAAGCGGTCGGCTCCTGAAGAGTTAACCGATGCATCCGTGCCCGATGATCGCCCGAAACGCAGCTTTGGCCCCTCTGTCTGGTTTTCCCTGTCCATTGGCCGGGACGACGGCGCAGAGCCACGCAAAGTGCTGCCGATGGTTTGCAAGAAGGGTGATCTGACGAAGGACGATATTGGTGCGATCCGCGTGCAGGCCGATAAGACATATGTCGAAGTTCTGGCCAGCCGGGCAGAAGGGTTTACCGCGGCATTGGGTGCCGACATGACGTTGGAGGCGGGAGTACGCGTATCCAAAGCAAGCGCACCGCCTGCAGCAGATGGGCGGCCTGTGCCGCAGAAACCGCCCCGCAAACAAGGGCGCAAACCTGATGCGCGGTTACGTGATGATCGACCGTCTGAGCGGAGCGAACGCCCTGCAAAAGAGAAACCAAAGCGCACCAAGCCCGCGCCGGATCCCGAAGTCCACAGGCCTGCCCGTAGCAAACCCAAACAAGACTTTGAGGCGCAAAGGCCGGCCCGCGGAAAGCCTAAGCCTGACTCCGACGCGCAAAGGCCGGCCCGCGGCAAACCCAAGCCCGTCTGGACGAAAAAGGCGCAGGAAACCGCCAAGAGCGAACGAAAGGAACGTGACCGCTCTCAGGGCGGGTCTGATGCCAATCAATCGGCGAAGCGCAGCAAGGCTGCCGAAGCTCCATCAGACCGGAAGGCTGCATCAAAAAAACGTGCCGCCGACACGTCCAAGCGGTTCGTGCCCCCGCACAAACGGGGTCAGAAGCAAGGCGGTGGACCAAACGCGAAACCCGCGCAGAAAGTAGACCTAAGCGTTTAGGCGAGCGTGTATGTCCGCCGCGCCTCAGCGAATGATAATAGACGGCGCTGCTTTTCATCCCAAAGATGCAGGCGAGCGCAGGCGATGCTTTCCGCGATGCTAAGCTTTTGCGACTCTGCCAACACGCGGTGATCGCGTAGCACCTCCGTCAGCCGGTAGAATGGAATCCGGCTGTATAGGTGGTGCACGTGGTGGATACCGATATTGGCGGTGAACCACTGTAGCCATCGCGGCATTACATAGTGGGATGATCCATGAAGCGCAGCCTCGTGAACGTTCCAGTCATCCGGTTGATCCCAATGGGTTACCTCAAACTGATGTTGTACGTAAAACAGCCATACGCCCAAGGTTGCCGCCACCAACGTTGTAGGCACGAAGATGAACAGTGCGGCCGTTATGCCGCCAAGCCATAATATGCCCAGAAGAATCGCCAGAACACCCAACGTGGTGCCTGCAGAGCTTGTCCATATTTGCCAGCCGCCGTTCATTTGGCCCAAGGGCAGGCGGTTTTCGACATAGAAAACATAGGCTGGCCCCAACAGGAACAGCACCGCAGGATTCCGGTATGCGCGATACTTGAGCCGTCCAAACCAACTGCGGCTTTGGTATTCCTCGACCGTGAGCGTCATGACATCACCAATTCCGCGTCGGCCCAGATTGCCCGCTGCCGAATGATGCATGGCATGAGATTTACGCCAGACATCATAGGGCGTAAGCGTCAGCACACCCAAACCACGTCCAACCCAATCGCTGACCCGGCGGTTGGAAAAAAACGATCCGTGTCCGCAGTCGTGCTGGATGCAGAATAGCCGAACCAAGAACAATCCGTTCGCCCCTGCCAGCACCGCGCTGAGCAAGGGACTGACAGACAGCAGCGCAAAGCACAAACCCCAGATCGCAAAGAAGGGCAGCAAGGTGACTGCTATTTCGAAAATAGAGCGCCCCGTGTCTGGTTGTCGGTAATGAGCCAGAACGCGCACCCAATCGGATGCAGAGGGATTAGCGGTCGCCACAGGCGTGGCGCCCTCGAAAGGAGTTTCTGATGTCATTCACGCCTGCCTCGTTTTATTTGGACCTAGCAATACCCAACACAGATAATTGCACAAGGAAATTGACCATCAATGAACGAAATTTGCCTGATTAGAGGCAGTTTGACACAGTCTCGGCGGTGACCGGCTTTGGCAAGTGCGTGTCGAAAGGCCCCACGCTCATCTGGCCAATGCCATAGTAAGCGGCCCAAACATAGAACGGGGCCCGCAAAGGCCCCGGTTAAATTAAGGTCATTTGCAGGCTTACCCTTTGCCCTTCCATGGCACAAGAATACGTTCCGCCCACCGCATCAGCATATCAATGCCAAAGCCGATCACGCCAATTAGGATGATGCCCATAATGACAATATCGGTGTTTTGGAACTTGGAGGCGGTCATGATCATCATACCGGCGCCTTGCTCGGCCGCGACCAGTTCAGCAGCAACCACCGTGCCCCAACAGACCCCCATCGCAACGCGCGCACCAGTAAATATCTCGGGGAGTGAATTCGGTACGATGACGTAGCGCATGATTTGCCATTTACTGGCGCCCAGCGAATAGGCCGCATGCACTTTTGATATATTAACGCCCGACACACCTGCGCGTGCCGCGATGGCCATAATCCAAAGTGCCGCCAGGAAGAGCAAGATAATCTTGCCCTCCTCTCCGATGCCAGCCCAAATAATCACCAGCGGGATCAATGCGAGCGGCGGCACCGGACGCATGAATTCCACAATCGGATCGAACCAGCCGCGGAACCAATCGCTTAGCCCCATGGCGTAACCCAATGGAATGCCAACCAATGCACCAAGCAAGAAGCCAGCAACCACCCGAAACAGCGAGTAGCCCAAATGCTCGGCAAGCGTGAAGTTTCTAAAACCATCCCTTACAATTTCTAAGGTACGCGACCATACGGCCTCGGGTGACGGCAGGTACAACGGCTCCATCTGCCAGCCCTTTTCAGGCGTGAAGTTTGGCGTACCCTTGTCGCTTAGAGTGACAGCGCCACCATCAACTTCTACAGTCTCACCGGGGGCGATCTTTTGTCCGTCAATTGCGATAACCTGTGCCCCGTCCTTCTTGGTGATCTCGTCGTTGCGGTCCACGGAAACCAGCCCTGACCGCCATTGCGCAATCGCAATAGAATCGTTCTTGGCAAACCCCTCTCCGGGGTCGACCTCAGGGGCGTCGGTGTCGACTTCGCGCGGGTGTACGACCACCGTGACCGTTGCGTCATCAGGTGCCTGCCCCTCGGCCTGCGCCGTGTATGTGAACGTCGTTGTCCCCTCAAACGGGCCAGGAGCGTGCAGGAAACCTGGCAAAAGGCTGGACCCGGTGAAAATCCCCCACATCAGGAAAATCGTAAGGATCGAGATAACGCCAGCCGCGCGATTGGGCCGGACGGCACTTTCATCCCCGAATGTTACCGTTTTGAGGGACGTGTAATCCTTTGTGCCTGCGCCTTGCACAACTTTTGTCACAATGAAAAAGGCAGCCGCGAAGATGACGATGTAAATCAGAAGAGGGATCATGCCGCGTCCTCCTTACCGCCCATAATTTCTTCTTCCATATCCCAAATCATATTCAGGATTTCCTCGCGGCGTGGTCCGAATTCAGGGTGTTTCTTGACCTCACGCAGGTCCGCATCTACACCCAGATCGGCAAACGGCAAGCGGTACTCTTTATGAATCCGTCCGGGGCGCGGGGCCATCACGATCAAGCGCTCGCCCAGCAGCAATGCTTCTTCCACAGAGTGGGTAATCAGAATAATCGTCTTGCCGGTTTCTTTCCAAAGCTTGAGCACAAGGCTCTGCATCTTTTCGCGCGTCAACGCGTCAAGCGCGCCCAAAGGTTCGTCCATCAAGATAACATCAGGATCATTGGCCAGACAGCGGGCCAGTGCCACACGCTGCTGCATCCCGCCCGAAAGCTCGTAGACCGCCTTTTCCTTGAAGTCCTGCAATCCGACAACATCAAGCAAGTGATTGACTGTTCTGTCCTTGTCGATCTTCGGCGTCCCCTTCATCGAAGGCCCAAAACCTACGTTGTCGCGCACGGACATCCATTCAAAGAGTGCGCCTTGCTGAAACACCATACCGCGTTCGGCATCCGGTCCGGTCACTTTATGGCCATTCAGGATCAACTCTCCTGACGTAGGTGCCAGAAACCCCGCGACAATGTTAAGCAATGTAGTCTTACCACATCCAGATGGCCCGAGGACGCTGAGCAGTTCACCAGCTTTTAGGTCAAGCGATACATCCTGCAGTGCCTGAACATGATCCCCGTTGGGCAAGTCAAAGCGCATCGATAGGTTGTTTATTGATAATCCGGTCATGTTGTCCCCACCTGGTTCGCCCGTATCGGGCGCTTGGCCGGGCAGGCTAAATCCTGCCTCTGCGCACTAATGCAAAACGGCGCGGGATGTGCCCCGCGCCGCTTGTTTTTATCAGGAGCCGCCGGCTGCCGCTACGGCTTCGAGCGGTCCGGTGTTCACTGTATCCGCGTAGCTGTCGAGCGCGCTGTCAATGGAACCCGCCGCAACAAATACATCTGCCACACCTTTCATGAAGGGTGCTGCGTTGCCGCCAAACCATGCTGCTGAAAGCTGCTCTTCCACGGACGGAAATTTAAAGCCCGAGATAGAAGCACGTGCCGCCTCCATGTCCATTCCGGACTGCTCAGCGATTACAGCCAGCATCTCGTCGCTCTGGTTTTCTTTCCACTCGGCATTTGCTGCCGCTGTCACACCAACGAACTTGGCAACAACGTCACCGTTTTCGGCAATGTAGGATGCGGGTGCGGATGTTACGTCAAACACCAGAATGCCCAGTTCCTGCTTTTCGTCGCCGGTCAGCAGGATGTTCCCGTATTCTTTCATACGGGACAGACCGCCACCCCAGCCACAGGCAAAATCAACTGCGCCTTGGCTCAAAGCTGCGGCACCTTCTGGTGGCGCCATGTCAACGACTTGCAAGCTTGCGACGTCAACACCGAAGTGGTCCATCTGGCGCAAGAAGCCGTAGTGTGCTGCTGTACCCAGTGGCACGGCAACTTTCTTACCCGCAAGTTCACCGGCGCTGTCTTTGTCGATTTCCAGAGCTTCAGCAACAACGCAGTTGTCGTTGTCAGAATAGGAAACCGCTACATCTACAATCTGGATATCCTGACCGCCGGACGTGGCCACAACGAAGGGCGGCACACCCTGTGATACAGAAAGCTGGACATCGCCGGATGCCATTGCTGCGGACATGGCCGTACCGGTTTCAAAAGAAACCCAGTTTACTTTCATGCCCAGCGCTTCGTCATAGGCGCCTGATGCTTTTGCAGCGAGGAATGGCATCGGCCATTCGAGGAAGTAGCCGACGGTGATTTCGCCGTGGCCTTCTGCTGCTGCGGTGTTCGCTGTCAGGGCCATCACGGCGCCAGCTGCAAATGCACATGCTGTCTTCTTGATCATCTTGTATTCTCCCGTTGATCGTTGCCCGAGCCCAAGGGCCGGATTTTTTTCTTTTAGTGCGCTCCGGTGATAATTTCGGGTCGAGCTCGGTTTGCACAGTGATATCCAATGTCAGAACAGAGGTACCTGCAAGTCAATTATCGAGACGGCAGATAGTTTCAATTGAAACTGTTCGAAATTTAGACTCCTTCGTGTCCAAATATACGGCGGCACCAAACCGACGCTGAACCGACAAGCGCGCACCGGTCGACGCAAGCATATTGGTATCTTCCAATGGCGATATGAAATGACCACTTCAGCACCAGCCATGAGTCCAGTTTGATCCCAGATGGATCGTCATTCAGCGTCAGGGGAAAAGCTGTCCGGACATCCTTTGGGACCTATATAGCCGCTATCGCTATTTTTTTACGGTCGCGCCGCTCTCCGGTTCGGGCCGGTACCCCCTAAACCCCTGTTCAACGCGTATTGCCCGACTGCACATCCCGACGCGCTCTTGCATTCGAAGCACCACCAGAAAGTTCCAGCGTTGCTCAATCTTGCTGCACTGCAGAGTGATTTCGCAGAAAATCGGCAGTCAGAACCTTCAAAAAACTTGGACTCATGCAAATTCTGGCTCTATGATTGAATAACAACTGGCCCTAGTGAAACTGCCTGAAAACCAGTCATCTCAACCAAGCTGTGGACCATGACAGGTCCGATTCTATTCTCTCCACGACTGGCGCATAATGAAAGGTCTGACCCATGGACGGCAACTTCAATGAAAACGATATCTCACGCGTTGTCGAAGCGGACCGCGCGCACATCTGGCACCACCTGAGCCAGCACAAACCTTACGAGACGACCGACCCGCGCATCATTGTTGAAGGCAAAGGCATGAAGGTCTGGGACCAGAAAGGCAAAGAGCACCTTGATGCGGTGTCGGGCGGCGTGTGGACTGTCAACGTGGGCTACGGACGCGAGCGGATCGCAAATGCCGTGCGGGACCAACTGGTCAAACTGAACTACTTTGCAGGTTCTGCAGGTTCCATTCCAGGCGCGATGTTTGCTGAACGCCTGATCGAGAAAATGCCGGGTCTCAGCCGCGTCTACTATTGCAACTCGGGCTCGGAGGCGAACGAGAAAGCCTTTAAAATGGTGCGCCAGATCGCACACAAACGATACGGCGGCAAAAAGCACAAGGTGCTGTACCGCGACCGCGACTACCACGGCACCACCATCACGGCGCTGTCAGCAGGCGGTCAAGACGAGCGCAATGCACAATACGGCCCCTTTACACCCGGTTTCGTGCGCGTGCCCCACTGCCTTGAGTACCGCGCATTTGAACAAGAGGGCGCGCCGCAGGAAAACTACGGCGTGTGGGCCGCCGACCAGATCGAAAAAGTTATCCTCGCGGAAGGGCCAGACACCGTGGGCGGCCTCTGCCTTGAGCCCGTAACCGCAGGTGGTGGCGTGATCACGCCCCCCGATGGCTACTGGCAACGCGTTCAGGAAATCTGCAAAAAGTATGATATCTTGCTGCACATCGACGAAGTTGTTTGCGGCGTCGGTCGGACCGGCAAATGGTTTGGCTACCAGCACTACGGGATAGAGCCTGACATGGTCACGATGGCGAAAGGCGTAGCGTCCGGCTATGCGGCAATCGCCTGCCTTGTTACCAACGAGAAAGTCTTCGACATGTTCAAGGACGACGCAAGCGATCCGATGAACTATTTCCGCGACATCTCAACCTTTGGTGGTTGCACCGCAGGTCCTGCGGCAGCACTCGAGAATCTGGCGATTATCGAAGAAGAAAGCCTGCTTGATAACACAACTGCACAGGGCGAATACATGCTCGGCAAACTGGACGAACTGATGGACAAGCACAACGTGATCGGTCAGGTGCGGGGCAAAGGCTTGTTCCTAGGCGCTGAACTGGTTGCCGACCGCGACACCCGCGCGCCCATGGACGAGAAACTGGCGCAGGCCGTTGTTGCCGATTGTATGCAGCAGGGCGTTATCATCGGTGTGACCAACAGGTCGCTGCCGGGTAAGAACAACACGCTGTGTTTCTCGCCCGCGTTGATCGCCCAGAAAGACGACATCGACCATATCTGCTCAGCCGTTGATGGCGCGTTGACCCGCGTCTTTGGCGGATAAGCACTTCGATCAAAATCAAAAGCCCCGGCAATGTTGGGGCTTTTTTTTGTGTGGCACTCATACCGGATGCGGTGGACGCACGAGCACTGAGAAATCACCGCCGGTCGCAGCCACCGGGAACCGGCCTGCCACCTCGAACCCTACCCCTTCGTAAAACTTGATATTGCCCTGCGAAAACGTGGTCAGAAAGCTGGCAGCGCCCGCTTTGTCCGCCTCGTCCAAGACAGGCTTCAGCAGCACCGCCCCTAACCCTTGGCCCTGTCGCGACGGATGCAGCCCGAGGATCGATAGGTACCAGTGGTCGTGCAAATTCAACGTGCTTTCATGCGGTGCCATTTCGCTTTCGATTTGATTGAAAACACCCGTCGCTTCAGGACCCAAGGCCGCCACCAGAGCGACTTGCTTCTCTGACCTGCGCTGTGCAGATGCGTCCGCCGCCAAAGGCAGGGACCAAACGGCTGCACCATAATCGCCATCGTCCGGGAAAGTGGCGCGTCCCCACGTAAGCCCATCTTGTATCGAGAGCTTGTAATAGGCCAACATGCCAGCCTTTGCGTCGCACCCGCCTGAGATATGCGCCTCCAATGTGCGATAGAAAGCATCGCCCTTAAGCGATTGATATAGTGCCTCGGCACATTGATCTTCGTCCCGCATCGTTGCCTCCACAAAGCGCGCAAATGATAGTGCAGCTTACGCCAAAAAGTGCAAAAGGCCCCAGCGCTAACTGGATCCACCTAAGTAATTCAAGAAAATTAAAGGGTTTTCTTCTAGATAACCTTGCTAGTGCCGATCCCGAAATACCGCGCGGCCCGTCCGATAGGACGTGGGGGCGACATACGCCGCTGTGTGGTTTGCGATCCGCCATTTTTCTGCGGGTGCGCTTTGCGCTCACGATCCCGGATCACCTCATCCGTAAAGCCGATCTATTCCGTTTCAAGAAAGTCCGCGAATAGTTTCAAGCCAGCGGCTGTTGTGAGCCCGAAGCGCCTTTAATCTCTTTTCCAAGTTACAAAAATCGCACATAGCGCTCAGGTTGCCCATACACAGTAGAAAATCCATGCAAATCAGACACCAAACGACACTAGAAACAAGAAAACTATTGTTGGACAGCCCAAAAGCACAAGCGCTCTCACATCTTCATTCACACCCAGATGTTTCAAGACGGGTCCAATCAGAGCACAAAATACGAGAAATGATAATCGCAAAACCCATATTGATTTGCGAGGGAATACCGCCAAGCGCATCGCGCTTGAAATGTTTATGGTAAAAGTCGTTTTCCCATTTTCTGACCCGATTTTAAGGGCGGAAACACCACATGTGTGAGTGACCCAACCGCATGATTAGAATTGCGTAATACGCCGTAACGAACAATTGCGATCATGCGGCAAAAGCGAATGTTCGAAAACCTGCGATCAACCACCGCTTTGCTCGGTACGGCAATCGATTGGTGCTCTTCGCCGCGAAGGACAGCTTTGGCCGCATAACGGAACTGCGGAACTAATCTTCATCAAGCTAGCCCCAATAGAAAAGGCCCCGACAGTAGCGGGGCCTTGGCGTTGTTTCTAGCGAATGGCGCTATGCAACGGCGAGAAAGCTGGCGATCTCATCTTTCAGTTTGAGCCGCTGCTTGCGCATCTCCTGCATATGATAATCATCGGTGGGCTCTACATTCGTCTCCGCCCGGTGAATCGCGCGGTTGAGCGTATGGTATTCATCGAAAAGCCGCTCGAAATGGCTGTCTTTGGCTTTCAGGTCGCTGATTTCCTGCTGCAGGTCTGGGAACTCTTCAGCCAGTTCATGTGGCACATGTGTCATCAATATCTCCGTTTATGAGTGGGTGTTCAGGTTCTTCTGGTTTCAGGATGCAACGATGCAGCCAGAATATGGTCGGCACCGCTCACTATGTGGTCTGCGGACTTAACAATCAACGGGTCCGGTGGGCCCGCGACGGCTTCGTCACGATCAGGGTAGTCGAAAGAGGACAGGAAGTGCCGCATACAATTCAGGCGGGCCCGTTTTTTGTCGTTCGACCGGACCACAGTCCAGGGCGCGTCTTTGGTATCGGTGTAAAAGAACATCGCCTCTTTGGCTTCGGTGTAATCGTCCCACTTGTCGAGGCTCGCACGGTCGATCGGCGAAAGCTTCCACCGCTTAAGAGGATCGGTCTCGCGGGCTTCGAAACGTGCCCGCTGTTCACCTTGAGTGACCGAAAACCAATATTTGCGCAGATGAATGCCACTGCGGGTCAGCATCCGTTCGAATTCCGGCGTCTGCCGCATAAATTCCAGATACTCGTCCGGTTTGCAGAAGTTCATCACCCGCTCCACGCCAGCGCGGTTGTACCAACTGCGGTCATAGAGGACGATCTCACCATGGGTGGGCAAATGCTTGACGTAGCGCTGGAAATACCATTGCCCTCGCTCCTCGTCGGTCGGTTTGTTCAAGGCAACGACACGTGAGGCACGTGGGTTCATGTGCTCCATAAAGCGCTTGATGGTACCACCTTTGCCGGCGGCGTCACGGCCTTCAAACAGCATAACGACCTTTTGGCCGGTTTCCTGAATCCACAACTGCACCTTGAGCAATTCCACCTGCAACGCAGCCTTTTCAGCCTCATATGTCGCGCGATCCAGCTTCTCGGGGTAAGGGTACTCAGTCAGATCAAAATACGCGGGCGAACTTTTTTCAGGCACGGCTTTGGACTTGGCTGCGACCGCATCAGATTTCTTGTTGGCGGTCTTTGCTTGGGGCTCATCTACAGTTGCGTCTTTCACGGGCGGCTCCTTTTTGTTGAATTGCCCCTATTATCGCCCGCCGTTTTTGCTCGCGCTCTGACATACATCAAAGTGGCCATATTTGTTTACCACAGGTGCGTGCGCCCTACCGATCAGCCCTTTTTACTTGCAATGCAGCCACATATTGATACCAATAGTTTCAATAATTGATAGATATAGACGATTAATCCAACAGCTGAGGGGGGAGGCGTTGGCTTTTTGCACTCTAGTTAATGCCAGATTGCCCGAAGCCTAAGTCCAGTATAGTCTACTCCGATGGCCCTTCCAGTAGAAACATTTTTCTTGCACCCTGACGCACAGGGCACCCTGCAATCGCAGATCCAGCAGATGATCGCCCAGGGGATCTTATCGGGCCGGTTTCAGCGGGGTGAAAAGCTACCTTCCACGCGCCGCTTGGCAGCATATCTGGGCGTCAGCAGAATAACCGTAACCATTGCATATACCGAGCTTTTGGCGAACGATTATCTCACGTCCCGCGGTCGCTCTGGCTACTATGTTTCCGGCAATGCTCCGGTGCCACCCGTCTTTGAACCGGGGCCCGTTAGCACTGATGCCGTAGACTGGAGCCGCGCCATCGGCCAGAAGTTTTCGGGCGGGGACACGGTGCGCAAACCACCCGACTGGGGCGGATACCGGTATCCATTTATCTACGGGCAAGCAGACCCTGAACTGTTCGATCATGCCAACTGGCGGCTTTGCGCACTAAAGGCCTTGGGCCAAAAAGACTTCACGGCGTTGACCACGGACTACTACGATCAGGACGATCCGCAGCTCATCGAGTTTATTTCTCGTCACACCCTGCCCCGTCGCGGCATTGCCGCGCGCCCCGAACAGATTCTGATAACGCTTGGCGCGCAGAATGCGTTGTGGCTGACAACGCAGGTGCTTTTGACCCAGCGCCGCAAAGCCGCGCTGGAAGATCCTTGTTATCATGCGCTTAGAGATATCCTCACGCAATCTAGGTGCCATGTTACGCCAGTGCGCGTCGATGCAGATGGCCTCCCGCCGGATGCAATACCACCCGACACAGACGTCATTTTTACGACCCCCAGCCACCAATGCCCGACCACAGGCACTATGCCGATGAACCGTCGTCACGAGCTGCTAAAGCGTGCGGCTGAAATGGACGCATTGATCGTCGAGGATGACTACGAATTTGAAATGTCGTTCCTGAAAAGCCCTTCGCCCGCATTGAAAAGCCTCGATACGGACGGTCGCGTCATTTATGTTGGCAGTTTTTCGAAGTCTCTCTTTCCCGGCCTCCGGCTGGGCTATTTGGTCGGCTCCGAACCGTTTATCCGAGAGGCCCGCGCCCTGCGCGCTTCTGTGCTTCGACACCCCCCCGGACATGTGCAGCGCACTGCCGCCTATTTCCTGTCGCTCGGCCATCATGACGCGCTGATCAGGCGCATGGGGGCAACGCTGCATGACCGCCGTCAGGTCATGTCCCAAGCCATCAAGGAAAACGGTCTGGTTGTGGCGGGCCAGGGTGCGCACGGCGGATCCTCGTTCTGGATGCGAGCGCCAGAACACGTTGACACAAAAGACCTGACACGGCGGCTACAAACACGCGGCGTTCTTATTGAACCGGGACACGCGTTTTTTGCGGGCCCCGCACAGCCCCGACACTACTATAGACTGGCCTATTCATCGATTCCCGCCGCACGCATTGCCAAAGGCGTTGAATTGGTCGCATCCGAAATCAACGCCACGGCACAAGTGGCATTATCCCGAGTACATAACTGGACCTAACAGAATGTAAGCGCATACATTACCTACCAGACAAGCAAGATTCGCGCTTATTTGCATAGCCCCGGAGGAGCACCCCCCATGAAGATGACCACAGAAGAAGCTTTCGTCAAAACACTGCAGGCCCACGGTATCGAACATGCCTTTGGAATCATCGGCTCGGCCATGATGCCTATTTCCGATATTTTTCCCGACGCCGGGATCAAATTCTGGGACTGCGCGCACGAAGGCTCCGCTGGCATGATGTCTGACGGCTACACACGCGCTACCGGAAAAGTGTCGATGATGATCGCGCAGAACGGCCCCGGCATCACCAACTTTGTCACGGCTGTGAAAACAGCATACTGGAACCACACGCCGCTGCTGCTGGTGACGCCACAAGCCGCGAACAAGACAATCGGTCAGGGCGGGTTTCAGGAAGTCGAGCAGATGAAACTGTTCGAAGACATGGTCGCCTATCAAGAAGAAGTCCGTGACCCATCGCGTGTTGCGGAAACCCTGACCCGCGTGATCGCGAAAGCCAAGCGCTTGTCAGGCCCAGCGCAGATCAACATCCCACGCGATTTCTGGACACAGATTATCGATGTCGAAATCCCCGAGCCGATCGAGTTCGAAGTTTCTCCCGGCGGCGAAAACTCGGTGGCGAAGGCCGCTGAAATCCTGTCCAACGCGAAAAACCCTGTGATCCTGAACGGCGCTGGTGTTGTTCTGTCAAAAGGCGGCATCGAAGCCTCTCGCGTGTTGGCCGAACGTCTGGATGCACCGGTCTGTGTCGGCTACCAGCACAACGACGCGTTCCCCGGCAACCACCCTCTGTTTGCGGGTCCACTTGGCTACAACGGCTCTAAAGCGGGCATGCAGCTTATCAAGGACGCCGATGTCGTGCTGTGTCTTGGTACGCGCCTCAACCCGTTCTCGACCCTGCCCGGTTATGGCATTGAATACTGGCCCGCAGATGCGACCATCATTCAGGTCGACATCAACCCCGACCGGATCGGTCTGACCAAGAAAGTAACCGTGGGCATTGTCGGTGACGCCGCCAAAGTTGCCAAAGGCATCACTGCACAGCTCAGCGACAGCGCAGGCGACGAAGGTCGCGCCGACCGCAAAGCCAAAATCGCCCAAACCAAATCTGCATGGGCGCAGGAACTCACCTCCCTTACCCATGAACAGGACGACCCAGGCACAGACTGGAATGTGCGCGCACGTGCGGCCAAGCCGGACTGGATGAGCCCCCGTATGGCATGGCGTGCGATTCAATCCGCGCTGCCGACAGAGGCGATCATCTCCTCCGACATCGGCAACAACTGCGCCATCGGCAACGCATACCCCGCTTTCGAAGAAGGCCGCAAATATCTCGCACCTGGCCTCTTTGGTCCCTGCGGATACGGTCTGCCTGCTATTGTTGGCGCGAAAATCGGCCAACCCGATGTTCCGGTCGTCGGCTTCGCCGGTGATGGCGCCTTCGGTATTGCCGTCAACGAACTGACAGCAATCGGTCGGGGCGACTGGCCTGCAATCACACAGATCGTCTTCCGCAACTACCAGTGGGGCGCGGAAAAGCGTAACTCGACACTCTGGTTCGAAGACAACTTTGTCGGCACAGAACTGGACGAGGAAGTATCCTACGCTGGTATCGCGAACGCCTGTGGCCTCAAGGGCGTCGTTGCCCGCACCATGGACGAACTGACAGACGCGCTGAACCAAGCCATCAAGGATCAGATGGAAAACGGTGTGACCACGCTGATCGAAGCGATGATCAACCAGGAACTTGGCGATCCGTTCCGCCGCGACGCGATGAAGAAGCCTGTCGAGGTTGCTGGCATCAGCAAAGACGACATGCGTCCTCAGACCGTCTGAGGTACGGGTGCAGCATAGCATCCACATAAAGCAAAGGCACAGGCCGTGAGCGTACTGCGCGATCTTCGGGATCGCGCAGCCGCACGGCCTGCGCACATTGTGCTGAGCGAAGGCAGTGACCCGCGCGTCGTCGCAGGCGCCGTTGCCGCAGTACAGTCAGGCATCGCGCGTGTGACACTCGTAGGTCAGGAAGATGAAGTCGCCGCCGCACTGGTCGTCGCAGGCTGTCCAAACAGCCCTGCCATCACAATCGCCGATCCAGCAACATCGAAATTCACAACAGAAGCTGCCACGACATACTACGAGTTGCGCAAGCACAAAGGCGTAACTGCCGAGATCGCAGAGCAGCAGGCACACGACCCGCTGATCTTTGCCGCGATGATGGTGCGCATGGGACGCGCTGACGGCACAGTGGGCGGTGCGGTTGCCACAACCTCCGACACTGTTCGCGCAGCACTACAAGTCATTGGCAAAGCCAAAGACGCGCCCTTGGTATCCAGTATCTTCATCATGGCCTTGCCAGACAATCACCCGTCTGGTCGCGACGCGATGATCTTCGGCGATAGTGGTTTAGTGATTGACCCGACGTCGGAAGAACTTGCGGCAATCGCAGTCACCTCTGCCGCGTCTTGCGCACAGCTTTTGGCGGTTGAACCGCGCGTAGCTCTCCTGTCGTTCTCAACGATGGGCAGTGCAACCCACCAAAAAGTAACCAAAGTCGCAAATGCGGCAGCCCTTCTGAAAACGCACCACCCAGACCTGAAAGCGGATGGCGAGTTGCAGTTTGATGCGGCCTTCGTGCCGTCCGTTGCTGCAACCAAAGCGCCTGGGTCCTCCGTGGCGGGTCATGCGAATGTCATGATCTTCCCAAATCTGGACGCAGGCAACATCGGCTACAAAATTGCGCAACGCATCGGTGGATGCGAGGCGATCGGCCCCATTCTCCAAGGCCTCTCAAGACCCGCAAATGATCTGTCACGCGGTTGTGTCGCCCAAGACGTCACCAATATGATCGCAGTCACAGTCCTGCAGGCATCCGCCTGACCCCATAGGAGCACACCATGAACCAGCCCAAGATTGATCTGAGCCCGAAGGTGTCCGACGAGATCCGAAAAACCACATGTTACATGTGCGCCTGTCGTTGTGGGATCAACGTACATATGAAGGACGGTAAGGTCGCCTATATCGAGGGCAACCGCGACCATCCGGTGAACCAAGGTGTACTCTGCGCCAAAGGCTCGGCAGGTATCATGCAGGTGAATGCGCCGTCTCGTCTGCGCGCACCGCTTAAACGGGTCGGTGAACGCGGCGCGGGCGAGTTTGAAGAAATTACATGGGAAGAGGCGCTGCAGATCGCCACCGACTGGCTCGCACCGGTGCGTCGCGACAACCCCGAGAAACTAGCATTCTTCACAGGCCGCGATCAGTCACAATCCTTCACGTCCTTCTGGGCACAGAACTTTGGCACCCCCAACTACGCGGCCCACGGCGGCTTCTGCTCCGTCAACATGGCAGCGGGCGGCATCTACACGATGGGTGGCGCATTCTGGGAATTCGGCCAGCCCGACTGGGACTATACCAAGCTTTTCATGCTCTTTGGTGTGGCTGAAGATCACGACAGTAACCCGATCAAGATGGGCATCGGCAAAATCAAAAAGCGTGGTGCCCGCGTGATCGGCGTGAACCCTATTCGCACCGGCTATAATGCCGTGGCAGACGATTGGGTGGGCATCACACCGGGTACCGACGGGCTGCTGATCTTGTCGATGATCCACTGCCTCATGAAAGCCGGTCGGATGGACCTGCACTATCTGGCGCAATACACCAACGCGCCAGTACTGGTCATCCACAACCCCGGTGCTGCCGACCACGGCCTTTTGATGCGCGACGACAATGGCAAGGAACTGGTCGTGGATCGTGCAACCGGCAAACTCACACCTTTTGACCAACCGGGCGTGCAACCCGATCTGTCCGCCACCTTCGACAAGGATGGCCAGACCCACCGCCCTGTCTTTCACCACATGGCCGAGATGTATCTTGACCCTCAATACGCCCCCGAGAAGGTAGCGGACCGATGCGGCATCCCCGCAAAACGCATTCGCACGCTGGCGGCCGAACTTGCGCGTGTCGCTTTTGACGAAGCGTTTGAGCTGGATCACGAATGGACTGACTTCCGCGGCACAAAGCACAGTAAAATGACGGGGCGCCCGGTGTCCTTCCACGCAATGCGCGGGATTTCGGCACATGCCAACGGCTTCCAGACCTGTCGCGCGCTGCACACGCTGCAGATCATCCTTGGCTCCGTCGAAGTGCCGGGCGGTTTCCGGTTCAAGCCACCCTACCCGAAACCCGCCACAGCACACCCCAAACCCCATTGCAAAGTAACACCGGGTGCGCCACTCGACGGGCCTCATCTGGGGTTCGTACATGGGCCCGACGACCTGGCGCTAAAGGCAGACGGCAGCCCCGCCCGCATCGACAAAGCGTTCACATGGGAAAACCCAATGTCGGCGCATGGGCTGATGCATATGGTGATCTCCAACGCTTATGCGGGCGATCCCTACAAAATCGACGTCCTGTTTATGTATATGGCCAACATGTCGTGGAACTCTTCGATGAACACGCGCGGCGTAATCGACATGCTGACAGACAAGGACGAAAGCGGCGAATACGTGATCCCCAAGATCATCTATTCCGACGCATACAGCTCTGAAATGGTGGCCTTCGCCGACCTTGTCCTGCCCGACACCACGTATCTGGAACGCCATGACTGCATCTCGCTACTGGACCGGCCAATCTGTGAAGCAGACGCTGCCGCGGACGCCATCCGCTGGCCGGTGATCGAACCTGACCGCGACGTCAAAGGCTTCCAGTCCATGCTCTGCGAGCTTGGCGCAAAACTGGACCTGCCCGGTTTTGTCAACGAAGACGGTAGCCAGAAATACGCGGATTATGGCGACTACATCGTGAACCATCAGCGCAAACCCGGTATCGGCCCGCTCGCAGGTTTCCGCGGCAAGAACGGCGACAAATCCGGCCGTGGCGACGTAAATCCAAAACAGCTTGATAAATACATCGAAAACGGTGGCTTCTTTGTCGAACACATCCCCGCAGGTGCCAACTACTACAAACCCTGGAATGCCGCCTATCAGGACTGGGCCGTCGGCATGGGCATCTACGACAGCCCTCAGCCCTACCTGTTCTCGCTCTACGCAGAACCTATGCGGAAATTTCAGCTCGCCGCCGAAGGTCATGGCGACCGTCAACCCCCCGACCACCTACGCGACCGCATCAAGGCCACCATGTCCCCCCTACCGATCTGGTATTCCTCCGAAGAAGAAAACCACGCGGCAGATTTCCCCATCACGGCACTCACACAGCGGCCAATGGCAATGTACCACTCTTGGGGTTCGCAAAACGCTTGGCTGCGGCAACTCCACGGCCACAACCCACTGTACCTGCCGACAAAACTCATGCGTGCAAACAACCTGAACGATGGCGATTGGGTCAAAGTGACATCCCCGCACGGCGAGATTACCGTGCCTGTTCTCGAAATGGCCGCGCTCAATGAAAACACCGTTTGGACATGGAACGCCATCGGCAAACGCAAAGGCGCATGGGCACTCGAAGAAAACGCGCCCGAAGCGACACGCGGCTTTCTGCTCAATCACTTGATCCACGAACTGCTACCGCCCAAAGGTGACGGGTTGCGTTGGTCCAACTCTGACCCGATCACCGGTCAGGCCGCATGGTTCGACCTCAAAGTCAGAATCGAAAAAGCTCAGGCTCAGGACGAATCCCAACCCGCCTTTGCGCCGATAAAATCGCCCGTTGGCCATGGACCCAAAAACCTCACATGGAAGGTTGGGAAATGACGCGCTCTTTCATCTTGCCATATAAACTCCGGGGTCTGGGGCAGCGCCCCAGTGGCTCGCCTGCAGCACAAGGAAACGGCCAATGACACAGCTTCCCCAATCCACAGACCGCAAATTGGGTCTGGTCATTGATCTTGATACCTGCGTCGGATGCCATGCCTGTGTGATCTCCTGCAAAGGCTGGAACACCGAAAACTACGGCGCACCGCTGTCTGACCAGAACGCATACGGTGCAAACAACAGTGGCACGTTCCTTAACCGCGTCCACTCCTACGAGGTGCAACCCGATGAAGGTGCAGCACAACTTATTCACTTCCCCAAATCATGCCTGCATTGCGAGGACGCGCCCTGCGTGACGGTCTGCCCGACCGGCGCAAGCTACAAGCGGGTCGAAGATGGCATCGTCCTCGTCAACGAAACCGATTGCATCGGTTGTGGCCTCTGCGCATGGGCCTGTCCCTACGGCGCACGCGAACTGGATCAGGCAGAAGGTGTGATGAAGAAATGCACCCTCTGCGTGGACCGTATTTATAACGACAACCTGCCCGAAGAAGACCGCGAGCCGGCTTGCGTGCGCACCTGCCCTTCAAATGCCCGTCACTTCGGCGATCTGGGCGACCCCGACAGCAACGTCAGCAAACTGGTGGCAGAACGCGGGGGCATGGATCTGATGCCCGAACAAGGCACGAAACCCGTCAATAAGTACCTGCCGCCACGCCCAAAAGACACGCTGGCCACCAAGACAGACGAGGAGTTTGACGTCCTCGCGCCCTTCCTTGCCCCAATCGCCGAAGAACCCAAAGGGTTTTTAAGCTGGCTCGACAAAACGCTGGAGAAACTCTGATGCACCCGGCACCTTCCGTTATCTTTTTCACGACTTTCAGTGGCTTGGGCTTTGGCCTGCTGACTTGGCTTGGCCTTGGCCTGCCCGCTGTCACCGGCTGGACCGCTTTCGCTTTCTTCGCAATTGCCTACGTTATGGCCGTGGGCGGTCTGCTTGCCTCGACTTTCCACCTTGGCAGGCCGGAACGCGCGATAAAGGCGTTTACGCAATGGCGGTCAAGCTGGCTCAGCCGCGAAGCATGGTGCGCTGTCGGGGCACTGGTGGTCATGGGCCTCTATGGCGCTGGCTTGGTCTTTCTCGACACGCGTTACCCGCTTTTGGGCCTGATCGGCGCGGTCTTCTCGGTTTTGACCGTGTTCACCACATCCATGATCTACACGCAGCTCAAGACAATACCACGCTGGAACATGCCGCTCACACCGGTGAATTTCCTGTCCATTTCACTGGCGGGCGGGGCTCTGTTGGCCGGTCAGGTGCAGATAGCGATGATCCTGCTGTTGATCGCTGGCGGCGTGCAGGCTTTGGTCTGGATGCGCGGTGACAAGGCATTCGCCGGATCTGGCACCACGCTGGCGACCGCGACAGGTTTGGGCGGCAAAGGCGCTGTACGCGCCTTTGAGCCGCCCCATACCGGCACGAACTACCTGCTGAAGGAATTCGTCCACGAGATCGGCCGCAAACACGCGCAAAAGCTGCGTATCATCGCCTTGGGCCTGATGGCGGTCGTGCCAGTGATTTTGCTGCTGCTGCCCTTCTCGCATATTCTCGCCGTGCTCGCACTGGCCAGCCATATCGCTGGCGTTCTGACCGCACGCTGGCTTTTCTTCGCCGAAGCCGAACATGTGGTGGGCCTATATTACGGCAAGCGGTAGTCGCTGAAGTATGCAACGGACGGGCAGGATGAATATCCTGCCCGACGCTATCTAGTTCATCAGGCCTGCGTGCCGCAGCCCTGCATCCACAAGCTTGCGCGTCCCATCGGAAAGTGACGTCAGCGGAAGACGCACCTCTTCAGAACATAAGCCCAGCTGCGACATTGCGTATTTCACACCGACAAGCCCCGGCTCGGTAAAGACCGCCTTGTGCAGAGGCATCAACCTGTCTTGAATGTCCAAGGCAGTGGCGTAGTCACCCGCAAGGCACGCCGCCTGCATCTGGCTCAGCATCTTCGGTGCAACATTCGCAGTGACCGAGATACAGCCGACACCACCCTGAGCGTTAAACCCATGCGCTGTCGCATCTTCGCCTGAAAGCTGTACAAAGTCCGCGCCACACGTCAGGCGCTGGTCACTGACCCGCGCCAGATCGCCTGTCGCATCTTTCACGCCAATGATCCTTGGCAACTCAGCCAGTTTGCCCATGGTTTCAGGTGTCATATCAATGACCGAACGGCCGGGAATATTGTAAATGATGATCGGCAGTTCGGCGCAATCATGCAGCGCGGTGAAATGTGCGATCAACCCGGACTGCGTCGGCTTGTTATAGTAGGGCGTGACAACCAGTGCCGCATCGGCGCCCACGGATTCGGCATGACGGACCAGCCGGATGGCTTCGAGCGTGTTATTGGAACCAGCGCCCGCAATCACCGGCACACGGCCTGCTGCGGCTTTCACTACTTCTTCGACAACGGTCTCGTGTTCGCGGTGCGTCAGCGTCGGGCTTTCGCCGGTTGTCCCCACTGGGACAAGACCATTGCTGCCTTCGCCGATATGCCACTCGACCAGCTTCTTAAGCGTATCCAGATCCAGCTCGCCGTTCCGAAACGGCGTGACGAGGGCAGGCATTGAACCTTTAAACATTTTCACGCTCCTTTTAGCTTTAATGGCCGGCAAATGGCCTAGATTAAGTCTTAATCAGCATCTTCGTGATTTGATACGCACGAAAGACGCTGTAAGTATCTGAGGCTCTAGCCTTCTAACCCTAGGAAATGCAAGTGACCACACGCCTATTCCTTACGATCGCACTTGTTTTCATAACATCCCTCCCCGCTTTGGCGGAGCGGCCGCGGCCTTTGGGCTGGGCGATTGAAGCTGCGCGCGACGGGAATTGGGACCGGGCCACGCAAATCGCAGCGCGTGACGGTGTGGTCGCAGTAGATGTGATTGAATGGATGAGGCTGCGCGCGGGTGGCGGCACATATTCCGAGGTGACAGAATTTCTTGATCGACGCCCCGACTGGCCACAAGAACGGCAGTTGCGCAGACGGGCCGAAGATCTGGTGATTCCGCAAAGTGACGCACGCGTACTTGCTTATTTCAAACAAACACCTCCTCAGACACCACAAGGCGTGTTGCGCTATGCAAGCGCCCTGAAATCCACTGGGCGGACGGATGAGGCCAACGCCGCAATCGTCGGTGCATGGCGCAACATGACAATGACCACAATCGAACAGGCGCTGTTCACGGGGCCGAATGAAGTGTTGTTGGCACCTCATCACGACGCGCGGCTGGATGCGATGCTATGGCGCGGCGCAGTCGAGAATGCCAAACGAATCTTTAGCCTTTCATCGAAAGGGGCAGTTGCTGCGGCCAAGGCAAGGATTGCGCTGGAAGGTACCGAACCGGGTGTGGATACGTTGATCGCCGCGGTGCCTGCAAGCAACGCCGAAGATGGTGGCCTGCAATATGAACGGTTCATGTGGCGTGTCCGAAAAGGTCGTACCGAAGACGCAAAAGAGCTTTTGCTTTCGACCTCAAAGAGCGCGGATGCGCTTGGCCGGCCGGAAGCGTGGTCAAACCGCCGTCGGTCGATGGCACGCGACGAGATGCGAAACGGCGATGCCGAGCGCGCCTATGAGATCGCCGCGCGTCACTTTCTGACTGCAGGGTCAAACTACGCCGATCTGGAGTGGTTGGCGGGCTACATCGCGCTTTACAAACTGAAGGAACCCAAGACGGCACTGCGCCATTTTGAGAACCATGATGCGGCAGTACAATCGCCTATCTCCAAGGGACGGGCGGGCTATTGGCGCGGCCGCGCGTATGAAGCGATGGGAAACGTCGCGGCGGCGGATCAGGCCTATGCTGAGGGCGCACAGTATCAAACATCATTTTACGGGCTTCTCGCGGCAGAGCGGGCGGGCCTTCCTTTCGACACCGAACTTGCGACATCGAAACCATCAATCGATTGGAAGACGTCATCCTTGGCGCAGAAACCGCTGTTTGAGGCGGGACTGCTTTTGCAAGCTTCAGGCGAAATTTCGCTGGCAGAACTGTTCTGGACCCACCTCGCGGGTACCCTTGACGAGGCCCAAGCCGAACTATTGGCACAGGCGGCTGTTGACGCGGGCCAGCCCCACCTCGCGGTTATGATCGGAAAGCGGTTGGCGCGACGGGCCATCGTCGTCCCGTTTGGCTACTACGCGCTGCATCCGCTGGCTGAGCGCAATCTGCCCATGGCGCCCGAAATGAACCTGGCGATTGCACGTCGTGAAAGTGAATTCGACCCTCGTGTGCAAAGCAGTGTCGGCGCGCGTGGGCTGATGCAAATCATGCCCCGCACAGGCCGCGATGTGGCAAGCCGCCTTGGCCGCGCATCCGAACATTCTACGGAACGCCTGACAAGCGACCCGGTTTACAATGCCGAACTGGGTGCCGCTTATCTTTCGACCCTCGCCCGCAGGTTTTCGGGCAATGTCATCATGATGTCGGCGGGCTACAATGCGGGACCCAGTCGCCCAGACCGCTGGATGGAAGTCTATGGCGACCCCAGACGTGGCGAGATTGATATCGTTGATTGGATTGAACATATCCCCTTCCGCGAAACGCGCAACTACGTCATGCGCGTGGCAGAAAGCCTGCCGGTCTATCGTGCGCAACTGGGCAGAAACCCGTTGCCGGAACCTTTTTCGGGGGAGTTGACAGGCTCAAGCCTGCTGGCGTTCGCGCCACAGGGTGAATAGGCCAGCGCCCACAATAATCACAACGCCTAAGGCCACGTTGGCGCGCAGTGTCTCGCCGAACACCAGAATTCCGACACTGGCCGCGAATACCAGTTGCGAATAGGCGAAGGGCTGTACCGCACTCGCCTCGGCCACTTCATAGCACCTGATAAGCAGCCAATGGCCCGAAACGCCAGTCAAGCACAAGGCTATCATCCACCCCCAGTCAGGTGTGGTCATAGGCTCCCAGAACCAGACACCAATCATGGATACTGCAATAGCGCCGACCGTGCCGGTCCAAAAGAAACTGGTCGCAGTGCTGTCACGGCGGCCCACGTAGCGGGTCATCAATGCATAAAGTGCGAACATCGCAGCCGCAGCCAAAGGCACAAGTGCCACCGGATCGAAAACGCCGTATCCGGGTTCCAGGATTATTATAACTCCAATGAATCCAACGCCGATCGCGCTCCACCGGCGCCAGCCCACCTTTTCGCCCAAGACCGGCCCCGACAAAGCGGCAACAATCAGCGGATAGCATGCGAAGACTGCATGACTTTCCACCAGACCAAGCAACGTGAACCCGGCGATCATGACGCATATTTCTACTGCTAACAAAAGAGCGCGAAAAAACTGAAACAAAGGCTGATCCGTGCGTGCAACCACCCGGATACCACCCACCTTGCGGCGCGCCAAAGCAATGACAAACGCCGCAAAAAACCAATACCGGATCATAACGATCATATAGACGTTATAGGCATCCGCCAAATGCCGCGAGATCCCATCTTGCACGGCAAAAACCACGGACGCGCCTAACATCAGGGCGATCCCCAAACGCAGGTTATCGGTCTGGGTCATACCCGCAGCACGCCGCGTGTCATGTGGCGCTTGCGCCCGAAACCTGCAATGCGCTCCACCTCAAAACCCGCTTCATCAAGGGCACGGCGCACAAAACCAGCGGCTGTATAGGTGGCAAAACTACCCTGCGGTGATGTATGCGCTGCAACCTCTGCCATCAGGTGCGCATCCCAAAGCTCGGGGTTTTTGGCTGGTGAAAAACCGTCAAGATACCAGGCGTCAGCATGTCCGTCCCATTCAGCAACAGTTTCGCGTGCATCCCCAATGATGACGCGCAACGATACAGATGGCGTCAAATCAATCACGCCGCCCTCGGGATGCCAAAGCGCCGCAAGCTCATCCTTACGCAATTGCGCACCCTCAAATGCACCAAGCGCCTTGGCCATGTCTTCGGGCGCCATTGGAAACGCCTCAAAGCTGGTAAAGTGTAGCTTGCCCGCGCATCCTGCCGCCTCCCACGCCTGCACCGTGGTCAGAAAGCTAAGCCCGGTGCCGAACCCCAATTCGCCAATGTGAAAGTCGCCCCGAAACCGTTCTGGCAGCCGGTTGCCTTGCAAGAAGACGTAGCGCGTTTCGGCAAGGCCGTTTTCGAGGCTGAAGTAAGGATCGTCAAAGCGCGTCGAGACCGGCACATTGCCTTCGCGCCACGCAAGATCTGCCATCTGGTTCTGCACGTCTGGGCCTTGTAGGGTGTCTTGTGACATCAACGCGACACTGAGGCAGAAGGCGTACTTTGGCAATGGTCGATATTACCGTTCGCGGTGCAGGCATTTTTGGCCTCTCCATCGCTTGGGCGTGCGCGCAACGCGGCGCATGTGTACGTGTCGTGGACCCTTATGGCGCGGGCGCGGGTAGCAGCGGTGGCGTTGTCGGCGCATTGGCCCCGCACGTGCCAGAGAACTGGAACCCCAAGAAGGCATTTCAACTAGACAGCCTACTAATGGCACACGCGTTCTGGGAAGACGTGCACGCGGCTTCCGGTGTTGATCCGGGCTATGTACGCAGCGGGCGTATCCAACCTATTGCCGACGCCGCTGCATTAGAACTGGCAAGGGCGCGGGAAAAAACGTCGCAAATCCTGTGGGGCGATCATGCCCGCTGGGACGTGTTGCGTGCAGATACCGCCCAAAGCTGGGCACCGCAAAGCCCCAGCGGCTGGGTCATCCACGACGATCTAAGCGCGCTGTTGCACCCCAGACAAGCCGTTGATGCACTTGTCACGGCCCTTTCGACGAAGGGCGTATCCCTTGTTGCCAATGCGCCAGACGAAGGGCGCGTGCTGTGGGCAACCGGCATTGCCGGCCTTGAAGCCCTGAACGACGGGCACCCGCGCCGCGTAGGCGGCGGGGTCAAAGGCCAGGCCGCGGTCTTTGACTATGATGCGCGCGGGTCCGAGCAGCTATTTGCAGACGGGCTGCACATCATCCCCCACCTCGACGGGACGGTCGCGGTCGGCTCAACGTCGGAACGCGATTATGCAACGCCCGACACGACAGACGCCCTGTTGGATCAGGTGATCGCACGGGCCCGTGACGCGTTGCCTCTTCTGCGCGACGCCAAGGTGTTAAACCGCTGGGCGGGTGTACGGCCCCGCGCCCGCAGCCGCGCGCCGATGCTTGGTCCATGGCCGAACCGCAAGGGTCACTATATTGCAAACGGAGGTTTCAAGATCGGCTTTGGTATGGCTCCGAAGATCGCCGAAGTCATGGCCGATTTGCTATTGGACGACTGTGATACCATCCCTGCGGGCTTTGAGGTTGCGGCATCTTTATGAAACTGGCGCACCTCAGCGGTCATGCACAGCCGCCCCTCAGGGCCACGCACCCAAAGCGTATGACCCTTGCGGCACAATTCGGCACGTTCGAAATGCATCAGCGGCGCGGTCGCACGAAACCTGAAAGAATACAGCGGCCCAGAAATAAATCTGGTGGAAGAACGGGGGTAGCGGATCAGCGCAAGCAAAGGATTGGCCAAGCCCTAGTGTTGTCGCCAGAGCGTTCGCGCGAGCAGGGTCCAGTATATCGCTCAGGCGCAAGGTGGCTGACGTTTCGGTATGCATACAGATTAGGCGCAACAAGCAAAGACAAGAGGCAGCAACGCAAACCTGTATTGCGTCCAAACGAGACCGTGGGAATTACTGTCCCCCGTTAGGGCGTTTTCTGCAACAGTACCACTGTCCAATGATGCGCGAGACATCATTCAACACAAATCGGCCCCCCGTGAGCACTAAGTCACCGCGAGATTTCTGCCCGCAATGCCTCCATCAGGTCGCTCACTGTCTTTGTATAAATTTCCGAAGTCAGCTTTCCGCCATCATCGAATTCGTTACTGCTATTGGCCAGATGCACTTCTGGACCTTGCAGAATGCGCGGCTGGAACGCGACCATAAAGCTACGCAGCACAAGTTGTGCCCTTTCACCGCCTGCACGGCCAGCCGCAGCGGACATCACCGCGACCGGTTTGCCCTTCCAAGGGTTGCCATTGGTCCGCGAAACCCAATCAAGCGCGTTCTTCAAAGCACCGGACGGGCCTTTGTTATACTCGGGTGTTGAAATGACCACGGCGTCCGCCGCTGCAATTTGATCCGCCAGCCGCGTAACCGCATCCGGTATGCCCGTCGCCTCTTCGTCATCGCCATCATAGAGCGGCAAGTGCAAATTAGCCTCGTGATACGTGCACTCACCAAACAGCCGCGCCGCTTCGCGCAGCAGTTTTCTGTTGGTTGCATCCTTGCGAAGGGACCCCGAGAGGCCCAGCAGTTTATAGTTTGCCATTTTCATTGACCCTATGTGTTGCTTGTTTGGGTCAGAACGTGTTGCTGCGCCTGAAAAAGACAAGAGAAGGCAACCGGCCTATTTAGGCATTCGGCAAAATGACGATCTCTACGCGCCGGTTGCGCGCTTTGCCTGCCGGGTCAAGGTTGCTTGCAACGGGTTGGCTTTCACCACGCCCAAAAGTCTGCACGCGTCCGAAGGGTACGCCTGCATCAACCAAAATACCCCCTACTGCCGTGGCACGCCGCTCGGACAGTCGCTGGTTGTAGTCCGCAGACCCATCACTGTCGGTATGCCCGACGACCTGAATGGTCGAGTTGGGGTACTGCTGCAAGTTACCCGCAACCGTGTACAGATCGTCCCGCAAATCGCCACGCACATCAAAGCTGTCTGTGGCGAAAAGAAGATCTTGCGGCATGGTCACAATAAGCCGGTCGCCCGTGTTCGTAATCTGTACATCGCCATTGTTCAGGTCACGCCGCAGATCAGCCTCCTGCTGGTCAAGGTTATAACCGATTCCAGCGCCCACGGCACCACCAACCGCTGCCCCAATGACTGTGCCTTCGGTGTCACCGCCAATGATCTGCCCGGCAATCGCGCCAACGCCTGCGCCAATCAACGCACCCTGCTGAGTTTTGTTCGGTCCGGTGCCACCGTTAAGTTGCGCGGGGTCTGTGCAGGCTGTCAGCGCCAGCATCCCAGCCGCAGCAAATGCGATATTTGTCTTTGAAAATGTCATAGGTCCTGCCTTACGTTTTGCTGCTCCGTTCGGGCGGAGCGTCATTGTTTCGTTGCTCTTTATATGGGAACAAGACGGCAGCAAGGAAAGGGGAAAATTGGATCGGCAACATCACGCCGGTGATTTCAGCGGTCGGCATGCACACTTTCATAGGCCAGCATGGTGCGTTTCATTGGCAGTCCCCAGTGATACCCGCCAAGGCCCCCAGACTTGCGCAACGCCCTGTGACAGGGGATCAGCCAGCTGATCGGGTTTCGTCCCACGGCCGTCCCAACCGCACGCACGGCACGCGGCGCACCAATAGATTGCGCGATTTCGGAATAGGTTGTGACATGGCCCGACGGAATCGCAAGCAACGCCTCCCATACTTTGATCTGAAAGGGTGCGCCAATCAGAAACAGGGGCGCCTTTTCCAATGTACCGTCGCCTGCCCCGAAAGCTTGCAGCACCCAAGGGCGCAAAATCATCGGGTCTTCGATAAATTCCGCCTGTGGCCAGCGTTGCATCAAGTCTTCAAAGGCCGCTTCTTCACCCATCTCGGCGGAAAATCCGACACCGCAGATGCCTTTGTCCGTGCCCATGACAATGGCCGGCCCAAAGGGGCTTTCGAACCAACCCCAATAGATTTGCAGACCCGCGCCGCTACGGGCAAAATCGCCCGGGCTCATAGCTTCCCAGCGCAGGAAAAGATCGTGCAACCGGCCACTCCCTGACAGACCCACGGCATGAGAGGCGTGCAGCGTCGTAAACCGTTCCCTCAATAGGGTTTTGGCGTGCCCCAATGTCAAATATTGTTGGTAGCGTTTGGGCGAAACACCAACCCAGCGCGAAAAGAGACGCTGGAAGTGTGCAGGGCTCATGCCCATTTCGGCGGCAATCTTGTCGAGTGATATCGGTTCGTCAGTGGTGTCAATCAGATCAATGGCGCGGCGAATGACGCGGTAGTGGTACGCGCTCTCAGCGTCGTGCGGGTGTGTCGGGTGCTTTGTCATGACTTATATTTAGCGAACGGGTCCCCACCTTGCGACCCGTTTCCTGCGGAACTTAGGCGCAGCGTCGGATTTGTTGATCCTCTCGCAAATCGGTTTGGGGCTTGGGCAGAAGCGACAAAAGGCCCACGGCTTGCCTGCGCGTCAGACAAGGTCGCGCAGCTTGCAAGGTCATCAAGTCCGGTCCCAACAAACCATTGAGTTTCGCTTGGCTCTCGGGATCAAGCCGGCGCATCGTTTCAGGACCCGGAAACAGGCTTTCGACCCATGCACCCTGTGCAAGAATGACATGGTGCGACGCAAGCAGGATATGTGTGAGCATATAGCTTCCGCTCGGCTCTGTTTTTGTCGCAAGCCCGGTGTCTGCCCATGCTTTTGCCGGTGCAAACACTTCTGTTGAGCAAAACATAAGTTCCGCCTCTACCGCGCGGATCATCACGCGATGGTCCCCGGTCACCTGCAAAGGATGCGTGGGGCTGTTGGGGCCCAGCGTACCCGGCGCGATACGCACGGGGCATTCATCGGGATACTCGCCAAAATATCCAGACGGCACGCGGGTGCGCCCAACCCACAGGATTGGCTGGAAACCATCGTCACGGGTCAGCACCATGTCAGAGGTATCCAGCCATTCCACAGGTATTTCACCGTTTCGGGTTGCGATCATTGTACCGGGACCGAAACAAGCAACACTGTTTTGTTCGTAGTAGTCGAAGTTGAGGCGCGTGTCGCTTCCGTTGGTGTTATCATCGACATCCCCACCCCTCTGATAACCATAAGTGGCCCCGGGCTGGAGCGGTTCATTCGTGACATAGCCGACGACGACGCCGCCAATCTCGATTATGTCGATCATTATATTCGAGCTACCCGAGCCAGAGAGATACCCAAATTCTTCTACGTAGACTTTTCCTTTCGCAATCTGATTTCCATCACCGTCCCGCACCGTGGCGCGTTGGTTGCTATCTTCGCCCACTTCGTCGCGATTACCGTCACCATCGAAGAGTTCGTCGTTGTCTTGAACTTCGAACAACACACGACCGTCAGACGCTTTGTAGTCAGGATCGAGCGTGAATTTTCCAGTCGCAGGATTGCGCACCAGCGCATCCGGGGAATACCCGTAAAACTCGTAATTCGACATTTCAGCACCTGTGATCCTAGACCGCCATGGTTTCGCACGAATGGATTAATATCCCCTCAAGGGCGCTTCGTTTCAGGCACATAAGCGCTTGCCGGGATCAGGCTTGCCCCATCATCCGAAACGCCCCATAAGACCGCCATGGCAAAACAACTCGACTATCACACCATCCGCCAGATTTTCGCGCGCTTCCAAGAGGCTGACCCGGAACCGAAAGGCGAACTTGAACACGTCAACGTCTATACGCTGGTTGTTGCAGTCGCGTTGAGTGCACAGGCCACGGATGCGGGCGTCAACAAAGCGACACGCGCGCTTTTCCAAATCGCCGATACCCCGCAAAAAATGCTCGATCTGGGGCTGGAGGGGCTGACCGAGCACATCAAAACGATCGGGCTATTCCGCCAAAAAGCCAAGAACGTAATGAAACTAAGCCGCATTCTGGTCGACGAATACGGCGGCGAAGTTCCAAACAGCCGGGCTGCATTGCAAAGCCTGCCCGGTGTCGGGCGAAAGACTGCGAATGTGGTTCTTAATATGTGGTGGCATTATCCTGCACAGGCTGTGGATACGCACATCTTCCGCCTTGGCAACCGCACGGGCATCGCCCCCGGCAAAACCGTTGAAGCGGTCGAGCGGGCCATCGAAGACAATATTCCTGCTGATTTCCAGCTTCATGCACACCATTGGATGATCTTGCATGGGCGCTACCATTGCAAAGCACGCAAGCCGCAGTGCCCCACATGCATCATCCGCGATCTCTGCCCGTTTGAGGATAAAACCGAATGAAACATTACCAGCTCGTCGGGATCGGCAATGCCGTCGTCGACGTTATCACACATGCCGACGACAGCTTTCTCGATCTCATGGGGATCGAAAAAGGCATTATGCAACTGGTTGACCGCGACAGGTCCGAGACACTGTATGCTGCCATGAACGACCGCTTGCAAACACCCGGCGGTGCTGTTGCCAATACGGTCGCAGGGGTTGGATCGCTTGGCTTGCAAACGGCCTTTATCGGACGTGTGCGCGACGATGCGCTAGGGCAGTTTTATGCCAGTGCCATGACAGATAATGGCATTGATTTCGTGAATGCACCGGTCAAAGGCAGCAAGGTTCCGACTTCGCGCAGCATGATTTTTGTAGCCCCCGACGGCGAGCGGTCGATGAACACCTATCTTGGCATCTCGACCGAGTTGACCTCGGTTGATGTGCCACCCGATGTGGCGGGCAATGCGCGGATCATGTTCCTCGAAGGCTACCTGTTTGACCACGATGCAGGCAAGACTGCCTTTCGCGAAGCTGCACGCGCAACCAAAGTGGGCGGCGGCATTGCAGGCATCGCCATCTCTGACCCGTTTTGCGTCGAACGGCACCGTACTGATTTTTTGTCGTTGATCGAAAACGATCTCGACTACGTGATTGGGAACCAGCACGAAATTGAGTCTCTTTTTGAAACTGATTTCGAAACCGCGCTGGCCAAGACAGCCGAGATTTGCCCGATGGTTGTGGCGACGCGCTCGGGCGATGGGGTCAGCATTCTGGCAGAGGGCCGCCGCATCGATGTGCCCGTGACCGAAGTGACACCGGTTGATGCAACCGGTGCAGGCGACCAGTTTGCTGCGGGTTTCCTATATGGCGTGGCAACAGGCCGCGATCTTGAGATCAGCGCACGCATGGGCAATTTATGTGCGGCAGAGGTCATCAGCCACATCGGTCCGCGTCCGCAGAAAGACATGCTGCAGGAGTTTACCAAAGAGGGCCTCGTCTAACGATGATTGCGGACGGCTTGTACGATGTCCCGGCCGGCAAGGTTGCGATGGTTGTCACGCACCTTGAAATGCGTGCACGGCCACCTTTGAGGCCCGTGGACCTGTCAGATGCCGTGAAATTCCGAGCCGTTGACGCGGATGTGGATTGGTTTCGGGACGTTTTCCTGCGCGTGGGATCACTGGAATGGCTATGGTACGGGCGATTGAAGATGACCGACAGCGTACTTGGCGACATTCTTTCTGACCCGAAGGTCGAACACTACACGCTAAGCAAAGATGGCCGCGACGAAGCCATTTTGGAATTGGACTTTCGCGAAAGCAGCGCCTGTGAGCTGTCTTACTTCGGCATGACAGATGTGCTGATTGGCAGCGGATGCGGCCGCTATTTGATGAACAAGGCGATTGAACGCGCATGGTCCGCACCAATTGACCGGTTTCACGTACACACCTGTACGCTGGATAGTCCGCAGGCACTGAACTTTTACCGCCGCAGTGGCTTCACCCCGACCCGTCAACAAGTGGAAATAGACGACGACCCGCGTTTGACAGGTATGCTTCCCGAAACCGCAGGACCAAATGTGCCAATTTTCCGGCCTTAAATGTGGTCGGAAAAAGCGTTGAGCACAGCAGAATAAACGTCCCGCTTGAACGGGACGATATTATCCACAAGATCAGCTGCCGGTAGCCAGCGCCACTTGGAAAACTCGGGGTGGTCGGTTTCGATGTTCACATCCTCGTCCGAGCCGTGAAACCGCATCAGGAACCATTTTTGCTCTTGCCCGCGAAAACGACCTTTCCAAAGTTTGGGCACAAGATCGAAGGGCAACTCGTAGGGCAGCCATTGTTCGGTCTCTGATAACACAGTGACCCGTTCGGGCAGCACACCGGTTTCTTCCCATAACTCCCGCAAGGCAGCTTCACGCGGGTCTTCTCCCTTTTCAACGCCACCTTGCGGCATCTGCCAGGCCGCAAACCTGCTATCAATCCGCTGACCCACGAATACTTCACTATGACTATTCACGAGCATCACGCCGACACAGGGGCGATACGGTAGTTTGGCGATCTCTTCGGGGGTCATCTGAGGGGTTTCTCCATCTCCGCGCGGCGCAGGGTCTCGCCTGCGCGCTCTACCGTCTCTTTTCTGATAACCGAAAAGCCCACACTCTGAAAGGCACGTTGCGCGCCCAGACTGGCGTGAACGGTTAGACAGGTGATTTGATCCTCGATTGCACGCTTTTCAAGCAACGCATACAGCTTGCGGAACCCGCCATGGCCACGGTGACCCGGCAAGATGAACGCCAAATCGATATAGCCCTGATGCGTCATCGCCATGAACCCCACGGGTTGGCCTGATACCTCGGCGACCGCCACATGATATTGGCGCAACCGCGCCGCGAATTCGGTTGGATCAGGTGGCGCGGGCATCCATGCCGCGCGCTGCGCGGGGCTGTACGGGCCAGGACCTTGGCGAACTGCGTCGAAAAACACCTGCGCAAGCGCTGGCGCGTCTTCCTCTCTGGCCCGTCTGATCTGCATGGCATGTTTCCGATTGTGACGCGGCGTTGCACGTGACAGGCTTTATCGGAAAGTGTCATGTCGCCACAACCATGACGGGGGAGAGTTTTCGATGGCCGAGTATCCGCACCTTCTGAAGCCGCTTGATCTGGGCTTTACCACGCTGAAAAATCGCGTGCTGATGGGGTCGATGCACACGGGGCTTGAAGAAACCAAGGATTGGAACCGTGTCGCTGAATTCTACGCCGAACGCGCGCGTGGTGAAGTGGCGTTGATGGTCACGGGCGGCATTGGACCCAACCTTGAAGGATCCGTCTTGCCGGGGGCTGCAATGATGGTCAGCGATCAGGATGTAACGAACCACAAGATCGTAACCGACCGCGTCCATGCCGCGGGCGGCAAAATCGCCATGCAGATTCTGCACGCAGGTCGTTATGCATACGGGCCTAAATGCGTGGCGCCGTCAGCCGTTAAATCCCCCATCTCGCCATTTCCGCCGACAGAGCTGGACGCAGAGGGCATCGAAAAGCAAATAGCCGATATCGTGGCCTGTGCCGTGCGCGCCCGCGAGGCGGGGTATGACGGGGTCGAAATCATGGGGTCCGAGGGATATTTCCTCAACCAGTTTCTTGTGACCCACACCAACAAACGCGAAGACAAATGGGGCGGGTCTTATGCAAACCGGATGCGCCTGCCCGTCGAGGTCGTGCGCCGCGTCCGCGAAGCCGTCGGCACGGATTTCATCATCATCTACCGTCTGTCGATGATCGACCTCATCCCTGACGGATCGACCCATGCCGAGGTTGTTCAGCTTGCACAGGCTATCGAGGCCGCGGGTGCTACCATCATAAACACAGGTATTGGCTGGCACGAGGCGCGCATCCCGACCATCGCTACATCCGTGCCGCGTGCAGCATTTGCATGGGTCACGAAAAAGCTAATGGGCAAGGTGGGCATCCCCGTGATCACGTCCAACCGGATCAACACACCTGAAGTGGCGGAGGAAGTCCTGTCGACGGGATGCGCTGACATGGTGTCGATGGCACGGCCCATGTTGGCCGACGCGGATTTCGTGGCCAAGGCCATCGCGGGCAAGTCGGCGCATATCGCACCCTGCATCGCCTGCAATCAGGCCTGTCTGGACCACACCTTCAGCGGCAAAATCTCAAGCTGTCTGGTCAATCCACGCGCCTGCTATGAAACGGAACTGACGATCACGCCTGCCACAGCGCCCAAGCGGGTCGCAGTTGTCGGTGCGGGTCCTGCGGGCCTTTCAACAGCGATCACTGCGGCAGAGCGGGGCCATGAGGTCACGTTGTTTGATCGTGCCACCGAAATTGGCGGACAGCTCAATATGGCCAAACAGATACCCGGCAAGGAAGAGTTCTGGGGCTTGGTCGACTGGTACCGAACGCAATTGGACAGCAGCGGTGTAACCGTTTCCTTGGGCGTCGATGTCGCCCCAGATGACCTTAAAGAATTTGACGAGGTGGTGATTGCCACTGGCGTTGTCCCGCGCGATCCCGTCATTGATGGACAGGACAGCCCGAACGTCGTGAACTATGTCGACGTTCTGCGCGGCCATGTGCATGTGGGCGAGAAAGTCGCCATCGTTGGTGCCGGTGGCATCGGGTTTGATGTGGCCGAATTTCTGGTCCACGAGGGCACCAGCCCCACCGTAAGCCTGCCAGACTGGATGCGCGAATGGGGTGTCACAGACCCTGAAGAGCACCGCTCGGGCCTCGCACCACAAGGCCCGCAACCGCACCCCCCGGCCCGTCAAGTCACCTTGTTGCAGCGCAAGGCAGAAAAGCCGGGCAAACGCCTTGGCAAGACCACAGGCTGGATTCACCGCGCGGCGCTGGCGATGAAAGACGTCAAGATGATCGGTGGCGCGAATTACGAGCAGATCACGGATCAAGGGTTGGAAATATCCTTCGGCGAAGCCCGCGAGCGGCCAACACTGGTAGAGGCAGATACGATCGTGCTGTGCGCCGGTCAGTTGCCAGAGCGCAGTCTTGCGGATGCGCTTGAAGCGCAAGGTACAGCCTGCCATGTGATCGGCGGCGCTGACGTGGCCGCTGAACTGGATGCCAAACGCGCAATTGATCAGGGCACGCGTTTGGCTGCACTTTTATAAATCGGTTATTCGACGGTAATCGTAATCACCTCAGACACAATAGGCGTCGCATGCGGCACATGCCCGGCATCACCAAGCACCAGTTGCAATGTATGCTGACCTGCTGGCAGTTCGATCACCGTTTCGGTTTGTCCGCCACCAAAGTGCATATGGTTTTCGTCCGACGGGATGCCGTTGGCCAATTCATCCGTACCGTCTTCACCCTCACCCAACGGTGGGCGATTAACAAAGAGATGGTGGTGCCCTGTCATCTCTTTCTCGGTGCCGGCAGGTGCCACACCCATACCACGCAACCCGAATTTAACGCGTACGGGTGAAGCAACCGTCTCGCCATTCTCAAGGTTGATAAAGTAGACCTGTGCGTCCGGATTGGCGGGTGTTTCCCCGCCAGCAAAGGCCGGTGTCCCAAGCAGCGTAGTGGCGGCGATAACACTTAAAATACGTTGCATTTTGAAGTCCTCCCATTTCTGATGTGCTATTCGAGATAGCTCAACCTTGGCACGAGTCCATCGAATGGATCGCAAGCATCGACCCCAACGGGCTGGTGAAAAACCTTAACCACCGTCTTTCCGGATCGTTAAAATCGCGCAAAACGCGGCCTTGGCGTAAATAAAACATTAACAAAAGTGTTTCCACGCGGCGGACGATCCACAAAAAAACGCGGAACTGTCTCAGACGTGCCGCGTTGCTGCCTGATTTCACGATCACAAATACGTTGATTGAATTTGAAGGGAATGGCGATGGACCGTCTCACGGAAATGGAAGCCTTTGCGACAGTGGTCGACCAAGGCGGATTTACGGATGCAGCAAAGAAGATGGGCATCTCTAAATCTGCGGTGTCGAAACACGTATCGTCGCTTGAGGCGCGTCTGGGAGCCCGGTTGCTCAACCGTACTACGCGTCGGGTCAGCCCGACGGAAATAGGCCTTGCCTATTATGATCGCGCGCGGCGCGTCCTGAATGATGCAGGCGAGGCTGATGCACTGGTCACGTCCATGCAAAGCGCGCCGTCCGGCTTGCTGCGTATCTCGGTAGCGACGGATTTTGGTGTGAACCATCTATCCCCTGTGCTAAGCGAATTTTTGTCCGACTTCCCCGATATTACGGTGAACATGGTCCTCAATAACCGGTACGTTGAGTTGATCTCCGAAGGGTTTGACATGGCAGTGCGTATCGGTGAGCTGGAAGACAGCACCCTGCGCGCCCGCAAGCTAACCGAGACCACAAAGCGCATGATCGCGAGCCCCAAGTATTTCGACCAATACGGCCGCCCCGAAAAAATCGACGATCTGAACGAACACAAGCTTTTGCATTATTCCAATCAATCCTCAGGCAACGTGTGGAAGCTGACCGCACCGTCGGGTGAAAAACGTCAGGTGCGCACAGCCGGATGGCTTAGCGTCAACGACGGGCAGTCTTTGTTGAACGCCGCGATCTCGGGTCTGGGCATCGCCTATCTGCCAAGCTTTCTCTATGCTGACGCAATGGAAAAAGGCTTGGTCGAAGACGCAATCCCGGAACTACCTGTAGAGACACAAGGCATCTATGCCGTCTATCCGCCCGGCCGCTTTACACAGCCGAAAGTGCGCGCGTTTATCGACTTCCTCGTCCATTCCTTCGCGGAAAAAGGCCCTTCTGACTGGTAAACCCCCTGTATCGGTCTTTAAAAACTCCGGCGCTATATTGGGCCGGAGTTTTTTAATTCGGCGGTAAAAGAACCGCTTCGACGCGGCGGTTTTGCGCGCGCCCGTCTTCGGTCAGGTTAGATGCGATAGGAGCGAGGTAGGCTGTACCTTCGGCATCCAGTCGCGCAGGGTCAACATTATATTGTGCGATCAAATGGTCACGCACAGAAATCGCCCGTGCTCTGGACAAGGACGTGTTATTCGTAAGACCACCGATCGTGTCGGTGTGCCCCACAAGCAATACGCGGAAGGTTGGCTGTTCAGCCATAAAGGCCGCCAAAGCCGCGAGTGACGCGAACGGTCCCTCGCCCAAATTCGTCGTGCCGGTCGCGAAATCAAGCTCGGTCAGCACTGTGTGACCCGTGCTGAGCAATTGCTCTGCCAGTACGCTTTCCGCACGTGGCTGCATCTCTGGATCTGTCGTTTTCGGGGGCACAGCAAGGTCGGGTAAAACCACGTCTGACACGTCTGCAGATTCTGCGCTTATGATCTGCACATAGGCCGCACCTCGCGTGACGCTGACCAAGACACCGACAGCCGATTGTGGTGCGTCAACGGTACCGCGCACAGCGGTTAAGTAGCGATACTCGGCAATGTTCACATACATATTCGGGCCCGGCAGGACCTCAATATCGAAGCGGAAATCAAAGCCGCCACACGCGCTTGCCCCACACTCGAAAACCAGGTCGTATCCTTGCGAGGTTAGTTGCGCGCGCAGAGGCAAGATGACTTGCAAAGGGGTCAAACCCGGCGAAGATATCCGCCAAGCACGGCGCTCGATCGCGCCTTCGACAGAGAGATGCGGAACATTTTCACCATCAAAACCGGCGACCGGTGCGTCAAAACTATCCAGCGCACTCACCCGTTCGGCAGTCAAACGCGCGCCCACAGGAAGTTGGACTTCCAAAGCCTGGGCAGGGGGCGCATAGAGGCCCGCCGCCAAACACGCCCAAAGTGCGAATTTACCTGCAGATATCATCTGGCCTGCGCGTGATAGTCGTCGTTGGGGCGCATCGCCGTGGCGCTTGCGACACGGTTGGTCATGTTGAAAAACCCTGCCACATTCGCAATATCCCAGATATCCGCCTCTGCGAAACCGGCATCCCTTAGAATTTGACGGTCAGCTTCTTCAATCGCCGCACTCGATTGCGTCATCTTGGCTGCAAAGTCTAGCATTGCGCGCTGCCGCACATCCAATGGGGCCACACGGTAATTCATCACCAATGCCTCGCCCAAGGCCGGATTACCAGACATCTGACGGACTGCAGCACCATGCGCTACAAGACAGTAGAAGCACTTATTGATCGACGACACGACGACCGCAATCATTTCGCGCTCAAGCTTTGACACTCCTGACGGGGCGAGCATCAGATTGTTGTACATGCCCGTGAAAGCGTCCAGTTTTTCAATATCAAACGCATAGGCCTTCAGCACGTTCGGGATCATACCCAGCTTTTCCATGCACACGTCAAAATACTTTTGTGTAGGTTCCGGCAACGGATCCGCCATGGGCAGGTTCAATGCAGTTGGAAGGGGGTCTTCAGACATTGTGCAAGTCTCCGCCAGCAGGGTTGTAACGGTAATGGTACTGCGCCGCCGTCTCAAAGCCCAGACCGGAATAAAGCCTTAACGCGGCTGTGTTCGCCTTGGTGCAAAGCACCGCCATCTGTGTTGCGCCCTGCTCCTGCGCCCAGAAGGCCGCCTGTCGCATGATCCAGCCTGCAATGCCCTGTCGCCGATGTGCCTTGAGCACCTCAACAGCATGCACCATCGCGATATTTTCATGAACAGCAACAAAGGCCGTCCCCGCTGGTTTCTGCTTGTTGCGCGCCAAGATCGCCGTTTTGGTTTTTGCACGGCGCATTACCTCTAGACGCGCAGGCCCGATGCCGCCCGCCGCCCACATTTCGACCATGATGGCCAAGGGTTCCCAGATCACGAAAGTCGTCACAGGTGGGACCGGCTGATCGGTCAATCGCGTTATAGGACAGGTCAGCACCACGACAGGGTCGACGATTTTGTATCCCCGCTGTTCTAAATCACGATCAAGCGCGTCATCGGCGTCGCGCAACATAAACAACGGCGGCTGAGCCAATGCGCGCATTTGGTCTTCAGCAAGGGCGATTTCCTCTGGGTCTACCAGCTGCAATGCTGTGGCGGCTGACACCCTTTTGCCCCCACCCTGTCCATTACGCAGCACCCATGGCCCCGACGTGAACTGGCGCGCGGCGGGCCAAGTTGCATCGATCGCCTCAAATAACGCGCTCGAATCCTCGGTCACAGGCCCAAGGCCGCGGCAAGCTCATCAATGGCGCGGCGCACATCATTTCGGTCCGAGCCACGGATCACAATGTTCGACCCGTAAGCACCATTCTTCTTCTGAAATGGGTAAGAGCCCATGCTGAGGTTCGGATGTTTTTCCGCAAGTGCACCCAACGGCCCCGCGATGTCGCCCTCTCCCCTGTCTATCTGTAACGTCTCGGAAATCAGCGGCGCTCCACCTGTCAAAGTCGGCAAGACGCTCTCGACCATCGCACGGAATACCGAAGGTACGCCGGCCATCACGTAGACGTTTTCCACCAAAAAGCCGGGCGCCACCGACACGGGGTTTTCGATTAGTGTCGCCCCTTCGGGAATGCGCGCCATGCGCAAACGTGCAGCATTAAGGTCCGAGCCGGACTTTGCATAGTGCGCAGCCAAAAGACCGCGGGCATCCTCGCGCACGCCAATCGTCCGCCCGAATGCGGCGGCGATACAATCTGCGGTGATGTCGTCATGTGTCGGCCCGATGCCGCCGCTGGTGAACACATGGTCGTAGGCCGCCGACAAAGCCTGAACCGCGCCGATGATGGCAGACTGCTTGTCGCTGACCACGCGCACTTCGATCAGATCAATGCCAATTTCTGTCAACGTTCCAGCCAGATGATACATGTTTGCATCCCGTGTCCGGCCCGACAGTATCTCATCACCAATCACCAGCATTGCGGCTGTCGGGTTTTGCATGATCTTGTGCTCCTTGCGTCTGCGTTTGAGCGAGGTATAGACGTGGGGTCATGCGCTTTCAAACCGAACTTGTGCCCGCCAGACTGACCAAACGTTACAAAAGGTTTCTTGCCGATTGTGTGCTTGAAGCAGATGGCACCGAAATTACCGCTCATTGCGCCAATCCCGGATCAATGATGGGATTGGCAGAACCTGGCACACGGGTGTGGCTGGAACCCAACGACGACCCGCGCAAAAAGCTCAAATACGGCTGGCGGCTCGTGGATCACCAGAACGGACACTTTACCGGTGTTGATACATCGCTGCCCAATCGCGTTCTCAAGACCGCCCTGATGGCCCGCAGCGTTCCACCGTTTGAAGGCTATACGATGGTCAGACCCGAGGTGAAATACGGGCAAAACAGCCGCATCGATTTCCTGCTTAGCGGCGACGGGCTGCAAGACGCCTATATTGAGGTCAAAAGCGTGACGCTCAGCCGCCGAACCGGTGTGGCAGAGTTTCCCGACAGCGTCACCGCCCGCGGGGCGAAACATCTGGCCGAGCTTGCGTCGACGGTCGCCGCAGGCCATCGTGCCGTAATGCTATATCTGGTGCAGCGCACCGATTGCACTGAATTTAAGCTCGCCAGTGATATCGACCCGACGTACGCCGCGGCATATCGGGCCGCCCGTGATGCAGGCGTTGAAACTTATTGCCTAGGCACCAATATCACCGCGCAAGCGATCGAAATCGCGGCCCCGCTCAGGCTGGTAATCTGACGCGCTCTGGCCCTTGGGGAAAATGCGCGTTAGAAGGCCGCAAATACGCGCCATGGAGAAACAAGTGACCGAAGACCTCAAAGGCCGACACACGAAAGACGGCATCAGAATTTACGAAACGGCAGATTTTGCGGGAATGCACGCGGCGGGCGCGCTGGCTGCCCGTATCCTTGACGATATCGCCGAGCATGTTTTTGTCGGCCAGACAACAGGCGCGTTGGACGAACATATCACACGCATGGTCGAAGAAGCCGGCGCCACGTCGGCGACCATCGGGTATAAGGGCTACAAACACGCAAGCTGTATTTCGGTCAACCATGTGGTCTGCCACGGCATTCCCGGCGACAAGCTGCTGAAAGACGGCGACATCCTGAACATCGATGTGACCGTAATCGTTGACGGTTGGTTCGGCGACACCAGTCGCATGTATGTCGCGGGCAAGTTACCGCGCAAAGCAGAACGGCTTATTCAGGTTACCCACGATGCGCTGATGCTGGGGATCGAAGCGGTCAAACCCGGCAATACGTTTGGTGACATCGGCTATGCGATCCAATCTTACGTGGAAAGCAACCGCATGTCGGTCGTGCGCGATTTTTGCGGCCATGGCTTGGGCCGTGTGTTTCACGCTCCGCCAAACGTGCTGCACTACGGACGGCGTGGCGCGGGTGCTGTGCTGGAAGAAGGAATGTTCTTCACCATCGAGCCAATGGTCAACCTCGGGCGCCCCGAGACCAAAACGCTTGCGGATGACTGGACAGCCGTGACGCGGGACAAGTCGCTTTCGGCACAGTTTGAGCATTCGATCGGCGTTACCGCAGAAGGTGCGGATATTTTCACGCTGTCGCCTGCCGGCAAGTTTCACCCGACCTACGACTAGTCTTCTGCGTCTTTTCGCAGTGCATCATCGCGCAGAATTGACAAAAGCAGCGTCTCGCCGCCCCAAGGCTGTACCGCATCACCAATGAACACCGGTGTTGGCCGCTTTTTGGGCGGCTCTGGTGCTGTGACCTCGCGGGGCTCCGTTGCCCAAAAGAATGAGCGTGCATTCGCAAACATGCGCCAACCTTAACATATCACATCTGCGATTTCGACAAGAGTGTCACATGCGTGTCGCCGTATTTACGGTGATCCACTTGCAAGAAGCCTTCGGGGGCGTCGATTGGATAGGCTTCCTCCCAGATAATAAAGGCGTTGCGCGCAAGCCATCCGCCTTTTTCTGCCGCAGCCAGCGCCAGCGCGCCCATGTTCTTGTGATAGGGCGGGTCCATAAAGACCAGATTGAAGGGTGCACCCGTCCGCCCCGGCAGATGCCGCGCATCACGCCGCACAAGGTCTGTCCTGTCACCGACCCGCAATTTGGCGACGTTCTGCCCGATCAGCCGTTGCGCCGCGCGTCCATCATCTACAAAAGTCACCTGGGCCGCCCCGCGCGACAAGGCCTCAAGCCCCAGCGCACCGGTCCCCGCGAAAAGGTCAAGTACGCGCGCGCCTTCAATCACATCATGGTTGACCAGCACGTTGAAAAGGCTTTCGCGGACGCGGTCCGTCGTGGGGCGTAGATGCGCGCCTGCATCGCCTTTTCCAACACTGGCAAGTGCGACGCCGCGGAACTCCCCTGCGATGATCCTCACGCTTTCAAGAGCGGCTTGAGATCCGCATCCACATCCACCACGAGGGTCGGATCCGCAGTCTTACCCGCTTCGATCAGTCGTTTGCCAATCATGTAAGCACGCGGATCGTTCATAGCGTCCACCGCCAACAACTGATCCCCTTTGTAGTACCAGAAAGACGCGGTAGCACCTTCGCCAATCCGGCTGTAGACATCCGTGTATCCGGTGTTCAGCCCCGCGATCTGTAACTTGACGTCATATTGATCCGACCAGAACCACGGCTTGGCGACATAGTCTTTGTCAGCGCCCATGATGTTTTCTGCCACCACTTCCGCCTGATCGATTGCATTTGGCACGCTTTCAAGCCGGATGCGCCCCCCGCGATAGGGAAATGAAGCACAATCGCCGGCAGCCCAGATATGCGGGGCTGATGTACGCCCCTGCGCATCGGTTGCAATACCGTTATCGAGTGTCAGACCCGCAGTTTCAGCCAGTTCCGTGGCAGGCGCGATCCCTACGCCTACAATGGCAAAGTCGAGATCAAGTATGGAACCGTCAGTCAACTCTGCACCTGTAACGGCGGTATCACCTAAAAGGCGCGCAAGCCCCACGCCTTCGCGCAGATCAACACCATGGCTTGAATGCAAAGTACGGAAATAGTCGCTGGTTTGCGGTGCTGCGACACGCTGCAGAATGCGGTCCGCCATCTCTACCAGCGTCACCTGCAAACCCAATTTTGCAGCGACAGCAGCAGCCTCAAGCCCGATGTAGCCGCCGCCAATGATAAGCACACGTGCGTCTTTCACAAAATGCGGTGCCATTGCATCCGCGTCAGCCAGATCGCGCACGGTAAAGACGTTCTCCAACGCGCCCCCGATCGCTGCAGGCAAATGACGCGGCACGGACCCGGTGGCCAGTACCAATTCATCATACGCGATGCTCTTGCCCCCCAGAGAGATTGTCTGGTTCCGAGGACTGATACCCTCCACAAGGCAATTCGTGTGCAAATCGATATCGTTCTCTGCATAAAACCGCTCGGGTCGTAGAAACAACCGCTCCAGCGGCATGTCACCCATCAGATAAGCCTTGGACAGAGGCGGACGCTGGTAAGGGGCCACGGGTTCGGCACCGATCAAGGTGATTTGACCCTCAAAACCACCATTGCGCAATTTTGCAACGCAAGACGCGCCAGCTTGACCCGCCCCGATCACGACCACATGGCCCATTTTGCTTCTCCTGCCTTAAATAAGTGGTCCCTGCTCAGAGCGCACCCTATATCCCTGACAAGACCAAACGCAAATATTAGAAAGGCGTATCACATGACCATCTCGCAAGGCGATCAGCTTCCCGACGCAAATTTGGTAGAACTGGGCGCGGACGGGCCAGCACAGGTATCTATTGCAGACAAGACAAAGGGACGCAAAGTGGTGATCTTTGCCGTGCCAGGTGCCTTTACACCAACGTGCCATTCCGCGCATGTTCCAAGCTTTGTTCGCACAAAAAGCCAGTTCGACGACAAAGGCGTGGACGAAATCATCTGCGTATCGGTCAATGATCCTTTCGTTATGAAAGCCTGGGGCGAGGCAACGGGCGCTACTGATGCGGGCATCACGATGCTGGGCGACGCGGACAGTTCTTTCACCAAGGCACTCGGCATGGAGTTCAGCGCACCGCCCGCTGGTCTGACGGACCGCTCAAAGCGCTACGCGATGCTCGTCGAAGACGGAAAGGTCACGCTGCTACAGGCCGAAGAAAGCCCTGGCACCTGCGAAGTTTCCGCCGGTGAAGCATTGCTTGAGAATATGTAATAGCACCACGAATTGGCTAAAACAAAAAGGCCCGGCGCTCAATGTGCCCGGGCCTTTTTCAATGCTATCCAGCGTCTCTTACGACGCTTGAACGATGGTTGTGGTCGGGAACGGAATGTCCACGCCACCGGCATCAAGAGCCTCTTTCACTTTGCGCTTCATATCGGCCTGATAACCGAACAACTCGGCTGCATCGACCCAAACGCGCACCAGGAAATCAACCGAGCTTGCGCCCAGGTTATTCACCTGAATAAACGGCTCTGGATCGGTTTTTGAGCGCGGGTCGGCCATGATCGTCTCGCGGATGATACGCTCTGCGTCGGCAAGGTTGACCCCGTATCCGACACCGAACGTCCATTCAGCGCGCCGCGTGTCGTTGGTGGAATAGTTCGTGATAATGTTTCCCCAAACCTGCGCGTTCGGGATAATGACCTGTGCGTTGCTGACATCGGCCAGTTCGGTGAAATTCAGGTTCAGCGATTTCACTGTTCCCATCGTGCCGCCTACGTCCACAAAATCACCAAGTTTTACAGGACGGAACAGAATGAGCATCACACCTGCCGCGATGTTGGACAATGTACCCTGCAAAGCCAGACCAACCGCCAAGCCGGCCGCACCAACAACCGCAACAATCGAGGTCGTCTCGACCCCGAAAGTGTTGAGCACAAACAGGAACGCAAAGCCCAGCACGACATAGCGGACGATGGCCGCCAGAAAGTCGAAGAGCATGTCATCAAGGTTTTTGTGCTTACGGCCCAAAGCGCGCACACGGCCTTGCAGCCATGCCGAAATGATCCAACCCAGTATCAGAATACCGGCGGCGGCAAAAACCGAACCGACCGCAGACATCAAGAAATCTATTGTCAAAACATCCGAAACAGTTTGCCCGTTCCAGATTACCGTATCAAGTAAGCCTGTCATAATTCACCCTGCTAGACTATCCATTTTGCGGGCCAGTTTTGCATCCAGCGTGCTGAGGCCTCCGACATCATGCGTCGTAAGCACCACATTCACTGTCTTGTAGACGTTGTCCCACTCGGGGTGGTGGTTCCATTTTTCCGCCCAAATAGCAACTCTTGTCATCCAACCGAAAGCGGCGACGAAGTCTTCAAAAACAAATTTCTTACAGATCGCATCGCGGCCCTCGACCATTTCCCAGCCCGCGTCAAAAAGAGGTTCCAACAAGGGACCTCGTGTCTCTGTGCTCAGTTTCTCTGTCATTCCTGTTCCTCAACTTCTATGCGCTTGAATGGACCATAATCGGTCAGCACGCTGATCTCTTCGTCAACAGCCTCGCGTTCGGCTTCAAGGTAGTTGTCAATTGCGTCTCTGAAACCCGGATCGGCGATCCAATGCAACGACCATGTTGGCGTCGGTAAGTATCCGCGCGCCAGTTTATGCTGCCCTTGGGCACCGGCCTCGACCCGGTCCAGACCGCGTTCGATAGCGATATCTATCGCGCGATAATAGCACAGTTCAAAGTGCAAAAACGGGTGATGTTCTACGCACCCCCAATAGCGGCCATAAAGCGTTTTGGCGCCAATGAAATTCAAGGCACCTGCGACCCAGCGCCCGTTTCTCTCGGCCAGCACAAGCGCCATGTCGTCGCGCAGCGTTTCTTGCGCGACGTCGAAAAATGCGCGGGTCAGGTAGGGCGTTCCCCATTTGCGCGCACCAGTGTCTTGGTAAAACTCCCAAAAGGCATCCCAATGTTCGGGCTGCAGGCTGTCACCGCTGAAGGTCTGGATGGTCCCGCCAAACGCCTGCGCCCCTGCCCTTTCTTTGCGAATGTTCTTGCGCTTGCGCGAACTGAGTGTCGCCAGAAAGTCGTCAAATTCATCATACCCGTCATTAAGCCAGTGAAACTGCTGCGTCTTACGCAGCATGTAGCCCAGCTCTTGACCGCGTTTGGCTTCTTGCTCAGTGCAAAACGTAACATGAACCGAAGAAATACGGTTATCGGCAGCCAATTGGGCTGCACCCTGCGCCAAACCAGCGGTGCCTGCCGCGTCAAAATCGGGGCGCACCAGAAACCGCCGCCCCGTTGCCGGTGTGTGTGGCACCGCAATCTGTAGCTTGGGATAATAGCGCCCGCCTGCCCGCTCGTACGCATGCGCCCAGTTGTGGTCAAAGATGTATTCCCCCTGACTGTGCGATTTGACATACATCGGTGCCACGCCGATCAACATGCCGTCAATCCACGCTGTCAAATATTGCGGTTGCCAGCCGGTACCGGTGCCGACCGACCCGCTGTTTTCAAGCGCGCTCAGAAATCGGTAGGTCGTGAAAGGGTCAAGTGCGCGTGCGCCATCCGCAGCTTCGGGGCAAGCACAGGCATCCCACGCCTCCGCGTCCACCTCCCGCAAAGAAGCGACCACACGAATCTCGACCTCTTGTTCCTGCATTGCCGCGCCTTTTGTCATGACAGGTTACTTGGACCTGACGCTCATAGGATCAAGCGGGAAACGGCGCCATGTACTGCTCGAACGTAATATTGTCTGCAATTTCACGTGCCTTTGCTTCCTCAATGGGCGATTTGACCGTCCAACAGAGAATTTGCGCACCTTGCTTTTTGAGCGCAGCGACCCGTGCGCGGTTTAGATCATGCCAGTCATGGCTGATGAAACTGCATCCGAAACGGTCGTAATCGGGTATCTCTCGCAAGTAAGAACGTGTTTTGGCAGGTAAGCGCCACGCCTTCCAAGAGTAGCCACACGTGACGATACCGCGCGGGATATCCGGCAAAAGGGTAGCCAATGCACCGACGGAATGTGGATTGAACGACATCACGGCGACCGGTCCCGTGTAGTCTTGCAGGGCCCGCGCAACATCTTGTTCCAGCGGGCCGACATTTGGCCCCATCGCACCGTCTTGGTCCTTTACTTCGATCAGTAAAGGCACACTTCCTGCCACAAGTTCCAGAACCTCAGACAGGGTCGGTATCCCCTCATCCCCACCGCGCAGGGCAGTTTTGCCCAAAGTTACGGCATCTTTGCGCGTAACTGGCCCCTTGGCATCCGCCAGACGCGCAAGATCATCATCATGAAAGACCATCGCGCGGTCATCAAGACTGCGTTGAACATCAATCTCGATAGCATACCCTGCGGCCATTGCCGCGCGAATAGCGGCGCGGCTGTTCTCGGGGCGCCCGTCTTTTACATCGTGCAATGCCCTGTGTGCCAAAGGCACACGCAAGAAATCATCGGGCAGCAGCGTCATCACGAAACCTCGAAAATTCCCTCGATTTCGACAGCAACGCCGAACGGCAGTGATGCCGCCGACACAGCCGAGCGCGAATGACGCCCCGCATCGCCAAGAGCCTCGACCAGAAAATCGGATGCGCCATTAATAACCTTTGGCTGATCGCCGAAGTCTGCTGTCGAATTCACAAAACCGGTTAGCTTGACCACCCGCACCAGACGCTCGATATCGCCGTCACAGGCCGCCTTGACCTGAGCTAGCAAGCTGATCGCGCAGCAGCGCGCCGCGGCGGCCCCTTCATCAACGCCCATGGTATCGCCCAGTTTGCCGGTAATCATGCCGTCAGGACCGTTGGAGATCTGGCCCGACACATAAACCGTGTCGCCCACTTTGACGAACGGCACGTAGTTTGCGGCGGGTGCCGGTGCGTCAGGCAGGGTAACGCCCAGTTCCGCGAGGCGGGATGAAAAGCTCATGGTAGTCTCCTTTGAAGTGGGTGCGCGTCAGCTTTCGCGGAAAGCTCGACTAAAGTAATCTGCCAATGGTTTGACCAGATAGGCAATGGGCGTTCGGTCACCGGTGCGGATAAATGCCTCAACCGGCATACCCGGAATCAAGATCGTGCCCTCGGGCAGCTTTGCAAGCTCGCCGGGGTTCAGGATGATCTCTGCACGGTAGTAACTTTGCCCTGTCGCGTCGTCCTCGAAAGCATCCGCTGAAATCTGAATCACCTGCCCGTAAAGTTCAGGGGTGTTACGCTGATCCAGCGCCGAGAGGCGCAATGTCACTTCCTGACCCGAAATCAGCTGATCGATATGGATAAGATCAACGCGCGCTGCAATCACAAGTGGGCGGTCTTGAGGCACCAGATACATCAAAGGTTCAGCTGCGCGCACAACAGAACGGGGCGTACGGACCTGCAAGCCATACACGATGCCAGATACAGGCGCGCGGATATCCATACGGTCCAACTCTCCGCGCAAGGCATTGCGCTGTTCCACCAGTTCCAACTCGCGGTAGCGCAGATCACGTAGTCGGGTAATAGCCTCTTCTCGCAACCGCGTCCCCAGCTTGATCCGTTCGATATCAAGCTCTGTGATCCGTCCTTCTGCCTGCGCTTTGCTGGCCGCTAATTCGCCCAGCTGACCATTGAGCCGCGCCGATTTACGCTGCAGGTTCAGGACCGTCGCCGCCGGTGCCAGCCCACGGTCAAAAAGCGACTGTTGATTGCCAAGTTCTTCCTCGATCAATGTAAGTTGCTCGGCCAGGGACGCTTCTTGCGCCTCTATGCCTACAATCTGGCTTCGCGTTTGGTCGCCGCGTTTGGCAAGCTGGTCAATTTCCTGTTGTGTCGACGCGCGCCGCGCATTGAAGAGGTTTGTCTGCCCCTTTATCAGCTCTGCCACGTCGGGATTTTCCGCTGCAATTTCGACAAGCTCAGGTTCGAATGATAACTCATCCGTGCCATCGCGTTCAGCTTCAAGGCGTCCACGGCGCGCCATCAACTCGAACAACTGCCCCTCGGTGATCGCAAGTTGCGACCGCAACTCCACGCCATCAAGCTGGATCAAAAGCTGCCCCGCTTCGACCTTTTCGCCCTCATCGGTGAGGATTTTCGCGACAGTACCACCGGTCTGGTGTTGAACGATCTGGCGGTTCTGGTCGACCTCGAAACGCCCTGATGCCACGATTGCACCAGAGATTTGGCTAAGCGCCGCCCATCCGCCGAAACCGCCCACCAGAACGGCCAGCCCTAAAAAACCGATAAACAGGTATTTTCGAGCCGACCACGCATTTTGATCATTCATGAGACGCCTCCTGCAGCCGCAGGTGCCGCTTTGATCTGTGCGTGGTTTTTCACCATGCCTTTTAGCACTTCGTCTTTCGGTCCAAAGGCCATTCGCATGCCTCCGTCCAGCACCATCAACGTGTCACATTCCTGAATTGCTGCGGGTCTGTGCGCCATGATAAGCACGGACCGCCCCTCCGACTTGAGCTTGCGGATCGCGGCATTTAGTGCCTGCGACCCCACATTGTCGAGGTTCGAGTTGGGCTCATCCAGCACAACAATCACAGGATCGTCGTACAATGCGCGCGCAAGTCCGATGCGTTGCATCTGACCGCCAGACAAACGTACCTGACCTGCCGCAATCAGCGTGTCGTAGCCTTGCGGAAATTCAAGGATCATCTCGTGGGCTGCTGCCGCCTTGGCTGCGGCGACGACCTTTTCAGCATCCGGTGCTTCGTCCAGACGGGCAATGTTTTCAGCGATGGTGCCATCAAACAACTGCACCCTTTGCGGCAGATAACCTATGTGTTTGCCCAACACGGCCGGCTCATACTGGTGCAGCGCCGCAGCATCCAGACGGATCGATCCACCTGCTGGCGCCCAGACGCCTGTCAGCGTACGCGCCAACGTGGACTTGCCTGCGCCGGAAGGTCCGATTACCCCAACCGCCTGTCCCGGCTTCACTTCGAAGTTGATCGCCTTCAATGACGCCTGTTTCTCACCCGGTGGCACAACGGTCAGCGATTTTGCCACAAGATGCGCGCGCGGCTTGGGAAGAGCGGTCCTTGCGACTTGTTCCGGCACAGCACCCAGCAATTCGCTCAGGTTTTCCCACCCTTTTTTGGCCCGTTGCGCCACCGGCCACTGGTTCAGGGCCATCTCAACCGGCGCAAGAGCGCGGCCCAGTAGGATTGACGCGGCAATCATCGCGCCCGGTGTCAATTCGTTTTGCAGCACCAGATATGCGCCAAGCCCCAGCATCGCAGATTGCAGGAAAAGCCGGATCGATTTTGTCATCGAAGTAAAGGTGCCACCCACGTCGGTCGCCGCAACCTGTTGCGACAGCGCAAGCCCACGCTGCTTTTGCCACCGCGAGAATGCCGCATCGCGCATCCCCATGGACTGCACCATTTCCGCTTCTGTCCTGATTTGGTCAGACATCAAAGCCGCCCGGTGCGAAGACGCGGTTGCTTTTTCTTGGGGCGCGCGTGACAGAAATTGGTTCGCAATCGTAATCAGGACCAGAACGGCCCCGCCAACAAGTGCCAGATAGCCCAGATACGGATGGAAGATGAATATGCCTGCGAAAAACACAGGTGTCCAAGGCATGTCGAAGAATGCCATCAGAACAGGCGACGTAATGAGACGTTGCACCGATTCAAGATCGGCCAATCCGGTCTGCGTTTTTACGTCTGGCGCCACAGCCGATTTGCGGATCACCGCATCGAAAACACGTTGATCCAGATCAGATTGAAACCGTGCGCCAACGCGCGCCATCACCCGACCCCGGGTAAAGTCCAGTATCCCCATGACACTATAAAGAAAAACCACTAACATAGAGAGCGCGATAAGCGTCTCGACCGAGCCGGAGCCCAACACACGGTCGTAAACCTGGAGCATGTAGATCGGGCCGGTTAGCATCAAAAGGTTGGCAAACAGGCTGAATAGTCCGACAGCCCAGAAAAGACCGCGGTTCTTGCTCAGAACGCCGCGTAGTTCTTTACGCCCCAGTTTCATGTATGCATCCTGCATGAGAGCCCTTTCAAAGGCGGCTGAACGCACTTAGTACCCGACAGTAAAGAACTTCCGGTTTACCTTGATGCGTGATGAGCATACTCTGCCGCTTAATACCCATAACAACTTGTTCCATAGTTTTGCCTTATGGAAACCATCAATAAAAGATTTAACTAGGCTTTAATCTGTTTTGTAGGACAAAACCATTGCCACTTTATTATTCATCTCGCCCTTCTTGCCGCGTTATACTTGCGCTCGCTGCGGCGGCATTGGTTATGGCCTGTACCACGTCTCAGGATCCCGCCACACGCACTGATGGCATCAACGATCCTTACGAGGCGCAGAATCGCAGCGTGCATGCGTTCAACAAGGGGCTTGATAGAAATCTGGTTCGCCCGGTTTCAAAGGGCTATGCCGCCGTTATACCGCCTGAGATACGCGAAAGTGTGACCAATTTCGCGAACAACCTGTCCGAACCCGGCGATGCTATTAACAGTCTGCTTCAAGGTGATCTGGCCGGTGCCGGTATTGCAACCACACGGTTTGCAATGAATTCGACTTTGGGACTGTTCGGTTTCTTTGACCCTTCCACCGAGCTTAATATCGAGGATCACGACACCGATTTCGGCGAGACGCTCGCAGTTTGGGGTGTCGGGGAAGGTGCTTATATCGAAATGCCCATCTTTGGCCCGTCGACCCAAAGGGATGCCATCGGCTTTCGTGACCGACGTCTTCACCAACCCGCTTACCTTCGTGACCGTCAATTCCAGCCCCGAAAACTTGATACCCCCAGTATCACGCGGTGCAGCCTGGCTGAACGATCGCGACCGGCTTGGAACTGCAATCGACTCTGTTTTGTACGACAGCGCCGACAGCTACGCACAAACCCGCTCAATTTACCTGCAGAGCCGCCGATTTGACCTAGATGGGGCTGGCGCCGCGGAAGAAGATCCCTATCTTGATCCGTACGACCCATACGATCCATACGCAGAGTAAGAGGTTGGAGATGCACGCGCACCCTACACGACGTAATTTTGTCACTGGCACGCTGGCGGCCATTGGCATGGCGGCAACGCCGGTCTGGGCTTTGACACAGCAAGCAGCGACGTCCCTGGTCAACCAAGTCGTGTCCGAGGTTCAGAAAGTAATCGGTTCCGGCAAGTCCGATACCGCTGTGCTGCGGGATCTTGAACGCATTTTCATCAAATATGCGGACGTTAATATTATGGCGCAATATGCGCTTGGCGTAGATGGACGCAGCGCATCAGACGCGCAAAAACGCGCATTCTCGGACGCCTTCCAAGGGTACATTTCGCGCAAGTATGGCAAGCAATTCAGGGACTTTATTGGCGGTCGCGTCGAAGTTGTAAAAGTCAGCTCCATCCGCTCTGGTTTTGAAGTCCAGACCAAAGCTTACCTTCAGGGACAAAGCCCGTTCGACGTGACCTTCCATGTTTCTGACAAATCGGGCCGCGACAAGTTTTTCAACGTCTATATTGAAGGTGTGAACCTCCTGTTGACCGAGCGAACCGAAATCGGATCGATGCTCGACAAACGCGGTGGCGACATAAACGCGGTTGTATCGGATCTCAAGAAACTCGGCTAGTTTTCAGACACTTCAGCGGTCAGATCCGCTAACGCCTCCAGATGCCTCACGCCCGCCACCGCTGCCCAAAATGTCGCGCAGCAGGCTTTCGAGGATACCGATAGCACCGCCGCCGGACCCACTGGCGGTTTGACTACCATCTTCCCCACGCACCTGACCAACTCCCGACGGGTCGGTCAAAGGCAAGGGTGTCTCGGGCAAGCCTTCATGCACACGCGCCATTGTTTCGCGCCAGATTTCGGCGGGTAGACCACCGCCCGTCACGCCCGTGAGCGGTGTGTTGTCATCATAGCCCATCCAGACGCCGGCCACGTAATCTGCCGAGAACCCTACGAACCAGGCATCTCTGGCCGCTTGCGTCGTGCCGGTTTTACCTGCGAGCTGCCAATTGCCGAACTTGGCCCGCTGACCGGTCCCTTCCGAGACGACTTTTTCCATCATGTAAATCAACTGCCGCGCGGCGTCTTCCTGGATGACACGCTCGCCAATGCCGCCACCGGTGCCCATAAGGGGTTCTTCCTCTCCCAAGAGCCGCAACTCAACGAGGCCGTAGGGCTGCACGGATGATCCACCGTTCAAAATTCCGGCATAGGCGCCGGTCATCTCGATCAAAGTGCTCTCGGATGCGCCAAGAGCCAGCGCAGGGCCAGCCGCCAGATCGCTTTCCAGACCAAAATCGTTTGCCACCTGGCGGACAAGATCACGGCCCACAAATTCTGATACCTTCACGGCAGGGATATTAAGACTGTCGCGCAGCGCCGTGGTCAGGGTGACCTCGCCATAGTATTTATTGGTATAGTTGCGCGGTGACCACGGGCCTGACCCGGGAATATCAATCGTAAGCGGCGCGTCTGTAACGGTGTCATTTGGCGAATAGCCCAAGTCCAGGGCCGCGGCGTAGACAAAGGGTTTGAAGGCCGAACCCGTCTGACGCTTGGCCTGAACCGCGCGGTTGAATGCACCCGACACTTTGGTATTGCGACCGCCCACCATGGCGCGCACTGCCCCGTCCGCAGACATCACGACGATTGCCGCCTGCGCCTTACTGCCATCACGCACCTTGTTTTCAAAAACCCACTTCAAGGCATCTTCGGCGTTGCGCTGTAAGCGTTGGTCCAGCGTTGTCTTGATGATCACATCTTCGGTGGTTTTGCGGGTAAAGAACTCCGGGCCTGATGACATCACCCAATCCGCAAAGTACCCCCCCGAGCGTGCCTCTGCTGCCTCTGACAGTTCTGCAGGGTTCGCTTGGGCCTCTCTAGCCTCCGTGTCTGACAAATATCCTTGATCGTTCATTAAGCGCACAATGGTCGCGGCACGCCCCTGCGAGCGCGTCAGGTCATTCGTCGGCGCGAAGCGTGTCGGCGCTACCAGCAAACCCGCTAACATCGCCGCCTCGGCGGGTGTGAGATTGGCTGCAGATTTTCCAAAGTAACGTTCGCTCGCCGCCTCAAACCCACGGGCACCAGCGCCAAGGAACGCACGGTTCATGTAAATTGTAAGGATTTCGTCTTTAGAGTATTTCGCCTCCATTGCGAGTGCATAGATGGCTTCTTTTGCCTTGCGCTGGATCGTTCCGCGTCGGCAATCACGTTCATACTCCTCCTCGGTTTGCACCTCAGGATCGTAGGGCACACCAAGGCATAGCAATTTCGCCACCTGCTGCGTGATCGTCGAGCCGCCATGCCCGGACAACGGGCCGCGACCCTCGCTTAGGTTGATCCTGACGGCACTTGCGATCCCGCGCGGACTTAGCCCCACATGTTTGTAAAACCGGCGATCTTCAGTAGCGACAATCGCATTCTTGAGGTGGGGCGACACCGTTTGTGCCGTTACAACCCCGCCAAACTGGTCCCCGCGCCATGCGAAGACCGCACCTTCGCGATCCAACAGCGTTACCGACCCTCTGGCACGACCGTCCAACAACTCATCCACCGGCGGCAATGTTGTATAGTAGTAGCCCACCATAAGCCCCAAGGCCAAAGCCGCCACAAACCCGACACGCCATGTGATCCGCCAGATCAAACGCAGGCACCACCGGATAATGCGCTGGAAAAAGCCGATGATACCCCCCCGGCGTTTAGGCGTTCTGCGCTTGGGTTTATTGCGCGTGGCTGCCTTGCGCTTGGCAGGTTTTGCCTTCGTCGCAACATAGCGCTTATCGGCGACCAATGGCCGCCTGCGTTTGGATGAATCACTCATGAAGAACCTGCCCGGCCCATTGTTATTTGCACCACTGTACCCGTCTTTTCAGCCATTGTTGACCCGCTTCGCTTAACGGATGCATTATTTAAATGCACATTTTTTAATCATTTTAACCTATATGCACATTTTTTATGCAAACAGGTCGAATAGCGGGCAAAGACTCCGCGCCAAAACTTCCCTCACCACAAGCGCATGTCGTTATCTGCCTGCGCAACCATCGCAGGGTAATCTGCCAAAGTTAAGGGGACACGAGGTGAAACTCATCATTGCAACAATCAAGCCGTTCAAGCTGGAAGAGGTCCGCGAAGCGCTGACTGAAGCCGGTGTCCGCGGCATGATGGTCACAGAGATCAAGGGCTTCGGCTCTCAGTCGGGCCACACGGAAATCTACCGCGGCGCTGAATATGCCGTGAACTTTGTACCAAAGGTAAAAATCGAGATCGTGGTGCCTGAAGCTGCCGTAGATCAGATCGTAGAAACGATCACCAAAACGGCACAAACCGGCAAAATCGGTGACGGTAAAATCTTTGTACTTAACGTTGATCAAGCAGTCCGCGTGCGGACCGGTGAAACCAACGAAGACGCGCTCTGAACCGCGGTAACTTAGGGATAAGACTATGACAAACTTTAAGACACTCGCTACGGCTGCTGCGTTGCTAACGATGCCGTCGCTGGCGTTCGCGCAAGACGCGGCACCGGGCTTCGACGAAATCGGCCCATACATCATGACGACCCTGCTGTTTTGTATGGCGGGTTTCCTTGTGTTCTTTATGGCGGCAGGTTTTGCCATGCTCGAAGGTGGATTGGTGCGTTCCAAGAACGTGACCATGCAGATGACCAAGAACATCGCGCTCTTTTCCATCGCAGCCATCATGTACTGGCTCGTAGGCTTCAACACGATGTATCCTGGTGACTTTAACGGCTTCTTTGCCATCGGTGGCCAGACGGTTCTGGATGCCGTCGGTGTTGCGGCTGCTGACGCAGCGCTGGATTATGCCTCGGTTGGCTCAGACTTCTTCTTCCAGCTTGTATTTGTTGCCGCAACGGCGTCCATCGTGTCTGGTGCGGTTGCTGAGCGCATCAAACTCTGGCCCTTCCTGATCTTCGTTGTCGTTCTGACAGGCTTTATGTACCCGATTTCCGGTTCCTGGCAGTGGGGCGGCGGCTGGCTTTCTGAAGCAGGCTTCTCTGACTTCGCGGGCTCGACCGTCGTTCACTCCGTGGGTGGCTGGGCCGCTTTGGCTGGTGTCATCGTACTTGGTCCACGTCTGGGCAAATACAGCAAAGACGGCAAGATCCATCCTATGCCAGGCTCGAACCTCGCACTTGCCACACTGGGTACGTTCATCCTGTGGCTCGGTTGGTTCGGCTTTAACGGCGGCTCGCAACTTGCAATGGGCACTGTTGGTGACGTCTCCGACGTATCGCGCATCTTTGCCAACACCAACATGGCGGCGGCAGCTGGTGCGGTTACCGCGTTGATCCTGACGCAGGTTGTGTACAAGAAACCTGACCTTACAATGGTTCTGAACGGCGCGCTTGCCGGTCTCGTGTCCATCACGGCTGAACCTTTGGCACCAACACTCTTCGGTGCGCTCTGGATTGGTGCAGTTGGTGGTATCATCGTCGTCTTCACTGTTCCACTGCTCGACAAGTTCAAAATTGACGATGTTGTCGGCGCAATCCCTGTTCACCTCTTTGCAGGCATCTGGGGCACCATTGCTGTTATCTTCTACAACAGCGATGCAAACCTGATGACACAGCTGACCGGTATAGTCGCCTACGGCGTATTCACCTTCGTCGCATCGCTGATCGTCTGGTTCATCCTCAAAGCGGTCATGGGTATCCGTGTCAGTGAAGAGGACGAGATCAACGGTCTGGACGTCTCCGAACTTGGTATGGAAGCATACCCAGAGTTCGCAAAAGGTTAAGTCTCTTCCTCCCATAGAGGCGAACCTGGCCCGGGCGTGAAAGCGCCCGGGTTTTTTATGTGATATCCCGTTTTGCAAGTTTGGTGTCGCCTGTGGCGCACCTGTCAGACAGTGTATAATTCGACACAGCCCCTCACAATTCGTTTGCAAGAATCATCTGTTCTGCACTATCCGTTCTCATCCGGTTGCGAGGCTCCTTCCGGCGGCTGCAAGCGCGTTTGGCGCGCTGAGAGCGCTTTCCTCTCTTGGACAAAAACCAATGACCAAATTCCTTGTAATCTCCGCCGTTTTGGCGGGCTTTCTTGCTGCACCTGCGAGTGCTGACGAAACCGAAGGTCACGTCATGGCATTCGACCGCGTCGCGAACATTATCGTCCTCACCGACAAAACAGTCTGGCAACTGGGCGCTGACGTGATCGTGCCTGCCGACCTCGCCAGCGGCGACAGGGTTCTGCTCGACTTTGTCAGCGAAGGCGAAGAGGGGGTCACAGCGATCCTTGAACTGCATCGCCTCGCAGCCGCCCTGCCCGAAGGTACGGACGGCGGAAGCTGATTGATTTGCGCGGGACCGTCTTTTTCGACGCTCCCGCGCATCTTTTTTGTCGGGGATAGCTCTCATTAAACCTAATCTGACGGGCTTATCCCAGTGCGCGCACCTTTACGCATCCGTGGCGCAAGTTTGCCTCGTCCGGTCTGGCGCGGTAACGCGCCTAAGCGGGATGTGATGGCTTACCGGCTTCCTGTATCCGCGCGCCCACGTGCATCCATCGCTGCCGTCTCATGTTTCCACTTGACCTCAACCTTACTTGAGGATGCACAGTGACAACACGCTATGACCCTGAGATAGCACCCTGACAAAGGCTGCCAGATATGCACGTACTTACCGTTCTCGATCATCCTGATCCCGCGTCGTTTACCGCAGCCATAGCCCACAGCTTTATGGAAGGCAGCAAAGCAGCGCATCATACGGTCGAACTTGCAGACCTGCACACCGAGGGGTTCAATCCAATTTGGTCCATGCAGGATGTAGAAGGCGAAACCCCTGCTGACGTGCGTGCAGAGCAGACGCGCATTGAACGTGCCGACGCTATATGCCTCGTATTTCCTCTGTTTTGGTGGGGTATGCCGTCGATGATGAAGGGCTGGGTTGATCGTGTTTGGACATGGGGCTGGGCTTACGACCAGTTGGATGATCCGGACAAATCGTTGCTTAAGCCTCGATCGGGCGTTCTGCTAGTGCCCGCAGGGGCAAGATCAGACGAGATGGAAACTGCAGGGTACCAGGACGCGCTGAACACCAGCTGGATAGATGGCACTTTCGGATATTTCGGGCTGTCACCGCGCAGACTTGAGGTTCTGAACGGTTCCACGGGGTCTGTAAAACGGCGTCAGGCACTGTTGGCCAAGTCTTATGACTTGGGGATGACCCTGCAATCGCCAGAGTTTTGACCATGCGTTGCGGTAAACACCAGTAAACACCGGGATTACCATCGACATGCCTGAAGCCACTACAAGCACAACGACTTATACCCTGAAACCTCCAGCGCTCCCGCCTGTATTATTCAGTATCGTTCTGTTGCCCCTTTCGCTGGGCGCGGGGATCATCGCAATCGGACACCTCTTGGTGGGTGTACCTGAGAACGAGACATGGGAGCGTGGTGCGACCATGGCAGTATTCACGGCATTATGCGCAGCAGCCAGCTGGGGGCGTTGTATCGATGCGCGGGTACCTTTCAGCCCACCACTCCAGCGCATGGTTTATGCGGTTCGAACCTGACAAGGTTGAAATCAATCTGCGCCCCTATCCGGCGCCTGCAGGCTCATCTCAGGATAAGGTCATCACGATTGACACATCGGGATTGGTACAGATCAGAAGGGCAACAAAGCCAGCCCGAGGAGAAGAGTCCGCCGATCAACATTTTGTGGAGCTATGGGTCAGCGAAAATTTTTGGTGCCAGGCACAGCAGCGTATAAAGCGGCACGAGCGGGTCGAAACACCTCAAGACCACCACTCACCGCTTGGCATTCAGGTATTCGAAAGGTCTGTTCTACAGGTGGCCACAACACATGCGCGCCGGCCGAAAGACCTAGTGCCTTTCTGGGTCGCCGCAGGGTATCCTGTTATCGATCCATATACGGTTTCCGGTCCAATTCCTTGGGAGGCACTTAAGGATGCACCAAAGGAACTAATTTGAGCCGTTGGGCGACACAGACCGATTTATACGCCTGCGTCGATGATAGCCTGCGCCAGTATCGGAATTGTCCTCGCGTTCAACCCCGCGATGTTCATTCGGCTGTCACCGATCATGTAGATGCCATTTTTCTCGCGCATGGCTTCGACCTTATCGGGCGTCGTCCCGAGGCGTGAAAACATGCCACGGTGCTGGGCTAGAAATCCGAAACGGTCAGACCCCGAAACGCGCTGAAGCTCATCAGCTAGTTGCTGGCGCAAGGCTAACATGCTCAGGCGAACCTCTTCCAGTTCAGCCTGCCAGTCCGCCCGCAATGCGTCGTCGGTCAGGATCATTGTAACCAGCCGGGCCCCATGATCCGGCGGAAAGCTGTAGTTCTGGCGGTTCAGGAATGCCAGCGTATCCTGATGCAGCTTGCGCGCGGCGGCATCTTGGCTAATCGCCATTAAAAGGCCGGTGCGTTCACGGTATATGCCAAAGTTCTTCGAGCAGCTTGCTGCGATCAAACACTCTGGCACAGAAGATGCCACCATTCGCGTGGCGGCCGCATCTTGTTCCAGACCATCGCCAAAGCCCTGATAAGCAATGTCGACCATCGGCACAGCACCGGTTTCAAGCAGCACGTCGACCACCGCCTGCCACTGAGTAAGGTTGAGGTTCGCGCCCGTCGGATTGTGACAACAGCCGTGCAGCAACACCACATCGCCGGCCTTGGCCGTCTTCAGATCAGCAAGCATGCCCTCAAAATCAACACCGCGCGACTCCTCGTCGAAATAGCGGTAGCGCACAACGTTCATGCCCAGATACCCCAAGATAGAGATATGGTTCGGCCACGTCGGATCGGACACGAACACGCGCGCCTCTGGCCGTGCCATCTGGATCAGCTCGAACGCTTGCCTTACAGCACCTGTGCCGCCCGGTGTGGCGACAGCGGCAACTGTCTCGCGCGCCACAGCAGTGCCCAGAACAAGATCAATCATCGCGTCCGCGAACGCAGGGTCGCCGGCAAGACCGGTGTACACTTTTGTGTCTTGTGTTTCCCAAAGCGTATGCTCGGCTGATTTGATGGCGCGCATCACCGGTGTCAGGCCGTTTGCATCTTTGTAGACGCCCACGCCAAGGTCAATTTTTCCTTCGCGGGGATCTTCACGATACATCTGCATCAATTTGAGGATACCATCCGGTGGCGGGGCTTTCAAAGCTTCAAACATCATGCGTCTCCTGTCGCGACGGGCACTGTGGGGAACATCCCCCACTCGGCCCATGATCCATCATAAAGCGACCACTGACGGTGGCCCAATCGTTCAAGCGCAAGCGCCAGAATTGCCGCCGTAACGCCCGACCCGCAGGTTGTGATGACCGGCTTGCTCAAATCCACACCTGCTGCTTCGAATACGGCGCGGCATTCTTCTGGCGATTTCATCGTTCTGTCTTTATTCAATAGCGTGGTAAAGGGAACCGAGCGTGATCCGGGAATGTGGCCTGCGCGCAGACCTTCCCGCGGTTCTGGCGCGTCGCCGCGAAAACGACCGGCCGCGCGGGCGTCGACAATCACGTGGTCATTCAGTTTTGAGGCCGCCGACACCTGCGTCACGTCGCGCACAAGCTGGTTTTGAAAGCGCACTGTCATGTGACGGTCCCGTACCATCGGCGGCATGTCTTCCAACGCGTGGCCCTCCGCCTTCCATTTGGGAAATCCGCCGTCCAGAACTGCGACCGTTTCAAAGCCCATAAGCTTGAACAGCCACCAGACCCGGGCCGCAGACAAAAGGCCCGCACCATCGTAGATTACGATCTGGTGACCATCACCGATGCCCATGGCCCGCATGCGTGACATAAATTTCTCGATCGGCGGGGCCATATGGGGCAAATCAGACCGTTGGTCGGAAATCTCGTCGATGTCGAAGAAGCGCGCGCCCGGAATATGCGCCTCGTCGTATTCGTCTTTCGCATTTCGGCCTGCTTCGGGCAGGTACCAAGAAGCGTCCAGCAGACGCAAGTCCGGATCTTTGAGATGCGCGGCAAGCCAATTCGTGGAAACCAGCGTTGTTGGATCGTCGGCCATCTAAATACCCCCGCATAACACAGTGGGTTCTGAGTAACGCTCTGAGTTGAAACAGGCAAGCCCGCTTGACGCACTCAGACCTACCGCGCGGTCGCGTGCAGACCCTACCCGTGGTCTTTTATCAGGCGGGATTTCTGGCGCGACCAATCACGCTTTGCGGCCGTTTCGCGTTTGTCGTGCAGCTTTTTGCCCTTGGCAACACCCACTTTGATCTTCGCCATGCCGCGATGGTTGAAATAAAGCACCAAGGGCACAAGCGTCATCCCCTTGCGCTGCGTGGCATTCCAAAAATCAGAAAGCTGCTTGCGACTGACCAAAAGTTTGCGCCGCCGGCGCTCTTCATGTTGAAAAGTTTTGGCTTGTTTGTAAGGGGCGATGTAGCTGTTGACCAACCACAACTCACCGTCTTCGACCGCTGCATAGCTTTCAGCGATATTGGCTCCGCCTTCGCGCAGAGACTTCACTTCGGAGCCTTCTAGAATAATACCGCATTCCACATCTTCCTCGATCGCATAATCAAACCGCGCGCGGCGGTTCTCTGCGACGACTTTGTAGTTCGGATCTGATTTGGTTGACGATTTAACCTGAGCCATGGCGTGGATGTAGGCAGTTTGCAGGGCAGGTGCAAGCCGCGGCCTTTAGTCGCCAAGCTTGGCGTGCACCTCATCAAGATCAATCTCACCCACCGGCATCTTGTTGGCCGGATTTTCGAAATCGTATTTGAAAATTTCGAAATCGCGTTTGTAGATCTCGTAGACCAGATGCATCGACAGATCATCGAAATAATCCGCAACGTCATGCGCGCGCTTGGGGCCGTGCCCTTCGCTTTCGTTAAAGCGCGGCACATCGGCGAGGATGACCTTTTGGGGCGTCTCGACCCCATCCAGCACCGATTGCATGCCCTCGTTAAAACTTTCGGTCCAGAAGATGTTGTCGTATCTGCCGCCATTCACGATGAAAGTACTGATATGGCCCGACATGGCCGACCAATGGATATCGGGGTCCATCGGCTTGCGGAACTTGATGGTATCGCGCGCAAACAACAAAAACCGCCGGAAAGAAGCGATCTGGTCAAACTCTGCCTGCCCGTCGTCGCCACCGACATCGATCCCGTATTTCTGGATCAGTTGCGGGACAAGATTGCCACGGTAGCGGTTGCCATTGCGTTGAATGCCGCAGATTTTGTCAAAAAACGAGCTCAGAACGCGGGTGTAGGGATTACGGACACAGGTAAACGAATAAGACTTATGATTACGGACATTGTCCGAGATCGGATCCTTACTGTGATCCAACGCCCATTTGTGTAACCCGTCCTGTGCGTCATGGATGTCACCGTCGAAAAATGCACCATGATCAGAGTAGTACATGATCTGTCCTATGGTCGAACACGCACATTTGGGGACGACGCGATACACCAAGCTTTCGCTTTCAGTCATCCAGGTTCCGGGGAAACCCATATGCGTCTTCTCCTGTTGATAACGCCGCTTTCGGCACCAGATGCATCCGTGCCAATTAAAAAAGCAAATAAATTCGGTTTATTCAATTGGCCTTCACCCTTATCAACATATTAGAAATACGCAACTTGAGCAGCAGACATCAGAACCTTGGCCAAAATCGCCTACATCTTGCTATGCCACAAAGAACCCGCTGCCATCATTCGGCAAGCGGAACTGCTGACAGGTGTGGGCGACTGTGTCTCGATCCATTTTGACGCAAACGCAAAACCGGAAGACTATAACGCGATCCGCCATGCCCTTATCGGCAACGCCAATGTGACTTTCGCCAAAAAGCGGATCAAATGCGGCTGGGGGGAATGGTCCCTTGTGCAGGCATCGCTGAATGCGCTCGAGGCTGCGGTTGAGGCATTTCCCAGAGCCACGCATTTCTACATGCTGTCGGGTGACTGCATGACGATCAAAACTGCCGAGTTCACCCATCAGTACCTCGATGATAACGATGCCGATTTCATTGAGTGTTTTGATTATTTCGAAAGCGACTGGATCAAGACCGGCATGAAGGAAGAACGGCTGATCTATCGCCACTTCTTTAACGAACGTAAAAACAAGACACTCTTTTATAACGCGATGGCAATTCAGCAGAAGATGGGCTTGCAGCGGAAATTGCCAAAAGATCTCGAGATGCGGATCGGCAGCCAATGGTGGTGCCTGCGCCGCCTCACGGTTGAGAAAGTAATGGATTTCCTGCGTACCCGCCGCGACATCAAACGCTTCTTCTCTACAACATGGATACCGGACGAAACCTTTTTCCAGACCATCGTGCCCCATCTGATACCGGAAGAGGAAATCCGCAGCCGCACGCTGACTTTCCTGATGTTTACCGACTACGGGATGCCTGTCACATTCTACAATGACCACTACGATATGCTGGTCGGTCAGGATTATCTTTTCGCCCGCAAGATCAGCCCTGAGGCGACGGACCTCAGAAGGCGTTTGGGGCTTCTTTATGCGGCCTCAAATGTGAATTTTACGATTTCCGATGAGGGCCCCAGCCTTTTCCAGTTCCTGACAGGCCGAGGACGGATCGGCCGCCGCTTTGCAGCGCGGTTCTGGGAAACAGAATCAACTTTGGGACGCGAACGCGAGCTGTTAATCGTCGTTTGCAAGAAATGGCATGTTGCCAAACGCTTGCTGGAATACATCCGGCAAGCCACTAACGTGCCGGCAATCGAATACCTCTTCAACGAAGAAACCACCCCGTTACCCGATCTTGGCGGTATACAAACTTCTTTGGAGAAACGGACCCGCCATCGACGCGCGCTGATGCGCATGCTTTTCGATTATTATGAAACCGACCGGATGATCGTCTGCATGGACCCCTCAAACATCGAACTTCTGCAAGACTTCGCTGCTGACCGGTCGATCACGCGTATTCTGGAAGTGAACTGCACGTTTACGGACGATTATCTTATCGGACATGCCATGCGTGTGGGCCTTGCGGGCGAACAGACCGCGCCTGAGACATTTGATCGTCTGTTACCAACGATCCGCAACGATATGATTTTTGAAAGCGACCGCATCAGAGACGCGGATTTCGCCAATCTGACGCGTATTCGCGAAGAAGCGGATGTGGGCGAGAATTCGACAGCATTAGCCGCCTTTCTGTCGGTCCCCCAAGCGACTGCCTGGGAGATTGCGACAAGCGACCGGTTATTTTCGGACTAAAGCCTTTTAAGACGGAGCGACACCACATGAGTTACGCCTACGACGACCAGAACATCTTTGCCAAAATCCTGCGTGGCGAGATACCGAACACTACCGTGCTGGAAACCGACCACAGCCTTGCGTTCCGCGATCTCTACCCGCAGGCACCCACGCATGTTCTGGTGATCCCGAAAGGTGCTTATGTCAGCTATGATCACTTTGCCGCCGCAGCGACCGATGCAGAAATCATAGACTACACACGCACCATCGGAGAAGTTTGCCGCCGCGAAGGCGTTGATCTTGCCTCTGGCGACGGCTTCAGGCTGATTTCAAACGCAGGCGCAGACGGAGTACAGGAAGTTCCGCACCTGCATGTGCATATTCTGGGCGCGCGTCACATGGGCCGGATGGTCGCCAAGTCCGACCAAGCCTAATAACCGCGGCGCTTGCGGGCCCACCACTGACGCAGCTTGCCGCTTTTCTCGGCTACGGCGTCTTCCGTGGCTTCCCAGCTGTCGTGCATTTCTTCTAGTTTTGGATCGATCCGCGCAATGCGGAATCGCCGCCAGCGTACCCATATGCCATAGAACAGCGCCGCGAAAAGCGTCAGGACAAGGCCACTGACCCACGGGATAGGTTTGCTCGCGTCAGGGCCATCGACAGGCCAAACAGATACAGCGTTGGGGAAGATCGACATAACTTCCAACCGCCACCCGTAATGGCGGATCGCCACATACTGCGGGTCCGTTGCAGTGGACCGCAGATCTGACGCTTCTGCCTGCAGGTTCGACGTGTCGAATTTGAAATACGGTGGCCAGATCCAACCGGTGTCTTCATTGCGGTAGACCATGACGCGGTCGTTGGTCAGACGTGTCTGGATAAAGAACACGTCGCGCTCCAGCGCGTCAGAGGCGCTGCCAGCTTCTCCGGCTGACCAGAACAGCGCGTTCGAGCCAGGATTTACACGCTTCTCGTAAGTATCCGTAATCCGCGCAATATCGACCTGCGGCAGGGTATAGTGGAAAAAGGCACCGATCAGTGCCCAGAACGCAATAATGAAAAACCACTTCGCATAAACCATAGAACGGCCCCCTAACCCATATTTGTCACATATATCAGGATCGCCAGTAAAGTGCTCGGTATGACGTAAACACCCCAGATTAGCTTGCGCTTGAGTGATCCTTCATACGCCATCATCTCTGCCTGCACAAAACTTTCGCGACGTCCGGGACCCTGATCCTTGTCCCATTGCACCTCGAGTTTTTCGCGCTTTGCGGCACGGGCATAAAACCATAGGGACACAAAGACAATGGTCAGAACCACAAGCGCCATGCCCATCAGACGTCCAAAAACCATGTAAGAGCCTCTTTTTTCAGTTGGTTCTTACATCATATAGTCAGCGCGCACAGGCTTGCACCCGTAATGACCGAATAAATGTCCCACGCGCGCTTTCGCTTTAGCCGATCACGTTAAAGTCTGGGCCATAGGGGTAGCCGGTGATGTTGTCAGCGCCCTCTTCCGTCACGACCAGTATATCATGTTCGCGGTAGCCGCCCGCGCCGGGTTTATCTGCTGCAATTGTCAGCATTGGCTCCATCGAGATAACCATTCCGGGTTCCAAAACGGTGTCGATATCTTCGCGTAGCTCTAACCCCGCTTCGCGTCCATAGTAGTGGCTAAGCAGACCAAATGAATGCCCGTAACCAAAAGTTCGATATTGCAACATATCGCGATCTTCGAGGAACGTATTGATTTTTTGTGTAACGTCGGCACAGGAGACACCTGGTTTCAGCAGGCCCATCCCATATTCATGTGCGGCCACGTTGGCTTCCCAAATTTTCAGGCTGGCAGCATCAACTTCACCCAGAAACAACGTACGTTCCAGTGCGGTGTAGTACCCCGAAATCATCGGAAATGTGTTGAGGCTGAGAATATCGCCACGTCGCAGTTTGCGCGACGAGACAGGGTTGTGTGCGCCATCGGTGTTCAAACCGGACTGGAACCAGACCCATGTGTCGCGATATTCCGCGTCGGGAAAACGCGCGGCAATTTCATGCTCCATCGCGTCGCGGCCCACCATCGCTATATCAATCTCGCGCACGCCTTCCTTGATCGCGTCACGGATCGCATAGCCACCGACGTCGGCCACCTGTGCCCCCTGACGGATCAGCGCAATTTCAGCCTCAGACTTGTGCATGCGCTGCCTCATTGTCGTCTCAAAGAGGTCGACCATGGTAAGCGGTGCCAGAAAGTCTTCCATCTTGTCGCGCTGCATCAGCGTGAGGTGGTCGCCTTCGTATCCGACAACGCGGTTCTTGCCAGAAACTGACGCAACTGCACGCCAGAAGTTGTCGCGCTGCCAATCCGTGTAAGTAATATTGTCAGCAAAGCTGCGGCGCCACGGCTGCCCTGCGTCAATGCCCGCGCTGATCGTCACGCAATCAGTTTCCGTAACAACAAGCCCGTATGGCCTTCCGAAGGCACAGTATAAAAAGCCAGAATAATAGGCGATATTATGCATGGATGTGAAAACGGCAGCTTGCGCGCCTGCGGCGTCCATACGTTCGCGCAGTTCTTCCAGCCGCCCTTCGTATTCGGCAGCCTCAAAGGGCAGAGTTGATTTCTCGCCGTTATGGTAGCGATACATTTCGGGACGTGCAGTTGGTGTAAGTACGGTCATGTCAGACCCTCCTTTACAGAAAGGTCCCGGCGTTCAGGACATCATGGCTTTCTACTGCGCGGAAGACGCCATCGCCCGCAGCCTGCTGATGTCTTGGCTGAAAGCGTGCACCCAATCAAGCCTTATTGCGACGTGAGGAACCGAACCATGTCGCTTTGCGGGTCTTCCAGTGCGTCTATGATGTCAAAGTGGTGTAAACCGGGCTCTATCACGCAGCGTACGTTCCATGCGGCCGCCAGCGCCTTGGCTTGTTCCAGCAAGGCGGGCCGCTCGTCTGATCCGACCCAGATGGTCACCGGACGCATAGGCGCAGGTTGCAACACCGGGCTTTCGGCCTCTGCATCCGTGAGTTTCATTTCGAATGCGTCGTTCATCAACGTTTGCAAAAGTGGGCGCAGGTCTGCCACCGGTGCAATCGGGGCAACAGCCTGAATCCGCGCTAGAATATCTGCAGCGAGAACACCCGGCGCCATCATCCGCGCGACAAGCTGCCCGCCTGCGGAATGGCCTGTGAGGCTTATGGGGCCGTCAGTGTCTTGCGCCAATTGGGTCACGGCACGGGCAATCTGACCTGTGATTTCAGCAATCCGCACCTGCGGACACAGGTCATATTGGACAACCGCAACCGTCCAGCCGCGCGCTACAGCACCCGCCGCCAGATGCGACCACGACGTGCGGTCATTGCGCAGCCAGTAGCCACCATGCACAAACACCAGAGTACCTTGGGCCTTACCTTCCGGCGCAAACAGGTCGTACACCTGACGCGGGCTTGGGCCATAGGAGACCCCCAACAATGCCCGCTCACCTAAGGCAGTTCGAAAATCTCGCGCTTTGGCTACCCACCGGTCGGGATAGAGCGCGCCGTCCGGGATATGGTCTGCTTGCGCAAAAGCGTCGTCCAGTTGCATCTTTTTCCCCTTGCGATGGAACTGGACAAATTGTGCCAGAGTTGAAATGGAGACAACAGCTATTTCGGGAGGATAAGCGATGAAAGATTTTCCAGCCACGAACCTCAAATCCCTGCTCAAGGACCCTAGCCTGATGGAGACCCGCGCCTATATCGGCGGCATGTGGGTTGATGGCGACAATGGCACGTTTGATGTGACCAACCCTGCCCGCGGTGATGTGATCGCGCAGGTCGCAGACCTGAGCCGCGCGCAAGTTGCGGGTGCGATTGCGCAAGCCGAAACGGCGCAGAAAGAATGGGCCAAATGGACCGGCAAGGAACGCGCAAATACCATGCGAAAGTGGTTCGACCTGATGATGGAGCACGCCGATGATCTGGCGACCATCCTAACCGCCGAGCAAGGCAAGCCTCACGCTGAAGCCAAAGGCGAAATCGGCTACGGTGCCAGCTTTATAGAGTTCATGGGCGAACAGGCCAAACGGGTCTACGGTGAAACCATCCCCGGCCACCAGCGCGACAAGCGGATCACGGTCCTGAAGCAGCCCATCGGTGTCGCAGCGTCGATCACCCCGTGGAATTTTCCCAACGCCATGATTACTCGCAAGGCAGCCCCAGCGTTGGCGGTCGGTTGCTCATTCGTGGCGCGCCCGGCAAAAGAGACGCCCCTTTCCGCAATTGCCATGGGTGTACTGGCAGAACGGGCAGGCATTCCTGCAGGTGTCTTCAATGTGGTGACATCGTCTTCCGCATCAGAAATAGGCAAGGAATTCTGCGAAAACCCAGGCGTGCGTAAACTGACGTTCACAGGCTCTACCGAGGTCGGTCGCATCTTGCTCAAGCAGGCCGCCGATCAAGTCATGAAATGCTCGATGGAACTGGGCGGGAATGCACCCTTTATCGTCTTTGATGACGCGGATCTCGATGCTGCTGTCGAAGGTGCCATGATGTGTAAGTTCCGCAATAACGGTCAGACCTGTGTCTGCGCCAATCGCATCTATGTGCAGGCTGGTGTATATGACGCCTTTGCCGCCAAACTGAAAGCAGCCGTAGAAGACCTGCAGGTCGGCGATGGCTTGGAGAGCGGCATCACAACGGGTCCGCTCATCAACGCAGAAGCTGTCGATAAAGTGCTTGAGCACATGAATGATGTTGTTGAGAATGGCGGCGCTGTCCTAACGGGCGGCAAGCCACATGATCTAGGTGGCACATTCTTTGAGCCCACAATTGTCACCGGTGTCACGCAAAACATGAAGGTCGCGCAGGAGGAGACATTTGGGCCCCTCGCCCCTCTGTTCAAGTTTGAAAACGAAGACGAGGTTATCGCAATGGCCAATGACACGATCTTTGGCCTTGCCGCCTACTTCTATGCCAAAGACCTGAGCCGCGTGTACAAGGTGTCGGAAGCGCTTGAGTACGGCATCGTCGGCGTAAACACCGGCATCATCTCGACCGAGGTTGGCCCCTTTGGCGGGGTAAAACAATCCGGTCTGGGCCGCGAAGGATCGCATCACGGCATCGAAGACTACCTCGAAATGAAGTACATCTGCATGTCGGTCTAAGCTTAAAACCACTTAGAAACGTAGAAGGGCTGCATTTTTTGCGGCCCTTTATTTTTGTCTAAAGCATTGATCTTAAATCACCTTCGAACCTTTCAGGCATCGGGCTCTACACTTTTTGTGAACTATGTTCATAAAAATGATTGACAGAATCGCCTCCACCTTCCAATTGTTATGAACATTGTTCACAAAAGGAGAAACACAATGTTCATTCGCTCTGCTCTTATCGGCCTGACACTGGCCACGACCGCTACCGCAGCCTTCGCAGGTGCTTCGGGTCAACACTCGGCCGAAGCGACATATCACTCGGGTGAAGCAGCCAGCCACGCTGGTGCCGCTGCTGTATCAGGTGTCGCCACCGTCGCTGCGGTTCCGATCATCGCGGTCGGTTCGGCCATCGCAATCACTGGTGAAGTTCTTGAAGAAGTCGGCACCAGCGCCATTGATACAGGCGCAGATCTTAGCCAGGTGGGTCGCCCGACCCAGACGATCAACATCACGGTGATGCCCAACGCAGCACCCACGCTCGACTAAAACCGCCTGAACCCGGAGAGATAACATGACACGTTTTTTGAAATATATTGCGGTAGCTCTTGCTCTGACGCTGCCATCCTTCGCAACTGCCGGCAGCCAGGAAGCTGCCGCGCAAACCCTTCCCCAAGACGAGGTAAAAACCTACGCAGCCAAGCTTGAACGCGATCTCGCCAAGCGCGGCGCACATGTGGCTATCGTGGCCCGTGTCGGACGCGACCGCAGCACGCTGCCCAGCGGGATCGAATACACCCACGTGGCCTATTGGGTTTATTCCCAGATCACCCGAGCTGACGGAACACAGCATAAGGGGTATCGGGTCTACAACCTCTATCAACAGGCTGACGACGGCACCGTCAGCCGCCTTGTTCAGGACAGCCCTGCTGACTTTTTCGCCGGAGCCTATGCGTTGGATGCGGGCGTCGTCGTGCCAGACCCCAAATTGCAAAAGAAACTGCTTGGCGTGATTGCCAGCCCGACCTACGCCAAACTGCACAACGCCGACTATTCGGTGCTGGCCAACCCGCGCACAATTGATTTTCAAAACTGCACCGAACATACGCTCGATGTCTTGATGGCGAGCCTTTATGGCACTGCTGACAAAGCGCAAATCAAGGCAAACATCACGGCACATTTCAACCCGCAACCCATCAAGATCGGTGGTTTCAAAAGACTGCTGGCACCGGCGAAATCGGCAGCACTGACGACTTCAGACCACGGTTCGCGCATTGAAACGGCTACATTCGGCTCCATTGCGCGCTTTATGGCAAAGCATGATCTGTCAGATCAGACTTACCGCTTTACCCCGAAAGGCGCACAGGCCTTCTAAGTTTGACAACGACACGCGGCTCGCTCAGATAAGGAAGTGATGACTACCAAAGAAAAACTCTCCCGTCGCGACCGCAATCTGGCCGACATCCGCGACCGCGCCACGACCGTGGCAGAGCGCATCGTCCTCGAAAAAGGGGGCGGTGCGCTTAACGCGCGCGGTCTGGCCAAGGAACTAGGTATTTCAGTGGGGTCGCTTTACAACGCTTTTGGCGATCTTGACGGCGTGGTACGAGCGGTCAATGCGCGCTGCGCGGACAGGCTCGCGCAGGCCTTGCGCGGTGCGCTCGCCGCGGCACCGGACAGCGCGCGCGGCAAGGTGATCGCAATCGGTGAGGCCTATTTCGACTTTGCCAACGCAGAGCCCCGCCGCTGGTACATGCTTTTTGAGCGGGACAGCGACCTGCAGCTAGATTTCAAAACAACAGAACTGCAGGAAGGTTTGTTGAACATGTTGATCCGCGCAGGCGACGGGGATCCGGCAGATGAACAGCACCGGCAGTTTTTTCTACTACTGTGGGCGTCTGTGCACGGGCTTGTGTCACTGGCCTGCCGCCCAAGCATCGTGATGATCCAACCAGAGGTCGCACGCAGCTATATGCATGATCTCATCGGGGCTGCTTTCCGGAATTTTCCTGAAACCGCGCCACCGGAAGACAAGGCATAGCAAAAGGGCCACCCGCAGGCAGCCCTTTGTCCATGCATTCAGCTCAGGCGGCTTTTGCTTGATCCCTGGACCATTCGTTCGGGGAAAAAGCTGCATCCAGATCAGTGGCTGCAATGTGGTTTGTGTAGTTTGACATCACCTTGAAAGCAGTCGCAAGCACGACCTCGAGCACGGTTTGCTTGGTGTAACCAGCAGAAAGAAATGCAGCGACATCCGCATCGGAAGGCCAGCCCCGTGTTTCGTTCACGACGATGGAAAACTGACGCAAAGCTTCCAGTTTACCGTCATTGATAGGCGTATTTTCACGGAGTGCCGCGATCACATCTTCGGGCACACCCGCCCCTTTTGAGATCGTCGTATGCGCCGCCATACAGTACGTACAACCGTTCAGCCTGTTGTTCGTCATCAGAATGATCTGGCGCTCTGTTTCGCTAAGCGCAGTTTTCCCGACGATACCTGCAAGTGTCATGTACCCTTCCAACAATGCGGGGGCTTCGGCCATCGTACCCAGCAAATTGGGCACGAAGCCATAGTTTTTTTGCGCGGCCTCCAAGAGAGGTTTCGCGGCATCGGGTGCAGTTTCAAAGGTATGCGTTGCAAAATCGGTCATCGGAGTCTCCTTCAGAGATGAATTTTTTATACCAATCGGTATGGACTAACATGTGGGGAGCTTATACCGTTTGGTCAACACCTTCAGTGTATTTTGTTAAACGATCGGTATAGAATTATATATTCTTTAGAGAAGCGTAGGAAAACGAGGCCAGAATGCCCTGGGAAAAAACGTTTGATATCGACGAAGCGACGGACAAAGCCACCGAAGTCTTTTGGAAAAAGGGCTATGAGGCCACATCAATGGCCGACCTCATCCAAGCGATGCAAATCAATAAAGGCAGCCTGTACAACGCCTTCGGATCAAAGAGAGCGCTTTTTGATCGCGCGCTTGCACGCTACGATCAACAAAACCGCGCGGCCAAACTTGCCGAGTTAAGAAAGTGGGACGACCCGGTCGCTGCAATTCAAGCGCTGTTTGACGGCTTGATTGAAGAGGCAGAGGGAAGCAATCGCAATCTCGGCTGCTTTGTGATCAACACAGCACAAGACCTGCCCAATCAACCACCAGAAGTAGCCGATGTCGTGCGCAAATCTCTTGCCGACATCGAAGGCTTCTTTTGCGAGATGATTGAAAAAGGTCAGAATGAGGGGCAAATCCCTGCATCGGTTGCTGCACCTTCTACTGCACAGGCTCTGTTGTCGATGCTGGTCGGTCTGCGACTTTTGGCGCGGGGCGCAGCTGGTACCGTCGCGCTTCAATCCATACGTGACGGGGCAATGCGGCTCGTTCACGCTGAATAAAAAAGGGCGCAGCCGCGTGGCTACGCCCTGCACTTGTTCGTGGTTGCCAGCCTAGTTCACCGCTTTTGCGTCAACCACGTCTTTTTCGATCTGTTTGCTCGACGCAATTGAAATCTGTCTGGGCTTGAGCGCCTCAGGTACTTCGCGCATCAGATCAATATGCAGCATGCCATCGACATGGCTGGCACCTGTGACCTGTACGTGGTCCGCTAAGTGGAACCGGCGCTCGAATGCACGGGTTGCGATACCACGGTGCAGATAGCTGCGATCGCCATCATCGTCTGCTTTGCGAGCCGATACGATCAGTGCATTTTCACGGACTTCAACGCTTAGGTCGCTTTCGGAAAATCCGGCAACCGCAATTGAAATGCGATAGGAGTCATCATCGAGTTTCTCGATATTGTAAGGGGGGTAGGAAGGCTGCGTGCCTTCGGTCGTCAGAACCCGGTCCATCAGATCGGCGATTTGGTCAAAGCCGACGGTTGCACGGTAAAGCGGTGCAAAATCAAGTGTACGCATGAGTATATCCTCTTCATTGAGCGATAGGTGCAGAGGCTCCGTCAATCGGACGCCCCTTGGTTTTCAGTCGCCAAGGCCCTGTCTAGGCACCCCGACACCATCAATGTGGGAAGGATTTTTGCGCTTTCAAGACCCTCAGGGTCGGACAAATTTCGCCCCGGAAGCAGCACCACCGGATCCAACACGGATGCGATTAACCTGTGCGACCGGCTTTTGCTTATTTGCCCACATCTGATGACGAAGCTGCGCCACAACATCCGGCAACGTCATGCCCAAGGCCACCTTACGCCCTTCAATATTGGCCATGCCGGATATGACCGACACAATCTGACCGCGTCCGTTCTTGTGACTGAAGACAGGAGAGCCAGACGAGCCAAAAGTAACGTCACAATCCATAAACATGACGTCTTGCCGCGTTCCTTCGACTTGGCAAACGTCCTGTCGGGACGGCAGGTTTTCGCGGCTGCGGCCATAAGAAACAACGCTGACCGGTCCGCTGGACACAATTGCATTATGCAACACGAAGGGATCAAGTTCCGTGGTCGGAATTGGGTCTTCCAACCGCAGCAAAGCCACGTCATGGCGGATATTCTCAACGACAACGCCACTGCGCGGATTATATGCGGGGTGTGCTTCGATCTGGCTGATAGCCCGTGCCGCCGCTGCTTCACCGTTGCGCAGCCCTGCTCTAAACGTTAGCGACTCCGGGGAAAACAGCTTGCCGCTTTTACGGTCATAGACACAGTGTGCCGCCGTCAATACCAGTTCGGGAGCGATGAGGGTTGCCGTGCAAAACCCGGAGCCCTTGGCATCAAGACGCCCTACCGACTGCCACACCAAAGCGTCATTCTCAGCCGCCATACCGCGCAAGCCCGTGGTTTTTTGCTGTGCCACTGCAGGTACGGCAAGGCCAATCACCAAACTCACAATAGCAGCCGTCAAACGCACTCGCATCTTATTCCTCCGGTCTGACAAATTTTGCTCCTGGATTTCGCAAGACCGCGACCGGCGGCCACGCCGGAAACCTGCGGCACACTTTTCCCTGCGCGGTCCAGTTCGGCGCGCAAATGCTTTAGCGGCACATCAAGGTCGGTACCCAAAGAGACTTTTTTGCCGTTAATTTCCGCCATCGCCGAGACAACCGATACGATTTGGGCCCGCCCCTCTGAAAAGCTGAAGATTGGTGCTCCGGACGATCCAAAGTCCACTGTGCAAGAGGTGATCAGAACCCCCTCCTGCATCCCTAGAACCTGACAAACTTCTTGCAAAGAAGGAGCGTTGGATCTGTCACGCGCGTAGCTGACGACACCCACACGCGCGCCCTGGTCAGGGCGTGTGCTGGTACTGAATGGGGTCACAGTCGTATTCCGGATTTCGTGATCCAGCTTGAGCAAGGCAAGATCGTTGCGGACCCGCTCCGATGAGACGTGTTCATCAAAAGTATAGTCAGGGTGAATGACCGCGCGGCGCACCCTACGGTAGGCCGAGGCACGGCCATTGCGCCAGCCCGCCAGAAATTCGACCCGGTCGTGATTGATCAAGCTCGCCCGTATCGCTGTTATAGAGGCAGTGTGCCGCCGTCAAAACGATGTCGGGGGCGATCAACGCACCGGTGCAAAAGCTGTTCCCGCCGATGTTTAATCTTCCCACAGCCTCCCACGGGCTTGCGTCAACGCCGGTCTGCAAAGAACGCAAATCCGCGTCCTGCGCGATGGCTGCTCCTCCCAGAACGCCCCCAAGAATAAAGATCGCAATCCAATACCGCACGCAGCATCCCCTCGTTAATTCCAAAGAGAATATCGGGCAGATGCGGCAGAAATGCGGCTATTGCGAATTTTTGGCGCCTGTTGTCAGAATGAAGCGTCAACATTCCGTCAACGCAGAATGGGCACCTGCGGCTGGGGCGTGTACCCGCTTTCGAGCGTGGGCGGTTTAGGGCCTCCGGTTGCCCAGTCCAGCAATTCGACGCTGTGCACGATCGGGATCTGCGTCCCGCCCCCGATTTGCATCATGCAACCGATGTTTCCTGCCGCGATCACATCAGGGTTTTTCGCCTCAAGCGTCTGGACTTTTCGCAATTTCAACTGCTTGGAAATTTCAGGCTGCATCAGATTGTAAGTCCCTGCAGAACCACAACAAAGATGCGGATCTTTTGGCTCGACAATCGTAAAACCTGCGCGTTTCAGCAAATCCTTCGGAAAGGTTTTGATCTGCTGCCCATGCTGCAACGAACACGCGGCGTGATACGCGACTACCATCTTCTTGTCGTCGCCTTCTGGCATCTCAAGTTTCATCAAAACTTCGGACACGTCCATAGCAATCGCACTGATACGCTCCGCATCCGACGCAACTGCCGGATCGTTGCGGAACATATGCCCGTAGTCCTTGACGGTTGTGCCGCAGCCTGAGGTATTGATTACAATCGCGTCAAGGCCATCACCGTCTATTTCCCGCGCCCATGCTTTTATGTTTTTGGCAGCTGTCGCGTGGCTCTCTTCGGTCTTGCCCATGTGGTGCGTCAACGCCCCACAACATCCGGCACCTTCGGCCACAACCACGTCGCATCCCATCCGGGTGAGCAGGCGGATCGTCGCGTCGTTGATATCCGTGTTCAGCGCTTTTTGTGCACAGCCTGTCATCAGCGCCACCCGCATCCGGCGCGGTTTTTCTGACACAAAGGTCTGCGGGTCATCGTTGCGGCTGACAGGCGGGATCGTTTTAGGTGCCATTTCAAGCATGGCGCGCAAGCGAGCATCCGGCATCAAGCGCGCGAACGGCCTGCCAATCTTGGCCCCTAAAAGCGCTACGCGAAACCGCATCGGATAAGGCAATATCCGCGCGAGGATCCAACGCAGGGCGCGATCACTGAACGGTCGTTTGTAGCGTTCTTCGATGTATTCCCGCGCATGATCCACAAGGTGCATGTAATGCACGCCCGACGGGCAGGTCGTCATACAGGCAAGACATGACAGGCAGCGGTCGATATGCTTGACCGTCTTGGCATCTGGGTCACGGTCGTTCTCAAGCATGTCCTTGATGAGATATATGCGCCCCCGCGGGCTATCAAGCTCATCGCCCAACACCTGATAGGTGGGACAGGTCGCCGTACAAAACCCGCAGTGCACACAGGATCGCAAAATCTCGTTGCTGCGCGCGATACTGGGGTCTTTCAACTGATCTTCGGAAAACGTGGTCTGCATTATATACTCTCAGCCAGAACGGGACCCATCAATCCACGGTTCAGTATTCCGCGCGGATCGAACCGCGCACGCAAGCCTGCGGCCAGCTTTTCCAACCCGTCGCCCTGCGCATGAAAAACGGGGAGCGCTGCACGCGTTGCCGCATCCGCCCGCACCAGAGTGGCATGGCCCTCGAAAGCACCAAGTCGGATCCGTAGGTCTACACCGGGGGCCGTCCGTATCCAGATCAACCCGCCGCCCCAGTCAAAATACCAGCCGCGTGCGCCGGACCGCTCTGCCAGCTGTGCAGCATCCGACGGTTTGCACGATACGCGCCACACATCGCCTTCAAGGTTTTCCATCTCACTGACGTCGCGCACGCTTTGCCAAAGCATCGATGACATGTCGGGGCAGGCAACTTCCATCTCGGCACCGGTATTGGCCAAAAGGTCTTTCAACGCGCCGATGCGATATTTTACCGAGGCGTCAAACCCTTCGACACGCAGCAGTGTCACTGGCGTCTGCTTGTCTATCTTTGCGCAATGCGCGGCACCGGACACCTCAAACGGAGACCCCATCGCGCGCGACATCGCTTCTACGGCCGTCGCATCCGTTAGATTGCGCAGCATCAAAGTCGCTTGGGTTTCAGGGACCGGTAGTACCTTCATGGACACTTCGGTCAGAATGCCCAAAGTCCCATGCGCGCCCGCCATCAACTTTACCAGATCATAGCCGGTCACGTTTTTCATCACGCGACCACCGTTTTTTACCACGGCACCACTGCCATCCACAAAGCGTACACCCAATGCGTGATCGCGCGCAGCCCCGCCCTGAATCCGTCTGGGACCGCTTATGTTTGCCGCAAAAACTCCGCCAATTGTGGGCGCTCCGCGCGTTCCAAGCAGGGTCCGATGGTCCATCGGCTCAAACGCCAGTCTTTGGCCTTCTGCAGACAGAATTTTGTCGATTTCCTCAACGGGAGTACCAGCCTGCGCCACAAGCGTCAGTGCCCCCGGCTCATAAAGCGAAATGCCCGATAGCGCACTGACTGATACGTCAGTGCCTTCAGCACTCATGCCACGGGTACCGCCCCCTTTGACCGACAAAGGGGCGTTGGCTGACTTCACAACATCAGCCAATGCAGCTTCGCTGTCCGGTTTTATCATTTCTTCAGTCCTAAATTTCAAAGAGACGAGCAACGACGAGGTGTAGACCCTTTTGCCCTGTTCCTATTCGGCCGCAATCAGCATGTCGCGGCGCGCCTGAGACACCGACAAAGGGAAAACCTTTGCCGGGTTCAACAGCCATTTGGGGTCAAACACATCCTTCACGGCCATCTGTGCCTCTAGATCTGCAGGGGCATATTGGAACTCCATCAAATCGCGCTTTTCGATGCCGACACCGTGTTCACCGGTCAGACAGCCGCCCGCTTCAACGCACAGCTTCAATATCTCGGCACCGAACGCTTCGCAAAGCTCCAGATCGCCGGGCTTGTTGGCATCAAACAGAATGAGCGGGTGCATGTTGCCGTCGCCTGCGTGAAACACGTTGCCGACCTTCAGGCCAAACTCTTTTGACATCTCACCAATGCGCCGCAGCACATAGGGCAAGGAAGACACGGGTATCGTTCCGTCCAGACACATATAGTCATTGATCTGACCCATTGCGCCAAAGGCGGACTTGCGGCCCAGCCAGATCTTGGCGCTCTCTTCAGCTGACTTGCTTTCGCGCAACTCGACTGGATTATGCTTGCGCGCGATTTCCATTATCAACGACAGTTGGTGGTCGATCTCGGCTTCTGACCCTTCCACTTCGACAATCAACAAAGCCTCGCACATCGGATAGCCCGCCTTGGCAAAGGCCTCTGTGGCTTCGATGCAGGGGCGGTCCATAAACTCGATCGCGACAGGCAACACACCCGCCTTGATGATATCGCTGACACATGCGCCCGCGACCTCATTGTCATCAAAGCCCATCAGAACAGGGCGCGCGCCTTCGGGTTTCGGCAAGATGCGCAGCGTGGCTTCGGTGACGACACCCAACTGGCCCTCGGACCCGCAGACCAGCCCCAGCAAATCCAGCCCGGCTGCATCCATATAAGCGCCGCCGATCTCGACGATTTCGCCGTCCATCATCACCATGGTGACGCCCATCAGGTTATTTGTGGTCACGCCATACTTCAGGCAATGCGCCCCCCCCGAGTTCATCGCGATGTTGCCGGCGATGGCGCAGGCAAGCTGGCTCGACGGGTCCGGCGCATAGAAAAAACCGTCTTCTTCCACAGCACCAGTAACACTCAGGTTCGTGCGCCCGGTTTGAACCCGAATGTAGCGGTCGGGATAATTCGTCTCGATCACGTCGTTCATCTTTGCGACGCCCAAGATCACGCAATCAGCGGTTGGCAAAGCGCCACCAGCTAAGGATGTACCAGCACCGCGCGGCACAACGGGCACACCCTCTTCGTGACAAATACGCAGGACAGCTGACACCTCTTGGGTCGTCGTGGGCAAGACAGCAGCCATTGGAGGGCATTTGTAAGCCGTCAGCGCGTCGCACTCGTATGCGCGCGTCTCGCGTTCGTCATGGATGACGGCATCTTTGGGCAACACTTGCTGCAAACGCTCAACGACACGTGACTTTCGCGCCAAGACCGTGGCGTCAGGGATCGGCATTTCCATTGAACATCCTCCGTTTGGTAAACTAATATTACCAATTTAACCCATTGGCAAGAATATTCGGACCTGCCATGCGTGTCACTATGACCATGTTGGAACGATTTGCGCTCTTTACGACCTATGATGTGGCCGCAGTTGCCGCACTTTTTATCCTATGGAGCGCCATCGGTTGGCGCATCGAACACCCCAGTGCGCGGCGCCCTTCGACGTCTATTCTGGTGTCTGGATATCGCAGGGCCTGGATGCGAGAGTTCGTCACACGTCAGCCAAGGATTTTCGACGCGCAGATTCTGTCGACTTTGCGTCAAGGGACGACCTTTCTCGCCTCGACCTGCATGATCGCATTGGGGGGCACCTTGGCGCTAATCGGCAATGCAGACCGCGTTGCAGGCGTCGCGCAGGACTTTACCAGCGCAGGCCCGCCCGCAATCGTCTGGGAGATCAAGCTGATGGTGCCTGCCCTTCTGCTGACTAATGCGTTCTTAAAGTTCGTGTGGTCAAACAGACTGTTTGGGTACTGCTCTGTTCTTATGGCATCGGTCCCAAACGACGAAACACATCCCAAAGCGTATCACCGCGCAGAGCAGGCTGCGGAGATTAACATTACCGCCGCGCGCAGCTTCAATCGTGGCTTGCGGTCAATCTACTTTGCGCTGGCCGCCTCCGCGTGGCTGATCGGTGCTTCTGCTCTGGCTTTGGCCACTTTCGTGACCTGTGTGGTGATTTGGCGGCGTGAATTCGCCTCTCACTCTCGCAAAATCCTGCTGAATGATTAGAGTATGACCATGCGACAGATTCTTATCACCGGATGCGCCCTTATCGTCATGGCAGCCACAAATGCTGCAAACGCAGAACCGCCCCAAATCGACAATGTATCGGCGCGCCAATCTTCAGACGGGACGTGGCGCTTTGACGTCACCATCTCGCATCCAGACACGGGCTGGGATCATTACGCAGACGGGTGGCGCGTGCTGGATATGGACGGCAATCAGCTAGGCATGCGGGTGCTGCACCACCCCCACGTTGAAGAGCAACCGTTTACGCGGTCGCTGTCAGGCGTGCGCATCCCTGAAGGGGTGCGTCAGGTGCAGGTACAGGCCCGCGACAAGCCGGATGGCTGGAATGCCGACACCAAGCTGATCATGTTGCCTTAGTCTGTGCGTGTATCATGTCTGCTATGCGGACTAAGCAGCCGGTCGAACGAATTGTTTGGACGGCTACAAATGACCCATTCCGGACCTTCACGCTGTCTCTGAAATGCTGTCGCGCGGCTTTCCGAAGATCTTTCGCCAAGGGCATGAGATTATGAAACATACGATTTGGCCGCCAGTAATGCTGTCGACTTGGTGGTTGGGCGCACGCGTTCGCCTAGAGGCAGCTGGCGGCCATCGCAAACGGACAAAAGTTCTATTGATTGGGATTGCCCGAACGCTGTTCGACAAATGCGGACAGTCCTTCTTCGATTTCCGTTTTTCTCTCGTTGGCGAGACTGATGTGAAACGCTTCCTTTTCGGCCTCTGTTCCAACGACATATATTGCTGAGACACTTCGTCAGACAACTCGACTGTATGCACATATTCGCCTTCAACACTGGGAATGTTGATTTTGATATCGAGTGAGTGTTAGGGACGATACACTTTAAATCTGACGTCGGCTCCAGTGAGATCGAATGGGCGGGCAATTCCAGCTTCGTAGTCCCACTTCATTAATTGCCACTTGCTGGCATATGCTAAGCCTTGCGTGATACCTATTTGCAATGAGCCAGCCTCGCTTCGTTCGATGTAGTGCGCCGGGAAATGGCAGCTGTTCAAAAGACTTGAAACTGCGAACGCCCAGACGTTCTAGCTCGTGGCCCCAGAAATTGACTACATTGACAATCGCCTCATCAAGGCACCGGCGTTGACCGTCGGTGCAATCAACGCAGACGACTATTTCCGAGTGCGAATATGGTTCTTCCTCGCTGTCAAAATTGATGATTATGCCAAGCTCATAAATGTCCGCAGAGGTATTCAGCAAAGCTGGCCCATCGCTTGGTTCTCTGGTTATCTCGCCGTGTTGACCGCGTTGGTTACGTCAGCGATCAGCTTGTAGTCGGGGCATCGAGAGGACACTGCATTCGAGACAGTCTGTGCTCAAAGGGAATGTGCTCCCGAAAATGAAACAAGGCCGCAGCGCAGTCAGTTGCAGCGATAGGTAGCTTTTGGTCGCCCATCGCACCACTGAGGCGCAAGTCCCTAAAGTTCTTAAACTTTCTAAGAATCTGATTGTGGAACTGTGTATCTAGGTTGTCAAACAAACTGCTTAACCAATTCGATTTTTGAGACGTTTCGCATTGGGACTTGGGTATGAATTCGGCGTGTTATTAAGGTAAGTTTTCGCGCAGCGAAATCAACCGTTGGGATCGCGTCATGAATTGCTGCGCCCGCCGAGCCAAAGGAATGTGTTACCGCTGAAGTAACCTTTCTGCGCTAAGCCGACTTTCATACGTCGCGCAGCATTTGGACATATGGGCTCGTAACAGTCATTCGCTGCGGCATACCTCAAGGCTCGGTATGGCCTCGAAGCCGCCATGCACTGCCCGCCGTCTCGCCGCCCTGTTCAGTTAGGCTGCAACAGGCAACTGATTAAGCCCGCCTCACACCCGATGATAAGGCGCGCCAGACAGGATCGACGCCGCTCGGTACAGCTGTTCGGCCAGCATCACCCTAACCAGCATATGCGGCCAGACCATCTTGCCGAAGGACAGTGCAAAATCTGCCTCGGCCCGCAATGCGGGATCAATCCCGTCTGCGCCACCGATCACCAGCGCAAGATCACTACGCCCCTGATCGCGCGAACCCGCCAGACGTGAGGCAAACTCAGGTGAGCTTTCTATACGGCCGCGTTCGTCCATGATCGCCAAAAGCGCGCCATCCGGGATAGCGCGGCGCAACAACACGGCTTCGGCTGACATGCCACCGCCTTTACGGTCTTCCACCTCAACGACACGGGCAGGCCCCAACCCCAAGCTGCGGCCGCTACGGTCAAATCTTGTAAGATAATCGTCAACAAGGTCCTTCTCGGGCCCGGCGCGCAGGCGCCCGACCGCGATGATATGCACACGCATGGTGCCTCCCCTGCCGTTCTACGCTAGTGCGCAGTAGCGTCAGCGTCCATCGGCTGCCACATCTTTTCCAGCTGGTAGAACTCGCGCACCTCAGGCCTGAACACGTGGACGATAACATCGCCCGTATCGATCAGGACCCAGTCACCCGTTTCCTTGCCTTCGGTTTTCGCGACAGTCCCAAATTCATCCTTGACGGTCTGAGCAAGCTTTTCCGAGATCGCAGACACCTGACGGGTCGAACGCCCCGAGCAGATGACCATATAGTCGCCAATCTCGGTTTTACCGCGCAGATCAATTTGCACGATATCTTCGGCCTTGTCGTCATTCAAAGATTTCAGGATTGTCGCCAACAAACGGTCACTTGTGGCAGTATCGGTTGCGGTAGACATTACCGCAGCCTCGTTATGCACAGCATTTGCTGTATCAGCATGCATTGACAGGACATCGTCCTCCTTCATAAGCGCCGCCGGACCCCCGGCGCTGGGGATAAGCCAAATTTAGCAATATGCTTGCAACAATTCAATGACAGCTTGCAAAACAGACCGTTCGCGCGGGCTAAGTGCCGATTTACGCTGCACAGCTTGTGCCGATTTCCCCCTGCCAAGCACTCCGCCATTCAACGTCCAAGTCCGCGAGCGCATTGGCATCAAAATCGTTCGCCTGCTCCCAATAACGGCCCGTTGGAACGAAGTATCCCAATTCATCTTCGCGGTTCATGACGGATGCTATCACGGAAGGGTCAGCCAAACGGCCTGAAAACTGGCGCAATTGCGCCGGGTCTGCCCGCTCGAAAAGCAACTCACTTTTTGCGTCAGACAGGTTGACACAATGACACCCTTGAGCGGCAGCAATCAGCCCGAGGCGCGCTGATTTTGCCCCAAGATCGCGCAATGTGATGTCAGGCCGCAACGGATCAGGCGCGCCATTGCCGTAAAAATGAGTGGGGCCAGATGCAGGATAGACCATATCGCACCCGAGAAACGCCATAATCTTGGGTCGCAGCGCATGCAGCGCCCAATACCCGGCAGTAAAGGCCATTGTTCCGCCTGCATAAACGAACCCACCATATGCGTTTTGAGTGGGCACAAACTGATCCGCCTGAATAAAACGCTGGTTTGACGCGCGATCCTGCGGCCAACGGTCCTGCGGGAAATCTTCAGGGAAAATCAGGTCATCCCAGTCAGAACGGATGCGCCATGCGTTATTAATAGCAACAATCCGGTCGAATTTATCGCGCGGCCAGTCGGTCGCCTGTGTCGCATTCGGACCGCTGCCCAGTATCAACACAACATCTGTCTTTTGCGCCATGGCCGCGCCTTTGTTCTATTGGACACCGCTATCTAGAGTTCGCGGCTTTCCGGACAAGCCCGTCGCGCAGTTTATCGATCCGCATCGTCCAATAATCGCACTTCGCGTTGTGGGAACGGTATGGAAATATTGTGCTCTTTGAAAGCGTCCCACAGGGCCAGATACACGTTGCCGCGAATATTGGTCAGCCCTGCCGTGGGGTCACGAATCCAGAACCGCAGGATGTAGTCGACAGAGCTGTCCCCGAAGCCGACGATGTGGCAAACCGCCCGTTTCGGTGGCCCCAAAACGCGATCCACACCAGATGCGGCCTCGATTGCGAGCCTGCGCACGTCATGCGGATCGCACTCATAAGAGGTTCCGAAATAGATGTCCAGCCGGACATATTCGTCAGAATGGGACCAGTTCACCACCTGACCGGTGATCAAATCCTCGTTCGGAATCAGATATTCGCGGCCATCGCGGGTGACAACACTGACATAGCGTGCGCCAAGGCTGTTGATCCAACCGAACGTTTCGCCAAGACTGATGACGTCGCCGGGCTTGATGGACTTATCCAGCAAAATGATGACACCGGAGACAAGGTTCGACACGACCTTTTGCAGGCCAAAACCCAAACCCACACCGATCGCGCCGGACAACACTGCAAGACCTGTCAGGTCAAGTCCCAGCGCGTTAACGCCCGCAAAGAAGGCCAAGCCGTAAAACACGACCTGCACGGCCTTCACAGCCAACACTTGCATGGACGGGCTGATGTCTTCGTTGCGGCTGATGCTGGCCGCAGTCGCCTTGCTGGTAAACCTCGCCGCAGCGAAGAACACCCCAATGATAACGACAGCCGATAGCAACGTCAGCAATGAGATACGATAATCGCCAAAGTTAATGCCGATGCCATCTAGAAACGCGGAGGCCTCGTCGCCAAGGCCGATAAGGTGGAATGTGGCGAAAATCCACAACCCCCAAAGCACAAATCGACGCAGTGTTCGGTTTCGGATAAACCGCCCCAGAAAGCCAATCGCAGCCCAGACCGCGGCCAGCATTGCTGTCAGTCCAATCAGGTAGGATCTAGATGGCCACGTGACCTGTTGCATCACTTGAAAGACGACACCCGCAATCAGGGCGAAACAGATCAGACCCATACGTTGCTTGATCTGCACGATGACCCTAAGCTGCCATTTCGCCCATCCCTGGCGCGCGCGGACACGGTCGTCGATGGCGGCACCAAGAACACGGTGCAAAATCCATGCCACAATTGCGATAACCAGCAGGATAATGATCTGGTTCTGCCGCCATCCCGGTGTCAATATCCCCATAAAGAACGCCGTTACCAGATGCCAGATTTCATCTGCTGACATCAAAATGCGCTCAAACTCGACGACTTGGTTTTCCATGGATGCCACGGTGGCACAGCAGACGGCGGGCCACAACACAAACGCGGCTTTCTTGATGTCCCGCTTGCCTCAATTCCACAGACCCGATAAGACGTGCGCCATGTTGAATTGCACCGAACAGAGAATCGATCTTGATGATCGCGCGCGTTTAAACGAACGCTTCTTCGGCGCGACCTGCACGGTTCTGGCGCATCTATAGGCGGGTGCTGCCCCCGACGACCCTGACGTTCACACCTCAAAATACGGGAGAGGACCCATGTCCCCCAAAACGCTCTATGATAAAATCTGGGACGCCCACGTCGCACATGAAGCTGACGACGGCACCTGCCTTCTTTATATCGACCGCCATCTTGTCCACGAAGTGACCTCTCCGCAGGCCTTTGAAGGGTTACGGATGACAAACCGGACAGTGCGCGCACCGGACAAGACGATTGCTGTGCCGGACCACAACGTACCGACGACTGCGGGACGCGAAGATCCTTCCAATATGACCGAAGACAGCGCCATTCAGGTCGCAGCGCTGGACAAAAACGCGAAAGACTTCGGCATTCATTACTATCCGGTGTCGGACATCCGACAGGGTATCGTACATATTGTGGGCCCCGAACAGGGCTGGACCCTGCCCGGAATGACAGTTGTCTGCGGCGACAGCCATACGGCGACCCACGGTGCGTTCGGCGCATTAGCCCACGGTATCGGCACCTCCGAGGTTGAGCACGTTCTGGCCACGCAAACACTGATCCAGAAGAAATCCAAGAACATGAAGGTCGAGATCACCGGCAAGCTGCGCCCCGGCGTCACCGCCAAGGACATCACCCTCAGCGTCATCGGTGAAACCGGCACCGCAGGCGGGACTGGATATGTCATTGAATACTGCGGCGAAGCGATCCGTGATCTGTCCATGGAAGGCCGCATGACCGTCTGCAACATGGCGATCGAAGGCGGTGCGCGCGCGGGTCTCATCGCGCCAGATGAAAAGACGTATGAATACTGCATGGGCCGCCCCCATGCGCCGAAAGGCGCGCAATGGGAAGCGGCGATGACTTGGTGGAAAACGCTATTTTCAGACGACGATGCCCATTGGGACAAAATCATCACCATCAAAGGCGAAGATATCGCCCCTGTAGTCACATGGGGTACCTCGCCTGAGGACGTGCTGCCCATCACCGCGAAAGTCCCCGCCGCAGAGGATTTCGTCGGTGGCAAAGTCGGTGCAGCGCAACGTTCGCTGGACTATATGGGTCTGACGCCCGGAACCCCGTTGTCAGAGGTCGAGATTGACACTGTCTTTATCGGGTCCTGCACCAACGGTCGTATCGAAGACCTGCGCGCCGCGGCAGCGATCCTTAAGGGTAAGAAGAAAAAAGATGGTCTGCGTGCGATGGTCGTGCCCGGATCCGGTCTTGTTCGTGCGCAAGCCGAAGAAGAAGGTCTGGCCGACATCTTTAAGGAAGCCGGATTTGAATGGCGTCTTGCAGGGTGTTCAATGTGTCTGGCAATGAACCCAGACCAACTGCAACCCGGCGAGCGCTGTGCTGCAACATCGAACCGCAACTTCGAAGGACGCCAAGGACGCGGCGGGCGCACGCACCTGATGTCGCCCGCGATGGCTGCGGCTGCGGCCCTGACGGGCAAACTGACGGATGTTCGGGACCTGATGTAGGCACAGCCGAATTGGTTCGGTGCAACTCTGTTCCGCCTGGCCCCAACAACAAGCACGTCCTAGCTCCCGCGTCACTGCGGGAGCTTGCATAAACCGGCGCTTTTTTGGCTGGACGCGCGCTGTACGGCAATGTCAAAATCTGCGGCAACGCGCCCGAGACCATTACACGCCTAACGGCCGACAAGCTCATGTCATACCGTAGCATTCGGCAGCGCATGAAATGATTGCATAACTAAGGAGATTTACAGATGAAGCTTTGGACAAAATGGCTGATCGCCGGCATTCTATCGATACTCTTCGGCATCTTTGTATTGGCAAACCCCGTTGCTGCATCGGTCGCCGTGACTGTGGTTGCGGGGGTCACCTTTGCACTCATCGGCGGCATCCAGATTTTCGCGGGCTTTGGCTCAGACGAAACGGGCAGCAAAGTCATGGGCATCGGACTTGGCATCTTGATGGTGCTGCTGGGCATCTCGCTGATGTTCAGGCCATTGGAAGGCATTCTATCACTTGCAACCATCGCAATGATCCTGATCGGCGCAAACGGCATCTTGCGTATTATGACAAGCTGGAAGATGCGTCAGACACCAATGTTCTGGCCGATGCTTTTTTCCGGCGCAGTGTCCATCCTGCTGGCGGGCTATATCATGGCGAATTTCTTTGAGGTGGCGCCACAGCTTCTAGGTATATTATTTGGCATCGAATTGCTGTTCAATGGCGGCGGGCTGATTGCTTTGGCGTTGTTTTTACGCTCGGCAAAAGGCGCACTCAAAGACCAGATCGACAAGCGACTGAATCAATAGTCGTACTGAAAAAATACCGCGTCGGCAGGGTAACGCCAGCCCACGCATCTAAACTGCGGATTGATTGCGGGATGTCCCGTGTGCGGCACCTTATTGGATTGTGTAAATGGACCTGTGTTTATTGCAGATACTTTAAAAATCAGGCATCAGTCAGCTAAACAGAAATATCATGCGCATGACCGTGCCCCCAAGATTTTAAAGCGGGCATACGGCAGACGAGGAGACCTAAGCATGGACAAATTTGAAACTCTCACCGGAATAGCGGCCCCCATGCCGCTTATTAACATCGACACGGATATGATTATCCCCAAGCAGTTTCTGAAAACCATCAAACGGTCTGGTCTGGGCGTAAATCTCTTTGACGAAATGCGCTACGATGACGACGGGAAAGAAATTCCCGGTTTTATTCTGAACCAGGATGCTTATCGCAACGCCGAGATTTTGGTGGCCGGAGATAACTTTGGCTGCGGGTCAAGCCGCGAACATGCACCTTGGGCAATCAAGGACTTTGGCATTCGCTGTGTAATCGCGCCTTCCTTCGCCGATATTTTCCACAATAACTGCTTCAAGAACGGCATCCTGCCCATCGCCCTGCCCCAAGACCAAGTCGATGTCTTGATGAAAGACGCAGAAAAAGGGGCCAATGCGCGCATGACCATCGATCTTGAGGCGCAGACGGTTACGACATCGGACGGCGAAATCTTCAGCTTCGACGTAGACCCCTTCAAAAAGCACTGCCTGTTGCAAGGTCTGGACGACATCGGACTGACAATGGAAAAAGTCAGCGCCATCGATAGCTTTGAAAGCAGTGCTGCCCAAGCCCGCCCTTGGGTCTAAATCTGCGGCAGATCGTTTGGCAAACGATTGAGCATGTTTGAAGACAATTAATACTTCATTTGTGGGCGCCAAGGATGCGCCCACAATATGTAGCGGTTCGCCTGATTTCCGCCACATAATTGATGCAAGAACGCACCACCTATTCCCTCAAAACGCCCAATCCATTGCGTCTTGTTAACCACGAGACTTGCGGAACTGTGGCGAATGATGGCACAAATGGGGCGAGAATGAGGCAGACCATCACCCCGGTGGCATCAAGTTGGAACAAGTTACGGCATGAATCGTGGCTGGCCAGTTTGAAGGGATAAAAACGAATGTTTGTACGTATGTCAGGCGCAGCGATGCGGGGCCTATTGGTGGCTCTTTTGATCGCAACACCGGCGCTTTTGCTACCTGACGTAGCAACTGACCAATCCCAAATCGTGGTTCTGGTGGCGCTTCTGGCTGCCTTCCTGACATTTGTGGAATACAATTCAAATGCGCCCAGTATCGTGGAATTTCGCGACGCGCCGCCTTTTAACCGCGTGCGGTTTATTGCACTTTTCATCATTGTTTTCGTTCTGACGGTTATCGCAAAAGGGAAAACAGATCCCACTGCTCTGACCATGGCGTTGGCTTCGATTGGCAAGATTGTTGGAAACACAATCGACTTTCCTTATTCGCCTGTGCGTCTTGTGGTGTTGATGTTGCCGTCTCACGTAACGCTGGATGGCATTCAAGACGTCCGTGTCGCCGCGGGTCTGGCCTATATCATTTCCTTGATGACGCTGGTTATTTTTGTCCTTGTCGTACGCATCGGTGGATGGCCTGTGCGAAATGGCGCATTCAACGTCTGGGTTAATCTGCCCCTCTTTGACCCGACAGCTGGCGGCGATGTGTTGGTCCGCCTACGTCGCGATGCACGCTTTAACATCGCTTTCGGGTTTTTGCTGCCATTTCTGATCCCTGCTGTGGTCAAGGCGACATCCGATCTGTTAGATCCAATTACACTGCAGAACCCGCAAACCCTGATCTGGACAATCACCGCATGGGCCTTTCTTCCAGCCAGCATGATAATGCGTGGCATAGCGATGAACCGCGTGGCCGATCTGATCGCGGCAAAGCGCAGACGCGCCTACGAAAACGCTGCGGCGGCCGAAAGACAAGAGCAAGAATACCAAGCCGCTTACTAACGGCTCTTGTCCTGTCGCTGTGTGCGACGCTCGCCTTTGCTGATCCACTGCGGATAGCTACCTACAACACCGAACTGCAACGCGACGGCCCAGGGCTGCTGCTGCGTGACATAGTGAGCGGTCAAGATCCGCAAGTCCAAGCCGTGGCAAGCGTACTGGCGACAGTTGACCCCGACATCGTTTCCCTACAAAGCTTTGACTACGACCTGAACGGCACGGCCCTTGCCGCCTTTACAGATGTGCTGCGCGACAAGGGGCTCGACTATCCATACAGATTTGCCGCACGGCCCAATACCGGTATCCCCACGGGGCTGGACATGGATGGTAATGGCCGCAGGGCAGAGCCTAGAGACGCGCAAAGCTACGGAAGCTTTTCTGGCCAAGGCGGCATGGCGATCTTATCCAAGTATCCGATACTTTTCGAAGACGTGCAGGATTTCACCAGTATGCTCTGGCGGGACCTGCCCGGCGCGCTTTTACCGCAAGTCCAAGGCTTTCCTTTCCCTTCGGAAGAGGTGCAGGAGATACAGCGCCTATCCACAACCGGCCACTGGGTTGTGCCGATTGTAGTCGCAGGCGCAGGTCGGGTTGATCTGATGACCTTTCATGCAAGCCCACCTGTTTTTGACGGCCCCGAAGACCGGAACGGCAGGCGCAATCATGACGAAATACTATTCTGGCGCATGCTGCTTGACGGAAGCTTCGGCACGCCACCCAAAGGCCGCTTTGTGCTGTTGGGGGATTTCAACCAGGACCCCGAAAGAGGCGAAGGTATCAAAACAGCCATCCGCGGGATATTGAGTGATGCGCGATTGCAAGACGTCCGACCATCCCGCACAAGCACTACCGCTTCGCCGTCAGAGCTATTGGACACCGTTGACTGGGACGATCCCGTGCCCGGAAACCTGCGTGTCGATTACGTTCTGCCCTCAGCGGACTGGCGTGTTGAGCAATCCGGCGTCTATTGGCCGGACGGTCCCGCAGGCGAAACAGCCGCCACTGCCAGCCGACACAGGATCGTCTGGGTTGATCTGACGCGCTAACGGCCGGCGGCTCTTGCTTGACCCCGCGCAGCCCGCGCGATAGGCCGCAGCTGATATATTTTTGCAGGAGACCCGTCATGGCCAACCCATCCCTTTTGATCCTTCCCGGAGACGGCATCGGCCCCGAAGTGATGGAAGAGGTCAAGCGCGTGATCGCCTGGTTCGGCGACAAGCGCGGCATGCAGTTTGACGTCAGCGAAGACCTCGTGGGCGGGGCGGCTTATGACGCGCATGGTACGCCTTTGCATGACGACACCATGGCCAAGGCGCTTGAGGTGGATGCCGTTCTGCTCGGTGCCGTGGGTGGCCCAAAATACGACGATCTGGACTTTAGCGTAAAACCCGAACGTGGGCTTTTGCGCCTACGCAAGGAAATGGATCTGTACTCGAACCTGCGCCCGGCCCAGTGTTTCGATGCTCTCGCTGATTTTTCTTCCTTGAAGAAAGACCTGATTGCTGGGCTCGATATCATGATCGTCCGCGAACTGACCTCGGGCGTGTATTTCGGTGAACCACGCGGCATCTTCGAAGAAGGTAACGAACGCGTCGGCATCAACACCCAGCGCTACACCGAAAGCGAGATCGACCGCGTCGCACGATCCGCATTCGAGCTTGCCCGCCGCCGAAACAACAAAGTCTGCTCGATGGAGAAAGCCAACGTCATGGAGAGCGGTATTCTGTGGCGCGAAGTCGTCCAGAAAGTACACGACGAGGACTACGCAGACGTCGAGCTAAGCCACATGTACGCAGACAACGGAGCAATGCAGCTTGTCCGCGCGCCCAAACAGTTCGACGTGATCCTGACCGACAACCTGTTTGGCGACATTCTGTCAGATTGCGCGGCTATGTTGACCGGATCGTTGGGGATGTTGCCCTCGGCCAGCCTTGGCGCACCCGCCGCGAACGGTCGCCCGAAAGCGCTCTATGAACCTGTGCATGGGTCAGCCCCTGATATCACGGGGCAAGGCAAGGCCAACCCGATCGCCTGTATTCTCAGCTTTGCCATGGCGCTGCGCTACTCTTTCGACCAGGGCGAAGAAGCCGGACGTTTGGAAGCAGCAATTGAAAAGGTTCTGGCGGATGGGGCGCGAACAGCAGATTTGATGGGTGAAGAAGGCGGCAGCCGCGATCAGCACGACCCAGATGGGTGACGCAATTCTTGAGGCGCTGAACAACAGCCTTTAAGCATGGCAGCCATGTGCGCCATGCTCTTGCTTGGGCGCACACCTCGGAATAAAGCCCGAAAAAACAGCCTGCATCATGTAGGCTGCTAACTCATTCGAGAGGGCCCGCAGGATGTCGGACGCTACACCGAACAACAACGTCAAAGCGACGCTCTTCGCGCTCGTGGCTTTTGGGCTATTCGCGGCACATGATGTCATCATCAAGGTTCTGGGCGGTGGGTATTCACCTGTGCAGATCGTGTTCTTCAGCGTGGTGTTCAGCTTTCCGCTGGCGCTGATCTATCTGTTGCGCGACACAACCTCCGGTACCCTTATACCCGTTCACCCTTGGTGGATGGCGGCCCGCACGATTGCCGCTGTGATTACCGGTTTTTGTGCGTTCTACGCGTTTTCAGTTCTGCCGTTGGCGCAGGTCTATGCAATCCTTTTTGCAGCGCCTCTGCTTATCACGATTTTGTCTATTCCAATACTCGGTGAAAAGGTACGGCTACAGCGCTGGATTGCGGTACTGATCGGCTTGTGCGGTGTGATCGTCGTTTTGCGCCCGGGCGAACAGGAGTTGGCGCTTGGCCACCTTGCCGCACTTATTTCGGCGGTCTGCGGTGCCTTTGCTTCTATTGTGGTGCGCAAAATCGGCCGTGACGAACGTACGGTCGTGATCATGCTATACCCGATGATGGCCAACTTTTTGGTGATGGCGGCCCTCCTGCCACTGGTCTATGTCCCGATGCCGCTGCCAGATCTGGGTAAAATGGCCATGATCGCCTTGCTTGCTTGGATTGCCGGGCGGTTTCTGATCGCGGCCTATACCACAGGCGAAGCAGTGATCGTGGCACCGATGCAGTATTCGCAAATCCTGTGGGCAACAATCTACGGGCTGTTGTTTTTCGACGAAGCTCCCGATCTGGTAACGGCCATCGGGTCCGCGATTATAATTGCCAGCGGGCTGTTCATTGTTATGCGAGAGAGCAAAGCACCGGGGTCCGAGCGCCCCGTGCAGCGCACGCGCTCTAGACCGGAAACAGGTACAACGCCACGGGTGTCAACCTTTCTCACCGCAGAAACAAAAGACAAGGACGCACCTTAGACTGGCGTTTCGTGTCTCAATTGGCCTCAACGATTCCAAGGCGCGTTGGCATATCCACGTACGTTGCGGCGCGGAGCAGACCGTTCGACACGGTGCCGGCGCTTTGACTTTTTGAAGTGTCGGTTGTGCTCTTGTCCCAGCACCCGTTTATGCTTTTTGCCGTGCACACCATAAGTCTGGTACGTTTGGCGTTCGATCACAACCTTGTTGCGTTCACGCTCGCGTGCTGCGTTTATCGCGTCTTCGGCGTAGGTATTGTACCACGTCGTGTTCGTACGCGGGGTCTCGGCCGTCTGAGCGTAAGACGCACTGGCCATACCCGAAATCGCGACAATCAAAGCTGCAACCGCCACTTTTACAATAAATCCATTCATCACAGTACCCCCTCGACATCTACGTTCAGCGCAAGTCATGACGCTGCTATAGTTACAATGTAGGCAGTTATTTTAAAACGATAAGGGGAAACGCTGTCACCAAACCTCACAGTGACGCGATATAGGACCGGTCATATTAATCGCTGACATGCCAGAAATGGCGACCCCGGCAGGATTCGAACCTGCAACCTGCCCCTTAGGAGGGGGCTGCTCTATCCAGTTGAGCCACGGGACCGCTGCGGCATGAATATCGCAGGTTTCAGGGCGTGTCATCGCTTTATCGACCGATGCGTTGTGAACGCTTGATAGGACCCGCTGTCGTGCGCTAACATTAATCAACAATACAGGATTACACAGTGACCAGACCCAAGCACCGCCCGTTGACCCTTCGTGATGTATCTGAAGCTTGCGGCGTATCCGAGATGACGGTCAGCAGGGTCTTGCGCAACCGTGGCGATGTCTCGGCCTCTACGCGCGAAAAAGTCCTGACCGCAGCCAAAACGCTGGGATATGTGCCGAACCAGATTGCAGGGTCTCTGGCCTCGCAGCGCGTCAACCTCGTGGCCGTGGTTATTCCATCTTTGTCGAATATGGTGTTTCCCGAGGTGCTTACAGGCATCAACAAAGCATTCGATGACACTCCGTTGCAACCCGTTGTCGGCGTTACGGATTACTTGCCGGAAAAAGAGGAACAGGTGCTTTACGAGATGCTCTCATGGCGGCCATCGGGTGTCATTATCGCGGGGCTTGAACATACCGACGCTACGCGCGCCATGCTTAAAAACGCAGGAATTCCTGTGGTTGAGATTATGGACACCGACGGCAATCCGGTTGATGCGATGGTCGGCATTTCCCACCGGCGCGCGGGGCGCAAGATGGCCGAGGCTATCGTGAAGCAAGGCTACACCCGCATCGGTTTTCTGGGCACAAAGATGCCGCTGGACCACCGTGCGCGCAAACGGTTCGAAGGGTTTACCGAAGGCCTGACCCAAGCAGGTATCGAGATTGAAGACCGTCAGTTCTACAACGGTGGCTCTGCTTTGGCCAAAGGGCGCGAGATGACCCAAAGCATGCTGGAGCGGTCACCTGATCTTGATTTTCTCTATTATTCAAACGACATGATCGGCGCGGGTGGTATGCTTTGGCTGATCGACCAAGGTGTCGATGTGCCGGGTCAAATCGGGCTTGCAGGATTTAACGGGGTCGAACTGCTGGAAGGCTTGCCACGCCAGCTTGCTACGATGGATGCTTGCCGGTTCGAGATTGGTCAGGCCGCAGCCCAGATCATCATTGACCGCAGTGCCCTGCCCGAAGACGCCGAACCTGAAACGCCCCAGCAGATCACGCTGGCCCCCAAAATTACATATGGCGACACGCTGCGCCGGCGCGGCTAGGAATGAACACGCTCACCTTGAGCAACCGTCAGACCCGCGCGATATTTCTGGATCGCCATGCGCTGAGCGAAGCACCAACCGGCGAAGCAAAGGGCCCTGCATTGCTCGACATGATCGAGCGGTTGGGGTTTGTACAACTCGACAGCATCAACACGGTGGCGCGCGCGCATGATCTGATCCTGTTTTCGCGCAGGCCACGCTACCGGCCGAAGGCGCTTAAATCACTGTACGAAAAAGACCGCGCCTTGTTCGAACATTGGACCCATGATGCTGCGGTTATCCCGATGCAGTATTACCCTTGGTGGGCGCTGCGGCGCCAGCGGGATGCGGAAAAGCTGCGCGGGCAATGGCGTGACTGGCGCCGCGACGGATTTGAAGCGCAATTCCAAACGGTACTCGACCAAATCCGTGAACAGGGCCCATTGTGTTCTTCCGATGTAGGTGCTGGTGAAAAACGCGGGTCCGGCGGGTGGTGGGACTGGCACCCATCAAAGACAGCACTGGAATATCTTTGGCGTAGCGGTGCGCTTTGTGTTGTGGGGCGTGACGGGTTTCGCAAGCGATATGACCTGACAGAGCGGGTGATCGACAATGCGCTTTGTGCCGAGCCCCGGGATCCGGATCAAATGAACCGCACAATCGACTGGTGCTGCGCGGGCGCGCTGGATCGGTTGGGGTTTGCGACCCCTGCCGAGCTTGCCGCGTTTTGGGGCCACATCTCGCTGGCCGAGGCCAAGGATTGGTGCGCACGCGAACTGGGGCAAGGGCGCTTGCAACCCATCGAAATAACCTGTGCTGACGGTAGCCCAAGACCCTGCTTTGCCCGCCCTGGTCTGGGAGATGATCCCAGCCTTGAAAGCGCGCCTACCTCGCGGCTAAGGGTTCTCAGTCCGTTTGATCCGGCTCTTCGGGATCGCAAACGCGCGGAACGGCTGTTTGGTTTTGACTACCGCATCGAAATCTTCGTGCCAGAGGCGAAACGAAAATACGGCTACTATGTCTTTCCGATACTGGAAAAGGACCGCGTTGTCGCACGGGTGGACATGAAAGCCTACAGAGACAAAGATAGCCTTGTCGTCAAAGCGCTCTGGCCGGAAAAGAATGTGCGGTGGGGAAAAACGCGGCAAACAGCGTTTGAAGCGGAACTGGGGCGATTGCTCCGGTTGGCCGGTGTCAGCCATCTTTCCTTCGAAGATGGATGGCTGCGCCTCTGACGGTTGCGCAAAAGTTGCAACCTTGGTCTGGCAGGCATGGACAAACAACGCCCGATGCCAATAGTTTACCCTCGTCCGACCCGCTGCATCAGGCGCGTCGGTGCATTCATTCTCGATGGATTCGGCTTACGAACGACATGCAACATTTGCGCAGTGACCCAAGGCCAGCCCGATGACACAACACGTGCTCGTGATAGGCGCCGGTATCGTCGGCGTGTCGACCGCGATATGGCTGCGGCGGGCGGGTGCTTCTGTCACGCTCGTCGACCGTCAGGGACCAGGCGAAGGCACATCACATGGCAACGCAGGTATCCTGGCATCCGCTGCAATGGTCCCCGTGACCACACCGGGCCTTATTCGAAAAGCACCGGGGTATCTGTTGAACCCCGATTTCCCGCTATATATGCGCTGGCTTTACCTGCCCAAGCTTGTACCTTGGCTGCTTCGATTTCTCAGTAATGCAAATGATGCCGATACGCGCAGGATTGCACAGGCCTTGACGCCGCTTATCGGTGACAGTGTCATTCAGCATAAATCACTTGTCGATGACATAGGCCTGAGCGACTGGGTGACAGAAAGCGACTATTGCTTTGCATATGAGACCCGCGCGGGTTTTGACGCTGAAAGCTACACTTGGGAGTTGCGCCGCGACGCTGGGTTTGAGCCGCAGCTGATCGAAGGCGCGGACGTGCGCGACTACGAGCCGAATATCAGCCCGTCGATAGAACTGATCGCCGCACTGAAAGAGCATGGTTTCATCAAAGACCCCGGCGGATATGTGCGTGCCTTGGCGCAGGCATTTGAAAACATGGGCGGCATTATCCGCCGCACTGAGGTGAAAGACTTCGATCTGAGCGGGGGGCGGATCAGCGGCGTTGAAACGACCAAGGGCCGCATCGACTGTGATGATGCAGTGCTGGCCAGTGGTGTGTGGTCGAAACCGCTTATGAAAAAGCTCGGGCTGAACGTACCGCTCGAGACAGAGCGCGGATACCACGTGATCTACGAAAACGCGACAGGCGGCCCAAGCCGTCCGGTAATGGTCGCTTCGGGAAAATTCGTCGCAACACCGATGACGCAAGGCGTCCGGTGCGCCGGTATTGTCGAGTTGGGCGGCCTTGATCCTACGCCTTCAAAGGCGCCGCTGGCCCTGTTGCGTCGCAAAGCGCAGGAAACCTTTCCCCACATGACCGCCACATCCGAAGTCGAATGGCTGGGCTTTCGGCCCTCCACCAGCGACAGCTTGCCGCTCATCGGGCAAATCGGCAGCAGCCGCGTCTTTGCCGCTTTCGGTCATCAGCACGTAGGTCTGACCGGCGGTCCCAAGACGGGACGACTTATCGCGGGGCTGGTCACCGGGCAGACGCCAAATATGGAACTGGGTGCCTACGCACCGGAGAGGTTCGGATGACCGATTATCCCCTAGTCAGAACGGTGGGTTTGTCAGGCGTGCTGGTTACCTTTGCTGATGCCATGACAGGCCCCGCCAACCGCGCGGCACTGGCCTTTCGCGCAGCCGTCGACGCACAAGGATGGCCGGAGGTTCAAGAGACATCAATGTCGCTTGTCTCGGTTTATCTGGTGGCAGATCTTGTAACCCTCGATGCAACCGCGTTGATCGACAAGCTAGGCGATCTTCTGGACCGTCAAGATTGGTATGCGGCCCCGCTGCCCTCAGGGCGTACGTTGTGGCATATACCGACAGTCTACGGGACTGATCTGGCCCCCCAATTGGAAGAGGCAGCATCAGTAGCAGGCCTTGATCCCGACGAGGCTATCCGTCAGCTATCGACTACACGGGTGCGCGTGCTGACCATCGGGTTCGCACCGGGGCAGCCCTATCTGGGTGAACTGGATGAGGTTTGGAACATCCCGCGCCAACAAGGTCTGACGAAAAGCGTGCCGGCAGGTGCCTTAGTCGTAGCGATCCGGCAGTTGGTCATCTTTACCAATGCAACACCGACCGGGTGGCGTCATATCGGCCAGACCAGTTTCCGCACCTTTCGCCAGAATACCGCGCAACCCTTCGCGCTTACACCCGGGGATGAATTGGTCTTTCCCCCAGTCAGTCGGGAAAAGCTGCAAGACATCATGGAACGCGACACATCCGGCAACGGCGGCGCAGAGCAGGAGACAATAGTATGAACGGTCAGTTCACTGTTCTGTCTGCCGGTCCCGCGCTGCTGTTGCAGGATCTTGGCCGCCAAGGGTATCTGGCCTACGGCGTCACGCGCGGCGGGGCGGCAGATGTTTTCGCCCTGCATGAGGGCGCAGCACTTCTGGGGCAGGACCCGAACCTGGCCGCGATTGAGATGACCGGCATGGGCGGCAGCTTTCGTTCGGATATCGATACGGTGATTGCGCTGACCGGTGCGGAAATGACCGCCGAGATCGACGGCGCACGCCTGATCTGGAATGCAAGCCATGCGCTGCCTGCGGGTGCCACTCTCAAGATCGGTGGCGCTACGAAAGGGACATATGGCTACTTGTCGGTCGCGGGCGGCTTTGATGTGCCACTAACAATGGGCGCGCGCTCCAGCCATCTGACTGCCGGGATCGGTGCCGGGCTAAAGTCGGGCGAAACGCTGCCCTTGAAAGCGGCTGACCCGACCCGCGCTGGGTATTTTATCACGCCTGAACTGCGCCTGAACGGTGGTGAGGTGCGCGTCATCGCATCCATCCAGACCGAGCAATTTGCATCAGAAACTCTGGAACGCTTTGGCCAGACTGCATTCAGCCGCGACGCACGTGGCAACCGACAGGGGGTGCGCATGGCCGCGGAAGGCGAAGGCTTTTTCACGGATGGCGGGCTGAGCATCGTGTCTGAAGTCATCATTGAAGGCGACATCCAGATCACGGGCGACGGTGCGCCCTACGTATTGATGTGCGAATGCCAGACAACGGGGGGCTATCCCCGTATCGGCACCGTTATTGCCTGCGATCTGCCGCGCGTGGCCCAAGCACCGGTTGGCGCACCGCTCAGCTTTCGGTTCATCTCGCTGGACGACGCACGCGAGGCCGAACAAGCGGCACGCAAAGCACTCAAGGGCCTGCCCGGTAAAACAGCCCCTTTGGTACGCGACCCGAACGACATTTCGGATTTGCTCAGCTACCAGTTGGTCAGCGGTGTCATTTCTGCGACCGCAGACCCCGAGTCCTCAGAAGGAGAGAACATATGATCCGCGTAGATTTGAACGCCGATATGGGCGAAAGCTATGGCCCGTGGAAGATGGGCGACGACGACAGCCTGCTCAAGACCGTGACTTCGGCCAATATCGCCTGCGGTGCGCATGCCGGCGATCCTGATGTGATGGCCGCGACAATGCGTACCGCGATGCAGAATGGCGTTGGCATCGGTGCGCACCCGGGGTTTGCCGACATTCAGGGCTTTGGCCGCAGGCGTATGTCTGTCCCGCGCGGCAGTTTGCAAAATTCAGTGCGCTATCAGGTTGCAGCTTCGGTCGGGATGGCAAAATCGATCGGGGCAGAGGTAAGGCATCTCAAGCTGCACGGTGCGATGGCGAATATGGCGTCAGAGGACGAGCAACTGGCCAGCGATCTGTTCGAGGCAGCCTTGTCCGTGGCGCCTGATCTGATTGTGATGGTGCTGTCCGCCACCGCACAGGAGGCCGCCGCGCGCGCCCTGGGGTGCTCTTACGCAGGCGAAATATTTGCTGACCGCGCCTATAATGATGACGCAACACTGGTCGACCGCAGTTTACCGGGCGCTGTGATCCACGACCCTGATATCGCAGGCCCGCGCATGGTCGAAATGGTGAAGGCGGGCGCTATCATTACCGGATCAGGTAAGCGGATTGACGCGGCAATTGATACCATTTGCCTGCACGGCGACACATCAACGGCTGTCCAAATCGCCAAATCGGTGCGGTCCTGTCTTGAGGCCGCGGATATTGCGGTCAAGCAATTCGACGGGCGCAGAGCCTAGCGCATCACGAAGGGGTTTGCCATCGGCGCGTCTGACGTGTTGATCCACGTGGTCTTGACCCGCGTGTAATCAAGGATCGCTTCGCGCCCCGCCTCACGTCCGTACCCAGACTGGTTAAAGCCTCCAAACGGCGCAATCGGCGATATCGCGCGATAGGTATTCACCCAAGTAATGCCTGAGCGGATCCGACGTGATACGCGGTGCGCGCGCGCCACATTCTGCGTAAAAACCCCAGAGCCAAGTCCAAAGTCGCTGTCATTGGCCAGTGCGATGGCTTCTTCCTCAGTCTCAAAAGGCATTAGCGTCATAACAGGGCCGAACATCTCGACTTGCATGGTCTCGATGTCGGCACGATCGGTCAAAACCAACGTCGGTTGGAAGTAGTGGTCGCTTAAGCCCGCGACCCGCGCGCCCCCGAAAGCCACGCGCGCGCCTTGCTGGTGTGCCTTGGCCAGTGTCTGTTCGATCCGTGCGACCTGAGCCGTTGTACAAAGCGGCCCAAGGTGGGTCATGCCGTCATGTGGATCACCCACAACAAGGTTTTTCGCTTTTTCGGTGATGGCCGCGACGACCTGATCGTAAATGCTGCGGTGCACGAAACCCCGCGTACCCGCCACACAAGACTGGCCAGAGGCCCCAAAATTTCCCGCAATCAACCCGTTTACAGCAGCGTCCACGTCGGCATCATCGAACACTAGGATGGGCGACTTGCCGCCAAGCTCTAGGGTCGTGACGGCAAAGTTTTCAGCCGAATTACGAACCACATGGCGCGCGGCATCCGGTCCGCCGGTAAAGGCAATCCGGTCCACATCCTTGTGCTTTGTCAGAGGGATCGCGCAGTTCTCGGCATCCCCCGTAATGACCGATACGACACCCGCCGGAAAACCCGCAGCATCAATCAACTTGGCGAATTCCAGCATCGGTGCCGGTGCGATTTCAGACGCTTTGATAATGACGCAGCAACCTGCCGCCAATGCCGGGGCTACCTTGGTCGCGGCCAAAAACATCTGTGCATTCCACGGCACCACCGCGGCCACGACACCGATGGGCAACCGTTGCGTGTAGACGTGCATATCCGGCTTGTCGATGGGTAGTACAGCCCCTTCGATCTTGTCAGCAAGACCCGCGTAATACCGATAATAGTCGGCAACGTATCCTGTTTGCGCCGTCGTCTCTGCGGCAAGCTTACCACTATCTGTCGTCTCGATCGCACCCAAATGGTCCGCATGCTCGGCAATCAGATCAGCAAGCCTGAACAAAAGCTTGCCACGTGCGGTGGCGGTCATGTCTCGCCATGCTGGCGCGTCCAAAGCCGCGCGCGCCGCCGTAACAGCGTCGCCCACGTCCTGCGGTGAAGTGCAATCAAACGTTGCCCACGGCATACCTGTGGCTGGGTTCAAACTTTGCATCACCGTGGCTGTGCTGCCCGCGCGCCAAGTGCCCGCGATATAAAGCGGATAGTGCGGCATGTCTGTCATGGAATACTCCCTGGGCTCAGGCAAATGCCGGCATTACATCATCAATGAACCGCGACAATGATGCGCGTTTGCGCTCTGTGCTCATGCCGCTGTCGATCCAGAAAGAGAATTCGTCATAGCCTAAATCCTCATATCTCTTGATCCGGTCGATCACATCCTGCGCCGTCCCGATTGTCAAATCACGCGCCATATTTTCAGGGGCCATCATCTTGTTGGCAGCCATGTCCTCGGAGCTGATTTGTTCAATCAGGCCTTGGCTCACGGGGCGCTTGTTCTGAAACCAAGCGCCAAAATAATTGTAATAGCGGCTTAGGTCTTTGGCTGCGCTGACTGCATCATCCGCATCGGATGCGACATAAGTGTGGTGCAACAGCATGATTTTAGGCTTCGGTCCGGCGTAGTCGTCACAGGCTGCTTTGAAACGGTCCATTAAGGTCTTGATTTCCTCTATCCCCTGCCAAAGCGGTGTGACCTGCACGTGAAACCCGTTGTGCACGGCAAATTCATGACTGTTGGGATCGCGGGCGGCAACCCAAATCGGCGGGCCATCGGTCTGTGCGGGTTTTGGCGCGCTCGATGTTTGTGGAAAGCTGTAGTAGGTGCCCTCGTGCGCGCAATCACCCTGCCATAACTGGCGCAATAGCGGCAGAGTTTCCCGCATGCGCTGCCCTGCATCCCATGCATCCATGCCGGGCATCATGCGCTCATATTCGTAGCTGTAAGCCCCGCGCGCGGCCCCGATCTCAAGCCGGCCACCGGTCATGAGGTCCGTCATCGCGGCTTCACCCGCCAGTTTGATCGGATGCCAGAAAGGAACGACGACAGTTCCGGTGCCAAGGCGCAAATTCTTGGTATGATGTGCGATATCAGCCAGCGTAGTGAAAGGGTTGGGCGCGATGGTAAACTCCATCCCATGATGCTCTCCGGTCCAGAGCGCGCGCATGCCACCCTCGTCCGCTATCTTACAAAGGCCTATAAAGTCTTCATAGAGCTTGTCATGCGGCTGCTCTGGATTGAGACGTTCCATATGGGCAAAAAGCGAAAAATCCATATCAGTGACCTTTTCCGGTTAGGCGTTTCGAGGGGCGTGGAAAAATTGCGTAAGCTGTGTAGCGACCTGCTGCGGATGCGTCATGGGCAGCATATGCGCGGCCTCTTTAAGAACTACTGCTTGCCCAAAAGCCGTTACCGCAGCCAACGCGTGTGACATCGCAGGTGTCGAATTGGGGTCATCGCTTCCCGTCAGGTACAACGCAGGACAGGAAAGCGATTGCAAGCTGGCATCACCTGGCCCATCTGTCTGCGCGAAGACGCGGTATGCGGCGGCATAACCCTCTTTATTTCCGGTAGTGAGCCAGTCGCGGCAGGCAGCGGCACAGGCCGCTTCAGCACCTTGCGGCTGTTCGCCAAACCAGCGGGCCAGCGTCGGCGTCGGATCGGAAAGTTCTGCGCCGGTCAATGCCTCAGCACGTGCCACGACGGCGCGCGCGGCGTCCGGACTGCGTTGGTAGACAGTATTCAAGGCGGCAACGGCGCGCACTTTTTCCGGCAGGCGCGCTGCCACTTCGATACTTAACAATGCCCCCATGGAATGCCCCGCAAGATACACTGGCCCGACAAGCGCATCCACGAAAGCCACCACGCGACCAACAAAATCATCAAGCGTCCTGGTCCCTTCTTGGCCGGACGCACCATGTCCGGGCATGTCGATGCAAAGCACACGGTGTTGATCTGCTAGCTCTGGCATCACGCCACACCACGCCTCGGCCCGCAGGCCCACGCCGTGGATCAGCACCAGAGGCGGCCCGTCACCATGGGCGAAATATGCAAGCGCACCCGCGCCCTCAGACCGCGGCCGGGTTGTCCACATCATGGCCCAAATCCTTAAGGTCCTGATACCGGTCCCCGATGCGGTGATGCGGACGCCCGCCCGTGGCCGCGCCCAAGGCCACCACGACTTCGTCCGCGCGCGGCGCATCGGCGATGGCAAACTGTATCGTCAGATAATGCGAGCGGCGGCCCGCATCGTTCTTGTCCATCAAGGGAATCTGGATCGACGTATTCGCGCCGCCGCGAATATTGGTGAATGCAAGGTATGATTTCGCGCCAACTGCTTCGCGGAAGTGGTTGCCGAAACGCAAAGTATGGATAAGTCCCGAAGCATGTTCGATCTCGCCATCAAGCCCGACAACCCCAGCCTTTCCAAAGGCTTCGATGCGGTCACCGCCATCTGCCATCTCTGTGATCCGCGCTGTCAATAGTGCGCCAAGTACGGGTCCAAAGGTCTGTATTACCGGTTTCAGATCTTCCACGTACTGCCCAGCCCAAGGGTTTTGGACAACTGCGGCCACGGCGAACATCTGCCAAGGCGTGGGCACTTTCTTGAACCCTTCAATGAGGGTGTCTTCCCGGTAGCTCACGATTTTTCTGATTTGCGGCTGCATACGATCCCCTGCTTTTGTGCGAACGATAGAGAGACGGTGAGCGCACGACAAACAAAAGAAAATGACGTGACAGCATAAGTCTTGCTAATGCTATAATGGTCGGATGAAAAAACCTTTGCCCCCGATCACGTGGTTTCGTGCCTTTGACGCCACCGCGCGCCACCTCAGCTTTACGCTGGCGGCGCAAGAACTTGGGTTCACGCAATCGGCGATCAGCCAGAATGTGCGCGCGCTTGAAGATAAGCTGGGCAAACCCCTATTCGTGCGCGGTCACCGCACGCTCAGTCTGACACAGGCGGGCCGTTTGCTCGTGCCAGATGTGGCGGCGGCGATGGCGCAGCTGGAACAGGCAACCGAGCGGTTTCTACCCGAAACAGCCCGCCCGAAACTTGCCATCGCGACCAGCGTCAGCATCGCGCAATGGGTTATCACCCCACGGCTTGCTACGTTTATCGCGGATCATCCGACCATTGCACTGCAGATATCTACGACGATCTGGCCAGATGATTTTGCCTCTACCAACGCGGATATCGAAATCCGCTTTGGGCGAAGGGAAGTCGTCGGTGCGGAGGCCACTTTGATGCAGCCCTCGCATTTGCACGCCGTCGCAACGCCTGAGTTCGCGACACGTTTGGGTCCTACGCTCGACGCAGACGCCTTATCGAACGTGGCACTGATACAGCCGGTCGGGATCACGTCGGGCTGGACGGCCCTTGCCAAAAAAGCACAGCTTGCAAAATCACTCGAACCTTCAATTTTCGTCGATACACACGGCTTGGCCGCCGATCTTGCCGTATCTGGCGCCGGCATTGCGCTGAGCCATTGTCAGGTCACCCGGTCTGCGATTTCACGCGGATTGCTCGTCGCTTTACCACTGCCGGTTATCCCCGCGGAAGAGGGATACTATCAGGCTGTGAAACCATCAGCCCATCCAGCCCTGCAAAAGGCCTTCATCGACTGGCTTACAAAGCCGCATCCATAACGGCGGATCGGGTAGTGGATGTAAACAATCCCGGCGTTTGAAGTGTTATTTTGCCTGGCGCTGCTCAGTCCGAAATTTGCAGCAATCGTTAACTTCCTATGCGATTTGCAGGTCAGGACGGTGCATGTCGATCAAGTTCAAACGGTGAACGCTGATGCCCGGTCGTCGGCTTTGCGTTGATCCAGAGGCAACAACGTTTCATTGTTTATGTTCCCTGCGACACATCGTACGAGCATTTTGACAGCGCGTTTGTCGCCCCTACGTCTCGGGACATGCAGTCAGATTACATACTTCCTCTCAATCGGCTTTTGTCTTTGGTCGCAGGACTATATCGCCCGCCACCCGGTCGAGGGCGAATTGCGATCGCCTTTGCATATGGCTTGATTTGTCACAGCATATTTGCGGCAGCCGTCATGGCGATGATCGCTGGCATGTATTTCGGGATGTCACGCGGGCTTGGACAGATACCTTCCCCCTGGCACATCGTGGCGAACACAGCCTTGCTGGCACAGTTTCCCTTAATGCATTCGGTGCTTCTGACACAGAAAGGCAGCAAGCTGCTCACAAGACTTGCGCCGCGCACCTACGGCCGGACGTTGTCAACAACCACCTATGCAGTGATTGCATCCCTGCAGCTTCTTGTACTTTTTGCGCTTTGGACCCCAAGCGGCACGATCTGGTGGCAGGCAGATGGATGGGCTTTTGTGCTGATGTGCCTGCTCTATGCCTCGGCGTGGATGCTTTTGATGAAGGCGAGCTTTGACGCTGGTGCCGAGGTGCAATCAGGTGCCTTGGGGTGGATGTCGCTTGTTCAAAACATCAAACCCGTTTTTCCCGATATGCCAACAGGCGGGTTGTTCAGGATCATCCGGCAACCGATCTACGTGGCCTTCGCACTGACACTTTGGACGCCACCGGTTTGGACACCGGATCAACTGGCCATCGCGGTGACTTTGACCGCATATTGCCTGATGGCCCCGCGCCTAAAAGAACGCCGTTTTGCCGCGCGCTACGGCGACAAGTTTGAAACCTATAAGACGCGCGTGCCTTACGCCCTGCCCCGATTGACAAAAAGAGAGAAAAATGGCTGAGACTGTTCTATTAATGAGTGCATTACTGTTTGGCGGCATGCTGCTTTACTCTTTTGGGTTCGCCGCCTTTCTGTTCACGTCACTGCCTGCGGAAACAGCGGGCCCACTCATCCGAAAAGCCTTTCCGCATTTTTACCTATTCGTTCTGGTATCCTCGGCTGCTGCGGGCGGTTTAGTACTGTTTTTCGATATGATCTCGGCGGGCTTGTTGGCGGGAATCGCCTTGACAACAATATACGCGCGGCAGGTTCTCATGCCTGCCATCAACGCAGCCACAGACAGCGGCAACAAAAACCGGTTCAAATGGCTGCACGGGTTTTCAGTGTTCATTACCCTTGCGCATATCGCAGTCGCCGGGTTTGTGATCGTCCGCGTGGCGCAGATCGGGTTTTAAACCTGAAAACCTTGACATAATCTTACTAGAGCGCCCGACTGAAAACCTGAATCGGAAGGGATTCCCATGACTGCTGGTCTGTGATTCATCCTGTTTGGGAGGATGGATTATGTCAGCACCTTTGCCGGATGCGCTGCGGGCGCGGTTTCAGACGTTGATTGAAGAAGGGTTAAGCGGGCGCGCGGCTGCGTTGCGTTTGAAGCTCTCGCCTGCCACCGGGGCGCGTTGGGGTCTTGCGATCCGCCGGACCGGGCAGGTAAGGGCCGCGCCTCAAGGCCGCCCTCGCGGCAAGGGCAAGCTTGATCCGCATCGCTCTTTTCTGATCGAACTGATTGATCAGGACGGCGACATGACCATGCCCGAACTGGCCGGTGCGCTGACAGATGCGACCGGCGTTCAGGCGCACCCGGATGCGATTGGCCGGTTCCTGCGCAAGCTCGGATTTACGTATAAAAAAAGACGTTGGTCGCGACTGAGCGACGCCGCGCACGGGTAAGAAAGCAACGCGACGACTGGATCAAGCACCGCCTGCCAGCCGTCTCGGCCAGGCCGGACCACGTTGTCTTTATTGACGAAACCTCTGTGAAAACCAACCTGACCCGACAACGAGGCTGGTCACAGCGGGGCGCGCGACTGGTCATGGACGCGCCGTTTGGATCATGGGGGACACAGACCTTCATCGCGGGTCTTGGCGCAGGGGCGCTGATCGCTCCGTGGGTCATCAAAGGTGCGATGAACGGTGAAGCCTTCGCCGCTTACGTCTCGCAGGTATTGGTCCCTGTACTGGAGCCAGGCACCGTCGTCATCCTGGACAACCTCGCCACACACAAGAATGCCGCTGCCGACAAAGCCATGCGCGAAGCCGGATGCTGGCTCCTGTTCCTACCACCATACAGCCCAGACCTGAACCCGATCGAGATGGCCTTCTCGAAGCTCAAAGCGCACCTGCGCAGGATCGGCGCCAGAACATTTACCGATATGTTCAACGCCCTCACGGAGATATGCGACCTCTTCTCCCCGCAGGAATGCTGGAACTACTTCAAGGCTGCCGGATATGTCTCAGGTTAAAAGACGGATGCTTTAAAGTTTTGGCGGTGTAGCGCTTGTGATCCCTGCTGCGTTTGATCCGGCCCGTGACGGTCGGTTTCTAATGCAGCTTACAGACACCGCTTTAGCTGATTTCGAAAACGCTTGAAGGACGGGCAGAGCTCGCTCGCGCTTTGCAGATAGGCACGTGCGCGTTGTCGCTCGCCTCGCCGCAAAAGTATTTGCCCGGCTTCCCCATGAACCGTGGCGCATTGCGGGGACAAATCCGCAGCCTCAATAATCTGGTTCTGACCTTGTTCAATGGCGCCCACTCGTACGAGAAACTGCCCCATACAGTACATGACAAAAGAGTTGTCCGGAGAAATGGCCAATGCATTCGCATGTGCAAACCGTGCGGCGGCCGCGTCGCCGTCCGCTTCGAACAAGTCTGCCAGACGTTTATTGAAAAGCAGGTTTTCCGGTTCCTGTGCAACCAGCAACTTTGCTTCGTCTATGGCCTTTTCGATGGACATAAGACCCTGTCGAAATGACAGCGTTGCGCGCAGGCTCCGGTATCCGGTGTAAGCAGGATCAATATCAGCCGCATTGTCCAGACCTTCAGACAATAACGCCAGCCGCTGGGGGTCGTGCCAAATCCGCTGCGCCTTTCGGTCGAGGGCCAATTCGTGCCAGTCCAGCAAAACCATGTCAAAGTTACACGGGCGCCGCCGTATCACCTTGTGCTGGACCAGATACATGTTGTTAAACGGCGTAAATCGGCGCTGCCTCACCTGCGCTTGCAAGGTCCAGTCCACTGATGGAAACAACCGGAGCGGCAATTGATCGCGGTAGACCATGCGCGATCCGAAAACGATCACATCAGGTCGCATGGGTTTTGCCCAGAACGCGCGGGCAAACTCCAACCCCGCCGCCCAGCGTTTCTTTTGTGCGCCCAGAATAGCGGCATACATAGCGCACAGAACCGCGTGATCTTCGGGCCAAAGTGAATGGTCTGCCAGACCGGCTCGACAGATTTCTTCGCCCTCTTCCCAAAGCCCGAGATAAAAGCAATTCAAAGCCTGCAAGACAGGTAAAAACGCATTATCTGCACCAGCGCGCAAGATAGGGCCGGCAACCCTGTAAGCCTCTTCGCTACGGTCGTCGGCGTTCAGGTATTGAGCGGCTTTCGAATAGATATGAGCGGCCTCGGATGGGTTCAGAAATGCGTCCGCACCTTGGGCGACACGGCTGATGACCTGCTCGTTTGCGCATTGCAGTTGATCGTCATCCAAGACATCGCGAAAAACCAAGCGCTGGGACCCAGATATACGGGCAGCAGCCATAGAGAATGCCGAGATGACAGGAGCCACAATCTGATCTGCGCGCGACATTGTATATAATTCTAGAAAGTCGCGCTGCGCTCGCGTCAGCGCCGAAAGATCAGCAATATCGGTCATTTTCATGAGCGCCGGAAATCTACTTTTAAACCTGTCCAACAACTCGGGCTGGTCTGAAAACATAATGGCTGGCTTGCCCACGGATTTGTTCAAATGCGCTTCGTAGTATTCTTCGGGTTCGATTTTTGCGGGCCACGTCGAGTGCTTCCATGGAAGGGCATTCAAAATATCGCCGCGCCGAATGTGGTAGGCGACGATGTCCTTGCCTGCCAGCGCCCTGTCCACGTCAGACATCACTGTCGCAACGTCTGGCGCAAAGTCGATTTGCTTAATGAAGCCGCGGTAGCGCTCTCTTATGGTGACCGGGTCCTCCCACGAGAAGGCCAGTACTTCGAAACCTTCTTCGATGATGATGGACCGGCCTTGTGCCAAATGCGCCTCAAGCCGGGTCGGAGTTTTGTCATTCTGAAAGGACCAGATAGGTTCTGCCCCTTCGCAACGCGCGTCAAACGTCTCCCCGTCCAGAAAATGTTGATCCATCCACTCCTGAGCGAACAGTTCTTCGGGATTGTCCAGTTCTGGTGCGTCAGCACCCTGTGGAAACCAATTGACCTTATAGTGCGTGCCGTAATCCTCTGACATACGAATACACGTCAGGATCATGAGCAGCCGCGCGCCGATCCTATCGCGCCGCTGGCCAATAAAAACGCCCCGTTGCGGCTTCATTATGCCAGACCATCCATTTCCTTGTCGGCATTGGCTTCTTTGTCGCCTACGCGCCGCAATGCCCTGAACCGACGGTTCGCCGCGTCAAGAAGCTCAGGATGGCGCTCTTTGGCAAGACCTCTCATGCCGCGTATGTACCAAGGCAGCGTCCGACGCGCCCGAAACCTGCAGTAGTAATCCGCCTCGCACAGGGTGCCATCCATCGCCGCTATCATCACCGGCTTGAGAAGACCCAGCTTGTTCAACAGCGGAGCAGCATAGTGGTTTGAGAACCACGTCTTGAGCAATACCGTGCGCGGCCCCGCAAGCCGCAGAGCATGCTTTCGGTCAGGTTCAAAGAATGGATCGTAGAAAAGGTACAGACGTTTTAAAGCCCCAATTTCTGCGGCACTGTCACTGTATGGCAGGTCCCAGTTCTGCACGCGTCCAAACCGGTAACGGTTTTCCCAAGGCACCAGACGTTCATCAAGTGTCGACTGCGGGTTAAAGGCTACGACCGTGGCCTGCGGGATCAACGACGCAAAGGCCATCGCAGCAAATCCTCCCATGGAAGAACCTGTCAGTACGACTTGCTCGAAACGATCAAAGAAGCCGCCTTTCGCCTTTTGCTCCAAGTAAGAGATGATCTCTTCATCCCGGAACCAAGATTTGTTGCGCGCGAATACGCCCATATGAGACCAGTTCTGGTCGCGAAAAAATTTCCAGCCCCAAGGTTCGCGTGCAAAAGACAGGTCGTTCACCACGCCAATGTTGTCAAAGCTGATAATCAGCCTTGTGACCGCGCGTTGATGAAAGCTGATGGCGTGGCGATCAAGTTTTTCAAAAAAGCCTTTGCCGTCGCCACCGGGATAAAGCTCGACAAACCAAGGCGGCGGTGGATCTGTCAGGATCCTTTCATAGCCGGTCTTGCGATCGGGGTGGTCCGGTTGGCGTTGCTCTTTTGACAATTCCTCTGGCATGGCTCAGATCAAATTTTCAGCCAGCCAACTGCGGAACTCATCCCATTCGGGCCGCAGTTTGATTTCGGAAATTTTCTCACGATGCCAGTCGCAGGCCTCAGTGTGCAAACGTGACAGCGTTGGATCGTCCTTCAACTCGGCAAGCAAAGGAGCTGCACGCGCAGCAACCGGTTGGATCGAGGCGTCGGCCACCTTATTTGCGTTCATATCGCGCCAGTAAGACTGGCCCTGGTCCACCTTGATATGATTGGTTCGGCCACGGTCACGCTTAATCAAGAACCCCTCCAGAGATCGCACAGAGTAGTGATGCAGCCGCCCCAGTTCATGATCGAAACCCTGCCATGCGCGCCATCCGACCTTATCTGCGGGGAAAAGTTTTCCGCCAGCATCCGACCAGGCAATCTCATTTTCTTTGCCTTCTTCGATCCCCTTGGGGCGGTGCGGGCCAAAACGCGTGAATTTTCCGTTGTTGCGAAACAAAGTTTTGAGCCCGTACGCGCGGCTGGAGTGATAAGGAAATTCGTTGTCGCCCATAACAAAGGTGTCGGTGACGGGGCTATCTTCAAACCTTGTATTCCCTGCGCTGCCAAACAGCTTCCATGCAAACGAAATGGCGTCGACTTGCGCGCCGATACGTTGCTCTACTTCTTGAATCAATGAAGCAAAGCAATGATCGCCATAGCGAATGTTCCAGAACTCATCGACATCAAGGCACAGTAACCAATCAGCCGACATGACCGCTGGATGACTGCGGGCGCGACGCAACATCTGATGCTGCGGATTACCGCCTTCCCGCACTTCGTTTTCGACGTGCGAGGCATATCCAAGTGCTTGTAACCGGCGCGCTATCTCGTCGGTTCCATCGTCGCAGTCGTTTGTAAATATCACAAAGTGATCGACACCCAATGATCTGTGAAAGGCCACCCATTCAAGCATGTAGGGGCCTTCGTTTTTCATTGTCGTAAAGATCGTGATGTTCTTAGCCACGTCGCGCCTGCTACAGTTTATCTGCTTTGACTTTTTCTTCTCCGTATACACACAGCGGGCTCAAATTGCGAGGATGAAACCAGTTTTGCGCAAGACGGATTCTGGTCGTTGCGCAGACTGCTCAATCTGAGGTAGAAAACCCTGATTCGCAGGTGCCTGCGCCTATTGCCAAAGGAACGGGAAGCCGTGAGGATCATTCACTGCAGCATTCCAGTGTCGCCTGTTGATGCGTGTACAGAGTGAGGCTAGACTGAGCGTATAACAGTTGCCTTAAAACGGCGCATTTTGGGCGGAAAGATAGGGCCTTGCAGTTGGCCCCATCGTTTACAGGACGATTTACATGGCGCTTTATGACGTAGCCAGCCTTTGGATTGGTCCCGAACTCACTTGGATGGAGCAGATATGCCTCATGTCCTTTGTCGAGAAAGGGCACCGCACTGTTTTGTACGTCTATGAGGATGTGAAGTCCGTACCTGAGGGTGTCGAAATCCGAGACGCACGCGACGTGATGCCTGCAGATAAGATCATTTACCATGTGAACACTGGCAGCCCAGCATTTCATTCGGATGTGTTCCGTTTGCGCATGCTGGATCAAACGGATTTGCTTTGGGTTGACACAGATGCTTATTGCCTGAAACCGTTCGAAAAACAGGATCACGGGTTCTTTGTCGGGTGGGGTTCTGATCGCCGCCGCCTGGTAAATTCGGGTATTTTGGGATTGCCAAAGAATTCCAAGACGCTGCAGGCCCTTTTGGATTTGACCAAGGACGAATACCCTATTCCACCATGGGTTAAGCCAGAGCGCATAGAGGAGCTGACCCACCTGAAGGAAAGCGGCCAAGGGGTGCACATGTCGTTAATGCCATGGGGCATATGTGGACCAGAAGCGCTGACCTATTTTGCAACCCAAACTGGCGAAGACAAATACGCCTTTAACGCTGAGGTTTTGTATCCGGTCCCCTTCTCGTCGACACGATCTTTTCATCGGCCCCACCTCAAGAAATCAATCGAGGCGGCAATCACCGAAGATACGATTTCGGTGCACTTCTATGGTCGCCGCTTTCGCAATATTTTCGTCCAATCTAACGGAGTGCCGCTGGATGGATCTTACGCGGATGACCTCTGCAAGCATCACAACGTGGACCCGGCGCTCACCGCGCATTTATTTGAATTGAAAGTGCCCGGCAAAGTTACAACCTAAGATCAAGACTGTAACGCGCAGTCATGCGCTGATTACCCACGCCGATTGCTAATACAGGATACCTTTGGCCGCTATGAACAAATCAGCACTCTCTCCCGTACCTAACGGCCTGCCAGCGGTAGAAATAGTAAAAGCTGGTTTCAAACGCCTGCCGCGTGGTGTCATCCAGGTCGGCGCGCACAACGGTCGTGAAGTCAAGAAGCTCCTGCGCTCTGGCGTGGATAGGGCCGTATTTATTGACCCACTCGACGAAACTTTTGGCCAGCTGGAAAATCGCATCGATGAGGCCAACACTACGCTAGCCAGCGGCCACGATGATAAATTCGTTGCCATCCAGTCCGTGATCGGTGACGAGGACGGTAAAACTGTTAAATTCAATATATCAAGCAACACAGGTGAATCCTCAAGTTTCCTTTCTCCGGGAAGCCACACCGACATCAAGCCCGATATACACTTCGCTGAGCAGCGACAACTGACCATGCGGACCCTGGACAAATTGCTACCGGAAAAGGGGCTTGTACCAAGCAACTACGATATGATGTTCATTGACACACAGGGGGCAGAAAAACACGTGCTGATGGGGGCGTTGGAGCAAATCAAGTACATCGACTTTCTGTGGCTCGAAGTCAGTATCGGCGGGATATATCAAGGCGACACACCGATTTCACGCTTCGTCGTTTTCTTGGAAGCCCTTGGCTTTGAACTGGGACACTGCGAGCTTAAGCGTTTCGGCTGGGGGGACGCGTTGTTCGTGCGCAGGTCGGTATTTATCGGCCAGGAATAGACAATCTCAGACTTGTAGAAGACAGATTTCAACGACACTGTTTCGATATCATACCTCCCCTGTTAAGTGTGCCTCGACATTTGGAATGTTTCAGGCTTGACCTTTAGGATTGATCGGCGTCACGCCAGATGGCTCGTACCGAAATAGCTTAATTTCGCGGGAAAAGGCGTGCCGAATGCGCTCTGCTGCCTCATTGTCAAACCCGATACCATAAAAATCCTGAAGCTTTCTTGCCGTTCCCGGGCGCTGGGTCGTTTTCATTCGGGTGTTCTGTATGTCCACTTTTGGTATAACTCCGGTGTCCGCCAACCCAAATAATTCCTCTCGTAGATTGTCAAACTGAAGGACCGCGTCTACCGCAATTCGACCGTCAACTGAGTAGAGGTCAAAATCACTAAAAGATGCTAGGCGCGGACCTGCAGTAAAACGCAAGAACTGGTCTTGTACTGTCGCGCCTTGGTAAGGACCCCGGCGCTTGGTAAGCCAAAAGAATGCGGATACCGCCTTGTCCCAAGGATTTCGTTCAACGCAAAACCTGAAGTAGCCCTTCGTCTCATCCGCGAAATAGTCGTCGATGATGGAAACAGGCAAGTGAGGGTTTCTTGGACGAACACCCTCGATGCGCTTGCGTAACTCACGCGTGAAGGGACGCGCTTTTTGGTTGCCGTCGACGCCATTTTCCTCCAAGGGCGAAATCCAGTCACCTGCAGGCAGCAAGGGTGCCAAGGCCACCTCGATCGAAGTGCCCGCAGTTTTTCTTGTTTTGATGAAACAGAAGCGATGAGAGTGCGAGATGATCATTTCTGTCGGCAGTCGTTTTCTGCAGGTGTAAGCGTGTAGCTGTGAGGATACTGAATCTTTTTGTTTTGAACAGCACCAATCTCAGCATTGTTTTAGCTTGGCTATTGGTCATCGACTAGGTCGAGCGGTTTAACCAGTAATGCGTCAGGTCTTCGGCCCAGATCAGCTCTTAGCCGAGGTTCTGGATGCCCATTTCGGCCTGACCCGCCTTCGTGCCCTGGAGTTCTTCCAGGTCCAACGCGCTATGCCAATGATCCGCTGAGTGCGGCAGCAAGAGCTATGGGTTTAAGACTGTGATTTCTCATCTTGCGGTCCTCGGTCTGTTGTTCTGAAAACTGTTGTGGCGGTCGCGAAGCATGGCGCGATGGTGATCTACCCATTTGGCATTGTGCCACAACTGTAATCATTGGCGGGCCCTGAAGGATTCGAACCCTCGACCTGCCGATTAGAAGTCGGCTGCTCTATCCAGCTGAGCTAAGGGCCCGTCGATGCGTTCATGCCCGCATTTTTTCACTGTGACAACCCGGCAATGCACACTTAACGGATCAGAGTGGCGGACCGGTAAATTCCAGATCGGTTGCCGCAGCGGTTTCGGCAATGCGCGCCGTATCCGTCGCGGGGGACAGGCGCTCTGCCTCGGCCTGACGGAAAAATGCGTCTCCGCCGCTGGGACCAAGGGTCACAAAAATGACGACCCTTCGGCGGCCACCCCCTTAAATGCATGAAACGTTCCGGGCGGAGTAAAAACCGTATCACCTTCAGACGGCTCAAATTGTTACCCTGCTGCTTCGAAAAGAACGCGACCGCTCCGCACCACGAAAATCTCGCTCGCTTAATGATGTATGTGGCGCGGTGGGCCTGCACCTTCCGGCACATCTTCCTCAAAAACAGAAGACAGTGTGTGATCACCCTGCACATGGAAACGCCGGGAAAGGTCAAAGGCGCGGTTGAGGTTGCCAACACCTGTCGGGGCATGCACCGGCTTAGGCATCAGTGCGTCCAGGCACCCCTACGTCCCGTTGCGAAATTCTCGCCGTATCCGCCGGGACGGATGTTGGCGCGACGTTTCTTCGGTTCCTGAACTTCAGCGTCTATGCCGTTTTCGCGTGCATACTCGACCGCTGCGTCTTTCGTATCAAACCGCAACCGAACCTGCGCTTGCGTATCATCTGAAGACGTCCACCCCATCAAAGGATCAACTGCACGCGGCGACGCGGGCGCAAATTCAAGAACCCACTTGTGCGTTTTGGCCATGCCCGAGGACATCGCAGTTTTTGCTGGCTGGTAGATGCGTGCACGCATGATAAAACTCCGGATCGTTCGCGTCAGTATATCATGGATTTTGGGCTAAGGAGCAAGACGCCATTTCACCGCAGCGTCTGGGAGATGGCCGCACGAATGGTTTTCGACTAGCGCCCGATAATACTAATTTTCGAACACGATATCTCAGCATAAAATCAACAATTCTGTTATCCGGCTCTCTTCACCCAAATCATCATTATTCAATTCGCGACAGTTCGAAGCATCGGAAGTAGAATAACTTTTTTGGCTTTGCGAGGCGACCCACCAACTGTTTTCCCCTTCGGCTAGGGTCAAATGAACCCTCCCCTCTTGAACACACCGACAATAACGGCATCTTTTAAGGTGAAAGTGAGTCCCCGATATGCCCTATGCCCAGACCGACAGTTCGGACGCGCCTGCCATCATGGCCAACCCCGCACCCGATGTGCGCAACCGCCTTAAGCTGGAAGGCGGGAAGGCTTTCAAACTCGCGACAGAGTTTGAACCCGCAGGGGATCAGCCAACCGCCATCGCCGAGCTTTCAGCAGGCGTGCGCGATGGCGAACGCGATCAGGTTCTGCTTGGGGCGACCGGCACTGGTAAAACCTTTACCATGGCCAAAGTTATCGAAGAAACCCAACGCCCAGCGATTATTCTGGCCCCGAACAAAACGCTCGCGGCACAGCTATATGGTGAATTCAAAGGCTTTTTTCCTGACAATGCAGTCGAGTATTTTGTCAGTTACTATGACTATTACCAGCCCGAGGCATATGTCCCGCGCTCCGACACGTTTATCGAAAAGGAAAGCCAGATCAACGAACAGATCGACCGGATGCGGCACTCTGCGACCCGGGCGCTTTTGGAACGTGACGATGTGATCATCGTGGCCTCCGTATCTTGCATCTACGGCATCGGGTCGGTTGAAACGTATGGCGCGATGACCCAGGACCTTAAGACCGGTCAGATGTATGACCAGCGCCAGGTGATGGCGGATCTGGTCGCCCAGCAATACCGCCGCAACGATCAGGCGTTCCAGCGTGGGTCGTTTCGTGTGCGTGGCGATAGTCTGGAAATTTTCCCCGCCCACCTTGAAGATCGCGCATGGAAGCTGTCATTCTTTGGTGAGGAACTTGAAAGCATTACGGAGTTTGATCCGTTGACCGGTGAAAAGACGGGTTCCTTTGACCAGATCAGGGTCTATGCCAACAGCCATTATGTCACGCCGAAACCCACGATGCAGCAGGCCGTCATCGGCATCAAAAAAGAGCTGCGCACGCGACTGGACCAGCTTGTAGGAGACGGCAAACTGCTCGAAGCGCAACGGCTTGAGCAGCGCACCAACTTTGATCTTGAAATGCTGGAAGCCACCGGCGTCTGTAACGGGATCGAGAATTATTCGCGCTACCTCACCGGCCGCGCCCCCGGAGAGCCGCCCCCCACCCTGTTCGAATTCATCCCTGACAATGCCATCGTCTTCGCGGATGAAAGCCACGTGTCGGTCCCGCAGATCGGCGGCATGTACAAGGGCGACTACCGGCGAAAGTTCACGCTGGCCGAGCACGGTTTTCGTCTGCCATCGTGCATGGACAACCGCCCGCTGAAGTTCGAGGAATGGGATGCCATGCGCCCGCAGTCGGTCTTTGTTTCGGCCACCCCCGCTGCGTGGGAGATCGAACAGACGGGCGGCGTTTTTACCGAACAGATCATCCGGCCCACCGGGTTGATCGATCCGGAGATCGAAATCAGACCGGTCGAGATGCAGGTCGATGATTTGCTGGACGAGGTGCGCAAAGTTTCGGCTGATGGTATGCGCACGCTGGTCACAACGCTGACCAAACGCATGGCCGAAGACCTGACCGAATACATGCACGAACAGGGCATTCGCGTGCGCTACATGCACTCTGACATCGACACGATCGAGCGGATTGAGATTTTGCGCGACCTGCGTCTGGGGGCTTTTGACGTGCTGATCGGGATCAACCTGCTGCGCGAAGGCTTGGACATCCCCGAATGTGGCCTTGTGGCGATCCTCGACGCCGACAAGGAAGGCTTCCTACGGTCCGAGACATCGCTGATCCAGACCACAGGCCGTGCCGCGCGGAACGCCGAAGGCCGCGTTATCATGTACGCCGATCGCATTACCGGGTCGATGGAACGCGCTATCGGCGAGACCAACCGCCGCCGTGCCAAACAGATCGCCTATAACGAGGAACACGGGATCACGCCGCAGACGGTGAAAAAGAACGTAGAGGACATCTTGGCCGGTCTCTACAAAGGCGACACGGACCAAAGCCGCGTTACCGCCAAAATCGACAAGCAGATGCAGGGCGGCAACCTTCAGGCCGTACTAGACGGATTGCGCACAGACATGCGCAAAGCCGCCGAGAACCTCGAATTCGAAGAAGCCGCCCGCCTGCGCGACGAGGTCAAACGCCTCGAAGCGGTCGATCTGGCCATCGCCGACGACCCCATGGCGCGGCAGTACGCGGTAGAGAAAGCCGTGGACGACGCGCAGAAATCCTCAGGCCGGAGCACAATGGGCCGAGGCGGGATGCGGGGCGGAACAAGGAATAAGCGGCGGGGGCGGTAGATCGAGCAAACGCCCTGCAATTCCAAGCGCTGCGCGTCAAACTGGCTATACAATAGTGACAAACCGTGTGTGATCTGCCACAAGGAGAACGTACAGCTTCATCACATAGATGAAGACAGAAAAACAATGATCTGTAAATCTTTGTTGTTATTTGCCAAGAGCACCACGGCGAAGGCACACAACAGAAAGCTAACACAGTCACTTTCGCCAGCCCGCATTAAAGATTTCAAACGCCGTTGGGAAAATGAAGTTCAAGAAAGTACGCCACTCGGTGTTTCCCAGCAGTATCAACAGAAAATCGCAGGCGAGTTCTTGGGTTGTGGCATTTCATGGGGCTACATAAACCACAGCCGTGTTTCTGGAATGATTTCCAAATCCATATTATCAAGTGTAAATCAGAAGCTCTTATCCGACTGCATTCACAGAAGTCTGGTTGACCAACAGGGAATCGATCACTTGAGGCCACGCGAATTCGAGCCGTCCTCGTATTTGCAAGCGTCGATATATGATCGGTTTACATTTGGCGACGACCATAGGTACATCGTCTCTATTCGGAAATTGTTGATATTATTGCGCAAAACTCATGTGCCATACACATAGATGATCACAGCTTTACGAAAACATCGGGTAAATAACATTCTGATCCTGGCGCTTTCGTTTGTCTTGAATCGCGGCCACTTTTTCAGAGAACTTGATGCGAGAAACGACAATGTAACAAGGCTTGCCTATGTACAGAAACGAAAGGTGCAGTTTGAATACATTGTAGAAATCGCCACATGTTCGGCACGTCTTCAATGCAGTTTCTTTTAGTGGGCGTAGATCAGCGGCAGCATTGTTGATGATTACATCTATAAACGGTGTCGACGGCACGACATTGATTAGTACTCCTATCGCTACTTGGAGCCGGACAGTGGCCAGCGCCCGGGCGCTAGTGTGGGCGCTAGCCGCGCAAGGCTCGGCTTAGGCGCTAAGTAACGATGTAGCGCATTCAACTCCACAAGACTTGCCACAACACCCACCCCTCCCCACATTCAGCACATGACCAAACGCGATCCCTTCAACCCTGTCGATGATGACGCACGCGCTTTAGCACGGGAGCTCATCAACAGCGCCACCTACGCCGCCCTCGCTGTGCTGGAGAACGGGCACCCTGCCGTGACCCGCATCGCGTTTGCCACAACACCTGACGGCGCTCCGCTATCTTTGATCTCGGACCTGTCGAGCCATACGCAGGCCTTACTCACCAACCCGACCTGTTCGCTGCTGGTGGGGGAGCCTGAGGACAAAGGCGATCCGCTGACGCATCCGCGCATAACCTTGCACGCCACGGCCCATTTCGTTGCGCGTGATAGTGCCGGCCACGGCCCTTTGCGCGCGCATTACCTCGCGCAGCGCCCCAAGGCCAAGCTGTACATCGACTTTGGCGACTTCCGTCTGGTGCGCTTTGACGTGCACACTGCTCTTCTAAACGGCGGGTTCGGGCGCGCCTACAAGCTTGCCCCTCAAGATCTGCTGCCCGCGCGCTGAAGTCTGGACATTCGCAGCAGCGCCCTACATCGGCGTTTATGAGATTTATCCTGACACTGCTCTTCACCCTGCTGCCGACACTGGCCCTTGCAAACGACTGGGACGCCCTGAGCGAACCCGGCGCTGTGGCTATCATGCGCCATGCGCTCGCCCCCGGTGGGGGTGATCCGGCCAATTTCGACATTGCCGACTGCACGACACAGCGCAATCTCGACGACCGCGGCCGCGATCAAGCGCGCGCCATCGGTGCCGCCCTTCGGGATCGTGGTTTTACCTTTGACAGGGTTCTGACGTCGCAATGGTGCCGTTGCCGGGACACCGCGACTCTGCTGGACGTTGGCCCCGTCACCGAGGCGCCCGCGCTCAATTCATTTTTCCAAGACCGCTCTACCAGCGACGCCCAGACTGCCGACGCACAAGGGATCATAAGCGCTACGGAAGGAACGCTTATGATGGTCACCCATCAGGTAAATATCACAGGCTCTAACGGGTGTTTTCCCCTCGTCTGGCGAGATCATTGTGATCCGTGCCACCGACACCGGTGTTGAGGTACTGGGGAAAATCGAGATCGCCCCTTAGAAACTGCAGCTTTAATAAATCTACCTCTTGCCGCGACCGTTCTTCACAGTACTGTACTGCTGACTTAAAACCACAGCAGGAGACACCCATGACACCTATTCGCGCCCTCGCAACCGCCGCTGCTCTGACATGCCTGTCGGCCCCCGCCGCATTTGCAGACACGTTCACCAAATACGGAGAAGTTGAAGGTTGGAACGTCTATGTCGACGCAGAAAAGAAATCCTGCCTGATCGAAGCCGTAGACAGCGCTGAAAACGTTGTACAAATGGGCCTGACCGAGGACCGTAGCATCGGCTATCTGGGTGTTTTCACCAAGGGCGAAACCGACATCAAAGCGGGCGACACCGAAGCCGTCGCCATCCTCATCGGTGAGAATATCTATCTGGGCGAAGTAACGGGAATGCGCGGCAACATCACCGCAGAGTATTCCGGCGGTTATGTGCTCAGCGACAGCCCTCAGTTTGTCACAGACATCGAACAGCAATACGAAATGGTCGTCTTTCCCGAGAAGGAATATGCCTTTGTTGTTGATTTGACCGGCACCAAGAAAGCCATTGCACTTGCGCGCGAGTGCAACGCACAGCAGATGGGCTAACAAGCTTTTCAAATTGCTAGAACGCACGGGGCAGCATTTCGCTTTCCGTGCGTTTTTTTGTGGCCGGCGATCGCAGTCAGCCTACCCTTTCATTATGCGATATGCTCTGTGCCTCTTTTTGTTCGCCAGCCCCGCTTACGCTTGGGAATTCACGCCGGGTTTGCCCTGCGTTCTGACGCATAAAACCGATGAAGCGGAAATCGAGCTGACATACGACCCAACGGAGCCTCTCTACACGCTGAGCATCCGGCAAAACGGTGTCTGGCCCGGTGCGCCGGTTTTCTCAATGCGTTTCGATGGGCCTGCAGGGTTGACCATATCCACTGATCGGCATGCGTTAAGCAGGGATGGCCGCACCGTGGTGGTCGCGGATCGTGGATTCGGGAATGTCCTCAACGGGCTTCAATTCAACGACACCACAACGGCACTGCTCGGGGATACCGCGATAAGCTTTCCACTGGATGGCGCAGAAGATCCGGTTGCCGCTTTTCGCATTTGCCGCGCGGCACCCGGAGTCTAACCTCGAAACCCCGTGTGCAATATCACTGGCACTACAATCTCTTCCTCGTCCGTCAAATGCCGATCGAGCAACGTGGCAAAACCGTTGAGCCGGTCATGGAACGGCCCAATCTCACCACCCTGCAAAACCGCATTGGCCGAGGTCGCCATATTATGCAGGATACCATCCATCGAATCATGGTCGGATTCCAACAGATCAAAACCGCGCTCTACCCGTGCGTCCAGCGTCACCAACTGGGGGAAATAATGCTGGTCTTCAATTTGGTGATGACCGTGCAGTTCGTTCAGCAATGTTCCCGCATAGTGCGACAGACGCGGCGCGTAGTCTTCGAAGACGATACCACCATCAGCCAGACGCGCCGCGTCATCGCGCAAGATACCCACCAACTGGCGAAACATCATATGCCGTTGCATCCAGAATTGAACCAGCTGGCCGAAGTTCTCGTGCGTTTCCCACGCTTCTCTAGGGTATGCCTCAACCAGCACGCGCAGGGCGTCCGGCAAACCTGTGCGAAATTCCAAGTTTAAAGAGGGCACGTGCACCATAAAACGGCTCTAGAAGTCGAAGATGTCTTCCAAAAAGCTACCGCGCTTTTTCTTTTTATACTCGCCACGATATTCGCCCCGTGGCGGTGGCGGTGCGGACACCGGAACAGCCGAGCGGTCGATAATCTTGTCCAGTTCCCCCCGATCCAGCCAGACACCACGGCATTGCGGGCAATAATCAATCTCTACACCGCTGCGGTCTGTAATCACGAGGGTCGTTCCGTCTACCGGGCATTTCATCGCGCTCTCCTTGCTGTTGAGCTGTCAACATAGGAAGAACTTTAGATTTTTCACCCAGCCGAACGCGTAAAATTCGCGTTTTATCCGTAACCAATTGTTAACCGCCATTAACCATGATGCATTGTCAGGAGATATTGCACATGCGATCCGTGGTCTTGGCGCTGATTATTGTACTTGCAAGCGCACCGGTCGTGGAGGCTGGCGCATGGCTTCGGGCAAAGAACAGCGGGTTTGGATCATCCTCGGTGTCAACGAATGCCGAAAATGAGCTGTCCACAAGCTTTTACGGAGAATACGGCCTAAGCGATCGCTTCACGCTTGGCGCTGATATCAGCTACGGCGTGGACCGCACCTTTTTCCAGCAAGGATCGGGTATCTTATTCGTGCGATTTCCCCTCTCATCAGGTGAGGGCTCCCATAAATGGGCGGCACACGTAGGGGTTGGTGCACGTTATCTGCAAGGATATTTCCTACCCGCCGCCGAGGTTGGGCTTTCATGGGGACGCGGCATTCAATGGCGCGACAAATACGGCTGGGTGAACGTCGACACCAGCTATAACGCACCGCAATCGCCTGCAGACGACCGTATTAAAGCCGACGCAACGGTTGGGTTCGGTCTGACGAAGCAATTCAAAGTCATGCTTCAAATGTTCAACACGCTAGAAGGCGGGCAAACGTTTTCCCAGATCGCACCATCGCTTTTGTGGGCCCCCGGCGGGGGAAAAACTACGATCCAGCTAAGCACCGAAATCCCCGTCGCAGGCGGCGGGGAGACGGCATTCAAAATTGGGATGTGGGTCGAGTTTTAGGCTTAAGTATCCATACGAAGTGTGATCTGAACCTCCCCCTCCACAGCTTCGGGCCAAAGCAAATGCACAAGATTGCCGTTGGAGCCTTGCTCAGATTCGACAAGAGGCGCATAGAACTGCGCAGTTCCTTCGGTATTGCTGATTGAACCGCGCGTCGCGACCGCGTCCACTGACAAAGCCCGCGCATTGAAGGGCAGCTTATCCGCCGTCTCAATGACCCAAGTGGTTGCCGCACTTGCCTCTTTGTGGCGCAGAGTGAGCGGGCTAAAGACCTGATCTCGCACATTGTGGAAAGAGTTGGCAGTGAAGCTTACATCTTTCATCCGCGTATAGTCCAAATCAGCGAAGGAGGTGTCCACCCGCTCGGCACGATCAATTGAGCCGTTAATGGAACGAAAATGGTTCCCGGTTATCGTGACGCCGGACAGAAAATGCCCCGCACCGTGCGGCTTGACCACGATATAGCTGAACCAGGGTGCTACATCGCCGGACAGGAAAATATTGTCGGCAATGGTGAGCGCCGAAAAAGAAAATTCCGAGTTGAACTCGGGTGCTGCGTCTTGCTCATTGGTCCATTCCAGAAAGCAGTTGTCGATGTAGTTTCCGGTGATTGTGCTGCTTGCGTGCGTCCGAGCGATGACCAGACCCGCGCTGCGGATACCATTGTCGATCGTGTCGCCTTGGAAAAAGTGGTTGCCTGAAATGATGCTATTGGCCCCGCCGATCACACCAAAGTGCCTAAACTTGGTCGCTCTGCAATTGCGCAGCTTGATGTCGTTGGCATTGGTATTGAACCCAATGCTGACGCGGTCCGGCACGTTGAGTTCATCCTCCGATGACAAAAACTGGCATCGGTCGATCAATATCCCCTGACACCCGACACCCGAAGACGTCAGGCCGCGGTCCTTGGGGCGCGAGATAAAGCAATCGCGCATGTGAAAGATAAGACCTGAAGGCGCTAGCATCACGCCACTTGCAGTGTTGTTGCATTGAAACTCGATATCCGACAGCACAAGCTTGCTCAGGCTGTCAAATCCGCTGAAATCCAGAATGTATTTGAACCGTTTGAAAGTGAAAGTATGTGTGCCTTCCGCGTCAAAGAGTGCGGCGCTCAACGTCACCTCTTGGGTCGCGATATTCTTGGCGCGTACATAGGTTTCACGCCCGACACCAACACCTTCGACCAAGGCCCCGACGGGAATGTTGGCGACGTTCACAACGCTGGTCAGCGTTTTGTTGGAACTTGGCGAATACGTCGCTTGCGAGGTTACAGTTTCTGTGTCCCAGGCGGTCGTTCCTTGCGCCTCCAGTTGGCCGTTGCGAATGACGCGGCGCGTCGCATAGCTGGCGCGATTTGGTACCGCTGCCGCCATGTCAATCGGCCCGTTCACGGCCACTTTTCGCCCGCCCAGATCAAAGCTCTCATGGTCGGTGTTGTTCAAAAGAGCCTGAAACCCCTTGCGAAACGCTACTTCCTCACTACCGAACGCATCAATGTAGCTGGGTAGGTCAAAGTTGCGGCGTAACAGCAGCAACACGTCGTCGGGCGCTGTGACCGTTCCCTCGAAAACGGCGGGCGCATCGAATGTAACCGACGCGCCAAGGAAGAACGTCCCCTTGGGCACAAGCACTTTGCGGCCAAACGCAGTTGCATTTGCGGCTATGAACGCCGCACTGTCATCAGTTGCTCCGTCGCCAACGGCCCCAAAATCGCGCACGTCCACCAGCGCGAGCATATCGCGCAGAAAGACCGATGTGATGTCTTCGATCACCAGATCATCGACCCGAACGATGCCGCCAGTCGGACCCGTCAAATCAAGCCCGAAATGCCCGTAGAGGGCCGCACCACCCCAAACCATATCAACACCGCCCCGGGCACCCGCTCCGATGATGGCAGAAACCTCTACGACCTCGCCGTAACTGCCCAAGGCAACGGCAGGTCCGGTGGTGACGACATCCGGTACCGCAACGCCGCCTGCACCACCCGCAAATGCCGCGATGCGGACAGAAGGGAGGTTTCCGCTTATGGCTTTGACGCGCGCGGTAACCCGCAAATAACACCCCGGCAGCAAGGGCGTCTCACCCATGTAACGCAGGGTTTGCGTGCCAGTCGTCTTGAGGATTTCAAGACATCCGCCAAAGTCCTGATCGGCGGGCACGTACACTGCATTTGCCGCGTTCGCGTAGGTATCGGAACCGGGTGTGCCGTCACCGCTTGAATATACATCCAGTCCTGCTGCAAATGCGGGCGGCTGTAAAAGGACCCCGTCTGTGATCGCCTTGTTCATGTTGAAAACCCTCTTGGGCGGCTGAATCAATCACCGCCGGTTGCAATACCGTAGGACGCCATACGCAAAAGTGCTGGCGACAGGTCGCAAGGGTATCAATGCATCGTTAAAGGTCGCTCACCCCACCGTCACGGTGCCCTTAGGGTCATGTCAGGCTGCAAAATCAGACGAATCGAGAATGCGCACCCCATTGATGCGCCACCCTTCGCTGGTCTGGGTCATTCGGTAATCCAGGATATGGACCGTGCCCTGTTGATCGGTGATCATCACACGTTGCCAGTGCACCCCGGCTTCTTCGCGGCTTTCCAGATAACGCACAGCACCCGGGCGCCAGACCATCGGATAGCCTTGTGTGACCATACGGCCAAAGTTCTCGGGCGTGCCAAAGTATTGCTTGAGAACAGGGCTCGCAAATTCCAACGCAGCCGTAAAATCATCCAACTGAAAGGCCTCAAGCTGGCGATCGATGACGGATTGCATTTCCTTTGGGTCCGCAGCGGCCCCACAGGCAGCAATCGACCACATTACGATGCCGGTAAGAACTGCGCGCATGGATGTTCTCCTCAATCCCTGTCTGGCTTAAGGATAAGTCGCGCGTCCGCTGAGGCAAGTATTTAGCTGTCTGACACCAATGCCCCGGCAAGCGCCTTATCAATCAAAGCAACCGTTTCATCCACACCATAGAGTGCAATGAAACCGCCGAAACGTGGACCTTGCGACGCCCCGAGAAGGACTTCGTAAAGTGCCGTGAACCATCCGCGCAGTGGGTCAAACCGGTCACGCCCGCATGCGTAGACAATAGACTGCAGCGCTTCGTCATCTGCCGGCCCATCATATGCAGCTAGCTGATTGCGCAAATCGGTCAGCGCCTCACGTTCTTGCTCTGTTGCCGCGCGATAGGTTTTGTTCGGCTTGACGAAATCATTGTAGTATCGCACCGCAAACCCGGCTGCCTGATCCATATCGGGGTTGTTTTCGGCATTCGTTTCAGGCGCATAGCGTTGGATAAAGCCCCAAAGCTGCGACTTGTCCTCGGCCGACGAAACACTGGCGAGGTTCAGCAACATTGAGAATGGGACAACCATATTCGACGCGGGCACGTCACCACCATGGATGTGCCAAACTGGATTGTTTAACCGCTGAACTATATCCTGTCCAACATATGCCCGTAGTTGTTGGTGGTACTCATCAACGGCTTTTGGGATCACGTCAAAATACATCCGCTTGGCGGTTTTGGGCTTTTGATACATGAAATAAGACAGGCTTTCGGTGCTTGCATATGTCAGCCATTCGTCAATGCTGACGCCGTTACCCGACGACTTTGATATCTTCTGGCCGTTTTCGTCCAGAAACAGTTCATAGGTGAAATGCTCTGGCGGGCGTTGGCCGAGGATACGGCAAATTTTGTCGTAGATCGGCGTGTTCGTTGAATGGTCCTTGCCATACATTTCGAAATCAACGCCCAGCGCGGCCCAGCGCGCGCCGAAAGTCAGGCTTCCACTGTAGCTTTACGTTACCGCCCGTCAGGGGCAGCGTCATTTCTGTTCCGTCTTCATCGTCAAATGTGATCGTGCCCTCTTTGGCGTTCACCTCTTTCATAGGGACATACAGCACACGCCCCGTCTCGGGATGAATCGGCAGAAAGATTGAATACGTCTGGCGGCGTTCTTCGCGCAGCGACTTGAGCATCACGGCCATAATCTCATCGTATTTTTCCGCAGCACGTAGCAAAACTTCGTCGAACTGTCCCGAGCGGTAGAACTCTGTGGCCGATATAAACTCATACTCGAAACCAAAAGTATCGAGGAACCGGCGCAGCATTGCATTGTTGTGATGGCCAAAGCTTTCAAATTTGCCGAACGGGTCCGGTACAGATGTTAGCGGCCGTTGCAAATGCGGTGTAAGCTGCTCGGGGTTGGGAACATTACCGGGCACTTTGCGCATGCCGTCCAGATCATCGGAAAAACAGACCAGTTTGGTTGGGATATCCGAAATTTCTTCAAAAGCGCGCATAACCATGCTCGTGCGCGCGACCTCACCAAAAGTGCCGATATGCGGCAGACCCGACGGGCCATAGCCTGTTTCGAACAGGACATAGCCTTTTTCAGGCGGCGCTTTTTCGTACCGTTTCAAAACGCGGCGCGCCTCTTCAAAGGGCCATGCCTTGCTTGTCATTGCAGCGTCGCGTGTATCCGTCATTTTTCACCAAATCAAAATCTGCTGCGCCCTATACGCAGACTTGAGCCCGTCCCTATTGCCTTGTCACTGTGCCGTCAATAATCTGGACTCTGTAACCTTTATTGAAAGCACTCGAACCGTGCCAAACACACCAACCCATTCTTTCTCTGCTCAGGACTGCCTTGTGGCTTTGATGATTGCAGTCTCGGCATCGGACGAAGACATTCGAACTGCCGAGCTTGTTAAGATCGAAGCCTGTTTGCAGCTTTTGCCAATTTTTTCTGATTATGACGCAGATCGCCTGACCAATGTCACGCAAGCGGTTTTCGACCTGCTTGAACAGGAAGACGGCCTTGATGCCTTGTTTGGACTGATCCGCGAAAGTCTGCCTGAACGTCTGTATGAAACCGGGTATGCGCTGGCCTGCGATGTTGCCGCAGCGGATGGCAGTCTTGGTGAGGCAGAGTTGCGATTGCTCGAAGAGATCCGCTACGAGCTGGCGCTTGACCGTTTGCACGCTGCAGCAATTGAACGTGGTGCGCGCGCGCGGCATCTTACTTAGCGCGGACCATCATGGCTGCCGCGCGGGTCAGCCTTGTCCGCCATTAAAAGCAGCACCCCACCGCATGATGAGCTTGCGCTGCAAACGCCGCGCGCGAGCTGAATAGCTGCGACCGCCCGGCGGGCGTTCGCGTGCCTCCCGCGGGATCGTCGCACGGGTGTCTTCGTCAGCGGAAAACACCGCAAAGACAAGATCACGGCCATTGGGTGCTGTGATATACCCTGCCAGCCCCGACACGAAGTTAAGCGTGCCCGTCTTTGCTTCTGCCTGAACAGGATGATCGTTCACCGTACGACCCTGCGCATCCAGGAGCTTGACGGGCTTAAGCAGCGGGCGTAGCAGCTCCGCATGACCAACTGCGCCTAAGCCCCGAACCATGTCCTGCGCACTTACACGGCTGCTCCCTCCCAAACCGGAATGGTCAACAAACGCAGGGGCCTCCATACCAAGGGTTTCGGTGGCCCAGACGTTCATCTCGGCCGCCGACGCCGCAAGGCTGCTGACCTGACCGATGCGCGCATGTGTTGCAGCAAGGCCAACCATTTCTGCCGTCAGGTTGTTTGAAAACTTGAGCATGGCCCGCAGCACGTCGCTCAGCGGATCGCTTTCGATCTGCCCCACTACGTCGCCTTGAGGCTTGGTCTCGGTCAGGCGTGGCGGCCACAGAACGATACCATGAGATCGCGCCAATGTGGCAAAGACATCACCCGCATAAAGACCGGGTTTGCGCACAGGCAGCCAGCGCGCACCTTCGCGCCCCAACGCACCACTGGCAACGGTCCAGTCGTCGCGACCGTCACCGCTGGAATAGGTGTAGATGGGCGAGCGCCGCTCGACGACCTTCATGCGCGCAACGTCCACTTCGGGACGGTAGCGGCCCGCGCGCGCATCCATCGTGACGGTATAATTGCTACCCGTCCGCTTCCATTCGAAGTGCACGCGATTGAAGTTCAATGCGATGCCGGACACAGCAGGACTATAACCAACGTGGTCAGGTTGTTCGGAGTCAATCGTTGAAACCGAGGCAACAGGCCCTTCGTATACAAGGAAAGACCCTTTTACTTCGCGGATGCCCGATTCCTTTACAGCACTGGCCAAAGCAGCCAATGCGCGGGTATCCATCGTCGGGTCACATCCGCCGACCAGCACCAGATCACCCTGTACAACACCGTCAACCACGCCGCCCGTTGCCATAACCTGCGTTACAAATCGATGCCCTGCGCCAAGTACATCAAGCGCGTATAGGGCCGTCACCGCTTTGGCGACGCTGGCAGGTGCGATCCCGCGATCTTCACCGCGAGATTCAAGGATCTCACCGGTGCGGGCATCTGCAACCGCAAAGACTACATCACCCTTCAGCGATGCCTCCCGGACTAAGGTTTCAGCGCCCGGTGGCACAACGGGACCGCGGCCCTGAGGAGGCCGTAATGACAAACTAGGGCCTTGGGCAAAGGCAGGGGTCGCGGCACTGGCAAGCAGCACTTCCAGTAGTCGGCGGCGGGTAAATCTTATGCTTGGGTCATTACGCATGGTTGAATCTTAGCCTCAGCATCACGGCAGAAACAACCACTTGTTCGTTCACATTCTTCATCAAGTGTTCAGAAGCCACACTAGGACCGCCAAACGCCTGCGGAACGTATGCTGGAAGAGGATAAATCAAGCATCGGAACGTTCACAAACGACCATGCCGGCGCTTCGGCACGTCCCAAGAGCTGAGATGCTCGACCTGATATCCGCGCCTCCGAAAACAATTTCGCGGCAGGGCTCATGCGCGCGGATATCCGGTCTCCGGGACGCGCGATCACCCCAAGTGGCACGCTCTGCGCGATCTGCTGCCATTCCTGCCACCTGTGAAACTGTGCAAGATTGTCTGCGCCCATCAACCAAACGAACCTAACCCTTGGATAGATGGCTTGTAACCGCGACAGCGTCTCGGCTGTGTATCTCGTACCGAGGCGTTCTTCGATATCCGTAACCAACACCCGCGGATGTTGCATGATGCCGCGCGCATGTTCGAGACGTTGAGCCATTGGCGCTGGCCCCCGCTCTTTAAGCGGATTGCCCGGAGAAACCAGCCACCAGACACGATCAAGACCAAACCGCTTGAGCGCCTCGCGGGTGATGTGGACGTGTCCTTGGTGTGCGGGGTCGAATGACCCTCCCAAAAGCCCTATGATCTCGCCTGCGCGCGCAATGGGAAATCCTTGTCGCACCTTGCCTCCCCGATTGGCGTCGCATCACGGCGACTGGTTCTTACAAAGAGCGTGACAGCGATGTTGTCAATGGCGTGACATCGTCACCTAACCGCACAAGACCCGGCTCGACCACGCGCGCGCACCACCCACCGTGACCGCGCATGGCGGCATAGCCTCCTGCCCCCAATGCTTGCTCCATCCGGCTGCACGGGGCACAGATGCCGGTCAGTTCCAACACAGCGGCACCGATGCGCACTGACCGCCCTTTTAGCGCCGACAAGTTGATGCCTGAGACAACTAGATTGCGCCGGACATCCGCGGCCGCTACGGGTCCACGTCCCAGAAATGACCCGATAACCGGCAAATGCTCGGCCTGAATAAGAGTGACGGCGCGTTTGTCCGATGCGCCGTGATCTCCTGCAAATCCGCGCGCCATCGCCACGGCTTCTTCCACAGGAAGCATCGCCGCGCGGCGCTCGGGTCGCAAGCCGATCCATGTCACCTGCCCCGGTTGGGCGTAGCGTTCGATAAGCATCTTTAGTGTTTCAGTCATAGGCTGGGACAAAACGACAGAATGATTTCGAACGCAAGGATGACCCGATCTGGGCGAGCCCAAAGACTGTGATGCATTGCGGCGCGCTGCAGGCTTCGCTATCACTCGCCTCAACTGCACACACCCCCGAATCCGGAGCACTCAAATGGCCGCTTATCAATACGTTTATCACATGTCCGGCGTCTCAAAGACGTACCCCGGTGGCAAGAAGTGCTTTGAGAATATTAACCTCAACTTCCTACCGGGCGTGAAAATTGGCGTCGTCGGTGTGAACGGCGCGGGTAAATCCACCCTGATGAAAATCATGGCGGGCCTTGATACAGAATTCTCGGGCGAAGCATGGCACGCCGAAGGGGCCACCGTGGGCTACCTGCCGCAGGAGCCCAAGCTTGACCCCAACCTGAACGTACGCGAAAACGTCATGCTTGCCCTGGCTGACAAAAAGGCCATCCTAGATCGCTACAACGACCTCGCCATGAACTACTCGGATGAAACAGCAGACGAGATGGCCAAACTGCAAGACGAGATCGACGCCGACAATCTCTGGGATCTCGACAGTCAGATAGACGTGTCGCTGGAAGCGCTGCGCTGCCCGCCTGACGACGCCGATGTGACCAAGCTTTCGGGTGGTGAGGCCCGCCGCGTCGCACTTTGCAAACTGCTGCTCGAGGCGCCTGACATGCTGCTTCTCGACGAGCCAACCAACCACCTCGACGCCGAAACCATCGCGTGGCTGCAGCAACACTTGGTCGACTATAAGGGCACCATTCTGATCGTCACGCACGACCGCTATTTCCTTGATGACATCACCGGCTGGATTCTGGAACTCGACCGCGGCCGCGGCATTCCTTACGAAGGTAACTACTCCGCATGGCTGGAACAAAAAGCCAAGCGACTCGCGCAGGAAGCGCGCGAAGACAAATCACGCCAGAAGACACTGGAACGCGAACTGGAATGGATGCGGCAGGGTGCCAAAGCACGACAAGCCAAGTCAAAAGCACGGATCAACGCCTACAACGAGATGGCAGAAAGCTCCGAGCGCGAAAAGCTTTCCCGCGCACAGATCGTCATTCCCAATGGCCAGCGTCTGGGCAGCAAGGTTATCGAAGTCGAAGGGCTGTCCAAGCATATGGGCGACAAGCTTCTGGTGGAAAACCTGGACTTTTCGCTGCCACCCGGCGGCATTGTAGGTGTCATCGGCCCGAACGGTGCCGGTAAATCGACCCTTTTCAAAATGCTGACCCAACAGGAAAAGCCGGATGCAGGCACGATCGAATACGGTGACACTGTTGATCTGTCCTACGTCGACCAAAGCCGCGATGATCTCGATCCAAACCATACCGTCTGGGAGGCGATCACCGGTGGCGCGGAGCTGATCCAACTGGGTGACGCCGAAGTAAACTCGCGGGCCTATTGTTCATCTTTCAACTTCAAGGGCGGCGATCAGCAAAAGAAGGTTGGCCTGCTGTCAGGCGGCGAACGCAACCGAGTGCACATGGCACGCTTGCTGAAATCCGGCGGCAACGTTCTGTTACTCGACGAACCGACCAACGATCTTGATGTTGAAACGTTGCGCGCTTTGGAAGACGCGCTGGTCGATTTTGCCGGCTGTGCAGTTGTCATCAGCCACGACCGCTTCTTCCTTGACCGTATCTGCACGCATATCCTTGCATTCGAAGGCGAAGCGCATGTCGAATGGTTCGAAGGAAACTTCGAAGACTACGAAGAAGACAAAAAACGGCGGCTTGGGGCAGATGCTCTTGAGCCGAAGCGCCTGAAACACAAAAAATTCGCGCGCTGATCGCCATTTCCAGGCCGGGGTTGTTCAGACTTCGGCCTGCATGCGTTTAACGCTCGCCTAGCTGATCTGATATGCTAATCAGTGGGCATCGCTGATCGGAGATAATCAATGCGCCACTTAGTTCTTTTTGCTAGTCTTTGTCTGATGACCGCCTGCGGAACCCAATACCGCGACCCGTCATCAACCATCACATCGCAAGCTGATTTCGACCCCACCCGATATCTTGGAACTTGGTACGAGATTGCGCGCTACCCTGTGTCTTTCCAAGAGGGCTGTACGGCCACGACCGCGACATACGGGCTGATCGACGATGATACCATCTCTGTGGTGAACCGATGCCGGGATGGTAGTCCGGACGGACCTGTAAAAGAGATACAAGGCACGGCAACGATTGAAGCCCCGGGTCAATTGCGAGTTAGGTTTTCGTCGATACCATTCGCACGGGCCCCCTATTGGGTTCTTTGGGTTGACGAAAGCTACGACACTGCTGTTGTTGGTGTCCCCAATGGACGCGCGGGCTGGATACTGGCGCGCACGCCGGACATCACACCCGAGACGCGAACGCAGGCGGAAAGCATTTTGCGCGCAAACGGGTATGACACGATGGCTCTGATTGAGGTGGCACACAAAGCGCCCAGCGCATCAGATTAAGGCACCCAACCACAGACCCGCGCCAAAAACGGTGTGCGCCACAAGCCCGAGGACGCGGGCTTTGGCAGGGTTGGGTGTTTTGGCTGCTGCCCAGCCAAGTCCCAGACCCGGTTGCAGCAAAAACCATCCAAACCCCAGCATGAGTATCGAAAAACCCCAAGCCGGCGCAAAAGTAGGTGCTGCCAGCCACGCTGGCCCCATCAGAAACGCCAATACCACGCCGTAGATCACCCCCACAGCATAGTGGAAAACCCAACCGATCGCATGCTCACCCTCGACGCTGGTGGCTTGGCCGATATCATCATGGAAAACGCGGCCGCGCGGCAGGTGCGCGGCCCAGCGCCCAACCATGGCCCAATTGGGCATAGGCACCCCTGCCGCACGGCGCAGCAATACCGCCCAGGCGTCCATCATCGCCGTCGCAACAAGCCCCATCACAACGCCGGCCACTAGCAGATCAGACATAATTCCCTCCCGATTGCGTCCATTCCTGCCAGCAGTCCAGTGAAAAGACCAGCCCGCAGCCGGGCCGGGCAAAAAAACGGGTCGGACAAGCCGACCCGTTGAAGTGGGATAAGACAACGCTGAGGAAGAGATTAGCGCGCCCATTGCATGAACAAGTGACCTAAAATACTGCCCTGACGCAGTACCTTTGGAGGTAAGTCCTTTCCGATCAAACCACGACGCGGCCCCTCTGTCTGTGATCCAGTTCACACAAGAAAACTTGCTTGCACCAATTCTTCGCATCATCGCCCCAATTCTGCCTCAAAATTTGCGACTACTGAGGTCAGACAAAAAAGAGGAGCACGTGTCTTGGCACCAGTAGCAACACTTTTGGGCGGACTAGTTGGAACAATCGCATCGATCGTCGCGATGGTTTTTTTCGGCGCCAGCTTCGCCATGGCAGCGGCAATTTATTTTTGCGCGGGTCTGTCTGTCACATCAATTTTCATCGCTGGTGCACTTGTGGTCCAGCGTAACGGCTCTGCCTTCCCAGTGATAGATCGCCAAGATGCGGGCCTGACACGGCAAACGTGAAGGACAAAAACGATGTCACCGCAAAAAGTGTGGGGTGTCGGTGTCCTTGCATCACTAATTCATTGAAGAGCGTTGCTAAATCAGTGACTTTCTGACATTATAGATACGCTCATCGAGTCTCTTTCGACCTGCTCTTCCTGTTATGGCGCTCAGAATTCGATACAGATTGACTGCGCCAGGTCATCGCACTTCTGCGGATGACATAAAACAAGGAATGACGGACATGGCCACTGGCACCGTGAAATGGTTTAACACAACAAAAGGCTTCGGCTTTATCGCGCCCGATGGCGGCTCAAAGGACGTTTTCGTCCATATTTCTGCAGTTGAACGCGCAGGCCTGACAGGTCTTGCAGACAACCAGAAAGTGACCTTCGACATTGAAGCGGGTCGCGATGGACGCGAAAGCGCGACAAACATCGCGCTGGCATAATTTGCCGTACTATAGAATTAGAAAAGCCGGCGCACTTTGGCCGGCTTTTTGTGTTTGTGCTGCTGGGTTGCGTTAGAGTAGTACGCGCCAGACAAGCAAGCTTGGGACCAGCATCGCAAAACCGATGCAAAACAACTTGGCGCCATGTGAAATCTTGCCGAAACGAGAACTTCCCAGCGATCCTTCGCCATATCCAATCGCCGCTGCCATCAACGCGTAGCCCCCGGCTTCGCGTTTCCTCTTTTCCGCCTTAAGCGATGCTATGCTTTGTTCGTATACGTTCATCTGACGCTCTTTTTCGCTTAGTTGCGTTTCGAGATTTTCCATGTTGCTCATTATGATTTAATCGCTCCCTTTTACTCGGAGGTACAGATGGGGTCCGACAGCATAAAGTCCAGTGTATTACCCCTTAAAAAAATCCGCAAACTCTTAATGTTGGCCAGAAGTGCTGCAGGCCTGTCGGCAAAGACTTGCCTGCAGAACTTAAATTACGCCTACAAAGCGCGCGCTTTGCGGCGCCTACCTGCGCAAAACGTTAACCAATATTCCAGTTTACCAACGGCGTTAATTTAGCGTTCACGTTTACAAAGGTTTAATCAACTCGGGTGGCGGGCGTCTGATGCAAACTATGATCGGAGCCTACAATGACAGCAGTTTCTTTATTAAACCCATACGCGCCGCAACCCGCAGCAAATTTTTCGAGTGACGGTAACCTTGCCACCGTACAAACGACGCCGCCTACCACGACTGCAAAAAACAGTGGCGATGCAGGCCAACCCTCGGACCAATCCGGTCAAGGAGCTGGCAATGGGACCGGCACAGGAGGTGCGCAGCTTGCAGCGCTTCTTAAAAAGGGCCACGGAGAAATGCCGATGCAGAAACCAACACCCGAATCGGTGGTCAAAGCGCAGTCGGAAAGCGACCCTGCCACAGAATTCCTGGCGCGACAGGCAGACCTGAAAACCAAAGCGCAAGCCGCCGAAGCCGCCCGCACAGCCGAGCGCTTGGCGCAAAAAGAAGTAGAAATAAAAGAGAAGGCCGCCCAAGCCGCTCAACCTGAGTACGTTATGCCCAACCCCTTGCCCACTGCCCCGATCCTGCAAGAAAAAGAGCCGTGAAATGCCTATTTTCTTAGCAAGCAAAGCAGCGTTTTGTACGTTTGAGCAACGACTTGCCCATAAACATGAGTATGCACTCTGTTACAATTTATTCACTTGAATTTTTGATTAATTACACCATTTTGGGAATTTGCGAAGCGAGAATATTGAGACCACTGCTCCTTTCGGCCCGACTGAAGACTGCACTGATTATCGATCTGATCTTGGCGGAGCCGCACTGCCACATAGGGTGGGCAGACTAACTTAAGGAGACACGGAGATGGCTACTGGCACCGTGAAATGGTTTAATACAACTAAAGGCTACGGCTTTATTGCACCCGATGGTGGCGGCAAAGACATCTTTGTCCATATCTCGGCTGTAGAACGCGCGGGCCTGACCGGACTTGCAGACAATCAAAAAGTCACGTTCGAGATTGAAGCCGGTCGCGACGGTCGCGAAAGCGCGTCCGATATTGCGCTAGCATAAAAAGCTTATCGCCTGAAACCTATCCGGCGGATGCTCTGTCAACCGCCGGATCAGCCGCTACTTTGAAGCCCGCGCCACAAGATCAGCTACTTTCGGTCCAAGCGCGTCAACGATACGCTCTACACCCTCTGCATTCGGATGGATGCCGTCTGCCTGCATGAATGCGCGGACAGAAGCAGGGTCGCCACCTTCAACGTTCAACCCCTCAAAAAAGCTTTCTGAATAAAGCGTGCCATATTCTACGGCCAATTCCGGATAAATCGCGTCAAAAGACTGCTTGTACTCAGGACCGTAGTTTCCCGGTGCTTGCATTCCGATCAACAGAACCTCGACCTCTGCATCGGACGCTGCCTCCAGGATACCTTGAATGTTGGCGCGGCTCACGGCAGGATCGATGCCGCGCAAAAGGTCATTGCCACCCAACGCAACAATCACTGCATCAACGTCAGGCGTCAGTGTCCACGCCACACGCGATAATCCACCTGCAGTCGTGTCGCCGGAAACACCCGCATTAATAATCGTCGCGTCGACACCTTCAGCGGTCAACCAGTCTTGAAGACGCGGCACGAATCCTTGTTCCTGAACCAGTCCGTATCCTTGGGTCAGACTATCCCCCAACGCGGCAATAACGACCTCATCCGCTATTCCAGCGGTAGGCAGCCCCGTGACAATCCATATCATTGCCTTGCGCATTTCGATCCAAGCTCCATATGGCAAGGGGTATGCAACAAGTGAACACGCCCCATGTCAGACACCGTTTATACCCTTAAAGATGCGGCTTTATCGCTCGATGGCAATGCCGGTCGCGTGGATATTCTGCACGGCATCACGCTTGAGGTCCACCGGGGCGAGAGCATTGGACTGATCGGGCCGTCGGGATCAGGCAAATCGTCATTGCTGATGCTCATGGGGGGATTGGAAAAACCAACCGGTGGCAAAGTTACAGCGCTTGGCCAAGATCTAGGCCCGATGAGCGAAGATGAGCTCGCACGCTTTCGCCGCACTCATATGGGTGTTGTCTTCCAATCCTTTCATTTAATCCCGACGATGACCGCGCTTGAGAATGTGGCGACGCCTTTAGAGCTTGCAGGCGATGCGGACGCCTATCAGAAAGCTGCAGCTGAGCTGGAGGTCGTGGGATTGGGTCACCGAGCGGATCACTATCCGGCACAGATGTCCGGCGGAGAGCAACAGCGCGTGGCACTGGCGCGGGCAGCGGCACCAAGACCTGATATCCTTCTGGCAGATGAACCAACAGGTAACCTTGACGGTGCCAACGGGGCCGCCATCATCGACTTGCTTTTCGGTTTGCGCGACCGCCACGGTGCGACGCTGATCCTTGTCACCCACAGCACGACCCTGGCGAACCGGTGTGATCGTATTATCAGGCTCACCGATGGGCGGATCGCACCTATCGAGGCAGCGGCAGAATGAGCCTGCGGATTGCCTCACGGTTTGCCATGAGAGAATTGAGAGGCGGGCTACAGGGATTTCGCATCTTTCTGGCCTGCCTCACACTGGGCGTCGCAGCAATTGCTGCAATCGGGACTGTCCGCGCGAGTATTGAGGCCGGACTGACCCAAGAGGGCGCGGCTATTTTGGGCGGAGATGCCGAACTTGATTTCACCTACCGTTTTGCCGACCCAGAAGAACGCGCATGGATGGAAGACGTCGCTGACGCCGTATCCGAGATAGCTGATTTCAGGTCGATGGCTGTGGTGGGTGACGAACGTGCGCTTACACAGATAAAGGCTGTCGACACCGCCTACCCGTTGGTTGGCACCACTGGATTAGAGCCGGAAATACCACTGTCTGACGCATTGGGTGTCCAAAACGGGCTACCCGGAGCGGTGATGGAACGCGTCCTGATCGACAGGCTGGGTTTGTCCGTCGGCGACACCTTTACCCTCGGCACACAGGATTTCAGGCTTAGCGCCGTACTCACACACGAACCGGATGGCGCAGCAAGCGGCTTTGCACTGGGCCCGCGCACGATTGTCTTGACCGAAAGCCTTGCAAACTCTTCCCTGCTGGCCCCCGGCACGCTGTTTTCGACCAAATACCGATTGGATCTGCCCCCCGAAGCCGACCTTGCGCGGGTCTCGCAAGACGCAGCCGAAGTCTTTGCTGATATAGGTGTGCGCTGGACGGATGCACGCAACGGCGCGCCCGGCGTTTCAGAATTTGTCGATCGCCTTGGCGCGTTCCTTGTGCTGGTTGGTCTGTCCGGCCTCGCGGTCGGGGGTGTCGGTGTATCTTCCGCCGTGCAGTCCTACCTGTCCGGTAAAACCAGCGTCATCGCGACGCTGCGCACCTTAGGGGCCGAGCGCAGCACGATATTTCAGACGTATTTTCTGCAGATCGGCGCATTGGCCGTTCTAGGCGTGTTTTTGGGTGTCGTTCTGGGGGCCGCCCTGCCTGCACTCTTCGCACCGGTGATCGAAGCAAACCTGCCCATTCCGGCAGAATTCACGATCTACCCCGCTCCGCTTTTTGAGGCTGCTCTCTACGGGTTTTTGACCGCATTTATCTTCACGCTCTGGCCGCTTGCCCGTACCGAGAATATACGCGCAGCCACCTTGTTCAGAGATGCGACAGAGACCGGACGCAAGCTGCCAGCCGCGCGCTACTTGGTCATGATCGCATTGGCCTTGGCCCTTTTGCTATCGGCAGCAACTTGGTTCTCAGGCACGTGGCGATTGACCTTGATGACCGCCGGTGGCATTGCAGGCGCGCTCTTGCTCTTGGCTGTGACTGCCCAAGGCATTCGGGTTCTGTCCAAGCGCGGCAAATCCCTTGCGCGTGGCAAGCCGAGGTTGAGATGGGCCCTTTCTGCGATTTCGGGGACCCGCGAAGGTGCCGCGTCCATTGTGTTGTCTCTGGGTCTGGGCCTGTCGGTGCTGGCAGCTGTAGGACAAATAGACGGCAATCTGCGCAATGCGATCACCGGCAACCTGCCTGACGTGGCCCCAAGCTACTTTTTTGTTGATATTCAGAAAGACCAGATCAGCGGCTACACCGAACGGCTTGAAAATGACCCCGCGGTGCGGCGCATCCAGTCCGCCCCGATGCTGCGCGGTATCATCACCAAGATCAACGATAAACCCGCGCGCGACACGGCGGGCGGTCATTGGGTACTGGAAGGCGACCGTGGGGTGACCTATTCAGATCTGATGCCAGAAAACACGCGCCTGACAGAAGGGAACTGGTGGCCCGAGAATTACACAGGTGCGCCACTGATCAGTTTCGCCGCCGAAGAGGCCGAGGAAATGGGCCTCAAGATCGGCGACACGATGACCATCAATATTCTGGGCCGCGACATCACCGGTACGGTGACGAACTTTCGCGAGGTTGATTTTTCGAACGCCGGGATCGGGTTTATTCTGTCCATGAACCCCCAGGCGCTGGCGGGGGCACCGCATAGCTTTATCTCGACGGTATATGCTGAAGAAGAGGCCGAGGCCGAAATCCTCCGCGATCTAGCCAGCCGCTACCCAAACATCACGGCAATCAGGGTACGCGATGCGATAGACCGCGTCGCAGATGTGCTTGGCAGTCTGGCCGCCGCGACCTCCTATGGGGCAGCAGTGACTATTTTGACCGGCTTTTTGGTGCTTTTGGGCGCAGCAGCAGCCGGAACCCGCGCGCGCATTTACGAAGCCGCGATCCTCAAGACACTGGGCGCTTCGCGCAAGTCAATCGTTGCCAGTTTCGTGTTGCGGTCGGTTTTGTTGGGCCTGTCCGCCGGACTTGTCGCACTTGCCTGCGGCATCGCCGGCGGTTGGGCCGTCAGCCACTATATTCTGGACACGTCATTCACTATTATCTGGCCTTCAGCCCTTGGCATCATCGTTGGCGGAATAGCCGCAACGTCTGTTGCCAGCCTCGTATTCATATGGGGCCCGCTGAACGCAAAACCGTCCAATATCCTGCGTACGCAGGAATAGCTTCATTTCGCAAATGGCGCTACTCGGCCGCTTCCGCATATTCCTCCATCGGCGGACACGTACAGACAAGGTTGCGGTCGCCATGCACGTTGTCGACGCGGTTGACGGGTGGCCAGTACTTGTCGACCCGGAATGCACCGGGGGGGAAACAACCCTGTTCGCGGCTATAGGGCCGGTCCCATGCGCTAACCAAGTCTTCGACGGTGTGTGGCGCGTTCTTGAGGGGGTTGTTCTCGCGGTCCATCTCGCCTGTTTCAATCCGCGATATCTCGGCATGGATCGCCAGCATCGCGTCGCAGAAACGGTCAAGCTCTGCTTTGGTTTCGCTTTCAGTGGGTTCGACCATCAGCGTTCCGGCAACGGGCCAGCTCATTGTAGGGGCGTGGAAACCGCAGTCGATCAGCCGTTTGGCGATGTCTTCAACCGTTACGTTGGCAGACTGCTCAAACGGGCGCACATCCAGCACGCATTCATGCGCAACTCGACCCGTCGGCCCACGGTAGAGCACCTTGTATGCGCCCTCCAAGCGCTTCGCGATGTAGTTTGCGTTCAGGATCGCAACGCGCGTCGCCTGCGTTAGCCCTTCGCCGCCCATCATCAGGCAGTAAGACCAACTGATCGGTAACAGCGACGGCGAACCGTAAGGGGCGGCGGATACAGCGCCCTGTTGCAGGGCCACCGGCAAGAAAGGCACCAAGTGTTCCTTCACACCGATGGGACCCATACCGGGGCCACCACCGCCGTGTGGAATGCAGAATGTCTTATGCAGGTTCAGGTGGCTGACATCACCACCCAGATCGCCGGGACGGCTAAGGCCGACCATTGCGTTCATATTGGCCCCGTCGATGTAGACCTGTCCGCCGTATTCGTGCGTGATGCGGGTTACTTCGGTGACTGTTTCCTCGAAAACGCCATGGGTAGACGGATAGGTGATCATGCACCCCGCCAGGTACTCAGCATGTTTGATCGCCTTGGCTTCAAAGTCTTCCAGATCAATATCACCGTTTTCAGCGGATTTGATCGGTACGACCTTCCACCCGACCATCTGTGCGGACGCGGGGTTGGTGCCGTGTGCGCTCATCGGAATGAGGCAGATGTTGCGATGCGCATCACCTCTCGAGGCGTGGTAGCCTGCAATCGACAAAAGCCCTGCATACTCCCCTTGCGCGCCAGAGTTTGGCTGCATGGAAATCGCGTCATAGCCCGTGATGTCGCAGAGCTTGGCGCTGAGGTCGTCAATCATCTCTTTGTAACCCAAGGCCTGATCTTCAGGCGCAAACGGGTGCAGCAAGGAAAACTCTCGCCAGCTCACCGGCATCATTTCTGCGGCCGAGTTCAGCTTCATTGTGCACGACCCCAGCGGGATCATCGCACGGTCCAGCGCCAGATCACGGTCTGCAAGGCGACGCATGTAGCGCATCATCTCTGTCTCAGCGCGGTTCATGTGGAAAATGGGATGTGTCAGATAGCTCGAGGTGCGCAGCATCTTTTCGGGAAAGCGGTACTCAGGCTTGAAATCCGTGTCCTTGCGCGTGATCCCGAAGGCGCGCCAAACAGCCTCGAGCGTGTCGGGGCGGCAACGTTCATCTATGCTGATGCCTACGCGTTTTTCGCCAACCCGCCGCAAATTGATCCCTTCATCGACGGCAGACTTTAGCACGGCGGCCTGCAACGGCCCGACATCGACGGTAATAGTATCGAAACATGCTTTGGGGTCGACCTTGAAACCGGCCTCTTCCAGTCCCTTGGCCAAGCGCACGGTTTTGCGGTGAATACGCTGTGCTATGGCCTTCAGACCTTCAGGGCCATGAAATACTGCGTACATGGATGCCATCACAGCCAAAAGCGCCTGCGCGGTACAGACGTTGGAGGTCGCCTTTTCACGCCGGATGTGCTGTTCGCGTGTTTGCAGCGACAGCCGGTAAGCGCGGTGCCCGTGGCTATCGATTGACACGCCAACGATGCGGCCCGGCATGGATCGTTTGTAGCTGTCGCGGCATGCCATATACGCGGCATGCGGACCACCATAGCCCTCGGGCACGCCAAAGCGCTGGGTCGAACCGACGGCGATATCCGCGCCCATGGCGCTTGGTTCTTTCAGCAGTGTCAGCGCCAACGGGTCGGCCGCAACAATGCCGATCGCATTCTGCGCATGCAATTCGGATATTTGAGACGTGAAATCCTGCACATGTCCATAGGTGCCGGGATATTGAAATATCGCACCAAAGACTTTGCTCGCATCCATTTTTGCAGGGTTACCCACGATCACCTTGATCCCCAGCGGCGCCGCCCGCGTTTTGATGACGGCAATATTTTGCGGGTGGCAGTCGCGATCCACGAAAAAGGCGCTTGCTTTGGACTTGGCGACGCGCTGCGCCATTGTCATGGCCTCCGCGCAGGCAGTGGATTCATCCAGCAAGGACGCATTTGCAACCTCCAGCCCCGTCAGGTCTGACACCATGGTCTGAAAGTTCAATAGCGCCTCAAGCCGCCCTTGCGAAATCTCGGGCTGGTAAGGGGTGTAGGCGGTGTACCATGCAGGATTTTCCAGGATATTGCGCTGGATCGCGGGTGGCGTCACGGTCCCGTAGTATCCCTGCCCGATCAGCGAAGTCAGAACACGGTTCTTGGCCCCCACGCGGCGCAGATGTTCAAGAACTTCGCGCTCTGACATGGCTTTACCGAATTCCAAGGGTGCCTTTTGACGAATAGCAGCAGGCAACGTGTCATCCATCAGCGCCTCAAGGCTTTCCACCCCAAGTATGTCCAGCATATCGCGCATCTCGGCTGGCGATGGCCCGATATGCCTACGGTTGGCGAAATCATAAGGCAGGTACTCTGTGGGTGTGTAAACCATGTGTGGCTTCCCTTTTCAGATCAGCAATTGCGAATATTCAAAGCGCGCGTGGGAGACGCGATCAACGGATCAGGCGATGAATGCCTGATAGGCGGCTTCATCCATGAATTCGTCCATTTGTGACGGGTCGCTGGCAGTCATTTTGAAAAACCACGCTTCGCCCTGCGGGTCGTCGTTTACCGCTGCAGGATTATCCGAAAGCGCGCTGTTAACTTCAGTGATCTCACCGTCAATCGGTGCGAGAATGTCGCTCGCCGCCTTGACGCTTTCGATCACAACAACTTCGTCATCCTTACTTACCGTTGTCCCTTCGTCTGGCAGTTCCACGAATACCACGTCGCCCAATTGCTCTGCCGCGTGGATCGTGATGCCGACAATGATTTCATCGCCTTCCTGCCGCAACCATTCGTGTTCTTCGGTAAATTTCATTGCTGGTCTCCTGTTTGCTATCTTTTGAATTGTGCGGGTACGAAGGGCAAAGCCACAACCTCGACGCCCATTCTCTTTCCGCGCACTTCTCCCCACAGGGTAGTGCCTGCCTGCGCGTGATCCGTCCCGACATAGCCCATCGCAACCGGCGCTTCGACGCTTGGGCCAAAACCACCAGATGTTATGGCGCCGATCTGATCCGCACCATCCTCGGTCGCGAACAACGGCACCCCTTCGCGCATGGGCGCACGGCCCAGCGGGCGCAAACCCACACGTTTGCGCGCCGGTCCTTGCTCAAGCACAGCAAAGATCGCATCTGCACCGGGGAACCCGCCAGCGCGCGCGCCGCCCGGACGCCGAATTTTCTGAATGGCCCAGCCCAGCCCCGCCGAAATGGGGTCGGTTTTTGTATCAATGTCGTGCCCATAAAGGCAAAGACCCGCCTCAAGACGCAGCGAATCCCGCGCACCCAAACCAATGGGCACCACATCGGCATCGTTCACCAAGCGCCGCGCCAAGGCTTCTGCTTCGTCGGACGGCACTGAAATCTCAAAGCCGTCTTCGCCGGTGTAGCCGGACCGCGACGCCCAGACTGTATGACCGCTTAGCGAAAGCTCGGCTACCTCCATAAAGCGCATTTCTTCCGCTTTGGGATCAAGGGTTGCAATCACGCTGCCCGCCACTGGGCCCTGCAGTGCCAATAACCCGCGATCCTCTAAAACAGTCAGCGTCACGTCTGACGGGAGCTTAGCGCGCATCAATGCGACATCGGCATCTTTGCAGGCTGCGTTAATGATAACGACAAGATCATCACCACGCCGCGCGAACATCAGATCATCTTCGATACCGCCCGCGTCATTCGTAAAAAACCCATAGCGCTGGCGTCCGTCTTGCAGCCCCAGCACATCCGCAGGAACTAAAGTCTCGAACGCTAAAGCAACAGCATCCCACGAAGGCCCGCTCAGCAGGACCTGGCCCATGTGACTGACATCGAAAAGCCCTGCCCGAAAGCGCGTGTGCAGGTGCTCTTTCATGACGCCCATGGGGTATTGCACCGGCATCTCATAGCCGGCGAAAGGCACCATCTTGGCGCCCATGTCGTTATGGAACGCGTGCAAGGGTGTTCTCTTTAGCGTACCCATTCGGCCTCCTTCGTTGTGCCGGTGTCGCTTGGGCTACACATCGGCATTCCGGGCATGACGATAGCGCCACGCGTGAATGCCCCCTCTGTCTTTTTGCCTGAGATCGTTATCCCTTCGGCGGATGCATCTTTTTGCACCTCTCTCCAGAGTTTTCTGTTCCACAACGGTCCGGTCGCCTGAGAGTTTCCGGGGCGGTTGCTCCTTCGGCACTGGCATAGTGCCAGTTCTCCCGCAGTAGAATGTCGCTACGGTATGCTCGCCAAGCAACATTGGTCAAGTGCTCTTGTCGTTTTGCAGCATCAGGGTTATCTGAAAATTGGTTCGCGAAAGAGGCGCAGATGAAAGACCCCTATTTTTTTGGCTACGGCAGTCTCGTTAACACCAAAAGTCATGGCTATTTCGATCCGCAGCCTGCGACCCTGAAAGGGTGGCGGCGTGCTTGGGTTGCCACGGCGCATCATCCGGTGGTTTTACTAAGCGGTGTGCGTGCCCCCGAGCATACCATCAAAGGGTTGATCGCTGCCGTTCCAGATGCTGACTGGGCCGCGCTGGACACGCGCGAAACAGGCTATGCACGGCTGACCGCTTCTGAACATGTGGAACATGCGCTGCCTGAAACCACCCAGATATCTGTCTATGCTGTTGATCCTGACCATATGCATGAAAGCCGCGACCACATGATCCTGCTAAGCTATCTGGACGTGGTGGTGCAGGGGTTTCATGAGGTCTACGGAGAAGAGGGCGTGCAGCACTTTTTCGACACGACAGACAACTGGCACACACCTGTTGTGGACGACCGTCAGAACCCGTTCTATCCTCGTCACCAAAAGCTGACGCGGCTGCAGAAATCTCTGGTTGATGACAATCTGAAACGCTTATCGGCGCAGATAAAACAAAGACATGAGGCGACCCTGCCGGCCAAATTCTGACGGAGCTTTGTCGATCTCTTCGGGTGCTTTGGCGATGACGCGACGCGCCAGCAACCATGCCAACACACCAAAGATCACACCCGCCAGTGCCTGCCCGATCAGAACCCCTTGCGCGCCCAGCGTCGCAGACCCCAAAAGCACCAGCGGGATCATACCGACGGTATTGCGGCCCCAATTCAGAAAGGTTGAATAGAACGGATGTCCGAGGTTATTGAAAGCAGCATTGGACACGAACAGCACGCCATTGAAAAAGAATAAAAGCGATAGCGGCCCGCAAAAGAGAAACACGAGTTCGCGGGTGACGCCTGTGGCCTGAAACAGATCGGCGATTGGGCCACGCAACGCAAACAAAACGGCGGATACCACGACAATCACGATACCCGTGAACAACAATGCGGACTGCAGCCCGACACGTACCCTATCGAAATTCCGCGCCCCGAAGTTCTGACCCAGTATCGGCCCAACAGCCCCCGATAGTGCAAAAATGACGCCAAAGGCCAGCGGGCTGAGACGGCCGACAATCGCCATGCCCGCAATCGCCATCTCGCCGAACTCGGCCATGGCGCGGGTCACAATCGCTTGGCCGACCGGCGTTGCCAGTTGCGTCAAGATTGCAGGAAAGGCGATCGCCGCAATCGGCGGCAGATCGCGCACCATGCCCGTCAACCGTGGGCGCTGAATGCCCCCATAGTGATTGATTATCGGCAAAAGCGCTGTGAGAGCGATGACAACACGCGCGGCCACCGACGCCAGAGCCGCCCCCACCAGTTCAAGATCAAGACCGAAAATCAGTATGGGGTCTAGGATCGCATTAACCAAACCGCCGTAGATCGTCGCCATCATCGCACGTTTGGCATCACCGTGCGCGCGAAGGATCGCACCGCCCATCATACCCACCATCAAAAACGGCAGACTGGGCACGACGATTGTTAGATACAAAACTGCAAGATACGCAGTCTCGCCGGTTGCGCCGAGTAGAAAGACGATCTCTTCCAGCCACCACCAAACCAAACCCGAAAACGCGATCCCGAAGGTCACGCCATAGACCAGCGCGTGGGTCCTGCGTTCCTGTGCAAGCTGCGCATCGCCCGCGCCCAAGGCACGCGCCACCAATGCCCCCGCTGCGATGGCCATCCCGATACCAAAAGACGTCGTGAAGAAAAGAATCGTCGCTGCGTAACCGACAGCCGCAGCCAGTTCCGCCTTGCCCAACATCGCGATGAAGATCATATCCACGAAATCCACTGCGAAAATAGCCATGAGACCCACAGACGACGTCAGCGACATCACTGACACGTGTCGAAACAGATTACCGGTCAGAAATTTTGCCTGCGCGTCAGCCATGGATGGGTCGCTGTGCTGCCGCGCCTCTCACTAGGTGCGGGCCTTCACAACCTGCAACAGAGGCATGAGAGAGGACATGTCCGGCCCATGACTTTGCCCGGTCAGCGCCTTGCGCAGTGGCATAAAGAGACCCCGCCCTTTGCGGCCAGTCTTTTCCTTTACCGCAGCGGTCCATGTGCTCCATGTATCGGCGTCAAAGGGTCCTGCAGGCAACAACGCCAACGCTTCGGCCACAAATTCGCGGTCTTCCTCATCGATGACCGGCTCTGCTCCGTCACGCATCAGTGTCCACCATCCAGCCAGATCATGCAGCGTTGTGATGTTTTCGCGCGTGACCTCCCAGAACTGGGCGGCTTTGTCATCTGGCACGCCTGCTGCGGCCACGTCTGCGGCAACCGCATCCAGCGGCAGCGCACCAAGGTACCGTGCCGTCAGTGGGAACAGATCTGCCGCGTCAAATTTCGTGGGCGCAGAGCCAAAGCGGCTGATGTCGAAACCATCAATCAGTGCGCTCATATCGTCGTGCAACTCAACCGGATCGCTGGACCCCAGACGGGCCATCAAGCTTAGCAAGGCAGCAGGTTGCACACCTTGTTCACGCAGGTCTTTCAACGCCAGTGTGCCCAGACGTTTTGACAATGCCTCGCCCTGTGGACCAGTCAGCAAAGAGTGGTGTGCAAAGCGTGGCACGGTGCCGCCCAAGGCTTCGATAATCTGGATTTGCGTCGCGGTATTGGTCACGTGATCCGACCCACGCACAACATCGGTGACGCCCATTTCGGTATCATCCACCACAGAAGCCAGCGTATAGAGTACCTGTCCGTCACCGCGGATAAGCACAGGGTCGGAAACTGAAGCCGCATCGATAGAGATATCACCCAGAATCCCGTCAGCCCATTCGATACGTTGCTGGTCCAGTTTGAAGCGCCAGACGCCTTCGCCACGTTCCGCGCGCAGGGCGTCTTTTTCGGTGTCTGAAAGCAACAGTGCGGCACGGTCATAAACTGGCGGCTTGCCCATGTTGAGCTGCTTTTTACGCTTGAGGTCCAGTTCGGTTGGGGTCTCGAAGGCCTCGTAAAAGCGGCCCATGTCCCGTAACCGGTCAGCCGCATCAGCATAGCGATCCAACCGAAGCGACTGCCGCTCGACCCGGTCCCAATGCAGGCCCAGCCATTCAAGATCGCGTTTGATGCCGTCGACGTATTCCTCTTTTGACCGCTCGGGGTCGGTATCGTCTATCCGCAAGATGAATGTCCCATCCGCCTTGCGCGCGATCAGGTAGTTCATCAAAGCCGTGCGCAGGTTGCCAATATGGATATGGCCAGTTGGTGATGGGGCAAAACGGGTGGTGGTCATCTGGTGTCTCCTGTTGGCGCGGTGTTGTCACAGGGTTGCGGATTTGTCCAGCGATCCTCCCCATGGGCGCACGATCCCTGCGCAGAAATATAGGAGCTTTGAACCTCGCCAGCAGACCAATCCGCACTATCTCACGCAAAGCCAGAAACAATACGGGAGATTATAATGTCCACTTCACCAAAGTTTTCGCGTCGGGCCGCCCTTGCAGGTGCTGCGGCGCTTCCATTGGTTGCGGCAACCGCCGGCGCCACGCGCGCAGCCCCCGCTGTGACAGGGGCCAAGATGGCACCCTACCAGCGGCTCAAGATTGGCAGCTTTGACGCGACAACGCTCTTGGCAGGCACCACGCCGCGCCCCGACCCGCACAGCATCTTCGGCCTGAATGTGGACAAAGCGACATTCGATGCCGCCTCTGCCGAGGCAAACATCCCGACGGATCAGGCGCAGTTCTTCTTTACGCCAACCGTTGTCAACACCGGCGCAGAGCTTGTGCTTTTTGACACGGGCCTCTCCGGTGAAGGCACTACAGCCGCGCTCGCCGCAGCAGGTTACTCGGCGGATGAGATCGACGTCGTCGTTTTGACCCACATGCACGGCGACCATATCGGCGGCATGACCCTCGAAGACGGAAGCCCGACCTATCCAAATGCGCGCTATGTCACCGGGCGTGTGGAATACGATGCGTGGGCGTCACAGGACAATGAGCGTTTCAACACAAAAGTTGTACCCTTCGCAGAAAAGATGACCTTCCTTGAAGACGGGGACAGCGTTGCATCGGGGCTGACTGCCATGGGTGCATTCGGTCACACACCGGGCCACATGAATTACATGGTCGAAAGCGACGGCACGCAGCTGTATCTCGGCGCGGACTTTGCCAACCACTATGTGTGGTCATTGGGCTATCCGGATTGGGAAGTGAAGTTCGACATGGACAAGCCCGCAGCAGCAGCCATGCGTCGCCGCATCCTTGACATGCTCTCGGCAGATAAGATCGCATTCGTCGGGTACCACATGCCGTGGCCCGGTGTTGGCTATGTCGAAACCAAGGGCGAAGGCTTTGCCTACGTGCCGCACAGCTACCAGTTGATGCTATAAGGCTTTCGCGCGGGGCGGCTCATAGCTGCCCCGCGTCGACTAACCGCTGCCAGGCGTGGCGGACATGTTCGGTGCGGAACGAATGCCCGCCGGCGAACAGACAGAACTCCAAAACCTTTCCCTCGGCATTGCTGCGTTCTGAACAGCGCAGATCGCCATATACCCTGTCTTGCGGCGCACTAAACCCGCCAAAGCCTTCATACAAAGACAAAGCTTCCGAGACCTCACCTTGTTTACTGGGTCCAATAGGCCGCCCATCCAAAGGCACCACTTTGTCGCTGTCCCCATGGATATGCACGACGCTGGTGACGGGTGCAGCACAGGTCTCGGGCGGCTGCAGCCAGAATGTCCCCGACACCGGCGCAAAGCCCGCAAAGCTGCTGCTGCGGGCGCAGGCAAGGTTCCAGATCAGCATCCCACCACCGCTAAAGCCCGTCGCCATTATTCGATCCGAATCCAGATCAAAGCGTTCGGTTGCATCGGCAAGAACGTCATCCACATAGGCAAATTCAGCCCCGCCGTCGCTGTCCATCTGACGCGGGTGATTTGGCAAAATCCAACTGCCACCCGCTGAGTTGAACGCTAATAGTGCTGCACCCAAATCGGATGCCAACCGACGCAGCGACCCATTGCGCATCACACCCGCAGCAGAACCTTGATAACCATGCGCATAGGCAATCACCGGTACCTTCGATACACCATCATGCCCTTCCGGCATCACGATCCGGTAGCTACGGTCTCCGACAATGCAGTCGGTGTCGGGCCCACACGCCATCGCAGACGTAGCGTAAAGCCCCCCAATAAGGTAAACAATCAGACGTTTCATTCTGGCCTCACTCATTTGGCCCCAAGAAAGCCCAGTGCGCACCTAAGTACAACGCCCATCACGTCTTTGTGCTCGTGTTGGAAATCCAGCCAGTTTTTGTCAGGAAGGGTCGCGCCAGCGGTTCACAATCGGGTAGCGGCGGTCAAGCCAGAACGCGCCTTTGGTCAGTCGCGCACCGGGGGCGGATTGAAACCGCTTGTATTCGCTGATGTAGATAAGATGCTCGACCTTTTTGGCGATATCACGGTCAAAGCCTTCGGCTACGCAATCCTCAATCGAGCCGTCTAGGTCGACCAGAATTTCCAGCATCCGGTCCAAATCAGGATAGTCGGGCAGGCTGTCACTGTCTTTCTGATCTTCGCGCAATTCTGCCGACGGTGGCTTGTCTATGACACGTGGCACAATCACTTCGCCCTCGGGTCCCATCATCCATCCGCGATGGTTTGCGTTCCGCCAGCGACAGGTCTCGAACACTCGCGTCTTGTATAGGTCCTTGATCGGGTTGTAGCCGCCCGACATGTCGCCATAGATTGTCGCGTATCCGACCGCGACTTCGGATTTATTGCCCGTCGTCAGCAACATTTCGCCGAACTTATTGCTTAGCGCCATAAGCAACAGCCCCCGCAAGCGGGACTGGATGTTTTCCTCGGCGAGACCGGGTTCGCGACCTGCAAAAAGCGGATCGAGCGTTGCAGTGATCGCCGCGCGCCCCTTGGCTATCGGCACATAGTCATAGCGGCACCCCAGCGCCTTGGCGACGGCTTCTGCGTCTTCCAGGCTCTCGGTCGAGGTGTATTCCGAAGGCAGCATGACGCATCGCACATTCTCGGCCCCCACGGCGTCAACGGCAATCGCCGCAACCAGCGCGGAATCAACACCACCGGACAAACCCAAAAGCACTTTGCCAAAGCCTGTCTTGCGGCAATAATCACGCAAGGATTGCACCATAACGCGGTAGTCTTGCTCCCATGCATCGGGATGTGCTGCCTTGTCGCCCTCAATGATACGCCAACCGTCTGCACCGCGTTCAAGATCTACATGAGCGATTGTCTCATCGAAGCATGGCAGCTGGACTGCCAGCGCACCGCCGGGGTTCAACCCGAAAGAGGCTCCGTCAAACACCTGATCGTCCTGCCCGCCGACCATATTAAGATAGATCAGCGGCAGTTCTGTCTCGATCACGCGGGCGACCATGTGATTGAGGCGCGTGTCAAACTTCCCACGGTAATAAGGCGATCCGTTTGGAACGAGCAAAAACTCCGCACCCGTCTCTGCCAGCGTTTCCGCCACATCTTCGTGCCACGCGTCCTCGCAAATCGGGCTGCCGACACGGGAATTCCCCACCGAATAGGGGCCACCCAAGGGCCCCGCGTCAAAGATACGAACTTCGTCAAAGACGGTTTCATTCGGCAGATGATGCTTGAGCACCTGACTGACAATCTTGCCGCCCTTGAGTATAAGATAGGCATTATACAGCTTTGTGCCTTCGACCCACGGGCTACCGATGGCGAGGGTCGGACCATCCGCGCAGTCTTTTGCCAATGCCTCAATATGCGCCATGACATCCAGTTGAAATGCGCGCTTCATCACCAGATCTTGGGCATTGTAGCCTGTAATGAACATTTCAGGCAGCGCCACCAGATCGGCTCCGGCATCACGCCCTGCTTCCCACGCGTCGCGCGCCAAAGCCGCGTTGCCCGCCAAATCCCCAACAGTGGGGTTCAACTGCCCCAGAGTTATCCTGAAACGATCCGCCATGGATAAGGCCCTTTTTCGGCTGCCCTTCTGCTTTAGACGCAACCATGTAGCAGATCAGACGCCCGATGAAAGCCCATCCCCACCGATTGCAACAAAAGAGCGTTGCCCCGCACCCTTTCATTGCTTAAATTACCGCAATCATGCATGCATACGCGGACTGCACTGTTCTACTGAAACAAGCACCAGAAGGTACTTATGACACTTCGCCGACTGATCCTCTGCCTTGCTCTCTTGCCCTTGCCCGCTTTCGGGCAGGACGGCGACGTGCAAACGAAACAATATGACGATGGCGGTGTCTATGAAGGCACCTTCAAAGGTGGCGTGCAGCACGGGGTGGGCACATACAAACTGCCCAACGGCTATGAATACACCGGTCAGTGGGTCGACGGAGAGATTAAAGGCGAAGGCGTTGCACGCTTTCCCAACGGATCGGTTTACGAAGGGCTTTTTGCGAAGGGTAAACCAGACGGCTTTGGCCGCATCACCTTTGCCGACGGCGGCACCTATGAAGGCGAATGGCAAGCCGGTGCGATTATGGGTCAGGGCATCGCCCTTTATGCAAATGGCGTGCGTTACGAAGGCGGTTTCCGGAACGCCAAGCACCACGGCAAAGGCACCATGCAAAGTCCCGGTGGCTATGAGTACAAAGGCGATTGGGTAGATGGCGTCAAACAGGGCATGGGAGAGATTACCTATCCTGATGGCGCGGTCTACGTCGGACAGATATCCAACGGGAAACGTGAGGGCGAAGGCACGCTCACCATGCCCGACGGGCTTGTCTACGTCGGCTTCTGGCGTGACGGGCAGATCGATGGCAGCGGCAAGCTGAGCCAAGCTAACGGCGATGTCTATGAAGGCCAGCTTGTATCAGGCCGCCGCGAGGGCATTGGCAAGGTGACCTATGCAAATGGTGATACCTATGAAGGCGAATTCGCCAATGATCTGCGCGAAGGTCAGGGCACCTTCACCGCGCAAGACGGCTATACCTACACCGGCTCTTGGGTCGCGGGCGAGATCGAAGGTCAGGGACGCGTCAACTATCCCGACGGTTCGATCTATGTTGGCACTTTCTCTGCAGGTCAGGCAGACGGTCAGGGGCTGATTTCATACCCGGACGGGTCAACGTATGAAGGTGGTTGGAAGGCCGGCATCATTGATGGTTTTGGCAAAGCGGTTTACCCCAATGGTGTTATCTACGAAGGAAACTTCCAAAATGCGCGCAACCACGGCATGGGCGTTATGACCTATGCCGACGGATACCGGTATGATGGCGAATGGCTTGATGGGCAGCGTCACGGCCAAGGCAATGCAACCTATCCAGATGGCACGGTCTATACCGGCACTTTTGAGGCTGGCCAGCGCCACGGACAGGGTAAAATTGTCATGCCAAGCGGGTTCTCCTACGAAGGCTCTTGGGTACGCGGCGAGATCGAAGGACTTGGTATCGCCACCTACGATAATGGCGACATCTACGAGGGGATGTTCAGCGCGGGCAAACGCCAAGGAACCGGCACGATGCGCTATGCTACAGGCGAAACAGCAACAGGCGAATGGCAGAACGGTGCGCTAACCGACGGTGGCTGACCGGATTGCGGCGCGCCCTTGGAATCAGGCTTTGGGGCGATGCCCTGGCGTTTCGACGAGATAGTCTATGATAACCCGAAGCTTGACCAGCATATGGGCGTGATGTGCATAAATAGCATACAGTGGTCGCGCTTCAGTTTCATAGTCCGGCAGGACATGGCAAAATTCGCCACATGCGATCAGACCAGCCGCCAGAAAGTCACCGTTCAACCCCAACATGTGACCCGAACGCATAGTATAGACTGCCGCACTGGGCGTGCTGACAACAAAGCTGCTGGGCATGCGGCAGTTGATGGGTTTATGCCCCGCACAAATCGGTTTTGCCCTCCAGGTGCGGGCGACCTGTTTGACCGTCAGGTGCTGTTATACGGCTTCAAGACTGACTGGCTGACCATGCTGCCGAATGTAATCCGGCGATGCGACAAAAATCAGTTTTTCTGAGTAGAGCTTGCGCGCGATCAAGCCCAATGCTGCCAAACCGTTGTGGCCGCCCACGCGGACCACAAGATCAAAACCTTCCTGAATAAGGCCAACGTGCCTGTTGTCCATTTACAGATCAACGGTCACAGCCGGATACCGCACAAGAAATTTCGGGACCGATGGCGCAATCATCTCCTGCCCAAAAGCAAGCACACTGCTGGCTTTGAGATGGCCCTCCGGCTCTGTCCGCCGTGCGCGTATTTCGTCGCACAGAACGTCCAACTCATCCGCCAGTGCAGTCGCGCTGTTCAAAAACAATGCGCGTTGTTCGATCAGGCTGATCTTGCGGGTCGATCTTTGAAATAGTCGCACGCCAAGATCACCTTCGATGTCTCCCACCAGTCTGCTCGCGCTTGGTGTCGAGGTATTCAACTTGCGGCCTGCTGCGGCAAATCTCCCCTGCCGTGCAACGTCTCGACAGACTTGGATTGCTTTAAGTTTGTTCATCGTACGTGTGTTCCCGATATCGGAATAATCAGTTTCACGATCAGCACGTCAATTGAAATTTTGAATGCAATATTCTGTCTAAACCGTTTCAAAAACGATTTGGAGGGCAATATGCTCAGCGACAACTGGACCACTGCAGGCTGTTGCCAAAAGACCTGCCGGCAAACGCTACGTCAGAGGTGCATGGGTTGCTTGCTTACGATTGCTGCGCGTACGCTATACCGGATGGTTTCGATACTGCAGACCCTGGCGCGCGCCATTCAACCGCCAAACACTAAAGGACGGGGCATTAACGCACATGCAACCCCGTTGAGCGGTTAAATGCTTTCGCCCGCGTCAAGTCGCGACAGCAGTGCGTCAGCTTCCGTCAGCACGGTTTCCCGCCTTTCCTCGTCCATCCGGTCCCATGTGCGGTACATGTTCCCCATCCGCGCATTGTTCGAAAAACGGTCGCGGTGCCGATCAAGAAAATGCCAGTAGAGCAGATTAAACGGGCACGCGCCTTCCCCGGTCTTTTTGCTCACACTGTAGCTGCAGGACTTGCAGTAATCAGACATGCGGTTGATGTAGGCACCACTGCTGACATACGGCTTTGACGCGATAATACCGCCGTCTGCAAACTGGCTCATACCGACGGTATTTGGTGCTTCGACCCATTCGAAAGCATCCGCATAAACAGCAAGGTACCATTCGTGCACCTGCGTCGGATCAATCCCCGCCAAAAGGGCGAAATTCCCCGTGACCATCAGACGTTGAATGTGATGGGCGTAAGCTTCTTCCTGCGTCTGACCTACCGCTTTCGCCATGCAGTTCATACCGGTAGCCCCGCCCCAATAGACCTGCGGCAAGTCGCGTGTGTGCCCCAAAGCGTTGCGCGACGCGTAATCAGCACCTTCCAGAAAGTAGATGCCGCGCACATATTCGCGCCAGCCTATGATCTGCCGGATGAACCCTTCCACGGCATTGATCGGTGCCTTGCCATCGTCATAGGCTTTGGCCGCAGCGGCGCAGACTTCCAATGGCGTCAGCAAGCCGATGTTCAAAGATGTCGATACCAGTCCATGATACAAAAAACGATTATCGTTCAGCATGGCATCCTGAAAATCACCGAACTTGGCCAATCCGTGCGCGACAAAATGGTCCAATTGCTCAAGCGCTTGGGCGCGTGTCGTTGCAAACCAGAAAGGTCGCAATGCGCCAAAATGATTGGCAAAACGCGCATCGACCAGGTCAAGCACGTCATTGACCACGTCATCAGGCTCAAACCGCAAAGGCCCCTCAAAAGTGATCTCGTCAGGGGCTGGTTTGCGATTGTCGTGGTCAAAATTCCACTTACCTTCCGCCGGCTGGTCACCTTCCATCAACAGGCCCGTTTTACGACGCATGTCACGGTAAAAATACTCCATCCGAAGCTGTTTGCGCCCCTCCGCCCAGTCTTCGAATTCTTTATGAGAGGCAATAAAGCGGTCATCCGGCAGGATGTGCACCTTAAGAGGCGCATACTTCAGCGCATTTATCAGACGCCATTCTCCGGGTTCGGTTGCTAGGATTTCTTGCGCCTCAAACTGCTCTGCGCGCCGCAGCAACTCTCCGACGATCGAGCCTGCATTGTCAGTGTCGTCAAACTGCGTGTATGCGACCGTCCAGCCATCCTCTTTCAAGGCTTGGGCAAACTTTCGCATCGCAGCAAAAATCAGCGCGATTTTCTTCGGATGGTGCCGGACGTATGCGGTTTCATCCGCGACTTCAGCCATCACCACGGTGTCTTCGCCTTTGCGCGCAGACTTGAGCGCGCTCAAGGTTTCAGACAACTGATCCCCTAGAACCAAAATTAGTCGGCTCACCAAGGCACCTCTTTGCCAGCCCAATCAAAGAATTGGCCAGTTTGATCTGACGACACCTCGCTCACTACGCGCTGCAGGTTTTCTGCAGCTTCCGATGCTGGCACCGATGGATGCCTGCCCAGATATTTTGCAGTGAACGGTGTCTGCACAGTGCCCGGATGCAGAGCGATACAAGCAGCTTGTTTGTGTGTGCGGCCCAATTCGACCGATGCGGTGCGCACCACCTGATTGACCGCCGCTTTGGCACTGCGATAGCTGATCCAGCCCCCGATGCGGTTGTCCCCGATTGACCCGACACGTGCGGACAGCACGGCGAAAACGCTTGGGCGGTCTTTTGGCAGAAGTGTTGTGGCGTGGCTTAACGCCAACGCAGGCCCAACCGCGTTCAGCGCAAATTGATCCAGCATGGCGCGGGCGGTGATCCCCTTGATCGTTTTTTCAGGGGCAGCACCGTCTATTTCCAACGCACCTGTCGCCACGAATACCACATCAAACGGGCCGTCCAAGTCAGACAGATGCTGTGCGACAGACTGCTCGTCTGTGATGTCAAAGCCGTCAGCACTGCGCGACAGACCTATGACCGTGTCACCGTGCGCGCGGTATGCCTGCGCTAAAGCAGACCCGATCCCACCTGACGCACCGAGAATAAGAACATTTTTCATACCCCGCCACCTAGAAGCCTGCGCGTCCGCTTCAAGCCCCCGTCACAAAAGCCTCTTCCCATTCGGGACCGCTGCGGTATAACAGAGCGCATGAAACGGGACATCCACATATCGAATTTAGTGCGCGACATGCGCGCCACGGCTGCCCTACTGCTGCTAGCCCGCCTCTGAGCGTGCCCAACGGCGCGCCCGCTCAGAGGGATGCGTCGCGCGCCACGAAACACAGCAGAACTTGAGAGAACCAACATGACAGACACAAATACACAAGATCGGGTCATGATCTTTGACACTACGTTGCGCGACGGCGAGCAAAGCCCCGGCGCCACGATGACACACGCAGAAAAGCTGGAGATTGCAGGGCTTCTGGACGATATGGGCGTCGATATCATCGAGGCCGGGTTTCCCATCGCTTCTGACGGGGACTTCGCAGCAGTCTCCGAGATCGCGAAGAACGCCCAAAACGCGGTAATCTGCGGTCTTGCACGTGCGCAATTCGGTGATATCGACCGGTGCTGGGAAGCGGTCAAGCACGCCCGTCAGCCCCGCATTCATACCTTTATCGGCACGTCGCCGTTGCACCGCGCGATCCCGAACCTCGATATGGACCAGATGGCCGAGCGGATTGAACAAACCGTCAGCCACGCCCGCAACCTGTGCGACAACGTGCAATGGTCCCCGATGGACGCGACACGGACAGAAGAGGACTACCTTTGCCGAGTGGTCGAGATCGCGATCAAATCAGGGGCGACCACGATCAATATCCCGGATACGGTCGGCTACACTGCACCACGCGAATCTGCGGCATTGATCGCCATGTTGCTGGAACGTGTGCCCGGCGCGGATGAAATCATCTTTGCCACGCACTGTCACAATGATCTTGGCATGGCCACAGCCAACAGCCTTGCCGCCGTGGAAGCAGGTGCGCGCCAGATCGAATGTACCATCAACGGGCTTGGTGAACGGGCGGGCAATACTGCGTTGGAAGAAGTCGTCATGGCCATGAAAGTGCGCAACGACATCATGCCCTATTCAACACGTATTGACGCGACGAAAATCATGAACATCTCGCGCCGTGTCGCGGCCGTGTCGGGCTTTCCTGTCCAATTCAACAAGGCAATTGTCGGTAAAAATGCCTTCGCCCATGAGAGTGGTATCCATCAGGATGGCATGCTCAAGAATGCGGAAACCTTCGAGATCATGCGCCCCGAAGATGTAGGCTTGACCGAAACCAATATCGTGATGGGCAAGCACTCGGGCCGTGCGGCCCTGCGGTCAAAGCTTGAGAACCTAGGTTTTGAGCTGGGCGACAACCAGTTGAAGGATGTCTTTGTACGCTTCAAGGAACTGGCCGACCGCAAAAAGGAAATCTATGACGACGACCTGATCGCCCTGATGCGCACCTCTTCCGACCCTGAAAATGAGCGACTCAAACTCAAGTCGCTCAAGGTCGTTTGCGGCACCGAAGGACCGCAGAAGGCTGATCTTGTGATGGAAATCGACGGCGTGGAGAAAGGAACGACACAAACGGGTGACGGGCCTGTGGATGCGTCCTTCAACGCGATTAAAGCGCTTGTAGACCACAACGCACGGCTGCAGCTTTATCAGGTGCATGCCGTGACAGAAGGTACGGACGCGCAAGCCACGGTATCGGTCCGGATGGAAGAAGACGGGCGTATCGTGACAGGCCAGTCTGCCAATACCGATACGGTCGTGGCTTCTGTGCTTGCTTATATTCACGCATTGAACCGTTTGCTGGTACGCCGTGAAAAGGCAGGCACAGACAAGCGAGAGATCAGCTACAAAGACGTCAGCTAGGCTTTTTCAGGCGAAAAGACGCACGACACGGGGGAGATGTTGCCGATTGTGGCAGCATCTCTTTTTCTTTCTGATAAGCTGGCGTTACAAGAACAGGCATTTCAAACACAGGAACACTCTATGCGCTCTTTCATTCTGGCTTTGACAGCCACGCTTTTGCTTCCCACCACGCTTCCCGCACAAACATTGGAACGGATCAAGGAAACCGGCCAACTGGTTATCGGCTTTCGCACTGATGCGGCCCCTCTGTCGTTTCTGGAAGACAACCAGCCCCAAGGATACACGCCGACGGTTTGTTTCGAGCTTGCCGCCAAGATCGGTGCGCAATTGGGCATGACGGACATTGAGGTCATCTTTGAAACGGTGGATACGGAGAACCGTTTTGACAAAGTGGCCCAAGGCGAGATTGACCTTTTGTGTGGTGCGTCCAGCATCACCCTGTCGCGCCGCGAAAGTGTCGACTTTTCTGTACCGGTTTATGTAGATGGCACAACTGTTGCCCTGCAAGCGGACGGGCCCCAGTCATTGCCCGAACTGGCGGGTTTCAAAGTGGGTGTACGCAGCGGGACAACGACACTGGAGGCTTTGACCAACTCCCTGACAGCCGCCAACATTGAAGCCGAAGTCATCCAATTCGCCGATCATCCCTCGGGGATGGCTGCCTTGGAAGGTGATGCCATTCAGGCGTATTTTGCGGATCAGTCGATCCTGATGAGCATGCTCATGGAAATGGAGAACGCCGAGCAGTTCAAGGTGCTGGATCAGATTCTGACGGTGGAAAAACACGGTCTGGCGATGGCACGCGGCGACAGTGATTTCCGGCTGGCCGTTGATCGGGGGCTGGCAGACCTGTTCAACAGCGGCGAGATGCGGCGGATTTTTGAGGCGACAGTACCGGGCGCACAGCCCGGGTTTGCGCTGGAAGCCATGTTTTTGCTGTCTCCGACATTGCCCTAGCGCCATCTTTTTGCCATACCTGTTGCCCGGACAACGCTGTCCGGGCACTTTTTTGGCTGAAAAGCAAGATGATGCCGACAACACTGTTAACGGGCCTTTCACCAAGCTCGGGCTAAGCATATAACACAGTGCAACCGTCTCATGAGGGACGGACAAAAGAGATTTGGGCAAGGTTATAGTCGCTATGGCGGTATTCGATAGCTTACGTGGTTTGTTTTCGTCAGATATGGCGATCGACCTCGGCACTGCAAACACATTGGTCTATGTGAAAGGCCGCGGCGTCGTTCTTTCAGAGCCATCAGTTGTGGCTTACCACATCAAGGATGGCGTGAAAAAGGTACTGGCAGTGGGCGAAGATGCCAAGCTTATGCTTGGTCGGACACCCGGCAGCATTGAAGCGATCCGCCCGATGCGCGAAGGGGTCATTGCCGACTTCGACACCGCCGAAGAAATGATCAAACACTTCATCCGCAAAGTGCACAAACGGTCAACCTTTTCCAAACCAAAGATCATCGTGTGTGTACCCCATGGTGCAACACCCGTTGAAAAACGGGCGATCCGGCAATCTGTGCTGAGTGCGGGTGCCCGTCGTGCAGGCCTCATCGCCGAACCCATCGCTGCGGCAATCGGTGCGGGCATGCCCATCACCGACCCTACCGGTAACATGGTTGTCGATATCGGCGGGGGCACGACCGAAGTTGCCGTACTAAGCTTGGGCGACATCGTCTATGCGCGCTCTGTGCGCGTTGGCGGTGACCGCATGGACGAAGCGATTATCAGCTACTTGCGGCGCCAGCAGAACCTGTTGGTCGGTGAAACCACCGCCGAACGTATCAAAACGTCCATCGGCACAGCGCGTATGCCCGACGACGGGCGGGGTACGTCCATGCAAATCCGCGGGCGTGACCTTTTGAATGGTGTTCCCAAAGAGATAGAGGTTACACAAGCTCAGATCGCAGAAGCCTTGGCCGAACCTGTGCAACAGATTTGCGAAGCGGTGATGACCGCCCTTGAAACCACACCACCTGATCTGGCGGCAGATATTGTTGACCGGGGCGTCATGCTCACCGGCGGCGGTGCCTTGCTGGGCGATCTGGATCTCGCACTAAGAGAACAGACAGGGCTTGCGGTTTCTATCGCAGACGAGTCCTTGAATTGCGTGGCTTTGGGTACCGGCAAAGCGTTAGAGTACGAAAAACAGTTGCGCCACGCGATCGACTACGACAGTTAAAGACACCCGAACCATCCCCCGCAAGTGGCAGGATTGCCCTGCTCAATGCGGGGCAGAAGGCTGACGCTCAATGGCAAAGGACAAATCAAACGCAAATGATTTCACCGGACCCTTGCGCCGGTTGCTCATCAGCGTCCTGATTTTTTCCCTGATCGGGTTTTTCTTGGTCTGGCGGATTGATAGCCCGCGGGTTGAAAGGTTCAGGGCGCATGTCACAGACACCTTTGTTCCAAACCTAAACTGGGCGATGGCGCCCGTCACTGGCACCATCAACTTGTTGAAAGATTTCGAGAGCTATCAACGGCTGGCCCAACAAAACCGCGAACTAAGGTCCGAGCTTCGCCAGATGCAGGCATGGAAAGAAGCCGCCCTGCAGTTAGAGCAGGAAAATGCGCGGCTGCTGGATCTTAACAACGTACGTCTCGACCCACGGCTGACCTACATCACCGGCGTGGTGCTCGCGGACAGCGGGTCGCCGTTCCGGCAGTCGGTGCTGATCAACGTAGGCACACGCGATGGTTTGGTTGACGGGTGGGCCACCATGGATGGCATTGGCCTTGTAGGGCGCATTTCGGGCGTTGCGGACAACACAGCGCGCGTCATTCTACTGACCGATGCGTCTAGCCGGATACCCGCAATCGTCCAACCCTCGGGACAGCGCCTGATCGTGGCTGGCGATAACTCGGCGGCACCCGTCATTGATTTTCTCGAGAACAGCGATCAGGTGCGGCCGGGGCACCGGGTGATAAGTTCGGGCGATGGCGGCGTGTTTCCGGCAGGTCTGCTGATCGGTCAGGTTGCCGCTGACCCCTCGGGCCAGTTGCGCGTCATTCTGGCAGCAGACTATCAACGGCTCGAATTTCTGCGGGTCCTGCGTCATCACGGGACAACGCCGGTGACGGATACCGCCAATATTATCGGCCCACAGTTGCCTTCCCCGGAGGTGCTACAATGAATGAACAGACCTTCACCCGTATCTGGGGCATGCGCTTGGCGTTCGCCCTTATTGTTTGCGTTGTTTTGTTCTTTCATCTGCTGCCGCTGGAGACGACACCGCAGCGGTGGGTTGGGCCTGATCTGATACTTGCATTCGCATTTGCGTGGTCGCTGCGCAGGCCAGAATACGTGCCGGCTCCGGTGCTGGCGGGGTTGTTTCTACTCACTGACCTGCTGCTGTTCCGCCCTCCGGGTTTGTGGGCGATGCTGGCTCTTGTCGCCAGCGAAAACTTGAAATCCCGCGCGCGCGGCCTGCGCGATGGTAGCTTTGCAAACGAATGGCTTACCGTTTGCGTCCTGATGGTGTTTGTGGCCGTTGCGTATCGGTTGCTTTTGATGGTGACACTGGTTGACCTACCGCCCTTTGGCCTATCAGTTTTCGAACTGGTTGCGACCATGCTATTCTATCCACTGGTTGTGGCCGTGACGCACGGTCTTTTGGGTGTACGCAAGGCCGCACCGGGAGAGTTGGACACATGACAGGACACCGCTGCACAGAAAGACAGGAGGCTTGGCCGTGAAAAAGACACGCGCAGAAAGTGATTTCAGCCATCGTCATATCTCTCGGCGCGCTGCACTGCTGGGGGGCGCGCAACTGATGTTCATTGGCGGTCTTGCCGCGCGGATGCGATATCTACAAGTCGAAGAGGCTGACCAGTTCCGTCTTCTGGCAGAAGAAAACCGCATCAACGTGAGGCTTATCCCACCATCGCGCGGGGAAGTTTTTGATCGCAACGGTGCGCGGCTGGCGCAAAATGCGCCTTCCTACCGCATTGTGATCGTGCGGGAAGATGCCGGTGACATTGACACAACACTGGGCAAACTCGCACAGATCATTGAACTGGAAGAAGGCACCGTTGATCGCGTCAAAGAAGAATTGCGCCGCTCGGCACCATTTCTGCCGGTCACGGTCATCTCGGATGCGTCATGGGACGAAATCAGCCGTGTGTCTGTGAACGCGCCTGCATTGCCAGGTATCACGCCCGAGGTCGGACTTAGCCGCGTCTACCCTCAAGGGTCAGACTTTGCGCATGTTCTGGGCTATGTAGGGCCTGTCTCAGATTATGATCTCTCCAAGATCGAAGACCCTGAACCTGTTTTGATGATCCCAAGGTTCCAGATCGGCAAGGTCGGGGTCGAGACAAAGCTTGAGCCTCTTTTGCGCGGCAAGGCGGGTGCCAAGCGGGTTGAAGTGAACGCCGCCGGGCGTGTCATGCGCGAACTTGACCGACGCGAAGGCATCCGCGGATCTGACGTACAGCTGACGATTGACGCAGCCCTGCAAGGCTATGTGCAAGCCCGGCTGAGCAAGGAAAGCGCAAGTGCCGTAATTATTGATTGCGACACAGGTGATCTTCTGGCCTGCGCCTCGGCCCCATCTTTTGACCCTAACCTGTTTGTGCGTGGCATCTCGCAGGCCGACTACGGTGCATTGACGGGAAACAAGTACCGCCCGCTGGCCAGCAAAACAGTTCAGGGCCTCTACCCGCCCGGATCCACCTTTAAAATGATAACCGCGATGGCCGCGCTCGAGGCGGGTTTGATCGGACCGGATGAAACCGTCTATTGCCCCGGCCACCTGACGGTCTCGGGTCGACGGTTCCACTGTTGGAAGCGCGCAGGCCACGGTTGGGTCGATCTGCAGAACTCGCTCAAAAGATCCTGTGACGTCTACTACTATGATCTGGCCATCAAAGTCGGGATCGAAAAAATTTCAGCGATGGCGAAACGGTTTGGCCTGGGGACACGCCACGACGTGCCGATGTCAGCCGTGGCTGAAGGGCTGGCACCTACAATGGCCTGGAAGCAAACGTTCCACGGTCAACCGTGGCGCGTTGGTGACACGGTGAACTCATCAATCGGGCAGGGCTTTTTGCTCGCGTCGCCGCTGCAACTGGCCGTCATGTCGGCACGCATCGCAACGGGCCGCAGCGTCACGCCCCGGCTGGTTAAATCCATTGACGGCGTCGAGCAGCCGCTGGGCGGCGGAGAGAGCCTTGGCGTGAACGAAAACAACCTGCGGAAGATGCAGCGCGCCATGTATGCCGTGGTCAATGATCGCCGTGGTACGGCGTACAGGTCGCGGATCATCGATGAAGAAATGCGTATGGCAGGCAAAACCGGCACCAGTCAGGTTCGAAACATCACCGCAGCCGAACGGCGTGCAGGCGTCATTCGCAACGAAGACCTGCCTTGGGAACGTCGCGATCACGCACTTTTTGTGAATTTCGCCCCGATTGAGAAACCGAAAGTCGCGGTATCCGTCATTGTCGAACACGGCGGCGGCGGATCGAAGGCGGCAGCCCCGATTGCACGCGACATCACCTTGCAAGCGCTTTATGGGGGCCCGCCGCCGCTTGAAGCTTACCCCGCAAAAGACCGTGAACACATCGAGGCGCAGCAGGAAGAACTGCGCGCCATGCAACCGCAGGCAGCAATCAATGGCCAGGATCAGGCATGAGCTACCTAGAGTACAACGTCAAGCACACCCCCACGGGGCTGCGCAAGTTGCTCTATCTCAACTGGCCCGTGGCAATATTGCTGGCCACAGTGTCGGGTGCTGGCTTTTTGATGCTCTATTCGGTTGCGGGCGGGTCATTCAGCCCATGGGCCGAACCACAGATGAAGCGTTTTGCGGCAGGCTTTGCGCTGATGATTTTCGTGGCAATGGTGCCTATCTGGTTCTGGCGCAGCTTGTCCGGTATGGCCTATCTGGTGACGCTCTTACTGTTGGTCGCGGTTGAACTGTTCGGCACTGTGGGAATGGGCGCCCAACGCTGGATTGATCTGGGTTTCATGCGCCTGCAACCGTCCGAGCTTATGAAAATCACGCTCGTGATGCTGCTGGCAGCTTACTACGACTGGCTTCCTGTCAAAAAGACATCGCGGCCACTTTGGGTGCTGATCCCCGTTGTAATCATCATCATTCCCGTTCTGCTGGTCTTGCGCCAACCTGACCTTGGCACGTCTATCCTGCTGCTGGCGGCCGGGGGCGGTCTGATGTTTCTGGCCGGGGTACACTGGGCCTATTTTGCCGCCGTCATCGCCAGTGGTGTGGGTCTGGTAACGACAGTCTTTCAATCACGCGGCACGTCGTGGCAACTTATCAAAGACTACCAGTTCCGCCGCATTGACACGTTTCTGGACCCAAGTTCGGACCCGCTGGGCGCAGGCTACCACATCACACAATCAAAAATCGCACTGGGCTCTGGCGGATGGACGGGACGCGGATTTATGCAAGGCACCCAAAGCCGGTTAAACTTCCTGCCAGAAAAGCACACCGATTTTATCTTCACGACGCTTGCGGAAGAGTTCGGCTTCATGGGGGCGATTTCTCTGCTCGGGCTTTACACGCTGATCATCGTGTTCTGCGTCTGGTCCGCCCTTTTGAACAAGGACCGTTTTTCATCACTGCTTACCCTCGGCATTGCGCTGAACTTCTTTTTGTTCTTTGCAGTAAATATGTCTATGGTCATGGGGTTAGCACCCGTTGTGGGTGTTCCATTGCCGTTGGTCAGTTTCGGCGGATCTGCGATGCTGGTCCTGATGCTGGCATTTGGCCTTATGCAAAGCGCTCATGTCCACCGCCCAAGATAAGGCAAACGCCATGCCCCTCACCGTCCTTTTTGCCGCCAGCGCCGACGACTGGCACAACTACAGCGGCGCGTTACAATCCGCTTTCGACGATGCCGGGCTGGACGCTGAGCTTGTAACCAAGGCCGCGCCACAAGACGTGGACTACATTGTATATACGCCCACGTCCGACTTGCAGGATTTCACGCCCTACACAAATACAAAAGCCGTTCTGAGCCTTTGGGCGGGCGTTGAAAAGATCGTCACCAATGATACACTTACGATGCCTTTGGCACGAATGGTTGATCCCGGCATGACCCAGTCCATGACGGAATGGGTGACAGGCCACGTTATGCGGTATCACCTCGGGATGGACGCTCATATCGTTAATCCCACGCAGGATTGGGTTTGGCACTCCAACCCACTCGCGCAGGAACGTACTGTGTGTTTCTTGGGGTTGGGCGAACTTGGTACTGCAGCGGCAAGGTCTCTGTTGTCGTTGAACTTCAATGTGACCGGATGGAGCAGATCCCCAAAGTGCATCGAGGGCGTACGCGCGTTCCATGGTGACGACGGGCTGCGGGACGCATTAGGGACCGCAGACATTCTAGTGCTGTTGCTGCCTGACACATCTGCTACCGAGAACACCCTAAACAGCGAAACACTCGGCCTACTGCCGAAAGGCGCGCGTATCCTCAATCCGGGCCGAGGCCCCCTGATTGACGATGCAGCCCTGTTGGAGGCGCTAGATAGCGGTCAGGTCGCACATGCAACGCTCGACGTTTTCCGGGTCGAACCCTTGCCTGCAAATCACCCTTATTGGGCGCACCCGAATGTGACAATTACACCGCATATCGCCGCCGCCACGCGCCCGATCACCTCTTCCAAGGAAATCGCGCGCAACATCAAGTTGTGCGAGGCGGGCGAACCGATGTTGAACCTCGTCGACCGTGACCGCGGCTACTAAAGCTACTCCGCAGCTAACCCCCGCCCCTTCAACAAGGCATCGACACCGGGCAGACGTCCACGGAACGCCGTGTAAAGCTCTGCGGCGTCGGATCTTCCACCCGCCGATAGGATGTGTTCTTCCAGCGCTTGCGCACGCTCGGCATCAAAGGGGCCGCCTGCCTCTTCGAACGCCTCGAATGCATCCGCGTCCATCACCTCGGACCACATGTAGCTGTAATACCCGCTGGAATACCCGTCACCGGCAAAGACATGCGCAAAATGAGGTGTGGCGTGACGCATGGTGATCGCGTTCGGCATACCGATGGATTGCAGCACTTCGCGTTGTTTCTGCATCGGAGCGGCGGGTGCGGTCCCTTCATGGAAGGCCAGATCGACCAACGCAGACGCCACATATTCAACCGTCTGAAAGCCCATGTCGTAAGTTGCCGCATCCAGTACCTTTTGCAGCATATCCTGCGGGATCGACGCACCCGTCTCGGCATGGACCGCGAATTCCGACAGCACCTCGGGTACTTCAAGCCAGTGTTCATAAAGCTGGCTGGGCAGTTCCACAAAGTCGCGCGCGACAGACGTGCCCGAAATGCTTTCGTAAGTTACATTTGACAGCATCTGGTGCAGCGCATGACCAAATTCATGGAACAGCGTTCGCGCATCGTCATAAGACAATAGCGCGGGGTCGCCCTTGGCAAAGTTGCAGACGTTGATGACAACGGGATGCTGCACATCAGGGAACTTGGCTTGCGCCCGCATCGCCGAGCACCACGCGCCTGATCGTTTCGACCCTCGTGCAAAATAGTCCCCGATAAAGACCGCGATATGTTCACCATTGCGCGTCACGTCCCATGCGCGGCAATCAGCGTGGTAAAGCGGGATATCAAGTGGTTTGAACGAAAGCCCGAACAGGCGCTTGGCACAGGCAAAGCTTGCCTCGATCATTTTGTCGAGCTGGAAATAAGGCTTCAAGGCGGCCTCATCCAGATCATGTTCGGCGGCGCGTCGTTTTTCCGAATAGTAGCGCCAGTCCCAAGGCTCCAGATCGCCATTGATCCCGTCAGCACGCATCATCTCTGTTAGACGCACGGCATCCTCTTCGGCTTGACGGCGCGCAGGTGCCCAAACGGCCATCAGCAGGTCGCGCACGGCTTCGGGTGTCTTGGCCATTTCAGTTTCCAGCTTGTAGGCCGCAAAACTATCGTAGCCCAACAGTTTTGCACGCTCCTCGCGCAGCGCGAGAATTTCTGCCGCAATGTCGCGATTATCGGTAGCGCCACCGTTGGCCCCACGCGCAGCCCAAGCCTCAAACGCCGTTTTGCGCAAATCGCGGCGCGGCGAAAACTGCAGGAAAGGCACAATAAGCGACCGTGACAGGGTAACGACGGGACCTGCTGCGTCCTTCTCTGCACCCGCTGAACGGGCTGCATCAATGACGAAATCCGGCAAACCTTCCAGATCTTCTTCTGCCAAGGTCATGAACCATTCTCGCTCATCCGCAAGAAGGTTCTGCGTGAAATCCGTTCCCAGCACAGCAAGCCGCGCCTTGATCTCTTTCATGCGTGTTTCTGCAGCACCTTCGAGTGCTGCACCGGAACGCACAAACCCGCGATGGGTCAGCATCAACACCCGCTCTTGTTCAGCGGTTAACTCCAGCGCCGAGCGCCCATCCCACAATGCTGCCACACGGGCAAAGAGCGCTTTATTCCCCGAAATTTCTGAGAAATGCGCGGCGAGCTTCGGAGAAAACTGACGTTGCAAAGCTTCACGTTCGGGGTTGCTGTCAGCACCTGCAACCGTGAAAAACACCGATAACACCTTGTCGAGCGATGCGCCTGCCGCCTCCAATGCCTCAACGGTATTGGCAAAACTTGGCGCGTCAGGGCTCGTAGCGATCGCATCGATTTCGGCCCTGTGTTCGGCTAGCGCCTGTTCGAGTGCAGGGGCGAAATCATCGTCCGATATCGCATCGAAGGGGGCGATCTGAAACGGGGTGGTCCAGTCTTGCAGCAGCGGGTTTGTCATGGAAATCTCCTTTGCTGAATAGCTAGGGTGCGGCGCGCACATGTGCAACTGCCGGGCACGTCTTATTCAGGTCAGGATGCTTTTGCATTAAGGGTCCCGCATATGGGGCAGTCGGGTCGGCGCTTGACCACAAGGGTGCGACTTTCTCCGTAAAGTGCATCGTAAATTACCATATGGCCCCGCAATACCGTTCCGGCACCTGTAATTTCTTTAATCGCCTCGACCGCCATCATGGCACCAATCACACCGGGCAGAGGCCCAACCACACCCGCCTCGGCGCAGGACGGTGCCAGATCAGCGGCAGGGGCGCTTTCAAAGACGCATTGATAACAGGGCGCGTCCTGTGCTGGGTCAAATACGCTCAGCTGTCCTTCCCACTGGCTCAGCGCGCCAGAGATCAGCGGAATACCCGCAGCCACCGCGGCCGCATTGGCCAGATAGCGCGTGTCGAAATTGTCTGTGCCATCCAGAACCAGATCATATTCACCAAAAAGTTCGGTTGCGATATCTGCCGTCAGCCGTCGCTGATAAGGGCGCACAGTCACATAAGGGTTTTGCGCCTCCATCGCTTCCTGCGCTGAAAACACCTTAGGCATGCCGATGGATTTGTCGCGGTGGATCACTTGCCGCTGTAGGTTGGCATTCTCCACAATGTCGTCGTCAATAACACCGATTGTCCCGACGCCTGCGGCCGCCAGATACTGCAGCGCGGGCGCGCCTAGGCCCCCTGCGCCAATTACGAGCACGCGGGCTTCTTTCAACCGTTTCTGACCCGGTCCCCCGATTTCACGCAGAACCATATGCCGCGCGTATCGGTTCAGTTCTGTTTCGTTGAAGATCGGCGCATTCGGTGATGACGCTTGCGTTTGTTGCTCTGCTTCTGCGGCGCGGGCCCGTAGCTTGGTCAACACGGACCGGTAAATGACCGCCAATACAACAAAGCCACCCAGGATCAGCCAGAGCGCAGGGCTTTCGCCCGTCGCCATACGAAGCGGGTGACCATCCGGCAAGGCCACATGCAGCCCTAAAACGGCAACATAGAGCACACCAATCATAAGCAGTCGCGCAGATTTTGGCGCTTTCATCAGCGCGCCAATACCCCACAGCATGGCGCATAGAGCAAAAACCAGAGCCATCAGTTGCTCCCCGTTGAGCCGAAACCGCCCGTGCCACGCGCAGAACCACTAAGTGAGGCTATGACCGAAAACCGTGCCTGAACCACAGGTGCGGCGACCATCTGGGCGATGCGCATACCGTGTGTCACTTCAAATGCTGTATCGGTCGTGTTCAACAAAATGACGCCGACGATGCCTCTGTAGTCACTGTCGATCGTTCCGGGGCTGTTGGCCAGCGTCACACCGTTTTTCAGCGCCAGACCCGAGCGTGGCCGGATTTGTACCTCAAACCCTTGTGGGATCTCCATGTGCAAACCGGTCGAGACCAACACACGCCCGAATGGTGCCAGTAGAACCGGTCCGTTTGGCAAATTAGCCCGCAGATCAGCACCTGCCGCCCCTTCAGTTTCGTAGGCTGGCAGGCCAAGGTTCTGGTCTGCGCCTTCCGCCCAAGTGATAGAAATTGGAACAATCGTATCGTTCATCAGTCAGGCTGCCCTGTGAAATACGCGGCGATCCGGTCTGCCAGACGGTCAGACACTTGGTCCTTAGACATGCGGGGCCACGCATCGGCGCCATCTTGATCTATGATCGTAACCGCGTTTTCCGTACCTCCCATGATGCCCGTTGCAGGAGACACGTCGTTGGCCACGATCCAATCGCAGCCTTTGCGCGTCCGTTTAGCGGTGGCATTGGCCACCACATCGTCTGTTTCTGCTGCAAATCCGACGACCAAAGACGGCCTGCCTGTCTCCATCTGTGCGACTTCACGCAAAACGTCGGGATTTTCCGCAAAACTTAGCACTGGCAAACCGTCTTTGGATTTCTTCAACTTTTTATCGCTGGCAGATGACACACGCCAATCTGCAACGGCTGCCGCAAAGATCGCCGCATCGACGGGCAGCGCGCTGCGTACAGCCTCCAGCATCTGATTGGCCGTTTCAACGCGCACAACGCGTGCGCCGACGGGTGGTGCAACTTCCGCAGGGCCGGTGACAAAAACCACATCAGCCCCTTTCGCCAAAAGCGACGCGGCGATTGCAGTACCTTGCGCGCCAGATGATCTGTTTGCGATGTAGCGCACGGGGTCTATCGGTTCATGCGTAGGGCCAGAGGTCACAAGAATGGTCTTGCCGTTCAAAACTCTGGTGCTGAACGCGCCAGAAATGGCCTGCACAATCTCGGTAGGCTCAGACATCCGCCCGGGACCAAATTCGCCACATGCCATGTCACCCGACGCGGGGCCTATAAACTGCACCCCATCAGCGCGCAGTTGCGTGGCGTTGCGCTGGGTCGCTGGATGTTCCCACATCCGCACATTCATCGCGGGCGCGATCATGACCGGCGCATCTGTCGCCAGCAGCAAGGTGCTTGCAAGATCATTCGCGAGCCCCCCCGCCATCTTGGCCATCAGGTCAGCCGTTGCCGGTGCGACAACGACCAAATCAGCGACGCGGCTTAGTTGGATATGGCCCATCTCGGCTTCATCCGTCAGATCAAACAAATCACAGTAAACTTTTGACGAAGCCAAGGCTGATACGGACAGGGGTGTCACAAACTGCTCAGCCGCGCGTGTCAGCACGGGGGTCACTGTGGCGCCTTGTTCCCGCAGACGCCGGATCAGGTCGAGCGACTTGAAGGCGGCAATGCCACCGCCAATAATCAGTAGAATATGTTTATCATTCAACATTTGATCGCCCTTGGTGCGTTGCGATATTTCCAGACCATAGGCCGCGTATGCATCAACTGCCAGCCCTTCCAAGTGCAGTTTCTGGGGTTCGCGTCAGTTGAAAGCATCGCATGGGTCGCCACGATCAACGGCGGGACCGTCAATTACCGTGCCGAACCCGCCGTCCGGCATTTGCCCTGCCTCGCCCTGGCCCAAGCTAAAGACTGCCAGGTCAGGTGACGCCTGCCGCAACAAAAACGGAGCGCCCCAGTCCTCTCGCGCATGACCGTTTCCGGTGATGACGACGACAGGTCCACCCATTGCAGTGATCGCCTTATGTGCTGCGTGCGCCAGTGCTGCGTCTCTGATCCGCTGCACGTTGACCATGAACGGCAACATATCTTCGGGTAGCGCGTCGCAATGTGCCGCCCGTTGCAATGCTTCCCGCTTGGTCTGCTCATCTTCGGACAATGGGGAGTCTAGCTGAAAAGACCCAAGGTTCAGCGCTTCGGCCACATCTTTCAGTTCTTTTTGCATCATGTCACGCAACTGCGCCCGCGGCACCGCTGCACCAAAAACAGCCGCGTCTGGTGCAGCTTCAAAGATTGGAAAGTACATGTCAAAATCGGGCCACCCTGATGCCTCCCAGTCCAACGCTGCCTCGAGGGTTTCTGCATTGCGTCTGTTGTCAGTGGTGATACGGCTGGCCTGCTCAGACGTCAGCATTTCGAACACAATCGCTTTTGGCGCAAGTTCCGCGACCCACGCCGCCTGAAGTCTGTGATGCGCAGGGTTGTCGTGCTGCTCACCCAGGAAAATCACATCAGCACCCTGGGCGGCTTGTGGAATGGGGTGCGAATTATCATCCCCCGCCCACGCGAAAGGCGCGGCCAACATAGCCGCGCCCAAAGCAAAACCGATAAACCTATCTGTCATTACAAAAGGAAATGTAGAACCTCACGCGATTGTCCCTCAAGCGACTTGCGCATCTTGCCGAAGGCTGCCGCTTCAAGTTGGCGAACCCGTTCTTTGCTCAAGCTCAGCTCTTGGCCAAGGCTTTCCAAAGTGCGCGGCGCATCCCGAAGTTTCCGCTCGCGAACGATGAACCGCTCACGCTCGTTGAGGTCATTCATTGCTTGCAGCAACCAAGCACGCAATTGCTCTGTGTCATGGGTGTGTTCAACCGTTTCAGCTGCTTGCGCGCTGTCGTCTTCCAAGGCATCGATCCACTCGCGGCCTTCGTCCTCGGTCGACTGGGTTGCGTTGAGGGAATAATCAGAGCCAGAAAGGCGACCTTCCATCATTTCTACGTCGTGTAGTGGCACACCGATTTCAGTCGAAATCATTTGGCGCAGTTGATGGCGATCCAGCACCTCGCCCGCTGCCGCGCTTTCGCGCTCCAGCCGGGCTTGAACGCGGCGCATGTTGAAGAAGAGCGACTTTTGCGACGACGTCGAACCTGTGCGGACCATCGACCAGTTCCGCATCACGTAATCCTGAATGGATGCTTTGATCCACCAAACGGCATAAGTTGAGAAGCGAACGCCCCGATCTGGGTCGAATTTGTCCGCGGCCTTCATGAGACCCAGACCTGCTTCCTGAATAAGGTCATTCATAGGCGCGCCGTAGCGCTTGAATTTCGAGGCCATCGAAATGGCCAATCTCATATAAGCCGTGATCAACCGGTGAAGCGATTCCTCGCACCGATCATCCCGCCAAGCATATGCCAGCCTGAGTTCTGTCTCTGCGTCCAGTAACTCCGCCTTCATTGCCTTACGAGACAATGTCATATCTCTTGCAGTATCCAAAGCCATAGCGACATCTCCCAGTTCAGATGAAGCACACCTTGCCGTGTACATTTGGTATAGATACGCACGATACACGCGACCGGTTCACCAGAAAGCTTATAAAATGTTGCCAAAGATGACCTTCGTACTAGGCGGGGCTGCGTCCAGGAAATCGCTTTGGGCGGAAAACCTATTGCTGGGCAGCGACTTATCCCCTGTATATTTAGCCACGCCGCTGGAAATTGACGATGAAATAAAATTGAAAATAAATTTGCATAAAAAACGGCGGAACAGAGATTGGATGAATATCGACGCAGAAACAGACCTCGAAAAACCACCAACGAGCTTGCCGCCTGAACAAGCCATCTTGATCGATTGCGCAACTATGTGGCTGGCTAGTCATATGATGGATGACGACGATTTGGATCAGGCTAAACCCGCTTTGTTCAGTGCATTGACCAATTGCGCAGCCCCGTTGTCAGCGTTTCGAACGAAATCGGGCACGGCATTGTGCCTGACAATGCGTTGGCACGACGTTTCCGCGAGGCGCAGGGGCGCTTGAATATCGCCTTGGCCGAACGCGCGGATCTGGTGGTCTTTGTCACAGCGAGCTTGCCACAGGTGCATAAAGGGCACACGCCATGACGACTTGGCACTGGGTGCGCCATGGCCCGACGCACGCAAAGAACTTTGTAGGTTGGCGCGACGTGCCGGCAGATCTGTCGGATGCGGCGCAGATTGCCAGACTGCGCGATTACCTGCCAAAGACAGCGGTCGTTGTTTCGTCAGATCTGGGGCGTGCGCGCACCACCGCTGATGCGATTGTCAGTCCTACGCATATGCGGCTGCCGGAAAATCCACACCTGCGCGAGATTCATTTCGGGGTCTGGGACGGGATGCATTTTGATGACATTGCCGCCCGCGACCCGTTACTCAGCCGTCAGTTCTGGGAAATGCCCGGCGATGTTGCCGCCCCAAATGGAGAAAGTTGGAATGCCGCGTCTACCCGTGTTCAGACTGCCGTTCATGCAATCAGTGCGCGGCATCGAGGACAGCACATCATCGCCGTTGCGCATTTCGGAGTCATTCTGACTCAGGTGCAGCGTGCATTGCAGATTTCGGCCTATGACACGCTATCGCATACAATAGACAACTTTTCGGTAACCAGCATCAATTTGACCGACAAGGGTGCATCAGTGCACGCCATCAATCATCTTCCGTGAACCGACCCACACAGAATGGAATTGGCGAAATGGTTCGCGCATAGGCTAGGGTTAATGCATGACATACGATCTTTTCATCGGCGACAGGCTCTTTTCCAGTTGGTCCATGCGCGGCTGGTTGATGCTGGAAATGTTTGAGCTGCCGTATCGCGTGCATCTCACAGGGCTCTATTCTGGCACTTTCGCAAGTGACCTCGGCCCATTGGCCCCGGCAAAACTAGTGCCCGTATTAAAAACACCGCAGGGCGAGGTGATCGGCGAAAGCCTCGCAATTGCTGAGACGCTTGCAGAGCGCCATCCGCAGGCCGGTCTTTGGCCCACTGACCCAGGTTTGCGCGCACGCGCGCGGTGGCTTTGTGCGGAAATGGTTGGTGGGTTTTCCGACCTGCGCCGCGACTGCCCGATGCAACTGAAAGAAGTGAACGGCGGCTTCGTCGCGTCACAAGGCGTTTTGGATGACGTGGCACGGGTGGAAACCATCTGGCAAGATGCCCGGCGCTTAAGCGGATCGAAAGACGGCTGGCTTTTCGGGGAATATAGCCTTGCCGATGTGTTTTACGCACCCGTCGCCGCCCGCATTGTCGGGTATAACCTGGAGGTTTCCTCAAAAGCGTATGACTATTGCCTGAAAACGCTCAGCCTTCCAAGCGTGCAGAATTGGCGCAAAGAAGGGCTTAAGGTCGACTACGACCCATACCCCTACCCCGGTTATGCCCCACTCCGGGCTTGGCCGGTCTGATCCCGACGACGCTTAACCTTTCCTAAATCTTCGTGAAGTAGCGATTAACCATACCTCACCGTTTAAGGGGATGTTGGTGTCGCTAACCTATTCAGTCGCGTTCCGCGGCGTCGAAGCCTGCCCTGTTGAGGTGCAGTGTTCGCTATCACCGGGCCTGCCCGGTTTCAGCATCGTGGGCCTGCCGGACAAAGCAGTTTCCGAAGCCAAGGAAAGGGTCCGAGCGGCCCTTGCCAGCATGGCAATCGCGTTCCCCTCAAAACGGATCACGATCAACTTGAGCCCTGCGGATTTGCCCAAAGAGGGTAGCCATTTCGATCTGCCCATCGCGCTGTCTTTGCTTGCGGAATTGAACATCATTCCGGCGGATTTAGTGTTATCGGTGATCTCGCTGGGCGAGCTGTCGCTTGATGGAAAGCTGGTTCAGGTGACCGGCGCACTTCCTGCTGCGATGACCGCCGCACAGGAAGAATACCTGCTCTTGTGCCCGATCACTTGCGGTAAGGAGGCCGCTTGGGTCAGTGGGGCCAAAGTCCTTGCCGCCAAAAATCTCAACGACGTCGTCCGCCATTTCACCGGCCAAACCCCTATTTCAGATGCGCAACCGGGTGAAGTCGTACCGCCTCCTGCACAACTTGATCTTTACGACGTCAAAGGACAGGAACGTGCGAAACGTGCGCTAGAGATTGCCGCTGCGGGCCGCCACAACCTGTTGATGGTCGGCACACCGGGATCCGGAAAATCGATGCTCGCCCAGCGTTTGCCTGGCATCCTGCCACCGCTTTCGCCTCTGGAAGCGCTTGAGACGTCGATGATCCATTCCGTCGCGGGTCTGTTAAACGAAGGCGGCATCTCGCGTGAGCGCCCTTTCAGAGACCCGCATCACACGTCCTCAATGGCTGCTATCATTGGTGGGGGTCGCATGGCCAAGCCGGGCGAGGTTTCGCTGGCGCACAATGGCGTGCTCTTTCTGGACGAGCTGCCCGAATTTGCGCGCAATGTTCTTGAAACACTTCGCCAACCTCTTGAGACAGGTAACGTGATGATTTCACGCGCGAATGCTCATGTTAAATACCCCTGCCGCTTCATGCTGGTGGCGGCCGCAAACCCGTGCAAATGCGGCTATATGTCTGAAGCCGACCGTGCCTGCGCGCGTGTCCCTTTGTGCGGCGAAGAGTATCTTGGGCGCATATCCGGACCATTGATGGACAGGTTCGACCTTCGCGTCGATGTGCCTCCGGTGTCTTTTACCGATCTTGATCTGCCCAGAACCGGTGAACGCTCCTCCGCAGTGGCCGGGCGCGTGGCTGCGGCACATGATGTGCAAGCGGCACGATACGAAATCTCGGACGACATGCGAAGCAATGCCGATGCTGCGGGTGACGTGCTTGAAGAGATCGCCACACCCGACCCACAGGGGCGCGATCTTCTGGTCCGCGCGGCAGAAAAGTTTCGCCTTTCAGCGCGCGGGTATCACCGAGTAATGCGCGTTGCCCGTACGATCGCCGACCTTGATCACTCAACCGATGTGCGCAAGGAACATGTCGCCGAGGCAATCAGTTTCCGCGTGCAAGGCAGTTAGGTCGCATTCCTCGCTTCAACGCGCGCTTCGATTGCTTCCCATATTTTTTCGGCGATATTGACCCCGTCAAATCGTTCCAGTTCCTGAATCCCGGTGGGAGAGGTAACGTTGATTTCCGTTAGATAGTCGCCGATGACGTCAATCCCGACAAATACCTGCCCTTTCTCTTTCAACAGCGGCCCGATCGCGGCGCAAATCTCAAGATCGCGCTCTGATAGGCTGATTTTTTCAGGGCGACCGCCAACATGCATATTTGAACGGGTCTCGCCTGCGGCAGGCACACGATTGATGGCGCCAACAGGTTCGCCATCCACCAATATCACCCTTTTATCGCCGTTTGACACGTCGGGCAGGAATTTCTGAACGATCAAAGGCTCTCGCGAAAAGCCTGTGAAGAGTTCGTGCAGTGACGTAAGATTGCGGTCATTGGCATCCAGCCGAAACACACCAGCGCCACCGTTGCCATAAAGTGGTTTCAGGATGACATCCGCGTGCTTGTGTTTGAAAGCTTTAATCGTGTCGAGGTCCCGCGCGACGGTTGTCGGGGGTGTGAGGTCAGGAAAATCCAGAACCAGCAGCTTTTCGGGATAATTACGCACCCAAAAAGGGTCATTTACGACCAGCACCTGCGACGATAACCGGTCCAACAGATGTGTGGATGTAATGTAATGCATATCAAAGGGCGGGTCTTGACGAAGCCAGACCACATCAAAATCAGCCAAGTCTACTTCTTTCTCAGGCTCCAGTGCGGCATGGTCCCCCTGCACGCGCTGGACTTTGAAATCGTGCCCTTTTGCGGTAATGCGCCCCTCTTGATAAGAAAGATTATCCGGCGCGTAGTAAAATAGAGTATGCCCCCGCGCCTGTGCCTCTTCCGCCAGCCGGAACGAGCTATCCGCGTTGATATCTACATCCCCGATGGGGTCCATCTGAAAGGCAATTTTCATGACTGTTCCTTGCATTGTTCCCGCTTAAATGGCGCAGACACTGCCAAGGTGCAATGGTTTCAGATCAAGTATTCAACCATCCGAAAGCGCGTTTTCGATAATTTGGATCTGCCCTGTGGCATCCACCAAAGCAGCATCAAAACGCATTTCAGTCAGCAAACCCTGGGGCTTTGTCGACACAAATTCACTGGCGGCCGCAAAAATGCGCGCCTTCTGGGCAGGCGTAATCCGCAAAGCCGCCCGCGCAAAACTACTGCTCTTTTTGACCTCGACAAAGATAAAAACATCACCCTGCTGCACGATCAAATCGACCTCGCCGCCGCGCCCACGCCAACGTTGAGCAATCAGCGCATAGCCTTGCCCGATATAACCGCGGGCCACGTTCTCTTCAGCGGCGACGCCCGCGTGATAGGACGTTTTCCCTTTGTGATGACGGGCAGAGACTACAGTAGTCATTTCATTCTTTCGACAGGGCCAGCGCCAACTGGTAGACTTGCCGGCGCGGCATTTCATGTGCATTCGCAACAAGGTCCACCGCATCGCGCATGGAATGCGTCTTAAGCGCCGACCTTAATTCTTCTTCTAATCCAAATGTCGTAATTTTTTCTGAACGCCCACGGTCAACGACGACAACAACCTCACCTTTTACAGTTTTTCCGTAGTAGCTCTCAGCGAGTTCTTTGAGTGTGCCGCGTCTGGTTTCCTCGAATTTTTTTGTCAATTCTCGGCAAACCACTGCTTGTCGTTCCGCGCCCAATACAGCTGCTGCATCGCTTAGAAATGCCGCCAACCTTTTCGGCGATTCGTAAAAGACAAGCGTTCCGGGCACGTCCTGAAGGTTTTGAAGTGCCGTTTGCCGCGCAGATTTCGCGTTTGGCAAGAAGCCAGCAAAAAAGAATGCGTCTGTTGGAAGCCCCGCCAGAACCAGTGCGGTCAACACGGCGGACGGTCCCGGCGCCGCCGTAACAGAATGCTCTGCCTGCAGCACGGCGCGCGCCAATTCAAAGCCCGGATCGGCGATCAGGGGCATGCCTGCTTCTGACGCATAGGCCACCGATTTCCCTTGCCCGATGTGCTGCACCAGCTTGCTAACCGCATTGTGGCCGCTGTGATCGTGCAATGCTACGATTTTACGCCCCGCAAGCGGCACCCCGTGAATATCCATGAGACGGCGCAAAGATCGCGTGTCTTCCGCTGCCAGTACGTCAGCACTTGCAAGCACATCCAACGCCCTGAGGGTTATGTCGCGGGCCGTCCCGATGGGCACGCCGACAAAGAAAAGCCCTGCGGCCAGTGGCACCTTTTGGAAATTCAACGCTGGACCCGCCTTTCATGGTGACTATGATTGCGCCAACCCGTGCGCTGTGACGCGCCTGATTTGCCGGAGTATCGCCTATGTTTGCCGTTTTCCAATATGCCCGCAAGAGCGTGCGCGCCATAGCCTTACCACTGATTGCGCTGGCATTGGCGGCTTGCGACACGGTTCCAAGTTCCGGTTTCAGCGGCGGCGGTCCTTCGGGGCCACCTGTACAAGTGGCCCTGATGGTGCCCAGCGGATCAGGGCAAGGCACCGACGAGCTGTTGGCGCAAAGTCTGGAGAATGCCGCACGATTGGCAATGCGCGACATAAACGGAGCCACAATTGACCTGCGCGTGTATCAGACGGCCGGTGACGCATCTTTGGCTGCAGCCAACGCAAATAAAGCGGTTGAGGAGGGTGCACAGATCATCATTGGACCGGTCTTCGCAGCCTCTGCCAACGCGGCAGCCAAAGCCGTTGCAGGCCGTGGCGTCAGCGTTTTATCCTTTTCCAACAACGCAGCAATCGCGGGCGGAAATCTGTTTGTTCTGGGGCCAACCTTTCAAAATACAGCCGACCGCATGGCAGCTTTTGCCGCGTCACAAGGCAAAGCGCGGGTTGTCGTGGTTTACGGTGAAGATCCCGCTGGCACCCAAGGTCGTGATGCGATTGCGCAGGCGGTCACACAACAAGGCGGTCAGATCGTGGGAAGCGTCGGCTATGCGCTTTCCCAACAGGACGTAATTGCCGCGATCCCGCAAATCAAAACAGCCGTCGAAGCAACCGCTGCGGACGCACTCTTTTTCACAACCGACACCGCGACAGCACTGCCGCTTTTGTCGCAACTCTTGCCAGAAGCCGGCATTTCCAATGACGTTAGCCAGTTTATCGGCCTGACCCGCTGGGATATTCCCTCCCAGACGCTGAGCTTGCCCGGTGTCCAAAACGGCTGGTTCGCGATCCCCGACCCTGCGGCCTCCGCAGCATTCAGCAGCCAGTATCAAAACGCGTACGGGACAGCACCACACCCAATCGGCGGGTTGGCATTTGATGCAATTGCTGCGATTGGCGCTTTGGCAAGCCAGGGCCAAAGTGGAAATCTGTCGCCAGCCGCCCTTGCACAAAGTGCAGGATACCGTGGCGCCAGCGGCATTTTCCGGCTCAACCCGAATGGATCAAACACGCGCGGACTTGCTGTCGCGACAATCAGCGAAGCACAGGTGCAAATCCTCAGCCCCGCGCCACAACGCTTTGGCGGCGCGGGCTTCTAAGGCAAACCGAATGACTTCAATTGCAGCTACAAAAGACCGTTTCGAATACCCGGACCTGATCTGCGCACCCGAACGTATATTTGACACCGGTGCTTTCCAGCGCGCACTGGACACGGCAGCTGACAGCGATGCGTCGCCAACCGACATCAGAGCAACAGCCGTCAAGTTGCTGAGAGTCGCGCAAACAAAGGGCCGTGAAGCCATTTCAGAAGCTTTCGCCGAAGCCCCCTTTGAAGCGCGGCTGATGAAAGTATCCTATACATATCTGACTGACCAATTGGTCATCTCGGCCCTTCAGGTCGCGACACGCATTTTGCATTCCAAACCTAACCCCACGGCAAGCGAGCACCTTGCCGTGATCGCCGTCGGTGGCTACGGGCGCGGCGAGATGGCACCGTTCTCAGACGTGGATTTGTTGTTTCTGACGCCTTACAAAATCACCGCCTGGGCCGAAAGCGTGATTGAATCCATGCTCTATATGCTGTGGGATCTGAAGCTCAAAGTCGGGCACGCAAGCCGAACCATCAAGGATTGCCTGCGCTTGGGCGCATCGGATTTCACGATCCAGACCGCGATGCTTGAACACCGCTACCTTGCGGGCGATCAGGCGCTTGCCCAAACCTTTGCAGAACGGTTGCGCAAAGACCTGTTTTCGGGATCGGGCAAGCAGTTCGTCGAAGCCAAACTGTCCGAGCGTGAAACACGGCACAGAAAACACGGGCAAAGATACGTCGTTGAACCCAATATCAAAGAGGGCAAAGGCGGGTTGCGCGATTTGCAATCGCTGTATTGGATCGCAAAGCATATCCACGGCGTGCAGGAAGCCGCCGATCTTGTGCCGCTCGGTGTTTTCACAGCTGATGAGTTCAAAAGCTTTGCCGCCGCTGAAGACTTTCTGTGGGCAGTGCGCGGGCACATGCATTTGCTGGCCGGCCGCGCGACAGAGCACCTAAGCTTTGACATGCAGGTACAGGTCGCTGAAGCGATGGGGTATCAAGACGCAAAGGGCCGCCGCGACGTTGAAATTTTCATGCAGGCCTATTTTCTGCATGCAACCGAGGTTGGTGATCTGACGCGGATTTTCCTGACCAAGCTGGAAGCGGATCATGTCAAAGACGATCCCCTACTTGAACGTATTTTCCGCAGAAAACCACGTATTAAAGCGGGCTACAAAGTCGTACACAACCGGATTGCAATTGCGGACGAAGAAGACTTTCTATCCGACAAACTGAACTTGCTGCGCATCTTCGAAGAAGCGCTGCGCACGGGTATGCTGATCCACCCTGACGCGATGCGGCTTCTCAAATCGAACCTTGATCTGATTGACGAAGACATGCGCACGACGCCTGAGGCCAAGCGTATTTTCTTTGACTTGCTGCTCAAGCATGGAAACCCCGAACGGGCGTTACGGCGGATGAACGAGCTGGGCGTTTTGTCTGCGTTTATTCCCGAATTCGAACCTGTCGTCGCCATGATGCAGTTCAACATGTACCACAGCTATACCGTGGACGAACACATCATCCAGTGCATCAAGAACCTAAGCCAGATCGAACGCGGCGAGTTAGAAGAAGATCTGCCGGTCGTTACCTCTATCCTCAAAGAAGGTGTCGACCGCAAAGTTCTTTATACAGCACTTTTCCTGCATGACATCGCCAAGGGACGGCCCGAAGACCATTCGATCCTCGGTGCGCAAATGGCCCGGAAAATTGCGCCACGGCTTGGGCTGAACAAGGCGGACACAGATACGGTAGAATGGCTGGTGCGGTATCATCTGCTGATGTCGGACATGGCGCAGAAACGCGATATCGCGGACCCGCGCACGGTGCGGGATTTCGCCAAGGCTGTTCAGACAGTCAAGCGGCTTGATCTGCTTTGTGTGCTCACCGTGTGTGACATTCGCGGTGTGGGCCCGAACACATGGAACAACTGGAAGGCCGCGCTGATCCGCGCCCTGTATCGGCAAACCCGCCGCGCGCTTGAGACGGGGCTCGAAGACCTCAACCGCGAAAACCGTGGCGTGGAGGCGAAACGCGCACTGCGCGAGGAACTCAGCGACTGGTCGCGCAAGGATCTGCAGACAGAAACCGGGCGCCATTACGATCCATATTGGCAAGGGTTGCATGTCACCGCGCACAAAGTCTTTGCCAAGATGTTGCGCGAGGTGAAAGACGACGAAATTCTGATCGACTTGCACCCCGATGAAGATCGCGATGCGACCCGCGCCTGCTTTGTGATGTCGGATCACCCGGGCATTTTTGCGCGGCTTGCTGGGGCCTTGGCACTGGTCGGGGCCAATGTCGTCGATGCGCGCAGCTATACCACCAAAGACGGTATGGTAACGGATGCGTACTGGATTCAGGACGCAGACGGCAATCCATATGACGCATCGCGTCTGCCGCGCTTGCGCAAGATGATCGAACGCACATTGGCAGGCGAGGTTGTCACAACCGAAGCGATGAGAACGCGCGACAAGGTCAAGAAACGCGAATCAGCCTTTCAGGTTCCCACGCACATCACTTTTGACAACGAAGGCTCCGAGATTTACACGATCATCGAAGTGGACACACGCGACCGGCCCGGACTGCTGCATGATCTTGCCCGCACACTGGCAGATGCAAACGTCTATATCGCCAATGCCGTCATCGCCACTTATGGTGAACAGGTGGTCGATACCTTCTATGTCAAAGACATGTTCGGGCTGAAGTATTATTCGGAAAGCAAACAACGCAGCCTTGAGCGCCGTTTACGCACAGCGATTGAACAAGGTGCGGAAAGGGCCGGAACTTGAAGCCTATCCGGCTGGTTTCAGGCTTTTTTACAGTCGGTGGCTGGACGCTGATGAGCCGTATTTTCGGTTTCGTCAGGGATGCGATGATCCTCGCGTACCTTGGCACCGGCCCGATGTACCAAGCTTATGTTGTTGCATTCCGCTTGCCAAACATGTTCCGCCGCTTCTTTGCCGAAGGGGCATTCAACATGGCCTTTGTGCCTATGTTTTCAAAGAAAGTGGAAGGGGGCGAGGACGCGGACAGCTTTGCATCGGATGCCTTTGCGGGGCTGGCTACGGTTCTTATCGGGTTGACGGTCGTGGCGCTCGCCGCAATGCCGTGGCTGATCTACGGGCTTGCCTCGGGCTTTGCGGGTCAGGAACAATTCGGGCTGTCTGTCGAATTCGGCCGTATTGTGTTTCCCTATATTCTCTTTATCTCACTGGCGGCATTGCTGTCGGGGATGCTGAACGCGTCCGGTCGCTTTGCCGCCGCTGCGGCGGCTCCGGTTCTTTTGAATGTGCTCTTAATTCTTTCCATGACGCTTGCCGCTTTGGGTGGATATGACGTTGCACGCGCGCTCATCTGGACAATCCCCGCCGCCGGTGTGGCGCAGTTTATACTGCTTTGGATTGCGGTAAAACGGGCAGGATTTAACCTGACGATCAAGCGCCCGCGGCTGACGCCTGAAATCCGCAATCTGGTGCGTGTCGCCGTGCCTGCGGCGCTCGCAGGGGGCGTTGTGCAGGTTAATCTGCTGGTCGGGCAGCAGGTTGCCAGCTACTTTGACAAAGCGGTCAGTTGGCTGTTTGCGGCAGACCGGCTGTACCAGCTACCCTTGGGCGTCGTCGGGATCGCTGTAGGCGTTGTGCTGCTGCCCGATCTATCGCGCCGCCTCAAATCTAATGACGACGCGGGGGCCAAGACGGCCCTAAGCCGCGCTGGTGAGATTGCGCTGGCCCTTACTATACCCTCGGCCATCGCCCTGATGGTGATCCCCTTGCCGTTGGTGTCTGTATTGTTCGAACGCGGTGCTGCTACAGCACAGGACAGTGCGGCAATCGCTGTTGCCGTCGCGATCTACGGATTGGGCCTGCCCGCGTTTGTGCTGCAGAAAATCATGCAGCCTGTCTATTTCGCGCGCGAAGATACCAAGCGTCCGTTCTACTATGCTGTGGTTTCCATGATCGTGAATGCGGTGCTTGCCATTGGTCTGGCCCCTGTCATCGGATGGTTCGCCCCTGCGATTGCAACAACTCTGGCGGCTTGGGTTATGGTGGTGCAGTTGCACCTTGGCGCACGCACGTACGGCGATGTTGCACGCTTTGATGACAGGTTCCGCACGCGTATATGGCGCATGGTATTGGCATCCGTCATTATGGGCGTCGTGCTGTGGATCACCGCTGCCGTGCTCTCTCCTTTTCTGGGCATGGCGTGGTGGCGGGCCTTGGCGCTTGCCGTTTTGATCGCGATTGGAATGGGCAGCTATTTCGCGGTGGGCCAGCTGTTGGGCGCATTCCAGTTGTCCGAGTTCAAAGCAGCAATGCGACGGTCAGGCTAGTCACGGCGCAACAGGTAAATCACCCGTTCCAAGCCCCCCGGCACCAAAAAGATCGACGCTGCGAACCCGAAGACAAAGCCAGACAGATCAGCGACCCATTGCGTTGTCGGGCCAAAGAACACACCAAACAAAAGCTGTATCCCCAGCAGTACGGCAATCAGGCTGAACGCTCGTAGTTGCTGCTGGCCCGTGTCTGCCAGCCGCTGCCACATCAAAAAAGAATACCCTCCGATCAACCCGTAAACGCCGGGAAATCCACCCACCAGCCATGCGGGATCGTCAAGCAAAAGCGCATAAAGCAATGCCCCGAATGCACTGCCCCCAACAAAAAGGACAAGCACAGCAACCTGTCCCATCCCCTCGCCCACCATCTTGCCCAAGGCCAGCATCAGTACCGCCGCAAACAGTGTGGCGGTAAATGTTCCGTGCACAAAGGCATAGGTCACAAGGCGGATCAGATGCTCTGGTATCCAGCGGTCATTGGCCAGCATCCAGTCAAAAAGTTCGCCCGAGAACCCGTAGGTCTCGATCGCGGCAAGCCTCCAGCCAACGGCCTCTGACCCGCCAAAAATACCCTGCGCGCCGAGCATGAACACGACTTCCGGCAGAGCAATGGCCGCAAACAACAGCACCACCACAGGGGGCAGCGGGTTTACGGGCGGCGCATTATGCGGGTCATTCATGAGCGAGCCTTCCTTGACGATACGCTGCCTCATGGGTAAGCCAGCGCGGACCGCATTGCCAGCGAGAATGGAGCCCAAGTTATGACAACTTCAACCTTTGCCCCCCGCGTCTTTTCCGGCGTCCAGCCGTCCGGCGGGCTGACGTTGGGCAACTACCTTGGTGCCATCAAACGCTTTGTCACGATGCAGGACGAATACCCCTGCGTTTATTGCATGGTCGATCTGCACGCGATCACTGTCTGGCAGGACCCAATAGACCTAGCGCACAACACGCGCGAGCTGGCCGCAGGGTTTATTGCCTCTGGTATCAGCCCGGAAAAGTCTATCCTTATCAACCAAAGTCAGGTGCCAGAGCATGCGCAACTGGGCTGGGTTTTTAACTGTGTGGCGCGCATGGGCTGGATGCAGCGCATGACACAATTCAAGGACAAGGCAGGTAAGAACGCACAAAACGCATCGCTGGGTTTGTTCGGCTACCCTGCTTTGATGGCTGCGGATATCCTCGTATATCACGCGACCCACGTGCCCGTGGGCGAAGACCAGAAACAACACCTCGAGCTGACGCGCGATATCGCGACCAAGTTCAACCATGACTACGGTGTCGACTTCTTTCCAATCACAGAACCGGTGATCGAAGGGGCGGCAACGCGCGTGATGTCTCTGCGCGACGGGTCCAAAAAGATGTCCAAGTCCGACCCGTCTGACGCCAGCCGGATCAACATGACAGACGACGCCGACGCCATTGCCAAGAAGATCCGCAAGGCCAAAACCGACCCCGATGCGCTGCCATCAGAAGCTGACGGGCTGGCAGAGCGGCCAGAAGCACGCAATCTGGTGAACATCTACGCGTCGCTTAACGATCAGACCGTCGAAGAAGTGCTTGCCGATGTGGGCGGACAGCAGTTTGGCACCTTCAAACCGCAACTGGCCGAACTCGCCGTCGCGAAACTCTCGCCCATCTCGCAAGAAATGGCGCGTTTGATGAACGATCCTGCCGAAATTGACCGCATCCTTGCACGCGGAGCGGGGCAAGCGCGCGAGATTACAGCGCCTATTCTGGCCAAAACCTACGACATTATCGGGATGGTCCGTTAGCCGCGCACAGCTTCTGCGCGCTTTCTGCTCTGGTAACGTTCGACATCGTATATAGAATTCAGCTCGGACCAGACGAGGAGTAAAGCGCATGACACAACCACACCCGAGCGTCGGACATGTTCACCTGCGGGTCGCCGACCTTGACCGCGCCGTGGCCTTTTACCGCGATGTCTTGGGTTTTGAAGAACAAGCGCGGTTCGGCAATGAAGCTGCGTTTTTGGGGGCCGGTGGGTACCATCACCACATCGGCCTGAACACATGGGACAGCAAAGACAGTAGCCCCCCGCCCAAGGGCCACACGGGCCTTTACCACAGCGCTTTTCTGTATCCTGACCGCAAAAGCCTCGGCACCGTGATCAAACGGGTACTCGCAGCCGGATATGCTTTGAGCGGAGCGGCAGACCATGGCGTCAGCGAAGCCGTATACTTAAGCGATCCTGACGGCAACGGCGTGGAGCTTTACTGGGATCGCGCACCAGACGACTGGCCGCGTGATGCAGACGGCAAGCTTAAGATGGTGAATGACCGGTTGGATGTGGATGCCATCATCGCCGAGGCCGACTAACCCGGTGAACCCGATGGACAAAGCCCGCACACTGGGTCACTTTCCGCGCAACACTGACGGAGACATGAGATGACCACGGGTTTTTTCTGGGATGAAAAGTGCTTTTGGCATGCGGGCGGGAACTATGCCTTTACGCTACCGATCGGCGGTTTTGTACAGCCCTTGAACGGCGCTGGATTGCCAGAAACGCAAGAGGCCAAGCGGCGTCTGAAGAACCTGATGGACGTCAGTGGACTGTCGGATGATCTGCACTGCCAAAGTGCGTCCCCCGCCACGCGCGAAGACCTTTTGCGCGTCCACCCCGCGTCCTACCTAGATGCCTTCAAGCACATGAGCGACAATGGTGGTGGCGAATTGGGACGCCGGACGCCCTTTGCTCAAGGCGGGTTTGAGATCGCCGCTTTGTCGGCAGGTCTCGTCACCGCGGCGGTCGATGCTGTTGCGCGTGGCGATCTTGAAAACGCCTATGCGCTATCACGCCCCCCCGGACACCACTGCCTCCCTGACTTTCCAAACGGCTTTTGCCTGCTTGCGAACATCGCCATCGCGATCGAGGCTGCGCAGGCCAAGGGCATGGCAAAGCGCGTCGTGGTGGTCGATTGGGATGTGCACCACGGCAACGGGACAGAGGCGATTTACTACGACCGCGATGATGTGCTGACCATCTCGCTGCATCAGGAAGGGAACTACCCGCTCGACACCGGCGGGATCGAGGATCGCGGCAAGGGCGCGGGGCTTGGCTACAACCTCAACCTGCCCCTGCCTGCGGGCACAGGGCACAACGCCTACCTATACGCTTTCGATAAAATCGTTCTACCCCAGATCGCGGCCTTCAAGCCGGATATGATAATCGTAGCCTGCGGCTTTGACGCGGGTGCCACGGACCCGCTCGCACGGATGCTGGCCATGGCTGATACGTTTCGACAGATGACCCTACGCCTGAAGGCTGCTGCCAAGGACCATTGCAACGGGCGGCTCGTGCTCGCCCATGAAGGTGGCTATTCCGAGGTTTATTCGCCCTTTTGCGGCCACGCCACAATCGAAGCGCTGTCGGGCAGCGATAAACACGTGCCCGACCCGATGGCACCCGCATTGATCGTTCGTCAGCCCGGGCAACGACTGGATACTTTTCTGACGGGCGAGATTGACTATCTTGCAAGTCAGATCTGAACACTAAAGGACGATTATGCCTGACCCGAACCCCGCAGCCCTCGATTTTCTGCGCACCCGCCGCTCTCGCCCGGCCAAAACGCTGCAAGGCCCCGCGCCTACAGACGACGAACTACGCCCCTTGCTGGAAGCGGCCGCGCGGACACCCGACCATGGCAAACTGGAACCGTGGCGCTTTATCGTGATCGAAAAGACCGCAATGCCCCGACTGGCAGATCTGGCACAATACCGCGGTGAGGCCTTGGGGCTTGATGCAGAACAGATCAGCAAAGGGCGCGCGCAGTTTGACCAAGGGCACCTTGCCGTGGCCGTGATCGAAAGCCCCAAGCAGTCAGACAAGATACCCGCGATTGAACAGACATATTCAGCGGGGGCCGTATGCCTGGCGCTGTTAAACGCGGCGCTGGCTGCGGGCTGGGGTGCGAACTGGCTGAGTGGCTGGCCAAGCCATGATCGCGGCTTCATGACCGAGGCATTGGACCTTGCCCCGCACGAACGCATCGCCGGGCTGATCCATATCGCGACGGAAACATCTGCCCCCCCTGATCGCCCCCGCCCTGACCTTGCGGCCATCACCACCAAGGTTACCCGATGATCATCACATCGTTCTTTGCCGCCGTCAGGCAATTGACTGACCCACGGTTTCGCAAAGTCCTGTTGATGGGGATCGGACTAACGCTTTTAACACTGATCGGTATTTCTGTCGCCTTTGTCTGGCTGGTAGGCGTGTTGATCGGTGATACAACCACGCTGCCTTTCATCGGAGAGGTTACGTGGCTGGATAATGTCGCAGGTTGGGGCTCGGCCGTAGTGCTGGCGTTACTATCCGTTTTCCTCATGGTACCTGTCGCTTCTGCAATCACATCGATGTTTCTGGACACAGTCGCACAAGCGGTTGAAGACGAACACTACCCCGAACTTGGCCCCGCTCAGGAAGTGCCTATCACCGATGCGATACGCGACACTTTTAGTTTTCTAGGGGTGCTTGTGGTCGCCAACATATGCGCTTTGGTGCTGTACCTGATCTTCGCACCTGCTGCGCCGCTGATCTTTTGGGCCCTGAACGGGTTCCTGCTGGGGCGTGAATACTTCACACTGGCCGCCATTCGCCGCGTTGGGCGCAGCGAAGCCAAGAAACTCAGGTCACGCTATGCGTTCAGGATATGGGCGGCAGGCTTTTTAATGGCGATCCCGCTCTCAGTCCCGCTGCTTAACCTGGTCATTCCAATTGTGGGCGCGGCCACGTTCACCCATCTGTTCCACCGGCTGGCACCTCAGGTGCCATACGCCCGAACCAGTCCAAATCCCTGACGGTAATTACCTCGGACAGAATAATGGTCGAAATAATTGCCCAGAGGATCAGGCTGAGTACAGTACAAATCTTGGCCTTTTTGCCCACGTTGTGCACCTCGGGGGCGCCCGCATGTGTGCCGGGCACGATCTCACCCAGATCGCCTTGGGTCTTCACCCGGATCGGAAGAATAATGAGAAACATCAGTGACCAGATCACCGCGAATAAAACGAGTGCAGATGTAACGCCCATCGGGGTACTCTCCTAAATCCTAGACCTGTTCCAGTTCGACCAGACAGCCGTTAAAGTCCTTGGGGTGCAAGAATAACACCGGCTTGCCATGTGCGCCGATTTTCGGCTCGCCCGTGCCAAGAACCCGCGCGCCGGTTTCAATCAGATGATCACGCGCATTCAGAATATCATCGACTTCGTAGCAAACATGATGAATGCCACCGGACGGGTTTTTATCCAAAAAACCTTGGATGGGGCTATTTTCGCCCAACGGGTACAGCAGTTCGATTTTTGTGTTGGGCAGTTCGATAAAAATCACGGTCACACCATGATCCGGCTCGTCCTGGGGCGCCCCTACATTCGCGCCTAAAGCGGTCCGGTATTGGTTGGCGGCAGCTTCAAGATCAGGCACTGCTATTGCTACGTGGTTTAAGCGTCCGATCATCGGTGTGTCCTTTCTGGCTGGGTCGAACCGGTTATGCTGTTGTCCGGGCACAAGCGCAAGTGCTGCAGTGCCGCATGCGCTGATGGTGCTTATTAACGGACTGTTATCCAACATAGGCCATGGTGAGTCGCATAACGAGTCACCTATGAGGTCAAAATGGAAAAGAAAGATCCGTTTGCCGCAACAATTCCGGCACCAACGGCTGCGCGACCACTGCTCGGCCTGACCATTCTGGTAATTGAAGACAGCCGCTACGCGTGTGAGGCGATGCGACTGCTTTGCCTTCGCAGCGGGGCCCGCATCAGACGTGCCGACTGCATTAGGTCTGCACGACGACATCTGCAGGTGTATCGCCCTTCCGTTGTTATTATTGATTTGGGGCTTCCCGATGGCGACGGTTCCGAATTAATCGAAGAACTTTCGAAAATCGAGCCACGGGTTGACGTGATATTAGGCACTTCAGGCGATCTTTCAGGGGAAGAGGCCAGCGCAGCGGCAGGCGCTGACGGCTTTTTGCCGAAGCCGGTCACGTCTCTCGCGGTTTTCCAGCAAGCTGTACTTTCAAACCTGCCTGCGGACAGACAACCGGCAGGCCCTCGCAGCGTGGCGGACGAAGAAATACTGCCAGACCTGATAGCATTTCAGGACGACATGGCACATATCGCCGATGTACTCGACGACCCCGAAGACGAAAAAACGCTGGATTATGTGGCTCAGTTCATCGGTGGGGTTGCGCGCTCTGCTCAGGACAAGGGATTGGAGCAGGCAGCAGATGCACTTGCCCAAGCCCGTTCGTCCGGCATGTCGGTACACGCGGCAACAACGCAGCTTACCGGGCTGATAAAACAACGGCTGACACAGAAACTTGCGATTTAATCCGCCGCCGAAATATAGGGATCATCTGTTACACGGATGTCCCGTGTCAGATCGCTCAAGCTTTGTATTTGCCCGGCATTTGAAAAGTTTGTTGGAGCGAGCCAACGCTCGAACGCAGCTTTCAGGTGTGGCCACTCGCTGTCTATTGCCGCAAACCAGGCTGTGTCTCGATTGCGTCCTTTAACTACTGCAGCCTGCCGGAAAACGCCTTCATAGCTTAGTCCCAAACGCTGAGCAGCCCTTCGAGAACCTTTGTTCAGGGCGTTACACTTCCATTCATAGCGCCTGTATCCCGCCTCAAATGCCCAGCGCATCATCAAATACATTGCCTCTGTCGCTGCACGTGTCCGCTGTAAGGCCGGGCTGAAGTTGATGTGTCCCACTTCGATCGAGCCGCTGGGTGGGTTGATCCGCAAGTAGCTTGCGACCCCTTCAATGCATCCCGTCTCGAGGTTTTTGATCGCATAAAACAAATGCGCATCGCTTTTGACGGTTTGCACAATCCACTTTTGGTACGCCGATAGCGTCGGAAAAGGTCCGTAGGGCATGTAGTCCCAAACATGATCCTGCCCGCGATATTGTTCAAACAGAGAATCCGCGTGTTTGTCGGCATTCAGAAGCTCTAGTTCTGCAAATGTACCCGTCAGAATTTTACCCGTAGGTGCAGGCGGCTGGTGCCAATCCAAGACAACCGTACCGTTTGGTTCAATAATACCAGCTGTATGAACCATAGCACATGCCTTTCAAAGAAACCGTTTTAACCAACAGTAACCCATACCCGAGTGTCACCGTCAGCCAGCGCTACCTTAGGTTAGTCCTGTGGAATTACACGCAACCCCAACTCCATAAGCTGATCGCTCAACGGTTCTGAAGGAGCCGACATCATCAAGTCTTCAGCACGTTGGTTCATCGGAAACAGGATAACTTCGCGAATACTGCTTTCCTCAGCCAAGAGCATCACGATACGGTCAATACCGGCGGCGCAACCGCCGTGTGGAGGCGCTCCATATTGAAAGGCATTCACCATACCACCAAACCGCTTGCGCACTTCATCTTCGCCATATCCTGCAATCTCGAACGCTTTGAACATGATCTCGGGCTTGTGGTTTCGGATCGCGCCGGACACCAATTCATACCCATTGCAGGACAGATCATATTGATACCCCAGCACTTCCAGTGGATCGCCTTGCAATGCAGTCATACCCCCTTGCGGCATAGAGAATGGATTGTGTTCAAAGTCGATTTTTCCGGTTTCCGCGTCTTTCTCGTATATCGGAAAGTCAACTATCCAGGCGAAAGCAAAGCGATCTTCGTCCGTGAGACCCAGCTCAGACCCGATGGCTGTGCGTGCTTTGCCTGCTACGGCTTCAAAAGCCTTTGGTTTACCCCCAAGGAAAAACGCCGCGTCACCCACACCCAAGCCGAGTTGCTCACGGATTGCCTCTGTGCGTTCAGGACCGATGTTTTTCGCAAGTGGTCCGGCAGCTTCCATACCTTCGCCCTGATCGCGCCAAAAGATATACCCCATCCCGGGAAGCCCCTCTTTCTGTGCAAACGCATTCATGCGATCACAGAATTTGCGGCTCCCCCCTGTGGGCGCAGGAATCGCCCTGATTTCCGTACCCTCTTGCTCCAACAACTTTGCGAAAATAGCAAAGCCTGACCCTGCAAAATGCTCAGAGACGACTTGCATTTTGATCGGGTTGCGCAAATCAGGCTTGTCGGTTCCATACCAAAGTGCTGCGTCTTTGTAAGATATCTGTGGCCATTCCTGATCGACAGGCCTGTTGCCTCCAAACTCTTCAAAAACACCGGTCAGCACAGGTTGGATCGTGTCAAACACATCTTGTTGCGTGACAAAGCTCATCTCCATGTCCAACTGATAAAAGTCGGTGGGCGATCTGTCGGCTCTTGGATCTTCATCCCGAAAACAGGGTGCAATTTGAAAATATTTGTCAAATCCGGAAACCATTAGCAGCTGTTTGAATTGCTGAGGCGCTTGTGGCAGTGCATAAAACTTACCGGGATGCAGCCTTGAGGGCACCAGAAAATCTCGCGCACCTTCAGGGCTTGACGCTGTAATGATCGGCGTTTGGAACTCGCGGAAACTGGCATCCCACATTCTTTTGCGGATCGACGCGACAACGTCTGATCTCAACACCATATTCCTCTGCATTTTCTCGCGGCGTAAATCCAAGTAACGATAACGAAGTCGCGTTTCTTCTGGATACTCCTGTTCACCAAAAACCTGGAGCGGCAGTTCGGCAGCATCCCCAAGAATTTCAAGGTCGCGAACAAAGACTTCGATTTCACCAGTCGGGATTTTTGGATTTACCAATGCTTCGTCGCGTGCTTTGACATCACCATCAATGCGGATACACCACTCTGCCCGGATCTTTTCCACTTCTGAAAAAACCGGGCTATCGGGATCACACAGCACTTGCGTCATGCCGTAGTGGTCGCGCAAATCTATAAACAAAACGCCACCGTGGTCTCTCACGCGGTGGACCCAGCCGGACAAACGGACATTCTGGCCCACATTCTCTGCGGACAGGTCGGCGCAAGTGTGGCTGCGATAAACGTGCATGAAGATATCCCTTTGGGCTCTTGAAAATTTGGGCCAGATACACCGTTAGACCGGGGGGAAGTCAAGGTGTTCCTCCGCCCGATATCATCTAAGGTTCGCCGTTTTACAGCGCATATCGCCAATGAACGCGCAAAGATTCGGTGATCTGAGTACATGACCATTTACAGGTGGGCCAACCTCTCACGGGATACGTGTGACAACAGTCAAGCTAAACCATGCAGTCCAGTCTTCTTCACATCTTATGATGCGTTAGCGATTCTGACGCAAAATGATCTGCGATTGGCGGATGGTCCACATCTGTTGCGTTCGATTGTTTTTTATGTCGCAAGCGTCCACTTGCTTCATCAGTGATTTTGCCGAACCGTCAAGCAACTGCAAAGCAGCGTTAGTTTCTTCGAACATCGCAGCATTCTGTTGCGTCGACGCATCCAGTTCGGGTGTCGCTCTGGAAACGCCATCAATGCTGCGCCTGTACTGCTCAAATGTCGCCGCTATCTGCACCATCTTGACGGGCAACAAGGATCGCCGCGTTATTTGCCATGCAGTAGCCCAATGCATCGGGCGTTGGTGCGTACAGCAGTTCAACCCGCTCGCGCAGTTCGCGCCTTTGGTCCAATCCGGTCAAACCACTGTCAATTTCAGCTTGCAACTCTGGTCTCAGAGTTTCGTGGCCAACGACCTTCAGCCCGATGCGCAGGTCCGCTGCCTTGCGGTCTGTCAGGGCGCGCTGATCAGCGGGATGGGAACCGAAAGTTGCGCCCTTGTTTGCAAGTAAGATGCTTGTCGCACCACGCTCTTTTTGTTGCTCATGCAGCAGCGCCCCAAAATCATAAATTGGCGAAGAAGTCTCTTAGAGCGTATAGAATTGTGCAAGCCAATTTGCCTGTTGGGCAATTAGCAAACCGGCAAAGGTCAAGGACTACGCCATAGCCACAGTTTTGGCGCGCACGTGCGGGCTACTTGACCTGCTTTGCAAGTTGACCGTCCCATGCGGTGGCCGGTATTTTGGGCTCCTCGGGATCTGCCTCATACGAGGGTGTCATGATTTGCACGCAGTTCTCTTTAAATACATCTACGATATTGCGGTGCAAATCCGACAGAATGCGCGGCATGCTCGACCCTCGGGTGGTAAATGCGTTGATTTGGTAGTTGATTGCATAGTCAGCCAACTGCGCCCACAGCACGAAAGGTTCGGGTGATTTGTCGAGATCCCGCGTGCGCATCGAAGCTTCGATAGCATCGCTTCGACTTTGGCCTGAGGTTCTTCGTATCCAATACCCACTGTTGTATGCACCAACAGTCCGCGCCCGTCGATCTTGCGCGAATAATTCACGACTTCTGAATTCAGAAACTGCGCATTGGGAATGCTGACCATTTCGTTTTTGACCGACTTGATAAGCGTCTCCATCAGCTTCATTTCGATCACGTCTCCGACCTGATCACCCACTTTGATCCGATCACCGATATTGGTGCTGCGCCAGTAGATAACAAACAAGCCTGCCATCATGTTGCTGCCCACAGTGTTCGACTCTAAAGACACCATGATCCCCGCCAGAATAGTCAGACCCTGAAACGCCCTGCTGTCTGATCCAGAAGTGTGAGGATAGGCAAAAACGATCGCTGTCGCGATCATCACAACACGGGCAATGTTAAAAGTGGGCGTCACCGAATGCGGCTCGAACTCTTTTATCTCAAAAGTGCCCGCCTCGAGGTTATCCATAGACAGCCTTAACCCAAGGATCAGATAGCGCGCTACAATCGCGACAATTGTTAGTGGAATCAAATTTGGCAGGACCGAGAAAAACCCATAAAGCACATCAATCAACGGCTGCGACACATAGGTGAGCGGCAGTTGAGCAAAGGGCTGCGTTTCAACAAAAGATAAAAGGACAAAGGTCAGGTAATAATACAACAGAAACAAGTAGCCGATCCATAGGACCATACTGACGACAAAGCCGATCAAGCGGCCAACCGCTTTCCCTTTGACGACCGCGTTGGTGGCCTCTTCAAACCCTGTAAAGCGGGCGACAGTCAATTTCTCTATACGCGCAACAAACCGTTTCCTGCGTTCCGGCGGTTTCGAGGATACGGCGTTCGACGTTTTGCGTTCTCACAGGGGCTGGTAGCGCACTGAGCCCCGCAGAATAAAGAGCAGTTCCCCATCGATTTCAACGGGCGCTACAAACACTTCGTCCGGCGTGTTGGCGATATCCAGCTCTCCGACATTGCCAACTGGTACTTCCTGAGCTTGCACATGGCCTGAAAACGGGCTGCAGATCATGGCCATTAAAACAGCAACGGAGAAACAAGTTGCGCGCGACTTTCGCTTTTTCAAGACAATGTGGCTTGTGCTGAGATCGCCCTGCATTGAGTTGCCCAAAGCAGCTACCACAATCGCACAAATAAGAAGGATAAAGCTTATCAACATCAAATTTTCCAACATGCGGGCTCGTCCTGCGCCGCGTGCAGACTCTACCATATCTAGTATTGGTGAAGGTAGTTGGAAAATCAAAACTAAATGTCCGTGCGGTTTGCCGAAATGCTGTACCGCTCTCGATCACTTGGGGGCTTCAGACGTCGGCTGCACGGCAATCCGACGGCGCAGGTCGGCTACATTGGCCAGACAATCAAAATCATCGGAACCGACACGCAAACAACCAGAATCTCCAGCGGCAGGCCCATGCGCCAATAGTCACCGAAGGCATATCCTCCGGGACCAAGGATCAGCGTGTTGTTCTTATGTCCGATGGGCGTGAGAAAGGCACACGACGCGGCAACCGCGACCGTCATCAGAAACGGATCGGGGCTGGCGTTCAGACTATGCGCCATCTGGATGCTGACCGGTGCAGCGACGATTGCGGTCGCGGTATTGTTCAGAACATCCGACAGTGTCATCGTCACCACCATCAACACCGTCAGAACAGCCCAAGCAGGCCACCCTGCGGTCAAACCGACCAAAGCCTCCGCAATCATGGCCGTTCCGCCTGCATCATCCAACGCCGCGCCCAGCGGTATCATAGAGCCCAAAAGCACAATGACCGGCCATTCGACATGATCGTAGAGGTCGGCAAGTGGCAAGATACCCGTCAGGACATAAGCAACAACAACAATTCCCAATGCCACCGGCAGATATAGGAATCCGAAGGATGCAATGGCCACCGCCGCGACGAAGATACCGATAGAAAGCCACACCTTGCTGGTGTCCGTGACGGCAAGACCCCGATCAGCGAGAGGCAAGGCGCCAAGCCAGTCCGCAACGGCGTCGCCTTCTCCCTCGGGGGTCAACAAAAGCAGAATGTCTCCGGGTTCTACAGTCGTGCTCCGAACTTCCTTAGAAATCCGCCGTCCCTGCCTTGAAATGCCCAGCAGAATGGTGCGCTGCCGCCACGACAACCCGATACCGCGTGCTGTATTGCCTGCGATAAGTGCATTTTCAGGGACCACCACCTCGATGATGGACAACCCGCTTCCGTCTGCTGTCAGACGCTGTTGATCTGTCTGGTTGGTAAAATCCAAAGACAGGGCGGTGCGGAATTCGTCCAGTGCTTCGGGGTGGGCTTCAATCACAATGGTATCGCCAGCCGCCAAAGCCGTGTTGCGCTGCGTCCCGTAGCGGCGCGTGCCGTCGCGCATCAAACCGAGGATGGCCACATCGTTCTTGTCCGCAATGTCATATATCTCGAACAACCGCTTGCCGATCAGGTCTGATCCGCTGGGAACGGAAAGCTCGGCCAGGTAGTCTTTCAGGCTGTTTCGCGCGTCAGTTATTGAGCCGTCACCCTCGCGTTTGGGAATCAAGCGCCACCCGATCACCGCAACAAAGACTAGGCCCGCCAAAGCCGTCACCGCACCGACAGGGGCGAAGTCAAACATGCTAAAGCTTTCACCCAGATTATCTTTTCGGATGGTCGCGATAACGATGTTGGGCGGCGTTCCGATCATCGTGACCATACCGCCCAAAATTGTGCAAAACGACAATGGCATCAGTGACAGACGCGCCGCACGACCCGCCTTTTTGGCTGTCTGGACATCGACAGGCATCAAAAGCGCGAGCGCCGCCACGTTGTTCATAAAGGCCGACAACACGCCGCCGATTGATCCCATGTAGGCAATATGAGAGCCAAGACTCCTTTCCGGATCAACCAACGTCCGCGTGATGAGAGACACGGCACCGGACCGGACAAGCCCCGCCGATACGATCAAGACTAACGCGACCACAAGCGTCGCAGGATGTCCAAAACCCGAAAACGCGTCCTCGGACGGAACCGCGCCAAGAACCACACCGATCAAGAGGGCTGAAAAGGCAACCAAATCATACCGAAAACGCCCCCAAAGCAGCATCGCAAAAACAAGGCCAAAGAGAGCGAAAAGCACGGTCAAGTCAGAAGTCATTGAACCAAGTTAGAGGAAGGAATGCCTCCACACAACTATTGCGAACTGCCGACTAGTCTTTGAGGAATGCAAGCACGTGCTGTGTAAATGCTTCGGGGACTTCCTCTTGTACCGCGTGTCCGCATTTCAGTGCCGAACCTTGAACATTTTCCGCTTTGTCGCGCCAAGTCTGCAGAACGTCATACAGCTCACCGACGACGCCGTTTTCGCCCCAAAGCGCCAAAAGCGGAGCTTTTAGTTTGATGTGCGCATCCGCCGCGTCATGCTCAAGATCAATGCTGGCTGCCGCGCGGTAGTCTTCGCAAATCGCCCTGATCGTGTCAGGGTTCTGATAACAGCGCAGGTATTCCTGAAACACCTCTTCACTTACGGCACCCGTTTTTTTGACCTGACCAGCGATGTGGCGGCGCAAAAAATACTCCGGATCCGAACTAATCATACGCTCGGGCAAATTGGCAGGCTGTATCAGGAAGAACCACCAGAAGTAGCGCGTGGCGAATTCTTTGTCCGTGCGTGCATACATCGTCGCCGTTGGCGCGATATCGACGACCACCAGCTTATCAACCGCATCAGGAAAATCGAGCGCAAGGCGATGCGCGACGCGGCCACCGCGGTCGTGGCCCACAACACAAAATTTGTCAAAACCCAAACCCGCCATCAACTCGATCTGGTCAAGCGCCATCATGCGTTTTGAATAGGTCTGGTGGCGGACATCGCTTGGGGGTTTACCGCTATCGCCATAGCCGCGCAGGTCAGGGGCGATGACACTATAGCCTGCATTGACAAAATCGCCCGCTACCTTGCGCCAGACCACATGCGTTTGCGGGTGTCCGTGTAGCAGCAAAAGCGGCGGCCCCTCACCTGCAACAGCGTAGTTTATACAGACGCCGTTTGCCGTTGACTTACGTACCTCGAAACGCGGCATGAACTGCGATTTTGTGCTCACGTAGCGCCTGAAAGCACGGCATCCGCCACAGCCTGACCGCATGTTGTGGTATCGGCCGCGCCGCCCAAGTCGCGCGTGCGCTTCGTGTCATCGGCCAGCACCAGTTCAATAGCCGCGATAATCGCTTTGGCAGCATCAGGTTGACCTAAATGCTCCAGCATCATCGCCCCTGCCCAAACCTGACCGATTGGATTGGCAACGCCCTGCCCCGCGATATCCGGTGCCGAGCCGTGCACCGGCTCGAAAAGCGAGGGGAAACAACCTTCGGGATTGATGTTGCCAGACGGCGCTATGCCAATTGTACCCGTACATGCAGGGCCAAGGTCAGACAGGATATCGCCAAACAGGTTTGAGGCGACGACGACATCAAACCAATCAGGATTCAGAACAAACTGCGCGGTGAGGATGTCGATATGGTATTTGTCGACCTTAACGTCGGGATACGCTTTGGACATCTCTTCAACGCGTTCGTCCCAATAGGGCATCGTGATCGAAATACCGTTGGATTTGGTTGCTGAAGTAAGATGCCCGCTGCGCTGCGCGGCAAGGTCAAACGCATATTTTAGGATCCGGTCCACACCCACGCGGCTCATCACGGTTTCCTGAATGACCACTTCGCGGTCTGTGCCTTCGAACATGCGGCCACCGATGGACGAATATTCACCTTCCGTATTCTCGCGCACGATCATCATATCGATATCGCCATGTGCCCGACCTGCCAGAGGCAGGGGTACGCCAGGCATTGCGCGTGCAGGGCGCAAGCTGACATATTGATCAAATTCGCGCCGGAATTTGAGCAGTGAGCCCCAGAGCGACACATGATCCGGCACCGTCTCGGGCCAACCGACAGCCCCGAAAAAGATCGCGTCACTGCCTGCAACCCGCTCTTTCCAATCCGGCGGCATCATTTCACCATGTTTGGCGAAGTAATCTGCAGACGCGAAATCATGTTCTTGGAATTCTATCCCGAGGTTGAAGCGTTTCGCCGCTGCTTCCAGAACACGCACGCCTTCGGGTGTCGTTTCTTTCCCGATACCGTCCCCGGCAATAACCGCAATTTTCAATGAATTTATTGTCATGGTACCCCCTGTAGACCCGAAGAAGGCCAGATTAGGGTGTGGTGTGCAAGCTGCAATGAGCTGCGTTCAGTCATCGTCGGCAGACGCACCCGGCACAGAATTGCTACCCCGGATTGCTTCAATCACGGCGTCAGTCACGTCGCGAGTTGTTGCTGTGCCACCCACATCAGGCGTTAAGATACCGGCTGCACAGACGCGTTCAACCGCGTTCATGAGATGCTCGGCCGCTTTGGGTTCTCCCAGATGGTCAAGCATTTGTGCTGCGGTCCAAAAGGTTGCAACAGGGTTCGCGATCCCCTTTCCGGTGATGTCAAAGGCAGAGCCATGGATCGGCTCAAACATGGAGGGAAAGCGCCCTTCAGGGTCGATGTTTGCGGTGGGTGCGACGCCAAGGCTGCCAGCCAAAGCCCCTGCTAAATCAGACAGGATATCGGCGTGCAGGTTCGTGGCCACAACAGTATCAATGCTTTTCGGTTTCAGGGTCATACGCACGGTCATTGCATCCACAAGCATTTTATCCCACGTCACGTCTGGAAACTCTGCCGCGACCTCTGCGGCGATCTCGTCCCACATTACCATGCCGTGCCGCTGTGCGTTTGACTTGGTCACCACAGTCAACAGCTTGCGCGGTCGCGACTGTGCCAGTTTAAATGCGTAGCGCATGATGCGCGTCACACCCACACGCGTGAAAATCGCAACCTCTGTACCAACCTCTTCCGTCAAGCCACGGTGCGCACGCCCCCCGTGCCCCGAGTATTCACCTTCGGAGTTTTCGCGTACGATGACCCAATCAAGATCGCCGACCTCTACATTTCGCAGAGGCGAGGTGACACCGGGAATGATCTTTGTGGGCCGCACATTCGCGTATTGGTCAAAACCCTGACAAATGGGTAGACGCAGCCCCCACAGCGTCACGTGATCCGGCACATCGGGCGCACCCACCGCACCAAAGAAAATCGCATCAAAAGGCTTTAATTGGTCCAGCCCGTCGTCGGGCATCATAACACCATGCTGTTTGAAATAGTCAGATCCCCAGCCAAATGTTGTGACACTAAACGCCATATCGCCCCGCTGCTCCGCCAAAGCACCGAGCACTTCGTTTCCCGCAGAGATGACTTCGGGGCCGATACCATCAGCAGGGATAGCGGCAATCTTGTAGGTTTTCATTTCAGATCCTGACACTTTGGCGAGAATATACAACATCTTATCAACGCGCAGATAAGCCCACTGATGTATAGACCCGGATGTGCGCTGTGCAATACGCACCAAGAAACACGGTAGCACACGCCCGTTTTCCAACCCTAAAACGTCGGACGTTGCGTGCCGGAGGGTTCACACCTGTGCCCGCGAACAATTTGATATGCGAAATCCGCACACAAAATTAAGGTTTCCCGCTTGCGACGGCCCGTCGGGGTCCTATAACTATGGAACGCCAGAAAATGGTGTTTGCGGAAGGGTATACCCCTCGAGTCGAGCGCTGAATATGGTAAAACAAGGGGAGGATAAAATCCTGATGACTGTAGTTACAAAATTTACGGCTGCCGCTGCGACGACCGTCCTGACAGCAACTTTCGCATTCGCGGATGGCCATGCAGACCGCACGGGTTGGCCTGAAAGCTTTACCGTCGGCACAGCGAGCCAAGGTGGTACCTATTTCGCTTACGGCTCTGGCTGGGCCAACCTGGTCGCCGAAGAACTGGGCATTACTGGTGGCGGCGAAGTCACTGGCGGCCCAATGCAGAACATGGCGCTGGTCCACACGGGCGATGCACAGTTCGGCATGACAACCATGGGTCCTGCAGCAGAATCACTGCAAGGCACGAACCCGATCGCACCGGGCCTGCAGATGTCCAACGCTTGCGCGATGTTCCCGATGTATCAAACACCGTTCTCGGTCACGGCACTAGCTTCATCTGGCATCACGTCCATCTCGGAAATTCCAGCGGGCGCACGTATTGGTTTTGGTCCTGCGGGATCAACATCCGACACGTATTTCCCGCGCATGATGGAAGAGCTTGGCGTTGAATTTGATCGTCGCAACGGCGGTTGGTCCGACCTTGGCGGCCAGTTGCAGGACGGTTTGCTTGACGTCATCGCTTTCGCGGCAGGCGTTCCGGTACCAGCGGTCAGCCAGCTTGAAGTGCAGACTGATGTGAACATCATCGAATTCACTGAAGAAGAGCAGGCAAAGATTGCTGCAGCATTCCCTGTCGCTGAATACGAGATCTCGGCCGACGCGTATACAACGCTCACGGCGCCGGCGCGTTCAGTTTCCATGTGGAACTTCGCCATCGCCAATTGCGACCTGCCAGCATCCTTCGTGAACGCTGTGGTCGACGTGGTAATGTCCGACAACGAGCGTATGGTGAACATTCACCGTGCCGCACGCTCCACACTGCCGGAAAACTGGAACAAAAACGGTGTTCTGATGTGGCACCCCGGTGCGGCACAGTGGTTCACAGAGAATGCAGGCGCAGAAATCCCTGCTGATATGATCCACGGCAATTAATCGTTTTTCAGGTGTTCTTTTAGAATAACATCTGCATAGTAAATAAGCCTGCGCCTCTGACAGCGGCGCAGGTTTTTTTGTTCCGGCGACGTAAAGCTGTCGCATAAAATAAGAAGTGGGAGCGCAATGTCAGACCAATCAAAAGCCCAAGCAGACGGCCCGATCGATGATATTGTCCTCGCCGAAGGCGTTGATGACGAACCCGTAGAACAGAACCGGCGCACGTTTTCAGGAAGCTCCGGTATCCTGCTCGCAGTTCTCGCAACCGTTTATTCCGCATTTCACATGCTCGCTCTGAACGGTGTCTCAGTGTCCAGCATGACGGGTATCGACCTGCCGTTCTTGCCGCAGTTCCCGCTTGAGACATGGAACTTCCGTATCGTCCACGTCGCGGGCGCGTTGGCGTTGGGCTTTTTGCTGTTCGCTGCGCATACGTATTCATCAACGGGTGACGATAACAAAACACCCAAGATCGTATCGCTTTTAGCCGCTCTGCTGATCGTCCCCGCGCTTGTTGCGGGCGCGACCGCGATCGGCTTTTTGAATACCATCAATTCCGGCACCCTGCCCCAAATGGGCGGGCTGACCACGTGGGCCGCGTTTCCCGGCACTGACATCTACCAAAGCGAAGTGCGCTGGTTTGGCATTCCGTTGCTCGCCGCAACATTCGGAGCCATCGTACTGGGATGGTTCGAGCGCCGCGACCGAAGCCACTTTGCCGCCTCTGACATCGTTTTGGCTATTTGCGCGCTTGTAGTCGCAATATACCTTGTCGCCATCTACGGCACCGCCGCACGAAACTCTGTCGGAACACCCTTTGTACCTATCGGCGTCGCCTTTGCGGCGACCGCAGGTTCGGCCATGATTATGGAGCTTACCCGCCGCGTTGCAGGGCTTGCTTTAGTTATCATCACGGGGGTGTTTCTGCTCTATACGTTCACGGCACACCTGATGCCCGGCATCCTCGCTGTGACGAACGCCTACACGTGGCAGCGGTTCTTCGGGCACGTTTATTCCGATGCGGGTATTCTTGGGCCGACAACGGCGGTGTCATCGACCTACATCATCCTTTTCATCATCTTTGCGGCCTTCCTGCAGGCGTCCAAAGTCGGCGATTACTTCGTCAACTTCGCATTTGCAGCAGCAGGCCGCGCACGGGGCGGCCCCGCCAAGGTGGCGATCTTTGCCTCTGGCCTAATGGGAATGATCAACGGAACGTCCGCCGGCAACGTTGTGGCGACGGGTTCGCTGACAATTCCACTGATGAAGCGCGTGGGGTACCACCGCAAAACCGCAGGCGCGATTGAGGCCGCAGCCTCGACGGGTGGGCAGATCATGCCGCCGATCATGGGGGCCGGTGCCTTTATCATGGCTGAGATTACCGGTATTCCCTACACGGAAATCGCGATTGCCGCGATTATTCCTGCTGTGCTCTACTTCGTGTCCATCTACTTTATGGTGGATTTCGAAGCCGCCAAGCTGGGGATGCGCGGCATGCGCGAGGATGAGTTGCCGAAGTTCAACAAACTTGTCCGCCAAATCTATCTCTTCATTCCCATCGTCATTTTGATCGTAGCCCTTTTTATGGGCTATTCGGTGATCCGCGCGGGTACGCTCGCGACCGTTGCAGCGGCTGTCGTGTCCTGGCTGACACCCCACCGCATGGGTTTGCAGTCAATCCTCAAGGCGTTCGAGCTTGCTGGCATCATGTCGATCCAGATCATCGCGGTCTGCGCCTGTGCGGGTATCATCGTTGGTGTCATCTCTCTGACAGGCGTTGGCGCGCGCTTCTCGGCGCTGCTGCTTGATCTGGCCGGTGTGAGCCAACTGCTTGCCCTGTTCTTCGCCATGTGCATCGCGATCCTGCTGGGCATGGGGATGCCTACAACTGCAGCTTATGCGGTGGCCGCGTCAGTCGTCGCCCCCGGTCTGGTGCAATTGGGCATTCCAATGCTGACCGCGCACTTCTTCGTGTTCTATTTCGCAGTCCTGTCGGCCATCACGCCGCCAGTGGCGCTGGCCAGTTATGCCGCTGCAGGCATATCAGGATCCAACCCCATGGAAACCTCGGTGACCAGCTTCAAAATAGGTATCGCCGCGTTCATCGTGCCGTTCATGTTCTTCTATAACTCTGCCATTTTGATGGACGGCAGCTGGGTTGAAGTAACCCGCGCCGCGCTGACAGCCGTCTTCGGGGTCTTCCTATTGTCTTCTGGTGTGCAGGGGTGGTTCATGGGCGCGCGTTCAGCATGGTTCTTACGTGCCGGGCTGATATTGTCTGCACTGTTCATGATTTCGGGTGGCCTGATCACCGACGTGATCGGGATTGCATTGTTTGCTGGCATTTTCTTCGTCCAGAAAACAATCGCACCCCCACCTGATGCCCAAATCGCAGTAAAAGGTTTAGACTGAATCTGTCACGAAACGACGGGAGGCGCGGCGTGCCCCGCCCCCCGTTGAACGGTGACGACCACTAAAGGTCCATGCCGTGCGGCGAAGGATGATATGGCCCCCGCCGGAGGTTTTTGGCTTTGGTCTCATCATTACAGTCTACACCGATATCAGGTCATTCTGCGGCGGCGAGGACTTGAGGAGAACAAATGACCCGCGACACCGCACTTGCCAAGGCAGCCGAATATTTCGACGCAGGCAGCTTTCAGTCCGACCTTGGCCATCTGGTGTCATATCGCAGCGAAAGCCAGAATCCTGCGCCAGAAGCCCGCGCTGAATCCTGGCGCTACCTACGCGAGGCGATGCTCCCGCGACTGCAGGCTACCGGCTTTGCCTGCGAGATTATTGAAAACCCTGATCCGAAAGGTGGCCCGCTGCTGATCGGCGAAAGGTTCGAGGGCGACGGTTTGCCGACGATCCTGACTTACGGACACGGCGATACCGTGCGCGCGCAAGAAGGCATGTGGCGTGACGGCCTGCACCCTTGGAAAATCACTGAAGAAGGTGACAGGCTGTACGGTCGTGGCACGGCGGACAACAAGTGCCAGCATTTGATCAATATAGCCGCCCTTGAAGCCATTATTGCGACACGCGGCAGCCTTGGCTTTAATACGCGGATCGTGTTGGAAATGAGCGAAGAAGTAGGCTCGGTCGGATTGGCGGAGGTCTTTCGCACCTACAAAGACAGACTTGCGGCGGATGTCCTGATTGCCTCGGACGGACCACGCCTGCAACCGGACGTCCCGACTATGTTCATGGGATCGCGCGGTTGTACGACGTTTGATCTGTTAGTGGAAACGCATGAGGGCGCGCATCACTCTGGCAATTGGGGCGGGTTGCTGGCCGATCCTGCGATGATCCTCGCACATGCGCTGGCGTGCATTACAGATGCACGCGGCCAGATCAAAGTTTCAGAATGGCGCCCTGAAAGTCTGACAGAAAACATACGCGACGCTTTACGCGACCTGCCGGTGGCGGGCGGCGATGGCCCTGAGGTCAAGCCACACTGGGGCGAGGAAAGTCTAACCCCCGCCGAGCGTGTCTTTGGCTGGAACAGCTTTGCCGTTCTGGCGATGGTTTCTGGCGTCCCAGAAGCACCGGTTAACGCGATTTCGGGGTGGGCACGCGCCACCTGCCAATTGCGCTTTGTCGTGGGGACCGACCCAGAAGACATAGTGCCTGCGCTGCGCCGACATCTTGATGCGCAGGGCTTTGAACAGGTTAGGATCGAGCCCAGTGATCGCAGTTTCTTTGCCGCCACGCGACTTGATCCCAACCACCCGTGGGCGCAGTTTGTGGGCGCATCCATTCGTGAAACAGCAGGCGATCTGCATGTACTTCCCAACTTGGCGGGATCACTGCCAAATGACATCTTCACGGATATTCTTGGTCTGCCAACGATCTGGGTACCGCATTCCTACCGGGGGTGCTCGCAACATGCGCCAAATGAACATGTTCTTAAACCCGTTTGCCGGAACGCATTGCGGGTGATGGCGGGTGTTTTTTGGGATATCGGCGAAAAGACAGTCCCGCGCTCCTGATAAGCTCCGTTTGGTGGTCGTGGAACCATCACTTGAAATACCCGATGTTCGCGGTTTGCACGACGATCGGCAGAACAGCTGTCATCGCTGCACTCTCAGTATCCAAGGGCAGGGTTCACGATATTTACCAGCGCAGCCCCCTGTATCCAACGGTCGAGATTTTCAATGAACAGATCGAAGGATGCTTTCTCCCAGCCCTCGTAGACTGAAGAACAGTGCGGCGACAGGATCACGTTGTGCAGGTCCCAAAGCTCGCTTGTTTTAGGCAAGGGTTCAGCCTCGAATACGTCCAGTACAGCTGCGGCCACGTGGCCAGTTTCCAGCGCAGCCTGCAAGGCCGCCTGATCGACCACGCCGCCGCGTGAGATATCTGCGAAGATGACGCCCGGTCGCATTGCCGCGATCTCACCCGCACAGAGGAGGCCGCGCGTCTGCTGCGTAAGCGGAGTTGCAACTACAATAAAGTCGGCGCGCGGCAGAAGGCTTGGCAGATCATTCGCCGAATACACCTCGTCGACATGCTCCATCTCGCGTGGGTGCGCGCGGGTACCCAGCACGGTCATGTCGAAAGCCTTGGCGCGTGCCGCGATGGCTTGGCCAGAATGACCCAGCCCAACGATCAGCAACGTCTGCCCCGCCAGCGGCCTGACAGTGCGGGAGCTGTCCCAGACACGCGCAGCTTTGTCTTTTTGCAGACCGGAAATATCGAGCGTGAAATGCAAAAAGCCGCCCAAGACGTATTCTGCCATCATATCCGCTGCCACACCGGCGGCATTTGTCACGGTCGTCTTGTCGGGGTCCCATTGACCATAATGATCTGTCCCTGCCCCCCCGTTCGCGATCCAGCGCGGGCCACCCGGTCCGAACAAGGCATCGCGCGGGAAACCCACCGTGCCGGCAAAGCGAACTGAATAGACGATCTCTGGCCGGTAACTTTCAACCAGCGCCGGAAGCGCCTCGTAACTGTCACACTCGCGATAATCCGCCTTGGGGAAGGCGGTTCTCAGCCACTGCGCAAGTGGCCTTGGATCGCTATTGTGCAAAACGATGCGCGGGGTGTCAGCCATGTTTTTTTCCTTGTTTGTTCGCGCGCGCAGCCTGCAGGAGCTGGCCATACCCCGGCAAAGGATCACATATGCCTGCAAGTCTCATGGCCTGAAAGACCATCGCCTGATTTGAGCTAATAACGGGTTTGCCCGCAACCGCTTCCAAACGGGCAATTATTTCCACGCTGCGCATGTCCGTACAGGATAGGACAATCGCCTCGGCCTCAGGGTGATCGGCGGCCAATCCCAGATCAACAACCGCATCCGGGTCCAGCGCCCCTTGCCCGAAGTTGTCGAGCGTGCTGCTTATCTCAGACCGTGCAACGGTATCGAAACCGGATTGCTCCAGAAAACTGACAGCCAGATCGTTGATTGAGGGCACATAAGGTGATGCAAAGCCTATGCGCGATACGCCCAGAGTGTTCAGCGCGTACACCAAAGCGCCAGCCGCTGTCACCGTCGCAGCCCCGCTTTCTGCCTTGATCCGTTCAGCAAGCTGACGATCAAACGCAGGCCCGTGGGTCAGCGTGGCGGAGGTGCAGCCATAGAGGATCACATCCGGCCGGACACCCTGCAAAAGCTGCAGCGGGCCATCCAGATCGGCAGCACCCAACCCCTGCATTTGTTTGGCATCGGGAATTGCATACTGATCGTACCCACCCAGTCGGGCAAAATGCATCGAAACGCCTTCGGCGCGCAAAAGCACCATATCAGGTTCAAGGTTCGTATTGGTGAATGGTACCAGTATGCCAAAGCGGGCGCGCCCGCGAGACTGTATCATATTCTTTGCCCCTTGATGCTGCGTTCGAGAATCCGCGCCGTAAAGTCCAGTTCAGCTTCGCTGCCGATGGTTGCGCGCAGGCAGTGCGGCAACCCTACGCCGCCCTGCGGGCGCAAAAAGACACCTTCGGTGCGCAAAATGCTATCTGTGCGGCCTGCCTCGTCGGCGTTCGCCATGCGGATCAACACAAAATTGGTAAAACTTTCCGGTACATCGAACCCAGCCTTCTGCAGTCTCTTTCGAAAGTCCTCCCGCAAGCTGGTGGTCAGATCGCAGGTTTCTCTCATGTAAGATTGATCTGCAAGGGCCGCCACAGCAGCTGCCTGCCCCGCCATCGAAATGTTGTTGGGATTCATGACTTTGCGCACCTCAATGGCAATTTCTGGCGGGAACAATCCCCATCCCACGCGCATCCCAGCCAGACCATAGGCTTTTGAGAACGTCCGCAGGACCACCGTATCCCCGCGCGCGACCTGATCGAACATCGGCTCGCCCAAATGGTCCGCGAACTCACCATAGGCTTCGTCGATCACCAATAAAACGTCGCGCGGCAAACGCTTGCGCAGGCGAACAAGCTCGGACCTTGGTATACGGGTACCCGTGGGATTGCCCGGATTGGCGACAAAAACGATACGCGTATCGGGCTGCATTGCCTCGATAAGGGCATCGACGGAAACGTACCCCTCCACTTCGGGAGCCACGTCGAAACGCGCCCGCGACATCTGCGCGGCGGTTCGGAAAAATGGATAGGCGTGCGTAGGAGCCAGCACGGCGTTTTGTTCATCGGCAAATGCCTGTGTCAGGCAACTGATCAAATCCATTGACCCGCTGCCGCATAGAATGCCTTGTTCCGGGATGCCGTGAAAAGCTGCTAAAGTGGTGCGCAATTCTCTCCATTCGGGGTCTGGGTAAAGATGCGCTGTCTCCAGTGTGCTGGCGGCAGCCTTGGCGGCACGGGGGCTGGGTGCGCGCAGGCTTTCGTTCTGAGAAAGCGAGATGAGAGGCTTGCCATTAGGGGCGTTCAACTGGGCCAATGCATAAGCGGACATAGCCGAAACATGCGACACAGAGCGGATCATGGATCTAGTCCATAAAGCTCTTGTGCCGCCTGCCGGCTGATAAGGCCGTCTTCAAGATCGCGTAGAACTTCATGGCGGTTGCGGTCCTGTGGGTCGCCATATCCGCCGCCACCCGGGGTCTCGAAAATCAACGTGTCGCCCGCCTTCACCCGAAACTCGCCCTTGCCGGGCAATGCGGCACCGTCGTGGCCCATACGAATGCGCCCCACCGCACCCGCTGCGCCACCAAAACGGCCGCGCGCGGCGTTCAGCACTCGTTCAACCGAAAGGAATAGCATGAAATCCTCATTGACCGCCGAACAGACTTCAATGTGTTGGCCCAATCCGCCGCGCGTGCGTCCGGCACCGCCGCTGTCAGGCCTAAGTTCACGCCTCGTGATGAGAACAGGTGCGACCGCTTCGGTGGTTTCCACCTGGCTTCCCCAGACTCCCGACGGGAATGCGGTAGCTGACAACCCGTCCAGACCAGGTCGCGCACCGGTGCCACCACTAAACACCAGTTCCAGCGCGAATTGCTGGCCCCCGCGCGCAACAGCTTCGGGTGTATGGCGCAATGGCAGGTCGTACATGCATGACGCGCCCTCGGCTGGAACCACTTCAGGCAGCGCTTGGGACAGGCAGCCATAGACCAGATCGGGCGTCATCTGTCCCAAAGTATGGCGCATGGCCACGGGTGCAGGGTGGCGAGCGTTCAGGATGCAATTCTTTGGCCCGGTCACGCGAAACGGTGCAAGCGAACCCGCATTGTTGGGAATATCCGCCCCGATGATGCAGCGCAGCGCAAACACCGAATAGGCCGCGGCATAGTTAAGCGGCACGTTTATACCCTTGCGCGACAGGCCAGAGGTGCCGTCGAAATCCAGCGCGACGTGATCGTTGGCAATCGTTAACGCGGCGTGCAAGTCAATCTCCTGCTCGTAGCCATCAACCTTCATTACATTGTGCCAGGTCCCCTTGGGCAGGTCTGAGATGGCTTCGACAGTCCCGCGATAGGAGGTATTAATAATGTAGTCCGCCAGATCGTTCAGGTGGTCGATTTCGAACTCCGTCATCATGTCAGCAAGCCGCCTTGCACCTGTCTCGCAACAGGCAACCAGCGCGTAGATGTCCCCTTCATTTGCAATGGGTTCGCGCGAATTGGCTTTGACGATTTCCATCAAAAGCGTATTAACCGCACCCGCCTCCAACAATTTGCAAGGCGGGATCAGCAGCCCCTCATCGTAGATGTCTGCCCCCTCCGGCCCCATGCCAAGTCCGCCCAGATCAACCAGATGTGAGGTGCAGGAGGTAAAGCCAACCAGGCGATCCTTATGGAATACCGGCATCATCAACAGAAAATCGTTCAGATGCCCCGAGGCGATCCATGGGTCGTTCGTCAGGTAAATATCGCCCGGCTTCATGCCCTGAAGCTCAAAACGTGCGCGCAGAGTTTTCACCGCTTCAGCCATAGTGTTGATGTGGCCGGGCGTGCCGGTCACAGCTTGGGCAAGCATCCTGCCCTGCACATCGAATATACCGGCGGAAATATCACCACACTCACGCACTATCGGGCTGAAAGCCGCGCGGATCAGCGCCTGCCCCTGTTCTTCGACGACAGCCAGAAGCCGGTTCCACATCACTTGCAGGCGGGTGTCAGATACACTCATTGTAGGCTCTCCCGGTTGCGCATAAGCCAAATGTTTTTGCCGCCATCCACATGGGCTGAAAAATCCGCACTTACAAATGTGGTCGTCTGCGGCTCGATAATCAGAGCAGGGCCGCCAAGATAGTCGCCTGGCTCCAGTGTGTTTCGATCGTGGATGCCCGCTGCGCGCCAATTATTGGTAACCTCGCAGAAAATACGACGGTGATCGGTCGCTTCAACCTCACGGTTTGATACGATTTCAGGATAGTGTTGCAACGCCGGCGGTTCAGAGGACACCTCCAGCGCCCAGTTCAGTATCTCGATGGTCATACCCGGTACAGCGCGGCTGAACTGGCGGCTGTATTCCGCTTCGAAAGCCAGACGTAAGTTGGGGATATCCTCGTCCTTCAGCGCGCGGTCAGGCAGCAGAACTTCGATCTCGTGACCCTGTCCGTGATAGCGCATGAAAGCTTGGCGCCGCCTGATAAGGCGACCTTCGGGCGCGCCTGAACGCACCACGATCTGGGCGTCATCTATCATCCCGTCGAAAAAGTCATTCAGCCCGTCAAGGTCAAGCGTATCCAGCACACCATAGCGCGAACGGATGATTTCAAAGGAGACTGGCGCAAAGAGAAAACCGACCGCAGAACCGACGCCAGGATCGCGCGGGATCAAGATACGGTCAACCTGCGCACGCCGCGCCACTCGCGTGGCATGCAGAGGGCCGTTGCCGCCAAAGGCTATCATCACCCGCGGGCCCAAATCCTTGCCGGACTCCACCGCGTGCATTCGGCCCGCTCCTGCCATATTTTCATCTACGATCTCACTGACCCCAAGTGCTGCTTGTGTCGCACCAAGAGCCAGTGCCTCACCAATCTGGGTCTCAAGTGCCGTTTGCGCGGCACCCATGTCGATCCTGAGCCGTCCTTCGGCAAAGCGTCCCGGTTCAATCAACCCCTGCATCACGTCAGCATCGGTCACTGTCGGCAAATGGCCACCCTTCGCAAAGGCGGCAGGTCCGGGTTCCGATCCAGCACTTTCCGGCCCGACCTGCAGACGACCCAGGCGATCCACATGCGCGATCGATCCACCACCTGCGCCAATCTCGATCATCTCAATCACCGGGATGCGCACCGGCATGCCTGAACCTTTGATGAACCGCGCGGCACGCGCAATTTCAAATTTGCGAGCCGTTTGAGGGCGATAATTATCGATCAAACAAAGCTTGGCCGTCGTGCCACCCATGTCGAAACTCAGCACCTCGGTCTCGCCAATCTCGGCAGCGATGCGGGCGGCAAGAATAGCTCCACCGGCAGGGCCTGACTCTACCAATCGGATGGGTAGGCGGGCCGCAGTTTCCAAGGTTGTCATACCGCCGCCTGCGGTCATCATCAGAATTGGGCATATCAGCCCCTCATTGGCAAAACACGCTTGAAATCCAGCCAAATAGCGGTTCATTTGCGGTTGGATATAAGCGTTGGCGATTGTGGTTGAGAGGCGGTCAAACTCACGCGCTTCGGGGCTTACCTCATGCGAAAGCGACACGACCAGCTCTGGCAGCGCCGCTTGCAGCAGTGCCCCTAGCCTTTGTTCGTGCACAGGATTGGCGTAGGCGTGCAATAAGCAGATCGCAACGGCCTCGGCACCAGAGGCTGATAGTTCCGCACTCAGCCGGGCAACGGCTTGCTCATCCAACGGTTCCAGCTCGTTCCCATACGCGTCTATCCGCCCACCAATGGTAAAGGCGTGCGAACGTGGCACAATCAGATCAGGTTTAACCAGATTGATGTCATACTGACTGAACCGCCGCTCGTAAGCGATTTCGAGGATGTCGCGAAACCCCTCATTCGTCACGGTTGCGACGCGCGCACCGCGCCGCTCGATCAGCGCATTTGTTGCCAGAGTAGTGCCGTGAATAAACCCGCTGACCTGTGGCCAGGTTACCTCTGCCCCGGCCAGCACTCGTCTGACACCCTCAAGTGCGCCCGCGCTAGGGTTTTCAGCGCTGGTTGGCGTCTTGGATGTGGCAAGTATCTGCGCCTTTTGTGTCATCAGGACAGTATCAGTAAAGGTACCACCAATATCGACGGCAAGGCGAAATCCGTTGCAAGTGTTCATGTTTAGAAACCAAAAGTGAGAGTATCACGAGATGTCCAATGATCCCGACGGGTATGACAAAGATAGTAAACCTTAGTCAGGCTATACGACGAGGTTGCATCCCGTTGCCCGACGGCCCAGATCGATTGTCACACCTTGAGCCGACATGTCACTGCTCTCTCTCAACTAGGTTTATCAAATGCTGCCCGAGCGCATGATGCGCTGTCAACTGAAATGCGTATTCGCCCGCCACCACCGAACACTGGGTGGTGCAGAACGCATGTCCACTTTCAAGAGGTTCGATCAAGAGTAACCCTACACTTCCTTCCCTTGAACGTTACCAAAACACGCGATGGACGCATCGGCAGTGGCGTCACTGTGCGGGTCGTCGGAGTTTTATCATTGCTCGCGTGGTTTTGCGCTGCCCGCGCGTCCGGCCTACCTCCCAACTAACAAGTTGTTGATTGTAGTCCCCAAGATGAAATATCCATCGCCTCTTCGTCGGCAAGATCCGTTAGATGAGTTGTCTTCTTTACTCGTAACAGAGGCGATATTGGCGACCTGTTGAGTCCGCACCGCACTTATACCACCGGCCAATTTTTTTAAGAACGTCAGTGCAAATGAAAATGCTCGTTTAAGCCACGATTTGTCAAACCGCCATTGCTAGTGACCGTTTTATGCGACGAAGCAATCATTCGGCGATGTTGCTCGGGTGACCGCCTTTAGCCCACCGCTGACATTTCAAAAGAAAACGGGTACTCTACGTTTGATTTCAAAAAATGCGAGATACTCATGTTCAATCCTACTGCAGTCATTGCCGCGGAATTTGGAGATCATCTCGCAGAGACCTACCTTCAATATTTCTCAGGACGGAAGCCCGAGTACGCCGCCTTCATAAGTGGCAGTGCCCGAATGCTCCTTGAGCGTTTAGGAAATTCAGACGCTCTTTATCACAATGCTGAGCATACAATGATGGTGACTTTGGTTGGTCAGCAAATCATTCGTGGCCAGTTGGTGACACGTGCCGTTCAGCCGGAAGATTGGCTGCATTTTATTGTAGCGCTTTTGGTTCATGACATTGGATATTCCCGCGACGTCTGTGCGGGTGACACGGACAGTGAGGTTGTTGTAAATCGTGCCGGAGATAAAATTTGTCCGCCGCGGGGGGCCTCAGATGCATTTCTCGCCCCCTATCACGTCGATCGTGGGAAAATTTATGCCCGTCAACGCTTTGCAGCATCCAGCCTCATCGATGAAGAGAGAATAGCTGCTGCTATTGAATACACTCGGTTCCCGGTTCCAGATGAACCTGCCTATTCTGACACAACGAGCGAAGCGGCTCTGGTGCGCGCTGCCGACCTGATTGGCCAGATAGCTGACCCGTTTTACCATCGGAAGATTGGTGGGCTGTATAGCGAGTTTGTTGAAACCGGATTTGCGGAAAAACTTGGATATGAGACGCCAATGGATTTGATGGAACAGTTTCCGCAGTTCTTTTGGCAGCAAGTACAACCATTGATCGGCGCGGCTCTGATGCATCTGGAGCAAACAATGGAAGGCAAGCAGTGGGTGGCACAGCTTTATAACCATGTGTTTCAGGTGTCGCATCGCGCGAGTTGCCTCGGGCCGTTTCCTGGTGCGTCGCGTAGCTAAGACTCTGAATAGGCTGGTTGCTGACTGACTAGAAAAGTTGAGCCAAGGCAGGTCATAGCGTTTCCCGTTCTCCCAACGCGTCTTGTTGGAACAGCCGACATTGCAGCAAAACGCGGGGATATGCGAGCGCTGCCAAACGACGTCTGGTCATGAGTACAGAGCGTATATGGTTCACCATATAGCGATCAATACTGCATACAGGCTACTTTTAAGGCTAATTCCCAGCAAGTTTAGCATTCCTAAAACGAACCGTATCAGCCACTCAACCATTCGTAGGAGCGACTCAGAAACTATGCTATTCGTTGACCGCGGGCTTCGAAGAAAAGCTGCTTCTGGGGAGGAGGGAAAGACTATGTCATTCGTAACATTGTCTCATTGGACTGCTGTCAAAAAAATGGATGGAGCATTTGCGACGGCAAAGAAGCAATTTGTTCCGATGATTTTGGCCACTGGGGCCAACTCTGGTGGAAATAGTCCAAACTGGCACCTTCAAAGTTTGTGTTGTTGCTCATTATTCAAACGCCAGACTCGCAAGTGAGGCCCAAACTAAAATTGCTGAATTGCGAAAGCAGTCTCCCAGTAAATTCCCAATGACCATGAACAAATCCCATGCAGGCCAAATAATCGATTCAGCTTGGCCAACTATCTAAGGCCTGTCTCAATCCGCCTGAAAATGGCTTTAATGACAAATTTACCAAGCCAGGATTACTTGGGCATTCCAAATTAACTGGCTCGCCGAACGGACGTTCTGCTGGTGCAAACTTTGGTTTCATCTTCTGTCAAAGTTTGGTCACGCCGCAAATAGCTATCAGGACCGATAAGAGGACTTTGGCCCCATGTGCACCTTTAATAGAAATACTCTTCGACTTTTGGGAGGCTGACTGTTCGAGCCACCACCTGCGGGTTGGCTAGTATCACCCCCGTCAAAGCGTCCAACACGTATAGACTCGGTTTTGAAATTTGAGTTTGATGAGGGTTGGCAATGCCTTCTTGATAAATTCCCGATCGGGTGTATCGTCTTATGGTCGAACAAATTGCGCAGGCTCAATAGTACTGCGCTTCAGGACAAAGCACCCGTTTGGTGCAGGGGAGGACCAATGCAAAAATCAATTCTCGGCGCTCTTGCCGTGACCACAGTGCTGTCACCGGTAGCCGCCATGGCGCAGACTGAAATTCAGTTCTGGCACGCCTTTACAGGTCGGCTAGGAGAGCTGGTAGCAGCGCAGGTGGAAGAGTTTAACACCGGCCAAAGCGACTACGTCGTCGTACAGAGCCATAAAGGCAACTATTCGGAAACGCTTAACGCGGGCATCGCGGCGTTCCGTGCGGGCGAACAGCCTCATATCTTGATGGTGTTCGAGGTCGGCACAGCGACGATGATGTCAGCGCAGGGTGCGACTCGACCTGTTCATGAAGTCATGGCGCAAAGCGGTGCGGAGTTCGACCCTGACGCCTATATCGGTTCAGTCAAAGGGTATTACACCACAACAGATGGTGAAATGCTGTCTTTGCCCTTCAACTCTTCGACACCCGTATTGTGGGTGAACCGTGACGCATTCGAGGCGGCAGGCGTTGATCCCGACACCGATCTGTCGACATGGCAGAATGTGGGCGAAACACTGGAAGCGCTGAAAGCAGGCGGGTCTGAATGCCCATTGGTCACCGCGTGGCAAAGCTGGATTCACCTTGAGAACCTCTCGGCCTACCATGACGTGCCATTCGCCAGCCGGGACAACGGTTTTGCCGGGTTGGACACTGAACTTATGCTGAATGGTGAAGCGCAGGTCGCGCATCTAACTGCCATGGGCGAATGGGCACAGGACGGCGAGTTCATCTATACTGGCCGTCGCAACGAAGGTGGCGCAAACTTCCGTTCCGGTGAATGTGCTTTGTTCACCGAAAGCTCTGCAGGATATGCCGGGATCAAGGCCGAAGCCGAGTTTGATTTTGACGTGCGTCCTTTGCCATACTGGGAAGGTGTTGGAAACGCCCCGCAGAACACAATAATCGGGGGTGCATCGCTTTGGGTGATGGAAGGTCATGCAGATGAAGAATATGCTGGTGTCGGCGAATTCCTTGCCTTCCTGTCGTCCAGCGATGTGCAGGCGCAATGGCATCAGGACACAGGCTATCTGCCCATAACAGCAGAGGCAGGTGAGGCAACACGTGCCGCTGGTTTCTACGAGGAAAACCCAGGCACCGATGTTGCCGTCATTCAGATGACCGCGAACGAGCCAACGGCAAACTCCAAAGGCTTGCGTCTTGGATCCTTCGATCAGATCCGCGGGATCATTGACGAAGAACTTGAAGCGATCTGGGCTGGTGATAAGACAGCGCAGGAAGCCATGGACAGCGCAAAGGAACGCGGTGACGCGCTATTGCGTCGGTTCGAAGCTGCAAACGGCTAAAGTAAATAGAAAGGCGGGCCAAACGGTCCGCCTTTTTCGGCGGGTGGGTGCATGGAAAAACGCGTTAAGTTTCGGGGCTGGTTGCTGCCATCTTTACTGATCGCGCCGCAGGTTTTGATCTCGGCTGTCTTCTTTTTCTATCCCGCCGGACAAGCGATCTGGCAATCACTTTTCATTCCGGATCCGTTCGGTTTGTCGATGCAGTATGTGGGCCTCGGCAATTTTGAATTTCTCCTGTCCGACCCGTTCTATCGCGCATCCTTTTTGACGACGGCGATCTTTTCGATTCTTGTGACCCTGTGCTCCATGATCCCCGCTCTTTTTCTGGCGGTTATTGCAGATCGTTTGATAAAGGGGTCCGGCGTCTATCGGACATTGCTGATCTGGCCCTACGCCGTCGCGCCTGCTGTCGCGGGTGTGCTGTGGCTTTTTATGTTCAACACCCGCGTTGGCGTCGTGTCTTGGTATCTTGGACAGTTAGGATACGATTGGAACCATGTGCTCAACGGGGGCGAGGCAATGGGCCTTGTCGTTGTTGCTTCCGCATGGGGTCGCATCAGCTATAATTTCTTGTTCTTCTTCGCCGCCCTGCAAGCGGTTCCAAAATCGGTGATTGAGGCAGCGGCCATTGACGGCGCGCATTTCTGGCGACGTTTTTGGACCATTGTGCTGCCGCTTTTGTCGCCCACGACCTTCTTTCTGCTTGTCGTGAATATCGTCTATTCGTTCTTTGAGACCTTTGGCGTAATACACACAATAACCGCAGGCGGGCCGCAACAGACAACAACAATTTTGGTCTACAAAGTTTATTCTGACGGGTTTGTCAGTCAGGATCTTGGTTCATCGGCCGCGCAATCAGTAATCCTGCTGATCGTTGTGGGTCTGCTGACCGTCTTGCAGTTCAAGTTCATCGAAAAGCGGGTGCATTACTGATGGCGCGACAAGTTCACGGTATGGTCGAAAAGCGTGGGTCTGGCCTTTGGTTGACACATGTCTTCATGATCTTTGGTGTGCTGGTGATATTCTTTCCGATCTGGCTGGCATTCGTCGCCTCAACCGTCACGCAGGCTGACATCATCCGACCGCCCATGCCGGTGTGGCCTGGTGATCAGCTTTGGACCAACTACAGGAACGCGCTGTTTTCGGGCATCAATGTGCCGGTCGGGACGATGTTGCTGAACAGTCTGATTATGGCGATTGGGATTGCGGTGGGCAAAATCGTTATTTCGCTTCTTTCGGCTTTTGCAATTGTCTATTTCAAGTTTCCTGGGCGAAGCCTTTTCTTCTGGCTAATCTTTCTGACACTGATGTTGCCCGTGGAAGTAAGAATCGTGCCCACCTATGAGGTCGTGGCAGGCTTCGGTATGTTGAATTCCTATTCCGGACTGATCTTTCCGCTGATCGCATCCGCCACGGCCACATTCCTTTTTCGCCAGTTCTTTCTGACCATCCCAGACGAATTGGCTGAGGCTGCCCGGGTGGACGGTGCGCGCCCCATGCGGTTCTTCTGGGATATCGTGGTACCGATGAGCCGCACCAATATCGCAGCTCTCTTTGTGATCCTGTTTATCTACGGCTGGAACCAGTACCTTTGGCCACTTCTGATTACGACCGACCCCGAAATGAATACGATCGTGATGGGTATCAAACAGATGTTCCCAAGCGGCGATGACTTTGCCCATTGGCCGACAATCATGGCGACATCAATCCTTGCGATGATCCCGCCTGTGATTGTTGTTGTCGGCATGCAAAGGCTGTTTATCCGCGGTCTTGTCGATAGCGAGAAATAGAGAATGGCAACAGTTTCCCTGCAAGACATCAAGAAAAGCTTTGGTCCCACGGATGTGATCCATGGTATCACGACCGATATTGCCGATGGTGAGTTCATCGTCATCGTGGGTCCGTCTGGCTGCGGTAAATCTACGCTCTTGCGTATGGTCGCTGGATTGGAAACGGTGACGGCGGGCGATGTCCTGATCGGTGGCGCGCGCGCCAATGACAAGGAACCTATGGACCGTGATATCGCGATGGTGTTTCAAAACTATGCGCTTTATCCGCATATGTCGGTGCGTCAGAACATGGGATATGGCCTGAAGATTGCAGGGATGCCCAAAGATCAGATCACTGCGAAGGTCCTGGATGCCGCCAAGCTCTTGCAACTCGAACCGCTACTAGATCGCAAGCCCAGAGAACTGTCTGGCGGGCAACGCCAGCGTGTGGCAATGGGTCGAGCCATCGTGCGCGAGCCAGCCGTTTTTCTGTTCGATGAACCTCTCTCTAACCTTGATGCAAAGCTGCGTGTTCAGATGAGGCTTGAGATCAAAGAACTCCAGTCAAAGCTGGGCATTACCGCGCTTTACGTCACCCACGACCAAGTCGAAGCGATGACGATGGCGGATAGGATGATCGTGATGAACAGTGGCGTTGCCGAACAGATTGGCACTCCGCTTGAAGTATACGAAACCCCACGCACCCTCTTTGCCGCGCAGTTTATTGGCAGCCCGGCAATGAACATTCTGAACGCACAGATAAATGATGGCTGGGTAATGCTGGGCGATCAACGCATTGTCGAGGCCGCTGGTCCGAATGGTCCTGTCAAATTCGGTATCCGCCCAGAGCACTTGATCGCGGATGAAACCGGTGCCATTCACGTCAACGCCAAAATGGCTGAGCCGCTCGGCGCGAACACGCTGCTTCATTGTGAACTTGTCGATACAAAAGAGAGCTTCACCGCCAGCCTGCAGGGTGTTCATGTTTTGAACAGTTCGGAATCTGCTATGCGGTTTTCGGTTCAGCCCGCCAAATCACATCTCTTTGACATTGATACCGGCTTGCGTCGAACAAGCTAGCAGGTTGCCCTGTGAGGTGATCGCCAACGTCTGCTCTCAAAAAGCTGCACAGCAGGGTTTGATGACAAGGCTTAGATCCGTATTGAGCTGATAACAGCAGTTCAAACAGATTGTTGTACGTCCGAAAAGCACGCACTCCGTCCGTTGGCAATAGCTGCGACGAACGACTGCTCCGGGCCCATGGCCGACCTGCAGTTGGGCAGCTAGTCTATTCGCCTGACTAGAATTTGGTTGCCTTCGCCGCGTTTGGTTTCAAAAGTCTTCAGCGTAGAGATTAGATCGCTGAGCTTGCGTTTGCCATAGCTGCGGGTGTCAAAGTCAGGAGTGGCTGCGGTAATGTACTGACCGATTTGCCCCAGTGGGAACCATTCATCATCCTGATTGATTGCATCCATTGCACGGTTCACCAGCTTGCTTGGGTCTTCTATTTGAGCCGGAGTTCCGGTCACGCCTTCTTCTTTTTTGGGCTTCTGTTTGGGTTTTGTCTTTGATGGCTCAGAGATGAGGTTTTCAACATAAATGAACCTTTTACACGCCTTTACGAACGCGGTGGGCGTTTTGCGCATCCCCATTCCGAATACATCCAGCCCCTGTTCTCGTATGCGGCTGGCCAATCGGGTGAAATCACTGTCTGATGAAATCAGCACAAAACCGTCGAACCGACCTGAATGCAAGATATCCATAGCATCAATTGCCAGTGCAATGTCGGACGCATTCTTGCCAGTGGTATTGGCAAATTGCTGGTGTGGCACTATCGCCAAAGCGGCCAACTTTTCTTTCGTCCAGCCTTGCGCACCCGTGCCAGAGAAATCCCCATATATGCGGCGAATGCTGGCCTCGCCCAGCGAGGCGATCTCTTCAAACATGACTTCAGCGTGTTTGGCCGAAATGTTATCAGCGTCGATCAGGACGGCCAGAAGCGGGGGTTTGGGTGGGCTTCGCATAGCATTGAACTTTCCTTTGGCAGTTGCCTCGGTATCGGTGTCGACCATGTCCATATGACACCTTGGCCCTTATAAATATCATGTTTATTTGAAAAAATGGCAATGCTGAAACGTCTATTGTTGCAGCTTGTCACAGCACCGAAATAGCGAAAGCAAAGTAGCTGTCCTGTATCACATTCGACTTAAGCTACGATGTCCGCTTGGTCCGACGGACAAAACTTATCGATGCAACACTTCACTTTGGAAACAAAGATGGAGTGTTGCTATGGCTTATCGTCGTCGGATTTATTTTACGTACAACCAGAAGGCGGAGATATGGGATCGCTGTTTGCGCGGAGAGTCGATGAGCTTAATCGGTCGGCTGTTCGATCGAGGCGCGTCGTCGATCTATCCCCTGCTGGCGAGGATGGTGGTATCCGCCCGCCAGATCGGCGGCGATTGCGGCTGGCGATGAAGGTGGCAGAGCGCGCAGAAATCTCACGCGGGCTTGGAGCCGGGTTGTCCCTCCGTACAATTGCGCGTCATCTGCTGCGAGCTCTATCGACGATTAGCAGGGAAGTGCGGCGCTGGTTGAGCGGCCAATGCGCTATGTCTTGCTCACCAAGGTGAGCGGCAAGGAAACGCAGGCGCGTCGTCGCAGCGCTGGCGGCACCGGTCCAGCATCTGCCCCGAGAACTGCGGCGTACGCTGATCTGAGACCGCGACAAGGAGCGTAGCAATCATATAAACCTTATACGCTGGCCACCGATCTCGACATATACTTCTGCGACCCGTACAGCCCCTCTCATCGCTGCAAGCAGCGACTGCCAGGCAATGCGTGGCAACGCGGCACCAACGAGAACACCACCCGATTTCTGCGCCAGTACTTCCCAAAAGGTACCGACCAATCGGTGCATAACCAAAAACATCTCGATGCAGTCGCACGCGAACTCAATGAGCGGCCCAGAAAGACGTTGCATTACTTCTCTCTAGCAGAGAATTTCGATAGTGTGTTGCGGCGATCGGTTGAATCGGCACCGCAAGGCGGTCATTCGCTATTTTTTGACGAACGTCCGGTGCTAGTGAAAGCCGTTGTTCAAAACTAGAATATCGAATTTCTAGTCGTGTATGGCTGCTCAGTGCGGCAAAGCTGTCTTTTGAGCAAACTAGCCGAATGACTGCATCGAGCCCAGAGCAGCCTTAGTTAGAAACCGGAGCATCGGCAAAGAAGTGCGAAGAGATGGCATCTTCTGCAAGTGCAGCCGGCTGCCTCGGCGTGTTGACGCGGACGTGCAGATGCCAAAAGTCCCTATGCGACAGTTGGATTTCATCACTGGGTAAGGAAGTCAGAAACAGTTTTGTTCTAATACGCGCTATTCGTCGATAAGCTTCCGCACCATATCGTGCACTGAATGCCCTGCGATCTGAGGGTTGTCAGGGATGACGATTGCCTGGAATTAGTCGTCATCATGCATTTGCCAGGCCTCGATTGCCGCTCGCGCCGACTCGGCGTATCTCAAACAGGACTTCTCTTTGCCGGCGGAAAGCCGTTCTTGAGCTTTTCCGTATTGATGCTCGGCTGTGTTCTTGTCGGCGTTCCCGGGCATGCTTTCTATTTGTGCCTGGATCTTTGGAAGCTCTTCAGCGCACGATTGTGCAGAAGCCTGTACAGCAGAGAAAACCAATACGCCAATTGATAGATAGACCAGAGTGCGTGGTTTTAGTACTCGCATGATTACGTTCCTTTATGCAGGGTATTGTGTTGGTAGGGGCTCATTTTTTGCGTTTAGAGTATTGATCCGATTAATCCAAAACGCCGGAGGTTTCAGAGTGCGCCTGTTTTGGACGTCAGGCCTTTGGATGACTGACTGGCACTTTACCCAAATTGTCTTCAATCTCAAGCCTGCCGCGACGTGTGCAGGCCCTAAGGCCAACTACGTCGCGGCCTGCGTTTAGTTTCCGGGTTCAGATCGGAATGCGCACCCCGTCCTTCTCAAGCTGTTCGCGAATGTGCTGAAACCGGAAGTACGATGATAGTGTGACCGGGCCCGTGTAGCTTTCGCTTTGCAGTGGTCTGGGCGGGTACTGCACATACGTCTCCATCTTCTTTTTGATCGCTTCGCTGTTCGTCACCAGTGTCCAGGTCCGCTCAGTGTAGTTGTTCATGCAGATGTCATAGCGTTCCTGAGGGTCCTGCCAGAGGCCACAGACCTCCGGAACGGTTGCCACGTAACTCTTGGTCCCTTTCCAACCAAGGTTGCATACTTGCGCGACCACCCTGATGAACTTGGATTAAAAGTTTAGCCTCATGATTTGTGAACGTGCAAAAAAGTACAGCATTGAGGATCTGAAGATCGATGGCCTGTCTTCAGCGGTCTTCAAGGCTCTCGATGTCGATCTCGCGCTGAACTTGAGATTAAATTCTTAAGGTTGATAAACAGCTTTAAACCCGGACGAGATCAGCGCTGGCGGTGCAGCACACCGCTGCTGTTGTGTCAGGCATAATGAGGGTTCTGTACTGGTCGATACGCGTGCTAAGCTCTGGGTTGTTGGTCAAGCGGGAGTGTCGCATGAGGATCGCGGTGATGGGCGCAGGCGCGCTCGGAGGTTACTTCGGAGGGCGTCTGGCAGCGGCCGGGCACGAAGTTATCCTTATTGCAAGGGGTCCGCATTTGACAGCGATCCGGGAGCGAGGCCTCAAAATTCTTAGCCCGCGCGGGGATCTGCACGTACCTGAAATTGCGGCAACCGACGATCCCTCTTCGGTCGGGCCGGCCGACTTCGTCTTATTCATGGTCAAGAACTATGACGTTGAAAGCGGGGCGCAGGCTATTGCTCCGATGCTAGGACCAGAAACGATGGTAGTGACCTGCCAGAACGGTGTCAGCGCTCACGACCGGCTAGCCGCGGTCATCGGAGCGCAGCATGTAGTACCCGGCGTAGCGCGCATCCCCGCCGACATTCCCGAACCCGGCATCATAAACCATTCTGCAATGTGGGACACGCTCTCGTTTGGCGAATTAGATGGGCGGGTGACCTCGCGTGTTGAGGCCTTTCGCGATGCGATCCTCGGGGCGGGGGCGACAGCCGTAATACCGGACAATATCCTGCATGACTTGTGGTCAAAGTTCATCTCTCAAGCGATGCTGGCCAGCATCACGACTTTGACAAGGCTTGATATCGGCCCGCTACGGAACAATCCGGACAGCCGTGCGCTGTTCCTCGCAGGTATGGAAGAAGCCGATCGGGTCGGCAGAGCGGTGGTACCGGACCTACCAGAAGGGATTGTCGAGAAAACGTGGAAGACCGTCGGAACCTTGCCCGACACGATGCATGCCTCGATGCTCGACGACCTGAACGCTGGCAAGCGGCTGGAAGTTGACTACCTGAGCGGAGAGGTTGTGCGGCTGGGCCGCAAGTACGGGGTTCCTACGCCTGTCCACCAGATGTTCTGGGCGGCGCTCCAGCCGTTAAAAGACGGGTCCCCCGCATAGTTTCTCGTGGTGATCTCGGTGGGTGTTTCCAATATGTCCGTCCATCTGACTATGCAAAAGGCGCAACCTGAGCATTACTGTCATTGAGGCAAACCGCAATATTCGTCAAAAGGGGTTCCATGCAGACGTTTGACTGATTTACTCGGATGACAGCAATCCCACGCTCAGCAGCCGTTCAGCACTGGAAATTCGAAGTCTTGGCTCCGAATGGCTGCTTTCACTAGCACCGGACGTTCGTGAAAATTTGGCGAGGGTCCGAGTTGCGGACAAAGCATGAGTAATCGGGCCGGCCCAATGGATGGTTTGGGTTCTCGATAGAGTTGCGGTGATTGCTGCAATCTGAGGAGAACAAAATGGCTTTTTATGTGGGACTGGATGTATCGCTACGGTCGGTTGCGATTTGTGTGATTGACGCGAATAGGAATGTTTTTTTGATCGTTCGGTGGCTTGCGAGATTGAAGACATTGCGCATTGTTTAGCGTAGTCTCGGCCTTCTACACTGCGGGTCGGATTTGATTCCGGTGCAATGAACCAGCTTTTGTTTTTTGGTTTGCATGGAAGCGCGGCAGGTGATTGCCGCACTATCCGCATGCGTTGAAAGACCGACAAGACTGACGCGCGCGGGATTGCCAATGTGCTTCGGTCAGGATGGTTCAATCCTGTGCATGTAAAGAGCCGAGAAGCCCATGCTGTCCGCGCGTTGTTGAGCAGTCGCAAGGCGGTCCAGAGGAAATGCATCGACCATGCGAATGGAATCCGGGGGCTCGGTAGGATCTTCGGGCATCGATTGCCTTCGCGGATCGACCGGGCTTCATTTGACGCGCAAGTACGCCCAATCATCAAAGAAGATCAAGTCCTATCACATGCTCTGCTCCCGCTGTTGGACGCCGCGCGGTACTCCTCAAAACCTACCGCGAATTGGCAACCCGAATATACTAGACATCAGCCAGTCCGAGGTCGTTTTGCCGCTGCATCATGAATTGCGCGTGAAGATTCCGGGACACGGTATTTTTGTGTGCGAGCTAACTGCAAGTAAAGCCACCAACGCCTTTCTCGAGCAAAGGTTTCAGTTTGCCATCGCAAAGGGCGTCGCGTATGGCGACGAAAAAATGTGAACAAAAACAGATAAAAAAGGAGAGAAAGAACTGCGAAACTTTTCGGATGGTAGTGGGAAGTTCATCTCTGCGAAGGACATGCCACTGCCTGAGTTTATCAAGAAGTACCGACGCGTGTATCATTTGCGCCAAGGCACCGTTCCGGCGGGGGATTCTCTGTTCGAAAACGTTCTGACGCGGTGGCACAGTCTATTGACCGGTGACGTTTTGCTTTGGGATGACAAACCTATCGCGATGAGTTTGCTGTTTCGCGTTGCGACAAAAGAAACGCTTTTCGTAAACGCTGTCAACTCTCCGATCGATCCAGCTTTCATTAAGAAAGCTGCTGGAAACGTTCTCGCATTTCAACACAAAACCCAACACGAAGCGAAAGCCCACGAACAACAAATTCCGTTGCGATACTGCCGAGATCGCATGAATGCGGACTATAAGAAGTCGTGGTGCGTGGCGACCAATGCGTACATCACTCGTTAAAGCGCGCGGCGAGAACCTGAAGCTTGTCCGGTCCCAGCCTGATCAAATTGTGGTTAATCTTGCTTGGTGAACAGGGCTAGTGCGGCTGCAGCATCTACGCTTCATCTCTTTAAGGTACATTTTCACTATGCGGCAGACACGTCATTCCAGCCTTAGCAAACATCACTGAAATTCGTCAAATCTGCAACTTCTGCTTTGGGCTCGTAGCCGGTCATCCAACTGATTTTATCCGATGGTATGCCTGCGACTTTGCTGGGCGATGCGGTCACAATCGACGAAGCCATGCCAGACCTTGGCAGCAACGCGCACCCGATCCTGTTCGGCGATATGCGTCGGGCCTATGTGATCGCGGACGCCGGTTCGCTACGCGTGACGCTGGACGACAACGTCACATCGCCGGGTCTTTTTTAAGTGGTACATTCGCCGCCGCGCCGGTGGAATGATCGCAGACCAACACGCGGTCGTCGCTGTGAACTGCGCGACCAGCTAAACCAGATAGCGCGCATGGCGTCGCTCTTGCCTTGGCAATTGCCAAGACCGCGCGCTTAAGGTCGCAGAAGGTACGTTCCTTTCGGTGCTACTAGATCAGCGCACCCTATCACCGACCTGCGCGTCAGCTGGCAGTTCTGTTCAGTCAGCTGACACGCAGCTTGTTCAGCAGTCGTCCCGATATTCGAATTGAACCAAGCGGCGAAAACCAAGACCTATTTGCAGAACGCGACGAGTCGATTTTTTCTCGGACCCTTGAAAGCTGTTTGTCCGCTCCGTTTTGTGGTGCCACGTATGATGGCAAGCGCGTTCGCGGCACCGAAGACCACCATCGCACGTTAAAATCGATCAGCTTCGATCACTGCGCGTCATTATAGGCGACCAAAGTGGCCTCACCCGTTCTTATATTCACCAAATATGTCCGACTTTTCTCAGAAGACCGCCTGTATACACGGCTTCCACCTGCGCGAACCAAGAGCAAGTCACCGGATATAGCGACAGGAATAAGATCGGCCGTGGGACCATTCCCCACATCGTATAGATCCGTGAACCCGCTAAGACTTACTGTCCGAACAGGCGATTTGACCAATTGCCCGCTTTCAAAGTTGTAGACTAAAAGACCGGAGCTCGTCAGGCCGTATCCAAAGATCAGTCGATCACCTTCGCGGTCAAACATCATTCCGGAGGCATCGGCGTTTTCCATACTTGCTAAAACCGACCACTGCTTTGCTGCGATATCATACTGATAGATAAATCCCTCACCCCCAAATGTGACACCAAACAATCGCCCTCCATCCTTGTCATAGGCGGAGCCAGAGGGGTGGCTGATATCCGGCACGTCCAGCGTTGGGGGAATGACTAAGGTCTCACCATTTTCGGTCAGGATGAACCCGTCATAAGTGAATTTCAGCCTGGGCGTTTCGATTGCTTCGGCCATTTTGAGAAAAGGACGCAAAGTTTCTGGAACCGCCTGGGGCCGCACGCGATCCTTTAAGTGATCGATACGGTTTGCACGATCAAGCACGATCTTGTCTATCACAAACGGTGCTGAAGTCGCCCGGTACAAACCGTTGAACGAAGCCAACGTGTCTATCCCAGTTTCCTCAAACAGTGCATCGAGGATACTGCGAAACTTGCTACCCTCATTCTTATAGGCGTACCCGACATCCTCGATGATCCGAGGGGATACAGGGATATTGTTCAGAAAAATTTCTGATCTGCTAGGGTCTCTTCCATGAAGAATGACCGTATCAATCCGCGTACCGGAAGACGTCTCAATGAACCAGCGAACCGGCTCGTAACTGCCAAGCGACAACAAAACTGGATTGTCTGTTCTGTCGACGAAGACCCGAACCTGCCCGCCATGAATTTGACCATTGGTCCTGATGTTACCTTCATAGACGCCAATCGCATGCAACTCGGGTTCACCAAACGCAAGTGTCGGCAAAATGAACAAAACAGCGGCCAGTGTACGTAGCATCTCAGCATCCTATCAAATCATCTCACTGTTATCTCGGATTTAGGTGATATTAGGGCGACAAGTCGGCATCCATTGTATTCACGCATACCGCCGACCCATCGCGAAATTGATCGATTATGAGTGTCCACCCAACTCAACATTTTTTTGAAGAGCTAACGATCACTCGAATTTGGGCTATGTCCGCTCTGCAGACGCTCACACGTCGGGCAGCCAACGTGTGCTCCAAGCCCACAGTTCCGAGTTTCTGCGGTACGGCTGATGTCAGCTTAGATGGCTAATCGAAAGCATTGTGCACGAGGTTTTGGTTTGCGCGGTTAGCAATAGTTCACAGCCACTTCAGATGCCTGAAGACGAAGGACAATACGAACCCAATAAGTATCGAACCGACTGATACCACCCAATAACCATACGCTGCTTCGACACCGGGTATCCCGCCGACGTTGATCCCAAACAGACCAGTTATAAAACCAAGTGGAAGAAAGATCGCGGCGACGATTGATTATAAGTAATCCAGTTTCACGTCTTGCTCTCCGTCGTGAATAAACTTCCACCGGTCATACTCCAACTCTCCCAATAAGGCGCGCTGCCCCCCGTCCGAGAACGCATAGCCAATCCCTTCGCCAAAAGCGCTCGCCAAAAGGTAAACAATACAATACGGCAGGGTTCTCAGAAAATACGGTCGACCTTCGTCGCTGCCTAGCAAGTTTCGCGAAATACGGACCAGTCGCACTAAAAAAATCAAGGGGAAGGCGACCGCATACGCAGCGCGCCGGAAAGGACCCCATCCATTTGCTCGACTAGCGGCGAACATGCGTCCTTCCAGAAAATGCAGTCTAACCGCGCTTTTAAAGTTGGAAAAATTTAGATGTGCTGTTGACACTTCGGGGTCTACCCAAAGCGTTTCACCCCTTGCTCTGAACTCATTTTGCATGACCCATTCCACTTCCAACTTGTCGGCCAACTCGCTTCCATACTGCATCAGTGCCGCGCGTTTATAAGACGAGTTATGGCCGGGGAGTTGATCCACCAGCCCTGCCTCCGGAACATTGATCCACTGACCATATTCAATTGCTAAGTTTGCCCAACTGGAAGGGGTCAGCGGGTTAGCGTTTTTCATAGATGGTCCGACGGCTACATGCCCAGCCTGATGCGCAGCAATTAGTCGCTCTGCCCAGTCTTTTTGCACGGGAAATGAATGATCTTCCACGAACAGCACAATCTCGGCACGGGCCTTTTGGATGGCCGCGCTGCGCGCGATGGCCGACGTTGTCAGATCTGCAGAAACTACTTCTAGTTCGAAAAATCCTTCGGGATCTAGGGTATTAAGACCCTGTACCTCTTCCGGTCGCGCCGCCAGAACAATCTCAAGTTGTTCTGAAACGGTCTGACGACGCAGGCACTCCAGCGTGAGCTTTACACTTTCTTTTCCCGCAGAAGAAACCAGTATTACACTGCCAGCGGGACGGTTTCGCAATTTACTCATACAAGCTCTCCCTTGTCGCCTTTCACTCGCATTGTAAACTTATGCCTCAAAGGCCCAAATAAAATCTCATCCGAGACTAACTGTTTGCAAAAGGACGCAGTTTTGTCACACAGGCTGCATGTCAAACATTGCCGTCATTGTGCCGAGTTACAATCGCCGCGCAGAATTGGACCACTGTTTGCAATCGCCCATGGCGCAGGAACTGAGCATTATCAGATCGTCGTAATCGACGACGGCTCTCTCAGGCCGTCGCTGGATGTCTGCGCAAAATACGGTGACAAGGTTCGTTACCAACAGCAGGAAAATGCCGGACCCGCAACCGCGTGCGATAAGGGCGTGCGGAACACAATTGAACCAATGATAGCTTTTACTGACGATGATTGCTGACCCCGTTCATAGTGGCTATCGAAACTTCGCGCAGCTCTTGACGAGCAAACCGAGTAGGAAAAACACGGCCCGGACGTGCGGCAATGGAACGGGAACACCAGGCGCTGGGAAGTGCCAGATTAGCGCGTGCTATCGACCAAGGTGCAACGTCCACTTTGGAGCGTAATGCCGGCATCCGCAGCAAACCCGCCTTATGTCTCAGTTGCGAAGAGTGTGTATGTGCAAAAACCCCTGTGCTTTCGCCGGATGATGGTCTGATTTCCGTATTCGATGCGGAGGTTGTTCATGACGCAGGTTATTGCAGGTCTGGACCGTCAGCAGACGATGGTACTGGCTGAACATCTGGAGGATTATGTCGACGAGAGCCGCCCTGTCCGTGCCATCGATGCGTTTGTCGATGTTCGTGATCCCGCAGGGCCTGGCTTCACTACAGCAGCCTGCTGTCACGGGTCGCCCTGGTTCTCCTCCGGGGGGGGATGCTGCGGCTTTATATCTGCGGATATCTCAACCAGGTCCAGTCGTCGCGGCGGTTGGCGCGCGACTGCGGCCGCAATCTGGAACTCATCCGGTTGACGGGACGGTTGAAGCCTGACTTCAAGACAATCTCGGAGTTCAGGAAGGACAACGGGCCTGCGATCCGCAAAGTTTGCCAACAATTTGTGGCCCTGTGCCGCAACATGGACCTGCTCGATGCGGATTTGGTTGCGATTGATGGCAGCCGGTTCAAAGCTTTGAATGGCCAAGGCCAAGCATGATACGCGCGGCAAGTTGCGTCAGAAACTGGCTGAGATCGACAAGGCAATCGCGCGCTATCTGGGTGACTTGGATCGCGCTGACGAAGTGTTTGAGCAGACCGGCGCGGTGCTGCCAGAGGCCCGCATGGAACGCAGCCTGAGGACGCTGGGACATTTACAAAAGGAGGCGGTGCGTTACCGGTCCGTCGAACACCGCATGGATGAGACCGGCAAGACGCAAGTCTCTTTGACGGATCCTGATGCCCGCGCGATGGCAACCACAGCGGACGAGGTCAGGACGACAGATCAGCTCACAGCAATCGCGGACATAGGTTATTACAGAGACGAGGAGATCGTCGCAAGCGAAGAGGCCGGCATCTCCGTTGTCATCCCGAAGCCTCTGACATCAAACGCGGCGGCGCGCGGTCAGTTTGAGAAGGCTGACTTCACCTGTGACAACGACCTCGATGTCTATGTCTGCCCCGCAGGCGGGAACCTGACCTACAGGTTCACCGGCCCACAAGACGGCAAAGCCATCAGAACGTATTGGTCGGGTGCCTGCGCCGATTGCATCATCAAGAACAAATGCACGACCGGCAAGGAACGGCGCGTTCGTCGATGGGAGAAAGAGGATAGTCCAGACCGGGTCCAGGACCGGTTGGATGCAGACCCGACCCGATTGGCGGTTCGCAGTATGACCGTTGCGCATCCATACGGTACCATCAAATCATGGAAGGGGGCCACGCACTTCAAAATGAGACGGCTAAAAAATGTTGCCCCCGAGAGGGCGCTGCATGTGCTGGCTTACAATATGACCCGTGTGATGAAGATCATCGGCATTCCGGCGATGATCGACGCAATGAAGGCGCAAGAAGCCTCGCTTCCCCCGAAATCCGTGCCACATTGTTCAATCCGTCCCAGAGGGATACCGCCAGCCCCAAAAGCCATCGTACCCGCCGACAGGACGACCCCACGCCAAAACGCATACAAACGCCGAAACCTCACATCAACCACGCCACGAACAGAGGTTCCACACAGCCTCCGGACGGAGCTTCCTCGAACCTCGCGGCGGTCGCAACCAATGTCCGATTTTACTAAAGCCAAAGGCGCGCCCATGGACGCGCCCTCAATTCCACTGGATTGGTTTGGCTTCATTATTCTACCATGCGAAAATACCGCGCTGCGGCAAAGTTTTTGGTGCCACCATTGTTGCAGAAACCCATGTTTGAGTTGCTTGTCCCGTCAATCCGACCGCCCGAGATAAAGGAAACGCCTTTGACGCCGTTCGCGTTTGCCGTGAACTGAATATCACCCAAGGCAAGTATCTGCGCGCCGCACCCTGAGTGCGTCGAAACTGTCTTGACGTCGCCGTAGGTCCAAATCGATGCGCCGCCACCTGGGGCACAGTTTTCATCTTTACCGATCTGAACATGCGACGCGTTCACATCGCCGTCCGTGGCAATCAGAACATCCTCGAGAATAGTGCCGTTCGAGAATTTGACAGGGCAGTCTGTTACCAGCACAAAATCAGAGAAGGTTTCGGCGGCAAACGTTATGTCGCCGTTGCCGGAACACTCCAATTGATAGATCAGGTTATGGTTCATGGCGAGTTGCGCGCTTTTCAGGCTTTCGTCAGTGTACCGATCTGGGTCAGTTTGAAGTCACGGCAACCATTCTTTGCTTTATGATTTATAGATATAAGTGACTTTTCTGAGGGATACTGTCGTTGTACCGGAATATAGTCTTGAACTATTGGTGAGCTGCATGTTGGAAGCAATAGAGTCTTTTAGGCACAGCGCTCAACGCTGTTTGACGTGACCTTCCCCGCCTGCACTTCGAGCGTTATTTCGTCGATCAATCGTCTCTGCAGTGCGTTGCACCCTTTGTAAGCGGATGAAATAAGGGGTTTACTATTTTTCAGGTGCCGCGATACGAGCTGCTTCATTAATCGCCCTTTCTCTGGCACAATGCGTGCCAGGATCGGATTGTGTCTTGGAGTTCCCGATTTTTGGGAATAATGCCAAGACCTGCAGCCTTCCAATTGACCCTATGTTCTTGAGCGCCTCTGGGCCAGTGAATAGGCTTTCTGTTGGAGCGCCTTCAGCTAGGATGACCTGGTGGCGGTCAAGCAATAAATGGAAGTACTCAACCCCGCGAGCGTCTGTTTCAACGGCGATACCAGGCAAACCTACCAACTTGTGCGCTGGGAGAAAAACCTCTTCTGTGCCAAACATTCTCTCCGCGATAACGGAATGAAGCATCATTCGATGTTGCGGCGAAACCCACAAATTGCGATTTGGTAACCCTTCACCTAGTGAACCAGCTTCGATCCGTATTGGGCGCAGCTTGGGAGTCTTCATTAGTGCCTTTCTACCAATCTTCCGTGATCCAACCCAGCGAATGGTTTGCTCCCCTTGATCCAAGGTCAGCACCTGATCACCTTTTCGCAAATCTTGGATTCTAGCGGGCCCTGATGGTGTTTCAATCAGCGTGTGCTTTGCAAAACACGGCACTGTGCTATCCACAGGAATTGAAGCGCCATTGTTTGAAACTGTCGCGATAGTCAGCGGTGTGTTGAGCGGTGGCACGGATCCAATAAACGCAATGAAAAAGCCTTGCTCAGCAGTAGGCCAGTCAAAGGAACCATCTCCGTCTAGATCATAGTCGACAAGTCCAATTTCATAGTTTGTCGTTCCATCGTTGACGGTGATTGTGTAATCCCAAGCAATCGCGTTTCCAGCTAAGGTCTGCGTCGGATCATTTGGTGTTTCATTCGAAATCGAGTCGCCAGCAATGACTGTCGGGTCTGCCCCATCTTCGAAGGTCAGACTGCTGTAGGCGTTGATCTGAAACGTACTACCAAGGGTCGCGTAGGTCGCGATGTTGTCTGTCATGGTCGTATCCGACCGTAGGGCGCCGTAAATCGAGATCGTCATGGAAACCTCCTAGCCGAACTCTGCCCTTTGAAACGGTCAACAATATGCCCAAAGCAAGGCAAATTGTTAAAAATGATAGACAAAGAATTGCTGATGCGTACACGTTTTCGGACAGGAACTAGTCTGCATACGGCGATTGGTCGGACCGTTTTTGAGGTCAGCTCGAGTTCAGCCGGATTAGCAAATTCGAAGGGCCCCTCAAGTAGCTATTGGTCCGCAAGGTTTCCGATGACCGGTTTATCCGCATGTAAGACATCTTGCACCCGCGCAACGAACAACTGGTTTAGACTGAGGCAAGTTCAATCGTGTTGGATGTCCGCTGCTTCAATGCCGCTAGTGGGTTGCCAACTTGGCCGCAACTCTCTGGCAAGATTTGCTGCATCGGCATTTGGCGCGTTTGTCCGCATGTGAGACATCGGACGCGGGCGCGGCGAACGTCCGGTTTGATTCTGTCGATTTGGGGCATCGCGAACGTCCGGTTTTGGGAAATTTGCGCTGCGGCAGAGCTTGTGCGTGCAGGCCGTGTGCCGAAGGAATGATCATCGCTGCAGCCGCATCAGGCAGAAAAGTCCGCAACTCGGTCATTTGCTATTTTTTGACAAACTCCGCTACTGATGAAATCGGTCATAAAGAACCAGAGCTTCGAATTCCTAGCCGTGAACGGCCGTTTAACGTTGCATTGCTGCCCTCTAAGAAAAATGGCTAATGACCGCATCGGGCCCATACCGGAAGTGCCACGGCGCTGAACCTCGCAGATGCAGAAATGCTACGACTAAATCCGTCAGCCGTATAGCAGACAGAAAAGCTGCCGTTCGTTCCAACCGCAGCAAGTTTTATGAGATCAATGTCTCACTTGCGGATGGGGTGGATGGCGTCTTCTGCCAACCGTCGCGTTTTGCGGCAGACTGCAGAAGTCATCTTCTGACAGGCAAGGAACCCCACCATGGAAGTTACGACAATTGGATTGGATCTTGGGAGGGACGTTTTTCAGGTCCACGGGATTGCTGGCGATGGAACAGTTGTCTTCAATCGATCCATCAGACGTAGGCAGCTACTGAAGTTCTTTCAGAATATCCCCGAATTGAGGCGTGTAGTTCGGTACATCATTGTGCGCGTGAGCCGTTTGCAATCGGTCATGATGTGCGCCTGATGCCTGCGGTTTACGTCAAGCCATATGTAAAACGCGGAAAGACAGATGCCGTTGATGCCGAGGCGATCTGCGAAGCCGTTACGAGGCCGACCATGCGCTTTGTTGCGGTGAAGTCGAAAGAGCAACAGGCTCTGCTGACCATGCATCGCGTTCGCCAACTCGTTGTCCGTCGGAAAACCCAGATGCTGAACGTGATCCGTGGGCTTATTCGAGAGTTCGGTCATGTGATCGGAAACGGGCCGGTCGCGGCAATACGTTTCGTCAAAACATTCCAAACCGATGACTATCCGGACACCCCGGATGTCGCGAAGAGCATGCTTAAAACGCTCTGCGACCAGGTCAACTCTCTCCATGAAAGGGTGACCTTCTACGATACGCTGACCGAGCATCATTCGCGGATCGATGAACGCGCCAAGCGGATCAGGACGGTTCCCGGTGTGGCCCCATCACAGCCTCGGCCATTGTCGCTCCCATCGGCGATGGGAAACAGTTCAGGAACGGGCGTGAGTTCGCCGCATGGCTCGGCCTCACCCCACTAAACAGGTCGAGTGGCGGCAAAGAACGTTTGGGGCGGATCAGCAAAAAAGGGGACCGCTACATACGAAGGCTGCTCGTGATCGGCACGACCTCCCAAGTTCAACGTGCTCGTGGGTATCCTGAGCGCGTGCATCCCTGGATCATACAACTGCTTGAACGAAAACCCGTCCGTCTTGCGACAATTGCCATGGCGAACAAAGCGGCACGGATCATCTGGGCTATTCTGACCAAAAACACCTGTTACCGCAAAGCTGCAGCATAAGAGGAAAGAAACACTTTAGAAATGCAAGACGAATGCCCCCTCTCGGCAGATTTGCTTTGCAAATCGCCTGCCGGGCAACGGGAACACAGGACTGTACTGACCAACCGCGCAATCAACGCAGTTTTCTCTTGCAAAGCAGACGCCATCCACACAGGGCAAACCCGCCTGATGCGGATGCAGCATGTTTTGCCACTGCCGTTCGGTCAGAGCAGTGACAACGTCGCGGCACTGCAGCACGACTTCCCCAAAGCGGCCGTTCACAGTGGGCTGAAGGAACGCAATCCAATCCGGACGTTCGCCGCGCCCGCGTCCGATGTCTAACATGCGGACGAAGCCGTCGTCCGAGCCAAGGTCATAGATTTTCAGTTGGTGATTTACCCTGAAACTCGCACAAATGTGGAAATACAGCTTCGGACACGATTTATTTTCGGTACGGTTGGGAATGCGATAACGCAAAGAATCAAAAGTCATCACGTTAATTTCTTGCCTTGGAGGGCATAAAGCCGATAAGTCTCCACAACTTTAGTGTCACGAAGGAAATTCTGAAGTTTGAGGGAAACAACCCTACTTCATACTGGAGGCGCTTTTCGATGCTTCTGGCCTTGTCCGTGGTTGTGGCGACGATGGGTCTCATTCGAGACTCGGAAGCGGTTGTCATTGCTGCGATGCTCATGGCTCCAATGATGACACCAATTCTTGGTATCGCCGCAGCGGTAACCGTGGGCAGAATTCGACGCGCTTTTGTCTTGGTTATTGTGGTGCTTGCGGCTGCTGGCCTTTCAACTTTACAGGCATGGTTTGTTATTTTCGCCGTAGACGTTCCTAACGGAATACACCTCCCCGCTCAGGTTCTTGCCAGAACAGACCCAGGAACTCGAAGATCTGTTCATTGCACTTGCCGCAGGTGTCGCAGGGGCATACGTGCAAATTAACAAGGCCGAAGTCAGCCTCCTTCCTGGCGCGGCCATTGGAGTATCGCTCGTTCCGCCTTTGGCATCAGCGGGCATACTTCTATATTTTGATGACTATACTTTTGCCTACGAGGCGCTGGTTCTTTTCACAACGAATTTTGGTGCCATCATACTGGCGGCCAGCGTCGTTTATTTGCTCTCGGGCGCGAAAACTGTTTTCTACAGCAGCCAGCGGCGTGTGCAATTCACCTCGGGCATACTTTCGGTAGTGTTGTTTATGGGCATCCTCCTAGTGCAACTTGGACATGCCACTTACACCCGTTATCAGAAACAAGAGGCTGAGGTGCAGATATCGGATGCAATTGCTGAATGGGCCGGTGAACATCCTGTTGAGATTGTCCGGATCGATGTGGAACCACAGCAAAAAATCGCAGAGGTCTGGCTCATCGTGGACCTCCCGATCGAAGCATCTTATCGGGTCGGCTCTGTAGCCGAATTGCTTCCGCCCGGTATCAGACGGGAAGAAATCCGTGATGTCATTTTCGACAACATCGGTCACGAATATTCGGTTGCGGTGCGATATCAAACACGCATCGCGGGGTTATTTTTGTACGGGACCGAAAAGGCGCTGCCAGTTCCCGCTGGCAGCAGTGTGCTGCGCGACAGATAGCCAGATTGCTGTTTCTGTCGCCAGATCATTTTGGAAGGACGGGTATTCCATTCCGTTAAGCAATACTTGCGAGGCTGTCGAAACGGGAGCACCATACAAGCCCGCTAATGGGATGAACCGGCTGCTTCCCCCGGCGGGTTAACTTGAGAGTGTTAACCCAAAACAGAAGGAGAAGTGGTCATGAGCTAAACGCAAAGCTGAAGAGCTTTCTAACCTGTCGGTAATTGGCGTCGACATCGGCAAGGACGTCTTTCATTTGGTCGGGTTCGATGCGGAGGGCAATCGGGTGCTGCGGCGGAAGATGAAACGTCTGGCCTTGGGCGCCACCTTTGAAGCGTTACCGAGATGCATTGTTGGGATGGAAGCATGTCGCAGCGCACAATTTGTGAGCCGCACGTTGCGTGGCCTTGGGTTTGAGCCGCAGATCATCCCGGCAATTTATGTCCTGCCATTCATCAAGGGTCAGAAGAATGACTACAATGATGCGGAAGCTATTGCCGAGGCCGCGTTGCATCCAAACCTGAAGACGGTGACAGAGAGGAACCAGGATCAGTTGGACCTTCAGGCGTTGCATCGCGTGCGGTCGAGATTAGTGTCCCGTCGCACGGCAACAATCAATCAGATCCGGGACTTTCTGATCGAACAGGGCATCACGGTGCGCAAGGGGCTGCATGCCTTGAAGAGCTCGTTTCCGAAGATCGCGATTGCAATCCGGCTGCAATGGGCTCGGTGCGGTCATCCGACTGTTTTACTCAGATGACCACTTCGTCGCGTTAAGCGGCCATTCACGACTGGACATTTGAAGTTTTGGTTGTGAATGACTGCTTTCATCAGCATCGAACGTTCGCTGCACTTTGGACGAATGTCTCAGTTGCGGGACGGAGTAGCCTGATGCTGGCGCAGCGAAAATTGCCTTGATTGCTCGACCATATCACGCCATTGCCCGCGGCGGCGCAGCACGATTCCCCTAAACCAGACATTCATATCGTGCAAATGGACCGAAACTTATTCCTGCCATTCGCTACACTGGGGCCTGTATGTCTCACATGCGGACAAAGGCGACGCGACCTTACAGTTTGCCAATAGTCCGCAAGCGACACTCAAAATGCATAGTCACAACTGCGAGCGATGCCTTCTGCTGTTCGCAGCGGGTTTCAAAAAACATAAAAGTAAACCTTACAAAGGTGATGTTCAGACAAGCCTCTTGGCACTATTTATTTTCAACTGGTTCTCTGGGTCTATCACTGGGATAGTAAGATTTCAGATTATGAACAGATGGACTGTTTGCATGAGACCGACAATTATCGTTTTTGGTGTATGCCTAATAACGGCTTGTGCGCCGGTTACCGAGAACACACCTGGCGAAGTATTCACTATGGGCGACGAAGAACTAATAATCGTTGGACCGAAAAGGGACGGAAAACCCGCTTACCCAACAGACAGGATGTTTGAGCAGGCAAAAAGCGTCTGTTCCAGCGCTTATTTCATTAATGCCCGACCATCGTTGAGCAAACCAAGTAGCTTCGATTATTTGTTCAGATGCTGACTTGGTAAATTTGATGGGTGTACCGTTGCCGTCTAACGCGCAGCAGTCATCGTCTTGGAGACTGCCGTCAGACGGCATTTCGCTAAAGGCTCACTTCCGTCGCTCCTGGTCTGTTTGTCCGACGGCTGCTTCCTTCAGTCGAATGTCCAATTATCGGATCAAGCCGCTGAAATGAGTAAAGCATCTGCGTTTCGGTAACGGCGGCTTTCGGGACGAGGTTCAAACTTGTCCTGCCATATGTCCACTAGGAGCCCGAAGCGGACTCGCCCTTGAAAGCATGCTTGCATATGCAGCAACAAGGGCAGCCTAATGCATTCGCTGCGCCGAAGCCGCGAAAGCGGCCGTTCGTCGTTGCCGCAGCTGGGTCCGGGGCGTCTATGACCGAGTTGCGGGACAATGTGATCATCCGCAGCGTCAGTGCCAGTGTTCGCTTTTTGATGTACTCATTGAGAAACGCCGCCTCTGGCAGGCATTCAAGTTATAACATATTGGTTTTATAGGCGACTTGTCACCACTGGCCATGTTTCCTATTTTTGTCTTAGTTGACAGCGACAAGAAACGCTTCCACCCCAATCAAAGCCACGCCATTCCAGCTTCCGAAACACTCAACAAGATGATTATCCTCTTCGAGGTGTTCCTTGATAGGGCGCGCCAGTGCCGCCTCGTCTTCAGTCAAGAAAACGCGCATGATCGTTCTGCAATGCCTTGATGTGTTTGATGTGCGCCAAATAGGAAAATGGCAGGGACGCCAGATAGACTAAGTTGCCAGCAATCAAGGTAGGCCAAGGATATACGATAAGGCACATCACCAAAGCCATCGCCGCCACAACGGCAAAAGGGAGATGTGCTCGCCTGATGCTGGCATGCTTTATCGACATTGTCGGTATGGTACTGACAGCCAGGAGACCAACACCGACTATGTAGATCGCCCGCAAGATAGGAAGGTCCGTGTCCTGCCAGCCGTGAAGTTGCATGTAAATTGGCAACAATGCCAGACAAGCGAGCGCCGGGGCCGGAACCCCGACAAAATGGTTGTCCTTCTTAAGCGTCACCTCTGCACTTTTCGTGGACAGGTTGAAGCGGGCCAACCTGAGCGCGCAACAAACCGCTAGAACCAGCGTCGCCAGAAAACCTAAACTGGCATATACGGTGCCAATATAGAGAGAATTATACAACAGCACGCCAGGAACGATGCCGAAGTTGAAGAAGTCGGCAAGCGTATCCAGCTCCGCTCCAAACGGGCTGGCGGAATCCAGAAACCGCGCGAGTTTTCCATCTGCTGCATCCAAGAATACGGCCAGCAATATGAAGTAAAGCGCTACGTCTACATGCCCTTCAAGGCTCATTCTGATTGAGGACATGCCTGCACAAATGGCAAACACTGTGACCACACTGGGGATAACATGGCGCAGCTTGATACGGGATTCAGCGGTCATTCAGCTATGCCACTGCGCGTATGATCTGGGTCGAGCAGATCGGCCAAGATGGTTTCCCCAGCCACCGCAGTCTGACCCACTGCCACCAGAGGCGCGACGCCTTCGGGCAGATAGACATCCAATCGGCTACCGAAACGGATTAAACCGAAACGATGTCCGGCACCCAGTGCGCTGCCTTCGCGCACGAAGCAAACAATCCGCCGCGCAACCAGACCCGCAATCTGGACAACTCCGATCTGCACGCCGTCTTCAGCCTCGATGGTGATGCTGTTGCGTTCATTATGTTCGCTTGCCTTATCCAGAGATGCATTCAGAAACTTGCCGTGGTGGTATGAAATATTCGTTACCTTGCCAGCGATCGGTGCACGGTTCACATGGCAGTTAAAAACATTCATGAACACGGAAACTCGGGTGACCCGCTTAGCGCCAAGGCCCATATCTGTCGGCGGTGTGACATCCTCGATCAAAGATATGATTCCGTCGGCGGGTGACACCACAAGCCCCGGCTGCTGTGGAATGACACGCACCGGGTCGCGAAAGAAATAGTAGCACCAGACAGTTGCACCCACGCCCAGCCAAAACAACGGCATCCAGACAAAGGACAAGCCAACGGAGATTGCAGCAAAAATCGCAACAAATTTGCGACCTTCTTTGTGCATTGGAACTGCGACGATCTTAAGCATATTCATTGGAATTCTTTCAGAACTAGAAGACGGCGAGCAGCACTGTAGCCACTAAAACAATGCCAATTGCAAGAAGCATTCACATGTTTACGAGTGGTTCGAGATCTTTGGCATCGCGGGCAAATTCTTCCCAATGCAGGGACAAGTGATCAACGAGCCACTCTATTGCAGTGCTCAGAGCCCCATGGATTTGATGGCAATCACGATCAATGGCACACGATTGGAGAGGTTGTGGAGCAGGCTGGTTATCGGGTGGTTAGCCTTGATCTGCCGGGGCACGTAGCATCAAAAGCGGGGCAATGCGATCCAGTCGTATTTAGTGAAGCCGTACAGAGGAGCGGTTTGATCTCGATCTGCTGCGCCGCCGTAAGTTCGCTCTGAGCCCAAAACAGCCATTTATCCTGCCTTTGCATTCCGCGCTGCAGCTCATGGCGGCTATGCAGTATTCAATGGGAGTATGTATGTCCGCCGTAGCGAGGATTAGTTCGCACAGACTATTCCTGGTATTCGATATACGTCGTCCGGTAGGAGGATGATCGTATTTTCGATATAGTGAACTTGGGGCAAGACCCAGGGGGCTACTATGGAACGTAGATTGGCAGCAATATTGGCAACTGACGTGGTTGGGTTTGCAGCCTTGGTTGACAAAGACGAAGGCGGGACGCTGGAGCAGGTGGAAAATCTGCGCCGCGATGTCATCGAGATGCTGGTTCAAGCCAACCGGGGTCGTCTTTTCAAATCTATGGGCGATGGATTTCTAGCTGAGTTCTCCAGCACGTTAGAAGCGGTAAATTGCGCCATCGGCATCCAGCGCACCATGGCAATGAAGAAGCCAAAATCGACAGCAAGCGAGCTGATTGTGCGCGTAGGCGTGTCGGTCGGCGACGTTGTGGTGAACGGTGACGACCTTCTGGGGAATGGAGTTAATGTGGCGGCCCGTCTTGAAGCTCTCGCGGAGCCAGGTGGAATCGCTGTGTCTGGCGATGTTATGGCGCAGGTACGTGGTAAGATTGACATAGATTTTGACGACGCCGGTTACAAGAAACTCAAGGATGGTGATGCGCCGCTGCATGTTTATATGACGCATGCAAAACGCGGTCGGGTAGCCGGATTCATGGATCTGGACCCTGATGCGTTGCAGAAATCCCTAGTCACGGGCGGCTGTCTGTGCGGTGCAGTCCGCTACGAAATCAACGCGCCCGCATTGAGTTCGGGTTATTGCCATTGCCGGATTTGCCAAAAGTTCTCCGGCTCCACCATGAGCGCTTATACCGCGTTTCCTGCGTCTTCGGTGCGGTTTACCAGCGCCGAGCCGAAGTATTTCACTTCATCCCCAATTGCTCGAAGAGGGTTTTGTGAAGTCTGTGGCTCCAGCCTAGTGTATCGCATGACGCGCCCGCATGAAGCAGCCCACCTCGTGATTTTCACTACCAGCCTCGACAGTCCACAGAACTATGCGCCGGCAGCGCACAACGGGATGGAAAGCCGCGTGCCGTGGTTCGACATCCTTGATGATCTGCCGCGTACGCGTTCCGCGGAATCGCGCGTGCTACAAGAGGCTTGGTCGAGTGCTGGTCTTTCGGACCCTGCGACATGGGGACCCTGCGCAAAGGTGCCAGATATGTTCTGAGAACGGTGTGTCCTTCTGAATATCAGCGCTCAGGCAAGCATTATGATGCCGACATGTCATCCAGTGCGGCACCAAAAACAGGTACACAAACGGGCCTGCAAAGCCGCGCCGCGGCGAACAGCGGCTTCGTCCCGCAACTCGGTCATAGCCCCTGTCCAGCTTGCTGCGGATTGCACCAACGGCCGCTTTTCCTTCTGCAGCGTAGCTGATGGTTTAGCTCAACTGAGTTGCTGCATCTGCGAGCATCGGTGCCGAACCATGTCTGCATTGGGCTCTGAGCTGCCGATCGAGATGCCCGGACCACATAACCGCTCTCGGAAGACGAACGGCGGGCTAGGCCGTTCGCCCAGTTCTCAGATCTTGATCTTCTCGGCGATGCTGAGCGCGTCCTCCAACTCGACGCCGAGTAACGAACTTTGCTGTCAACTTTCGCATGGCCTGGCAAAAGCTGGACTGCACGCAGGTTTCCGGTCTTGCGGTATATCTGCGCCGCCTTCGTGCGTCTCATCGAATGCGTGCCGTAACCGCTCGGATCAAGACCGATCGCGGAAACCCAGTCACGAACCAATCGTGCATATTGACGGGTCGATACATGCGGCCTGTCATGCAGCCGACTTGGAAAAAGGCAGACACAACCGAGCATCTCGGGAGCACTTACCCAATTCCAAATGGATTCACGTGTGTTTTCAGAGACTTCAAATTGCACCGGTCGGTTCGTCTTGCTTTGGGTAAAGGTTACACGATCTCGGACTCTGTCTCCGGAAACCAGATCGGCGACCGTCAATCTAACGAGGTCGCAGCCCCGCAACTTACTGTCGATCGCCAGATTGAACATCGCCAGATCCCGGAGATTACCCGCGAGTTCGAGCCGGGCACGGATAGCCCGGACCTGTTTTGGTAACAACGGTCGTTTCTGGCCAACCAGCCGTCCCTTGTTCCAAGGGGCGCGCTTTGGTTTGACTGCGGGAAGTTGGATTCCGGACATGAGCTTTCCTCAATCCATCCCGCCCGCTCCATACATCAACACCGCGTTGACCGGCTGATTCTACGCGAGAAGCTAAATGGCGGGTTTAGGAGCGCCTCAAACGCTAGCGATGCTACGCTGCTGCAAGGCAGCTTCGAGCCCACTTTACCACATTCCGTCCCGCAGCATTTTGCATGAGCAGAAAATCCAGCCTGTTGCGAACGGCCCAAAGCGGCTCTTTGTCCCTGGAGAGCCGAGTCCGCTTTGGAGGCTATTGCTGCCATTCGATCAATACAAACCAAAGGGACGCACCGTACAGGGGCAAGAAGCGCTTAGCCGCTCCGTCCAGATTAGCGGTCAACCTTAGTGCAGCCTTGGCAAATCGATATTGCCGGCAACCTTCTCGAATGACACTATCCTAGGAACCCGCACTCCAATCGCAAGACCCGGACAAAAGGAACAAAGAATGACCACTGGCTCTTCGAAACCCTATGTCATCGGATACGAAGACGAACACGGGCGCCTTGAACGGCAGGCACGCATCGGCAGAATCGAAGGCCACCTGAGTAAGTTTTCGGTTCCGACCGACGCCGTGATCCTTGACGCAGGCTGCGGGTCAGGCTCGATGACCAGACTGCTGGCCAAGGCGGCTCCCGATGGTCGCGCGATTGGTGCGGATGTCAGTGATCAACATCTGGGCTATGCCCGGGCGCGTGCCCGGGACGAAGCCATCGAAAACATCAGTTTCCAGACCGGCGATATTTTCTCGCTGCCGTTCGAAGACGACACCTTTGACCTTGTGTGGAGCAAATACGTGCTTCAGTGGGTGAACAATCCGGAGCTTGCCGTGGCAGAATTCCGGCGCGTTACCCGTCCCGGAGGCAAGGTCGTGTGCTGCAACTTCGACGGATTCTCGATTACCCACCATCCGGTCGATGACGCTTTTCAGAAGGACGTCGAGCGCGTTTTCAACTCACTCGTGGACCCCAACGTCGGGCGCAAGATGTTCTCGATGTTTCGCAATGCGGATCTGACGGACATCAAGGTTGACTATGAACCCGATGCAACATTTACCGTCGCGGGCGTGATCGACGCCGACCGTCGGGAAAACTGGGTTGATCAGCTTGGGGCCGCCTTCACGGCGATTTCCGCCTGTCTGGGGTCTGATGAGGCCGCTCAGACTTTTGTGGACAGCTTCCTGAACTATCACGACCGTGAAGACACTTTCACGACCTGCGCGCTGTATTTCGTCGAGGGCACCGTGCCCTAGCGCCATCTCCCAATCCTCGCATATCGGTTGACCTTGCCCGGCGAAGAACGGCTTTGTTCACAAGACGGACCTCGGCGTTTGGCGCAACGGATAACCGCAACCCACCGTTCTTACAGGATGCCACTCCTATCAACCTGAGATGATGCATCTGCAGCGAACGGCAACAAAGTCCGCACAACGGAAATAGATGTCGCAAATCTCGCTGCGCTGTGAATGTACGTCCGCTTTTCTCTCTGCGGCGCAGCTAACAATTTTGGCGTTCGCGTTGCTGCACTTGCGAGCGCTTGCGCAGTAGCACTTCCGCTCTGGGCTCATTGCAGTCATCCGACGAATTTACTCAGATGACGGCTTTGCCGCGATAAGCAGCTGTTCGGCAAGGTGCACATCCGGCAAGTCAACTTGCAAACCAGCTGTTCAGTGGGTGCTAAAATGTTACAGCATAACACATGGGAATGCGCGGACGTGACGCCATGAGAAAGACTTCAACATAAAGGCACCGACCCACCCGACCACGCGTCTTCAACAGGATAGGTGCATGACAAAAATCGAAGTGGTGAAAGACAAGTTCCCAAATATGATCTGTTCACCTACGACCAGAACGAAGATGGTGCCCTGCATCTTACGCAGCACGACGAAGACGCCCTGAACAAAATCTTCGGCAGTGAAAGCCCCGCTGTGAATGAGGCTCTTTTCCTTCAGGGCTACGCGACGC